>DASTHI010000031.1:0-334189 GCA_035718275.1 Pseudolabrys sp. | reverse complement strand
CCGAGGAATATCACGTCATGCGCGTGCTCGCGAACCTGGAGACCGTGAACACCTATGAGGGCACGCACGATATCCACGCCCTCATCCTCGGCCGCGCCCAGACCGGCATCCAGGCGTTCTTCTAAAGCGAGATCATCGCCGCGCTCTGCGCAAGCGCCGCGACGCGAGCGGTCATGGCACTGTTGGGATCTGCGAGCGGATCGATCACGGTGAAATGATTCGCGCCGGAAATCTCTTCGTAACGGGTGAGTGCCATGTCTTGCCGCCACGCTTCGGCAATCTCCTTGCTTTGGCGGAGGAATTCACTCGATTCAAGCGAGCCAACGATTGCGTCGAGCGCGCGTCCCGCCGGCACCGGCCAGTAGAGCGGCGACAGCCGCCGCGCATCGGACTCATCGAGCCGGAGATCCTGGTTTTGCGAAACATGCAGCAGCGGCAGCAGATCGAACACGCCCGAGATCGCATACGCCGCCGGCACAAGATCGGCGGGAACGTCCGGCGCGATGGTTTTCCAGTCCGTCGCGACCATGCACGCGGCAAGATGGCCTCCTGCCGAATGACCGTACGCGAGGATGCGCTGCCGACGCCGGCGCCACAATGAGAGGCATGCGGCGCGGATCTGTTCGATGATATCGCCGATCGAGACCTGCGGGCAGAGTTCGTAACCTGCTACCGCAACGGTGATGCCGCGCGCGGTGGGGCCTGCAGCCATATGGGAGAACATCGATGGGTCGAGTGAGCGCCACCAACCGCCATGAATGAACATCGCAAGCGGCGCTTTCTCGTCATCTGCCGCAGGGAAAAGATCGATCCTGCGTCGCCTCGCTGAGCCGTACGGGATATCTAGTTTCGGGTTCTGCGCCGCCGCACGGAAGGAAGCGGCTTCCCGTTCCCAGCGCGCGAATATCTCCGGATGCTCCGGCACGCGGGCGCGGTTGTCGTATTCCACTTCATAATTGATGGACATCAGTATCCGGTCTCTTGCCAAAATGGTGTTTTCCGAACCACGATAATCCTTATCCGATTAGTTCAGCGGCAGGCAAACCGGCACCATGGCGCTCATCTCTTCTGCAATCGTGGAAATGCCAGTCGATGGAAGGCAGTCCGAGGCTGCGCTCGCGATCGCGCGCGGCGCGACCCGCCTCCTGTACGCGCATGGCCGCTGTGTGGTGACGGAGCTGACGCTGCCCTCCGGGCGTCGCGCTGACCTCGTGGCCCTCGGCACAAGCGGCGAAATCTGGATTGTCGAGATCAAATCGTCAGTACCGGATTTTCGAGCTGACCAGAAATGGCGGGACTACCGGGCGCATTGTGATCGGCTCTACTTCGCCACCCGTGTCGAGGTGCCGTGCGATATCTTTCCGCCAGACACCGGCCTCATCGTTGCAGATGCCTTTGGAGGCGAGTTCAAGTGCCATGCGCCGGAACACAAGCTCCCGGCCGCAACACGCAAGGCTATGATGCTGGCGTTTGCGCGCGCCGCCGCGCTGCGTCTGCAATCGCTCGCGGACCCGAACGGAAACTATGAGAATCTCGCCTGACGATCAGCGCGGCGCCCGCTTCGCCAGAATGCGCTGCAACGTACGCCGGTGCATGTTCAGCCGACGCGCCGTCTCTGAAACGTTACGGCCGCAGAGCTCATAGATGCGCTGGATATGTTCCCAGCGGACCCGGTCGGCCGACATCGGGTTTTCCGGCGGTTCGATTCTCGCATTGTCCTGCGCAAGCAGCGCGGCAGCCACATCATCCGCATCCACCGGCTTGGCCAGGTAGTCCACCGCTCCGAGCTTCACCGCGTTCACCGCGGTAGCAATGTTGCCATAGCCGGTCAGAATGATTCCGCGCGCGTCCGGGCGCCTGCGCTTAAGGGCGGAAATCACGTCGAGGCCATTGCCATCATCGAGGCGCATGTCGACGATTGCATAGGCAGGGGCTGTCTTTTCGACCTGTAGCAATCCGTCGGCCACCGACTCCGCAGTGGTGACTACAAAGCCTCGCTGCTCCAGCGCCTTCGCAAGCCGCTGCTGAAACGAATGGTCATCCTCCACGATCAGCAGCGACCGTTCGCCGGGGATTCTCAATTTTCCGTTGGTGGTCGTCGTATTGGTTATCGCATCCACTTCGTCACCTACGATCTGAGCGCCCCACGCGGCATGCTACTCGCTTCAGCCACCGTATTCACAGCAAAAAATAGTGATTAGCGCGGCAAGTCTCAAGTCGGAGCAGCAGAGGCGGCGCGCTCGAAATCGCTGCGCTTGAAATGAATCCTGACTATCGCACCGCGATCCGGGACTGCGCGGTTCTCGAAGGAAAGCGTGGCGCCGGCCCGTTCGAGCAAGTTCTTCGCAATGAAGAAGCCAAGCCCAAGTCCGGTGGGCTCGTCGGAGATTTCGTGCGGGTGGGCACGGCGGCTCGTGACGTAGGGTTCCCCGAGACGGCCCATGATTTCCGGGGCGAAGCCAGGTCCGTCATCGGTGATGGTCACGTCGACCGAGTCTTTACTCCACGTGGTCTCCACGCTGACCCGGTGGAGCGCGAAATCGACGGCATTTTCCAGCAGGTTGCCGAGTCCGTAGAGGATCGCCGGATTGCGCGCGCCAACCGGCTCCGGGCTGCCATCACCGACGGCGCGGATGTCGATGGCAACGCCAAAATGCCGATGCGGCGCCACCACTTCCTCGATAAGCGCGGAAAGCGGCATGCGATCGAAAGGCTCCCCGCTGGATGAAAGTTCGGTAAGCTTCGCGAGAATGTCGCGACAACGAGTGGCCTGCTCGCGCAGAAGCCGGACATCGTCTCCGTGCGGATCGCTCGGGCCAATCGCGCGCTCCAGTTCCTTGGCGATGACCGAAATGGTCGAAAGAGGCGTGCCAAGCTCATGCGCGGCCGCGGCGGCAAGGCCATCGAGCTGCGAGAGATGCTGTTCGCGCGCCAGCACGAGCTCGGTTGCGGCAAGCGCGTCGGAAAGCTGCCGTGACTCTTCGGTGATTTGCCACGCGTACACGCCGATAAAGCCGATCGCGAGCAGGATCGAAAGCCAGACTCCCATCATGTAGATTGGCGGCAGCTGCAGCGGATCGTCACTGTCCCACGGCAGCGGATAGTGCACAAAAACGAGAACGGTCGCGCACGCAATGGCGAATCCGCCGAGCGTCAAGGTGAACTGCGGCGGCAGCGCAGTTGCGGACAGAAGCACCGGCCCGAGAAAGAGAAACGCAAATGGATTCTGCAGTCCTCCGGTCAGGAACAGCAACACGGCAAGCTCGGCGATATCGAAGGCGAGCAGCCAAGCGGCGCGATCAGGCTCGAGTCGCTGAGTGATATTGAAGCGAAGGCGCAGAGCGATATTGAGCCAGACCGACAGCGCGATGACGCCGAGACAAGCGTAAATCGGCAGCCGAAAATCGAGACCGTAGTAGACGACAAGCACGGCAGTCGTCTGCCCAATGATCGCGAGCCATCGGAGGCGCACGAGGGTATCGAGGCGCACGTTGCGGCGCGGGTGAGACTCGGCGATCCCAAGAGTGGCAGGCATGCTTTAGTCTAACGCGATGTCGCGGCGCCACAAATTCAGCCTTCGCGGCCTTGCACTTTCCGCGGCGGAGCGTCACATCTGTGCCGCCATGGATGCGCAAAACACGTCCGCAATCGCCGTCGACCGACTGGTCAAGCGCTACAAGGGCGTGGAAGCGGTCACCGGCATTTCGTTTAGGCTTCCCCGCGGGTCGATTACCGGTCTCCTTGGCGGCAATGGTGCAGGCAAGACGACAACGATCGCGATGATCATGGGGCTGGTAACTCCCACGGCGGGCACCGTGACTGTCCTTGGCGCCGACATGCCGCGCGAGCGTTATCGCGTACTGCACCGGATGAATTTCGAGAGTCCGTATGTCGATATGCCGATGCGCTTGACGGTCCGGCAGAATCTTTCGGTCTTTGCGCAGCTTTATGCCGTCCCGGATATCGACGAACGCATAAAGAGCATAGCTGCGGATCTCGATCTGACCGAGTTTCTTGATCGACCGACAGGCAAGCTTTCGGCCGGACAGAAGACGCGCGTGTCGCTTGCGAAAGCCCTGCTGAACTTCCCTGAGGTGCTGCTGCTGGATGAGCCAACAGCCTCTCTTGATCCGGACACCGCCGATTGGGTACGCACGAAACTGGAGCGTTTCCGCCTCGGCCAGGGCACGACAGTCCTGCTGGCTTCTCACAATATGAACGAGGTCGAACGTCTCTGCGAGCGGGTGATCATCATGAAGAAAGGGCGCATCGAGGATGACGATACGCCTGCGCGCCTCCTGGCTCGGTATGGGCGTGCGACTCTTGAGGATGTGTTTCTTGACGTAGCGCGCGGCCGCCGCCAAAGCGAGGCTGCGCAATGATGCGTCTTCGCCCTAACACCGCGCAACGGGCAAGCGGGCGAATTTCGCGATCTTGCCAATGAAAGCTATCGTGAAGACGTTCGACACCGGAATCGATTTCTCTTTGAACCGCGTCGGCGCGATGGTCCGGCGCTATTGGTATCTGCTGCGTTCGTCCTGGCCGCGCATTCTCGATCTCATCTATTGGCCAACCGTCCAGATGCTGATGTGGGGATTCCTTCAGCTCTACATTTCGCAGAACGCAGGGTTTTTCGCGCGCGCCGGCGGCGTATTCATCGGTTCGGTGCTGCTGTGGGATATTCTGTTCCGCGGTCAGCTCGGCTTCTCCATCTCTTTTCTCGAAGAGATGTACGCCCGCAACCTCGGCAACATCATGATGTCGCCTTTGCGTCCGGCGGAGTTTCTGCTGGCTCTGATGATCATGAGCATCGTCCGGCTTTCGATCGGCATGATACCTGTGTCGATCCTCGCTATTATTTTTTTCGGCTTCAATCTGTGGGCGCTTGGACTGGCACTTGCAGCCTTCTTTGCCAATCTCATTCTGACGAGCTGGTCCGTCGGCATCTTTGTGGCGGGCCTGCTGCTTCGAAATGGTTTGGGAGCGGAGAGTATGGCATGGACGATCATGTTCCTGTTCCTGCCGCTTACCTGCGTCTACTATCCGGTCTCGATCCTGCCTGATTGGCTTCAATATTTTGCCTGGGCGCTGCCTCCGACCTACGTTTTCGAGGGCATGCGCGCGCTGCTGATCGATCATGTCTTTCGCAGCGACCTGATGCTGCAAGCCCTGGGCCTAAACGTCGTCTTTCTCGCAGCCGCGTCATTGGCCTTCTTCAAGCTCCTGGAGAGCGCGCGGATTCAGGGCTCACTGTTGCAGACCGGTGAATAGCCGAAAAACCAGTTTGTTCTTGTGGACTTAGCCTGCTTCCCGCGTTGTAAACCGGGCACGAACCACTTATCTCTATGTTGACGCTATGACTGAAAAACGACAGTCTGCCGCACCGCAGCGAGGGTCGGGGGACTCCATGGCGATAGGCCAATTCGGGGGAGCGGCAACGCTTCCCGGGCATGGCGGCGCGTTGCTCGCGACGCCGATGTACTGGTTTTATGAACTCGGCCACGCGGCGCTGAATCCGTCTCGTGCCTTCGCGGATGCCACGCGCCTGTTCTTCAAGAATCCGGCAAACCCCCTTGCTTACACGGCCTATGGCAAATCGGTCGCGGCGACCATGGAGCTTTTCGAGCGGTCCACACGCCGCTATCGCCGACCTGAATGGCGTATCAACTCGACGACTGTCGGTGGTGAAAGGATTTCGGTCGAGATCAAGACGGTCTGGCATCGACCTTTTTGCAGGCTGTTGCATTTCGATCGCGCGTTCGCGCAGCCGCCACGGCGGCCCCAGCCGAAATTACTGATCGTGGCCCCTCTCTCCGGTCACTATCCAACTCTCTTGCGCGGCACGGTCGAAACTTTTTTGCCCAACCACGACATCTACCTCACTGACTGGGTCGATGCTCGCATGGTCCCGCTGGCGGAAGGGCGTTTCGATCTCGATACCTACATCGACTATATGATCTCAATGCTGCACCTGCTAGGCGGCGATGCGCACGTGATCGCCGTATGCCAACCTTCGGTGCCGGTACTGGCGGCCGTCGCTCTGATGGAAGCAGACAAGGATTCGGACGTGCCGCGCTCGATGGTGTTGATGGGGGGCCCCATCGATACCAGGATCAATCCGAACGCCGTCAACAAACTCGCAGAGCGGCGCGGTCTCGGCTGGTTCCGCAACCACGTCATCACGAAGGTTCCGTTTCCTCATGCTGGCGTCATGCGCGACGTGTATCCGGGATTTCTCCAGCTGCACGGGTTCATGAGCATGAATCTCGATCGCCACATCGAGGCTCACCACAACCTGTTCATGCACCTCGTGCAGGGGGATGGAGATTCCGCGCAGAAGCATCGTGAGTTCTATGACGAATATCTTGCCGTCATGGATCTGCCCGCCGAGTTCTATCTGCAGACGGTGGAGACCGTGTTCATCCGTCACGCATTGCCGAAGGGGCAAATGAGCCATCGCGGCCTTCGAGTCGATCCGGCAGCGATCAGACGTGTCGCGCTGATGACGGTCGAAGGCGAGCATGATGATATTTCGAGCATCGGTCAGACCGAGGCCGCGCACGCCCTCTGCGTTAACATTCCTGCCGATCACAAGGTGCACTATGTGCAGCCTGGCGTCGGTCACTATGGCGTGTTCAATGGTTCGCGGTTCCGTGCCGAAATCGCGCCGCGGATCGCCGACTTCGTTCTGTCACACACCGCCGCCCGCGCCACCCGCCACGTTCCCGTCAAAGCCGTCGCCGGGGCCTGATCTCGCCTGGACGCAGGCGAATGTGGCACACTGAGCGACCCGCTGTGATTCTCGGCGCAGAATGTCGATACCGTTGCGAGCATGGCTATTCAGGGATCCGAGCGAACCCTCAACAATTACCATTGAATTCGATGGCGAAGTGCACCGGATCCGGCTTCGACGTCGAAAGCAGGCGCGCCGCTATACGCTGAGGATTCATTCGGCCAGCCGGGAGGTCGTCTTGAGCCTGCCGCCGCGCGGCAGCCTCAAGCAGGCGCACGAGTTCGCGCTGAAAAATGCCGCATGGATCGCAACCCGATTGCGACGCCTGCCCGACGCGGTCCCCTTCGCTCACGGAGTGCGGGTGCCATTGCGCGGGATAGAGCATCGGATAGATCATCGCGCCGACGCGCGGGGGGCTGTGTGGATCGAAAAACACGGATGCGAGCACCTGATTTGCGTCGCTGGCGGCGAGGCTCACCTCAGCCGGCGCGTGCGTGATTTTCTCAAACGCGAGGCAAGGCACGATCTTACGTTCGCGAGCCACTCCGCCTCTGATGCGCTCGGGGTCCGGATCAGGCGGGTGTCGGTGCGCGATCAGACAAGCCGGTGGGGTTCGTGCTCATCCACGGGCGTGTTGTCGTATTCCTGGCGGCTGATTCTGGCGCCATCCTTTGTGCTCGAATATCTCGCAGCACATGAGGTGGCCCATCTGATCGAGATGAACCATTCACGGCGGTTCTGGTGCCTGGTCGAACGGATTTGCCCCCATGTCAGCCGTGCCAAGGCATGGCTCGATGCGCACGGGTCCGACCTGCACCGCTATGGACTCGAAGCAGGCTAGCCTCGCTGTTATCGATAGGCTACTGAAACGCGCTCACCTGCCATCACGGTTCTGTTCGATCGCAAGGATGTGAAGATTTCCGAATGCTGCGTCCGGGCACTTTCGCGCTCACAGCCTTGTTGGCGGTGCTGAGTGCCTTCGGTCCACTCACGACCGACATGTATCTTCCCTCATTGCCCGAGATCGGCCGGCAGCTTGGCGCCCCCAGCAGCGAGGTCCAGCTTACCATTTCATCGTATCTGATCGGGTTCGCCGCCGGTCAGGTCATTTACGGACCCGTCTCCGACCGGCATGGGCGTAAACCGGTGCTGCTCGCGGCAATCGCTCTCTATTGTGCCGCAAGCCTCGCATGCGCGCTCGCGAATTCGATCGAATTTCTGATCGCCGCGCGCGCAATTCAGGCTCTTGGCGGCTCGGGCGGCATCGTGCTCACGCGCGCCATTGTTCGCGACATTTATTCGGGCGCACGCGCAGGACGCGAGCTGTCCGTCATCGGCTCGGTGATGGCATTGGCTCCGATTCTCGCACCGATCGGGGGCGGCATATTGCAGACCGCATTCGGATGGCGATCGGTATTCTTGACGCTCGTTGGCGGGGGAGCTGCGAGTGCCGCGATCGTCTGGTTATTGCTGCCTGAAACGCTGAAGTCCCCGGAGACGGAAGAGGTTTCGATTCGGTCGATGCTGCGGTCCTACCGCACGGTCGGTCGGCACAAGGGATATCTCGCCTATCTTTCCGTCGCGGCTGCCAGCTACGCGGGACTTTTCGCATGGATTTCCGGCGCGGCATTCGTGCTGCAGGATCTTTATGGGCTGACAGCATTCGACTTTGGTGTCGCCTTCGCGCTCGGCTCGGTGGGTTACATGATCGGCTCTGCGGTCGCGGCACGGCTTGTCGGAGGGCTGGGAGTGGACGCGGTTCTGGGGCTGGGAAGTCTGGCCTGCGCGGCCGGCGGATCGGGCATGATGGCAAGCGTGGCGCTTGGCCTCACCTCGTCGCTATCGCTTGTGTTGCCGGTTGCCCTCTATCTCGCGGGGCTGGGCATGGTGTTGCCGCAGGGCATCGCCGGCGCCATGACGCCGTTTCCCGAGCGCGCCGGCGCAGCATCATCGCTGTTCGGTTTCGTGCAGCAGACCGCCGCCGCACTGTGCGGCGCCGCCGTCGGGTGGCTGCTGGGACAGAGTGCTTGGCCTCTTGCTGCCGGAGTCGCCAGCATGGGATGCGCAACACTTGCACTTTGGGTGGCCACCAGGGGAATCCGCCGGCAATCGCCGCGACAGTAAGGGTCAGCGCCGACCAAACAGAGTGTTGATCAGCCAGCCGTCGATTCCACCGGCCCCCGTCGTCGAACGGCTGGCCGCGGGAACGACCTGGACTGGAGCGGGAGGCGACGGCCTCGAATCCGAATATCCCGAGAAAATCCCGCCGCCCGCAGCGCCGGGGAGGCTTGCGACTGGCACGCCCTGGTGCGAAGCGCGCATGAAGCGGCTCCAGACTTCGACGGGCAGGCTGCCGCCAGTCACGTGCTTTGTCGGCGTGTTGTCGTCATTTCCCATCCATACGCCGGCAACCAGGTGCGACGTGTAGCCGATGAACCAGGCATCGCGAAAATCCTGCGACGTTCCCGTCTTTCCTGCCGCCAGCCAGCCGGGCAGCGCCGCCTTTCGCGCCGTGCCGCCGGTCACGGTTTCGGCCATCATCTGATTCATCATGGCAACGTATTGCGGTTCGATGATGCGGCCGAGTTGCCGGGTTTTGCGGACATAAAGTATCTTGCCTTTCGGCGTCGTAATTTTTCGGATGACATGCGGGATGACCGCCATGCCTCCATTGGCAAACGGCGCGTATGCACCGACAAGTTCGAGAACGGATACTTCGGACGTGCCAAGCGAGATCGAGGCATTCGGCTCGAGCTTCGAGGAAATTCCGAGCCGATAGGCGGTGCGGGCCACGGCCAACGGCGTAAATTCGAGTGTCAGGCGCACGGACACGGTGTTGAGAGACAAAGCCAGCGCCTTTGTCAGGGTCACCGGGCCGAAATATTCGTGCCGATAGTTTTCCGGCTGCCAGCCTTTCACGTTGATGGGGCGGTCCTCCCGAATCGTGTCGGGCGTCAGTCCGTGTTCGAGGGCGGTGAGATAGATGAAAGGCTTGAATGCCGAGCCGGGCTGGCGTTTGGCGGCGACCGCGCGGTTGAATTGGCTTTCGGCATAGCTGCGCCCGCCGACGAGCGCCCGCACCGCGCCGTCCGGAGTCATTGCGACGATCGCGCCTTGGGCAACCCCATTCTTGGCACCTTTCTGGGCGAGTTCGTCTTCGAGCGCATTTTCGGCAGCTCCCTGCAGTCTCGCATCGATCGTGGTTTCGACAATGATATCCTCTTCCACATGGCCGAGGGCATCATTGATTGCGTCCATGATCCAGTCCGCTGCGTAGTTGATCGACTCATTGTTCGCCTGCGCAACGATGCGCGGCGGGTGCGCAAGTGCCGCTCGCCGGCTTGCGTCGGAAATGTATTTGAGTTCGGCCATGGCCGTGAGCACTACTTTTGCCCGTTTCTCGGCGCCGTTGAAATTGCGTGTTGGAGCAAGCCGCGACGGCGATTTCACGAGGCCGGCGAGCAAGGCCGCTTCCGCGACTGAGATCGAGCGTGCAGACTTTCCGAAATAATGCTGAGACGCTTGTTCAATGCCGTAAGCACCGGAGCCGAAGTAAACCCGGTTGAGATAAAGTTCGAGGATCTGTGTCTTCGACAATTTGCGCTCAAGCCAGAGAGCAAGCAGTGCTTCCTGGAGCTTGCGCGTGATCGATCGCTCTTGCGTCAGAAAAAGGTTTTTTGCCAGTTGTTGCGTGATAGTGGAGCCACCCTGGGTGACGCCTCGATGCAAGAGGTTTGCGATCAGCGCCCGCGCAATGCCGTATGGATCGATTCCCGGATGTTCATAGAATCGACGGTCCTCAATGCCGATGAAAGCCTTGGGTACATAGGCCGGCATTTCCCTGAGGGGCAGGGGCGCGCCGGCGAGGTCACCCCGCCGTGCGAGCGGCCGGCCCTCATAGTCGACAATATGGATCGACGGCGGCCTTTTCGGGATCTCCAGCGACTGGATCGGCGGCAGGTGCGCGCCCACCCAGGCCAAAAACGCGAGCCCGCAAATTCCAGACCACAGGCCGATGACAAGCGACCAGTATGCGCAACGCAACAGGAGCGAGCGCCTGCTGTCGGTGTTTCGCTTTTTTTGCGATGATCTGCGTCGTCGGCGAGCGCGATCGCCTGAACCGCGGCCGTCGTCGGCCGACACATCCTCGGAAGAATGCCGCGATTGCGCGCCGTTCTCGACCGCCGACCTGCGCCGTCCGTTTCCTTCTGCGCGTCTCGACGCCATCACGCAACCCGCTCGCCGTCCGCATCTCGGCCGGCCCCGACCTCACGCTATGCGTGCCGATTTAAGAGCTCGTTAAGGCAAATAGGCGCCGGGACATTGCGGGGCCTGCTTTAATGATTTTGATCAATACCGGGCCGCGTCCATTTGCTATGCAATTTCACGATCTTGCGGAATGATCCAACATGGACGTAAAGACCCCGCCGCGCCCCCAGCTCAAAGTCAAGCGCATAAACCTGGACACTGGGCGCGAAAATATTGTGGTCATGTCGCGCCGATCGAAGGCGCTTCGACCAGAGGTGTTTCGCGGGTTTAGCCGGGTGGAATTGCGCTGCAATTCGAAATCTTTCCTGGCAACCCTGCTGATTACCGACGATGGCCTTGTCAGCGTCGATGAAATCGGTCTTGCGGAGCCAGCGTTTCGACGCTTTGCCGAACCGAACGGAGCTTTGGTTTCGGTTACGCCCGCAACTCCTCCCGGCAGCCTTGATTTTGTGCGTGACAAAATTCAGGGCCATTCTCTGGAGAGGGAGGAGATTGCCGCAATCATCGAGGATATCAGCCGGTATCGCTATTCGGACATGGAGATCGCTGCCTTTCTGATTAGCTCGGCCAGCTTCATGACCAGCGGCGAGCTTCTCGCCTTGTCGGCAGCGATGGCGCAGGCGGGAACGCAATTAAAATGGAATCGGCAGATCGTCGTCGACAAACATTGCATCGGCGGAATCCCCGGCAATCGGACGTCGATGGTGGTGGTTCCGATCGTCGCCGCGCACGGGCTCACGATTCCGAAGACCTCGTCGCGGGCAATAACTTCTCCGGCGGGTACGGCGGATACCATGGAAGTGCTGGCCCGGGTCGATCTGCGCGTGCAGGAAATGAAAGAGGTTGTGGACGCCTGCAATGGGTGTCTCGTCTGGGGCGGACACGTGAACCTGTCACCCGCGGACGACATCCTCATCTCGGTCGAGCGGCCGCTGGGCATTGATACGCGCGAGCAGATGGTTGCGTCCATCATGTCGAAGAAGCTTGCTGCAGGATCCACGCATCTGCTTATCGATCTTCCAGTTGGCCCGGCGGCAAAGGTCAGGACAGCGATGGAAGCCATGCGATTGCGCAAGTTGTTCGAATTCGTCGGCGATCATTTCGGGATCGCGGTGGAAGTGGTCACGACGGACGGGCGCCAACCGATCGGCAACGGCATCGGTCCGGTGCTTGAGGCCGAGGACGTCATGGCTGTGCTCGCGAACACTCCGGATGCGCCATCGGATCTTCGCGAAAAATCGTTGCGACTTGCCGCCCATGTTCTGGAATACGACCCGAAACTGCGAGGGGGGAGAGGATATTTCCGCGCCCGCGAATTGCTCGATAGCGGCGCAGCCATGAAACAGATGCAGAAGATCATCGATGCACAGGGCATCTCCGGGTGCCGAACCGATCTTGGAAATCTCACAGCCGATATCCCGGCATCATCCGACGGCGCGATTGAAGCGATCGATTGCCTTCGCCTCAACCGTCTGGCCCGCACCGCGGGCGCGCCTCTCGACAAGGGCGCCGGCATCAAGGTGTTTAAAAGAATTGGTGACCTGGTCGAGAAGGGCGAGCCCCTCTACCGTATCCACGCCTATGATGCTTCTGAATTCGATCTTGCAGTTGCCGCCAGCAAGGCGAACTCCGGGTACACGATCGCTCCACGGTCTGGCGACCGCAGGATCAACCAGTGAACATTGCAGCAATTCATCCGCTGCCGGACTCAGGCAGTGAAGGCGCCCGCCTTGCCTCCCGCCTGAACGTTCCGATGGTGCCCATCGAGATTCATCGATTTCCCGATGGCGAGCTGCGCGTCACCGCGAACCTCATTGCCGAAACATCGATCATTTATGGTTCGCTCGATCATCCTAGCGATAAATTGCTGGCGCTCCTTTTTGCAGCCGAAGCGCTGAGGCGGCAGGGTGCGCGACGCCTCGTCCTCGTCGCGCCCTACCTCTGCTACATGCGCCAGGACACGGCATTTCACGCCGGCGAGGCGATCAGCCAAAAGGTGGTCGGCGAACTGCTTGCTGCAGCTTTCGATCGCGTCATAACCGTGGATGCCCATCTGCATCGCACCAAGAGTATCCGAGATGTTTTTCCGGGAATTGAAAGCGAAGATGTCTCCTCGATGCCCGCTGTCGCCGAAACATTGCGTGGCAGCGGGCTCGCCATTGCCACCATTGTGGTCGGCCCCGATCAAGAATCCGAAGCGTGGGTGACGGATCTCGCGGCAAGGCTTGGGCTCGGGCACGCAGTTGGCCATAAGGCCAGGCGCGGCGATCGGTCGGTCGTAATCACGTTCGACGAGGCCTCGCGGCTTGAAAGCCGGCCCATACTATTGATCGATGACATCGTCTCGACCGGCGGCACGCTCATAGCCTGCGCGAAGGCGCTTGTTGATGCCGGCGTGACCACAATCGATGCGGTCGTGACGCATGCCCTGTTTGCTCCCGAACTGACCACCGAATTTCTGCGCGCGGGCATACGCTCGGTCCGCTCTACCTGCACCGTGCCTCATCCAAGCAACGCAATAGCGCTCGATGCCATACTGGCTGAGGCGCTCCGCGTCGAGGTCGGTCCATGAGTGTCACGCTACGCTTTTGCGGGGCGACTCGCACGGTCACCGGTTCGTGCAATCTGTTTATGACGCAGGCAGGCAGCCTGCTTGTCGATTGCGGACTGTTCCAGGGGCCGAAAACTCTCAAAACCCTAAACTATGGAGCTTTTCCTTTCCGGCCGGAACAGATATCCGCGGTTTTGCTCACGCACGCGCATATCGATCACAGCGGCCTGCTGCCGAAGCTTGCCCGCCAAGGATACCGTGGACGATTTTTCGCAACACCCGGCACGATCGATCTCTGTTCGTGGCTGTTGCCTGATGCCGGCAGCATCCAGGAAACGGAGGTGGCCGCGTTGAACCGGCGCAATGCAGCGCGCGGGCGGCCCCAAGTGGTGCCGATTTATACCCAAGCTGACGCGATGGCCGCACTCCATTTGTTCCAACCTGTCGAATATGGGGATTGGCTAGCGCCGATGCGGGGCGTGCGGGCCCGCTACTGGAACGCCGGTCATCTGCTCGGTTCGGCATCGATCGAGCTCGAGTTCGCAGAGCCAGGTGTCGCGGACCGTCCGCTTCGGGTGCTCGTCTCCGGAGACATCGGGCCCGACGCCAAGCTCTTCCAACACGCTCCTGAGGCTCCAACCGGCTTTGATTACATCATCTGCGAAGCGACCTACGGCGATGAAGATCGCCAGGCGGTAACGAGGCAATCGCGTCGCGAGCGGCTCGCCGACCAGGTCCGGGACGCTTATGCCGTGGGCGGTCCGCTTTTGATGCCTGCATTCGCCGTCGAGCGCACCCAGGAGCTGATCGTCGATCTGGTCAGCCTGATTGAAAGGGGCGTAGTTCCGGCTGCGCCGGTGTTTCTCGATTCGCCGCTTGCCATTCGCGCGACGGAAGTGTTTCGCAATTATGCATCCACGCTGGCTTCCGATGTTGACGTGGGCAAGGTTCTCAACTCGCCACACCTGCGCTGCACGGAGAGTGTCGAAGACAGCAAATCGATAGCAAAGTTCACGGGATTTCACGTGATCATTGCCGCGAGCGGCATGTGCGATGCTGGTCGTATTCGTCACCACCTTAAGCGTTGGCTTTGGCACTCAGGCACGACCGTTCTGCTCACCGGATTCCAGGCGCGAGGGACACTCGGACGCTTTTTATCGGATGGCGTGAAGGCGGTGCGCATCCAGGGGGAGCAGATTAAAGTGGCGGCGCGTATTCGCCATCTGGACGAATATTCCGGGCACGCAGACGGACCGGAGCTTGCTCGCTGGATCGCCGCGCGTCGACCGATCGAGCGCGGCGTATTCCTTCTGCACGGCGAACAATCCGCATTGACAGCCCTTTTCGATCGAATCTCGGAACGCACGGTCCCGGCGGCCAAGATCTTCAACCCGATCCTCGACGACGTCTACGAATTGACGACGATGCTGCCGACCCCGATCGACGTCTCGCAGCGGCGCCGGCTCGCGCCTGAAGCGGTCGTATCGCTCGATTGGCACAATGATATGTCGAAGCTCATTCTGGATATCAATGACCGGATGGATATGGCCGCCGACGACCGCGCACGCGCGGTCATCATAAGGCGGCTGCGCCGCACGCTCGAAGCTGACGATTGAAGCAAGTCATGGGTTGTGGAGCGAAACGGACTAGCTGGTCATCACAACGCGGACATCTCCGTGCCTGTCTAGCACGTGGGCAGCGACTTCAGAGCCTGCGCGACTGAGAACCACGTCTACCCATGCGGGTCCGATCGTGAGCCCGCGCACAACAATCTGGTCCAGAAAACCCGGCAGCTGTGCGCGATCGAAAGTGATTTGACGCGAGGTGGTATCAAATTTCAGGCCGAGACAGGTTTGCAGAAGCGAAAGCGGGGTTGCAGCCGCCCACGCCTGCGGTTCGCACGCCACTGGATAAAAAGTGGGACCGCGGTTTCGCTGACGCGGAAATCCGCAAAACAGTTCGGGATGCCTGCGAAGATCCACATAGGAACTGGCGGCAAAAAGGCCTTCAAAAATTTTTGCCGCCTCTCGGCGGAATCCGTAACGAGCAAACCCGGCCGCGATCAAGGAATTGTCGTGCGGCCAGACAGAGCCGTTGTGATAACTCATCGGATTATAACGGGCCTCGGTCGAGGCCACGGTACGTACTCCCCAGCCGCAAAACGAGGCTTCGTTCATCAAAGTGGCCACGATAGTGGGCGCACGCTCGGGATAGGCGATTCCGGTGAACAAAGCGTGTCCCGCATTCGATGCGCGCACGCGGCATGGACGTTTCTCTCCGTCGAGGGCCAGAACATAAGTGCCGAGCTCGGAGTCGAAGAATACCTGGTCGAACCGGCGGCGCAGCATTTCCGCCTTCGCGGTCAGCTCCTCGACCCGACCGAAAAATCCGAGACGCTCGGCGATGCTGGCCGCCGCTCGCAAGGCCCCATAGACGTAAGCCTGAACCTCTGAGAGGGCGATCGGGCCTCGGGCCAGCGAGCCATCAGCATGAAAAACCGAATCGTCGCTGTCTTTCCAGCCCTGGTTGACCAGCCCGCCCGATGCGCGGGTGCGATATTCGACGAAGCCATCACCGTCGCTATCGCCTTCATTGTCGATCCAGCTCAAAGCCGCCTCGACATTCGGCCAGATACGCCGAAGAAACTCAACATCGCCCGTGCGCTCGAGGTAGGCACCGGCCAACATAATGAAGAGGGGAGTGCTATCGATGCTGCCGTAATAATGGCGGAACGGCACCTCACCCAGAGTCGCCATTTCACCGTTACGGACTTCGTGAAGAATCTTGCCGGGTTCTGCGTCCGCTTTGGCGTCGAAAGAAGTCGCTTGATGACGGGACAGGAAATTCAGCACGCCGCGCGCGATCAGTGGATCGAGCCAAAGAGTTTGAAGAGCGGTGATCAGGCCATCGCGGCCAAAAGCCGTGCTGAACCATGGAATACCGGCATACGGGTAGGGCCCTTCCGGCAATTCGGTGACAAGCATGTAAAGATCGGAAAGGCTGCGCCGAAGGGACTCGTTGAAAATGTCGTTTGATGTTCCGATGCCGGCCGCTCTGGAGGAAGCCGCCCGCATCCCGCGCCTTGCCTCACGCAAAGCCGTGAAGAATGTCCGATGCGTTGAGATTCTTGGACGTTCGCTACTGCAACGAATCTCCAGAAATAAAAGCCATCTTTCACGTGGGGCGAGGTCAAACTCGAAAACAGCTGTATCGGATTGAAGCTTCGTTGGTGAACGACTGAAACGCAGGGCCGTCCATCGATCGACACCATCGAGGCCCGTATAGCAGAGAGTGACCGCATCTTTCGCCACCTTCGGCGGGTGCCTTTCGCCATGACGTGCCCGGGTCACGCCGCGCACCTCAAACAAGTCGGCGAAATCAGCTGCAAAAGAGAGGTTTAATCGCACGCGGTGCTTCGCGTCATCGAAGTTGACAACGGCGATCCGCTCGAAGCAGGCGCCATCCCACAAAAATCGCGACCGGCGGATGTGAAGCAGATCATGCTTGAGCACAATCCCGCCGTTCTCGGCGAACAAATCGGGGTTTGTAAGATCGCAGGTCAATGTTGCATTGTCGTCACGCAGCGTCGAACTGAGCAGCAAGGGACGCGAAGCGCCGATCGTCAGATAGAAATGCGAGAGATGACGCGTGTCGCGATAGTAGATCCCCTCGGGGCTCCCGGGTCCGCCGACCACGTCCCCGTTGTGATCAAACAAAGCAAAGACGTCGCCCTGCTTGAGAGTTCGCGGCCGGCGTTCCTGCAAGGACGCTGCTGCGGGAATAAAGAATTGGGCGACCGGGACCGAGGTGGGCCTCGCCGCCTGCCCTGCCGGACTGAAGCTCGGATTATGCATGTGCAGCAGAAGCGTCCTTTCATTCCGCCGCCTGTAAGCCCGCGCTCTCCCCCTCGACGATCCAAGGCGCAGGCCTGACGATTTTCGCGACTCCGGGCAGGCTGCGATAGATATTCACGTATTGCTGTGCCATTCGCTCGATCGAGAATCGCTCTTCGAATCGTGCGCGAATTCTAGCCCGCTCAAGGGTATCGACACGGGCGAGCGCGTCAACGGCCTCTTCGACGCTGGTCACGATAAATCCGGAAATTCCATCATCAACGATCTCCGGGACCGAACCGGCATGAAACGCGATCACTGGAGTGCCGCAGGCCATTGCCTCGATCGTCACAAGGCCGAACGGTTCCGGCCAGTCCACCGGGAATAGCAGCGCCCTGGCGTTGCCGAGAAATTGAGCCTTCTTCTGATCAGTGATTTCCCCGATATATTCCACGTTGTCATGCGCCTCGACCAGCGGTGAAATGACCTGCTCCCAGTACGCCTCGTCGACCCTGTCGATCTTCGCCGCGATCTTGAGCGGAAGGCTGGCCGCAACCGCGATTTCGATCGCGCGATCAGGTCGCTTTTCCGGTGATATGCGCCCTAGGAATGCGAGATACCCCCCTTTCGGATTCGCCACAAAGGGCAGCAAGCCTCGCGGAAGACCGTGATAGACATTGCCGGACCAGTTTAGTTCAAGCGGCAGCGGCCGGCGCTGGTCATATGATATGGAAACCAGCGGAACCTCGCGAAACCGCGAAAAAACCGGCATCAGATCCGGCAAATCCAGTCGTCCATGCAACGTGGTCACCGTCCGGTCGGCGTAGTCGCGAATGAGCGGGAAGTGCAGCAAATCAATATGAAAATGGAGGACGTCGAATTCGTCAGCCCTCTCTCTGACGGCATCCAGCAGCACCATGTGATAGGGGAGGTGGTCCTTCACCGCCGGATTGAGCCGGAGCGCGAGATCACAGCAACCCACCAGCTTCGCTGATGTGCACGAGTCAGTGCTCGCAAACAGAGTGACGTCGTGTCCCTGGCGAACAAGTTCCTCAGTCAAGTACGAAACCGCCCGTTCGGTTCCACCGTAAAATTTTGGCGGCACGCGTTCGAACAACGGTGCAATCTGGGCGATCTTCATCGACAGGACCTCCTTGACCTGGATACAGCTGAAGAGACCGTGCGAGCCAGACAGAACTCGGTGTCCGTCCAGATCTCACTCATAGGGAAGCCGACTGCCCCGCTTTTGGAATGGGTCGAACGAGCAAACGAATTTTTCGAACGACGGCTCATTCGTGATCCTACTACCGGGCGCAATTGAAAATTCGCCGGCATTGCCGACGTTCCCTCTCGACTTAGGAAAAAGACGAAAGCTTTCACGTACCGGCGAAGGGTTCGGCGGGTCGGACAAACCCCCGTCCAAGGCGGCGGGCTCAGTCCTAAGTCTTTTCCGCAGCAAACACCGCGATCAGCGCGCGTTTGATCGCCGCCTGGCGCGTGGGCGACGTGATCTGGGCGCCCATGAGGTCGGTGACATAAAATACGTCAACGACGCGTTCTCCGAAGGTTGCAACATGGGCTGACGCAATATTCAGGTTGAGCTTTGAAAGTGTTGCTGTCAGGTCATAGAGAAGCCCGGTGCGGTCAAGTCCCGTTACTTCCACCATCGTGTAGCGATGAGACCATTGGTTATTGATGGTCACAGACGGCTCGAGGGCGAAGGCCCGGAGGCGCCCCTTGGCTGAGGCGCGTTTGGAGACCACGTCTGGCAGCCGCAATTCGCCTCGTAGAGCCCTCTCGATTGAGTCTGCGATGCGGCTTGCCCGCCGCTCTTCGTCTTCGTCGCGCTCGAACTCGCGTGAGAGTGATATTGTATCGAGTGCTCGACCATCCGTCGTCGTATAGATCTGGGCATCAACGATATTGGCGCCCGCCATGGCACATGCGCCTGCGATGATTGAGAGCAGCCAGGGATGATCCGGGGCAAGCAGGGTGAGCTCGGTCACAGCACGTTCGGAATCAAATGCGACTGACGTAGCCAGACGCTTGCCGGCATCCTCTGTTGCCCGGACAAACTTTGCGTGTTCGATTTTGTGTGCGAGGTCAACCTTAAGCCAATAAGCTGGGTAAAGCTTTGCGATATACGCCTCGAGGCGATCGGAGGGCCACTCTTTCATAGCCTCGCGGAACTCGTTTTGCGCAATTGTCACTCGCTGCGCCCGATTGACTTCGGAGAAGCCTCCGGTAAGGACGGGCTCTGTTTCGTAGTAGAGCGTGCGTATTAGTTGCGCCTTCCAGCCATTCCAGACGCCTGGCCCAACGGCGCGGATGTCCGCGGTCGTGAGAATCGTGAGCAGCTTGAGACGTTCGGCCGACTGTACAATGGCGGCAAAATTCTCGATCGTTTTCCGATCTGACAAATCGCGCGACTGCGCGACGCTTGACATCACGAGATGATTTTCGATCAGCCAGGCCACCATGTCCGTCTCGGCTGACGAAAAACCAATCCGTGGGCAGAACCGCTTCGCGACGCGAGCGCCTGCAATCGAATGGTCTTCCGGCCGCCCCTTCGCAATGTCGTGCAGGAACAAGGCGACGTAGAGCACCTGGCGATGCTCAAGCAGGATTTTTTGCATCAGCTCGTTTGCGAGTGGGGATTCGCCGGTGCCACCACGCTCGATCTCGGCGAGGACGCCGATGCACCGCAGGAGATGCTCGTCAACCGTGTAGTGGTGATACATGTTGAACTGCATCATCGCCACGATTTTTCCAAAGGCCGGCACAAATCGGCCGAGCACGCCGGCCTCGTTCATGCGCCTCAGGACGGTTTCCGGATCGCCTCTTGACGTAAGAATCTCGATAAAAAGCTCGTTCGCCTCACGATTCTCGCGCAGCTTGGCATCGACCAGGTGCAACGATCGTGTAACGGCCCGCATGGCGTCGGGGTGAAATGCCAGATTATGTTTCTGCGCTAAGTGAAAGATCCGAATTAAATTTACTGGATCGCGCTTGAAGATGTCAGGCTGCGCGCATCGGATTCGATTCTTGTCGACGACGAAGTCGTCGCTCTCGGTCAGCGCCTTTCGCTTTACGGGCCTCAAACGTGCCATTACGCGGCTCAGCACAGGCACGCTTTTGGCGTGGCTGTCTTCCAGCTCCGCACAGAGGATTGCAGTAAGGTCTCCGACGGCCTTGGCCATCAGGAAGTAGTGCTTCATGAAGCGTTCGACGTCTTGAAGGCCTGGATGTTCGGTATACCCGAGGCGAACCGCGATCTCGCGCTGGATGTCGAACGACAGGCGCTCTTCGGCCCGGCCCATGAGAAAGTGCATGTGGCACCGGACCGACCAGAGGAAATCCTCGCAGCGGCGGAACAGCTGGTATTCCTGCTTGTCGAAAACGCCGCTCTTTATGAGTTCGTCAGGCTCACGCACCCGATAGACGTATTTCGCAATCCAGAACAACGTGTGCAGATCGCGCAGTCCACCCTTCCCGTCTTTCACGTTCGGCTCGACCAGATAGCGCGACTGCCCGCTGCGCCGGATCCGCTCCTCGCGTTCAGCGAGCTTCGCCGCCACAAATTCCGCTGCGGTGTTACGTACGACCTCGTTGTCAAATCGGCCGACGAGTTCGTCGAATAGCTTCCGGTCGCCGAGGAGAAATCGGGACTCGAGAATGGCGGTGCGGATCGTCATGTCCGCCTTGGATTGGCGGATGCATTCATCGACAGAGCGGGTTGCGTGCCCGACCTTAAGGCCGAGATCCCAGAGGCAATAAAGGATCGCCTCCGCGATCGACTCGCCCCACGCCGTCTGCTTGTAGGGTAGAAGAAACAACAGATCGATATCCGATCCGGGCGCCTGGAGTCCGCGGCCGTAACCGCCTGTGGCGATCACGGCCATCCGTTCGGCCTCGGAAGGATTCTGTGACGGATAGAGGTGCTTGCGAGCGAATTCGAAGAGGATGCGGATGATTTCGTCTTCCATCCGGCAAAGGCGCTCGGCACAGCGGCGACCGTGCCGATCCTTGAGCAACAGCTGCTCCGCTCTCGTGCGGCCGGCGGTCAAAGCTGTTTTCAAGCGCTGCGCAACATGCGCGCGCAATTCGCGTTCGCTGCCGGTGTGAGATTTGGCCAGTGTTTCCAGTTCGAGGGCCACCATATGCGCGTCGATAAGCTCGACCGCACCACGATTCTGGGTTCGGGGGACGATCTCAGCGTCGAAAGTGAGCGAGGCCATAGCTCACCGGATAGCGGAGGCAGGGCAGTAAGTCATCCGGGAAAGAGATAGTTTCGCAGGGTCCTCATTCGAAGGTGCTCAAGCATCATTTTCCAAGGATGGATAACTGATGACGATCGGCGCGGAGTGTGGTTCGTTGTTCCGGACAAACCAGGGATCGGGAGAAGGATACAATGCGCATGTTCCAGGTGTGCGTTTGTGGGCAACCGCTGCAGCTTCGAGAGCAGCCGACCCCGCAGCCGACCGGCAGTGAAGTACTTTTGAAGGTCCTGGCAGCGGGGGTGTGCCACAGTGATCTGCACCTGGCCGACGGCTACTTTGATCTGGGCGGAGGCAAGAAGATGAGCCTTGCGGACCGGGGCATGAAGCTACCGGTCACGCTAGGTCACGAAAATGTCGGCGAGGTCGTGGCGTTCGGCCCCGATGCTCGCGGCGTGCAGGTGGGCGACCGCCGCCTCGCACATCCATGGATAGGCTGCGGGACATGTGGTTCCTGCAAACGTGGAGAGGAGAATCTCTGCCGCAGCATGCGCAGCCTCGGTGTCTTTTCGAACGGCGGCTATGCCGACTACGTGATGGTCCCGCACCCGCGATATCTGTTTGACATCGGTGACCTGCCGCCGGAGCGCGCTGCGCCGCTCGCCTGCTCAGGCGTCACCACCTTCGGTGCCCTCAAGAAAATTCCCACACTGCAGAGCGAGTCAATGGTGATCATCGGCGCCGGTGGCCTGGGACTCATGTGTCTCGCCTTGCACAAGGCAATGGGTGGGCACAGCGCAATCGTCGTCGATATCGATCCCATCAAACGCGAAGCGGCAAAAAAAGCAGGCGCAACAGCGGTTGTCGACGGCAGTGCAGCCGACGCCTCACAGCAGATCATCGACATGACCAATGGCGGCGCATGGGGGGTCATCGATCTGGTCGGCTCCGCGCAAAGCGCCCGGGTCGGCTTCGACAGTCTGATCAAAGGGGGCAAATACGTGATCGTTGGACTTTACGGCGGCGATCTGACGGTCTCGCTGCCGCCGATACCCATGCGAGCATTGACAATCCAGGGTTCTTATGTCGGCAGCCTGCCCGAAATGCAGGAACTCATGGAGCTCGTGCGCCGTACGGGAATTCCACGCGTGCCTGTGGCGACACGACCACTCGAGGAAGTCAATGAGGTGATGAACGAGCTTCGTGCCGGGAAGATTGTCGGACGCACCGTGCTTACGCCGGCATGAGGACGCAAGACATGGATGCCAATTCGTTACGTGCGACACAGGCGCCAATAAAGGAACGGTACAAAAGCTACCCTCAATCAGCCCGTATCACGCTCCGGGCCGGTGGCACCCTCGACGAGGCTCGAATCGCGTGCAGGGTGGATACTGGACGTGCGATTGCGACAGCAGGCTTGCATCCCGCAACGGGCGGCTCGGGACTCGAACTCTGTTCCGGTGACATGTTGCTCGAAGCGTTGGTCGCATGCGCCGGTGTGACCCTGAAAGCGGTAGCGACTGCACTCGACATTCCTCTCAAGTCGGGAAAAGTATCGGCCGAAGGTGATCTCGACTTTCGCGGAACGCTCGGGGTGAGCAAAGACGTTCCTGTTGGCTTTGCGAATATTCGTCTGCGTTTCGATCTCGATACGGATACGCCGCAGGAGAAGCTGGACCAGTTGCTCAAGCTCACCGAGCGCTATTGCGTCGTTTACCAGACTATCCGGAGCGGTCCGCCTGTTGATATCAGGATAGTGAGGAGGTAGGAGTTTTCTTGGCCGGGTCTCCCGGCCTCATCTTCTTTGGCCCGCGCGACCTTTCCAGGCAATCTCATCGTCGGGACAATCCCCGGCGATGACAACGGGATTGCAATGCACCCCGAGCTCTATTTTGCACTGACGCTCATCATAAAGATGCTCGTCACCGCGGCCTTCGTATTGGCGGCGACGGTGACCGCCGAGCGCGTCGGGCCCCTCGTCGGGGGGCTCGTCGCGACCCTGCCGATCGGCGCGGGACCGGTCTATGTCTTCCTGGCGCTAGATCATGATGCTGACTTCATAGCAAAAAGCGCAGTCGCAACTCTCGCGATCAATGCGGTGAACGTTGTTTTCGCGCTGTCATATGCGGTTCTCGCACAGAGGTTCTCTCGTACAACCAGCATGTTGGTTGCATTCCTAGTGTGGTTGCTCCTCGCAGCTCTCGTACTTTCAATCGATTGGACCTTCCCGAAAGTCGCAATCCTCAACATTTTAGTTTTGGCATTTTCGCTATGGCTGGCGCGGCCCTTCCGCCACGTGCGAGTTGCGGGATTTCGTACTCGCTGGACGGATCTGGCAATTCGGGCTGGTCTCGTCGCGCTCCTTGTCGGCTTGGTCGTCACGTTCAGCTTTCGGCTCGGCCCCGTCGGAAGCGGCGTCCTCGCAGTATTCCCGGTCGTGCTGATCAGCATCATGTTCATTCTGCATAATCGCGTTGGCGGCCCCGCCTCGGCGGCTGTACTGGCAAATGCCGTGCTTGGCTTGGTCGGTTTCGCGCTTGCGTGCACGGTATTGCATTTTGCGACCAGCACATTTGGCTCGGCAGTGGGTCTTTCGCTTGCACTTCTCACATCGATCGGCTGGAGCCTGGCCGTTATTGTGGGACGTCGCCACGGAATTCCGGTTTAGGCAATGTCATTGCTGCTGACCGGCCTCCTGCTGAAAATTGCGATGACCGTGTCGATTGTCGTCGCAGCCTCCATCATCGTGGAGCGCAGCGGCCCTTTTGTCGGCGCACTCGTTGCCTCTTTGCCGACATCCGGCGGCGCAGCGATGATTATACTTGCGCTGGAGCACCCGCCAGACTTCATAGCGGCGAGTGCAGTCGGCAGCATGATCGCGAATGCCGCGTGCGCGCTGTTCGCGCTCAGCTACGCAATCCTCGCACAAAAGCGATCCTTGGTGATCAGCCTGACCGGCGCGTTTCTGGTGTGGCTCGCTGCCGTTTTTTTCTCTCGCTCGGTGACATGGAATGCGATCGGCGCCGTTTCATTGAATGCCGTCGTCTATCCGCTGGCCATAATAGCGGCGCGGCAATTTCGCATCGGCACCACCGCGAAACCGGTGAAAGTCACTCTTAACGAACTCGCCTGGCGTGCGATCATCGTGACCTTCTGCGTGATCGTGGTCACCGCGGCGAGCAGTTCGATTGGATCATATTTCTCTGGCGTATTTGCGTTTTTTCCGGTCGCCATGGGATCCTTTTTCGTGATCCTGCACTCTCGAATTGGCGGGCCGTCATCCGCGAGCGTGGCCGCACACGTGCTCGCACCATTGATTGGCCTCGGCCTCGGACTGCTCGCCGTGCACCTGCTAGCGGTACCTTTTGGTGTTTGGCCAGCTTACGCGTTGGGACTCGCCATCGGGCTTACATGGAATGGTGTTTTGTGGGGCGTACGCCAGGGCGTGCTCAGGAGAGCAGGCCAAGCTCACGGGCCTTGATCTGCAGAGCCAGATAACGCGAGAAAATCCGGCATTGGGCAAGGCTTCCCGCGGTAAACCAAAGCCCCGGCTGCGCGGTCGGTTTCCACATATTGCACAACTCGCCACCTTCATCGAATCCCCAGACCGGCCCGATGCGGTCGGCGATGGCGTCTCCGAGATATGCTCGAACCGCTTCCTGCTGATTCTTGTATCCCGTGGCAAGGACGAGAAGCTCGCCAGGAACAATGGTGCCGTCGCGCAGCCGGATTCCTTCCGCAACGAATTTTTCGATGTCCGAAAATTGAACAAGCCCGATTTCGCCTGAGATGATCAATTCGGAGCAGCCGACATTGAAGTAATAACCGCCACCTCGGCGCAAATACATCATCTGGAACCCGGTATCATCTTCGCCGAAATGAATTCGAAAACCGCGATTTTCTAGTGCATCGAGCAGCGCCTTGTCGACTTCACGTCCCCTCGCGGTCGAGATCTGGTATGACCGCTGCAGAACGGGATAGGGAAACGAAGTCGCCAGCAGATCGCAGTCGTTGAACGGGATTCCTTCGGAATAGATGGCGTACACGCTTTGCGCCTCCTTCAGGCTAACCACATAAGTCTTGCTGCGCTGGATGATGGTCACATCGGCGCCATGAGCATGGAGCTCCTGGGCTACGTCGTGGCCGCTGGTTCCGGTGCCGAGTACAAGCGCTTTGTGTCCCTTCCATCTTGCGGCATCCTTGAAGTCGCCCGAGTGCACCTTCGTACCGCGAAAGTCGTCAATACCGGGCAGGTCAGGGGTATGAGGCATACTGCTGACGCCGGTTGCAAAAACAAGATGTCGGGGGCGAATGATCCGTCGACTCCCGTCTCGTCGGCGCAAGATTATGCGCCATTCGCTTGAATCGCCTTCGTAAGTACCTGCGATAAGCTCGGTGCCCGTCCAGAAGTTGAGCTCCATGGCCTCGACATAGGATTCGAACCAGTTGGCCAACTTGTCTTTCGGAATATAGACGGGAAACGTCGGCGGAAACGGCAAATACGGAAGATGATTCACCTGCACTTCGTTGTGCAACGTCAGAGAGTGATAACGGTTGCGCCAATTATCGCCGACGCGTTCATGCCGATCTACGATCAGAGTATCGATGCCGAGTTGATGCAGTCGTGCGGCGATGGAGAGTCCCGCCTGTCCGCCGCCGACGACAAGCACAGCGGGATCGCGGTCGGCGAATGCTCGCTGCTTGCTGAGCCGGTCACTCCAGTTCTCCGCACCGAAGTCGCGGGTTGAATCCGGTTCGCTTCGCCGCTTGTATTCTTCCTCGTGTCCCTTGAGCTCCTGCAGGTTCGTATTCAGCGTCCAGGCGCGCAGGGTCCCTGTGTCACCTCGGACGAGCCGCACGACGCCCGCGCATGGGCCGAACGCCGTCTCGAACTCAAACAGCGTCTCAATATTTTCCATGCCGGCACGGTTGATCCAGCGTGGCGATGCCCGCGACGCAGGAAGGTGAAAATTCCTGGGTTGCGTGCGCGAAAGCGTTTTGCGCAAAGTCTCTTCGATTGACGGCCACCCGGCCATCGTCTGGATGTTCCAGGTGAAGGCCAGCACATCGCGCCAAAGTGCATCGCGCAGAAATAGCTGTGCGGCTGCTGCGATATCGTTCTGCGAAAGGAATGCCTCGAACCTCGCCAGCCAATCTTCGGCATGAGCGGCCGCGTTGGTCTGCTTCATCTCGGCAATGTTCATGACCGACAATTCACCGCCTGCGAGATGGACATGGGACAGCCTAGCTGTTTCGCGTATCTTGTAACTTTCCTTTTAGCACATAGAGCGCTTCGAGCGCCTCGCGCGGCGACAGCTCATCGGGGTTGAGAGCATCAAGTGTGTCGGCAACAAGGTTCCGCGCGACCGGCTGGCGCTGCTGCGGCGGTCCACTCCGCGCAAAAAGAGGAAGGTCGTCGAGGTCCTTGGCCGCGGAGCGATCATCCTGCTCCAGTTTGGCTAGGACCAGCTTGGCGCGCTCGATCACGCTCGGTGGCAATCCTGCGAGCTTTGCCACCTGGATGCCGTACGAGCGGTCTGCAGCGCCGGCAACCACTTCGTGGAGGAACACGACTTCTCCATCCCATTCCTTCACCCGCACGGTAGCGTTGTGCAGCCGCTCCAGTTTTGAAGACAGCCTCGTGAGCTCGTGGAAATGCGTCGCGAATAGGGCGCGACATCTGTTCACGTCGTGCAGATGTTCGACCGTTGCCCAGGCTATGGACAGCCCGTCAAAAGTCGCGGTGCCACGACCGATTTCATCGAGGATGACAAGCGCGCGCTCACCGGCCTGGTTCAGGATGGCGGCGGTTTCCACCATTTCCACCATGAAGGTGGAGCGCCCTCGCGCGAGATCATCTGCGGCGCCGACCCGCGAGAAAAGACGGTCGATGATGCCAATCCGTGCGGATTTGGCCGGAACAAAGGAGCCCATCTGAGCCAGAATCGCGATCAGCGCATTCTGTCGCAGGAAGGTCGATTTCCCCGCCATGTTGGGGCCGGTCAGAAGCCAGATGCGGCCGGCGTGCGCGCCCGAGGGTGGTGAAAGGTCGCAGTCGTTACTGATGAACGGGCTGCCGCCGCGCGCCAGGGCCTGCTCCACGACCGCATGCCGACCTGCTGTGACGATGAAGGCGTGGCTGTCATCGACATTGGGCCGCGCGTAGTTGTGCTCGGCGGCAAGATGGGCAAGGGCGCTGGCGACATCAAGCCGTGCCAGCCCGTCGGCGCACTCCTTGATGTTATCCCGCTGTTTGATCACGTCCGCTGCCAACCTGTCGAAAATTTCAAGCTCGAGTCCCAGCGCACGATCGGCTGCACCGAGAATTCTTGCCTCAAGCTCGCTCAATTCAGTTGTGGTAAAGCGAACCTGTCCGGCAAGCGTCTGCCTGTGGATGAAGATGGAATTGAAAGGAGCTGCCATGAGACGTTCTGCATTCGACGCACCGACTTCGATGAAATATCCAAGTACATTGTTATGCTTGATCTTAAGTGCACGGATGCCAGTCTTCTCCGCATAACCGGCCTGCAAAGCCGCGATCACCTGACGCGCTTCATCACGAAGCGCGCGTGTTTCGTCGAGAGACTTTTCGTACCCTGCGCGCACGAATCCGCCGTCGCGCCTGGAAATCGGCAGATCCAACGCAAGCGCCGCGGACAGTTCGGCGGCGAGCATTCCGTTCGGCCGCATGCACGCCTTCATTGCCTCGGCAATTTCCGCGGAGGCCTCGTTGAGTGGAGGGAGCGCGCGTACCAGATCGGCGGCTGCAATGATTCCGTCGCGGATTGCGGCCAAGTCCCGCGGGCCGCCGCGACCGAGTGAAAGGCGCGAAAGCGCGCGGGCAAGATCGGGTACAACATCGAGGTGGGCGCGGAGCTGAGTTCGCGCGCCCGGATGCTGGACGAAATACGCAACGGAGTTGAGTCGATCGGCAATGCGCCGGGAATCGGTCAGCGGCGCGGCGAGCCTTTGCGCGAGCAGGCGCGAGCCGGCAGCCGTGATGGTGCGGTCAATTGCGTCGAGCAGTGAGCCGCGGCGTTCGCCGGTAAGCGTCCGCATCAGCTCCAGATTGCTCCGCGTAGCTTGATCGATTGCCATGCTGGTTCCGGGGCGCTCCTTGAGCGGAGGTGATAAAGGAGGTCGCTTGCCGATCTGAGTGCGCTCGATATAGGTGACGCAGGCCGCTGCCGCGGTGAGTTCAATTCGCGTCAACTCGCCAAAGGATTCGCTCGTGCCTACAGAGAAGAAGGCCGTGAGCCGCCGCTCGGCGGTTGCACCATCGAAAACGTCGCGTGCGAGCGGCATAATGGCCGGAAGCGAGCGCCAGTAGCCGGCGAACTCCGGGTCGCTGAACAGCGCATCGGAAACAATGATCTCTTGGGGCTCAAGCCGCGCGATCTCGGCCGAAAGTGCATCACGTTCGCATTCGGTGACACGGAACTCCCCTGTCGAGATGTCGATCCAGGCAAGTCCAAAGCGCGTTTCTTCGCCGGCGGATCCGCGCGCACGCGCAACGCCCAGAAGATAGTTGTTCCGCCGCGCGTCGAGCAGCGTGTCTTCCGTAAGCGTACCCGGGGTCACCAGCCGTACAACGTCACGCTTGACGATACTTTTTGCACCACGCTTTCGCGCCTCGGCGGGATCTTCAAGCTGCTCGCAAACCGCTACCCGATGGCCGAGGGCGATCAGGCGGTGAAGGTATTCTTCGGCACGCTCCACCGGCACTCCGCACATCGGAATATCCGAGCCGAGGTGCTTTCCACGCTTGGTCAGCACGATGCCGAGTGCGCGCGAGGCGACTTCCGCATCCGCAAAGAACAATTCATAGAAATCGCCCATCCGGTAGAACAGCAGACAGTCGGGATTGGCGGCTTTAATTTCCTGGTATTGTTCCATCATCGGCGTGACGCGTCGGTTCACGCCGTTTGCGTGCGAAAGTTCTGCGTCCGACAGACCGAGCGGTTGCGTAAGCGCCATGACAGCGACGTTAGCAGAAGCACCGGACCGTGTTACAGGTCAGAGCTCCACATTGTGGAGAACGAAAACACATTGCCCGTCGAGCCGCGCGGAAGAATCCGCGCGAGATGCATGCTCCAACCCTAAGCGCGATGCTCTCGGCGATCAGCTCTTGAATTTCACGCCGGTGATGCGCTCGAGATTGCCGTGCCAGATCTTTTCCTTGTCGGCAGCCGGCATATCGATGCTCTCGATGATGCGCAGCGTCTCGCGGGTATACATGGTGCCTTTTTCGGGATCGAACGGGCAGTCGGATGCAAACACGATCTTGTCCAGATCATAGAACGCCAGACCAGCGTGAGTGGCCGGGACTCCGCCGAATACGGCGGTGTCGGCATAGAATGTATGTTTGAAGTATTCGAGCGGCCGCTTTTTGAGCCGTTTGAGGACCAAGCTCAAGTCTTCATCCGATGTGCGGGCTCCGAGCTGGTCCCAACCGGGCCCGATGCGTCCCTCCAGCATTGGTACGATGCCGCCGAAATGATGTGTGATAATCTTTAGGCCGGGATACTTGTCCATTATGCCCGAGAATACGAGGCGCGCCATGGCCGCTGCCGTCTCATAGGACCAGCCGAACGTCCACCAGATTTCGTATTTTGATTTTTTTTCCGTGAGGTAGTCGGGAAAATTTGCGGCGCGTGCCGGATGCATCCAAACCGGCTTGCCGGATTTGCTCATCGTCTCGAAGAAGGGCTCGAAGGCGGGGTCATCAAGCGGCCTGCCGGCGATGTTTGTGTAGATCTGGACACCGAGCGCGCCGTTTTTGAGCGCGCGCTCGGCTTCGCGGACGCCGCCGTCGGCGGCGATCAGTGCGCCTTGTGCGACCCAGCCGGGAAAGTGATTGGGATATTTTTGGCAGATCTCGACGAAGCCGTCATTCACCAGCCTGGTGTATTCCTCGGTCAATTTGCCGTCCCCTTTTGTCATCACCTCCAAGGGCGGCATGGGGTAGGAAAGGATCTGCGCATAGTCCTTGAATTGCTCGACGATCCGGCGGCGAATGTCCAGGTCGTGAATGCACGGGATCTCGCGCACTCGCTTACCGATGTCGGCGTGGCCACTCTCCACGATTTTGTTGAAGTATTTTTCCGGGATGAAATGGGTGTAGGCATCGATACGCATTTACGCTGTCTCCATGACCTGGTTCTGAATTACTTAATAAGGTGTAATGACGTTGAGTATCGCCTGCCGTCTGTCGTTGACAACAGTATTTCGCGCGCGTGTCAGCGCATCCGGCAAGTCGGCGGGCTTTTCGACCCGCTCGGCATGGGCCCCCTGAGCACGCGCCATTTCCTCGAAAGGCGGGGACGGGTCGAGATCCGCCAGTGTCCGACCGTCGCTTTCGCCGGCAGCGCCATCCTTGAACATCGAAAGGGTTGCACGGCGGACGGCACCGTAACGGCTGTTATTGAACACGATCGTCAGAATTGGAAGCTTGTGCACCTCGGAAACCCAATGTCCCACGGTAGGATTGGCAAACATGTAAGCGCCGTCGCCAAGCGTCGCGACCACGAGATTGTCGGGGGCAGCAAGCTTCGCGCCGAGCGCAGCGCCCAGTCCCCAGCCGAGTCCCCCCGCGGGACCAAGGGCAAAATAAGTGCCGGGCTTTTCGCGTGCACAGTAATCAGGACGAAGCGGATATTCGTTGAAGATGATTGCATCCTGATCAATTGTCTCGCCAATGATACGCGACAGGAACTCAGGCGAGATCGTCGAGCCCGACGCGGAGTCCTTCGCCAGTTGCGTACGCCGCGTGCGCATGCGTTCGGTCAGCCGCGCCCTTCGCGCGGCAATCCGCGCCTCCGCCATTTGCAGCTTCGGTTCCACCGCGCGCGCAAGTGCTTCCAGCGCCTGGACAGTCCCGGCCTGCACGGCCAGATCGCTTTGAAAGCTGCGCATCGGATATCTCACATAGAAAGGATCCTCTCCGACATGCGCAACCCGGCATCCCCCCGGCGGATGCTGCAAATGAGGAATCCATGGCACATCTGACTCGAGCACGATGACCAGATCAGCATCGGCGAGCAGTGCTCCCGGTTCGAAGCCGAAATGCATCGAGTGACTCGAAGGCAGGCAAACGGTCCGAGGGCTGTGCGCGATGACGGGAATGGCGCAGCGTTCGGCGAGACGCTCCAGCTGCGGCACGGCGTTTGCGGGTAAGGTCGAGGTCACGATCAGAGGTCGCTCGGCGGCCGCCGTCCATTCGGCGAGGGTCGCAATCGTGCGCGGATCCGGATGCCCAGGCGCCGCTTGTGGGCGCGGTTTTGCTGGTCCGACCGGTTCCGACAAGGGCGCTGACAAGGGCTCGCGCGGCAATACGAAGTAGACGGGTCCGCGCGGATGCGCCATGGCCACCTCGATACCGCGGGTGACTACATCGCTGACCTGCCCAGGTACGCGCAGCTCATAATCCCATTTGACGAGCTCACGGACCATGCCCGCCTGATCAAACATTTCCTGTGCCCAATGAATCGGACGCGTCCGCGAGCCGAATGAGCCCTTCTCGGTGATCGGCGTGCGGCCGGCTGCGAGAATGAGCGGGACCCGATCGCGAGAAAGATTCGTCAAATTGTTTATGGTGTTGGCCGTGCCGACATTGACATGCACCAGTACGGCCTGCGGGTGCCCGTTGATCAGATACGCACCGTGCGCCATGGCGACGGCGAGATTTTCATGCGGCACCAGAATGGGCTTGGGAACTTTGGCATTCGTTTTCCTGGCGCGACTGAATGCTTCAATGATCGGGGGAAAGTCGGTGCCGGGATTGATGAAACAGTAGTCGGTCCCGTGGTCTGCCAATGCGCGCAGGAAGGCCTCGGCGGCGATTGGCGGCCGTTGTCCCGGTGTCGCGGCCATTTTCGTCCCGCCCTTGCGGCCGGCGCGGCATAGATGCTGCGCTTCCGGCCCCTTTTCTACGTTATCGGCTTCTTTTACTCGACGGGTCCACCGGTGACAACGGACCGCGCCGCACAGAGCAGATCATCGGGCCTTTCGGGGTTTACTCCGCGGCGATCGGAACGGGTGGCCGAGCGTGGATCTCCGCGATGCACTTGGCGAGCGCTTCTCCGTCGGGATCGAGAAGCGCGGCGGTGCGTGCGCTGGCGACAGCGTCAGCCGATCGCCCCATTGGTATTTGGCCGTCCAGGGCCGGACGGATCACGCGTGACTCGATCAGCGCGAAATTTGCCAGCCCGCGGGAGTGGGTGTCGCCATACCCCTTGATCAACCGGGCGCATTCGGCGACCTCGAGCGCGAGCTGCAGCGAATGCTTCGTTGCTTCGCGGACGAGCGCAAGCCAGCTGTCGATTTGCTGCTGCTCCTGGCGGTAGCGATATCCGTAAGGGCGAAACCATCTCAATTTCGCGAGCAGCAAGAGGCGCAGATAGCCGGTGACGGACGTGGAGTTGATTTGCATGCCGAAATACACGCGGCCGAGCCAGCCCTTGCGCTCCGCGATGCGCAGGATCGGGCGGGCAACGAAGGAAGGCAGCAATTGGCAAAGCTCCTCAATGCCGGGCTTGAGAAAATCTTGCACCGAAAAAGGCTCGCCGTTTGCGCGCAGTTCCTCCCTCGCAATGCGCCGTATGCGATGGGGCGCGATCTTGGCTTGCGCGACCCGCACGACATCTTCGTAAGACATGCGTACCGCCAAATTGCGAGCCACTGCCGTTACAAGTCTGCCTTGGGCGCCGCTGAACTGGTCGGCCTCAATGATCGGACGCAGGCGATCCAGATACAATCGTCCGTAGGAGACGCTCTGATAGTTGACAAGACGCCGGATACCCTCAAGCCCGGTGGCCTGAGCGGCAGCAGGAAATGTCCTTGCGACTTCATGTTCGACCAGTGCCGGGGTTGCTGCCGCGTTTGTCTTATGTTCAGGAGACTTTATTGGAGGCAGATGCATCTGCGCCGCCTCGTAGCCGGCACGAAATCCCCGCAGATTGACATCGAGCGCCTTACCGTCGTCGCGAATGGCCGCCTCGAATTGGTTCGTTGTGAGGGGTAGCCGCCCGCAGCCGGCGATTGCGCCGAGCATGACCGCATTGACGATTGATCCGGCCTGCTGCGCGAGCGTGTTCATGTCAAGAAAAACCGTGCTCCTGGCATGATCCGTCACGGCCTTCATCAGCTTCTGCTGGTCGAAGCGACCGTCGCTCATGGCGATCTTCTCTTCCATCGCATAGGAACGGTTGATCGAGCTGATCAGGCATGTCCGGGCAGGCGTGACGAACCCGTTTGATACCGCGCGGCCGGCTTCGAGCAATTCACTAGCAACGGCAATGTCGATGTCGCCGACACCGGGCGTCAGTGCAAGCACAGGACGCTTGTCGCCGAGTTCCTCGGTTCGTACAGGAAAAATTTCGATGTAGTACGTGGTGGCGCCGGTACGTTGCGCGACCCCCGGAATGGACGTGCTCTGAACGGGAAATCCAGCCTGGGCTGCCGCGGATACGATCCATTGCGTAAGTACACCGCCGCCTTCGCCGCCAAGCGCCGCGATCAATATCGTGAGCGGACGCGTTGAGCGCATTATGCGGCCTCGCCGGCGTAACCGCCGAGCCAGCCGATCACCCTCTGCCGGATGTGGTGGACCATGCGATCGCGCCATCGCGGATTGCGGATGATCTCGGCTCGATAGAAAGACGGGCAGAGTACGGCCGCATGCGCGACCTCGCCGCACAGCCCGCAACCCACGCATGACTCGATGACCGTCGCTACTGGATCTGCGCGCAGGGGATCGGGGGATGGCTTGATGGTCAAGGATGGACAACCTGACAGCCGGATGCAGGAATGGTCGCCGGTGCAGATTTCATCGTCCACGCCGTAGCGCACACGAGTCACGCGCTCTCCGTGCTTGAGTCTTTCGGCATCCTGCGCGCGCACGCGACGCTGGCGCGCAAGCTGGCATTCGCCATCGGCGATGATCACCTTGAGGCCCCGTTCCGCCGTCTTCATCGCGTCCTTGAGCGCGTTCAGCATCACGCTGACGCTGTAGCTGCGCACTGTGCGAAGCCACTTGACGCCCATGGTGCGCAAGGTCTGTTCGATGCTCATGCCCGGAGCGGGGCCCTCTTTGCTTGCCGCACTGGACGGAATGTATTGTTGGCCGGTTGCGGAGGCGTAGCCGTTCTGCATCACGATCAGAATGCCGTCGCCTTTATTGAAGAGGTTTGAGGCGACGCCGCTGATCAAGCCGTTGTGCCAAAAGCCTCCATCGCCCATGATGGCAATTGGCCTTTTCTTCATGTTGGGCGTGACGGCCGCGGCGCTGGCAAGCGACATGCCATAGCCGAGGATTGAATTTCCAATCGAGAAAGGCGCGAAGCTTGCGAACGAATGGCAACCGATATCGGCGCTGATGTGGGTGGGACCGAGGTCTCGCTGCATCAGCTTGATTGCTGAAAACACCGGTCGCTCGGGGCAGCCGGTGCAGAAAGAGGGCGGGCGTGGCGGAAGCGGTCCGAGCGCTGCACCCGCTTTCGCCTTATGGGCTATCAAGCCTCTCGCGTTTTCGGCCATCGTGTCCGCGTCGATGTCCTTGGGCTTGGCATCCTGAAGAAAAGCTGCGATGCCCTCGAGCAAAATATCTGAAGTGTACTCGCCGGCTTTCGGAAGCGGTCCCTTTCCGAGCACCTGCGTGTTGATGTCGGCGCGCCGCAGTTCGACATTCACGGCTTGCTCGATGTAGTCGGGATAACCCTCCTCGATGACCAGCACTGCTCGCTTATTCGCACAGAAGTCGCGCAACTCCTCCGGGACGAGCGGATAAACCACATTGAGCACAAGGATAGGCACGCGAGAAGCGCCGAATACATCGGCGAGGCCTAGCCGTTCCAGTGCGCGCAGGACGCTGTTGGTCAGCCCTCCCATGACAATAATGCCAATTTCGTCCAGGTCGCCGGCGATCACCTCGTTGAGCTTGTTTTCGCGAATGAATGCGCGTGCCGCAGGAAGCCGCTCCTCGACCTTGAGGCGTTCCTGGGAGAAGGTGACCGGTGGATGCGAAAGCCGAGCATACTCGAAACGCGGCGGCCCGGGCAGCTTATCGAGGCCGGACACGATGCCCTTACGATTGTTCTTGGCCGCGAATTCGCCGGTCGCGTGACAGGCGCGGATGCGCAATTCCAGCATCACCGGCGCGTGGCTCGCTTCCGAGAGTTCGAATCCCTTCTCGACCGTGTGCACGATTGAGGGCAGGTCCGGACGCGGATCCAGCAGCCATATCGAAGACTTGAGCGCGTAAGCATAAGAGCGCTCCTGGATGACGCTCGCGCCCTCACCATAATCCTCGCCCAAAATGATCATGGCGCCCCCGATTACGCCGGGAGAGGCAAGGTTCGATAGTGCATCGGCCGCGACATTGGTCCCCACGATTGACTTCCAGGTCACGGCTCCGCGCAGAGGGTAGTTTATGGAAGCGCCGAGCATGGCCGCCGCCGAGGCTTCGTTCGAGCAGGTTTCGAGATGGACACCGAGTTCCGTGATGATGTCTTCGGCGTCGACAAGCACATCGAGCAGGTGCGAGACTGGCGCGCCCTGGTAGCCGCCCACATAGGATACGCCCGACTGCAGCAGCGCCTTGGTGACTGCAAGGATGCCTTCGCCGCGGAAGATTTCGCCGTCGCCAAGCCTGAGGGCCCGCACTTCCCTTTTGAAAGACCGTTCCATTTCTGAGCCCCGCGGCAAATGGTTGGGGTTCAAACTAATAGCATGATTGTCGCGCCTATGGCACTGTTTTTCCGGAGCGTCGGCATCCGCTGGCCAGTACTACGGTAACTTCGACACGTCCGTCGAAACGGTTTTCGTCGGGTATGCTGTCATTTACGATATTCAGACGGACAGGTCGGTCTTGTAAAGGCGTTGAACGCAGTCGACAGACTGGCCGCTTGCAAAAAGGGGTATCGAGGTGCACGGGACCAACGATGTGAACGCGCGTCGGCGCCAGAGAGGTGGCGGAGCTGATGTCTCCATTGACTTTGGTCCACTCGCAACCTGGATCGGGTTCAACCTGCGGATAGCGCAGGAAACTGCGTTCCAAGCCTTCTCGCGGCATTCAAAGGAAGTGGGGGAGCGGCCGGGGCGGTTTGCCACCCTGACATTGATCGCGCGCAATCCTGGCATCAGCCAAACCGAGTTGTCGCTTGCGAACGGCAGGGACAAATCTAGCCTTACTCCAGTTGTCGAGGATCTCGTGCGCCGAGGGCTCGTTGCGCGAAGGAGACTGGAGAACGACCGGCGCGCGTACAGTCTTTATCTGACGCCCGCCGGGAAAAAAACTCTCGCGATGCTCACGCGTCGTGCCCGACAGCATGAGCGCAAGCTGGATCGCGTCATCGGCCTACGAGATCGCAGGCGATTCATCGAGATACTGAGGAGAATTGCGGCGGAAATGGCATAGGATTCCGCATGCGTGCTGGCGCCTCGCTATTAACCGAATTTAGCCAATACGGCCTGCGGAACAGGATGTGACCTGAACCTGCCATTTGCATCCCGAAGCACCCATACGCGCGTTTCCGAGCACTCGACGCAGGTCGTGCCATTGAGGCTCAGCCGGTGCTCGACCTTAAAGCTGGAGCGACCGAAGCTGATCGTGCTTTCCACCACGACGTCATCGCCAAATCGGGTGGGTCGGAGGAAACGGGCATGTGTGCGCACAAGCGGGAATCCGGAGAACTCCAGATTCTTGAGCATCTGTAATTTCGTCATTCCGAGCGCTTTTTCGAAAACCAACGCAGTCGATGCGTCGAAGATTTCGAAATAGCGCGGGTAAAAAATGATTCCGGCCGGGTCGCAATCACCCCATTCGATCCGCACAGTACGGTTAAAAGTAAGCGTCATGCGTCGTTGGCTAAAGCAGGAGTAGGAGTTAATTGATGTTGGTCTTAGCCGTCTCTGCGCCGCTGAGCCAGCCAAACCGTACGGCCGCCGCACGCCGCATCCTCCTTCACGTGAGCGAGAACGGAAAAGCCGCTCTCACCCAGCAATGACCGATATTCTGTAGCATCGAGACTGGCGTGATAGAGCGGTTCGCCCTGATAACTCCCGATGGCCTCGCCATGGCTGTGACCAGTAGAGAACATTAAAGGTGCTCCCGGGAGCGCGTGTGCCTGGAATATGGGAAACATCCGCCGTTGCTCCTCGTGGCGCAGATGGAAGAAGCTGTCCCACGCAACAATGCCGTCGAAAAGCCGGCAGAGCGCGAGCGTACGCATGTCTTGTACGATCCATTCCTGCTCGGGCTGCCGTTGATGGCAAAGGGAAATCATCGTGGGTGACGTGTCGATCCCGGTAACGGCGAGGCCGTGCCTGGCGAGATAGGCAGCTATCGGCTCCGAGCCGCCGCATCCGATGTCGAGGACGCGGCCGTAGCCGGGCAGGAGTGAAATGAATTGATCGAGCCATCCTTTTTCGACGAAGCGGGAGTTGTGTCGGTCGGTGTCCCAGGCAAGGCTGTGACGTTGATATAGTCCAATGACGCGATCCGAATCACGCATACTCGTCTCAGCGTGGCGCCATACGCAGCGCGCCGTCGAGACGGATCACCTCGCCGTTGAGATAGGCATTGTGAATGCAGTGAAGCACGAGCGCAGCGAATTCGCGCGGTTCACCGAGCCGCTTGGGAAAGGGCACGGCGGCGCCCAAGGAGTCCTGCGCTTCCTGGGGAAGAGCGCGCAGCATCGGAGTGCTGAAGATTCCGGGTGCGATGGCCAGCACACGGATCCCGAATTGCGCGAACTCGCGCGCGGCCGGCAATGTCAACGCCGCGACGCCGCCTTTCGATGATGAATAGGCCGCCTGCCCGACTTGTCCTTCGAAAGCCGCGACCGACGCCGTCGAGATGATGACGCCGCGCTCGCCGCCGGGCAACGCCTCCGCGCCCTGCATAGCGGCAGCGACAAGACGCATCATGTTGAAGGTGCCGATCAGATTGATGCGAATGACCCGTTCATAGTCGTCGAGCGGCATCGGTCCCTCGCGGCTCACGATCCGCTTGGCTGGACCGATCCCGGCGCAGTTCACGAGTATTCGCGCAATGCCATTCTCTGCCGCCGCTCTTTTCACCGCTGCTTCTGCGGCCGCGCTGTCGGCCACATCGCAGGCCACGGCGATTCCCTTGATGTCGCCCGCGATTTCTGCAGCAGCTTTCTGATTGACATCGAGAACGGCGACCTTGGCGCCTGCTGCGGCCAGCGCACGGGCCGTGGCAGCGCCCAGACCGGATGCCCCGCCGGTCACAATGGCAGCCTGTCCCTTCGTTTCCATCAGCGCCCATCCTTAGCAGTTATGATCCGCGGCGATAGGGTCGTTGCATAGAGCTCGTCCACAACGGCAGAACGGTTTTTCAACACGGCACGCTGGTTGATCGAACCCTTGTCGGTCATTTCGCCCTTGTCCATCGACGGCGGCTCGGCGAGCAGAATTGCGCGCTTGACGCGTGTCGAAGAGCCCTGACTGGCTGCTGCCAATGCGCCAAGAAGCGAGGAAAACTTCTCACGCACCCGATCCGCACTGATGATCTCGGCGGCCGGCGTATCGGGAGTAACGCCGGCGAGCAAACGACAGGATTCAATGTCCGGAAAGATCAAAGCTGCGATCTCGTCTCGATCGGCACCGGCGAACACAACGTCACGGACGAAAGGGGCAAAATGGTTGATAAACCGTGCGCGCAGCGGACCCACGCTGACCCATGTGCCGGTGGAAAGCTTGAAATCCTCAGCAATCCTGCCATCGAACAGCAGGCCCTTTCCGGGGTCATCCGGGTCCACGAATTTAAGCGCGTCACCGATCTTGTAGAATCCCTCTTCGTCGAAGGCTTCACGGGTCAGGTCAGGCTGCCGCCAATAGCCTGGCGTGATATGCGGGCCACGCAGCCGCGCTTCCAGCTTTCCCTCATTGGGGACGAGCTTGAGCTCGACGCCGGGCGTCGGCACCCCGATATTGCCAGGCCGATCGAAATCCCACGAGCAGGCAAGTGCCAGCGGCGATGTCTCGGTCGAGCCGAGCGAGGAAAGGAAAATGATGCGTTCGCCGGTGGTTTCCACGGCGAGCCGGGTGAGTTCATCCCACGTTGTCTGATTCAATCCGGCACCGGCATAAAAGAGCACCTTCAGACGGCTGAAAAAATTGTGGCGCAGTGTTTCGTCGGCCCGGAAGTGGGGAATCAGCGCTTCATAGCCTTTCGGAACGTTGAAATAGATGGTGGGCGCAATCTCGCGCAGATTGCGCACCGTCTTCGGGACGCCTGGCGGCATCGGGTTGCCATCATCGATGTATAGAGAGCCGCCATAGGTCAGCACCATATTGAAGTTGTGGTTGCTGCCGAAGGTGTGACTCCAGGGAAGCCAATCGACTACGACGGGTGGCTCGTCGAGTACGAAAGCAAAACCCGATGCTAGCATCGCCTGATTCGAGCACAGCATTCGATGTGTGTTGACGACGGCTTTGGGATTGCCGGTGGATCCGGACGTGAACAGAAACTTGGCGATCGAATCAGGTTGCACGGCGGCATGCGCCGCGGCGACCCCGGCGTCGTCTTCAGCACCAAGAAGCTCCGTGAACGCCGTCGTTTTCCTGTCCGCCGGCGGGTTGCGCGTCACGACCAACTCGACACTATCGGGCACCGTCGCCTGAAGTGCTCGGGCGAAAGGACCTCCATCGCCGATAAAGACAAGGCCGGGCGTGAGCAGTTCGACAATTGCGCGTAATTTTCCAAAATCGGCCGACATCAGCGAATAGGCCGGCGAGATCGGGGCGTACGGAATGCCGACGTATATGGCCGCTAGGCCGAGCAGTGCGTGCTCGATGTCATTGCCGGACAGCACAACAATCGGCTTCTCGGCCGACAGGCCGCGCCGCAGCAGCGCGGCACCCAGTCGCCGTACATGCGAGAGCACTTCCGCATAGGTCAGCTTGCGCCAGCCGCCCTGCATGTCCCGTTGCGCGAGATACACGCGCTGCGGGGCCGTTTTGGCCCAGTGCTCCAGCGCATCACTGAGCTTGCGATGGTAGCTTCCCAGCGGTTGCGCTGCGCGGATATGGATAACGCCGTCTGGACGGCGTTCGAGCACGACCTCGGGTTTGCCCAGCCGCACTGGCCGCAATGGCGCTGCCGCGGTGGCAGTGACATCTCGCATCGCGGTGTGCATCCGGTTCGTCGCCTCGAACTAGCTGCGCGTCACTTTGGGCGCACGCTTCTCCAGAAAATCTTTCAACCTGGCCTTCGCACCGGAATCGGCCTGCGCGATCGCCGACATGAGTGCCTCAACCGTATATCCGCTTCGCGGATCCATTTCTGCAATGCGCGGCAGCGCCTGAATCACGGCAAAATTAGTGAGCGGTGCATTTGCGGCCATGCGTTGTGCCAGTTCAAGCGCTTTGGCCAAGCCCTCGCCAGGTTCGACCAGGTATGTCGTTAGGCCGATGCTCTGGCCTTCTTCGGCCGAATAGGTTCGTCCCGTCAACATCATGTCCATCATGCGCGCGACGCCGATCAGCCGTGGCAGGCGGACAGAACCGCCTCCTCCGACGTAAATGCCGCGACTACCTTCCGGTAACGCATAGTAGGCCGAGCGCTCAGCAACGCGCACGTGGGCCGCTGCGGCAAGCTCCAGGCCGCCGCCGACGACTGCACCTCGCAGCACAGCGACGACCGGAACGCTACCAAACTGAATTTTGTCGAACGCGCTGTGCCAAAGTCCGGAATGCGCGATACCCTGTGTGATATCGCGGTCCTCCAGTTCGGAGAGGTCGAGCCCCGAGGAAAAGTTTTCGCCCTCGCTTGCAATCACAACGGCGGCGGTGCCCGGCGGCAACGACGTGAAGAAACTCTCGATGCCGACGATTGTATCATCATCGAGGGCGTTGTGTTTCTGTGGACGGGCAAGCCGCAGAATGGTCACTGCGCCACGCTGCTCGACCGCGAGCGAAGCCGGCAATGGGGCGCGCCCAGGAACTGATGATACTTGCGGACTCACTGCCTGCTCTTCCTCTATGTCTCGGGCGCCTTAATGGGCCTGATGTTGTCGCCGAAGCTGCGTTTGTGCAAGCGAGGTCGGTTCGACCAACGGCACCGCCTTCGGACGGTGGAGGGAAGGCCTTGCCGGCTGGAATGGTGCTCGAGACGTCCCATTCGCCTTTTGATCAGGCTGCGTCTTAGCTCCAGCACGTAGATTGGGACGGGGATGCCGGCAGTGAACGAGCATGCTCTCTGGTTGCGGCACCAGAAGAACCTGCCGCACAACGTCGTGGCTGCATTTGACCCTGCCGAGGGTCAGCCGTAAATACGGCCTTGCAAACCGGGATAGAAATCGCATGGCGCGCATCACTTCCCTCGCGGAAGCGGTCCAATCCGCCGTTCACGACGGCGATACCGTCGCTATGGAGGGATTTACGCATCTCATCCCGCATGCCGCGGGGCACGAGATCATTCGCCAGGCGAGGAAGAAACTGACGCTGATCCGGATGACGCCGGACCTGATCTACGATCAACTCATCGGGATGGGTTGTGTCAGCAAACTCGTGTTTTCATGGGGCGGGAATCCTGGCGTAGGTTCGCTGCACCGGCTGCGCGATGCGGTCGAGAACGGCTGGCCGCATAAGCTCGAGCTCGAAGAACATTCCCACGCTGCCCTGGCCAATGCATATGAAGCCGGAGCGGCCGGACTGCCTTGTGCGATTTTTCGCGGTTATATCGGTGGTGATCTGCCCAGAGTGAATTCGAGGATCAAACGCGTGATCTGCCCCTTCACTGGCGAGGAGCTCGCGGCCGTGCCAGCCCTTCGTCCTGATGTCGCGGTGATCCATGCACAGCGCGCCGACCGGGCCGGCAACGTTATGATCGAAGGTGTGCTTGGCGTACAGAAGGAGGCGGTGCTCGCCTCGAAGCGCTCGGTCGTCACCGTCGAAGAGATCGTCGACGAGCTTCCCGAGCGCAGCCTCAACGCGATCGTGCTGCCGCATTGGACCGTTGACCATGTCGTCGAGGTACCTGGCGGAGCATTCCCTTCCTATGCGCAGGGCTACTATCCGCGCACGAACAGTTTCTACAAGGAATGGGACGCGATCTCCCGTGAGCGCGAACCCTTTCTTGGATGGATGAAGGAGAACGTCTTGATGAAGGGGCCCGAGGTCTTCGCGCAGCAGGTGCGCAAGTTCCGCGTGGCGGCGGAGTAAGCAGCGTGACGGACTATACTCCGAACGAAATGATGACGATTGCCGCGGCTCGCGCGCTGAAAGACGACGATGTTTGTTTCGTCGGCATCGGCATGCCATCGGCGGCCGCCAATCTTGCGCGGCTGACGCACGCGCCGAACATTACGCTGATCTACGAGTCCGGCACCCTCGGAACGAAACCGAATATCCTGCCCCTTTCGATCGGTGACGGAGAACTGTGCGAAACCGCGCTGACCACGGTTTCGGTGCCAGAGATGTTCCGTTACTGGCTGCAAGGTGGTCGCATCAAGGTGGGCTTTCTCGGCGGCGCACAGATCGACAGGTTTGCCAATCTCAATACGACGGTCGTCGGATCCTACGACAGTCCGAAAGTTCGGCTGCCGGGCGGCGGCGGCGCGCCGGAAATTGCCACCTCCTGCGGTGAGATCTTCATCATAATGGCGCAGAGCAAGCGCAGTTTCGTCGAGAAGCTCGATTTCGTGACCTCGATCGGGCATGTCTCGGGGCACGACAGCCGCGCCGGGCTGGGCGTGCAGACCAAGGGTCCAACCAAGCTCATCACCGATCTGGCGCAGCTTGAGCCGGATCCTGTGACCAAAGAGATGACGGTCGTTTCCATCCATCCCGGCGTCACCCGTGAGCAGATCGAAGGCAATACCGGTTGGAAAATTGCGTACGCTGCGAAGGTCGCGGAGACGCCCCCGCCCAGCCCGCACGAGCTTGAAGTTCTCCGCGACTTGCACGCGCGCACCAGGCGCGCCCAGGAGGCCGCTTGATGGCGCGCGATGTGTTCGTTTGCGACGCCGTGCGAACCCCGATTGGACGTTATGGCGGGGCACTGGCCAAGATCCGTACCGACGATCTTGCCGCCGTGCCAATCAGGGCGTTGATGGCGCGGAATCCCAACATCGATTGGGGAAAGCTCGAGGAAGTCTATTACGGCTGTGCCAACCAGGCCGGCGAAGACAATCGCAATGTGGCACGCATGGCGCTTCTTCTTGCCGGCCTGCCGGGCAGCGTGCCCGGCGTCACGCTCAATCGCTTGTGTGCGTCAGGCCTTGAAGCGGTGGGCACAGCGGCACGTGCGATCCGGGCGGGCGAGATGGATTTCGCAATCGCGGGCGGTGTCGAATCGATGACTCGGGCTCCGTTCGTTCAGGGGAAAGCGCAGGAGCCCTTCTCACGCTCCGCCGAAATATATGACACGACCATTGGCTGGCGTTTCGTCAATCCGCTGATGAAGCAGCAATACGGCATCGATTCCATGCCCGAGACCGGCGAAAACGTGGCCGAGGAATTTCAGGTCACGCGCGCCGACCAGGACGCTTTCGCGCTGCGATCGCAACAGCGTGCCGGGAAGGCGATCGCGTCCGGATATTTCGCTGATGAGATTGTTGCTGTCGAAGTGATTGGCGGCAAGGCGGGTCCTACAAGAGTCGACAAGGATGAGCACCCGCGCCCGGAGACGACAATCGAGCAGTTGGCCAAGCTGAAGACGCCGTTCCGCAATCCTGGGACGGTCACAGCAGGCAATGCGTCGGGTGTCAATGACGGTGCGGCCGCGATGATCGTGGCATCCGAAGCGGCGGTGAAGGCGCACGGACTCAAGCCGCGGGCTCGCATCCTCGGCATGGCATCGGCGGCGGTGCCCCCGCGCATCATGGGAATCGGGCCAGTGCCGGCCACACAAAAGCTCATGGCTCGGCTCCAGCACAAGATCGGCAACTATGACCTGATCGAGCTCAACGAAGCATTTGCTTCACAGTCGCTCGCGTGTCTCCGGCAGCTCGGGCTCCCCGATGATGCCGCGCACGTAAACCCGCACGGAGGTGCAATCGCACTCGGGCATCCGCTCGGGATGTCAGGTGCCCGCCTTGCGCTGACCGCCGTGCACGGGCTGGAAACAAATGGCGGCAAGCTCGCCCTTGCCACGATGTGCGTCGGCGTGGGGCAGGGCGTATCATTGGCGCTGGAGCGGGTTAGTTGACGGCGCGAGACAAGGACAAGAAGAAATGACGCTTGTTTTTCCAAAAGAGAGCTTGATCGCATTCCCCAAGCATCTCAGTCCCGATTACCGGAGCACGGTTAAACGATCACCTTCGAAGCCGCTGATTATCGTGCCGCACACGCTGTCCGAACTCACCGGTCCGGTTTACGGCCATGATGCCGTCCAGGAGGGCGACAATGATCTCACCAAACAGCACAAGGGTGAGCCGTTGGGTGAGCGCATCATCGTTCATGGACATGTCTACGATGAGGATCGGCGGCCGGTGTCCGACACGTTGGTAGAAATCTGGCAGGCCAACGCTTGCGGCCGTTATGTGCACAATGTTGATCAGCATCCTGCGCCGCTCGATCCGAATTTCACGGGCGCCGGTCGTACTGTGACCGACAAGAATGGTTATTATCGTTTCATCACGGTGAAGCCGGGAGCATATCCATGGGGCAACCACCACAATGCGTGGCGCCCCAACCACATTCACTTCTCCGTCTTCGGCCATTCGTTTTTGTCGCGGCTGGTCACCCAGATGTATTTTCCCGGAGATCCGCTATTTCCGTTCGATCCGATCTTCAATTCGGTGACCGATGAGAAGGTGCGCCAGCGCATGGTCTCGCGGTTCGATCTCGAAAACACCATTCCGGATTGGGCTCTGTGCTTCCGGTTCGATATTGTCTTGCGCGGGCGAGAAGCCACGCCGCAGGATCCCGACAAGCATTGAGAAGTCGCGGACAAGCCGATGTCAGACATCACTCCCTCGCAGACCGTTGGTCCTTTCTTTGCGTACGGACTAGCACCGCATAGTCGTTGCGATTGGAAGCCGAGCGAAGCGTATGACTGGAAAGACACGGTCGGCGCAAATCTGGTGACGCCAGACGCCTCGGGCACGAAAATACGTATCGAGGGCCGAGTGCTCGACGGCGACGGGCTGCCGATCAACGATGCCATGATCGAAATCTGGCAGGCCGACGCGCAGGGCCGCTACGCGCATCCGCGGGACAGCCGTACGCGCCCGAACACGCAATTCAAGGGTTTCGGCCGTTCGGCGACGGACAAAAGTGGAGTGTACAGCTTCGAGACGATAAAACCGGGATCCGTGCCCGGCCCGGATGGAAAACCGCAGGCACCGCACATTGTTTTTTGCATCTTTTCCCGAGGTATGCTGCGCCAAATCTACACACGGATGTACTTCGCCGATGAGGCCGGCAACGCGGATGATCCCATACTGCGACTGGTGCCGGCAGAGCGCCGTGGGACCCTGATTGCCCACAAGGACACCGCGAGTGGGACGCCAATTTACCGTTTTGATATTCGGGTCCAAGGCGAAAACGAGACCGTTTTTTTCGGTATCTGAACCGATGCCTGCGTTTTCGCGGATTTGCTCGAATCCCCGCGTCGATCAGAGCTTCCCATCTGCCGATGGAAGGTGGGCAATATGAGGCACGATCCCACTTCGCGGGCACCATGGAACTTTTTTCCACCAGGTCGCGTAAAAATCGACTAAAATAGAGGAGAATTGACAGTGGGAACATTGCCCACCCATCTTGCCCATCTTTCCCAACGTCATACTTAACAGTTGACGGCCCTGAGCGAAATTGGTTCGCTCGGTTCGCAAGCGGCCGTTGAGAGCCCGCGAGGAAACGCAGTCATGAACGAGCAAATTCTTCAGGAGATCAGCGAATTTTGTCGTGCGCGCGGGCTCGCCGAATCGACCTTCGGCAGGCGCGCGGTGAATGACGGCAAGCTTGCCAGCCGGCTGCGCAATGGCGGTCGAATAACGACCGACACGCTGGAGCGCATCCGTACGTTCATGGCGCGCAATTCCGATGGTGCGCCTGCTCGTCGGCGGGTGCTCTTCGAGCCGACCCCACCCGGCGTCCTGCCCGTGGTAAAAAGTCCGTCGCCGCCGGTCGCCTCTGGAATGTCAGGCGAAGACCCGCAGCGAAATTTCCGCTTCTTCGACAACCGTCAGAAATATCTCCTGTTCGTGAACACATGTTCTGAGAAGTGGGAGATCGCCTCGCGGGTGGGGCTTGAGCTTTCCAGTATTCATCCGCGTCCGCCGGCAGTGCGCGTCTTCGATGCTGGTGTCGGCGACGGCACAGTGCTCGCGCGCGTGATGCGCTCGATGCACGATCGTTATCCGACCACGCCTTTCTACATCGTCGGGAAAGAGATCAGCCTCGAGGATATCCGCCTCACGTTACACAAGATGGCGGACCGCTTCGTCGAACATCCATCAACAGTTCTGGTGCTTACCAACCTGGCTTACGCCGAGGCGCCCTGGCTCGCTGTGAAGTCGCTCAGTGCGGCGACCAGCCTCGTCTGGAAGGAGTTGGCTATGGAGGGCACCACCGCTCACAGTTTCGAAAAGCAAATAACCGATCTGGAGCCATTCCTCGCGGAAAACTGGAAGGCGCGCGTGAGCGCCAAAAGCGGCAATCCGATCTATGAGCGACCGGTCATCCTCGTCATCTACCGCAACGATCACCGTTTCCTGCTCGATCAGATCGTGCCCAAGCCGGGCGGCACCGTTGCAGACTACGATCTGATCATCGCGTCACAGCCCTATCGCGCGCGTGCATCGCTTGAGTTCAAGGCCAAGCGCGTCCTGGCGCCACTTGCGCGCGCTCTTGGTCCGGGTGGACGGATGATCGCGATCCACTCCTACGGACACGATCCGGGCATGGAGATCATCCACAAGATCTGGCCGAATGATAATCCATTCGTTCACAACCGGCATGATCTGCTCAAGGAAGTGAAGCATGAGCTCGGAGCGGCCGGTCGCGATTTGAATTTCAATGCCTATGCCGACCAGCGCTCGTTGTTCCGCTACGATATGCACACGTTGCCTTCGGAAATATCCTCTTCGATAGGCACATCGACACTGCTCGCTGCATGGAATGCCGCAATTTACGTGGCGCAGATCGAAGACGACCGCCTGTCCGACGTTCACAGCGACCGCCGTTATATCGAGGCGACGCGTGATGTTCTTCAGAAGCATGGGGGGCTTTGGTTCTACGACGAATCTTTCGTGATCTCGCGCCGCCGCGAATAGCCTCATCCATGCCTCCCGAGGCTCACGCTTCTGATCCTTCGGGTTTTGCCCGGCAATTTTCGCTTGAAGCAACGCGTCCGACGCCAAGCGAGATAAAAGCGCTCGCCGAATTGCTTCCGCCCGGCACAGCGATTTATCTCACTGCGGTCCCGACGCAGGACACGCGCGAACTCATCGGCGCCGCCGCGGCGACACGCAAGGCAGCGCTTGAGCCCGTCGTCCACGTGGCGGCGCGACGACTTTTGGATGCGACGGCCCTGCAGGAACTGCTGGCCGGTATACGAGGAGAGGCCGATGCAAAACGGCTGCTGGTCATCGGCGGGGATGTCGATGCGCCGGGCAGTTTTGTCGATGCCCTTGCAGTCATTCAGAGGGGAGGGCTGCGTGAGGCCGGCATCGAGGAAATTGGTATTGCTGGCTATCCTGAAGGACACCCGCGCATCCCGGCTTGCCGCATAGAATCCGCGCTGGACGAAAAAATAGCAGCAGCGACCGCGCAGGGACTGCGGGTGCATATCGTCAGCCAGTTTTCATTTTCACCGCAATCAATTCTAGCCTGGCTCAGGCAACTGCGCGCGGGGGGAATAACCAACCCGGTCAGGGTCGGTATGGCCGGTCCGACCAGCATCCCCGCACTTTTGCGGTACGCCAAACGCTGCGGCGTCGCAGCCTCCTTGCGAGGTCTGGTCTCCGGCGCTGCCAGCGGCCTCGTCGGGAATCTCGGGCCGGATCGGATCATCCGCACGCTTTCTGTGGCCGGTGACCTTGGTGACGTTGCGCCGCATTATTTTTCCTTTGGTGGCACGCTTGAAACCGCCCGTTATGCATGCGAAGCCGCCGCAGGACGGTACGATGCCGCTCGTGTTATTGCTCGAACCAATTAAGACCCGCTACAGCGCGGGCCAGTCGCGGAGGAAAAAATGACGCAAAGGATGAAACCGCCATTTCGCGCCGACCACGTCGGCAGCATTCTACGCACGGCGCCGGTCAAGGATGCGCGCGCGAAGCGGGAAAAAGGTGAAATCACTGCGGCTCAACTCAAGGAAGTCGAAGACCGCGAGATCGAGAAGATTATTGCCAAGCAGGAGGAGATTGGGCTCAAGCTCGCGACTGACGGCGAATTCCGCCGTTCATGGTGGCATTTCGATTTCTTCGGAATGCTTGACGGAGTTGAGATCTACGAACTCGACCACGGCATTCAGTTCCAGGGCGTGCAAACGAAGCCCCGCAGCATCAAGGTGACCGGCAAGATCGGATTCTCGAATCACCCCATGGTGGAGCACTTCAGGTTCCTGAAGGCGCACACGAGGGTGATGCCTAAGATGACAATTCCGGCACCGAGCGTGATGCATTTTCGGCTCGAGCCGGGCGCCGTCTCCAGCACCGCCTATCCGAGCCGCGATGCAATCTTCGACGACATCGCAATGGCCTACCAGAAGGCAATCCGTGCGTTCTACGATGCAGGTTGCCGCTACCTTCAATTTGACGACACGGCGTGGGCCTATCTCTGTTCGCAGGAGGAACTCAAGAAGGCGAAGGACCGCGGTCTCGATGTCGACCACCTCCAGCAAACCTACACGCGCTGTATCAACAAGTCTCTGGAGGCTAGGCCTGCAGATATGACGATCACCACCCACGTCTGCCGCGGCAACTTTCGATCGACGTTCATATCGTCGGGTGGATACGAGCCGGTGGCGCAGAATCTGCTCGGCAAGTGCAATTACGACGGCTATTTCCTTGAATACGACACCGATCGCGCCGGCGGCTTCGAACCGCTTCGATACCTGCCGAAAGGCAACAAGGTCGTCGTGCTCGGTCTCGTCACTTCGAAGTCGGGCCGGCTCGAACCACGTGCGGACATCAAGAAGCGAATCGATGAAGCCACTAAATATGTCGATATCGATCAGCTCTGCCTGTCCCCACAATGCGGCTTTGCCTCCACCGAGGAAGGGAATGTCCTTGCCGAGGACGAGCAATGGGCGAAGCTGCGCATGATCGTCGAGCTCGCCGACGAGATTTGGGGAAAATAAACAGCGCTTGTTTTCGCCGGGAAAGCCTGGCGACCTCAGCAGGTACGCCGGAGAGATCACAATGAGCAAGTCCAGCATGCCGCCTTTCCGTGCGGATCATGTCGGAAGCCTCTTGCGTACCGCAGCACTAAAGCAAGCACGCGCGGATTTCGCGACCGGCAGGATTGATGGCCCGGCTTTGCAGGCCGTCGAAGATCGTGAAATCGAAAAAATCATCAGGAGGCAGGAGGAAGTTGGCTTGAAGCTTGCTACGGACGGCGAATTTCGCCGCTCCTGGTGGCATTTCGATTTCTACAAGGGGCTGGACGGCGTCGAGCTCTACCAGACCAGCGAAGGGATTCACTTTGCGGGAGTAGACACGAAGGCGGAAAGCGTGCGGATCGTCAACAAGATTGGTTTTTCACACCATCCGCACGTGGAGCACTTCAGGTTCCTGAAGGCGCACACCAAGCTTACTCCGAAAATGACGATCCCGGCGCCGTCCACGCTGCATTTCCGCCAGGGCCGGCGATCGATCAGTAAGACGGTCTACCCGGATTTGGACGCATTTTTCGACGATCTGGCGATCGCTTATCAAAAGGCAATTCGCGCTTTTTACGATGCAGGTTGCCGATACCTGCAGTTCGATGACACGGCATGGTCAATGATATGCGATCCGCAGCAGCGCGAGGGTTCGCGAGAACGCGGTGACGATCCGGACAGTCTTCCCCCACGCTACGCCCGCATGACGAACAAGGCCCTGGAAGCGAAGCCAGCCGACATGGTGATTACGATGCACTCCTGTCGCGGAAACTTTCGGTCGACCTTTATTGCCTCGGGCGGCTATGACTTCGTCGCGCGGGAATTGTTCGGCAATGTGAATGTCGACGGCTATTTCCTCGAGTTCGACACCGACCGGGCGGGAGGATTCGAGCCGTTGCGGCATCTCGAAGGCGACAAGCGTATCGTTCTGGGGCTCGTCACCTCCAAGACTGGACGCCTGGAGTCCAGAGATGACATTAAGCGGCGCATCGAGGAAGCGACGAGATATGTGCCGCTTGAAAAGCTATGCCTTTCACCTCAATGCGGTTTCGCCTCGACAGAGGAAGGCAATGTCCTGGCCGAGGAAGAGCAGTGGGCGAAGCTGCGGATGATCGTCGAGGTTGCCGACGAAGTTTGGCGTTCTTGATTTTTCGCAAGCCCGCTGCGACGTCTGTGCACTAGCATTTCCTTGCAGGAATTGCCTCAAATACAGGTTCTCCGAGGCGGAGATAGGGCTCAACACAAGTGAAGGGGATTAAAATGTCCCAAATTGGCCAATGGCTTAGGAAGGTTCGGCTGGGCGCGATGGCTGCAGCAGCCGTGCTGGCTTTCGGTGCGATGCCGGTCAAGGCGGCAGATCCGATCAAGATCGGATTTGGAATGGCGCTGACCGGCCCACTGGCTGCCAACGGCAAGATGTCGCTGGTGGCGATGCAGATCTGGGAAGACGATGTCAATGCGAAAGGCGGTTTGCTCGGACGTCCGGTAAAGCTCGTCTATTACGATGACCAGAGCAATCCCTCGCAAGTGCCGAGCATCTACGCGAAACTCCTCGACGTGGACAAAGTCGATCTCATCGTCAGCGGTTATGCATCCACGCAAATCGCTGCGGCGCTGCCGATCGCAATTCAGCGAAAAAAGGTGTTCATCAGCCTGTTCGGGACCGGCGTTAATGAGAAGTTCGACTATCCGAAATATTTCTCGATGATTCCGAACGGTCCAACTCCGAAGCCGGCGTTCACACGCGGATTCTTCAAGGTTGCCGAGGTGCAGAAACCGAAGCCGCAGACGATTGCAATCGCCATGGCTGACGCCGAGTTCGGTCGCAACGCCTGCGAAGGCGCGGAGGAAAACGCAAAAACGTCCGGCTTCAAGATCGTCTATAACAGGGCGTACCCACCATCGACGACCGACTTCTCGCCGATTGTTCGCGCGATCCAATCGTTGAATCCCGACCTTCTGGTGATCTGTTCCTACCCGCTCGACACGGTCGGTATGGTCAAGGCGATGAACGAAGTCGGCTTCAAGCCGAAGATGTGGGGCGGCGCCATGGTCGGCCTGCAGGCGACCGTCTTCAAGACCCAGCTTGGTCCGCTGCTGAACGGCGTGGTCAATTTCGAGACCTGGCTGCCGACGAAATCGATGGAATTTCCCGGCTCGATGGACCTGCTGAAGAAATACCAGGAGCGAGCCAAGAGCGCGGGCACGGATCCGCTCGGATACTACATGCCCGTGTGGGCCTACGCGTACCTGCAGGTGCTTGGCGACTCGATCGCAGCTACAAAAAGTCTCGATGACGATGTGCTTGCGGACTACCTGCGCAAGACAACCTTCAAGACGGTGGTCGGTGACGTGAAGTTTGGCAAGCAGGGTGAATGGGCGGAGGAGCGAACGCTGGCAGCCCAATTCCAAAACATCAAGGGCAACACGATCGATGAATTCCGCGATCTGTCGAAAGAAGTGATCATCTACCCGCCGCAATACAAGAGCGGGGAGGTCATCTATCCTTACGAAAAGGCGATCGTGAAATAGAGTCGGCAAATAGCCCGTGAATGAAGAGACCGGCGTCTATTTGCGCCGGTCTCGTTGCGTGTGGCTATAACCACCAATGACAAGAACGAACCCTCCCTTTCGCGCGGACCATGTCGGCAGCCTGCTGCGGACAATGCCTCTCAAGGCGGCCCGTCGCAGGTCCGAAGCGCACGAAATCTCGCTGAGCGATCTCAAGGCGGTGGAGGACTCGGAGATCGTCGCGATTATCAAGAAACAAGAGGATATCGGCCTTCAGGCGGTAACCGATGGAGAATTTCGCCGCGCGTTCTGGAACTATGATTTTCTCGGCGCGCTCGATGGCGTCGAAGCCTATCTAGGCGAACGCAAGATCAAGTTTCAGGGCCCCAATCCAAGGCCAATGATGCTGCGCGTCATCGGCCGGCTCGGTACGTTTAGCGGGCATCCGATGCTGGAGCACTTCAGGTTTGTGAAAGCCCATACCCGGGTTACTCCGAAAATGACCATTCCATCGCCCTCGTCGCTGCACTTTCGATACGGCCGCGATGCGGTGCCGGAATCGATTTATCCCGAGATGGACGAATTCTACCGGGATCTCGGGCTTACCTATCGACTCGTCGTGCGTGCGTTTGCCGATGCGGGTTGCCGATACCTTCAGCTGGACGAGGTGAACTTCACATATCTTTGCGATCCGAAGCTGCGCGCTCAAGTGGCTCGCCGGGGCGATGATCCAGACGAGCTGCCATCGATCTACGCCGGCATGATCAATGCGGCGATTTCGGATGTTCCGCCGGAGATGATCATTGCCATGCATCTTTGCCGCGGCAATTTTCAGTCGACTTTCGTTGCTACCGGCGGGTACGAACCGGTCGCCGAAGCGCTGTTCAACACGATCAATGTCAATGCCTATTTCATGGAATACGATACCGACCGTGCCGGCGGGTTCGAGCCGCTTCGGTTTGTACCGAAAGACAAGATCATCGTGCTCGGGCTTGTGACGTCGAAATCGGGCGTGCTGGAATCCAAAGACGACATCAAACGGCGGATCGAGCAAGCGGCAAAATTCGTTCCCGTCGAACGACTTTGTCTTTCGCCGCAATGCGGCTTCGCATCCACCGAGGAAGGCAATATCCTCGCAGAAGACGAGCAATGGGCGAAGCTGCGGATGATCGTCGAATTGGCAGAAGAGGTATGGGATTAGGAACAAAGCGTGCTCAAGGCGAGCGGGATACAGCCGGGAATCTGAGCAGATATGAAAGAAGGTAGCAAACCGCCATTTCGGGCCGACCATGTCGGCAGTCTCCTGCGTTCGGATGCGCTGAAGCTCGCGCGCGCGCAACGTGCCAGAGGCGAAATCACGTCGGTCCAACTCGCGGAAATCGAGGACCGCGAAATCGAGCGTGTGATCAAAAAGCAGGAAGATGTCGGACTGCAGTCGATCACCGATGGCGAATTCAGGCGATCATGGTGGCATCTTGATTTCCTCTGGGGCCTCGATGGCATCGAGAAGCACGTGATGGATACCGGCGTGGCGTTTGCTGCCGTGACGACGCGCAATGAAGGGCTAAAAGTGACCGGCAAAGTCGGATTTTCCGGTCATCCGATGCTCGAGCATTTTAGGTTTGTCGCCTCCCATACCAGGCGAACACCGAAAATCACTATACCGTCGCCGTCCGCCGCCTATGGCAGACCCATGCGGACGCCGATCAACGCGGATGTCTATCCAAAACTTGAGAACTTCTTCGATGATCTTGGCAAGGCGTATCGAAGCGCGGTGCGGGCTTTCGCCGATGCCGGCTGTCGATACCTGCAGCTTGATGAAGTGTTTATCGCGATGCTTTGTGACGAGAAATATCGGCAGATGATGAAGGATCGCGGCGATGATCCCGAACAGCTTGGGAGATTGTATGGCGAGCTGATCAATGTCGCGATGTCGGAGATCCCACCGGATATGACGATCACGATGCATCTTTGCCGAGGCAACTACAAATCGACCTATATGGGCACTGGCGGATACGAGACTGTGCAAGAGATCCTGTTCAACAATATCAAGGTCCACGGCTTCTTCCTGGAGTACGACACTGCGCGGGCTGGGGGGTTCGAGCCGCTGCGCATGGTGCCAAAGGATCGTCGCGTGGTTCTTGGTCTGGTTACCTCAAAAAGCGGCCATCTCGAATCGAGGGATGACATAAAACGGCGCATCGAGGAGGCGTCGAAATTCATTTCCATCGACCAGTTGTGCCTGTCGCCGCAATGCGGCTTTGCCTCAACGGAAGAAGGAAATGTACTGACCGAGGACGAGCAGTGGGCGAAGCTGCGCATGATCGTCGAGTTGGCTGAGGAAGTCTGGGGCTAACCGGCATGGAATTTCAATCAGCGGAGTGTTGATGTTGCTGGCCGGCAGGGCGGCCATCGTCACGGGAGCGGGACGCGGGATCGGGCGCGCCATCGCGACGATGCTCGCGAATGAAGGCGCGCGCGTTCTTGTGTGCGATATCGGCTCAACCCTTCAGGGCGAGGGCGCCGATGCCGGCCCGGCGCAGGCGACGGTCGAATCGATCCGGAAGAACGGCGGAGAAGCAATCGCATCGACATTGTCCGTTGCCGAGCCGAAGAATGCGGAAATGATCGTCAGAACGGCAGTCGATGCTTTTGGGCGCATCGATATCCTCGTCAACAACGCGGGTATTCTGCGCGACGTCATATTTCACAAGATGAGCTGGTCCGACTGGTCGGACGTCATTTCCGTGCACCTCAACGGCTCATTCAACATGAGCCGCGCAATAGCGCCCTATTTCCGCGAGCAGGGTTCGGGCGTGATGCTGCACATGACATCCACCTCAGGCCTTGTCGGCAACTTTGGCCAGGCCAACTACATGGCCGCGAAGCTGGGGATTGTGGGGCTATCGCGCGGCATTGCGCTCGATATGGCCAGATTCAACGTGCGTTCCAACTGCATTGCGCCGTTTGCGTTCACTCGCATGATCGAGTCAATCCCGGCACAATCGGAGCAGGACAGGCGCCGCCTCGCGGCATTTGAGCATATGACGCCGGAGAAAGTCGCACCGCTCGCCGTGTATCTTTGCTCGGCAGCGGCGGACGGCATCACCGGTCAGATCTTTTCCGTTCGCAACAACGAAATATTCCTGTTCAATCAGCCGAGGCCTATCAAGGCCATCCATCGGTCTGCCGGCTGGACCCCGCAGCATCTCGCTGCCGAACTCAAGGGCGCGTTCGCGTCCGCGTTCACGCCCCTGGAGAGATCGGAGGACGTCTTCCATTGGGAGCCGATATGACGATGCTTGCCGCGAAAGTTTTGCGGCCACGAACTCGCTTGTTCTCGGCATCCGGCTTCGATAGGGACTGCCGTAGCATCCTGAGCGTTCGACAGGGTTCGCCAGTTACCTAAGAGGGGTCCATGGCCAGGCGGAGCGCCGAGCGGGAAGAGCACGCCGAGATACGGGCTGGAGTACGCGCGCTCTGTGCGAAGTTTCCGGGAGAGTATTGGCGTGCGTTGGACAGGGAAAGGGCCTACCCGGCCGAGTTCGTTTCCGCGCTCACCGAAGCCGGCTATCTCGCAGCCTTGATTCCAGAGGAATACGGAGGCAGCGGCCTTACGCTTGGGGCAGCTGCGGCCATACTGGAGGAGGTTCACGCCTCCGGGGGCAACGGCGCCGCCTGCCATGCGCAGATGTACATTATGGGCACGATTCTCAGGCATGGAAGCGACGCCCAGAAAAAACGCTACCTGCCGCTGATCGCCAGTGGCGAACTGCGGTTGCAAGCATTCGGAGTCACGGAGCCGACGTCTGGTACCGATACGCTCTCGCTGCGCACGACCGCACGGCGTGAAGGGAATGATCACTACATCATCAATGGTCAAAAAATCTGGACCTCACGCGCGGAGCATTCCGATTTGATGCTCCTGCTTGCGCGGACCACGCCGAAGGGGCAGGCCAAGAAGCGCACGGACGGGCTTTCGGTCTTTCTCGTCGATATGCGGCTGGCACAGGGGGCTAGCATCACTATCAATCCGATCCGTACCATGATGAATCACGCCACAACGCAGATCTTTTTCGACGACCTGCGCGTACCCGCCGAGAACCTGATCGGCGAGGAGGGTCAGGGCTTCAGATACATTCTGTCGGGGATGAATGCCGAGCGCATCCTGATCGCGGCCGAATGCATCGGCGATGCGAAATGGTTCATTGCCAAGGCGACGAAATACGCCAGGGAACGCGTCCTATTCGATCGGCCGATCGGAAAAAATCAGGGTGTTCAATTTCCGATCGCGCGGGCATATGCGCAGATGCGAGCGGCCGAGCTCATGGTATACGAGGCCGCGCACAAATATGAGGCGGGTGAGGATATCGGCGCCGAGGCGAACATGGCTAAGCTCCTTGCCGCAGACGCATCCTGGGCTGCGGCGGACATGTGCGTGCAGACGCATGGCGGGTTCGGTTTTGCGGAGGAATACGATATCGAACGCAAGTTTCGCGAGACACGCCTCTATCAGGTGGCGCCGATTTCCACCAACATGATTCTTTCGTATTTGGCAGAGCACGTTCTTGGACTGCCGAGGTCATACTGAGATGAATATTCTTCCGCCACAGTTGCGGTCAGGGCCAATCCGGCTCCATCACGTCCCCGGCGAAACGAAAATCAGCGCTGCAATCGGGGAGTAAGTCCGTGCTTCCTTTAGCCGGCCTGCTGGTCGTATCGGTGGAGCAGGCAGTCGCGGCGCCGCAATGCACGTGCCGACTTGCCGATGCGGGTGCGCGGGTCATCAAGGTGGAGCGTCCTGAGGGCGACTTTGCGCGCAGTTACGACCACGTCGTGCATGGCGAGAGCGCGAACTTCGTCTGGCTAAACCGGGGCAAGGAATCGGTTGTCCTCGATCTGGGCAAGCCGGACGACAAGGCGTTGCTGGAGGCTATGCTCGCCAAGGCCGATGTGTTTGTACAAAATCTGAAGCCCGGCGCGCTTGCCAGGCTCGGGCTTCCAATATCGCGGCTGCGCGAGCAATACCCGCGGCTCATCTGCTGTTCCATCTCGGGCTACGGAGAGCGTGGGCCCTATGCCCAGCGAAAGGCCTACGATCTTCTGATCCAGGCGGAATCAGGAGTGGCCTCGGTGACCGGTGGTCCCGAGGGACCCGCGCGCGTTGGCGTTTCGATCGTCGATATCGCGGCAGGTTTGAACGCCTATGAGGCCATTCTCGAGGCACTCATTGTTCGTTCCAAGACCGGCGAAGGCGCGGAAATTTCCGTCTCGATGTTTGACGCCATGGCCGAATGGATGACGGTGCCGCTTCTGCACGGAGAAGGCGGCACGCCGTTTAGGCGCATCGGCCTTGCCCATGCAGCCATCGCACCCTACGGGGTCTTCAAGTCGCGCGACGGCGCCGATATCCTGATTGCCATTCAGAACGATCGCGAGTGGCGAGTGCTTGCGGAAACGGTTCTTGCAGATCTATCGCTCGCCAAGGATGCCAATTTCGCGACCAATCCGAAGCGTATTGAAAACCGGGCCGAGACCGACGCCAGAGTGGCCGCAGGCTTCGCCCGGTACGAGCTTCCCGAGCTGGTGAAAAAGCTTGAGGCCGCAGAGATAGCTTTTGCGCGGGTCAACGACTGGGAACTGCTTTCAAGACATCCGCATCTGCGACGGATCACCGTGGACGCGCCGAGCGGACCTGTGAGCATGCCGGCTCCCGCACCAGTCCGCATGCATCAGAAGCGAAGTTATGGAGCCATACCGGCGCTCGGTGAGCACACCGAAAAGATTCGCAAAGAATTCCGGTCTTAAGTCCGCGGCACGGCTGGAGCGCTACCGGTCATCCGCGCAAGTCTGTTGTATCGCAGATCTTAGTCGCCACCTGCGACTTGCAGGTTTGTGCCGGCCGACGGTCGCGAATTTCCGATGATCAGCACCAGCGGGATCACGGCCAGAGTCAAAATCATGAGCAGCTTGAAATCGTTTAGGTAGGCGATCATCGTCGCCTGCTGCGTGACGATGAGGTCAAGCAGAGCGCGCCCGATATCCGAATGCACATTGAGAATTGTCCCGACGTCGGGCATCTGCAGCGCGTCATTGAAAGGCGTGATGTGCTCGGTCAACCGCGCATGCATTTCAGTTGTCTTGCTGGTCAGATTCGCAATGACCATGGAAATGCCAACCGATGAGCCGATATTGCGCGTCAGTGTCGTGATGGCCGTAGCCCCGGTGCGCAGGTGTCCGGGCAAAGTCGCGAATGCGACCGTAGAGATCGGCACAAACAGAAGACCAAGGCCGATGCCCTGTACAATGCTGGTCATGACAATCATCCTTTGCGTCACATCCAGCGAAAACCCCGTCATGTAGTAGAGCGTGCCCGCTGTCAGAATGAGACCGCATAGAATCAGGTAACGCGGATGCACCATCCGCATCAGCCGGGGTGCAGCCAGCATGGTGAGGAGTGTACCGACGCCGCGCGAGCCGAGCAGCAGTCCGGCGGTCTGGATCGGGTAACCGAGTAAATTCTGCATGAATGGCGTGACCAGCGCCATCGTGCCGAACAGCACCACGCCGATGACCACCATGAAAATGCAGCCGCTGACAAAATTGCGATCCTTGAACATTTCGAATCGGACAAATGGTTCGGGAGTGGTCAGCGAATGCGCAAAAAAGTAGTAGAACCCACAAACCGACACGATCGCCTCGATCCAGATCTCAGTCGAATCGAACCAGCCGACCTGCTCGCCACGATCCAGCAGCAGTTGCAGCGCACCAATACCGATGCCGAGAGCGACAAACCCGAACCAGTCGAATCGCAGATGTTCGTGCTTTCTGGTCTCCTCCATGAACACCAGCAGCCCGAGAACCGTGATCACGCCGATCGGCAGGTTGATCAGGAAGACCCAATGCCATGAATAGTTGTCTGTGAGCCAGGCGCCGAGAGTCGGGCCCATGATTGGCCCGAGCATGACTCCGACGCCCCAGATTGCCATCGCCTGTCCATGCTCCTCGGTAGAGTAGGCATCGAGCAGCACGGATTGCGACAACGGTACGAGCGCCGCGCCGGCCATGCCTTGCAACAGCCGGAAAAGCACGATCTGCTCGATATTTTGCGCCAGCGCGCAGAGAAACGAGGCCAACGTGAAGCCGGCGACGCAGGTCACAAATAGCTTTTTCCGGCCGAACCGATCGGAAAGCCAACCGATCGGAGCGGTCATGATCGCAGCTGCGACGATATACGATGTCAGCACCCAGTTGATCTGATCAAGCGATGCCGACAACGAGCCCTGCATGTAGGGCAGGGCGACATTTGCGATGGTCGTATCGAGGGCCTGCATGATGGTGGCCGTCATCGTGCAGACGGTAATCAGAATTCGCCGGAGCTTCGGATCGATTGAGGCGAATGGCACGACTATCTTTTATTCCTTTGCGTTGGCAGAGGTGAACGGCCAGCGCCTGTGCCCCGTGTCGATGTCGACGGTCACGCTCATTCCGGCTCGCAAAAGGTGGGTATCTTCACCGTTGTCGAAGACTATGCGTACCGGCACCCGCTGTACGACCTTGACCCAGTTTCCGGTCGCATTCTCCGGAGGCAAAATGGAAAATTGAGCTCCGGTACCGGGACTCACGGCGACGACGGTGCCAGTGAATGTACGATCAGGATAGCTGTCGACTTCGATTGTCGCCTTTTGCCCGACGCGCAGGTAAGTAATGTCGGTTTCTTTCGGATTGGCATCGACCCACGGCGCCGCGTCGTCGATAATGCTCATTATCGGGGTCCCGGCGCTGACGTAGCGGCCAAGCTGGATTTTTTCCACCTGGGTAGCTGTCCCTGATATGGGCGCGCGAACGATCGTATGCTCGTAGTCGCGTTGCGCATTCTCCAGCGCCGCCTTTGCCTGTGCGTATTCGGGGAATTCCTCCAGAGGAAGATTGGGATTTCCGAGCAGCTCGGCCATGGCTGTATCGCGCTGTTGAATCGCTTGCTGCGCCTGCAGTTCGGCATTCACGACCGCAGCCTGGGCTGCATCAAGATCAGCTTCAGAGCCCGCCTGTGACTTCACGAGTCGACTCTTTCGTTCGACATCGTGCCGCTTGAGATCGACATTCTTGGCGGCAAGATCGGCAAGCGCGTTCAGAGACACGAGACTTGTCTTCAGCTTCTCGAACTCGCTGCGTGCGGCATCAAGCTTGCCCTTGGCCTGCTTAAGCGCGAGAGCATAGGGCTGCTGGTCGAGCGTGAAGAGTTCGTCACCAGGACTGACGTGCTGGCCTTCGCGCACCGCGACGTGATTTATCTTGCCAGCGATATCGGGCGTGATCAGCACCTTCTGCGCGCCGACAAAGGCATTGTCCGTCGAGATGTATCGCCCACCGGAAAGATACAGTACGCCGCCAATAATGAGGACCAGCGCGGGCACTATGACCAGCAGGATCATTCGCAATCCCTTGCGTGCTACAAAGGATTTTTGCCCACCAATGCCGCTCTTCGGCTGCGGAGGAATTTGCTTCGCCTCAGGCCCCGGCACAATTTTCAAGCCTTTTTCACTCATCAGCTATCCATTCGCTGCTTGCTGCTGATTTGGGGTACGGGCGATCGCCGAACGCAGGTTGGTTTTTACGGTGCCAAGTTCCTTGAGCATGCGCTCAATGGATTGCGATGAGATTCCGTGAAGCACCGTCTCCATCATGTCGGCGCCGAGTTCGCCAAGCCGGTCGAGCAGAGGTTTTGCCGCAGGTTTCAAATAAAGGCGATTGGCGCGGCGATCATTCGCGTCGGCGCGGCGCTCGATCAGCCCATTCGCGGCGAGTCGGTCGAGCAAACGTGTCAGCGTGATCGGCTGAAGATCGAGGACGTCCGCAAGTTCCGATTGCTTAAGGCCTTCGTGGCGATGAATGCGGATCAGTACGGCCCATTGGGCGCGTGAGATCCCGAACTGGCGAGCGCGCTGGTCGGCATAGGTCCTGAGCAGACGAGCTACGTCCATGATCATAAAGGCAAATTCGCGTCGTATGGGTGCTGCCATGCAGACCATCTCTCCTCCTAATCTACTGCTAAATAATAAGCTTGCTTATAATAAGCTCAATATGTGATTTTGGCAGAGCAGGGTCTTGCGTTTCGCGCGGGTGACGGGCCAGCCGGCGTGGGGCAAAGTCCCCGCCGTCTCCAAAAACGGGAACCTCGCATATGGAAATCGGCTTCATCGGACTCGGAAACATGGGACAGCCGATGGCCCGCCGCCTCATCGACGCCGGCCACAGGCTAGTCGTTTACGACACCCGCAACGACGCGACAGCACCGCTCATTGCCCTGGGCGCGCAGCTCGCGGCTTCGCCCGCCGAAGTTGCCAACCGTGTCGAGACCGTCATGGCCAGCCTGCCCTCTCTGCAAATCTCGGAAAAAGTTGCCATCGGGGAGGGCGGCGTAATTCAGGGAAAGCGCATCAAACGGTTCATCGATCTGTCCACGACAGGCTCCCGCGTTGCCGTCATGATCGCGGCCGCCCTGGCGAAGAAGGGCATCGTCCAGATCGACTCGCCCGTGAGCGGTGGCGTTGGCGGAGCCCGAAAAGGAACGCTGGCCGTGATGGTGTCAGGACCCAAGGCCGAAATTGAGTTGGTGAAGGATGTACTTGCCGTGTTTGGAAAAGTTTTCGTGATCGGCGAGAAGCCCGGAATGGCGCAGACCATGAAGCTCGCCAATAATTTTCTCTCCGCGACCGCGATGGCTGCAACCTCCGAGGCGGTTGCGATGGGAGTCAAGGCAGGGCTCGACCCATCCGTCATGATTGATGTCATCAACGCGGGCTCCGGCCGCACAACGGCTTCCGATGCGAAATTTCCGCAGGCCGTTCTGCCGCGAAGTTTCGACTATGGCTTTGCCACCGCTCTCATGCTGAAGGACGTTCGGCTTTGCGTTGAGGAGGCGAAAGGATTGAGCGTCCCGAGCTCCGTGATGCGTGTGGTTCTCGAGCAATGGGAGAGCACAAGTACCGAGTTCGGCGGCGAGAGTGACTTCACGGTAATCGTGAAGATGATCGAAAAGCGCGCCGGCGTGACCGTGGGTACCGGAAGTCATGGCTGAAGATACGCACGAGGTCTATGCCGTCTGTTACGCTACGCACGCGCGCCGACGTTCCGAAAATTACATTTTCGGCGATCCGCATGATGAAATGACCTCGATTGCGTACTACGTCTGGGTCATCAAAGGTCCGCATGGCATCTTCATCTGCGACACCGGGTTCGATGAAGCGGCCGCACGGGAGCGCGCGCGCGAGATCATCCATCCTGTAGGGGACGGTCTACAGGCTCTTGGCGTCATGCCGGACAAGGTGGAACACGTTATCGCGACGCATATGCATTGGGACCATGCCGGAAACCATGCCCTGTTTCCTCGTGCCCGCTACCATATTCAAGACACCGAAATTGCCTATGCGACCGGCCGCTGCATGTGCCATCAAACACTCAGGATCCCGTTCAGCGAGGTCGACGTCATCGAGATGGTGCGGAAGATTTTTGCCTATCGCGTGGAATTCCACGACGGCGTCGAAGAACTAGCTCCCGGCATTACAGTTCATAGGATCGGCGGCCATTCGAAAGGCTTGCAGTGCGTGCGCGTAAAGACCGACCGCGGTTATATCGTGATTGCATCCGACAGCTGTCACCTCTATTCGCATATCGATGAAGGCCGGGTATTCCCGATCACCTATAGCGTCGGCGATACGCTTGAGGGCTACAAAACGTTGAGAAAACTCGCGAGCTCACGAAACCACATTATCCCCGGGCATGACCCGGAAGTTCTCAAGCTCTACCCTGCTGTTAAGGCCGGCATGGAGAATTGGATCGTACGCCTTGATGTCGAGCCGAAGAGGATCTGATCGGCAGTGAGCGGGGTTTCTCCGCAGCCAGAGCGCCATTCCTAGCTGACCAGCGAAGATCGTGAAGGCCGAGAGCTACACCAGCCCGAGTTCTGCGAACGCGTTCCTGTGCTGCTCCGCGCTTTCCTGCGCGAAACAGCAGAATATCACGCGTGCGATGCCGCGCGGCTGCCCCGCGATTTCGGCTACCACTGTGCCGACCGCAATTCGTGCCGCAAGATCGGCCGGGAAGCGGTAAATGCCGGTCGAAATCGCGGGGTAGGCAATCGAACGAAGATTATGCTCGCGTGCGAGATCAAGTGCCTTCCTGTAGCAGCTCGCCAGCAGCGATTCCTCGTTCTCGTTGCCGCCACGCCAGACGGGGCCGACTGCGTGGATTACGTGCCTGGCCTTGAGACGGTATCCGCCCGTGATCTTCGCCGATCCGGTTTCGCATCCGCCGAGCGTCCGGCATTCGGCAAGCAGCTGCGGACCCGCAGCATGATGGATAGCGCCGTCTACGCCGCCTCCGCCGAGCAATGAGCGGTTGGCGGCGTTGACGACGGCATCGACATCGAGCGTGGTAATATCGCTCACAACGATGTCTAGAAGAGTCTCGCCGACCTGGGCGCTGACGAGCGACATCCGTTTCTGGTCTTCCGAGGGTTACACGGTCTATGTTGGCACGAAAGCCACTCTTTGCTAGCCGGCTTTAGGGCGTGCACATTCGTCATGCCAAAAGTGAGCATAGCTCGGCGCCAAGATCCACGCTCGATCGTATGCCGATGTCCTCATAATGCGCGTCAAGGAACCGTCGCGCCGCCCGTTGCCCGAGCCTACGCAATAACTCGAACGATTTATAATCATTGCGTAGCCGGTTTGCGCTGGAGAAGCGCTCGCCCAGCCCCTCCAGTACAATGCGGTGCACCCTGATCCGGCGATATTCGTTCGAGCCTTGTCCCTGAGGGAGACGCCCCTGATCGATCAGGCGGTTGACAAATTCGATGGCTCGCAACTCACCGATGAGCGGGGAGTTGAACGTGATTTCGTTCACTCGACTCATGATGTCGCGAGTGGACGTCGGGAGCTTTTTGCGGACGAGCGGATTGATCTGCACGATGAGCACGTCTTCGGTCGCAGTTGTACGCAGAAACGGATGGATCACCGGATTGCCTAGATATCCGCCATCCCAATACGACACGCCGTCGATTTGAACGGCGCGGAACACCGCAGGCAGGCAGGCGGATGCCATGACCGCCTCGGCAGATATCTTTTCGTGTGGAAAGATGTGCAAGCGCCCGGTTTGCACATTGGTGGCAGCGATGAAAATCTCGCGCGGCTCGTTACGCAATCCCTCGAAGTCTACAAAGCGCTCAATAAGGTCCCTCAGCGGATTGATATTGAGTGGATTGACATCGTACGGTGATAAATACCGCGACCACGCTGACAGCCAGTCCAAGGTCGGGGATCCCTCGTTCGGCAGCAGTGAGAACAAGCGATTGAGCACTGCGCGCTGGACCGGAGGCAAGTCGCCTCCGATGCTGGCGGCTTTCCAGAAATCGGCTAAGCGTTTGCGGGCTTCCGCATTGCCGCCACGCCGCAAGCCATCGGCGAGCATCACCGCATTCACAGCGCCGGCCGAGGTTCCGGAAATTCCTTCAACGGAGATGCGACCATCCTCGAGCAGATGATCAAGCACGCCCCAGGTGAAGGCGCCATGGGTGCCTCCGCCCTGCAGCGCCAGGTTGACGCGCTTGGGCTGCTTCGGCGTTGCCGGTTTACTTCCGCTGAATGCACGGGTGAGAAATTCGATCATGGAGTCTCTGTGATGTTGTTCGCAAATGCCGCCAGATCACGACGTCAAAGCTATCGTCGGCATCTATCCCGAGGCGGATGATATTTGTGGATCGCGAATGGCTGAGAGCTCACTGGGAGACCCAGCCGCCGTCGATGGAATAGGCAGAGCCGGTCACGGTCGCTGCAGATTCGCTGCAAAGGAATACGGCAAGTGCCCCGATGCTCTCAGGACTGGTGAATTGGTGCATCGGCTGCTTTTCCGACAAAAGTGTGACTTCTTCCTCTCGCACGCTCCTGCCGCTTGCTCTAGCGCGCGCATCAATTTGCTGCTGCACCAGAGGCGTGAGTACCCAACCGGGGCAAATGGCATTGCAAGTGATCCCGGCATTCGCCGTTTCCATCGCAACCACCTTTGTAAGTCCCACAAGACCATGCTTGGCGGCGACGTATGCGACCTTTTGCGTGCTGGCGACCAATCCGTGCGCAGAAGCGATGTTGATGATGCGTCCCCAATGGCGTGTTTTCATTCCAGGCACCGCCGCGCGGATGGTGTGGAATGAAGATGACAAATTGATCGAAATGATTGCGTCCCATTTTTCAATAGGAAAATCCTCGATGTTGGCGACGTGCTGGATTCCGGCATTGTTGACGAGCACGTCGAGCCGGCCGAAATCTTTCTCTGTCTCGCGCACGAGTTCGGCAATTTCCGGCGGTCTGCTCATGTCGGCCGCCGAGTATCTGGCCGTCACCCGAAATTCATTTTCTATCCCTGTGCGGATTTTTTCGATCGCGCCCTTGTCGCCGAAACCATTGAGCATGATGTTGGCGCCCTCGGCAGCGAGCGCGCGTGCAATTGCAAGGCCGATACCGGATGTGGATCCGGTGACGAGCGCTGTTTTGTTTTTCAGCATTTGATCCTCATAGCGCTTTGGCGAACAAGACAGCCGGCAACCTGCTCCGATTTTTGCTGCAGTGCAATATAGTTTTTCTCTGCTTCGGCCTCATGTCCGTTTGACGTACACTCCAATGCGAAAGCGAATGACATGGCCAAAAAATCAGCTGCCCGATCGGTCTTTCCGAAACCTGATCACGACCACACGCGGTGCGCTACCGATGCCATTGCCTACGCGGAAACGATCTGTTGCGCCCGAAAGGAGCGGCTCACGCCAATTCGCCGCCGGGTGCTCGAGGCTTTGCTGGCTAGTCATCACCCGCTCGGCGCCTATGAATTGATTGATCGACTGGCCTTGCGAGGCGCGCGGCCGGCGCCGATCACCATTTATCGGGCACTCGATTTTCTGCGCGAGCAGAATCTCGTGCATCGAATCGAGAGCCGAAACGCATTCATTGCCTGCGTGCACAATCATGAAAGCATGGCGCCAGTCGTGTTCCTGATATGCGAGCAATGCGGCGCGGTGGGCGAAGCCGCGTCCGAAGCCGTTGCCGATACGATCAAGAACGCGTCTCGGGCTGCCGGCTTCGTGCCGAAGACGCCCGTGATCGAAATCTCCGGCCTTTGCACGCACTGTCGTGCTGCATGAGATTGCAGCGCGGTCCTGTCTATCCTCCGGTTCCACGAACTTCATGGCCCACGGGCGGCGATGACAGCGCATTCTCGTTGCGATAATGATGCTCACCCGCGCAGTGCCTGGACTTCCTCAAATTGTCGTCCCCACCATCCCACACTTCAACGACGCGTCCGCTCGACGCTTTGGCCGCGGCCATTGTGGTCGTCCTGTGCCTTTCATGGGGCTTCAATCAGGTCGCGACCAAACTTGCGATCCATGACGTCCCGCCAGTCATTCAGGCCGCTATTCGCTCCGCGGGCGCCGCGCTTTTGATCTGCATCTGGTGTGCGGTGCGCGGCACCAAGCTTTTCAGCCGCGACGGTACCCTGTGGCCGGGACTCGCTGCCGGTCTTTTCTTTGCAATCGAGTTCATCCTGATCTACCGCGGACTCCTCTACACCACAGCCACGCGCGCCGTCCTCTTCATCTATCTCGCACCCTTTTTTGTCGTGCTCGGCGCGCGCATCGTTCTTCCTGCCGATCGTTTTGGGATCGCGCAATGGCTTGGTCTGGCGTTCTCCTTTGCCGGCATGATCATCGCTTTCGGCGTGCCGACACCGGCGCTCGATCCGCGTCAGTTTACCGGAGATATGATGATGGTCGGCGCGGCACTCTTCTGGGCCGCGACAACATTGATCATAAAGGCGAGTTCGCTCACGCGCGTGTCGCCCGAAAAAGTCATGCTTTATCAGCTCGTGGTCTCGGCGCCGATAATGGCTGCGACGGCTGCACTGATGGACGAGAAGATCATGCGGGTCCCGTCACTGCTCGCGCTTGGCTCGCTGGCGTATCAGACGGTGTGGGTTGTCAGTGTGACCTTCGTGGTGTGGTTCGCGCTGATCGCACGATATTCGGCGACACGCCTTTCCGCATTTACATTTCTGACGCCGCTCTTCGGCGTGGCGGCGGGGCATCTCGTTCTTGATGAACCACTGACGCCGGCGTTTGCTGCGGCGGTGGCGCTGGTCGCCGGCGGGCTTGCATTGGTGAACCGATCGAGCTGATTCTGGTCCGCAGGATCACATCCAGCCACCCCCATCCCTGCCGCGATTAGCAACGCCCGCCTCTTCCAGATCGAGCTCGTATTCGATCCGTCGTCGCGCCTCATCAGTGATCTTGCCGTCACGCAGGAGCTGATAGATGAAATCCCTTTCGGCGTCGATCAGCTCTTTTTTCAGCGCCGCGCTCTGGCGCATATGGTCCAGCATGTCTTCCATATTGTTCGGCAGAATCTGGCGCCGGCTCTGGTTGCGCGTGCGAAGCAGTTCGATCACGTCCTGGGGCAGTTCACGGTCTTGAATCACTTTTGCCAGCCGCTGTTCAACCTGTTCGAGCGCTGACGTGCGCGCTTCAATCTCGGACTGGATCTGACCTGACCGCTCTTGATCTGCGAAACGCGCCAGTCCAAGCCATCGTGCAACCAGCGGCAACATCAATCCTTGAACTACGAGAGTGATGATGATGACGCCGAATGCAACGAAAAGAATCAGGTCGCGGTGTGGAAAAGGCTCTCCATTGGCGAGGCTGTATGGGATGGCGAGTGCCGCCGCGAGCGAAACGACCCCGCGGACTCCGATGAAAGCCAATGCGAACGGCAGTTGCCAGGGTGGTGACGGATCGCGTCGGGCGAGCGAGGGAATGATCCGCGGAACATATGTCGCCGGGAAAACCCAGATGAACCTTGCCGCGATCGCGATCAGGGTAGTCCAGGCCGTCGCCACCGCGAGATCATGGGCCGAAAAGGTCTGTACCTGGTGGATCAACGTGTGTGCCTGCAGCCCGGTAAGGAGAAAAACGACACCTTCGACCAGGTAGACCAGCAGGTCCCAGAAGAAAATTCCCTGCAGGCGCGTCGCCGATGAGATTAGGCGCGGCCCGGTCCAGCTCACATAGAGCCCGCAGGCGACTGTAGCCAGCACTCCGGATCCGCCAAGGTGTTCCGGCAGCCAGAATGCGACATACGGAGTCATCAGCGAGAGCGTGATCTCGATCTTTGGATCGTGAGCCCATTTCCGCAGTCGAAGGCTGACCCAACCCACAGCGATCCCATAGATGATCTCCCCAACAACAATCAGGGCAAACGTGCCGCTTGCCTTCGGCAGCGAGAAGGCGCCAGTTGCTGCCGCAGCGACTGCAAAACGGTAAAGGATCAGCGCCGTTGCATCGTTGGCCAGGCCTTCGCCTTCCAAAATCACGAGCAGCCGCCGGGGCAGCGCCAATCGTCGGGCGATCGTCAAGGGCGCAACCACGTCCGGAGGCGCAACGATCGCACCAAGCACAAAAGCGACGGCCCACTCGAAATTGAGCAGATAGTGCGCTGCCGCGGCAACGGCGCAGGTGGTGAACACGACGCAACCGAATGCAAGCAGCGTAATTGGTCTTAGATTGAATCGGAATTCACGCCAGCTCATCGCAACCCCAGCCGAATAGATGAGCGGCGGAAGAATGACGAGGAGCACAATTTCGGGCGTGAGTTCAATGACTGGCAATCCGGGTATCAGCGCCATAGCGACTCCTGCGAGCATCAGGATGATCGAAGGCGCGGTCTTGAGCCGCTGGGCAATGATTGCTGCTGCCGCCAGAACGGCCAGCATCACGAAGAGCATTTCGGTTGTGCCGATCATGCGTAGGCTCAACCGGGCTTTATCAAGTTGGAGACCATATTGATCGTTAAGGCGAGAACCGACAGGTTGAAAAAGAACGCCAGCACTCCGTGCATGTTGACGAGCCGACGGATCACTCTGCTCGTTATCGCAACGTCCGATACTTGCGACGTCATTGCCACGACGAAGGAAAAGTACAGGAAATCCCAATAATCCGGGTCCTGCGAGCCTGGGAACTTGAGCCCCCCGACCTTTTGGTCGCTGCCCTCGCCGTAGTATTCGTGCGCGTAATGCAAAGCAAAGATCGTGTGCAGAAAAAGCCACGACAGCAATATCGTACCCATCCCGAATGCAAGATCGCCCCAGCTTTCGCTGGCTTGCGCATTTCCCAACTCGACAAGAATTGCGGCAAGGCTGGCAATCGCCGCTGCCGGGCAGAGGATCAGCAGTGCTGCCGCGCCCTCGTCCTGTATGGCCGCGCGTCGGCGTATTTCGGCGACCGTGGCGCGCGACATCAGGATCCAGGTGAGCAGCAAATAGAGCCCCACTCCCACGGCCCAGCCGGCGAGCAATCTGCTCGCAAGGCGCCAATCTGTAGCGGACAGAGCCACCGCCACAGATATCCCCGAAGCCGTTGAAATCAGCAGCCGCGCGTGCAGACGAACGAGCCGCAGCGGCATGATGGGCTCGCGGATCTTTCGGGGCATATAGCCTCAGTGCTTTTCAGGCTTGGCGTTCGGCAATGAAACGCGCGGCGGCGCGCAGCGTGCCGGAGTTCGAACCGAAGCGGTCCAATGCCGCGCTGGCCTCATCGACCAACTGATGCAGTCGCGCGCGCGCGCCTTTCGCTCCGAGCGCGGCAACCAGCGTCGCCTTTCCGGCGGCAGCGTCCTTGCCAGCCGCCTTTCCGAGTGTGTGAACCTCTCCTTCGACGTCGAGCAGGTCGTCCGCGATCTGAAATGCCTGCCCAATGGCGACGCCGTAGCGGTCAACGGCAGCAGAGGCCTCGGCATCCGCGCGTCCCAGGATCGCTCCCGCCCGGCAGGCAAATCGGATGAGTGCGCCGGTTTTCATCGCCTGCAGAGTTGCAATCTCCGACTGAGCAAATGCGCGTTTCTTTTCGAAACGTCCTTCCGCGGCAAGATCAAGCATCTGGCCTCCTGCCATCCCGCCCAATCCGGCAGCACGCGCGAGCTCTGAAACCAGGGCGACTCGTACCTCGGCATCCTCATGCACTTCGGCTCGCGTCATGACGTCGAATGCCAGTGTGAGTAGCGCGTCGCCCGCAAGAATTGCGGTCGCGTCGTCAAAAGCCTTGTGGACGGTCGGGCGGCCGCGCCGAAGATCATCGTTGTCCATTGCAGGCAGGTCATCATGGACCAGGGAATAACAGTGCACCAGTTCGAGGGCGGCTCCCGCCATGAGCGCGCTTCTACGTTCGACAGCAAACAATGAGGCGGTTTCAACTAGCAAAAATGGTCGAAGCCTTTTTCCTCCGTCCAACGAACCATGACGCATCGCGGCGACGAGCCGCGACGGCCGAGTTGTTTCGTTCTGCACAGGTGTCTCGCACAGGAGACTGTCGAGCAGGGCCTCGGTTTCGGCGGCGACTGCAGCAAGCCGGGTGGCGAATACTTCGATATTGTTGCTCATCATCACATTGTTAGCTGCTGGGCGCGGCTCCGCAAAGTGGGTGGCCAACAGCGACAATGAGACGTCGGCAAAGCGCTTCCCGATGGGCTACTCTCGGCGGGTGCAAGCGTCAGGCAAGATTTCGGGGTCCACTGCGACATGGCAGGTACCACGCAGCGCGCGGTTGATTATCGTCGCCTTCGCCGCCCTGTTACTCCTGCCTTATCTGCTGACCCCTGTTTACGCCGTTCTCAACCCGATCTCGACCGTCATGATCTGGAGAAAGCTGACCGGTCAAAGGGTCGAGCACCGGTTCATCCCGATTTCGCGCATAGCGCCATCCGTGCCCCTTGCGGTGATCATTGCCGAGGATGGTCGCTTCTGCAGTCATCATGGGGTCGACCTCGCCGAAATCCGCGAGGCCATTACAGAAGCCAACGATTTCGACGACATGCGGGGCGGTTCGACGATTACCCAACAGCTCGCAAAAAACCTGTTTCTCTGGCCGGGTCGCAGCATCGTTCGGAAAGCGCTGGAATTCCCGCTGGCACTCTGGATTGACCTCGTGCTTTCGAAACGCCGAATCCTGGAACTTTATCTTAATGTTGCCGAGTGGGGGCCTAACGGGGAGTTCGGTGTTGAAGCCGGAGCGTGGCGCGCCTTCGGCAAATCGGCCCACGATGTGTCCGCCTATGAATCCGCCCTTATGGCCGCGATGCTCCCCAATCCCATCGAGCGGAACGCGCGGCGGCCGGGGGCTGGTGTCCGGCGTCTTGCAGGATTGTATGCCGGACGCGCAGCAAGAGCCCCGCGAGCAGCATCGTGCCTGCGGCAAAGACACTAGCCTTGAGTGGAAGCTTCCTCTATAAGCCCGGCTTCAACCCGAAATCGAGCTTGCTTGGGAGTTTCGTCAAATGGCTGTGCCGAAAAGAAAAACCTCGCCGTCCCGCCGCGGCATGCGTCGCTCCGCTGACGCGCTCAAGCGCCCGGCTTATGTCGAGGACAAGGATTCTGGCGAACTCCGTCGGCCCCACCACATCGATCTCAAGACCGGAATGTATAAAGGCCGGCAGGTTCTGAAGGCGAAGAACGAAGCCTGACGCAGCGAGGTGAAACTGAGCCATGTTCATGCTCGGCTTTCCGCTGCTCATTATTCCATTTGCGATCTACAATATCGTAGCCTTTCTCATGCCGGGCGTGTCCTGGACCGAACCTCTCAGCTCAGTGCGCATGGTCTCACAGGCCGACTGGACAATGTCAGCCGGCGATATGCTCATTTGCCTGGCGGTTCTGCTGCTATTCGGTGAGATCGCCAAATCGACGCGAATCGGAACTCGCAGCGTACTCGACCATGCGCTCTCTCTCATCTTGTTCCTCGCCATGCTGATCGAGTTCATACTCGTCAAGCAGGCCGGCACCGCGACGTTTTTCCTCCTGCTTGTCGTGAGCTTCATAGACGTCCTCGGCGGATTTGCCGTGACGTTGCGTTCGGCTCAAAGAGACCTCACGGTCGAGGGAATTGAGCGCGTTTCATCCTGACTTAAACGATCTCCGGTACTCTCATGAGCCGTGATTTCCAGTTGCCCGGCCGCTCGCCTGTGATCGCCTGCGAAGGCATGGCCGCAACATCGCATCCGCTGGCCACGCTCGCCGCTATCGAAGTGCTGCGCGCAGGTGGGACCGCGGCCGACGCTGCGGTTGCCGCAGTTGCGACATTGTGTGTCGTCGAACCGCACATGACCGGCATCGGCGGCGACTGCTTTTGCCTTGTCGCGCAGCCCGGCAAGCCAGTGTGGGGCTATAACGGCTCTGGCTGCGCAGGCGCCAGAGCATCGGACGATGTGCTGCGCGCGAAGGGCATGAGCGAAATCGGCAATTCCATACACGCCGTCACAGTGCCCGGCGCGGTTGAGGCTTGGGAGGCGATCCTCAGAGCTCACGGCCGCTTCGGCCTCGATCGTGCGCTTGCGCCCGCGATCAAGTACGCCGCGGGCGGTTTTCCCGTCGCGTCGCGGGTGGCATTCGATTGGAAAAAGCACGTCAACAAGCTCAAGGCCGACCCCGGGGCGGCGAAACATTACCTCTTCAGAGGAGAGGCACCCAAAGAAGGTGACGTGATCCGGTTTCCGGCGCTGGCGGCAACACTCGAGACGATTGCCGCAAAGGGGGCGCGTGCGTTCTACGAAGGTGAGATCGCAGAGGACATGGCGGCGACATTGCTCGAACGCGGATCGTTTCTCAGCGCCGAAGACTTTGCACGCCATGAGGGTGATGTTGTCGAGCCGATTTCCACGAATTACCGGGGACTCGATCTCGTCGAAATTCCGCCCAACGGGCAGGGGCTTACTGCACTCGTGATGCTCAACATCCTCGAGAATTTCGACGTCGCCTCTCTCGATCCGCTCGGGGCCGAGCGTTTTCATCTTGTGCTCGAGGCGGCACGGCTCGGTTTTGCAGTTCGCGACACGCATATCGCCGACGCGGGGCACATGCGTACGCCCGTTGCCGACTTGCTCAACAAGGGCTTTGCTAAAAATCTTGCTTCGCGCATCGACATGAAGCGTCGGTCGAAATTGCCGAGCGCGCCGGCCCCCGGGAACGACACCGTTTATCTCACCGTGGTCGATGGCGACCGCATGGCGGTTTCATTCATCAACTCGCTCTACTCCAGCTTTGGCGTCGGGATTTGCACCGAGAAGAGCGGCATCATGCTCACAAATCGGGGGGCGTGCTTTACGCTTGAGCCGGATCACCCCAACACGTTCGGCCCGAACAAGCGTCCCATGCACACGATTATTCCCGCGTTAGCCATGCGCGAGGGCCGCTGTGACATGAGTTTTGGTGTGATGGGCGCACACTACCAGCCGATGGGCCACGTCCAGATTATCCTGAATATGCTCGACTACGGCATGGATGTGCAGCAAGCCATCGATGCTCCACGCTTCTTTTTCGAGGGAGAGAAGACGGATGTGGAGCGCGGCACGCCGGCAACAACTATCCAAGGTTTGAAGGCGCGCGGCCACGACGTGGTCACGGCTACCTCGCCATGGGGCGGCGCGCAAACCATCAAAATCGATTGGGATCGGGGCGTCCTGATTGCCGGTTCTGAACCGCGCAAGGACGGATGCGCACTCGGCTACTAGCGGTCAGCCATCAATCTAGCGGTCGCGCGATAGGCGGCCAAAGCGTGGTGCGGATCTGCACGCCGATGGGTCCTCGTCTGCGGGCAGTTGGTTTTCATCGCGACGAGGTGAGCCACAAACGGAACGTAGCGGAGATCGGCGGGCATTCGCGGTCTCGCAGTCGCAGCCGCAGCGACAGTAATCAATGCACGACATCCATCGGCTGCGTCGCCAGTCCTCTGTGACACAGGGTCGAAGAGATCTGGTTTCGTCGGCAATGGCGCTTCGGCGTTATTTGACTGATGATCCGAATGCATCAATGTTTCTATGGGCAGGACGTCGCCGCGGCGCAAACCCGATCTATTCAAATGTTTAATTGCGCAGCTTACCACTTTCATCTGCGGGGCGCGTGGCCGGCATAAACCATCTCCGCAAACCATGGGCGCGGCGCCCTCACGCGGTACGCCATGGCTCCGGCAATGAGATCTATCACCTCAGGTGGGACTATTCGTTGCCACCGAGCTTGTCCAGACGCTTGCGCATGTCATCGAGTTGGCGCTTGAGCTCATCCATTTCGTTGTTCGGGCTGGACGGTTTTTCTGGCGGCTTGGACTGCCCACGGGTAAATGGCGCAAACATCGCAAATGTCTTTTCGAACATTTCCATGTTGCGCCGAACCTGATCCTCGAGCGGGCCGAAAGCACCGACCCCGAAGGCCTGGGCCATCTGCTCGCGGAATTTGTCCTGTTCCCTGGATAGCGACTCAATCGAGGCTTCGAGAAAACGCGGAACCAGCATTTGCATGCTGTCGCCGTAGAAGCGAATCAATTGTCGGAGAAACGTGATCGGCAGCAGACTTTGTCCTTCCTTGTTCTCCTGCTCGAAAATGATCTGGGCCAGCACCGAACGGGTAATGTCCTCGCCCGTCTTGGCGTCATAGACGATGAAATCCTCGCCCTGTTTTACCATCGAGGCGAGATCCTCGAGTGTGACGTACGCGCTCGTTCCAGTGTTGTAGAGCCGCCGGTTTGCGTATTTCTTGATTGTGACCGGCTCTTTTTTTTCTTCTGCCATGTGAACCACACAATTGCCCTGCCCAGGGCTTGAGCATAGCCAATTTCGGCTTCTATCGGCCACCGTTTTTGTGCCAGCGCGGGCGGCGCAACCTAACGCTCGATTCCCTTGCGAAAGCGGATAAAAAGCACCAATTGTCGCTTGTATCCCAGCTGTCGCGCTTATTGACAGACATGGTCCGCCTGCCAAGGATGCGGCAGTGCCAGAACCCGCAGCTTGCCCCGATCCGAGTAACAGGAGCTTCGAATGAAAGACGAAATTGTCATCGTGAGTGCCGCTCGCACACCAGTCGGCGCGTTCAATGGGGCATTTGCGAACCTCCCCGCGCATGAACTCGGCAAGTCCGCGATCAAGGCTGCCCTCGACCGCGCCGGCGTCGAAAGCGCTCGTGTCAGCGAGGTCATCATGGGCCAGATTCTCACTGCCGGGCAGGGACAGAACCCTGCGCGCCAGGCCTCGATCGCCGCATCCATTCCTGTCGAGACCCCGGCCTGGGGCGTGAACCAGCTTTGCGGATCAGGATTACGCGCAGTCGCCCTTGGCTACCAGGCTATCCTCAACGGGGACAGCGAGATCGTCGTGGCAGGCGGACAGGAATCCATGAGCATGGCTCCGCATTGCCAGCATCTGCGCACCGGAGTGAAGATGGGCTCCTTCGAAATGATCGACACGATGATCAAGGACGGACTGTGGGACGCCTTCAACGGCTATCACATGGGCAACACGGCCGAGAACGTAGCCAAGCAGTGGCAGATCACGCGTCAGCAGCAAGACGAATTCGCGGTGGCCTCGCAAAACAAAGCAGAGGCCGCCCAGAAGGCAGGCAAGTTCAAGGACGAGATCATTCCGGTGACGATAAAGACGCGCAAGGGCGATGTTGTCGTCGACACAGATGAATATCCGAAGCACGGCGTGACCATGGAATCGATCGCGAAGCTGCGGCCGGCCTTTGACAAGGAAGGCACAGTGACGGCCGCGAACGCCTCGGGTATCAATGATGGTGCTGCTGCGCTGGTGCTGATGAAGGCCTCTGAAGCTGCGAAGCTCGGCAAGACGCCACTGGCCAGGATCGTCTCATGGGCCCAAGCCGGCGTCGACCCCTCTATCATGGGTACCGGCCCGATCCCGGCTTCGCGCGCCGCGCTCAAGAAAGCAGGATGGAAAAAGGAGGACCTGGATCTGGTGGAAGCGAACGAGGCTTTTGCCGCGCAGGCCTGCGCCGTCAACAAGGATCTCGGATGGGATACCTCCAAGGTCAACGTCAATGGCGGCGCGATCGCCATCGGCCATCCCATCGGCGCCTCCGGGGCGCGAGTCCTCGTGACACTGCTCTACGAGATGCAGAAGCGCAACGCCAAAAAAGGCCTGGCGACGCTGTGCATCGGCGGCGGTATGGGAATCGCTATGTGCGTCGAACGCTAGAGTTGTGCCTCTGATGTCTTGATTTGGTTTCATGGCCGGGCTTGCCCCGGCCATGTTGTTTTAACAAGATGGTCGCAAGAGGTGAGGTCATGGCACGCGTAGCGTTGGTGACAGGTGGAACGCGCGGAATCGGGGCCGCCATTGCGAAAGCGCTGAAAGCCGCCGGCTACAGGGTCGCGGCGAACTACGGCGGCAACGACAACGCGGCGCAGGCATTCAAAAACGAAACGGGCCTTCCGGTGTTCAAATGGGACGTGTCGTCCTACGAAGCCTGCGCCGAGGGAATTAAAAAAGTCGAGGCCGAACTGGGTCCGATTGAGGTACTCGTCAATAATGCCGGCATTACGCGGGACGCTATGTTCCACCGCATGAAGCCTGAGCAGTGGATCGCGGTGATCAACACCAATCTCGGCTCGCTGTTCAATATGTGCCGCCCGGTGATCGAAGGCATGCGAGAGCGCAAATTCGGCCGCATCATAAACATCTCTTCGATCAATGGGCAAAAAGGCCAGATGGGCCAGACCAACTACTCTGCAGCGAAGGCGGGTGAACTCGGTTTCACAAAAGCTCTTGCGCAGGAGGGGGCGCGGTCGGGAATCACCGTCAACGCGATCTGTCCAGGCTACATCAACACGGAGATGGTGCAGGCCGTGCCAAAAGAGGTGCTCGAAAAATCGATTTTGCCGCAGATTCCAATCGGGCGCCTGGGCGAGCCGGAGGAAATCGCTCGATGTGTTGTATTTCTTGCCTCCGATGAAGCCGGCCTGATAACGGGTTCGACGCTGACGGCCAACGGGGGGCAGTATTTCATATGATGATTGCCATCTCGGCTCGGTGGACGACGGAGCTGATGCAGGCTTTGCCGTGCCATTTTCAGGCGAGGCCTGTTCTTTCCAGGCCGGCGACGCTCGTCATATGTCTTTCGTCGATGTTCGCTCCCGCGATTGCTCAGGAGGCCGATGCGCGATGCAAGGACGTTTATGACAAGGTCGCTTGCACGTGTGCCGTGCGAAACGGCGGACGTATCATTCCTCCTCCGGTCGGAGTGAAACGTGAAGGATGGAAGCTTCGTCTGCGCGAATCTTCCGACTCGCCGCGCACGCTTGATGGCGGGCGCGTCGCATTCCGCACCTATTTTCGCAGAGAGGGGCTCAAAGTCCGTCGCAGCCGTGCGCTTGAAGGTTACATCGCGTGCATGCACCGCCACGGCCGCAAGTGATCGGTGAGTACGCCTTTGTGGTTCATTACTGAAATTCGATTCGTGCGCACAATTAGCGATGCTGTGGCGGCGACCAGCCATCGGGTGCCAGCTCAAATCCGTCAAAAGAGAAACCCGGCGCGACAGTGCAGCCGCTCAGTGTCCACGAACCCAGCGTTTCTGCCGTCTGCCACGCCATCGCGGGGACCGTCACCTGCGGGATCTCACCCAAACCGATTTCAGAGCCTAGCCGAAAAATTTTATGCTTCGATCCATCGGCAACTTCGAGCTTGAGCGGCGCACCGGCATAGTAGTGCCAGATTTCCACGGCATCGATCCGGTGCCAGTGCGAACGTTCGCCGCGAGAGAGCAAGAACAGGATCGCGGTTGATGCAGGAAGTCCATCGATGAGATGGGAGTCGCGAAACGTTTCACGGTAATGTCCGCCTTCCGGATGCGCTTTGAGATCAAGCGCGCGGATCAAGTCGGCTGCAGTGGGAATGTGCATCTCCGATTGTTGCTTGGTGCGTTGGTTATACAAAATGCCAGAACTTCCATTGCGACTGTTTCGCTAAATTAAAACCGGTTCTTTCTCTCCCTGATTTCCGCGAATACCTTTGCGGCGGGCTTTCCCGCCATTCCGACTGCTGCTGCGACCTCCGGCAGGTCAGCTCGCAGGAAGGGATTGGCCAACTTCTCATCGCCGATCGTCACCGGGATTGTCGGTTCGCCGTTGGCAACCTGCTGGCTTGCCTGCGCTTCGCGTGCTGCCAGTACGGGGTTGTCCGGCTCGATCGTGCGCGCGAATTTGATGTTTGCGACGGTATACTCATGTCCGCAGTACAATTCCGTATCATTGGGCAAGTCGCGCAGTTTCACGAGCGAGTGCCACATCTGCTCGGGCGTTCCCTCGATCACACGACCGCAGCCGATCGAGAACAGCGTGTCCCCAACAAAAGCGAGCTTTTCGCCGTGAAACCAGTAGGCGATGTGACCCAGCGTGTGACCGGGTGTCTCAATGATGTTGGCAGAAAGCCTGCCGATCTCGACCTTGTCGCCCTCACGCACCGTCTCGTCCACCGCAGGGATCTTGGCGGCCTCGCCGGCAGGCGCAACGACCCGACATTTATGCTTCTCCTTGAGAGCTCGAATCCCATCAGTGTGATCGGCGTGGTGATGGGTGACCAGGATGTCGGTGAGCTTCCAGTCAGTCGTCTTCAAAGCCGCTTCGATCGGGGCCGCTTCCGGTGCATCGATTGCGGCTGTGCTCCCGCTGTCCCGATCGTGCAGCAGCACCCCATAGTTGTCCGATCGGCAGCGAAACAGGCGGATTTCTGAGGGCATAGGCTCGTCCTTATGAACTCTAGCAAGGGGTTAACTGTATCATCCGTGAATGGAGATGCATCCGGGTGTGTTCCCGGCGTTAGCGCTTAGCTATCGCATTTCGTGGTATTTTTCTTCCATGTCGATCGATGTGGTGGACCTCAGAAATTTCTATGGCCAGCGGCTGGGGGTCGTGGCGCGGCGGTTCATCGGCCGCGGGGTCCGCTCATTGTGGAGGGATACGAGCGGCCAGCGTGTCCTCGGGATCGGGTATACGACTCCCTATCTCGGCTTGTTTCGCGAAGAAGCCGAGCGATGCCTGTCGTTCATGCCGGCGGCACAAGGCGTCCTGAAGTGGCCGACTACGCGGCCGGCCCTTTCTGCGCTCGTCGATGAAAACGAATTGCCGCTCCCCGATGCCGCAGTCGACCGCGTCATGCTGGTGCATGCACTGGAAATGACAAATGATCCCTCGGCGCTTCTGCGCGAAGTTTGGCGCGTTCTCGCATCGGGCGGAAGACTGCTTGCGGTGGTTCCGAATCGTCGCGGCGTCTGGGCGCGCATGGACACGACTCCGTTCGGGCACGGCCGGCCCTATTCAAGGAGCCAGATCAATCAGCTCTTGCGGGAGACGTGGTTCACTCCGAGCGGCTGGAGCGAGGCGCTTTATGTGCCGCCGGTTGCGCGCGGCTGGTTTTTGCGAACAGCCGTAGCCTGGGAGCGCACCGGTGCGACCTTGTCCGCACCGTTTGCCGGCGTCCACCTCGTGGAGGCGACGAAGCAGGTCTATCGTGCAGTTCCGGCACGGCGCGAAAAGCGTCGACTTGTGCCGGTATTGGAGCCGGTGCTGGCGCCTTCGCCGGGACGTTGATCAAAGCTCAGAATGGTTGGCCGGCAAACAGGTTTCACTGGTCAGTCGGGCTGGCGTGGCTCATCGTTGCCACCATCGTCCTGTTGCACCGGCTGTTGCGTGACGTGTTGCGGTTGATTGCCGCCAAAATCCGGACGATCGGGACGGTATCCGCCGCGGTGACGGCGGCGCCGGCGATGCATGCCGAAACGGTCCTGATTTCGGTCTCCCTGATCATGGCCGTTAGAGCCTGAATTCTGTTGCGGCTGTCCGCCTCCCGCCCCGGTGATGAACGCAGGCAGACCGCCGACGTCCTGTCCTCCTTCGCCGCTCTGCTGCGCGTGTTGATGATAAGGCTGTTGATGCTGCTGCGGCGGTCGATGATGCATCTGCTGATCGCGCGGTGGAAACGGCTGCGCGTCCCGCGGCAAATAGGGTTGTTGCTGTGGCTCTCGCGGCGCGTAGCTCGGCTCGTTCTGACCCATGAAAGGCTGAGCGTCGTCGTCCTCGCCATCGAAACTGTCATCGGTACCTTGAGGCTGCGCTCCCGGCGCGCCCTGTTGCGGCTGCTGTTGATTGTAGTAGGGATTCTGCTGCCGGAATTGTTCCTGCGCCGCGGCGATAAGCCGAAAGTAATGTTCCGCGTGTTGATAATAGTTTTCCGCCGCTATGGGGTCACCGGATCCCTGAGCATCGCGCGCAAGCTGAATATATTTTTCGGCAATGTGCGAAGCGGTGCCGCGGATCTTTACGTCGGGACCGTTCGATTCATAAACGCGTGTGAGAGGATTCTGGCTCTTGCGGTGGTTGCCTCGCCCCCGCATGCGTTTTTGACCGTTTCTCATGTTGTGCCTGTCGTCGACCTTTCGCTTGCCTCGGCGGACCGCCGAACACTTGATTCATTTGCAAGTCCATACAAATCGCACCGCGCGGTCGGACCTGCATTTGGCCGCGTCAATGATCGAGCACGTGCGTCTTTATCGCGATAGTCGCAGCAACCCCATAGCCACGGTCTTGCCGCGGCGTTGCCAACCTTTCATTCCACGCATCGTCCTAAGTTTCGAAATATGATGCGCCCAACCGGTGAAGCATCCAGAGTATCTGGCGATTTCGCATGCCGCCTTGTTAAAGCCGGCCGTTGTCATCCGCCCTGCGCCGCACCTCACAGAGCCTCTCGCTCCGGGGTCTTGGCGAAGCAACCTTACGGGTTGATTCCGTAACCGGAAGCTAGTCGTTTCGGGCCGATAATCCAAGTGCTTTTTTTGAACTTTAACCCAGGTCTGCGCTTTTCATCAGGTGGCAATGCGGCCTGTTCATGGCCCGGTTTTTGCGCCGAGCACGCGAGGAATTCCGGCCAGATCGTTGCGCGCTGCGCGAACCGCAAGGCCCGCTTCGGCAAACAGGGAGCTAACCGTTTTTTCCTGGCCCGCGCCCAACTCGACGAACAGCATACCATCCGGCGACAGAATACGTTCGGCATCTTCTGCGATCGCCCGGTACGCATCAAGCCCGTCCGGCCCTCCGTCGAGTGCAAGCCTCGGGTCGTATTCGCGCACCTCCGGCGCCAGTGTGGCGATCTGGGCCGTGGCGATGTAAGGCGGATTGGATACGACCACATCAAACACGCCTTGTACGGCGGAAGCGAAACTGCATGCGACGAAACTGCTGCGTTCTTGCAGCCCGCAATGTGCGGCATTGCTCCGGGCCACGATCAGCGCCGCGGCACTGGCGTCGGTGCCAATACCCCTTGCTTGAGGTAGCTCGTGCAGCAGTGCGAACAGCAGCGCACCCGAGCCCGTGCCGATATCGAGGATGCGAAGCCTGCGTTCAAGCGGGCCGCCCCTAGCGATGAAAGCCAGCGCCGCTTCGACCACCGTCTCCGTCTCGGGCCGCGGCACCAGCACGTCCGGAGTTATTGTGATTGGCAGACTCCAGAATTCCTTCTGCCCAACGATACGAGACACCGGCTCGTGCCGAAGCCGACGTGCAGCCAACGCGGATATGACTGCAATCTCGCGTGCCTCAAGGATCCGGTCCGCTTGCACGGCGAGTCGTGTGCGATCCAGATGCAAAGCATTCCCGATGATGCTGCGCGCATCGACATCGGGCTCCTCGATGTTTGCTGTCCGAAATGTCTGTGCAACGATTCGGAGCGTTTCCGAAATCGATGCGCCAGCTTTCAGGCCGGGACACGCTCTCATTGGACGCCTTCTGCAGCCAACAACTCGGCCTGATGCTCCGTCACTAGCGCATCGATGATCTCGTCGAGGGCTTCGCCATCCATGACCTGAGGTAGTTTGTAGAGGGTCAAGTTGATGCGATGGTCGGTGACTCGGCCTTGGGGAAAATTATACGTGCGGATCCGCTCGGACCGGTCGCCGGAGCCCACCTGCCCGCGTCGCTCCGCGGCTCGCTCGGCGTCGCGTTTTCTGCGTTCCTGGTCGTAAAGCTTTGCCCGAAGCATTGTCATTGCCTTAGCGCGATTCTTGTGTTGAGAGCGCTCTTCCTGCACCGCCACCACGATGCCGCTCGGAATGTGTGTGATCCTGATGGCGGACTCCGTTTTGTTCACGTGCTGTCCACCGGCGCCGCCGGCTCGCATCGTATCGACCTTAAGATCGGCATCATTGATATGGATATCGACGTCCTCCACTTCGGGCAGCACTGCGACGGTCGCCGCGGATGTGTGTATGCGGCCGGAGGCCTCCGTGTCCGGCACGCGCTGGACGCGATGCACACCGGACTCGAACTTGAATTTGGCGAAAACGCCACGGCCTTTCACCTCGGCGATGATCTCCTTGAAGCCACCCTTGGTGCCCTCGTTTGCAGAAAGAATTTCCGTCTTCCAACCCTTCCTGGCAGCGTAGCGCTCGTACATGCGGAACAGATCGCCCGCAAAAAGCGCCGCCTCGTCGCCGCCGGTCCCGGCGCGAATTTCGAGAATGGCGCTGTGATCATCCATGGCGTCCTTGGGAAGCAACGCAAGCTGGATCTGCCGCGCAAGCTTCTCTCGACGCTCCTGCAATTCGTGCCGCTCCGCATCAGCCAGCCTGCGCATCTCGGCATCCGTGCCGCTGTCTTCGATGAGCATTGAAAGTTCGCCGATCTCCTTTTCGGTAGCACGAAGGGCGCGAATGGACTCAACCACTGGGCCGAGTTCGGCAAACTCTCGCGACAGTTTCACATAGGCTTCGGGACTGAGCCCGGTCGCGAGTTCACTCTCGATAAGAGCGTGTCGCGCGAGAAGCGCGTCGAGCTTTTGTTGCGGCAGAACGATCAAAGCTGCAGCCCTTCCGCCGCCGCAAAGCTGTCAAGTTTTCCTCGGATCGAGACGCTGCCGACCGGCTGCTCCAGAGCGGGCATGAGCATATCCTCGCCCTTGCGGCAATCCAGCTCGAGCAGCATCGCTTTTACGGGCCCCACCGCGGACGGCGATAGCGATAGGGTCCGATAGCCCAATATCACGAGCGCAAGCGCTCCGGCCGGCTGCGATGCGAGCTCGCCACAGAGCGTCACCGGCTTCCCGTGCTCTTTTGCCTTGTCGACGATGTCCTTCAGGACACGAAGCATTGGTGCGGACAGGGGATCAAACCGTTCCGACACCCTGGGGTTGCCGCGATCGGCTGCGTAGAGGAATTGCATGAGGTCATTCGATCCGACCGACAGGAAATCTACGCGATCCAGCAATTCGTCGAGCTGAAAGAGCAGTGAGGGCACCTCCACCATAGTCCCGATCTCCACGCGCTCGGGGAGCTCATGCCCGTGCCGACGCAGATGCGTGAGCTCCACCTCGACGAGGGCCTTTGCCCGGTCGAATTCCTCGATAACAGCGATCATCGGAAACATCAGTTTCAGATCGCGCCCGCCAGCCGCGCGCAGCAAGGCCCGCACTTGGCTGCGCAGCAGGCCGGGCCGATCGAGGCCAAGACGGATCGCGCGCCACCCGAGTGCCGGGTTTTCCTCATCGACGTTTCGCAGATAGGGAAGGACCTTGTCCCCGCCAACGTCCAGCGTTCGGAAAGTGACCGGCTTCTTGCCGGCAGCGGAAAGCACGGAGCGGTAAAGAGCGAGTTGGTCGCTGACCCTGGGCAGAGTGTTCGCGACCATGAATTGCAATTCTGTCCGGAACAGGCCGATTCCCGCCGCCCCGGTATCCTCGAGATGAGGAAGATCAATGGCGAGCCCCGCGTTGATCATCAACGCGATCTTGTGACCGTCTTTGGTGACACAAGGCCGATCGCGCAACGCGCGGTATTGTGCCTGTCGCCGCGCGCGCAGTTTGACTCGTTCGCCGTACGAGGCCTGAACATCCTGTGGCGGCCTCAGGTGCACATGGCCGGTTGATCCATCGACGATAATGGCGTCGCCGGGCTCGACGAGACCGGTGGCGTTGTCGAGCTCGCCGACGGTAGGTATCCCAAGCGCCCGCGCCACGATCGAAACATGCGAAGTGGGGCCGCCTTCCTCCAGCACGAGCCCGCGGAGCCGCTTGCGATCATAATCGAGAAGCGCCGCCGGCCCCATGGACCTTGCAACCACGATTGCGTTTTCAGGCAATTGCTCTTTTGTCGGCGCGTGATCCTGCCCCATCAGGACCCGCATCAGACGATTTGCCAAGTCGTCCAGGTCATGCAGGCGATCGCGCAAATAATGATCAGACGCGCGCAGCATGCGCGCGCGCGTATCGGATTGCACGCGCTCGACGCCGGCTTCCGCAGTCAAGCCGGTCATGACGGCTTCGCGGATCTTATGCAGCCATCCCTGGTCGTAGGAGAACATCCGGTAGGCTTCCAGGACGTCGCGGTGCTCACCGCCGTCGACGACGTCACGATGCTCGACCAGACGATCGAGATCGGCACGCAGAGTGGCGATAGCGGCATCCAGCCGCTTGAGCTCTTTCGGAACGTCGTCCGCAATCACGTTCGTGATCACCACGCGCGGCTCGTGCAGCACCACGTGGCCGAGGGCAATCCCTTCGGATAGCGAACTGCCAACCAGGTGCATGGAATGACGGGCCGCAGGCTCCGCACCCGGTCGAGCGAGCGATGACAGCTCGCCCGAGGCGATCATTTCCGCGAGCACCATCGCGGTGGTCTGCAACGCCTCTTCTTCTTCCTCGGTGTAGGTTCGTCGGGCGCGGTTCTGCACGACAAGCACGCCGAGGGTGTTGCCAGCACGGAGGATCGGAACGCCCAGGAAAGAATGGTAATTCTCCTCGCCGGTTTCGGGTCGGTAGGAGAAGGCGGGGTGCGCCTGGGCGTCCGACAGGTTGATGGGCTTGGCTTCGCTGGCGACCAGCCCGACCAGGCCCTCGTCGGCCTTGAGGACGGTCTGGTGTACGGCTTCGCGCTTGAGGCCTTCGGTCGCGTAAAGTTCGAGCGTTCCGTCCACGCGCAGCACGTAGACAGAGCACACCTCCGCAACCATGTTGGCTGCGATCAGTACCACCACCTTATCGAGGCGGTCCTGCGCGCTGACCGGCTCCGCCATCACCTCGCGAAGGCGGCGTAACAGCACGCGCGGACCGCCTAGCGCGCCACGCATATTTGAAGTCCTTTTGCCACGACCTGTGCCGCAGCCCTGTTTACGGCCAAATCATGTACGAATGGCGACTGTCGGACCGCTGCCGAAGCCGCTGATCCGTGAGGCTATACAGAATGCTGCATGCAAGGGGCAAGCCAAAGTCGGCCCGGCCCCCTCAGCATCATATGCTGTCGCTCATCCTGGTGACCTGCTTGCCAGGCCATTCGCCTCACGTGTTATCCAGCCCGTAGAGCGTATGCAGCGTGCGGACCGCCAGGTCGGTCTGGGTCGCCTTAATGAGAACGGAAAATTTTATCTCCGAAGTCGTGATTGCAAGGATATTGATTTTTTGCTCTGCGAGCGCCTTAAAGGCCATCGCCGCAACACCGGCATGGCTTCGCATGCCGATCCCGATGACCGATACCTTGGCCACATCGGTCGCGCCGTCGAGCCTTTCGTATCCGATGGAGTTCTTCGCCTTCCCAAGCGTGACCCGCGCCCGCTCATAGTCGGCTGAAGGAACCGTAAAGGTGAGGTCCGTCGTCGCGCCATCTGCCGAAACATTCTGCACAATCATGTCCACATTGATGTTCGCCGCCGCGAGCGGCCCGAATATCGCGGCGGCGACCCCCGGCTTGTCCTGCACGCGTCGAATGGAAATCTGCGCTTCGTCTTTTGAAAATGCGATTCCTGTGACGATTTGTTGTTCCACGATATCTCCTTCGTCGCAGATGAGTGTGCCGGAGGACGGTTTGGTCGGGTCGATGTCCTCGGGCTTTTCGAAGCTCGAACGCACAAAAATACGCACGTTGTGCATCATGCCGAGCTCGACCGAACGCACCTGCATGACTTTGGCTCCGAGCGAGGCAAGTTCGAGCATTTCTTCGTAAGCAATCTTCTCCATCCGATGCGCCTGAGGCACCACGCGGGGGTCGGTCGTAAAGACGCCGTCCACGTCGGTGTAGATGTCGCAACGCTCGGCGCCTATCGCGGCAGCAATGGCTACTGCCGATGTATCCGAACCGCCTCGGCCAAGCGTGGTGATCCTCCCGGTATCCTTGTGCATCCCCTGGAAACCGGAAATGACGGCGACCTGACGATGCTCTTTGAAGCGCTTGATCAGCTCGTTGCCGTTCACCTCCAAAATGCGAGCCGATGCGTGTGCATTGTCTGTCAGTATGGGCAGCTGCCATCCCTGCCAGGAGCGTGCATTGACCCCCATCCCTTCCAGCACGATGGCGAGGAGGCCGGCGGTGACCTGTTCCCCCGTGGCGACCACCGCATCATATTCGCGTGCATCATGCAGGATGGATGCCTGCCTGCACCACTCGACCAGCTGATTGGTCACTCCGGCCATTGCTGATACCACCACGGCGACGTCGTAGCCGGCGTCGACCTCGCGCTTGACGTGGCGCGCTACATTCCGGATGCGGTCGAGGTCGGCGACCGACGTCCCGCCGAATTTCATCACCAGCCGAGCCATGATGTTCCCGAAGGCGCCCAAAGGCGCTAACAAGCCGCCGGCGCGAAGCGAAGCGCCGCGCGCCGGCCCTAAAAGGCGCGTATACATACCGGCGGGTTGGCTTACCTGCAACAATGGCCCCTAGCACGTCGGCAGATCGGCTGAATGGTTAAGGACAGATCACAGAGGTCAAGTGTTGATGCCGCCGAGGTCGAGCGATTCGCCCGTTATGCGGCCGATTGGTGGAATCCGCGCGGACCGATGGCTGCTTTGCACAAACTCAACCCGGTCCGGATCGCCTACATTCGCGACGTGGCGGCGAAGCATTTCGGGCGAGACCCCAAAAAGATTGAATGCCTGGGCGGACTTCGCCTGCTCGACATCGGTTGTGGAGCAGGAATTCTTTCCGAGCCGCTGGCCAGGCTGGGTGCAAAGATGGTGGGTGCCGATCCGTCGCAGGAGAATATAGAGGCCGCGCGCAGTCACGCCGAGGCGTCAGGCTTGACGGTCGACTACAGGGCGACGAGCGCCGAGGAGTTGGCCAGCGCGAAAGAGCAATTCGATCTGGTGCTCGCCATGGAGGTGGTGGAACACGTAGCCGACGTGGATGCGTTTGTCGCGACCTGCGCCGCGATGGTGAGGCCAGGAGGCCTGATGATCTGCGCCACGATCAACAGGACCCTCAAGAGTTTTGCCCTGGCAATCGTCGGCGCGGAATATGTTCTGCGCTGGCTGCCGCGCGGCACCCATCAGTGGGAGAAATTCATCAAGCCCGAGGAGTTGGAAACGATAATAGAGGATAACCGCCTGCGGGTGATCGCCGAACGGGGCGTCATCTACAATCCCTTCGCCGACCGCTGGCAGCTCTCGTCGGATATGGATGTGAATTATATGTTGGCCGCGCAGCGCCCGAAGGAAAATGGAGAAGCCGCATGATCTTGGAGTTGGTGGAATTCAATTCGCCGAAGGGCTGGACCCGCAGCCAGGTAGCGGAAGAGGCGCGCAATGTGATTCCGAAATGGCGAGCAAACAAGGAATTGCTGCGCAAGCATTTCCTTCTCGAACTGAACGGCAGAAGCGGAGCCGGCGTCTACATCTGGCCTTCAGTCGAAGCTGCAAAACGCGCCCATGACGAGGCGTGGCGGCAATCAATCATCAAGCGAACTGGTGGTGCTCCCACGATTCGATATTTCGATCTCTTTCTGCTGATCGACAACGAAAACGACAGGGTTTCCGAATTTCCCGAAGCAGTGGAAATGCGGCCGGCTGCCGCTTGAGGCGTTGCTGTTCGCATCGTAGGCGAGGTTGATTCGCCGTCGGTGCAACGAGCACATGTGCGTGGCTGCTTGGCATCAGCGGCGGTAATTGTACGAGAGATTGACCATGCTATGGGTCGTTTTCACCCTTGTCGCCGCCGCCGCGCAGACTGCCCGCAACGCCATGCAGCGCCAGCTCACGGCGAGTCTCGGGACTGTGGGTGCAACGCACGTGCGTTTCCTGTTCGGTTTCCCGTTCGCGGTACTTTTTCTTTTCGGCCTCCTGACCGTCACCAGTGAATCGGTGCCTGCAGTGCCGCGGGATTTCTGGCCGTGGGTTCTGGGCGGCGCTCTTGGACAGATTGCCGCCACTGCATTGATGCTTTCGGCAATGGGCGAGCGATCCTTCGTTGTTGCGTACGCCTATATCAAGACTGAGCCGGTCCAGGTGGCCCTGTTCGGATTGATCTTCCTTGGCGATCGGGTGACGCCCGTGTCGGCAGCGGCGATCCTTATTGCGACCGCCGGGGTCGTCGTCATCTCTCTGAAGCCCCGCGCCAGTGAATCCGCAACCGCGCGATCGACCCTGATCGGGCTCGCAGGAGGCACCATGTTTGCATTGTCTGCGATCAGCTACCGGGGCGCCATTCTGTCGCTCGGACTTAATGATTTTGTGCTGGCTGCAACACTGACCGTGACGGTCGGGCTCGTGATCCAGGCTGCACTGTTGTCCATTTGGCTCGCGATCAGGGATCCCAAGGTTCTGCGGGAAATCGCGCGTGCCTGGCGTCCCTCGCTTTTTGCCGGCTTCATGGGAGCATTCGCCTCCGAGTTCTGGTTCCTAGGCTTCGCGATAACCAGCGCCGCCAACGTGCGCACCCTGGCTCTCGTCGAAGTGCTTTTTGCACAAGGCGTGACCAGCTTCATATTCAAGCAGCCGACGAGTGCCCGCGAAGGAGTCGGAATCGTGCTCGTCGTGATCGGCGTAGCGCTGCTGGTCTGGGCTTACTAAGCTTTGCTTCACGACGAGACGAGTGACGCCTCGTACGCGCTCGATTTGCGGTCGAAACTAGTTCCGTTCGTCAGGCAGCACCGGCAGCGGGTGAAATTCGATCCCTTCCTCGGACAATTCCTTCGCTTCTTCTACAGAGGCGATGCCGTAAATCGATCGGTGCTCGATCTCGCCGTAATGCATCTTGCGAGCTTCCTCGGGGAATTTCGAACCCACATTGTCGGCGTTCTTCGTGAGATGTTCGCGAAGCTCCTTGAGCTTGGCGCGGAATTCTTGTTCCTGCGGAGAGAGCATCGCGACCGCCGCGTTGCCCGCTGCGGGCGCTGGCGTTTCGCTCGGCGCTGCTGCTTGTTCGATATGCACCGGCCGCTTCTCGGCGCGTCCGGTCAGGCTAGGCGCCATGATGGCCTTTTCGACTTTGGAGGAGCCGCAACGCGGGCAGGTGACAAGAGCGCGCTTGGCCTGCTTGTCGAAAGCGGCCGAATTCTGAAACCAACTCTCGAATTCGTGACCATGCTCGCAGACGAGCGTGTAACGTATCATTCGAGGCCTCGCACGACGTGCAAATGAGCCGGTTCGGCCATAGGCTCCACGATTTCAAAACGGCGACCGTGCTGCAGCGAGGGAATGCGCGCTCGCGCGTTGGTGACTTCGGCAAGATCGATCTGGGCCATCACAACCCCCGGCTCTCTGCCACCTTCTGCAATAATGCGCCCCCAAGGGTCAATGATGAGTGAATGTCCGAACGTCTCCCGCCCATTTTCATGCTTACCGCCTTGGGCGGCGGCAAAAACGAAGCAGCCGTTCTCGATCGCGCGGCTGCGGATAAGGACGTGCCAATGCGCTTCGCCGGTCTGTCTGGTGAAAGCTGAGGGAATCGCGAGCATGGTTGCGCCTGCTTCTGCCAGAGCACGGTAAAGCGCTGGAAAGCGCAGATCATAGCAAACGGTCAGACCCAGTCGCCCCCAAGGCAAATCAGCCAGCACCGCAAGCTCGCCGGGACGATAATTCCTCGACTCGCGGTAGCTTTCCCCACCGGCCAGATCAACATCGAACATGTGGATCTTGTCGTAGCGCGCGAGGATCTCGCCGTCAGGGCCAATGAGGAACGAACGGTTTGCCGCTTTTTCGGGCGAAATTCGAATGGCAAGCGAGCCAACGTGGACATAAATGCCGAGCTTGCGCGCGAGTTCGCGCATCCGCGCAAGGGAGCTATCGGATGACTCCTCGACCAACCTGGCGAAGAGCTGCTCACGGTTCGCGGCCAGAATGTTTGTCATCTCCGGTGTGAGCACATAGGCGGCTCCTGACGATTTCGCCTCGCCAACCAGCCGCGCAGCCGCATCAATATTCGCGTCCGGATCAAGGCCCGAACGCAATTGGATCATCGCGGCCGTGAAACTGCCGGGCTTCATCTCGGATCCTCTTGGCTCAAAAGCAGCGCATCGAGCTTGCCCGCATCCTCAAGTGCATGCAATTCGCGGCTACCGCCGACGTGAAAGTGTCCGACAAAAATTTGGGGGACTGTGATGCGTCCGTTTGCCCGCTGAATCATTTCGCTCCGGCGCTGTCGGTCGCGACCCACGTCGATTTCGCTGTAGGTTATGCCCTTACTTTTCAGCAAGGCTTTGGCCATCGAGCAGTATGGGCAATAGCCGGTCGTGTAAATTTCTACGCGAGGCATGGGTCGGCGTTTCTTGTCGGCCGCATTCATATGGGGGCTCGCGCGGGCGCTACAACCCGCGCGAACACCAACACATCCACACGTGAGGCTCCGGCCCGGAGCAGCGCACGCGTGCAGGCATCGACGGTAGCACCGGATGTCAGAACGTCATCCACAAGGATTAATCGCCTTCCGGCAATATCGATCTTTCGATCGGCCGGAACGCGGAATGCGCCCTGTACATTGTCGGCTCGCTCCGCTCTTGATCTGCCAACCTGCTGCGGCGTGGCGCGTACCCGCCTCAGTGCGCCGTGCACGACCGGTCTGTCGTGCAGGGTTCCTATTGCGCCTGCCAGTGCTGCCGATTGATTAAAACGCCGCAGCCATTGCCTGCGCCAGTGGAGCGGAACCGGAAGGAGCGCATCGGCATCCATCAACAGCTCACGCCCGGCGCGCGCCATCCACCGCCCCATCATTGGAATAAGATCGAGACGATCGCCATATTTGAGGCCGTGCACCAATGTGCGTGCGATGTCATCGTAAACGACAGCTGCGCGCGCACGACTATAAGCCGGTGGATTCGCGATCGCCTCCATCGACAGCAGTTCACTGCCGCCGTCGAAAGCGAAAGGGATGCCTAATCGCGCGCAATAAGGCGGCTCAATGAGAGTAAGTTTCAACCAGCATGAGGCGCACAGACCGGCGCTGCTGCCAAGGGGCTCGCGGCAAGAAGAGCAGAGAGGCGGCAACGCAAAATCGAGGAGGAATCGCAGGGCCGACAGGGCGCCGGCGCGAATGCGGATGCCGAGAGACTGCCCTGATGTGGCCCTTGCCGGGGCAAGCTTGTTCATGCTGCAAGGATATCACAACCACGAGCGAGCGTGACAGAAGCATCGACCATGCCGCAACACCCCGGTATTTTTGATCGATCGCTGCTTCGTATTCGGCGACAGCGCGCGCAGCGGTTTCCCGCTGGGGACTTTCTGCTCGAACATGCCGCCCGCGAACTCAGTGAACGGCTCTCTTCAGTGATGCGGCAATTCCAAATTGCAGTCGATCTTGGCACGCCCGGTGATGCCGTGCGGCGCGCACTTGCCGAAAGTGAGAACGTCTCGACAATTGTTGCCGCGACGACTGATGCAGGGAGCGCCGCCGCTGGATCTTTTCTAGGCGTGGTAGCCGACGAGGAAGCTTTGCCTTTTGCGGACGGTTCGCTCGATCTCGTCATCTCGGCGCTTTCATTCCAGTTCGTGAACGATCTGCCCGGCACTCTCGTTCAGATTCGTCGAGCCTTGAAGCCGGATGGTTTGTTGCTGGCCGCGCTGCTCGGGGGCGAAACTCTGCGCGAGCTTCGTTCCTCGTTTGCTGCGGCAGAAGTCGAGATTGAGGGCGGCGTCTCGCCGCGCGTTGCGCCGTTCGCGGATATAAGGGATTTGGGAAATCTTCTGCAGCGCGCGGGTTTTGCCCTGCCGGTGGTCGACAGCGAAAAACTCACTGTACGCTACGACTCGCCCTTCGACCTGATGCAGGATCTGCGGGCCATGGGTGCCACCAACGTGCTGCATGATCGAAGGCGTACGCCGCTGAGGCGGCGCACGCTCGATCGCATGGCAAGCATTTATGCGGAGCGATTCTCCGATTCCGATGGACGCGTGCGGGCGACCTTTGAGCTGGTTTGGCTGTCCGGTTGGGCGCCGCACGAAGGCCAGCAGAAGCCGCTCAGGCCGGGGTCAGCCGCGCAGCGGCTTGCCGACGCACTCGGCACGATCGAAATGCCGACCGGCGAAAAGACGCCGCGTTCGCGCTAAAGTAAGTTCATTAAATGTGAGATGAGCGGCACATCTGCTGGGGGCATTTCATACTCGCGAAGACGGTTCGGCCTTACCCAGGCAAGCCGCTGACCTTCGGTGGCCTCCACGGCGCCCTCCCACCGGCGGCAAACATAAAGGGGCATCAAAAGGTGGAAGTCCGGATACGCGTGGCTTGCGAAGGCAAGAGGGGCAAGACACGATTCGTTCACGGTGATTCCGAGTTCTTCCTTCAATTCGCGGATAAGGGTCTGTTCGGGCCGTTCACCGTTTTCCACCTTGCCGCCGGGAAATTCCCAAAGGCCGGCCATCGGCTTGCCCGCGGGCCTCTGCGCAATCAGCACGCGGCCGTCGGAGTCTACCATCGCGCAGGCGGCAACGAGGACCAGCTTTGTGCTCACGATTACTCCGACCTGGACATCATCGCTACGACCGATAGTCTCCATTGATTGCGACGTACTCCTTCGTTAGGTCGCAGGTGAGCACACGGTCGCGTCCTTTACCGAGTCCGAGCGCCACTTTGAGCGCGATCTTCGGCTTCTTCATTACGGCGCTTACAGCCGCCTCATTGTAAGTAGGGTCGCGTGCGCCCCTGTGCGCCACTCGAATTCCGCCAAACCAGATGGACAACCTGTCTCGGTCGGCGGGCTCCCCCGCCTTTCCAACCGCCATCACCACGCGGCCCCAATTCGCGTCCTCACCGGCAATGGCCGTCTTCACCAGCGGCGAATTGGCGATGGACATTGCTATACGTCGCGCCGAGGCGTTTGAGGTTGCACCTTGCACAACGATCTCAACCAGTTTGCGCGCTCCTTCACCGTCGCGCGCCACCTGTTCGGCCAGATCGGCGAGCACGGAGTGCAAGGCCTTTTTGAAGCTTCTCAGCCGCGGATCGGAAGCGCGCGAAATAGGGCGCGCTCCCGCCGCTTTGCCGGTAGCAAAAATCATCAGCGTGTCTGATGTCGATGTATCACCGTCGATTGTGATTGCATTGAAAGTGTCGGCGACAGCATCCCTGAGCATACGCTGCAGCGCAGGCGCCGAGATCGCAGCATCTGTGAACACGAAGGAAAGCATTGTTGCCATATCGGGCGCGATCATGCCTGCGCCCTTGGCGATACCATTGATTGTCACCTTCGCCTTGCCGATCCTTGCAATAGCGCTCGACGCTTTCGGGAATGTGTCGGTCGTCATGATCGCGCGTGCCGCAGCGAGGAAATGGTCCGGCTGGGCGCCCGAGATCAGCCCTTCCATGACGCCCTCGAACACCTCGGCTTTCAACGGTTCGCCTATGACGCCCGTTGAGGCGAGGAAGACGTCCCCTGGCTTGCAGCCGATGGCCTTGGCAGCGATCCGGGCCGTGAGCCTGCAGGCATCTCGCCCTGTCTTGCCCGTAAATGCATTGGCGTTACCAGAATTGACGACGAGGGCGCGCGTCCTTGCCGTCTTCAGGTGTGCTTTGCACCATTCGACCGGCGCCGAAGGGCATTTTGAACGGGTGAACACGCCTGCGGCAGTGGTGCCCGATTCGAAGAGTACCAGAAGTACGTCGGTGCGGCCGCGGTATCGAATACCTGCCGCGGCCGTGGCAAGACGCACGCCCGAAATTGGCGGCATGTCGGGGAGCTTGGTTGGAGCAAGAGGAGAGACTGCGGCACTCATTGAGGGACCAATCGATTTGTCAGCACCCGGCTTTGCCGGCGATCCCGATCAATCGGGCACGATAGTGCCTAGCCAAGCGTTATGGCCGGGACAAGCCCGGCTATAACGGAATCGGTTGATGAGTCGACTGGTGCTATTTCTTTGCCGGCGCAGCCGGCTTCTCTTCGGTCTTTGCCGGCTTGTCCATCCGCTCGATCTTTGCATCTGCACGCAATTTCATAACGAGCTCTGCTTGCGCCTTGCGTGCAACGTAGTTCTCGATCTGCGGCTTGACCTCTTCGAATTTGGGCGCCGGTTTGATCCGCTTGTCCTCGACCTTGATCACGTGCCAACCGAACTGGGTCTTGACGGGATCTGAAATCTGTCCCTTGTCGAGCTTAAAGGCGACTTCCGAAAATTCCGGGACCATCTGTTCTTTCGTGAAATAGCCAAGGTCGCCTCCGTTCGCTTTTCCGGACGGGTCTTCAGTGACGTCGCCCGCCACTTTCGCAAAATCCTCGCCCTTCTTCAGGCGGACAATTATTGCCTTGGCCTTGTCCTCGGCCTCTTTGCCCGCCTTATCATCACCAGCAGGCGCACGGAAAAGGATGTGGCGCGCGTGCACCTCCTGTTCATCTCCCGTCTGCTTGATGGCTTCATCATAAACCTTGTGCATGGCTTCGTCTGTAAGCGCTTGTTTGCCGACCGACTGCAGCAACCCTTCCATCAGCAGCTTCTTGCGCGAGAATTCGAGTTTCCGCCTGAATTCGGCACCCTCGCCGAATTTCTTGTCTTCCGCCGCCTTGGACACGAGGATCATGTCGGCGACGAATTGCACCAGATAATCCTGCTTAGCTTCGGGCGACATCGGCGGAATTTGTCCGGCTTCATCTTCCGCGACTGCGAGATCGCTCTGATGAACCTCGACACCGTTGACCTTCGCCACAAGCGGATCCTTATCCTGGGCAAAGGCGGTTCCGATCATGGTGAGTGCCAGAAACGCGGCAAAAAACCCGGCACACGAGCGGATCCCTAAGCCGGCGGGAACTGAGGTCTTCATGTCTTGGTCCTCGGAAGTTAAGTGGTTGCCGGCTTCGGCCGGTAATTTGGCGGACTATTCGCCGAAGAACGATGTCTTTGCAATGGCGGAATCCCGGCCAACGTTCAATATCGATTGCGTGATCGCTCGGTTAGGCCGAGAAAGGCCTCCGATTGACAACAATCCGGCCCCCTCATATCTCTCGCTCAACATCGGTTGGTCGCTGGCTCACGCGTCGTCCGCGTTGAAATTCGCCCGAAAAGTGCCGCATTCCGGAGCGCCGGAAGGAAATCCGGACGCCGTGGCATGGTATAAGCGCCGGCCCAAATCAGGAGCTTCTCGATGATCGGCGCTGTCGCCCGCAAGCTGTTCGGTTCCGCCAACGAGCGGCGGATTCGCAACTATCAGCCACGGGTGCACGAGATCAATGCCCTTGAGAAGGAGTTGGAAGGGCTGTCCGATGACGCTCTGAGGGCCCGTACCGATGCGTTCAGGAAGCAGGTCTCGGAAGGTGCTTCGCTCGACGACATCCTGGTGCCGGCTTTCGCGACGGTCCGCGAGGCCGCGAAGCGGACGCTTGGTCAACGGCATTTCGATGTCCAGTTGATTGGCGGAATGATCCTCCACGAGGGCAAGATCGCCGAAATGAAGACCGGCGAAGGAAAAACGCTGGTCGCAACGCTTCCGGTCTATCTCAATGCACTCGCCGGACGCGGTGTTCATGTTGTGACCGTAAACGACTATCTGGCCAGGCGCGACGCCGAGTGGATGGGCCAGATCTACAATTTCCTTGGTCTTTCCGTGGGCGTGATCGTGCACGGACTTGACGATGAGGAGCGCAAGCGAGCCTACGATTGCGATATCACCTACGGCACGAACAACGAACTCGGCTTCGACTATCTGCGCGACAATATGAAATATCGGCTGGAGGACATGGTCCAGCGCGGGCACATATACGCCATCGTTGATGAGGTCGATTCAATTCTGATCGACGAGGCGCGTACGCCACTGATCATCTCCGGTCCGCTGGATGACCGCTCGGAATTCTACAACACCATCGACAGCTACATTCCGCAGCTCGACAAGACCGACTACGAAGTCGATGAGAAGCAACGCACGGTGACACTGACCGAAGCCGGCATGGAGAAACTTGAGCAACGGCTGCGTGCGGCCGGACAGCTCAAGGGCGAGTCGCTCTACGATGTCGAGAACGTCTCGGTCGTCCATCATGTGAATCAGGCGCTACGTGCACACAAGCTGTTCCAGCGCGACAAGGACTACATCGTCCGCAATGGGGAAGTCGTCATCATCGACGAGTTCACCGGTCGCATGATGCCGGGCCGCCGCTATTCCGAAGGGCTGCATCAGGCGCTTGAAGCAAAAGAGCATCAGCCGATTCAGCCCGAGAACCAGACGCTCGCCTCGATCACCTTCCAGAACTATTTCCGCATGTATGAGAAGCTCGCCGGCATGACCGGGACCGCCATGACGGAAGCGGAAGAGTTTATGGATATCTACGGCCTGGAAGTGCTGGAAGTTCCGACCAACATGCCGCTCATTCGCATCGACGACGATGATGAGGTTTATCGAACGGCAGCCGAGAAGTATCGGGCAATCCTGACACTCATCGAAGACTGCAAGATGCGCGGGCAGCCTGTACTCGTAGGGACGACGTCAATCGAAAAATCAGAGCAACTCGCCGAAATGCTGCGACAGAAAGGATGGGAACAGCACGACTTCTCCGATCCGAACGCCTTTGCTGCTCTGTACTCTGGTGATGAGGGCGCTTCCCGAAAGAAGGTCTTTGCCATCCTCAATGCGCGCTACCACGAGCAGGAGGCATATATCGTGGCGCAAGCCGGCGTGCCCGGCGCGATCACCATCGCAACGAACATGGCCGGCCGTGGTACCGACATCCAGCTTGGCGGCAACGCGGAAATGCGCATCCGGCAGGAAATCACGGATGTTTCGGATCCGCGCGAGCGCGAGAAAACTCCGCGCGCCGAGGAGATTCGCAGGCAGGTGAGCCGCCTGAAGGAAAAGGCACTCGCTGCCGGCGGACTGTACGTTCTCGGTACCGAGCGCCACGAAAGCCGCCGTATCGACAATCAGCTGCGCGGCCGTTCCGGTCGCCAAGGCGATCCCGGGCACTCCAAGTTCTTCCTGTCGCTTGAAGATGATCTCATGCGCATCTTCGGCTCCGACAAGCTCGACGGCATGCTGCAGAAGCTCGGCCTCAAGGAAAATGAGGCAATCGTTCATCCCTGGATCAACAAGGCGCTGGAGAAAGCGCAGCAGAAGGTCGAAGCGCGCAATTTCGACATCCGCAAGAATCTGCTCAAATTCGACAACGTGATGAACGACCAGCGGAAGGTGATCTTCGAGCAGCGGCTCGAACTGATGCGAGACGAGGCCGTTGACGAAACGATTGCCGACATGCGCCACGCGATGATCGAGGAAATGGTCGCGAAGCACATTCCCGAGAACGCCTATCCGGAACAATGGGACGTTGCTGCGCTCGATCAAAGCCTGCGTGAAGTCTTGACGCTCGATCTCCCGGTTCGTGACTGGGCCAAGGAAGAAGGGATAACCGGCGAAGACGTGCGCGAGCGGATCATCCGGCGCGCGGATGAATGGATGGCGAGCAAGGTCGCGAAGTGGGGCCCGGACGTCATGCGGTATGTCGAAAAATCGATATTGCTGCAGACCCTCGACCATTTGTGGCGCGAGCACCTGGTCATGCTTGAGCATCTGCGACAGGTGATCGGTTTGCGTGGTTACGGCCAGCGCGACCCGCTTAATGAATACAAGGCCGAGGCTTTCGCGCTATTCGAGGCCATGGTCGCGCATTTGCGCGAAGCGGTCACCGCGCAATTGATGCGCGTCGAGGTGGTGCAATCACCTCCGGCGGAAGAAGCCGCCCCGCTGCCCTTCATGGAAGCGCACAAGGTCGACCCGCTGACGGGTGAAGACGAGATGGCGCCGGCGTTGGCCCCGGCCCTGGTCGGTCACGGCAATGCAATGCAGGCGGAGCGCAATTCGAGCGATCCCTCGACCTGGGGTAAGGTCGGCCGCAACGAACCTTGTCCATGCGGCTCGGGCAAGAAATATAAGCATTGCCACGGCAAGTTCGCCTGAAGGACTCGATCGCGACCATGGTCCCTCAGAACGCTCCAGCTTCTCATTGAGCAAAATCAAAGCAGGCGCGCCCGCGGCAACCAAAATGGCGTTTGCGGCATTATTGGTCAGCTTTGTTCAGCGGCGAGCCTTTTCCATGCAGGTACCTCTCGAGATCGCGTTCCGTAATATGGAATCCTCCGAGGCGGCGGAAGATGCCATCCGCGATCATGTCGACAGGCTGGAACGGATTTACGGTCGCATGACGGCGTGTCGGGTGCGGGTCGACCAGAGAAACCAGAACGCGAACGAAACGATCCCACCCGTCGTTCACATCGAGATTTCGGTACCCGGCCACAAGGACATTGTTGTCGCGCACGAGTCGGATCACCTGCAACGCAAGTTTCAAGCGCCAGATCTTCGCAACGCCATAAACGAGGCCTTCAGGATCGCGGAGCGTAGACTAAGCAAATACAAGGATAAGCTTACCGACCACGGCCTTGCAGAACGTGGCCACGAAGCGGCAAACGAATTCCTTGGGCAGATAGCAGAGCTAACACCGGAAAAGGATTTCGGATACGTGATGACCAAGGAAGGCAGCTTGCTCTACTTCCACCGCAACAGCTTGCTTACCGGCGACTTTGACAAGCTGCGCCGTGGTGACGAAGTTTACTATGTCGAGCAGGTCGGCGACACCGGGCCGACCGCATCGAAGGTGCGGCTGGCCGGGAAATGATTTGCAGGGCCCCCGCTCATCCTCCTAGCCGAGCGATCGCAAGGTCCCGCCGAAATGCCCGATCCCGCTTGAGGTGCCATTCGCGGCTCATGGCGTGCCGTTTGCTCGCACATTGCTCGGCGTAAAGCAAAATCCACTTTCGTCCCCTCGTCGTGCGCGCTCCGACCCCCCGGTTATGCTGTACGAGCCTGCGTTCGACGTCCAAAGTCCATCCAACATAGGTGAGGCGCCGGTTGCCCATTCGGCTGCCCAGGACGTAGACGAAACAGTCCGTACTGGCGCGCACGCGCGCTCCCGGTTACTAGCGGAAACTGTTAAAGGTCCCTGCCGGGACGACCGGTTGCGCGCCCGCAAGCAATCCGTGGTTGCTGGCGGGCGGAGTCGAATAGGCCGTGCGAATCTCGGCCTGCGGCGCCGGAGCAGATTCGTGTTTCGCCGGTTGCTGCGGAGCGGGCGCCGTCTGCTGCATAGGGGGCTTGGCAGGTGCTGCGGGGGCGCTCTCTGTGGATTGCGGGTGCACATCGCGGGTGGCGGGTTGTTGCCGCTGCGGCGGAGCGCCTGCTGATGCTGTTCGCACAATCTTTGAAATGTGCGCAGGCGCAACGTGCTTCTGAGCTGTCGTAACATCTGTGCGCTGGGCGGACGGTTCCTTCGGTGCCGACGGCGTTGTTCCTGTTTCCTCTTTCGACCCTCCGAACAGGTTACCGATTAAGCCTGCTATGGTCGTAGGCCGTTCCTGCGCGGGCGGCGCCTCCCCTTGCTTTGCCTGAGGTGCCGGATGAGGCAGTGGTACGCTTGCGACCACGAGCGGCTCGCTAGCCGCGACCTGCGAGCGAGCCGGGGTTTCGGGCTTTGCCGCGGGCGGATTTGCAGTGCGCGGCAATGCGCCTGGCACACTGCCGCTGGCAACCTGGAAAATCCTTCCGTTGTTGTCGAAGCCACTCGGGTTCGAAAGTTTTGCGGCGAAGATGGGATTCATGCCGCCGTCCACGCCTGAACGCATCGGAACAGTCGATACTCCGCTGGCGATATACTCGGCCATCTTGAGCTGTTCTTGACGGCGTTCTTGCAGCACCGCGTCGGCGATCGACTGATCGAGCTGATAGGCAGGACATGCCCCTCTCGGATTGAATGAAGGCGATTTTGTCGAGCCTTCAGGAGCGGCTGCGTCGAAGACGTAGCGCCTGTCGCAAACCGCGACCTTGGGTTCTTGATGAGTCGCGTTGAAATGATCGTAACCTTCTTTGAGCATCTTCCAGAACGCGAAGTTCGGGTTGTTCCGGTGCTTGGCCATGTTCAGTGCGGTCATGCGGAACGGATAAGCTTGCAGCTGAAAAGCCTTCTGTCCGCCGAAGAACGACTCGCGCGCCAGCGCGTAGATCTCCTGGATCTGTTGGTCGGTCATCGCGTAGCAACCGCGCGACGAGCAGTCGCCGTGCACCATCAATTCGGAGCCGGTGTAACCCATCGCCCGATCATAGGCGTTCGGGAAACCAGTATTGAAAGCCAGGTAGTAGCTGGAATTCGGGTTCATCTGCCCAGGCGTGATGGAGTAGAAGCCTTCGGGGGCCTGGCGATCGCCTTCCTTCTTTTTCGGGCCGAGATCTCCCGACCATCGGCAAATCGGGTACGTCTTGAGCAGCGCGTATTCGCCGTCGCGATTCTTCTTCCAAATCTCCATCTCCGCCTCTTCCTTGAAGATGCGGGCGAGGATGGGAGATTCCTTGTCCATATTTTTCGCCGACATTTCGGCGAGAATTTTTTCAGAAAGGGGGGCTTGAGCGCGGCCGGTGGGCGAAATGCTGTCGGCGTCGCAGCCGGCAAGAGCAATGGCAGCGGCAACAGCCGCGGACGCCAGTAGCGCGCGCGCGAAGGGCCTTTTCAAGCTGATGCTCCCCGAACCGGCGGGCTCCCCATTGGATAATCGTTATCCTTAAGATGTGGCATCTGCAAGGCGATCGATGCTCATCCACCGTGCCGATAACCCAATGGTAAATCAGAGGTAAATGCCGCCGATTCACTCCGCCTTGCGGCCCATTGCGAGGAATTTCTCCCGTCTTTGCTTGCGTATGGCCTCCGGGTCCAAACCTGTCAGTTCGGCGAGAGCGCTCGCGATGGCATCTCCGGTTACCTCGATTGCAGCCTTCGGATCGCGGTGTGCGCCCCCGACGGGCTCGGGCACCACGGTATCCACCACTCCGAATCGAATCATGTCCTGTGCGGTGATTTTCATACTGGTGGCGGCTTCTTGCGCCTTTGTCGTATCCCGCCACAGAATCGAAGCCGCCCCCTCCGGCGAAATCACGCTGTAGATTGAGTGTTCGAGCATCAGCACCCGGTTGGCCGTGGCAATGGCGATCGCTCCCCCCGATCCGCCCTCTCCGAGAATCACCGCAACATTGGGCACGCCTAGAGAAAGGCATGCATCCGTCGAGCGCGCGATGGCTTCCGCCTGACCGCGTTCTTCCGCTCCTATGCCGGGATACGCGCCGGCTGTATCGACCAAAGAGATCACCGGAATGCCGAAACGATCGGCCATTTCCATTAGTCTTGTCGCCTTGCGATAACCTTCGGGGCGCGCCATCCCGAAGTTGTGCCTGAGACGGCCCTCGGTGTCGGCGCCTTTCTCGTGACCGATGATGCAGACGCTTTCGCCGCGAAAGCGTCCAAACCCGCCAATGATTGCGGCGTCTTCGCCAAACTTCCGGTCTCCCGCAAAGGAGATGAAATTTTCGATGAGGCCTGCGATGTAATCCAGACAATGTGGCCGTTGCGGATGGCGAGCAACCTGGGTTTTCTGCCAGGGCGTAAGGTCACTGTATAATTCCTTCAAGGCCAGGGCAGCCTTCGCTTCAAGTCGTGCGATCTCCTCGTTGATCGCGACTGCGTTGTCGGCCTGGCCCATGGCGCGCAATTCCTCGACCTTGGCTTCCAATTCAGCCACGGGCTTTTCGAAGTCGAGATAGCTTCTCATCGGTTCCGGAAACGCGGTTTTCGGGTCGAAGTGACGTGGCTGATACCTCTAAGTCAAGCAATCGGGTGGATGCAATTTTTCACGCCGATTGCTAGCCGTCAGCCAGTGGATGCAGGTCCCGCACGAGCGTCTTCAGCCGTTCCTCGAGAACATGGGTGTAGATTTGGGTCGTCGAGATGTCTGCATGACCGAGCAGGGTCTGGACCACGCGCAAGTCGGCACCATTGTGCAGTAGGTGACTGGCGAAGGCGTGACGAAGCACGTGGGGACTCAGGCGATCCGCCTGTATTCCGCATGACTGCGCAAGCAGCTTGAGTTCGCGTGCAAAATGCTGGCGCGTGAGGTGACCCTGTTCACCGGATGAGGGGAACAGCCATTTTGAGCCGGCATGATGTTTCCCGTCTTCCTGTAGTTGTAGATATTCGGTCATCGCGCGCTTGGCTTGCTTGTTCAGCGGGACAATCCGCTCCTTGCCACCTTTACCCCGGACAATCAGCATTCGTTGATCGCGCCGCGCTGCCATCGCAGGCAGCGCAACAAGTTCGGAGACGCGCAACCCGGTTGCATAGACGACTTCGAGTAGGCACAACAATCGTGCAGCGCGAAGCCTTTGAGCAGGCGACTGATCAGATCTTTCGCTGTCCGCGCGCGCCTTTTTCAGAAGCTTGTCAACCTCTGCGATCGAGAGCACCTTGGGCAGCGGACGCGGCCGTTTTGGGCCATCGAGAACAGCGGCAGGATCGTCACTGCGTTTGCTCTCGGCGTACAGAAAACGATAGAGCTGCCGCATAGCGGAGAGACGTCGCGCCAGCGAGGATGGCTTGTATCCTCTTTTGGCGAGGCTGCCGATGAAATTGCGCAGGGCATCTGTGGTTGCGGTCGCGATCGTGTTTCCAGATTTTCGCAAATGTGCCGAGAGATCCTTCAGATCGTTCCGGTACGCCCCGAGCGTATTGTCGCCCGCTCCGCGCTCGGCGGCCAGCATGTCGAGGAACAATTCGACCAGCGCATCATCCGATGTTTTCTGCCGGCGTCCCATCGCCTGCTGCGCGTCAGTGATTCTTCAGAAACTTGTCCGGCGGGATCGTCACTATGATCTCGCGCGGCTTGTATTTGACGAAGGTCGCAAGCGAGAACACAGCGCCATATGCGATCCCGCCGAGCAGTCCGAAAAGAACGAGAAATCTGAACAGGCTGGGCATGATCACGTCCGCATTCTGGGCCGCATGGCGGCTTCAGCCAAATTTACGATCACGTTCGCGAACCGCTGACAAGACCGCCCCCACGGTTGCTGGTATATGGACCTGAAGGATTCGTGGCGGAAGCTAGCATGGTTAATGGTGCCGCTCAAAAGCCGGCCGAAAACGCTCCGGAATCTGCTGTCGCTCGCGCGCTCGGCGGCCGCTCGATCGTGCTTGTCGGCATGATGGGGGCGGGCAAATCATCGATCGGGCGCCGCCTGGCCAGCCGTCTGAACGTCGCTTTTGTCGACGCCGATGCGGAAATCGAAAGCGCCGCGGGAATGACCATACCGGAAATTTTTCAGAAGCACGGTGAAGATTATTTTCGCGCCGGTGAAGCGCGTGTGATCGCGCGGCTGCTGGAAAACGGTCCGCAGGTGCTCGCAACCGGTGGCGGTTCCGTCATGGATCCGCAGACGCGAAGCCTGATCAGGCAGAAGGGGATCTCTATTTGGCTGAAAGCGGATTTGGACGTGCTGCTTAAACGCACGAAACGACGCAACGACCGACCGCTTGTCGAAAAGATAAAGGACCTGCTGCCCTTGCGAGAACCGCTTTATGCGCAGGCCGATATCGTCGTGCAGTCGCGGGACGAGCCGCATGAGAACATCATCGATGAGATCATGAGGAAGCTCGCTGATCGGCTTTCGTCCGAAGCGGAGAACTCGTCATGACTGCTCCGATCCGCCAAACCGAGCCGATTGTGGTGCCCGTCGATCTCGGCACCCGCGCCTATGACATCCTTATCGGCCGAGGCCTTCTCGCCGGCCTCGGCCGGCGCATCAGATCGTTGCGCGCCGATGCACGGGTCGCAATTGTGACGGACGAAAATGTGGCGAGCTACCATCTAGCGGCGGCGGAAGGGGCGCTGAAATCCGAGAACATCGATTTTTTGCGCATCGTGCTGCCCGCCGGTGAATCCTCAAAAAACTACTCGACCTTTGAAAAAGTTTGCGAATCCATCATCGCGGCTCGGATCGAGCGAAATGACCTCGTCGTGGCACTTGGCGGCGGTGTGATCGGGGATCTCGCGGGATTCGCGGCCGCCTCCGTGCGCCGCGGCCTTGACTTTGTACAGGTGCCCACGTCGCTGCTTGCTCAGGTCGATTCCTCTGTAGGCGGCAAAACGGGCATCAACTCGCCGCAGGGAAAGAATCTCATTGGTGCCTTTCATCAGCCGGCCCTGGTCGTCGCCGACACGGCTTTGCTCGACACGCTGCCAGAACGTGAATTCCGCTCGGGCTATGCCGAAATCGTCAAGTACGGGCTCTTGGGCGATGCCAGTTTTTTCCGATGGCTCGAGATGAATTGGAAAGACGTGTTTGGCGGCGGACCCTCCCGCGAGCAGGCCATCGCGAGTTGCTGCAGAGCGAAAGCAGCCATCGTGGCGCGCGACGAGCGCGAAACAGGAGATCGGGCCTTGCTCAATCTCGGCCACACGTTTGGCCATGCTCTCGAAGCGGGCTGCGGGTTCTCCGATCGATTGCTGCACGGGGAAGCTGTAGCGCTCGGGATGGTGCTCGCTTTTGAATTTTCCGCCTCGAAAGGCATTATCCCCTCATCTGAAGCCTCCCGCGCCGCGGCGCATCTTGCGGCAGTCGGCCTGCCTACCCATTTCAGTTGCATACCCGGCGGTGCACCGGGCATCGATATATTGATGAATCTGATTGCGCAGGACAAAAAGGTGGCGCGTGGGGCGCTCACATTCATTCTGGTACACGGCATCGGGCAGGCATTCGTCGAACGCAACATCGACGCCGCCGAGGTGAGAGCATTTCTTTCTGCTAAGATTGCCGCCGCTTGATGGCGAACGGTGCTTTGTTTTCGCAATGATCATGCATCACAACCAAGACCGATGACCGCGAACGACTGGCTATCATTTGTCGTCGTCCTGATCTGCCTGCTGTTTTCTGCATTTTTTTCCGGCAGCGAGACGGCACTGACGGCTTCCTCACGAGCGAGCATGGCGCGCCTGGAAAAGCAGGGAATCCGCAATGCCGGGATAGTCAATCGGCTGCTCTTGCAGCGGGAGCGGCTTATCGGCGCGCTTCTCCTTGGAAACAACTTGGCCAACATCGCCGCCTCGGCGTTGGCCACCGGAGTCCTGCTCGCATGGTTCGGAAATGCCGGTATCGTCTATGCAACCGCGCTGATGACCGTGCTCGTTGTGGTGTTTTCCGAAGTCCTTCCGAAAACTGCGGCATTCAATGCCCCCGATCGATTCGCGCTTCTGGTCGCTCGGCCGATGCTGTGGGTGGTCCGACTGCTCGGCCCGGTCCTGATCGGAATTGAAAAACTGGTCGTGTGGCTGCTCAAGTTGTTCGGCATGGACGTCAAGGAAGATCAGGCCGTGCTTTCTGCGCGTGAGGAGCTGCGCGGCGCGGTTGATCTCTTGCATCGCGAAGGAGACGTCGAGGCGCTCGATCGGGAGATGTTCGGCGGCGTGCTCGATCTGCGCGAGCTGGTGGTCTCGGATGTGATGATCCATCGCACCAATATGATTACGCTTGACGCGGACAATTCGCCGGAAGACATCGTCAATGCGGTCATCGCGTCACCGGTGACGCGTCTACCCTTGTGGCGCGGGAATCCAGAAAACATTGTCGGCATCCTGCACGTGAAGGATTTGCTCCGCGCACTGCACGCGGTGGATGGCGACGCTTCCAAGGTCGATATCGGCGCGCTGATGACGCCGCCCTGGTTTGTGCCCGACACACGCCCGGTTTCGGAGCAGCTCAAGGCTTTCAGACGCCGGAAAACGCCATTCGCATTGGTCGTCGACGAATACGGCGAGGTCGAGGGCCTGGTGACGCTCGAAGACATTCTCGAGGAGATAGTCGGCGATATTACCGACGAACACGACATCGCAATGCCGGGCGTGCGCCGTCAACCAGACGGATCCGTGAATGTCGACGGAGCCGTGCCGATCCGCGACTTGAACCGTGTGATGGACTGGAACTTGCCCGATGAGGAAGCGACCACAATTGCCGGACTGGTCATTCATGAGGCGCGATCGATTCCAGAAGTCGGACAAAGCTTCACGTTTCACGGATTCCGTTTCAGGGTTCTGCGTCGTGCACGCAATCGCATCACGGCGCTGCGTATTCAGCCCGTTCCTGTGAAGTCACAGGCCGAAATCTAGACTCGGGTTTCGTCCGGCGCGCTCGCGTGGATCGCCAGCGCATGAATTCCGCCGGCCAGCTCCGCAGAGAGGAGCTCATTAATCATGCGGTGACGCTCGAGTCGGGTCTTCCCTTTGAATACCTCGGACACGATATACACGCGGTAATGAGTTTGGCCGCCCGGCCGATGCCCGGCATGACCCTCGTGCTGGTGGGATTCATCCAAAACTTTCACGCTCTCCGGCGCGAAAGCGTCGGTCAACTTTTTTTTGATGATGTCGGCGGTCCGCATGAGAGCCCGATTAGGAGAGCAGAAGCCTTCCGTCAATGCCCGCGTATCGCGGCACTTGAAGCAGCCGCGGTGAAAAGCGCATAATGTTTGGTCATGAAATTCGATTCACCGCTTTTTGACCGGATTCGCGTCAGACCCGAGAAAGATCGTCGCCCCAAAACCGGCGCTCCGGGTTGCGAATGGCACGGATGCAAGGAAACCGCGACGCATCGCGCCCCTAAAGGCCGCGGACGCGAAAAAGAGTATTGGCGTTTCTGCCTCGAGCATGTGCGCGCCTACAATCAGTCGTACAATTTCTTTGCCGGTATGAGCGATGCGGCCGTGATGGCCTACCAGAAAGATGCGCTGACCGGCCATCGTCCAACCTGGAAGATGGGAACCGGAAAGAGCGGCGCACGGCCTGACATGCGCGCGTTCGGCAGTCACGCCGACCCATTTGGCTTGTTCAGCGAAGGCATCCGGGCGGAACAGCAGGCGCGCGCCGAAACGCGGCCCGTCCGCAACGCGGAGAGGAAGGCCTTGGACACATTGGGACTGGATGTCGGGGCGACCTCGCAGCAGGTGAAAATGCGTTTCAAGGAACTCGTGAAGCGTCATCACCCGGACGCGAACGGCGGCGATCGTTCCACCGAAGACCGGCTCGTGGAGATCATTCAGTCCTACAACTACCTGAAGTCGATCGGATTCGGCTGATCGGCGCTGTCCCTCGGAGCTTTCAACCCAGACCTGCCTCCCGCACAGGGCTGATAGTGACTATCTTATTGAAATAATTGATGGCGGCCATGTTCGGCCGGCGGGTTTTTCGCGGTCATGCCCTCTGCTAAGTTGCCGCCGCCATCAGCCCGGACCGTATGAATCGGACCGCATAGGGGCTTCGGGATGCCTGAAGCCACGGAGGATCAATGACCGCCGCAATACAAGAAGTGACCGGCTTGCCTGACATGAAAGTGTCGGTCCGGCAGGTATTCGGAATCGACAGTGACATGGAAGTCCCGGCCTATTCGCAGGCTGACGAGCACGTGCCCGATTTGGACTCCGATTATCGGTTCGATCGTCCCACCACGCTCGCCATCCTCGCCGGCTTCGCAAAAAACCGGCGCGTCATGGTCACCGGCTATCATGGGACTGGCAAGTCCACGCATATAGAGCAGGTGGCAGCGCGGCTGAACTGGCCATGCGTGCGGGTCAATCTCGACAGTCACATCAGCCGCATCGACCTGATCGGCAAAGACGCAATCGTCATCAAGGAAGGCCAGCAGGTTACCGAATTTCGCGAAGGCATCCTGCCGTGGGCGCTGCAAAACAACGTCGCTCTCTGCTTCGACGAATACGATGCCGGCCGTCCCGACGTCATGTTCGTGATCCAGCGGGTGCTGGAGGCCTCTGGACGCCTGACCCTCCTCGACCAGAGCAAGGTCATCAAGCCGCACCCTGCGTTCCGACTGTTTGCGACCGCCAACACGGTCGGACTCGGTGATACTTCGGGCCTCTACCATGGCACGCAGCAGATCAATCAGGGTCAGATGGATCGCTGGTCCATCGTCACCACGCTCAATTATTTGCCGCACGACAATGAGGTTGAAATCGTTCTGGCCAAGGCGAAGCATTATCGCAACGAAAAGGGCCGTGACATTGTGAACAAGATGGTCCGCGTCGCCGACCTCACGCGCAATGCGTTCATGAACGGTGACCTCTCTACCGTGATGAGCCCGCGCACTGTGATCATTTGGGCGGAAAACGCCGAGATCTTCAACGATGTTGGCTTTGCTTTCCGGCTCACTTTTCTCAACAAATGTGATGAGCTGGAGCGGCCCTTGGTCGCCGAGTTCTACCAGCGCTGTTTCGGTGTGGAACTGCCTGAGTCATCGGTCAACGTCGCGCTGACATGATGAGAATCCGCGCGACCCACAGGCGGCCTCTTCGCATCTCCCAGAGGCCCTGCAAGGCAGGCCTCAATAGAGATTGAACTCAATGGCTTCGAACAGCAAAGGCAGGCCATCCTCGAGAGAATCGCCCACCGAGCCGTTCAAGCGGGCGGTGACTGGCTGCTTACGCGCGTTAGCGCGCAAGCCGGAACTGGAAGTCGCGTTTGCCGCGGAACGTCCCGGCCTGATGGGCGGAAAAGTGCGCTTGCCGGAGCCTCCCCGAAAGCTCGGCAAAGCCGAGGCCGGAATCGTTCGAGGGCATGCCGATTCAATTGCTTTGCGACTTGCGTGTCATGATGCCGCGGTGCACCGGAAGTTGCAGCCGACCGGTCAGCAGGCCCGCGCCGTGTTCGAAGCCGTGGAGCAGGCGCGAGTCGAGGCAATCGGGGCGCGACGCATGAACGGCGTGGCTCAAAACCTTACGGCGATGCTCGACGACCGCTTCCATCGCGGCAAATTTGACGAGGTGTCCGATCGCGCCGATGCACCGATCGAAGATGCGCTAGCTCTCATGGTCCGCGAGCGCCTGACCGGTCTCGCTCCTCCACCCGCCGCCAAGCGCCTCGTTGATCTCTGGCGTCCGCTGATCGAGGACCGTGCAGGCCGAGAGCTTGATCGCCTCGAGAAGCTTCTCGAGGATCAACGCCAATTTGGTGACGTCATCCACGACATGCTGGATGCCCTCGAGATGGGCGAGGACCGCAGCCATGATTCGGAGGATGAGGAGGAAGGCGAGGAAGACCAGCGCAAGCAGGATTCGGGCGAGGATGGCGAGGCGGCCGAATCCGATGAAATGCAGCGCATGAGCACCGAAGAGGCACAGGCGTCTTCGGAGGACATGCCCGATTCTGCCGCCGAAGCTATTGAGGCCTCGGACGCCGATATGGCGGAGGACACCGATATGGGCGATGCGGAAACGCCCGGAGAGCCGCAGCGACCCCGTCATTTCGGCGCCAACGAGCCCCGTGGACCCGACTATCGCGCTTTCACGATCAAGTTCGACGAGACCGTCGCGGCCGAAGACCTCTGTGAGTCGGAAGAGCTTGATCGCCTGAGAGGTTATCTCGACAAGCAGCTTTCTCACCTGCAGGGCGTGGTCGCGCGGCTTGCCAACCGTCTCCAGCGTCGTTTGATGGCCCAGCAGAATCGCTCCTGGGAGTTCGACCTCGAGGAGGGCCAGCTCGATCCGGCGCGTCTATCGCGCGTGATCATCGATCCACTACATCCGCTTTCATTCAAGGCCGAAAAAGACACCGAATTCCGCGACACAGTTGTGACGCTGCTGCTGGACAATTCGGGATCGATGCGCGGGCGCCCTATCACTGTTGCCGCGACTTGCGCCGATATTCTTGCGCGCACCCTGGAACGCTGCGGTGTGAAGGTGGAAATTCTCGGCTTTACCACGCGTGCCTGGAAGGGCGGCCAATCGCGCGAGCATTGGCTTGCCGCAGGTAAGCCGGCCAATCCCGGGCGTCTGAATGATCTGCGGCACATCATTTACAAGTCGGCGGACGCGCCCTGGCGTCGCGCGCGTAAAAATCTTGGCCTGATGATGCGCGAAGGCCTGCTGAAGGAAAACATCGATGGCGAAGCGCTGGACTGGGCGCACAAGCGTCTCCTGGCTCGCCCGGAGCAGCGCAAAATTCTCATGATGATTTCCGATGGTGCTCCGGTCGACGATTCGACGCTCTCGGTAAACCCTGGAAACTATCTCGAGCGTCATTTGCGCTGGGTGATCGAGGAAATTGAAACGCGTTCACCGGTCGAGCTCATCGCAATCGGAATAGGGCACGACGTCACGCGGTACTACCGACGCGCGGTCACAATCGTCGATGCCGAAGAACTCGGCGGTGCGATGACCGAGAAGCTTGCCGAACTGTTTGAAGAACACGCCGCTGCCGAGCGATCCATCGGACGAATACGGAGACGTGTTGCTTGAGCATTTTTCGCCGCCGCTGGTCTCGCGCCGGTGGATTGCTTGCTGCACTTGCGATCGTCGGAGGCACGTTCGCTCTTGCCGATGTTCAACGCTATCCCACGGCAGCGCAGCGGGTGGATGTCACTGCGACTCCCCTCACTTCCTTCGACAACAGGGATCCGACACGGACGCGATTTGGTGATCTGGAATTCCGCGGCGGTCTCGTCCTCGCCTCAAAGAATTCCGCATTTGGAGGCATTTCGGCGATTCATGTCGAGCCGGACGGCGCCCGCTTTATTGCCGTAACGGATCGCGGCGCCTGGCTGCGCGGGCAAATAGCCTACCGAAACGGCAGGCCGGATGGAATCGCGGCCGCCGAAATGGCACCCCTCCTTGGAGCCGACGGCAAGCCGCTCGCGGCGCGCGGGTGGTACGACGTGGAATCGCTCACAGAACGTGATGGAATGCTCTACGTCGGCATCGAACGGGTCGAACGCATCATGCGTTTCGACTATCGCCATCACGGATTGCTTGCGCGCGCGGAGCCGGTCGAAGTGCCGACCGATTTCAAGACGCTCACTCACAACAGGAGTCTGGAATGCCTGGCAGCGCCGCAAAAAGGTGCGCTGGCTGGCCAATTGATTGTCGTCACGGAGGAGAGTCTGGACGCTGCCGGAAATCTGCGCGCGTTTCTGCTTGCAGGAGATCGCGTCGTGCGTTTCAGCGTGAAGCGCAGTGACGACTTCGATGTCAGCGACTGTGCGCTGCTCGCGCCTGGCGATCTTTTGCTGCTCGAGCGCCGGTTCTCGCCCGTCCGCGGGATCGCCATTCGGATCCGTCGCGTGGCACTTTCGAATATTTCAGCAGGCGCCGTCGTCGATGGCCATTCCATGATGGAAGCTGATCTCGCTTACCAGATCGACAACATGGAAGGCCTGTCTGTACATCGCAATTCCGCCGGGGAGGCCATCCTGACGCTGGTTTCGGACGACAATTTCTCGATCATTCAGCGCAACCTGCTGCTGCAGTTTGCAATCGTTGGTGAGTGAGCGTTGCAGCCTCCCCCGAGAGGAATCCTCGCAGGCGCAATCAAATTCAGTTCAGAAATTGTGAATTCCGCCACGAAGCGGGGGCGGAGTCATTCAAGTGGCAGCGCGCTTCTTCAAAATCTGGCGCTTTACTTCAACGAGCCGCGGCGCGAGATCCTCGTCGCTGGCCTTGAGGAGAAACGCATCCAGTCCGCCGCGGTGGTCTACTGTCCTCAGAGCACTTGCTGATACCCGCAGGCGGAATTTGCGGCCAAGCGTGTCAGAGATCAGCGTCACATTCCGCAGGTTAGGCAGAAACCGCCGCTTGGTCTTGATATTGGAGTGGCTCACCTTGTGGCCGACCAGTGGCTTCTTACCGGTCAGGTCGCAACGCCATGACATGGCTTATTCCTCGAAAATAATCTCACGCGCGTCGGCGCGGTTCCAATTGATGCTCGGGGGCTTGGACGGCGGGACGTATAGAGAGCGGATACAGGACCGTCAAGTTTGGGCCTTCGCTGCGGTCGCTTGCGAAATCAATGGCTTCACGGCGAAGACCTGAAGAAACACAGATTCGTCGAAATCCGCCCCGACATGGGGCCCAATTGAGCATTAAGTCTACCATGGGGCCTCAGACCCGAGCTGATGCCCGACCGCATCACAGGTGGTATGGTCTGGCCCGGTTGGTTGGATGACCGCCCTGGTCCCAGCGCTTTGAAGGATCGAGTCTTGGCTGACACCATGACAAGGCAGCTCATTGCGGCGGTCCTGCTCGTGGCGGCCGGTTTAAGCTTCAACCTGCCGGCCTCGGCGCAGGCGCGGCTTGAAGCGCGCTACTCGGCACGACTCGCGGGTCTTCCCATCGGTAGTGGCAGCTGGGCGATCGATTTTGCCGAATCTCACTATTCCGCAACCGTAAATGGCTCGACCACCGGTCTGTTACGAGCTTTCACCGGCGGGCAGGGTAACGCCAGCGCGCGCAGCACACTCAATGGCGGTCGCGTGGTATCCGCGATCTATGCCGCCAATGTCGTCACCCGCAAAAAGACCGACTCGATCCGGATCACGATCAACAACGGCAATGTGAAGGATCTTGCTGTCGATCCGCCGCAGGACGAGGACCCGCAGCGGGTCCCGCTCACGCAGGCCGACCAGCGGGGCGTTCTTGATCCGATGACGGCCTCATTGGTGAGGATGCCCGGCAATGGCGACCTCCTGTCGCCCGAAGCTTGCCAACGAACGCTGGCGGTATTCGACGGACGTCTGCGCTACGATTTGCAATTTGCCTTCAAACGAATGGACAAGGTGAAGGCGGCAAAGGGATATGCCGGACCCGTCGTCGTTTGCGCGGCGTATTTCTCTCCCGTGGCAGGTTTTGTCCCGTCGCGCACCGCGATCAGGTATCTCGCTCATCAACGCGACATGGAAGTATGGCTGGCTCCGGTCGCAGGGACGCGGGTCCTGGTTCCTTTCCGGGCCCAGGGCCCGACGCCGCTCGGCCAGGCGGTGCTGGAGGCCTCGGAATTTGTTACGGTTCCCGTGGCATCGCGTGCGTCGGCCAACGGAGCCAAGACGCAATGATTATCATTTTTGAGCTTGACTCTTCTGCTGTGAAGGGGAACGCGAAAGCGCGTTAAGGTTTGCGGGCCGCCAACGCGCTCGAATCGAAAACGCGATACTCCATCTTGTGGCTGTACGGATTGTGCTCGCCAGATATCGCCGTGAACGAAGCCGTACTCGGCGGGAGTCAGTGATTCGGGCGCGATTCGTTCCAGACTCGTTCTAAAGCTTAATCAGGCGGCATGCCGATCGTCGCATTGTGATACAGGAAAGGCCTGACGGCGCCCAAACGAGGCGCCGTCGGCAGTCTGGACGCGTGATGACCCTAAGTTTTTCTTCCCAGCCTTCCCGAGCCTCGCGAACCCGCGGTGCTGGGGTAACGGCCGTCTTGGGCCCCACCAATACCGGCAAAACTCATCTGGCGATCGAACGGATGCTTGCGCATTCGTCGGGGGTCATCGGACTACCGCTGCGGCTCCTCGCACGAGAGGTGTACAACAAGGTCGCCGAGCGAGTGGGAGCGGATGCGGTTGCGCTGATTACCGGCGAGGAAAAAATCAAGCCGACCAGCCCGCGGTTCTGGGTGTCAACCGTCGAGGCCATGCCGCGTGACCTGGATGTTGCTTTCCTCGCCATCGATGAAGTGCAACTTGGCGCCGATTTCGAACGCGGTCACGTCTTCACGGATCGTATGCTCAATGCGCGCGGTCGCGAGGAGACACTGGTCCTAGGGGCTGCCACGGTAAGGCCGATTGTCGAGAGGCTTTTGCCCGGCGCGCACGTGATCAGCCGCCCGCGCCTGTCCACGCTGAGCTATGCGGGAGACAAGAAGATCACACGTTTGCCGGCCCGCTCGGCAATCGTGGCGTTTTCCGCGGAAGAAGTTTACGCAATTGCCGAGCTCATCCGCAGGCAGAGGGGAGGCGCGGCAGTCGTGCTGGGCGCGCTTTCGCCGCGCACCCGCAATGCGCAGGTCGCGCTCTATCAGTCGGGTGACGTGGATTACCTTGTTGCGACAGATGCGATCGGCATGGGTCTCAATCTGGACGTCAATCATGTCGCGTTTGCGTCCGACCGGAAGTTCGACGGATATCAATTCCGTCGGCTCAATCCCGCCGAGCTTGCGCAGATTGCCGGTCGCGCCGGTCGGGCGACGCGCGACGGCACCTTTGGCACGACTGGGCGGTGCGATCCGTTTGAGCCTGAGCTCGTGCGCGCTCTCGAAAGCCACAGTTTCGAGCCAATAAGGCTGATGCAGTGGCGCAATACCGCGCTCGATTTTTCGTCGATCGGCGCTCTGCAGGCTTCGCTCGCGATGACGCCGGATGAACGCGGACTGACGCGCGCTCCGACAGGCGAAGACATTCTGGTCCTCGAGCATGCATCGCGCGATGAGGACGTGCGTTCGCTCGCCCGCAATCCCGCGGCCATCAGCCGCCTTTGGGACACGTGCCAGGTTCCCGATTATCGCAAGATCGCGCCTGCGACGCATGCGGAATTGGTTGTGACCCTCTATGGATTCCTCGTGCGGGAGGGTAACATCCCTGTCGATTGGTTCGCCCGTCAGGTGGCTCTAGCGGATCGGGTGGACGGCGACATCGACACTCTCTCGAACCGGATCGCGCATGTCAGAACATGGACTTTCATTGCCAATCGTCCGGATTGGCTCGCCGATCCGGATCATTGGCAAGGAGTCACACGCGCGATCGAAGACAAGCTTTCGGATGCGTTGCACGAACGTCTGGCCGAACGGTTCGTCGATCGCCGCACAAGCGTGTTGATGCGGCGGCTCCGAGAGAACGCGATGCTGGAAACCGAAATCGGCAAATCCGGAGAAGTCAAAGTCGAAGGCCATATTATTGGCCGGCTGGACGGGTTCACCTTCGCCCCCGACGCCTCGGCGGCGGGATCAGAAGCAAGAACTTTGAATGCCGCGGCTCAGAAGGCGCTGGCCAGCGAGATCGAAGCCCGTGCAACGAGACTCTCGCAAGCCTCCAACGAGCAGATCGTATTGGCAGCGGACGGCGCATTGCGCTGGACCGGCGATCTCGTCGGTAAGCTTGCGGCCGGTGAGGACACGCTGCGTCCGCGCGTGCGGATTGTCGCGGACGAGCAACTCACCGGGGCAGCGCGCGATCTCGTTCAGACGCGGCTGGATCTCTGGCTCAAGACCTATATCGAGCGGCTCCTGGCTCCATTGTTCTCGCTCACCGCAGCCGAAAATGTCACCGGGATGGCGCGCGGCGTAGCGTTTCAACTTGTCGAGTCTCTTGGCGTGCTGGAACGCCAGAGAGTGGCCGAGGAAGTGAAAAGTCTCGATCAGCCGGCGCGGGCAACCTTACGCAAATTCGGTGTCCGTTTCGGCGCCTATCACATTTATCTGCCGGCGCTTCTCAAACCGGCACCGCGCGCACTCGCCACCCAATTATGGGCCATCAAGCACGAGAGCCCGGATGCCCGCGGCCTGACCGAGTTGCTACATTTGGCGGCGAGCGGACGCACCTCAATTCCTGTCGACAAAGAAATACCGAAGGCGCTGTACCGCACGGCAGGCTATCGCATTTGCGGCGAGCGGGCGGTCCGCGTGGACATCCTGGAGCGTCTCGCCGACCTCATTCGGCCGGCCCTCGCATGGCGCGAAGGCGCGCCCGGCCCGAAGCCTTCCGGATATTTCGACGGACGCGGTTTTCTCGTGACCGGCGCGATGACCTCGCTCACCGGAGCGTCGGGCGAGGGTTTCGCCTCGATTCTGCGCTCGCTTGGTTACCGCATGGACCGCAAGCCAAAGCCGACCGAAGCCCCGGTAGGGTCAGAGTCTGTGCAGAAATCCAATGATCAACCTCAAAAGGACAATTCATCTTCGGAGCCGGATGCTGCGGTCCTCTCTCCAGATGCCACACCGGGAGTCTCCGCCGCGACATTGCCCGTTGACGGCGCTCCGATTGTGGCGGTCGATCTTCCGTCAAGCGCATTGTTGCCGGAAGCGGGATTCGTTGCGACCGCGCCATCGGGGTTTGAGCCGGAGAGTTCGCCCGGCGCACTCGGCCCTTCCGCCGAGCCGCCAGCGGAGGAATCTGGAGCATCGGAGAACGTCGAAGCAGGAGCGGAAGCCGCCGCTCCGGCGGAGAAGCCTGTTGATGATGGGCTGATAGAAGTGTGGCGCCCTGCCGGCCGCTCCGATCGGCGGCCGCAACGTGCACGCCGCCAACGCCGTGCACAGCAACAACAACAACAAGGGATAGCTACGCCAGCGTCGGACGAGGCATCCGCTGGCGTGGACGTACGCAAGGAAGTCGCGGCCGTTTCGCCATCCGAGCAACAGCGAAGCCCTCGTCGTCCCCATCGCGAACGTAATGAGGGCGCGGATCGCGAAAAGCGAAGGGAGCGATACGAGCGCCAGCAGCGGGCGGAGCATCAGGGCGAACGTGCGGCCAGGCATGAGCGCACTCCGCGTTCTGAACGGCCGCGCCGTGAGCGCGGAGACCGGGTCGACCGTGCCGAACGAGAGCAGTATTACGCCAAGCCGTTCGGGAGCAATTCCGGACATCGTGACAAGCAGCCCGACCCCAACTCACCCTTTGCCAAGCTCGCTGCGCTGAAGCAGAAGCTCGAGCAAAGCGGCAAAGAGCCCTCTTGACGGACGTTTCCAAGAAGATTGAACGCCAGCGCATCGACAAGTGGCTTTGGCATGCGCGCGTGGTGCGCACCCGCAGCGATGCGTCGGCCCTGACGTCAGGTGGATTCGTGCGCCTCAATGGCAAGCGCACCACTGCCGCAAGTCACCCGGTGCGCATCGGCGACGTGTTGACGGTCGCATTGGATCGCTCTGTAAGGGTCGTCCGCGTCGAGGCTATCTGTGAAAGGCGGGGCGGCGCCCAGTCGGCCAGGAATCTCTACAGCGAGCTTTCCTGAGTACCGGAATCGTTCGCGAGGTCTTTCGGCACAGTGATGCCTTTCGAAACCGTGCATTTCTGCGGGTTGCGACCTATCTGTCCGTAGGGTAGCAGCAATTGCGCCATAGCTGCCGGAGTTGTGAATGACTTACGTCGTCGTCGAAAACTGCATCAAATGCAAATACATGGATTGCGTGGAGGTGTGCCCGGTCGATTGTTTTTACGAGGGCGAAAATATGCTCGTGATCCATCCTGACGAATGCATAGACTGCGGCGTCTGCGAGCCCGAATGCCCGGCCGAGGCCATTAAGCCAGATACGGAGCCAGGGTTGGAAAAATGGCTGGAGTTGAATGCCGAATACTCGAAGTCCTGGGCTAACATCACTGTTAAGAAGGAACCCCCGCCCGACGCCAAAGATTGGGACGGGGTGCCGGATAAGTTCCAGAAGTTCTTTTCACCCCAGTCGGGTAGCGGTGACTGAAGCTTCCGGCGGCTTTGGCTTGCTGGTTTCCGCTTGTTAACTGATTCGGGAAATCGTCTGATTGTTCCACTAGAATCATCGATTTAATCCCCATAAGGCTTTGATTCCGCCTAAAAATGTGCTATATATACAAAAAATGCATAGGAACGTCGCTGGCACCGGTGCGCTCCCCCTCAGGGAGCATTATTTTTCGGTGGCAGGTTCCATGGTTCCCAGCTTAGAGGGCGTGAGATCCACGCGTGAGCGCAGTGGCAGGAAAAACGCGTCATAAACCGAAGAAAGGTTCCTCCGGCACGAGCCGGGGCGCCAAAAAGTCTGCCGCGACGCGGCGGACTTCCCACGCCTCCCGCGGATCGGTCCGTGGCGGGGCTCCCGCAGCCAAAGTCGCTGGCGGCCGTAAGGCCGTTGGTGAAGGAGTCGTGCCTGGAATGACGAGCAATAAGAAGACTACTCAACGACAAGGCTTCAAGACCAACGAGTTCATCGTTTATCCCGCGCATGGCGTGGGTCAGATCGTTGCAATCGAGGAACAGGAGGTCGCGGGAGCGAAGCTGGAACTGTTCGTTATCAACTTCATCAAGGACAAGATGACCCTGCGAGTTCCTACGGCAAAGATCGTTTCCGTGGGTATGCGTAAATTGGCAGAAGCGCCCTTGGTCAAGCGCGCGCTCGACACGCTCAAAGGCCGCGCCAGGATTAAGCGGACAATGTGGTCACGCCGGGCGCAGGAATACGAGGCCAAGATCAATTCCGGCGATATCGTTGCCATCGCCGAAGTCGTGCGCGACCTGTACCGGTCAGATACGCAGCCTGAGCAGTCCTACTCGGAGCGGCAGCTCTACGAAGCTGCGCTTGACCGGCTGTCGAGGGAAATCGCGGCCGTGCAGCGGGTCACCGAGACCGAAGCTGTCAAGGAGATCGAAGGGGCGCTGGCGAAAGGTCCGCGCCGCGGTCCGAAGCCGGCAGAAGAAGCTACTCCGGACGAGGGTGTCGAAGAAGAGGCGGCTTGATCGCTTTGCCTCTCGACGATGGAGGTTCCGAAAGGCCCGGCGACCGCCGGGCTTTTCTTTTGAACTTCGGAATTGCAGAAGAAATGCTCTGCTGCGCTCCGTTGCCCGCGGGGGGCGGCCGGGTAATATGCCGGTCTGATCATTTAGATAGGTGCAGGAGCCTGATCAGCCCTGACGATGCAGGAGCTTAAGTCATGACCGCCATTCGCGGCTATGTCGCGCCGACCAAAGAGGCCGACGCACTTGGCGTCCACTCGCTCGACCAGTTCGTCCTGAGTGTACCGGACGCCTCGGTCGCCCAGGATTTTTACAACAGCTTCGGGCTCGACACGCGGCGTGATGGGAATACGCTGGTCATCAAGACATTCGGGCACGATCATCGCTGGGGCTCGGTAGTGGAGGGCAGCAAGGCCAAGGCGCTTCATCATCTGTCCTTCGGCTGCTACCCGGACGACCTGCAGAGACTGAAGGCGCGCATCGAGGCGCAGGGAATCGGACTTGTCGATCCGCCGCCTGGATTCGAAAGCAACGGGTTTTGGTTCCGAAACCATGAAGGCGTGCTGATCGAGGTCAAGGTCGGGCCGAAAGTGTCGCCCGACAGGAAATCGGAAAGCCGGTGGATTTCGGCGCCTGCCGGCGCAGCCGGCGCAACCACGCGCGAGAAAGCAGCGCCGGTGCGCCCGCGGCGACTCTCGCACGTCCTCGTCTTTACGCGCGACGTTTCCGAATCGATCCCATTCTATGAACGCACGTTAGGCCTGCGCCTGTCCGACCGCGCTTCCGATATCGTTGCCTTCATGCATGGTATTCACGGCAGCGATCACCATCTGCTCGCGCTGGTGAAGTCCAGCGCGCCTGGCTTTCATCATTGCAGCTGGGATGTGGCCAGCATCAATGACATCGGCCTGGGCGCCATGCGCATGCATGACAAGGGATGGACGAAAGGCTGGGGACTAGGCCGCCACGTGCTGGGCTCCAACTATTTTCACTACGTGCGCGATCCTTGGGGTAGCTTCGCCGAATATTCGTGCGATATCGATTACATTCCCAAGGAAGAAAACTGGCCGGCGGGCGACCACAAGCCCGAAGATTCTTTCTATCTTTGGGGACCGGACGTGCCGCGCGAATTTACGATCAATTACGAAGGTGGAGAAACTTAGGGTCCCGAGCGGACGGTCCACGGTGGGCAAAGACGCAACGGCGCGCCAGAGATACCACGGCCGGCGCGGCACGCACGGCGCACGCCCTCACTCCACCACGATCTTGACCTTCTCGCCCGGCTTGATGCGCTCGTTTGAGGAAAGGCCGTTGAGCACCCGGAATCGTTCGAGCGGATGATCCGAAACTCCCATTCGCCGCGCGATTTTTTCAATCGAATCATCCGCGCCCACCGTGACGACTTTCAAGTGAAGCGGCTTGAGCTGCTCGCTTTCCTTCAGTGTCATGCGGCGAAACGTCATGATAGCCTCGCGGAACGCGAGGTCGCTCTGTTCCGTCCGGTTCTTGGTAGCAAAGATGAAACGATACACGTCGCTGCCGAATCGCACCGCGAACAAGCGGAACGACCAGCCGTCTCCCTGGGCAGCAGCTGCCGCCCCCGGCAAACCGTTCGTCGAGAATTCCTCGACGCTTCCGGCATCGACGTTTTCGATCCATCCCGATTTCAGGTAATCCGGCAACGATTGTTCCGCAGGCACGCTTACGACATCAACCCGCAATGCCTCGTTGCCGCCGTCCTTGAGGCCGAGAATAGCCTGCGCCGTATTGTCTAGCGTGAATCCGGGCGGGGCTTCGAAGGTGAAACCGAGCTTGGGATGGAGGAAGCGCCGCCCGCGCACGAAGCCTTCGCTTGGATCTTCGCCGTACACAACCCCGTCGAGGCTCGCCAGATACTCCGCATGATCGCGCTCGCCGGCGCCGGGCCCGCTGAACTGGCGCGCATTGGCGAGTGCGTTCTTGATGCGCTCGGGCGTTGCGGGATGGCTTGAAAGAAAGTCGAGACCGCGCGAGTCCGAGGCTATGGCAGCTTTCAGGTCGGCGCTGCGCTGCATGGCCGTGAGAAAGCGCGAAGCCCCGAACGGGTCGAAGCCCGCGCGCGCGGAAATTCCGACGCCGATCCCATCCGCCTCGAATTCCTGTGCGCGAGAGAACGCGGCCAAGGTCAATTTCGATTTCGCGAGAGCGAGGGCGCCCATTTGTGGGTCGCTGAGGACATCGCTCACCACATGACTGATAATGGCCACTTGTCGCGCCTGCTCCTCGCGGATGGCGGCGTGGCGGGCGATTACGTGCCCCATCTCGTGCGCGAGCACGGACGCAAGTTCAGCCTTGTCGTTGGCGAGCGCGATCAATCCGCGAGTGATATAAAGCCTGCCGTTTGGCAGGGCAAAAGCGTTGACCGCCGGCGAGTTGAGGATCGTGACCTTGTATTTCAGGTCCGGGCGCTCCGATGCAGCGACGAGCCGCTCGACCGTTTTTTCGATCATCGCCTGCACGCGCGCATTTTCGTAAGTGCCGCCATAGGACGCGAGAATGCGCGCGTGCTCGCGCTGCGCGGCGGCCTCCTGCGCCGGTTCGGCGGCGACCTGGGGCGTGGGCAGGGAAGTAAGTTGCGTGCTCGTCGTGACGAAGTTGCACCCCGCGAGCAGCAAAGCGAGAGCGCAGACCGCGAGCGGACTGATTCTTAAAACCGATCTTGAACTAGCCCCCATGGCACCACTCACATCACGATCAATCCGCGAGCTCGATCTGCTCGGGAGCCAAGGCCTGGATGACCGGACCATGTCGCACTTCTACCCAGCCCCGGACACGGACTTTCCGACCTACCAAGTCCTTCGGGTCCATGCCCGCGGTCGCAAATTCTCGCAGCCGTTTCTTCGGAACGGTCACAGAAAAGTCCCGCGTCCACCGCAGCCCAAAATTGAGGTATATTGTGGCGCCGCTCTCGCGCACCGACAAGACCTTGCCTTCCACCAGCGCAAACTGACCGAGCGCGGAGCTGATCCGTTCCGCACTTTGTGACGGCAAAGGGGCGAAATTGGGGTTAGCCCAGATCCCACGGCGCGCTGCACGCGCGGCGGCTTCGGCGGCTAGCAACCGATCGGCGCAGGGCTTAGGGCCGACCCGGGCCGAAACTCGCGCATATCCTTGTTCTAGCATCAGCTGCTGCAGCGGCTCGCGCGCATTTCCCGCGTATGCGAACGCGACGACCCGGCCGTAGCGGTCAACCCCGGGCCCGAGCGTCTCCAGCCGCAGCGTCTTTCCGCCCGCGAGTTCTTGCAGCGCGGCGCGGCCTGTCTCGTCCGCTTCGATCGCCGCTAGGCGCAATTCACGGCCATCAGCCAGCAGCAGCGTGCGTCCGTCGTGTATGCCGCCGACCGTGGCCGTGCCGAAATCGGGGAGCCTGCAGACTTCCGCCGCCGCCTCCGATGCGAGCGCGAGTGCAGCGACGACGAGCACAGCACGGGAGAGAAGGGTGCTCATTGGCACGCAATCCGCAGGATGGTCCTCGACAGGATGGGCGGAGGCATGATGAGAGGCTAGAATGCTTAAGGCGGCCATAACATCCTGCCGCCGGAGGAGGATCTCCGATGACTCGCGACAATCTGCCGAGCCGCCGTTCGGTTCTCGCGTCCATCGCCGCGGCTGGCGCCTTCGCCGCCACCGCGCGCAGCGAGGACAGCAAATGGCCAGACCATCCGGTCCGCATCATCGTGCCGTATCCGGCAGGCGGCTCGACGGATGTTCTTTCGCGCATTCTGGCCGAGCGTATGAAGGACATATTTGGCCAGCCCTTCGTCATCGAGAACCGGCCCGGCGCCGGCGGCAATATCGGCATCGCAGCCGTCACCGGCAGCGCGGCCGACGGCTACACGATCGGCGCCGCTACCATCGGTCATTTTGCGATCAATCAGTATCTCTACAGCAAGATGCCTTACGATGCCGAACGCGACATGGTTCCGGCCTCGCTCACCTGGGAATTGCCGAACGTGTTCGTGGTCGCGGCGGATCATTGCCCAGCGAAATCCATCTCCGAGTTCATCTCCTGGGCGAAGCAGAAAGGCCGCGTGAGCTACGGAAGTCCCGGCGTCGGCACCTCGCCCCATCTCTCCGCGGTGATGTTCGTCAAGCGCACGGGGCTTGATGCCGTTCACGTGCCGTTCCGCGGCGCGGCGCAGACTATTCCCGCAATGCTCGCCGGCGACGTCAACTTTGCAATCGACAACCTCGCTTCGTACGTGCCGGCGATCGGCTCCGGCAAGATCCGCGCGCTTGCCGTCACGTCCGCGCAGCGCTGGCCGACAATGTCGGACGTGCCGACCATGGAAGAAGCTGGCATGAAGAATTTCATCGTGACGTCGTGGGCCGCCTTCGTATTTCCCGCCCGCACGCCGCGGCCGATCATCGACAAGGTTGCTGTTGCGATGAAGCAGATCGCCGCCGAGCCCGAGATCCAGAAGCGTTTCCTGGTGGGCGGCGCGCGCGTCCTGTCGAGCACGTCGGAGGGTGCGCTCGCCTACGCCGCCAAGGAACGCGCAATGTGGAAGGATGTCGTTGCGGCCTCCGGCGCCAAGATCGACTAGGCAGATGGCGTGCGTTGCCGTGGCGGCTGTGCTACATCGCGGCGCAGTGGTCCCGTAGCTCAGCTGGATAGAGCAGCGGTTTCCTAAACCGAAGGTCGGAGGTTCGACTCCTCTCGGGACCGCCAGTTAAATCAAATGCTCAGTCAAACGGTGCAGAAGGCCAAAACCAATGCACCTGAAATAATCAGAAGACGAATTCAATAGTTCCCTTAGTGAAATTTCTGTAGTTGATGAATGTCTGGCTCGTAATAGGCCATCGCTGTTAACCGCTTCGGTCCAAATTGGAGACACGGGTTGAGATCGTCGAAATAGGAGCGGCAGCCTCGCCTTGCTGCTCCCGCGGCGTTGTTGCACCCGCTGCACGAACAGCGGATTCTAGTGCTGCGAGGCGCGTCTGCAGATCGCTAATGCATTGCAACAACTGGACGCGCGACAATCCGAGGGTCGTGCGTGTAGACCGAATTATCTGCGCAGCCGGTACGGTTCCAGTCGACTCGGACATGATCTCGAACAACCGCAGAATGCCGTCGCCGGTCAGAACATCAACCCATCCTTCAGCACGTGACCGACCAACGACCCGGCCCGGCACGCGCCCTTCGTAGCGAGGCGCATCCTTCCTCGGTTCGGCGCGCACGATGAAAAGCTTGGTGGTTTCCAAGTGTGTAAAGGCACCTGGGAATGGTGGGGAAAGCGCGCGAATGAGGCGATCAATTGCGTCAGTTTTGTTGCTCCATTCGATCTCGCCATCGTCGGGCACCCGGCCGCAGCCATATGTGGCTTTCTCATGATCCTGGCCTATTCCGGGATCTCCAGCTACCGCTCGACCGACAGCACGGCCAAGTTCACGCTCCTGAATGGCGTTCAACTTTTCGTAAATCGACTGCGCTGTGTCGTTCGGGCCGATCGTCACCTGCTCCTGAAACAAAATATTTCCGTCATCTAAATCGGGGGCCACCAGATGGATGCTGATCGCGGCCGCCGGTTCTCCGTTGATGATCGCCCAATTGACATTGGCGCGCCCGCGATAGCGTGGCAACGGCGCATAGTGCACATTGACAAACTTGTTGAGCGTCAGGACATCCGGCGACAGAAGTCTGTTGAAAGACGAGATCACGACGGCTTGAGGCCTGAGCTTCAGGACGACACTGCGCAACTCGCGCACATTCTCCAGCACCTCGACCGCAATCCCCCGCTTCCTCGCGTACGCGCGGACTGGGTCGGCGGTCCCGTCGGGAGCCCGAAGGACACCAAGTACGTGGCACGATTCGACGAGCGACCGCAGGGCTGTGAGCGCTGTGGGACCATCCCCAAGAAGCAGGACCTTCGGCTTTGCGAGCGAGAGCTGGGTAAGAGAGCTATTCTCGCTCATGTCGGCTTAACGAGCTGAGCAAAGCCGTCGCGCCTCGCTGTTCCCCCGCGCCGGATCCATTCAGCGGCGCGCAATCCGCCGGTCTGCAAACGAATGATCGGTTCGGGTCCGATGTCCGAGAGGAGGACGGCCATATGCCCCGGCGAAGGCGGTCGCACCGGCCAGACTGTCAGGCCGTGAGACAGTGACGCCTCCCGGTCGATGTCGCCCCAGAACTGGACCACCACAGCCTCCGGCGGTAGCACGGCCGCGAGATGCCGGGCTTCTGCAGGGCCTATTCGCGGTCTATTGGCGGGCAACAAGGCTACTACGACGGCGTCCCAATCTTGCGGATACAATCCAGCAACGTCGACGAACATTTGCACATTCGCGCCGAGGCCGACGAGCCCTCGCGAGATATAGTCGGCGAATCCATTATCGCAGAGAAGTGCTATCCTGTTGCGACAAACGGCTAGGCCGCAATCGTGCAGCGCTTTTACGCACAGAGGGCCCAGGAACGAGAATACGTCGATCGATTCGTGCCTTTCGTTGACGCCAACAAGAGGGATTCGCCGTCGTATACAGGCGCGCAGATCGATGTCATCGGGGCGAAACTCCCAAGCCTCATACATGAGGGCGATGACAGTGGAGCTGGGAAGTCGATCAATGAAGTCGGCCGTAAGTGGACGCAGGTGACCGCTATTTGTCACGATATCAACATGGCCGAGGATGGCCGGAGACACCTTTTCGATTACATCAATACGATCCGAAACCCCAACCGCATTTGCCAACTGCAAGGTCCAGTCCATCACGTCGGAGACGGAGCCGTACCTGCTCGACCGAGTGAACGCGTACACGTGTCTGGCGCCTGCCATTGCAGCGATGACCGGGGTTACGCCATAGGCTCCGGTTGCGGCCTCCGTCAGTAGTGTCATGCCGGATAGATTGAGTTGGGTTGCCTCGACTGCACGCCGCATGAGCGCAGCCATTCGGGGCACTGAGAAACCGGGTGAATTGGCGGTCGGTTGGACAAACCATTCCAAGAGCCGCCTGGCGCTTTCCATCGCTACAACTTCTTGCGAGTAGCGATGCTCGATCGGCACGCCCAGCCTTTTGACCCGGCGCCGCAAATCTATTTCGGCGAGCCCGCTCAGTGTGACCAAGTCTGCGAGGGCGTAATATCCTGCCGTTCTAAGGGGTAGGTGGTCTATTTCACTGGGCATCGTCTGCCCCACGCCGCCATAAGGAACGACAATCTTAGCGCAGCGACCACAGTGCAACATTAGCCCCAAAGGACTAGACCACGTCCCAAGTGATCAGCCGTAGCCTGATACTGATTGCGATGCGAATGTCAGCTTATGACGCAAAGCGAATTCTGCGGCGGACAAGAAAACGAGCGGTAACGGGAAGCGCATTGGGGTGTGCCTGATCCCGCTGAGGCTCGGGCTTGAAAGGCGAATCGCAGCGGCCTTCAAGAATGCCTGCCCGATGCTCTTCCAGCGCATTGGCATGTTCGCAGCGCTGCGTGGCCTCGACAAGCTCAGGCGTCAGTGATCTGAACTTCACCAACGCGAGGTGAAAAGATATGAGAGAGGGGCCAGCGGCTGCCCCCCACTTTGCAACTAGTCGGTGCTCAAAGGCCCCGCCAGAACGGCATATCGTTCATGCGGAGGCAGGCCGCACATTGCCAGTTGCAGGTGATGTGCATCGTCCTCCATGCCGATCCAGCGCAGCTTGCGAATGAGCTTTGCCCATTCACATGCCTGTCGATTGAGTTGTGGATGGTGTGTCTGTCCCATTGCCGTCTCCCGTTTGCAACAGCCACACGATCTGTCACCAACGGTTACCCAATCGTGTTCACGGCAAGGTGCACTCTGAAAATGCGAATTTCTGGTTAGTCAATCGTCAGCTTGGAACTCGGCAACGGTATCCGATCAGGACGCCACGGAAAAAAGGCTTGTCGAACTACCCCCAAACGAAGAACCCGGCCAGGATTACCGCCGAAACAGCTCTACAAAAGCCACTAGGTGTCTCGGCGAACGTCGCGAACATCATATCTCAGATAGCGCATACTCTGTCTTGCAGTCCGTGGGGCGGGATCTTGGATATCAGAATCAGAACCAAACCAATGCCGGCAACCAACCCCGATGAGGGCAATAAGCCCTGCCAGACCTAAAGCAACGACAGGAAGCAGCGGGCGGCCTTCACTCAAATTGTCGGCAAAATTCAAAAAGGCGAGCAGCACAACCGATGCAGAAATGATTGCAGCTGCGCGATAAATGATCATACCCCACGTCATGACAGTTCTCATTTTCGGTGAGGCGGTGCACCTCTTCGGTGAGGCTGCTCCTGATGTATTAGGCCGCTGGTCATCAATCTCGTTCCACGCGCATGAATTAAATTTTGTTCACGGGGACGATCTGCGTCCGGTTGCAGAAAACTGACCGTTTAAACTCTGATTGTGTCAATGAGTAATCCGCCGAAAAGAAACCCCGACCGCAGGTGATCAATGGAAATGCCGCCGCCGCTGCGCCGGGCCGTTGACGAAGCGCTGAGCGGCACGGCCATGAAGGATATCGCCGCGGCAGCAGGCGCTCTGTCCGAGCGGTACCGGGCCGGTCAGCGCGGACGCGAGTATTACGTTGCAAGCGATCGCGACGCGCTCGCCTACCTCGCGACGCGTCTCCCCGCCACCTATGCCGCGGTTCGCGCAAGCCTTGCCGCGATCGCCGAGGCGCGGCCGGATTTTGCGCCAGCTTCGATGCTCGACGTTGGCGCCGGACCGGGCACCGCGCTCTGGGCCGCGGCCGATTGCTGGCCTACGCTCAACGATGCGATGCTTGTGGAGGCAAGCCCGGTTATCCGTACTTGCGGCGAGATGCTCGCGAGGCACAGCCAGCTGCCCCGCATCACCTGGTGCGCCTTTGATATCACCGCCCGCAGACCCGATTGCGCGCCGCGCGATCTTGTCACTATGGCTTATGTGCTCAACGAACTCACTGCGGACAGCCGGCCATCGGTCCTGCAGCACCTATGGCAGCTCACGGCCGACACCCTGCTCATCGTAGAGCCTGGCACGCCCGAGGGCTGGGAACGCATCCTTGCGGCGAGGCGTCAGCTGATCGCGGACGGTGCGCATATCATCGCGCCGTGCCCGCATGCGCATGAATGTCCGGTGCAGGCACCGGATTGGTGTCATTTCGCGCAGCGCGTCGCGCGGTCGCGGTTGCACCGGCTGGCCAAGGGCGCTGAGGTGCCTTGGGAAGACGAGAAGTTCAGCTATGTCGCAGTCTCCCGAAAGGCAAGCGTGGCCGCCGGGGAGCGGGTGATTGCGCCGCCAAGAAAAGGCAGCGGTCATGTGAGGCTGAAGCTGTGCCGTACTGACGGTTCGCTGCGCGATGAACTTGTCTCGCGCCGCCAAGGCGGGCTCTTCAAGCGCGCCTCGCGATGCCATTGGGGCGATTCATTTTGAGCCAGCGTTGACACAAATAATCGCCGAACAAAGCACTGTTATCCCCATACGTTGGGGAGCCAGGTCGCGATGGCGGGAAATGCGATGATAACGAGGAGCAGGACAATACTCATGGCGATGTAAGGCACGACCGCGCGGAAAATGTGCGCCATCCTCACCTGTGGCGGCGCGACCCCCTTCATGGTCATCAGCAGCAGCCCGTGCGGCGGCAGCAAGAGACCGAGCTGCATGCAGATCAGATAGAGCACGCCGAACCAGATCAGGTCCACATCAAGCCGCTGCACGATGGGCATGTATACGGGCAGCGTGATGAGCATCATACTGACCTGGTCGACGAAGATGCCGAGAAAGATGAGCAGCATCATCATCCCGGCGAGGACGGCCAATGTGGAAAGGCCATGCCCAAGAATGGCGGACACGATGCCCTGTGTTGCTCCGGAGAAGCTGAGGATCTGCGAAAACGTGATCGCCCCGAGAATGATGAAGAGGATCATGCCGGAGATCGCGACGGTGCCGCGCAATGCCTGCATCAGGTTTTTCAGGTTGAGCGCGCGATAGGCGGCAGCAAGCGCCATCGTCGCAAGCGCGCCCAAGGCGGCGGATTCCGTCGGCGTCGCGATGCCCGCGGACATCGCGCCAATAACGACTACGAAGATCGAGGCGAGCGGGACGACATAAAGGACGAGAAGCTCGTAGCGCGCCCAGCCTCTCTTGCTTTCGATCGGTGTTGCGGGGGCAAGGTCGGGCCGCATCAGGGCGCGTGTGACAATGTAGCCCACGAAAGCAGCGCTCAGCATCAGGCCGGGTACGATGCCGCCGATCAGCAGCTTGGAAATGGAGATTCCCGACAGGCTGCCGAGCAGGACGGTGAGCGCCGAGGGTGGAATGAGCATGTCGACCGCGCCGATCGCCATGATCGGGCCCGTTGCAAGGACGGGGCTGTAGCCGCGCGACAGCATGACCGGCAGCATCAGCGACCCGAGCATGGCCGTCGTCGCAATCGTCGATCCCGAGATCGCGGAAAAGATCGTTCCTGCGACGACGGCGACGACGGCAAGCCGCCCGGGCACCTGGCGGATCAGGCGCTCGACTCCGTCAATAACGTTGAGAGCAAGGCCGGTGTGAAAGAGCACTTCGCCCATGAGAATGAAAAGGGGAATCGGTGTCAGCGAGAAATTGATCACGGCCGCGACGCTGTTGCGCGCGACCTGGTGCAGGCCAGCATCGCCGCCGAGGAAAAGGAAGGCGCCGATCAGATTGATTGCGATGAACGAGATCGCGACCGGTATTCCGGCAAACAGCAGCCCCGTGGAGCCACCGAGGAGGAGCAGCGAGGCCATTTGCCAGGACATGCTTGACATCTCCTCGTGAAGTGGAGGCTTCAGGCCGCTGAGACCGCGTCCTCGCGCAGGCCAATCTCCGCGGAGGCCAGCCGGTGCATGCGGAAAATGAATTCGACAGCAAGCAGGGCAAACCCGAGCGGAAGCGGTGCCAGGGTCCACCATTCGGGCGTCACCAGAGTCTTGATGTTGACCGACCCCGCTTCGTAGCTCGCGAGCGTGATCAGATATCCGTACCAGACGAAATAGATGCAGCAGAAAAGGCCGACGATGTCACCAAGCCATTCCAGAAGCCAGGCGATGCGAACGGGCAATGTGCGCAAGATGATGTCGACCCGGATGTGCTGACCCTGGCGCAACAGCCAGGGTGCTGCCAACAATGTCATCAGATAGAGAATGTCCTCGGAGAGTTCATTGCTCACGGGGACGCCGCCGCCACCGATGTTGCGCGAGATAACGTCAGCACCGATCATCAGGGTCATCGCCAGCAGCAGAACACAGGCGGCGATCACAAGTGCATCGAGCAGGCGCTCATACCAGTCGGACAATCGCGCCATGCTGCGGCTCACCCGAACGAAAGGCTACGTCTACTTCTTCGAGAAAAATTCCCTTAGCTTGGGGCCGTGTTCGGGGCTTTGCTTGATGATGCCTGCCCAGCCGGCCTCATACGCTTTCGCCCGATATGCCTCGGCGCCTGCGGCGTCGAACTTGATCGTCTGAATGCCGGCGTCTGCCTGCCGCTTCGTGTCCTTGGCATTCTCCGCAGCGAACTCGGCTGCCGCCTCGGATTCTCCGAGATCGGCCGCCTTGCGCAGCACGGCTCTCTGTGCGTCCGTCAGCTTGTCCCAGGTCGTCTTGTTGACGAGAACCGACACCTCGGCGGTGTAGAAGCCGGGATCCACGCGGTACTTAGTCTTCTCGTGCCAGCCGAGATCGAAAATGCCGGTGATCGGCCAGCCATAGCCATCCACGACGCCGCGCTCGAGTGAGGTGTAGACTTCACCCGGTGGCGTCTGAACGACGGTCGCGCCGAGCGCCTGAAAGAAGTCGCGATAGACCGGTGTGATGCGGATCTTGAGACCGGTCAGGTCGGGTTTTGAAATCGGCTTGGTCAGGTAAAGATGAAACGGATTGTTGTCGACCAGCCGCGCAAGGAAAATGGCATTCATTTTCTCGGCGTAGAGCTTGGCCATATAGTCATAGCCGCCGTTCTTGCGCAGCTCCGCCATTGGCTTCTCAGTCAGTTTCCACGCATCGCCTTCCGGCATAACGTTCGTGGTGAAGGCGCCGGTCGTGTTTGCAATGTCGATGACGCCGCTCTGCAGCGCCTTGCCGAGCTCGAATGGCGGCATCGCCTTCGGCCCGCCGATATAGTTGATCTGGATCTTGCCCTTGCCTTCCGCATTGACGCGCTCGATGAACTTCTCGAACCCGCGCGAATAAGTCGTCTTCTCGGCGAAGGCGGTGACCGCGCGGAGCGTCACTTCCTGAGCGATGGCTGACGAGCAGACGAGAGTTGCCGCAAAAAATCCGAGTGCAAGCTTCTTGCACATGGTGAGATTCCTCCCCCTGTCCGGTTCGAGCACCCGGTTGTTTGTCATGTATTTCCTATATTGTTATGAGTAGGTTAGGGAGTCAAACAAACCATCGACACGCTTTGAGCAGCCCAACAGTCGCGTCAGCCCTGGCAAAGGATCTTGCTCACCTCGGCGCCCGCCGGTGCTTCGGTTTGCTTGGCACTGCCAATTTCAAGATCTCGCATGGTCTGGTGGAGGCCGGTATCGAGTTCATTTCCGCCCGGCACGAAGGCAATGCCGCAAGCATGGCCGACGCCTATGCGAAGGCGACGGGTGAGCTGACGCTCGTGAGTCTCCATTCCGGACCGGGCCTCACCAATGCGATCACCGGAATAGGCGAAGCGGCAAAAAGCCGGACGCCTCTGCTGGTCCTCGCGGGAGACGTGCAGACGGGCAATATTAAATCGAACTTTTATTTCGATCAGGCCGAGCTTGTGCGCTCGGTCGGCGCGATTTCAGAGCGAACGCATACGCCGGAGTCCGCCCGCGGCGACCTGCTCCGAGCGGTGACCCGGGTTCTGCGCGACCGCCAGACCGTGGTTCTTAGTCTGCCGCTTGACGTGCAGGACGCAAAGGCCGATGGCACGAATGCGCCACTCGAACTCACGCCGATCCCGGGACGTCTGCAGCCCGATCCGCAGGATGTAAAACGGCTCGCCGAAGCCCTCATGCGAGCGCAGCGTCCGCTCATTCTGGCGGGGCGCGGCGCCGTTCTCTCCGATGCCGAAGCTCAGCTCGTCGCCCTCGCCGATCGGCTGGGGGCGCTGCTTGCAACATCGGTCTGCGGCCACGGGCTCTTTGCCGAGGACCCATGGTCGGTCGGAATCTGCGGCGGTTTTTCCTCTCCCGCGGCGGACGAACTGATCTGCGAAAGCGATTTCATTCTCGGCTTTGGCGTAAGCTTCACGCAATGGACGACAAAGAAAGGCAAGCTTATCGCGCCGCGCGCAAGCGTCGCGCAGATCGACATCGACGCATCAAAACTGGGCTACCAGATGCCGGTGCAATTTGCAGTGCTGGCCGATGCGAAGGCGACCGCCGAAGCCTTGCTGGCCGAGATCGGATCCGGCGTGCCGAAGAATGGCCGCCGCAATCAGCACACGCGCGAGCGCATCCGCTCGGGTGACAATCATCATTTTCCGCACCCCGATCAGTCGAATGCGCGACACATCGATCCCCGCACTTTGAGCAAGGCGGTGGATGAAATCCTGCCCAAGGATCGCGTGGTCGCCTCCGACTCCGGCCACTTTTGCGGCTGGGTCCCACGTTATCTTCGTGTTCCCAGTCCGAAGGCCTCGTGCCTGAGCCACTCATTCCAGTCGGTGGGTCTCGGCCTCGCTTCCGCGATCGGCCTTGCGATCGCCAATCCGGGCAAGCTGGCGGTGCTCGGCGCCGGCGACGGCGGTTTCCTCATGTCGATTGCGGACCTCGAAACAGCAATCCGCCTCAGGTTGCGACTCTGCATTCTGATCTACAACGACAGCTCGTATGCTGCGGAAGTCCATTTCTTCCGCCGCCGGGGCTACTCGACCGATATCGTGCAGTTTCCGGAAACGGATTTCGCCGCAATCGCGCGCGGTTATGGCGCGCGCGGGGCAACCGTTCGGACGCTTGCCGATCTCGACCCGCTGCGCCGGTGGGTCAATGAGGGCGCGCCCGGCGTCTTCGTCATCGACGCCAAGATCAACCCTGAACTCGAAGCGGATTGGCACGCGGAGCATTTTCCATGAAACCGAATTTCGAACTGCCGCTGACTGGCAGGTGTCAGTGCAGAAAAGTCGCCTACAAGATCACGTCCGCGCCACTTGCTGTGTACGCGTGCCATTGCACCGAGTGCCAGCGCCAGTCGGGCAGCGCCTTCGCCCTATCGCTTCTCGCCGAAAGGAATGCGGTCGTGATCACGGAAGGCAAGCCGGCAGTGTGGGAGCGCCAGCACGAAAGCGGGCGTGTGATCGATTGCGTAATCTGCGCGAGCTGTGGCACCCGACTCTTTCATGAGCCGAGAGCCAACACGAAGATCACCATCGTGAAGCCCGGCAATCTCGACGACACGCGCTGGCTTTTTCCGGTGGGACACATCTGGACGCGCAGCGCCCAGCCATGGGTCACTATTCCGCCGGACGGCGCGAATTGTGAGGCCCAGCCTGCAGGGTTCACGGACATCCTGCAGGCCTGGAAGCAATACTGCGGGACCGTTTGATCCCGCTCGCGCACCGTTTTTCATATCCGGCAGCATGAGACGCGGGTGCACTCTCCGTGCCTGCACCTAAATTCCGGGTCCGGCGCTCGCGCACTGTCCCGGAATCACTTCTCTCGGCTGAGCTCTAGCCCGCTCCCGATATTTATTTGACCATCCGCTCGGAGACCGGCGGCAGGAACTTGTCGTTGTAAACGTCCTCCGGCTTGGGCGGGTTGGTGAGGCCATACGCGGCTGCCACAGAGTCGATCGTGAACTTTATTCGCTCAGGCTGCGCCACGCTCAGTCCGTGCTCCTTTACCCACTTCGTATTGGTGACGGTGAGCGCAAGATCGAGCCTTACCTTTTCAATATCGTCCTTCATCATTGCGTCGACGCTCTTCATCACTTTGAGCGCGGCGGCCGGATCCTTGATGGTGTCGATGGTGCCGCGGTTCAGAGCCTTCACCATGGCGCGCACAGTCTGCGGATTCTTCTCGATGAAAGCCTTGGTCGTGGCGAGTGTCAGGCCGTACATGTTGGCGCCGAAATCGGCATATTTCACGGCGTAGATGTCATCGAACTTGATGCCGACATCCATCAACGCCGGAATGTTGGAATTGATGAAGCCACCCGTGCCATCAGCCTCGCCGCGCAGAACCATCGGGCCGAACAGCTGCGGCTGCACAGGCAGCCAATTTACCTTGACGTTTTCTGCATGCGCGGCCTTGAACAGGATCGACGCCGTATCGTGCACGGCTGTGCCAGGACCTCCGGCGATGCGCGCGCCGTTCAGGTCCGCGGGCTTGCGGATATTCTTGGACTTAAGCGTGATGAATGCGAGAGGAGAGTCATCGAAGCTGATATAGACTGCGATGAGCGGCGAGCTCGGGTTCTGCGCGTTGAACTTGATCATTGACGGCATGTCGACCCAGCCAAAGTCATAGACGCCGCCGGCAACACTGACGGCGACATTGGTCGCGCCTTTGCCGGCGTCGATCTGCACATTGAGTCCGGCGTCCTTATAGTAGCCCTTCTGTTGCGCGACGAAAAATGGCGCGTGCGTGCCCTGGATGATCCAGTCCATCATCACCTTGATGTCCTTTTTCTCCGGCGCCTGCGCGCGTGCGTGCGCCGAAAGGGCAAGAAGCACGACCGCAGCGAGCGCAAGGGCTCGTCGGGCATGCGTGCAGAATTTGAGCATTTGGAAATCTCCTCTCCGGTGACGGGCGCGTTATCGTCCTCGCGCCTTTTCACGAACGCTAACTTTATCGTCAGGAAAGTCAATTGAATGGCTTGCCGAACGTGATTATCGTGAGCTCCCCAGACCGAATGGAATGAGCATGCCGAAATCCAGGAACAGAACCGCGCCGCGGACCGAGCGCGCCCAATTGCCGCTGCACGCAAAGGGCAGCAGCAAGGGCCAGCGCCGACTTGCACGGGAGAGCGCCGAGGTTCTCGACCTTGCGCGATACGCGATCGGCACGCGGCTGCGGCATGCGAGACTCATGCGCGGCTCGCGCCTAAAGGACGTTGCCGAGGCGGCAGGCTGCTCCGAAAGTCTGGTGTCGAAAATCGAGAACAACAAGATCGAGCCCTCGCTGCAGGTCCTGCACAAGCTCTGCGGAGTACTGCAAATAGGCCTCGGAGAGCTCTTCACGCAGGAGCAGCAGGATGCCCCGGTCGTCACGCGCGCCGGGCGCCGATCAAGGATAGAGATGGATCCGGTGCGGCGTGGGCATGGCATCGTGATGGAGCGCGTCATCCCGTATGCGAAAGGACACCTTCTGCAGAGCAACATCCACGTGGTCGCGCCGGGCGGCTCGAGCTTCGGCCTGATTTCGCACGAAGGCGAGGAAGTCGGCTATGTCATTGCCGGCGAGATCGAGCTGTTTCTCGGCGACAAGGCGTATCAGTTGTCCGTCGGCGACACGTTCTGCTTCCGCTCGGAGATCGGCCACGGATACAGGAACCGAGGAAAGGCCGAGGCGCGCATCCTGTTCGTGAATACGCCGCCGACGTTCTAATTTCCCGTTGATCAAGTAACTTGAACTAGTCTAGCGTGCCGTTCGAAAAAAATGGTGCCGCGTCGGGGGACGTAAACGCATGCTGAAGCTGCCTCACCACAAGCGATATGATTTCATTCCGATCACGAGACGCAAGCACTACACTTGGCCTGACGGCAAAAGGCTCGCGTTCTATGTCGCACTCAACATCGAACACTTCGCGTTCCAGGCCGGGCTGGGCATGGACCCGCACAATCGCACCGGCCCGCAGACCACGCGCAACTACGCCTGGCGCGATTACGGCAACCGGGTGGGGAACTGGCGCTTCTTCGAGATTCTCGATGAGCTCAAGTTGCCTGCATCGATCCTGCTGAATTCCGCAGTCTGCTACGAATATCCCGACATCATCGAGAAGATAAAGCAGCGCGGCGACGACGTGCTTGGTCACGGCCGCACCAATGCCGAAGTATTGCGCGGCATGTGGGAGGATGACGAGCGGCGCGTCATCCAGGAATGCGTCGATGTCATCACGAAGCATGTTGGCGTGCGGCCAACCGGCTGGATGGGACCCGGCGCCGCGGAGTCGAACGTGACTCCCGATCTGCTCAAGGAATGCGGCTTCACGCACCTACTCGACTGGCCGGTGGATGACCAGCCGATTTGGATGCGTACGCGCGCCGGCCCGCTGCTGTCAGTACCTTATCCGATGGAACTCAACGACGCCGGCGCGCTTGCGATACGCGATCACACGGGCCGGGAATTTGCCGATATGATTGTCGATCAATTCGAAGAATTGCTGGAAGCTTCCGAGAAGCAGCCGCTGGTGTTCTCGCTGTCGCTACACGGCTTCATTCTTGGACAGCCGTTTCGATTGCGACCGCTGCGGCAGGCTTTGAAGCACTGCGTGCAGCACAAGGAGGCTGGCCAGATCTGGTTCACACGCGCCGGTGAAATCGCGAAGTATTGTTACAGCATGGAGCCGGGGATCATTCCCGGCAGTTGAGGTCGGTCATGAATGTGAGCACCACAGCGAACACAGCGACCAAGCTTTTGCGGGCGACGCCCGAGACGGTGCATTGGGGGTATCTAGACGCCACGATCAAACCCGCGCTCACGATCGATTCCGGCGAGCGGGTGACAATCGAATGCGCCACCTGCAACCCAGAGTGGATGCCGGCCAAGGACAGCGGCTTCGATATTCTGCCCGACATCGTCGAAATTCATCAGAAGGTGAAGAAAGGGTCGGGCAATCACATCTTCACGGGGCCGGTGTATATCCGCAATGCGGCCGTAGGCGATGTTCTCGAGGTCAAGATCCTCGACATCAAGCTGCGTCAGAACTGGGGCTGGAATGTCTTCCGCGGCTACATGGGGACTATTCCCGAAGATTTCCCGTACACAAAGCTGATCCATGTACCTCTTGATTTGAAAGCGAATGTCGCGACTACGGCCTCAGGCTACAAGATTCCGATCGCTCCTTTTTTCGGCCAATTGGCCGTGGCGCCGGCCGCCGTGTTCGGACGCCAGAACAGCAAGGAACCGCGTGAATTCGGCGGCAATCTCGACTGCAAGGAACTGACGGCCGGGAGTACCATCTACCTCCCGGTGTGGAACGAAGGCGCGCTGTTCTCGACGGGCGATGGCCATGCGGCGCAGGGTGACGGAGAGGTCGACGGCACCGCGATAGAAACTGCGCTCGCCGGCACGTTCGAATTCCACGTGAAGAAAAACCTCGGCTGGAAGATGCCGCGGGCCGAAACCGCGACCCATTACATCACGTTCGGCCTTGATACGGACCTTGATGATGCGGCACGTCAGGCGCTCAAGGAAATGATCGACTGGATCGTAACCATGACCGGCATCCACAAGGATGAAGCCTATGCAATGTGCAGTTTTGCCGGGGACCTGCACGTGACGCAGACCGTGAACAATGTCAAAGGCGTGCACGCGATGGTGCACAAGAGCATCCTGCAGAAATAGGATGCGCAACGGCGCCGATCCGCAATTTGCGCGCCCGCGAATGGGCCGCCACGACGCTATTGGCTGATCGGGGAAAGCTCGTGCCTGGTTTCGTTCGACTGCAGGACGTTTCGCTTCGTTACAACGAGGAGGAGACGGCGCTTGCGCTTCACCGGACCAGCTTCGAAGTGGAGCAGGGAGAATTCGTCGCCGTTGTAGGTCCGTCCGGCTGCGGAAAATCCACGCTCATGAAGGTGGTCACCGGACTCTGGCCCGCTACCGTTGGTCATGTCAGCGTCGCAAGCAGGCCCGTTGCCGGGCCGCTGAATTGCGTCGGCATGGCTTTTCAGAATTCGTCGTTGCTTCCCTGGCGCACGATCCTGCAGAACGTGATGCTGCCGCTCGAGATTGTTGAGCCGCATGCAAGCCGATTGCGCAAGGAGCGGAGCGGCTACGAAGCGAAAGCGCGCGACCTTCTCGCGCTCGTCGGGCTCAAGGGGTACGAGGCCAAGCAGCCCTGGCAGCTTTCAGGAGGCATGCAGCAGCGGGCGCAGCTTTGCCGCGCGCTCATTCATGAGCCCTCGCTTCTTATGCTCGACGAGCCGTTCGGCGCTCTCGACATGTTCACGCGCGAGGAGCTGTGGCTGGCGCTGCAGGAACTCTGGCTGGCGCGCCGGCCGACGGTGATCCTGGTCACTCACGACCTGCGCGAAGCGGTGTTCCTGGCCGATCGCGTGCTCGTCATGAGCGCACGGCCGGGCCGGATCATCCTTGATCGCGAAGTGAAAACGGCGCGGCCGCGGAGCCTCGACAGCACCTATCAACCTGAATCAGTGAACCTGGTGCATGAATTGCGGGAGCACATCAGTGCAGCACGTGCAAGCGCAGCCTGATATGGAAAACACGCGCGTCGCAAGTGCCGACAGCGTTGAGCTTCCGGTGCGACCCACTTCATTCTTCGATCGTAAGCTCGTCCGTCAGGTGCTTCCGTGGGCGGTCATCGCCGGCATGTTTGTGCTTTGGGAACTGGCCGTCCGGATCTTTCAGATCCAGCAGTTCGTGCTGCCGGCTCCGACTGCGATCTTCGAGGAGCTGTGGCGATGGCGCGTGCCGATTCTCGAGAATTCATGGCAGACGCTGATGACCACCCTTGTCGGCTTCGCCTTCGCCATCGTGATCGGCGGCATTGGTGGGGTGGCGCTCGGGTCTTCACGGGTGATCTATGATGGTTTTTATCCCGCGCTGATCGCCTTCAATTCCGTGCCGAAAGTTGCCGTCATCCCGGTGCTGGTCATCTGGTTCGGCATCGGCACGATCCCGGCGGTGATTACCGCATTTCTACTGTCGTTCTTTCCAATTCTTGTAAATGTCGCGACCGGCATCGCGACTGTCGAACCTGAATTGCGCGATGTGCTGCGCGCACTGGGCGCGACGCGGCGCCAGGTGATCATGAAAGTCGGCCTGCCGAGGGCGATGCCCTATTTCTTCGCCTCGCTGAAGATCGCGATGACGGTCGCCTTCGTCGGATCGATTGTGGCTGAAACAGTGGCCGCCAACGCCGGGATCGGTCACCTGATGCTGGTCGCATCCTCACGCTTTGAGGTCCCGTTGGCTTTCGCCGGACTTATCGTCACCGGGCTCATGGGCGTCGGAATGTACGTGATTTGCGTTGCCATCGAGCAACGCATGACCGGGTGGGCGACGCGCGGCTCCGATAGTGTCACTTTCGGAAACTGACGAAACATAAAGGGATTCGAGACGTGCAACTCCAGCTCGACAAGTACAAGGATCTTAAGCTAAGCCTCGATGGCTTTCTCAAGCTTGGCGAACAGCACAGGCGCAACGTCCTTCTCGATTCGGTCTACAGCTCGCTTCCGAAAGATGCGCAGGCGAAGGTGCTGGTTTTCAGCGCCGAAATCGTGCCCGGCGGCTACACAAACTGGCATTGCCATAATGGCGCGACGTTCTTCGTGTGCACGCAAGGCCTGTTCGAGGCCCACTTCCAGGAAGGTTCGCTGGTCCGGGCAAAGGCGGGGGATGTCTATTCCGAACCAATTGGCAAATTTCATCGCGGCTTCAATCCGCATCCCGAGCTGGTCTATTCCTGCATCGGGCTTTGCCTGACGCCTCCCGATCGTGACCACATCACCAATGTGAGGGACCGCCCCTGGTGAACAGCGACCTGGCAGTAACGATTGCGGCTGAGCCGGTGACACTCCCGATCGTCGGACACGATGCGCGCTTTCGGATACGGCGGATCTATTGCGTGGGACGCAACTATCTCGATCATATCCGCGAGATGAAAGAGGCGGACGAGCGCGATCCGCCTTTCTTTTTCCAGAAGCCGACAGACGCGCTGGTGCATGCCGATTCCGTGATCCCTTACCCGGCGGGCACCAGCGACTTTCAATTCGAGGTCGAACTTGTGGCTGCGATCGGCCGCGGGGGATCAGATATTCCTGTTGCAACGGCTGAAACACATATCTTCGGCTATGCCATCGGCATCGATCTCACCCGCCGCGACCTGCAGCGCGAGGCTGCGAAGCGCGGCCTTCCATGGGAAATGGGCAAATCGTTCGATCATTCGGCGCCGTGCGGCGCCATTCACCGCATCGAAGCGACTGGGCCGATCCGCAGCGGATCGATCAGCCTGTCGGTCAACGGACGCACACGGCAGAAGGGCGATATCAGCCAGATGATCTGGAACGTGCCGGAAATCATCGCCAAACTTTCGAACCAGTATGAACTTTGCCCTGGCGACATCATTCTCACTGGCACGCCCGCTGGCGTCGGTCCGCTTGTGCCAGGAGACGTGGTCGATTGTTCGATCGAGCGGTTGGGAACGTTTTCAATCCGGATTGGACCAAGGGCGACGGGTCGAGCATCTTCGAAGACTTGAAATCGATTCCGGTTCACGACGTGCGAGAGCTTCGAATCAGAAGGGCGTCTCGCGCCTTCGGTCAGTTGGTCGATGAAAATCATACAGATTTCTGGTGCAATGATGCAGCTTGCTGATATCATTCTACCCGATGACGCGATTGCCTCTGTCGTCGTCTCAGTGGGGAGGGGAATCCTTAAAGCTGCCTCGCAATGTGGTTGGAAGGAGATCTCATATGGCTGACAGCAAGCAGAAACGTGGAAAAGCGGATCGATCTCGCGTCTCGGGGCGTCAAGCCTCCGAGGTCTATTACGTCGCAAGGAAGTTCGGCGTCAGCGCAGACACTGTGCGGAGTGTGATCAAGCGCGTCGGAAATAGTCGAAGCAAGATCTACGCTGCGCTAGAAAAGATGTAGGCGCGCAACTTTCGGTTCGAGCGATGTGCTAGGCCATTTTCGTCGGGTCAGTTCCCGACCGGGTCGCGCTTTACCTGTTTGCAAAGTGCATGACACCGAGGAGCGTGCCGGAGCCACTTGCGCGCAGTTTGGGACCTTCGCGTGCCATCAAGCCTTGACGTGTGCAGGCACGGGCCATGACGACTGAGATTTGACGCACATTGCCACAAGAAATTTGCGACAAATAAATGGTCGCTTGAGTTAAATAAAGTACATTGCCGGCGATTGCTTAGAAGTCCTCGGCGGCGGCGCGAACATCCCGCCCTTGCGCATCGATATGGCCGGGAAAGCAGGAGGAAGCCATGAAGCGACGATTTGACCTGGCTGTGACTGCGGTTGCTCTAGCAAGTGCGCTCAGTCTTGGATTCACCCTTCAAGTTCACGCCCGGTCCGCAGGGAATGTTCCTGGTGCAACGGAGTTCTCGGCACAGGTCAGCCAATCCGATCAGTCCAGGCGCAAGTCAGGGGTCCAGCAGCACAGAGTTCAGCACCCTCGCATGCAGCAGCGAACGATTCAGCAGCCCCGCATTCAACAGCCGCGCATGAGCCAGCAGCCCAAACTGCAGCAGCAGAGAACGATTCAGCAGCGACGGCTAACGCAGCCAGGCCAGCCTTCGATACAGCAGCGCAGGCTAACGCAACAGCCGCAACTTCAACGGCCGCGAACTCAGCAGCCGCAGGTGATGCAGCAGCGCAGGCTTTCCCAGCCGAAGCAATTCGGGAACGTCAGGATTCGCGACGCAAGGAACGTTCGGGTCGCCGGCAGGAATTATTCGATATGGCGTGGCGGCCACCGGGTGCACCGGCATGGCCACTGGAGGACTTTCGTTGCACTGAGCGCGCTCAGCGCAATAGCGTTGGGTTCCGCCTATTACTATCCATACGCTTACATCGATGCTCCTGCGCCGTACTGCGATGGATTGACCGAAGACGGCTGTCAGCTGCAATGGGAAGCTGTGCCTACCGTCGAAGGGCCGACGGAATTCGCATGCGTCGCCTACTGTCCGTGGCGATGATGCTCTGAGATCGAAGGCCCGACGCAAAGCGTTACCAGCCGCTGTGTTTCGTCAGTTGCTGAACAAGAGGTCACGCTTGAGGTCATCGAGTTGGCGAACGGCTTGAAGCGCCGCGCGCAGCCGGCTGCTGTCACGCGACGACAGGTTTTTCACCTCGATTGTATTCGAGGGCGGCACGCCACGCTCGATGTCTTCCAGTTGCTGAGCCAAAAGAAGACGCAGAAACGTTTCCTGAGCCTCGGCGAGCGCTTCTAGATCGTGTGCACCGCCAATGCCCAGTGCTTTGAGCCCGAGGAGCCTCGCATGCGTCGAGCGCTCGACCACATGATGGCAGACCGCGAGGGCGCGTGTCGCACTCACGAGCCCGAATAGGCCTCCCTTCTTGAGATCCAGGCGGCCCTGCCTGCTTCTGAAGCGTCCAAACAATCCGATTGCAGGTTCGACGCCTCCGGCAGCGTCGGCGAGCAGTTTGGCAAAGCCGACGTCGCCATGCGCGGCATCGAATGCGTGTCGCCATATCTCAATACCGAGCCGGGATTCACCATGCACTGGCCGCATGTCGAAGAAGATGTCGACCGACATCAGGTGCTCTGGTTTAGAGACGCGAATCCATCGATTAATTCGATCGCCCCAAGTTGTGAGCGATCCGCGCCAATCGGGATTGTTCGCCATGACGCCGCCCTTGCAATAGGGCACCCCGATCTCATGCAGGATATCGGCGACATGGCTCCCGAGCTTGGCAAACCACGCCTCGCTGCCCGCTTCAGCGCCTTCGGCAAATAGCAGGGCATTGTCCTGATCCATGGCCAGCAGACTTTCGCCGCGTCCGGCGGAGCCAAGGACTGCGAGGGAATAGGCGCAGGGCGCTCTGCCGTGACCTTCATCGATCATTCTTCTCTCCGCGAGGACGGCAGCCTGTCGCGTGGCAGCGCCGACCTCGCCCGAAATAACAGCCGCGACTTCGCGCGCCCCAACGCCTTCGACAAGCAATGAAGCCGCTACGTGGGGCAGCTTCGCCCACGCCTCCGCCAGTTCGGGAATATCGCTCGCATGGTCGATTTCATCGCCGAGAGAGACAGCTTCGCCAGCGCGCAACCGAAGCAGGTTGCGAGCAGAAAGTGCTCCGATGATATTGCCATTCTCGTCAGTCACGCCGAGATGGCGAATTCCAAGGCGGCTCATGCGGCCTATCGCGCGATAGATGAAATCATCGGCCGGAACGGCTGCCAGCGGCGTGCTCATCAGTTTTGCGACCGGCATTTCCAGCGCATCACGTCCATGCATCGCAACGGCACGCAGCACGTCGCGTTCGGTAACGATGCCGATTCCGGATGTGCTTGGCGGCTGTCCATCCTCGTCATTCGGGCGAACATAGACCGAGGATATCTGTCGCTGCATCAGCAGCTGCAGGGCTTTTGCTACGGAGGTGTGGCCAGCAACGAACTGCGCAGGCGTGCTCATGACGTCACGGATACGGTGGCGGTATGGATAGGTGTCGATTTGCGCAAGCGTGCGTCTTGCGTCGCCTCGTGCGGGCGAGTCGAGCGCGTCGACCCATCCGGCGCGGGATTGCTCGTCCCGTAACTTGGTCAGTCCACGGCAGGCCAGTGTGGCTTCCCCCACTGTACGAATTCCGCACTCTCGCAACTTCGGTAGCAGTGCGATGAAAATCCTGGCCGCGGTGAGCGCATCTCCGGACGCGGAGTGACGGTCCGTCAACTGGATCTTGAGCCATGCCGCCAGGCTTTCGATCGAGTGGCTGGCAAGGGCAGGCTCGGCGACTTCGGAGAGGAGACGAGTATCAAGTGTGCGGGGTGAGTCGAATGGCAGGCTCGCACGCCTGCATTCGCCCTGAAGAACGGCAAGATCGAAACCCACAGAATGTCCAATCACGATGGAGTCACCGATGAAATCTTTCAGGGCGGTCCAGACCTCCGCGAACGCTGGAGCTCCTGCGACCCTGGTATCGTCGATGTGATGGATTGCGGTAGCCGATGCGGGAATGGGAATTCCTGGCGCAACGAGCCGGTGAAATGAATCTTGTGACGAAATGCGCCCTCGCTTGACGCGAATTGCCCCTACCTCGACGAGTCGAGCGTCGGTGGGATCAAGCCCTGTCGTTTCGGTGTCGAGTGCAACGGCGTCGAGCGCGATCAGCGGCGTAGCATTGCTGACGACCATGCCGCCCTCACAGCACTGTGAGAACCGAGCCGCACTTCAGGCGGGCTGAAGTTCGCGTGCAAGTGCCGGTGCATCCATGCGGGTTGTGAACTCGTGGTGAATATTGCACATCGTCACCCGCAGATAATTGCTGATCGTATGGAATTCGCTGGCCCGCAGCTTTTCATGGATGGGCATCAGCGCGAAGTAGCTCTCGCAAAACCGTATCGGAATGTCCTTCGCCGCCTTGGCTGGATGCATGCCAACGAATTCGATCTGGCGCAGCAGTTCGCCGCGCGCTTCTGACCAGGTCTCGGCGCCCAATGCGGCAGGCGCAGGGTAGCGATCAAAAACCGAAAGGGTAACTGCCGAGAGGCGGTCAAGAAAAGTGCGGCGGTCATTGGCATGCGGACGCAAGACGCCGTCGATCATCTCGGTCAGCATCGCCAGCCCGAGCGGGAAGGCGCGCCAGCGCGAGTTTTCGATCGCAGCGCGAAAGCACTCTTCGGCAAAAAGAATCTTCGCATAGTGGCCGGCACGGGCGCGCGAGTACTCGTATAGACCTTTCTGCACAAGAAAGGCGGCGTTCTCGTCGATGAATTCGGCAAGGCCTGCTTCGGTTGCGATGGCTGGCCGGCGGCCAAAAATGTGCCGTAGATTCATCACACTACGCGCCTGTGAAAACAGACCATCCCGAGATCAGTTGATATTTCTGTCACTTACAAGCCTGCTATACAACTAAAGTCGTATACTGCGAAAATTACGCAGTGTTAATCTTTTTGCGCGGACCCGCGCTGATGGGCCCGACGGCCGTCGCGGGCGCCGATTATACCACATGCAATCGCCCCCTTCGGCAAAACCAAACGGCGCTGGTGACTCTGCGCGCCACGGCAAGGGGGGGTGACGAACCCATGGCTCAATCCAACGACGAAGTGCACTGGCAGAAAACAACCAAGCTCATGCTGACTCACCTCGGGATATGGGTCTTCTTCGGCTACATCATCCACATGTTTGTGGTGCCGCTGAATTACATCACGATCCCAATTTTGAAGTTCCCACTCGGCTTCTACATGGCCGCGCAGGGCTCGCTGATCGTCTTTGTGGTCATGCTGTTCGTATTCGCGAGACAGCAGGATCAGATCGATCGCGAACACGGCGTGGCAGAAGACGACTGATCGGGGGATTGAACAATGGCAACGCAAGTTTCTGCCGACACTTCGGACTTCATCAAGAATCTGGGGCGGATGTACGGCACCTACACCGGTGGATTCATCGGCTTCATCATTCTGCTCGCCATCTTCGAACAGGTTGGCGTGCCAAATCGGGTCTTGGGATATCTGTTCGTCGGTTTCACCATCCTCGTTTATGCCGTGATCGGCATCATGACCCGGACGGCGCAGATCTCCGAATACTATGTCGCCGGCCGGCGCGTGCCTGCCTTCTACAACGGCATGGCGACTGGCGCTGACTGGATGTCGGCGGCCTCCTTCGTCGGCATGGCCGGCACTCTCTTCCTGCTCGGCTATGACGGCCTCACCTGGGTGCTGGGCTGGACGGGCGGATACGTCCTGGTCTCGATTTTGATCGGCCCATATCTACGCAAGTTTGGCGCCTATACGGTGCCGGATTTCATGTCGTTCCGGTTCGGCGGCAATTTCGCCCGCGGTATCGCGGTCATCGTGCTTGTCTGCTGCTCCTTCACCTATGTGACGGCGCAGGTGTATGGCACCGGAATTATCGCCTCACGATTTCTCGGCATGAAGTTCGAGATCGCGGTGTTTGCCGGTCTCGCGGGCATTCTGCTTTGCTCGATGCTGGGCGGCATGCGTGCGGTGACCTGGACACAGATCGCGCAGTATATCGTGTTGATCATCGCGTATCTGACGCCGATCGTGATCCTATCGACCAAGCACTACGGCATTCCGATTCCGCAACTCACATACGGAACCGCCATTGCCGATATCACGGCACGAGAGCAGCAGTTGCTCGCAACGGGATTGACCACGGCAGCGGCCCTGAAGCCGCACATCAAGCCGTTCATCAACTATAGTGCGTTCAACTTCTTCGCGATCATGTTCTGCATGATGGTGGGGACGGCATCTCTGCCGCACATTCTGATGCGCTATTTCACGACGCCGACGGTGCGTGAAGCGCGGCAGTCCGTCGCCTGGTCGCTGTTCTTCATCTTCCTGCTTTACTTCTCGGCGCCGGCCTATGCGGCGTTCTCAAAGCTGGAAGTGTACACGAACATCATCGGCCGTGATCTCACGCAGGTGCGGCCGTGGCTGTTTCAGTGGGGCGAGCTTGGCCTCATCCAGATCTGCGGCAAGCCCGCGGCCAGTGTCGATGCAATCGTCGCTGCCTGCAAGGCGATCGCCGGACATCCGGGGGTCGTTCGGCTGCAGGACTTCGTGATCAACACGGACGTGATCGTGTTGTCGACGCCGGAAATTGCCGGACTGCCATACGTGATCTCCGGGCTGGTCGCGGCCGGCGGCCTGGCCGCTGCGCTTTCTACCGCTGACGGATTGCTGCTCGCGATCGCCAACGCGCTCAGCCATGACGTCTACTACAAGATGCTTGACCCCAACGCGCCAACCATTCGCCGGTTGACCGTCGCCAGGGTGCTCTTGTTCTTCGTGGCGGTGGCAGCGGCTTCTCTCGCGGCAACCAAACCCGGCGACATTCTGGCTATGGTCGGCTGGGCCTTCTCACTGGCGATGGCCGGCAATTTCCCGGCACTCGTGATGGGAATCTGGTGGAAGCGCACAACGGCCGCAGGCGCGGTCGCAGGCATGATCGCGGGTTTCGGCCTTTGCCTGTTCTACTTGCTCGTAACCCGCTACTTCCCGGGTTATGGCGTGAAGTATTTCGGCATGACCTCGATGCTCAGCCCGGCAACAGGCGCACCGCTCGTAGATATCGCCAAAGCCATGGCGGCGCCCAATGCCATGGAGATCTGGCCGACGCTGGCGCACCCGCTCGCCAATAAGGTTGGGTGGTTCAATCTCAACAACATCGCATGCGGGTTGTTGGGAGTGCCGGTCGGCTTTGCGGTGATCATCATCGTCAGCCTCATGGGCAAGGAGCCGTCCAGGGAAATGCAGGCTTATGTGGACGAAATCCGCAAGCCGCGTGGACGAACGATACTCGAAGAAAAGACTTGATTGCGCACGCATGTTGGAAAGCGGTGCGGGGCCTGCGGGCCCCGCTTCTTTCTTGCGCATGCACCATCCACTGATGTAGTGCGAGCTCGCGGGCCGTAATTGCACTGAGAGGGGCTTGGGGGAAATCGTGAGTGGCGGCGGATTGGTGAGCCTGTGGTACTTCCACCTGCCGAACTTCATCCTGGCAGCGTTGATGTATACCTTGCTGGGGAGGGCTCTGCTTGGCCTTCTCGTCCAGCCCGAGTCGACAAATTACATCTGGCGCGCATTTTGCCGCCTGACTGATCCGGTTGTCGCTATCGTTGCGATCGTCACGCCCAAGGCCGCGGCGCCCGTCGTGGTCTGGCTTTTCGGCGTGGTCTGGCTGTTTTGGCTGCGGGTCGGCCTGCTCTACCTTCTTCTTCTCGCGGGCGCCGTCTCCTCTCGCAGTTGAGGCCGCTCATGGAACGCCAATTTTACTATATCGGCATTGCATTTTTCGGAATGATCAATGGCCTTTTCAATCAAGTGTGGCTGCTCTTTGCGCTGATCCACGTTCAAGTTCTTGCACCGACGCTCCTGTTCGGCAGCACCGGGCTGACATTGATGTTTTCATCGCTCATGGTTTCGACCGCGACTGTGATCCTCGGCGGCATCCCCGCCGCGCTTTACGAGCGCTACATGCAGCTTACAGAGGACTCGAGCGTCGTCTCGCTATGGATCTGGCTTGCCGGCACGGCGTTGCTCACCTTGCCGGCGGTCGGCAATTTCCTCGAGATCGGTCTTTGAACCGTTCAGGAGCGCCGGTATAGTTGCTCCGGGGCTGCTACTTAATCGCCCGCCGGGCGTTTCAATGCTGATCGTGCCTGTTCGACGCGACCAGCCGAAGGATCACCCGATGCAGCACATGAGGCGTCTTGCATACGAAATCGTGTTGCGCGCCTGCGGCTTTGGCTCGCTCGCAATTTTTTGCGTGATGATCGGGATGTCCTTCGAGCCAAGCCTGGCATTCAAGGCCGGCGGTTTCCTGACCATCCTCATGTCGGGCATTCTGATTCTCAAGGCATACGAGGCACGAACCAAGAGCTATCGTCGGACCGAACTTTGGCTCAATCTACCCAAGGAACACAGGCCGCCGGAAGCCTACGCGCAATGGGCGAGCGCGACCGTTTTAGGCGAAACTTACCTGACATTTGCAAGGTGGACGGCCGCCATCTCCATCGGGATGTGGGTCTCCGCCATGATTTTTTCGTTTGCCGAGCGGTACAACTAGCGCCGGCCGAATAGGTAGAAGTCCGTAATCGACTCAATCTCCGGCGGGTATAGGTATTGCCCATGATGTCGCTCGCCAAAGCCGGAAAGCCCCGTCCATGTCCCATTTGCCAGGTGGCGATGCAGTCGACTGAAACGGAAGAGGCGGTGGTCCATCGCTGCGAACGCTGCGGCGCTGTTATTCGGGTCGCAAGTCACGGAGCGGGAAACCGCGTCGCGAAGGAAGGCATTCGGCTCGATCACAATCAATAGTATCAGAAAGTCGGGGCCTCGCTTCAGTACGGCGCCGATCCATTTCCGATATGCAAGTACTCGGGGTTGAATTCAGCGACCCGTTGCAGCTTCTGCCAGCTGTGGATCGTCACGGTGCGTTGCGAAAACGTCGCCAGGCCATGTTGCCGCAGAGACCCGCAAGTTCGGTTCGTATGTACGAGCGACATTCCTGTTGCGTCGCTCAAATCGGATTGCGTTGCAGGCAACCGGAATTTGAGCTCTTTGGCGAGGCCTACCAATTTGAGCCGTGCATAGAGCTCACAAAAAAGATGCGCCACCCGGGCAACTGCCGAGCGCCGGCCTATCGAGACAATCCACTGACGATTGATGGAGGCGTCGACTAGTGTCGATTTCCAAAACAGCGCCGTAAGATGCGGTGACTGAGCAACGATCTTGTGGATTGCGTCGTGTGGCACCAACGCGACGCGACAGGCGGTCATCGCCATGACGCTATCGGGCAAAGTTTTCAGCAGATAGGTATGCAGATCGCAGAAATCGCCCGGCACATGAAATGCCGTGATCTGCCGGCTGCCGTTTTCCAGAACTTTTTGACGGCAGCTGAAGCCGTCTAGAATGGCTGAGCTGTAATCAACAGGCCGCTCCGCAGGCACGATCTGATCCCCAGCATCGAATTGTTGAACACGCGATACTGACGCAACGAGTCTGTCCTGTTCCAGTCTGCTGAGATGATCGGTCCACGCCAATCTTGAGAGCAATCTCTGCATCGCACACCAGCCCTCATACCCTCCTCGTCGAGAAAACCGACCCACCCGATCAAATGTTCCGTACAAGGCCTCTGCTCATCCGCTCTCCTGCGCAGCTGGAAAAATGTCCAGAACCGGCGCTGCTGGGAAATTTCGCAATCCGATATTTCACTGCGACACGGAAACCTGATCCTTTTTGAATTTCGCGCGTTGGTCAGGTTGGGCATGGAGGGGGAACTTACCGGCACCCCTATCGATAAAAAGGAAAGACCGATGAAGGCCCTTTGCTGGCATGGCGCCAGGGATGTCAGATGTGACGAAGTCCCTGATCCCAAAATCGAGCAGCCGAGGGACGCGATCGTGAAAGTCACCTCGTGCGCGATTTGTGGCTCCGACTTGCATCTCTATGACGGGTACATGCCTGGAATGGAAAGCGGCGATATTCTCGGTCATGAATTCATGGGGGAGGTGGTCGAAGTAGGCCCAGACTGCAGAGGTGCATTGAAAGTTGGCGAGCGCGTTGTCATCCCCTTCACCATCTTCTGCGGCGAATGCGATCAATGCCGGCGCGGCAATTACTCCGTCTGCGAACGCTCCAACCGCAACAAGAGCGTTGCAGATAAGGTGTTCGGTCACACGACCGCAGGTCTTTTCGGGTATTCCCACATCACGGGCGGATATGCCGGAGGGCAGGCCGAGTATGTCCGCGTTCCCTTCGCCGACAAGACGCACATCAAGATCCCGCAGAATGGGTTTTCGGACGAGCAGCTGCTCTTTCTGAGCGATATTTTCCCGACGGGATGGCAGGCGGCAGTACAGTGCGACATCGGTCCGACGGATACGGTCGCTGTCTGGGGCTGTGGGCCGGTGGGTCAGATGGCTGTTCGCAGCGCGCTGATTTTGGGCGCGGGCCGGGTTATTGCGATCGATGACGTTCCGGAGCGTCTCAGCATGGCCCAGGCTGGGGGAGCAATCACGATCAATTTTGAGGAAGAAAGCGTCATCGAGCGGTTGAACGAGCTGACGGACGGGAAGGGTCCGGAGAAGTGCATCGATGCGGTGGGCCTCGAGGCACACGCTTCCGCCACGCTTGATTCCGTCTACGACAAGATCAAACAAACAGCGATGCTCGAGACCGATCGGCCGCACGTCCTGCGCGAAATGGCGTATGTGTGCAGGCCAGCAGGGACTTTATCCGTTCCCGGAGTATATGGCGGGCTCCTCGACAAGGTCCCGTTCGGAGCCATGATGAACAAGGGGCTCACTATTCGAACCGGACAAACGCACGTCAATCGTTGGACGAACGACCTTTTGCGCCGGATCGAATCGGGTCAAATCGATCCCTCCTTCGTCATCACTCATGAAGTTCCGCTGGAAGAGGGACCGAAGATGTACAAGACCTTCCGTGACAAAGAGGATGGTTGCGTGAAGGTCGTGCTCAAGCCCGATCACGCATCTTCGGTCAGCACGATGCGGCCATGACCCGCCCAGGCGCACGCTCTTAGAAATTGCGCCAGTGCTCCAGCGGGGAGTGGAACCGGAAGCCTCGTCCCGATTTGATTCGGCGATTAGGGGCTTCAATGGACGCAAGAACGAGAGCCGATGCCGCAGCGCGGGTGAGACGACGCTCTCGTGTTCAAGAGGGCCTGCCCTTTCCGCTAGGTGCGACCTGGACGGGGCGTGGGGTCAATTTTGCGGTGTTTTCTGCGAATGCGAGCAAGGTCGAACTTTGTCTTTTCGACATGGATGGCGAACGTGAGATCGAGCGCATCGAACTGCCCGAATACACCGATGAAGTCTGGCATGGATTTCTGCTCGACGCCCGGCCGGGGACGATCTACGGCTACCGTGTTCATGGTCCTTATGATCCCGAGCATGGGCACAGGTTCAATCCCAACAAGCTGCTGCTCGATCCCTATGCAAAGGCGGTGGTGGGCGAACTGGCTTGGAATCCCGCATTGTTCGGTTATCGCATGGAATCAGGTGACGACCTGACGTTCGATGACCGCGACAGCGCAGCCTACATTCCAAAATGCCGCGTGATTGACCCTGCGTTCACATGGGGTGATGACCGGCCGCCACTTATTCCCTGGGAACGAACGATCATCTACGAAACTCACGTTCGCGGGCATACCAAACTACATCCGGCGGTGCCGGAGGAATATCGCGGCACCTTCCGCGGATTTTGCGAACCCGACGTGCTCGCGCATATCCGCTCGATCGGAATGACAGCCGTAGAGTTTCTTCCGGTGCATACGTTCGTGACGGACAGTCACCTCGCGGACAAAGGATTGGCGAACTATTGGGGTTACAACACGATCTCGTTTTTCGCTCCGGAAAAAAACTATTCGAGCGTGCCTGATTTTGCGTTCTCCGAATTCAAGGAGATGGTTGCACGGCTTCACGATGGTGGGATCGAGCTAATCCTTGATGTCGTCTACAATCATACGGCCGAAGGAAATGAACTCGGTCCGACGCTGTCATTCAAGGGAATTGATAACGCATCCTACTATCGGCTGCTGCCTGAGCAGCAGCGCTACTACATCAATGACACCGGCACTGGTAACACGCTCAATCTTTCGCACCAGCGCGTATTGCAGATGGTCAACGACTCCCTGCGATATTGGGTGCAGGAAATGCATGTTGACGGTTTTCGCTTTGACCTCGCGACCATTCTTGCACGTGAGCCTTACGGATTTGACGAAGGAGGCGGGTTTCTCGATTCCTGCCGACAGGATCCGGTCTTGTCATCGGTCAAGCTAATCGCGGAACCATGGGATTGCGGTCCGGGCGGATACCAGGTCGGCCGCTTTCCGCCAGGCTGGGCCGAGTGGAACGACCGCTATCGCGACACCGTACGTGCGTACTGGAAGGGCGACGAAGCGGTGCTTGCCGAACTGGCCGCGCGCATCGCGGCCTCGGCGGACTTGTTTAACCGGCGGGGGAGGAAGCCGTGGGCCAGCGTCAATTTTATTACAGCGCACGACGGCTTCACACTGAACGATCTGGTCTCCTACAACGACAAACACAACGAGGCGAATGGCGAGGACAATCGCGACGGCAGTTCCAACAACCACTCGTACAACTACGGTGTCGAAGGTCCGACGGAAGATCCCAGCATCGTTAAGATTCGGGAACGGCAAAAGCGGAACATGCTTGCGACCCTTCTGCTCTCGCAGGGCACTCCGATGGTGCTGGCAGGCGACGAATTCGGGCGGACACAGAAGGGAAACAACAATTCGTATTGCCAGGATAATGAAATCTCTTGGCTATCCTGGCAGCATGATGAAAATGCCACGTCGCTCACTCGATTTGTCGAGCGTCTCGCCTCATTGCGGCGCCAGTACGCAGTGCTGCGGCAAAGCCGTTTTCTGACTGCCCGCTGGAACGACGAACTCGGCGTGAAGGACTCAACTTGGCTCACGCCTGACGGTACCGAAATGAGTTCTGACCATTGGCACGATTCCAACGGCCGCTGCTTCGGCCTGCTGCTCGACGGACGCGCTCAGCCGAGTGGGATTCGCAGGCGCGGCAGCGAAGCGACCCTGCTGCTCGTCTTCAACGCCCATAACGACGTTGTCGTGTTCAAATTACCTGAAGTAAACGGCGGTCGCGATTGGGAGCGGCTTATCGATACAAATCTTCCTGATGAGGATGGCGATCCGGAAGATCGGGTGCGCTTCGGGTTCGGTAACGATTATCAAGTTACCGGGCGCTCGCTTCTTCTCTTCCTGCTGCGGCCCTCGCGCGTTCGCGAACCAACCCCATCCGCGTGAAGACAATCATCGCCGTCGCGGCTACTCCCCTGCACGATAGTAGGACGCGGCGTCCCTGCTGAATGCATGGCGAGATTGGCGGTCAAGGTAAAGCATATGCCCGCCGCGGTAGAGCTTCAGCTGCACGCGACCCGGCGGATCAAACGCCGGCATGTGATCCAATACGTACTGGGTCATCGCGTAAGGCGTAACCATGTCCGAATATCCGTGCGCGATCAGCAGGCGGAATGAAGGGGTAAAGGCAAGCAGGATACGCAGATCCTCTTCCACGCCGGCCTGCACGCGGCCGCCCTGCCAGTCCCAGTGACTTGTGACGTCGCCAGCCAGCAGCGAATATGTCATCTCCGTCTTGAAGCCGAGCTCGTTGCGGGCGTAGCTCGTCATCGCGCCGCCATAGGCACGCGTGAGAGCGTCCAGGATCGGATCGGGTCCACGCGAGGAGCGCGACTCTGGATGGGGATCGTCGATCGCGAACGTCGCATCATAGCGACTGACAATCTTGCGCTCCGTCCCGCGCAGATTCTTTACATACGCAGTATTGGCGAATCCGCGGGCCTGCGCGACCGTATCCAGCGGCAATCCGGTTAGTTGCGCGACGCGCCGATAAAATCTCGCGGCGGCATCACCAGTCGGAGTCTTGCCGGACAACGTAACGAGATACTCGGTCAGTGCGAATTTTTCCGCCTCAGCAAATGCCTCCGGAGTAAACGCGTTCTTGCGTTCAAGTTCGGCTGCCGCAAGCGACGGCAACTGGAGTGCGGCATGCAGGGCTGAACCATCGTCACCGAACGTCAGCCATCCCTCGATTAAAGGGGACAGCATGACGATGCCGTTTATGGTTATGCCTTGATCGCGTTGAAGGGCGCGCGCGGTCTTGGCGGCACGAAAACCGCCGTAGCTTTCGCCCAGTAGATATTTCGGTGATGCGGCGCGGTTGTTTTTCGCGATGTACAGAGCGACGGCCTTTGCCATGGCCTCGGCATCGCTACGCACGCTCCAGAAGTTCTTCGCGTCTTCGGGCTTTACCGATCGGCTCCAGCCGGTACCGATCGGATCAATCAGCACCAGATCGGTGAAGGCGAGCCAGGTATCCGGGTTGTCACGCAATGTCGCGCGGCTCGCATCGCGAGCCTCCGGTCCGAAGTCGAGAATTCGCGGCCCCACGAGGCCGAGATGCAGAAAAGCAGAAGCAGCGCCGGGCCCGCCGTTAAAGACAAACGTGACCGGGCGGTTGGCTTCGCCATCCTTGGCTACATACGCAGTATAGAAAACGGATGCGCTCTGCTCGCCGGATTGGTCATAAAAGGCGAGTGTGCCGGCCGTTGCAGTATACACAAGCTTTCCGCGCGGCGTCTCGATCCAATGTTCCGTCACTGCATCGGCAGGCAACAGCCGAAGCACGCCTTTTGGCTGTTGGTGCCGCTCCTGCGAGGCGGATTGCGGGGGCTGTGTTTGCGGCTGTTGCGCAGTGGCGGCGCCGAAAGAAGCAGCGACCGCAATCGCAAGAATGGTGCGGTGGAGAAAGGAGGTTTTCATCGGCACGCGTGCTCCATGATATGCGTGCCCCCAGCGCGACGCAGTTCCTGACAAACCGGCCAGCCCCCGCGGGGTAACCTCATCGCCTGCCGCGAAAAGTCGGGCGGCGCTGCTGTGGTGCGGGTGATGGCGCATCCCCTTTGTGACGGAAGCTGATCCGGCCGCGCTGCAGGTCGTACGGCGACATCTCCACGATCACCCGGTCACCTACACCGGTTCGTATGCGGAATTTTCGCATCTTTCCGGCGGTATAGGCCAAAACCTCGTGATCATTGTCGAGTTTCACGCGGAAGTTGCCGTCCGGCAAAACTTCGGTCACGGTGCCATCAAATTCCAGCAGTTCCTCTTTCGCCATCCAGTGGCCTCCAATTACCTCGACGACCGATCCGCTGTCACAGTGCGGTTAGGGCGCTGCATGAATCTAACATTTTCCAGGCCGGCATGCTCTCCTTTCGCGGCGGCGCGCTGCCGGGCGTGGTGACCGCTACCTGTTCGGGTACCGGCGTTCTGGGGCGGGGCCGATCGGTCCTTTGCACGAGGATGAGGCCTGCCGTTGTGAGCTTTCCTCGCGTGCTGTCGACCTGAATGCGCCTCGCGGAGCCGCTCCACCGACGGAATCTTCATCCGAATGAGACGCTCGATATCTCTCAGATAGGGACGCTCGTCGTGGTCGCAGAAGGAGATGGCCATGCCGTCGGAGCCGGCGCGGGCGGTGCGGCCGATTCTGTGCACATAACTCTCCGGAATGTTGGGCAGGTCGTAGTTGACCACGTGGCTCACGCCATCGACATCGATGCCTCGTGCGGCGATGTCCGTCGCAACGAGCGTCCGCACGCGGCCCTTGCGGAATGCCGCCAGAACTCGCTCGCGCTGATTCTGTGATTTGTTGCCGTGGATCGCTTCCGCCGCCAGTCCGGCCTGACTGAGCTGGCGAACGATCCTGTCGGCACCGTGCTTCGTTCGGGCGAAAACGAGCACGCGATCAATCGGTTCGCTTCTGATGATCTCGGCAAGCAAAGCCGGCTTGGATGCTTTGTCTGTGAGGATCACCCGTTGTGAAATGCGCTCGGCTGTCGTCGCCTGGGGTGTCACCGCAACACGCGCGGGCTCGCGGAGCATATCCGCTGCGAGATGAGCGATTTCCTCCGGCATTGTTGCCGAGAAGAACAGCGTCTGTCGTGCCTTCGGCAGCATGGCGACGATCTTCCTGATGTCGTGAATGAAGCCCATGTCGAGCATGCGGTCGGCTTCATCGAGCACGAGAACCTCGATTCGGTCGAGGCAAACAGCGCGACTCTGTGCCAGATCGAGCAGTCGGCCCGGAGTGGCCACCAGCACCTCTACGCCGCGCGCAAGCGCCCGTGCCTGCCGGTTGATGGGCACGCCGCCGATCGCAAGCGCGACCTCGAGCGGCCGGATGTTGCGGCCATAGGCGCGGAAGCTTTCGGCAATTTGACCGGAAAGTTCTCGCGTCGGCGACAGGACCAGAACGCGGCACGATCTTGGGGCGGGCCGCTGTCGTTTGAAAACCAGATGATTCAGGATCGGCAGCGCAAACGCGGCGGTCTTGCCGGTTCCAGTCTGTGCGATGCCGATGACATCGCGCCCCTGGCAGGCCAAGGGGATGGTTTGCGACTGGATCGGGGTTGGAGTGACGTATTTTTCGTGCACTAGGGCGCGAACAATAGGCTCTGCGAGGCCAAACTCGTTAAATGAAATCAAAGAATCTCTTTCTCTGTTACGAACTCAAAGCGAACCAGCCCATGCTGCAGTCGCAGCCGGCGACATCGCCTTGCGCATGACATCCCGCGTGGCCAGGGTTGTCGGGTTTTGGAGGTGACGGAGGAGGCGGGGCGAAATTCGCCTTGGTGAGTTTCGTGCACGCTGCCCGCAGGCCCGGGGTGGGGTGTTCCTTCCGTTCGGGCACATATGACAGCCCGTGGTGTTCTTTTCAAGGCACGCCTTCTCCCGATTGCGGAAAATGATGAATAAAGTGGTTTGCCGCCACGCAGGCGCCGGCCGAATCCAGGTGCGATAGACAAGGCAGGGAAGATCGGGGAATGTCGGCTCGAAAATCCAGTCCTGGGCCGAAACACACATTCCGGAGTTGCGTAATGCCGTTTCCCAGGGCCTCTGAGGCCCTTTCCCGCTTTACGGTGCTCGATCTCACCCGTGTGCGGTCGGGCCCCACCTGCGTTCGGCAACTTGCCGACTGGGGCGCCAATGTCATCAAGATCGAGACGCCCCCGCATCTCGAAAAGGGCGAAGGTCCCGGAGGCCCGCGCAACGGCCCGGATTTCCAAAACCTTCATCGCAACAAGCGAAGCATGACGCTGGATTTGAAGTCTCCGCAGGGGATCGCGGCGTTCAGGCGCATGGTCACAAGAGCTGATGTCGTGGTCGAGAACTTTCGGCCGGACGTGAAGGATCGACTCGGCATCGATTACGAGTCGCTTAGAAAAATCAACGAAGGAATCATCCTCGGCAGCATTTCGGGTTTTGGCCAGGATGGGCCCTATCGCGACCGCCCCGGCTTCGATCAGATTGCACAAGGCATGGGTGGGTTGATGTCGATCACCGGATTGCCCGGCCAGGGGCCGGTGCGTGCAGGCATTCCTATCGCGGACTTGACGGCAGGGCTGTTTTGCGCACTCGGCATCATGGTTGCGTTGCTTGAACGTGAGAGTTCGGGCCGTGGACAGTGGGTGAACACGTCCTTGTTGCAGGCACAGATCTTCATGCTCGATTTCCAGGCCGCACGGTGGTTGCAGGCGCAGGAAGTACCAAAACAGGCGGGCAACAATCATCCGACCAGCATCCCAACCGGCGTGTTCAAGACCAGTGATGGCCACATCAATATCGCGTCGACCGGACAGGTCATGTGGGAACGCCTCTGCAAAGCGATCGAGGCCCCGGAGCTGATCAAGCATCCGGATTTTGCAACAGGCGCATTGCGGTCGAAAAATCGCGAAGCCATCAACGCCGAGATCGACAAGCGAACCGTTCACAAAAGCAGCGCCGAATGGATCGAAATTTTCAACCGCAGCGGCGTGCCATGCGGGCCGATCTATTCAATCGATCAGATGTTTGCCGACGAGCAAGTGCGTCATATCAGGATCGCGCAAGCCGCGCGGCGTCCGGACGGCGGCGAGCAGGTCTTTGTCGGACAACCGGTCAATCTATCGCGTACGCCGAGCAGGATCGTGGCGACGCCACCTGACCAGGGTCAGCACACGGATGAAGTGCTCAAGGAATTCGGGTTTAACGAAGCGGAAATAGTCGAATTACACAAGGTGCACGCGGTGTGAAGAGCTCTATCGGTCGTTTTGAGATGACCGCGTTCGAGGTTCGAAACCGAGGCGTCAGAGAAGCCCTTGCGGCGATGCTTCGAGGTTCGCTTCGCCCGCTCGCTAGGTGACGCTGAAGAAAAAGGAAGCATTGCAATGACGCAAACCGACAAGATGCTGGCCCGAAAGGAGGGCGGCGTCGGCTATCTGATTTTCAATAATCCGGAGCGGCACAACGCGGTCTCACTCGAGATGTGGCAGGCGGCCTCCAGCTTTCTCGCCGACTTTGCCGCAGATACGACCATCCGCGTCGTCGTGCTTACCGGCGCCGGAGGCAAGGCATTTGTATCCGGAGCCGACATTTCAAAATTCGAAAGCGAGAGATCGAGCAAGGAAGCCATCGATCGGTACAACCAGGCGGTCGATCTCGCGAACACTGCGGTCTACGAATTCCCTAAGCCGACCATTGCCATGATCCGCGGCTATTGCATCGGCGGCGGTGTCGGCCTGGCGCTCTGCTGCGATCTGCGGCTCTGCTCCGATAATTCGAAATTCGGCGTTCCGGCTGCGAAGCTGGGTCTTGGCTACGGTTTCAAGGGCATCAAGAAACTGGTCGATCTGGTCGGTCCTTCGTTCGCAAAAGAAATCTTTTTCACCGCCCGGCAGTTCACTGCGGCTGAAGCCCTCCAAATGGGTTTGGTCAATCGAATGCTTCCTGACAGCGACCTCGAAAAATTCGTGAAGGACTATGCTGAAACAATTAGCGCAAACGCGCCGCTGACGGTGAACTCGGTCAAGTTCATAGTGGGCGAGGTACTTAAGGACGAAAGCCGGCGCGATCTCAAACGATGCGAAGAAATGGTGGCGCAATGCTTCGCCAGCAGCGACTATATCGAAGGAAGAAAGGCGTTCATGGAAAAGAGGAAGCCGGTGTTTACAGGCACTTGATGACAGATGCGCAATCGAAAAAGGTTGCCATTTGCGGTTGGTACAGCAGAAGCCAATAGGCCGTCATAGCGACAGGAGGAAAGGCGTGGCGTCGGTCGAGTTGCGGGGGCTCACCAAACGGTACGGGGAGATCGCTGTCGTTGACAACGTCTCGCTCAATATCGAGCATGGCCATCTTGTCTGTCTTCTCGGCCCCTCGGGCTGCGGAAAGACCACGACGCTGCGCTTGATCGCTGGCTTCGTCGAGCCGAGCGATGGCGAAATTCGTGTCGGCGACAAGCTGATGTCATCGCCGACAAATACGCTGCCCCCTGAGCGCCGCAACATGTCCATGATATTTCAGAGCTACGCGTTATGGCCGCACATGACTGTCGCGGAAAATATCGTCTATGGCCTCAAGCTCCGGAAAATGGATCGCGGCACGATCGCCAAGAAGCTTGACGTGATACTTGCGACAACCAAGCTGGCGCCACTGGCAGAGCGCTATCCAGGCGAATTGTCCGGAGGACAGCAGCAGCGCGTTGCGCTCGCCCGCGCCCTCATCATTGAGCCTGAGACGTTACTGCTCGACGAACCATTGTCCAATCTCGATGCCAATTTGCGAGAAGAAATGCGATTTGAGGTCCGCCGTCTGCATGATGCATTCCGGTACACGACTGTGTACGTGACGCATGATCAATCCGAGGCGATGACCACCGCCGATCTGATCGCAGTAATGAATGCCGGCAAGGTCGAGCAGGCTGGATCCCCCGAAGAAATCTACGATCGCCCCCGCTCCGAATTCGTGGCGCGGTTCATCGGTTCGAGCAATGTCATCCACGGCAAGGGTCTCGACGACTCATGCGTAGAGTTCGCGGGAGTCCCGCTGCAATGCAGCGGACAGCCGGTCGTTGCCGGCTGTTCGACGCCCGTGTCCATCCGCCCCCACGACATCGAGATATTTGCCTCGGAGCGGCAGGGTGAAAACACCGTACCAGGTACAGTCGTGAGGCAGGTCTTTCTCGGCGGCAGCCGGGACTATATGGTTGAGGCCAGGGATGGGACGCAATTGCGCGTCCTAACTGCCGCGCGTGCGGATATTCCGCAAGGCAGCGCCGTGTGGCTGCACCTGCCCAAAGATCGTTGCCGTACCTTGAGCGGCTAGGACCGGAACAGCACAAAAGGCTCCACGGTCATCATAACCATAAAGGGAGGATCATCGATGAGAGGATCAAAGTTTTCCCGCCGAGAACTTCTAATCGGATCGAGCGCGATTGCGGTCGGAAGCGCGTTCTCGACCAGGGTGATGTCGGCGGCGCCGCCCGCCACTCCAGTCACGCCCGCGCTGATCGAGGCCGCGAAAAAGGAAGGAAAGGTCGTCTGGTACACCTCCGTTGATCTGAAGCTTGCAGAGCAGATCGGGAAAGCGTTTGAGGCAAAGTATCCCGGCGTGTCTTGCAAGGTTGAGCGAACGGGGGCCGAACGGTTGTTGCAGCGAATCGGCCAGGAATATGCCGCCAACGTGCATGCAGTTGATGTGGTCAACTCGTCAGATGCCTCGCACCTTGTGTACTGGAAGGATGAGGGCCTGCTCGCGCCCTATGTTCCGGAAGACGTGGCGAAATTCTATCCAGCCGAACACAAGGACCCCGACGGGACCTATGCCAGCTTCCGCGTATTTCTCTGCGTCATCGCCTACAACACCAATCTCGTGAAAAAGGAAGAAGCGCCCAGAAGCTTTGCAGACCTGCTCGATCCGAAATGGAAAGGAAAGATCATCAAGGCACACCCGGGCTACAGCGGCACGATCATGACCGCGACCTATCAGATTTCACGTGATCTCGGCTGGGACTATTTCGAAAAGCTCGCGAAGCAGAACATCCTGCAGGTGCAGTCGGCGGCCGACCCGCCGAAGAAGCTCGCACTCGGTGAGCGTGCGGTTCAGGCCGACGGCGTTGAATATCTGATTTTCCAGGAAAAGGAGAAGGGGCAGCCTGTCGAACCGGTCTACGCCACCGAAGGGACTCCTACCATCATCGGGCCGAACGGGCTGTTCAAAGCTGCTCCCAATCCGAATGCGGCGCGGCTGTTCCAAAGCTTCTGCTTCTCACCAGAATGCCAGAAGCTTGCGGTTGAAATCGGCGGCCTGCGATCAGTGCATCCGCAGGTGCCCGAGCACGCCGGCCGTATGCCGCTCAGCAAGATCAAATTGATGAAGGATGATGCTGCGGCCGTGCTCAAGAACGGCGAGCAGATAAAAGCCCGATACACCAAGATCTTCCATGTGTGATGCTGCCGAGGGCAATGCCGACTGCATGGCCGGGCTCCCCTAATGTTCGGTGTCTGAACAGCATTAGGCCGCCGGTACCCGGGCCAAGCCGGGCATTGCGTCTGCGATGCAAGGGCGAAAAATGACGATCGCATTGCCTGCATCTACAATCCGACAGCGCGTCGGCTTCGATGTTTCGGGGCCGATCCTGCTTGCCTTCGGCCTCGTTCTTTGCGCGCTGATCGTGATGCCGCTCTCGTGGCTGGTGTACTACGCGTTCACGACCAAGACCGGTGCCTTCACCCTGGAGAATTTCCACCGACTTATCTCCGACGCAGCCTATGTCGATCCGCTGCTCACCACATTTGCTCTCGCAACCATGTCGGCGCTGATCTGCTGCGCGGTCGCGGCACCAATGGGCTGGCTCGTAGCCCGAACTGACATGCCGCTGCGCCGGACGGTCCGGCTGCTGGTGACCGCTTCTTTCGTCACGCCACCATTTCTCGGCGCGATAGCCTGGGAGTTGCTGGCTGCGCCGAACAGCGGACTGCTCAATCAGCTTTACCGCGAGCTCACGGGCGCCAGGCAGGACGTGCACCTGCTCAACATATACAGCTTCGCAGGGTTGGTCTTTGTGATCAGCTGCTACACGTTTCCCTATGTGTTCGTCCTGGTTGCCAATGCGCTTGACCGTACCCCGGGCGACCTCGAGGACGCCTCCGCGATACTTGGCGGGAAAACCTGGGATACCGCACGGAGGATTACCATTCCGCTTGCCCTGCCGGCAGTGCTGGCGGGGGCGCTGGTCGCCTTTCTGCAGGCCATGACATTGTTCGGCTCGCCGGCCATCCTCGCGATGCCCGCCGGCTTCCATACGATGACGACGAAGATCTGGAGTCTTTTTCAGTTTCCTCCCAAGCCCGAGCTTGCCGCCGCAGCATCGCTTCCGCTTCTCATCCTCACGGTGATCCTGCTTCGCGCCGAACACATGATCCTCGGCCGCCGGGGCTACTCGGTCGTGGGCGGCAAGAACAGCGATCCGCGCATGGTGCGGCTGGGCGGGTGGCGTTGGGTGATGCTGATCTTGGCAATGGTCGTCCTCACATGCCCGGTCTTCCTTCCGTATTTCGCATTGCTCAACGCTTCCTTTTCAAAGGTGGCTTCACATCTCGTCTGGTTCAACAATTTCACGCTGCAGAATCTGCACTTTGTCTTTTTTGAGCTGTCCGCGACGCAGCTGGCGCTTCGCAATACCTTTATTCTCGGTACGCTTGCTGCAACCGCCGGCACCGTTCTGGCGCTCGTGATCGCGTATGTGCACACGCGTCAGGCCGTGACCGGATATCGCGTGCTCGGATTTCTGGCCACAGCGCCTGTCGCAATTCCAGGAATTGTTCTTGGCGTCGGCTTGTTCTTTACGTATACGCGCGCGCCTTTCGTTCTCTATGGCACATTGTGGATTCTCCTGATTGCATTCGTGACATTAAGCATGCCGGCGGCCTATCAGCAGCTGCAGTCGGCCTTCAAGGCGGTGCATCCCGAACTTGAGGATGCGAGCCGCATTCTCGGAGCAACGCGCCTGCGCGCGCTGTGGCAGATCACGGCACCGCTTTTGCGAACAAGCGTGATCGCTACCTGGTGTTTCATATTCGTCGGCGTCATCCGCGAGCTTTCGGCAGCGATCATGCTGTTCACCTCGGAAACGAAGGTGCTGTCGGTGCTGATCTATGATCTCAATGAGAGCGGGGACCTCGCCGCCATCGCAGTGCTCGGACTTCTCATGCTCATCCTGACCTTCGTCATCGTGGCGCTCGCGAACAGTTTGACGCTTGGCCGCGCCCGCCGTCTATCAGCGGTTCCGTGAGTCCGGCCTATATGAACGTAAGTGCCGGCCAACCCAGGCAGTCGGTCGCCGAACGGCTTGCAGCAACCATTTGCGGGTTGACAGCCGAAAGCTTGCCGTCGCGCTTGCACAGCAAATGCGAGGATCTGCTGATCGACGTGGTTGGCCTTTGCGTCGCTGCGCGAAACACCGATTACATCGCAAGTACGCTTGCCTCCTGCGATGACGAGGGCTCCTGTACGGCGATCGGTCACACGCGCACCTTCCCTGCGGCTAATGCTGCGTTCATCAACGGCACAGCGGCGCATGGGGAGGACTTCGACGACACGTTTGAGGGCGGACCCGTCCACGCTGGCGCCGTCATCGTGCCGGCGGTTCTTGCCGCCTGCGAACGACACAAGCCGGATGGTCAAGCGGCCCTGCTCGGCATAGCGGTCGGCACCGAAGTGATGTGCCGCCTGAGTACTGTGGTACCGAAAGCGGTCCACAAGGCCGGATTTCATCCGACCGCGATTTTCGGTGTCATGGGAGCCGCCGCAGGTGTGGGGGCGGCACTCGGGCTGGGCGCAAGGCAGATGGTCGATGCGCTTGGCATTGCCGCAAGCTTCGCCGGTGGGATCATCGAATATCTTGCCGAAGGCGCATGGACCAAACGCCTCCACCCCGGCTGGGCAGCGCATTCAGGAATTCACGCCGCCTTGCTCGCTCGCGGGGGATTTTTCGGTCCGCGCACCGTGTTTGAGGGCGTGCATGGGCTGTTCCAAGGATTCGCCCACACGACCCAGGGGAACTATGACGCCCTTACAGAAAGCTTCGGCAAATATTGGGTGACGGAGACCCTTGCCTTCAAGCCCTATCCCTGCGGGACCATGGCCCACCCCTATATCGATTGCGCGCGGAGACTTGCTGCCCGTGGCATCAAACCGGACGACGTAAAGGAATTGATCTGCGAGGTCGCGGAAGGCACCGTGCATCGGTTGTGGGAACCGATCGCTGATAAGCGGTGCCCGCCCAACGGCTATGCGGCAAAATTTTCGACGCCCTTTCTGCTTTCTGCGGCATTCGTCCGTGGCGGTCTCGGGTTGGGCGCTTTCACGGAAGAGGCGGTTCGCGACAAGGATGTGCTCGCGCTTTCCTCAAAGGTTAGTTACGTGATCGATCCCGCGAACCCGTACCCCAACAATTTCACTGGGCATTTGCGTGCGGTGCTCAGGGACGGCAGCGTCGTCGAGGAGCGCCAGCCGCATTTTCGCGGCGGCGCGCACGAGCCGCTGACGCGCGCCGACATCGAGCAGAAATTCATGCTCAATACCAAGCACGGTAGCTGGGATGAACAACGGGCCAGAACTGCGCTCACGCTATTGGCGAGGCTGTACTCTTCAAGCTTTGATCTCACTGAATTGCGCGGATAGTTGGGATTATGACCGGGATCCCCAAGCCATCGACGTCTGGACATTCGGCCGGATTTCGAACAGTGCTTCGGCGGGAGCATGATCTGACGAACGGGGCAATCGATGACTGACAGAGAACTTTCCGGCAAAGTTGCCGTCGTGACTGGCGCGGGCCGGAATATCGGCCGTGCAATCGCGCTGGCGCTTGCGGAAGCGGGGGCCGCCGTAGTTGTCAATGTGCGGTCGAACAGGTCCGAAGCCGAGAGCGTCGTCGGCGAGATCGAGAAAGCGGGCGGCAAGGGAGTGGCGGTAGTCGGCGACGTTGGTGCCGAGAAGACGGCGGCTGCGCTCGCAGACGCCGCACTCAAGACTTTCGGTCGCGTCGATATTCTCGTGAATAACGCTGCGCTCAGGCGCGAAAAAAATATTGCCGAACTAAGCTTCGACGAATGGCGCGAAGTGATGAATGTAATCCTCGACGGTACCTTTCGCTGCATTCATGCCTGCCTGCCCGCACTACGCAAAAGTGGCGGCACCATCATCAATATCGGCGGCATGAGTGCGCATATCGGTTCGAAGGATCGTGCCCACGTGATGGCGGCCAAGGCTGCGCTAGTGGGGCTCTCGCGGGGGCTGGCTCACGATCTGGCTGCAGATCGGATCACCGCGAATTGCGTCGTTCCCGGCGCGATCGACACGACACGCCCGGCAACATCACAGAACCCAGCCCATCATCTCACCCACGGCACCATTACGGGGGAGCGCGGCAGGCCTGCGGACGTCGCGGCCATGGTGCGTTTCCTTTGCGGACCGAATGCCCGCTACATCACCGGACAGACCATCCACGTCAGCGGCGGGGCCTATCTGGGATCGTGATCGTCCTTTATCGGCCGGGCGCAAAGCCCGCCGGCCGATAAAGATGCCGAGCCAGCGCGGCGGGGTGGCCGCTTGCATCTGAAAGTGCTAATCCACGCGCGACAGTGTTCCGTAAAAACGAGGCTCGCATGTACACCGATCTCGGTCTTTTCATCGATGGCAAATGGCTCAATGGCGAAGGCCGCAAAGGCGAGGACGTCATTAATCCCGCGACCGGCAAGGTGCTCGCTCATCTGCCGCATGCGAGCAAAGCCGATCTCGACGCGGCGCTGGCCGCCGCCGAAAAGGGCTTTGCGGCATGGAAGGCAACCTCCGCCTATGACCGCTCGAAGATCATGCGCAAGGCGGCCGATCTCCTGCGCGAGCGTTTCGATCACGTGTCGAAGGTGCAGACGCAGGAGCAAGGCAAGGTCTATGTCGAGTCTCGTGCGGAGGTGCTGACCAGTGCCGATATTATCGACTGGTATGCCGAGGAAGGGCGCCGCACTTATGGGCGCGTAGTGCCGGGCCGCCAAAAAGGCGTGCGACAGCTGGTGCTGCAAGAGCCAGTCGGAGTTGTCGCGGCATTTACGCCATGGAATTTTCCTACCTTGACACCAGTGCGCAAGATTGCCGGCGCGCTCGCAGCCGGCTGCTCGATCATCATCAAAGCTTCGGAAGAAACGCCCGGTGCCTGCGTCGAGTTGGTGAAATGCTTCGCGGATGCTGGTCTGCCCGCGGGCGTGCTCAATCTGGTCTTCGGAGTGCCCGCCGAAGTTTCAGAGCACCTGATACCGAAGAAGTCGGTCAAGAAGATCTCATTCACCGGTTCGGTGCCGGTCGGCAAGCACCTCGCGGGCCTCGCTGCGAAAGGCATGAAGCGGGCAACCATGGAGCTCGGCGGGCATTCGCCGGTGGTCGTGTTCGAAGATGCCGATCCCGAAAAGACCGCCGACACCATTGCGGCGTTCAAGTATCGCAATGCCGGGCAAGTTTGCATTTCGCCGACGCGCTTCTACGTGCACGAAAAGAACTACAGCAAGTTCGTGACGCGTTTCACGGAATACGCCAAGGGCCTCAAGTTGGGCGATGGTCTTGAAAAAGGCATCACGCTTGGTCCGCTTGCCAATCCGCGGCGCCTTGATGCCATGGAAAGCTTTGTCAATGACGCCAAAGAACGGGGCGGCAAGGTGGTCACCGGCGGCTCGCGCCACGGCAACCAGGGCTTCTTCTACCAGCCGACCGTCATCACCGATGTCCCGGATGACTCCAAGATCATGACCGAAGAGCCCTTCGGGCCAGTCGCGCCGATCGTTCCATTCAAGACCTTTGACGAAGTGGTCGAGCGCGCGAACTCGTTGCAGTTCGGGCTTGCCGCCTATGCTTTTACGACGTCGGAGAAGAATGCAACGGCCATCAGCGACGCGCTCGAGTCAGGCATGGTGGGGGTGAACAGCGTCGCCATCTCCACTCCGGAGACCCCCTTCGGCGGGGTCAAGGAGTCGGGGTATGGGTCCGAGGGGGGCATCGAAGGCCTGCAGGCCTACATGAACGTCAAATTCGTCTCGCAGGCGTAAGGCTGCAACTGTTCCGGGATCCCAGCGAGAGCTGGGATCCCGTACACGTTAATCTGCCGTAGATGACGCCATCGCGCGTTCGCGCGTGGAGATGAACCGAGATCTGATACCTAGTTCGCCAGCGCCTTCTGGCACGCCTGCCAAACCTTGAACGGCGTTGCCGGCATGTCCATGTGGTCTGCGGCTCCGTTCGGGATTGCGTTCGAGATCGCGTTCATGACGGCAGCTATAGCGGCGGTCGTGCCCGCCTCGCCTGTGCCCTTGACACCCAGCGGATTGCTTTTGGCGGGCACCGAATGCACGGCCTCGCGCAGCTCGAGCGGCATCTGGTGCGCGTGCGGCATTCCGTAGTCCATGAACGAACCGCTAATCAATTGCCCGCCGGACGCGTCGTAGACCGCCTCCTCCGTGAAGGCTTGTCCGAGCCCATTCGCGATCGAACCCTGCACTTGACCTTCCACGATCATTGGATCGAGCGTGACTCCGGGATCGTCAACCGCCGTATAGGTCACGAGATCGACTGCCCCTGTATCGGGGTCGATCTCGACTTCGGCGATGTGACAGCCGTTCGGAAATGTCAGCGGCGTCTCGGCCTTCTCCTTGGTGTCGAGAGTTTCTCCGATCTCCTTGGCGCGATGCGCCGTTTCAAACAATGAAATCTTTCGATCCGTGCCGACGACCTCGTAATTGCCGTTCCGGTATTGAATGTCGGCTTCCGATGCTTCCAGAAGTGACGAAGCTACTTTCTTGCCCTTGGCGAGCATCACATCCGCGGTATGAACGATCGCGCTGCCCACGCACATCGCCGACCGTGAGCCCACTGAGGCAAAGCCGGTCAGTCCCTGCGCCGTGTCGCCGTGCTGGTGCTTTATCTTCGCGGGATCGATCCCGAGCCTTTTGCCAAGCAGGTGCGGGAAAACTGTCGCGTGGCCTTGGCCGGTAGATTGGACGTTGCATCCCAGAATGATCACCTCGCCGCCCGGAAAAGACACGGAGGCCTGCTCCATCGGCATCGCGCCTGCATGCTCGAGCATGCAGGATACGCCTATTCCGCGCAGCTTCCTGCGTCGTGCTGCCTCGCGCCGGCGGCGGTTGAAATTTTCAAAATCGGCGAGCTCCAGCGCGCGGTCGACGACCGCAGGAAAATCGCCGCTGTCATACGTATTAATCGGGGTCTTGAACGGCATGGCCGAGGGTGGAATGAGATTCTTCTTTCGCAGCCGCACGGCATCCATGCCGACCACGCGCGCTGCTTCTTCCACCACGCGCTCGAGCGCGTAGTTCGCCTCGGGCCGACCGGCGCCGCGATAGGGGCCGATCGGGACTTTGTTGCTGAAATAACATGCAACCGACACGTCAACTTTGGGGATACGGTACATGCCCGGCAGGCAACGGGCAAAGTTGTTCGTGTTGATCCCCACACCCGCCGTGCTGACATACGCGCCCTGATTGCACAGATGCCGCACTCGTAACGCCAGGAATTTGCCCTTCTCATCGAGCGCGAGCTCAGCTTCTGTCACGGTGTCGCGCGCCTGCGTATCAGTGAGAAACGCCTCCGAGCGCGTCGATTGCCATTGAACCGGCCGTCCCAGTTGTCGGGCTGCCACAAGCAACGCAGGATATTCGGGATAAACCGGCGTCTTCATGCCGAACGCGCCGCCGACATCGCGCGTGATCACGCGCACTTTTTCGTTTGGCAACCCCAAGATCGCGGCCGCTTGCCCGCGAAGCGAATCCGCGCCTTGCGAGCAGGCATACAGCGTGTAGCTGTCATTCGCCTTGTCATACACGCCGGTCGCCCCGCGCGTTTCCATCGAGGCGACCACGATGCGTTGGTTGGTGACGCGAACCTTCGCAACATGCGGCGCTGTGCTGATGATTTCCGCGGTGTCGCGTTCGTTTTGCTCGTCATCGACGGGACCCGGCCAGTCGACGCAAAGATTTCCTGGCACCTCGTCATAGAGCTGGGTATCGGCTTTCATCGCGTCGGCAAGCGTTACGACGGCAGGCAGCTCTTCGTATTCGACGAGCACGAGATCGACAGCATCCTGCGCCGCTGCGGCCGTTTCCGCGACCACCATGGCCACAGGCTCGCCGACATGCATGACCTTTTCGCCGGCCAGCGAAGGACGCAACGGCATCGCCATCTTCGCGCCGCCGCGTCCCGGGACCGGCGGATGCCGAGACACGCTGCCGACGTTTGCTGCTTTCATGTCGGCGGCGGTGAGTACCGCAAGAACCTTCTTGGCCTGTCGCGCCTCATCCGTCTTCACGGATAAGACGCGCGCATGGGCGTGCGGTGAGCGTACGAAGGCGGCGTATACGGTATTTGGCAGGCGCGGATCGTCCATGAACTGACCGGCGCCGCGCAAGAGGACATCATCCTCGACGCGTGACGTATGCTTCGTGCGTGCAGAGCTCGTCATGAGATATCCGGGAGAAAGTTTGATGGCTCCGTTTATAGCCGAAAGCACGGGACACGACAGGGCCTTGCGCTGACCCGCGGCGTGCGGCACTCAGGCGCTCTTTGCGGCACGGTGCGCCTTTCTTTCGGGTGGTGAAATGAGAATAATCGATACGCATACCCATGTGTTGACGCAGGAAACGGCAGCCTTGCTGCGCAAAGAGGCTCCGAAGGTGCCGGTGACCATCACTCCGCTGGATGATGCCTCCGCGCTGCTGGAGGTGGGCGGCGTGGCCTACCGCCCATTTCCGAAAGGCGGCTTCGACATGGAGCACCGCCTGCGAGACATGGATGCGATGGGCGTCGAAGTGCAGGTGCTGTCCGCGACTCCGCAAACATATCTTTACAATCAGGAGCCTTCGCTCGGTGCGGCGGTAGCGGCGATTCAGAACGACCAGATCGCGAAACATGTCAGCCGGAATCCGAGCCGCTTCATCGGGATAGCGACGTTGCCGATGCAGGCTCCCGAGAAGGCCGCGGATGAGCTGAGGCGCGCCATGAGCAGCCTGGGACTTCGCGGCACCATGATCGCTTCCAACATCATGGGGAAGAATCTCGATGATCCAAGCTTCGAACCGCTGTGGACGGCCGCTGAGGAGCTTGGCGCATTCGTCTTCGTTCATCCGAATAATGTCGCAGGCGTTGATCGAATGCGGTCGTACTATCTCAATAACCTGATCGGGAATCCGCTCGACACCACCATTGCTGCGGCGTGTCTTTATTTCGGTGGAGTGTTGGACCGCCATCCGAGGCTCACAGTCGTGCTCGCCCATGGCGGCGGCTTCACGCCTTACCAGGCGGCGCGGTGGGAGCATGGCTGGCGAGTGCGTCCCGAACCCAAGAAGAATATTTCCGAGCAACCGATCGATATCGCGCGACGTTTCTACTACGACACGATCCTGCACTCGCCAGCAGTGCTTGAGTTCATGATCTCCCGTGTGGGTGCCGAACGCGTAGTGCTCGGCAGTGATTACCCCTATGACATGGGTATGATGGATTGCGTGAAGCAGGTGAAATCGCTGAAGATTTCTGACGCGGCCAAATCCACTATCCTAGGCGATCGCGCGGAAATTCTGCTGGCGGCGCATCGATGAACATTCAATCGGCAACCGCGGCTCGAATTCCAGTTGCCGCAGCGACAAGCCTGATTGTCGATGCGATGCGGGCTGTCGGCGTATCGGAGAGCGATGCCGCTAGGATTTCGGAATTGATGATCGAGGCCGATCTGATCGGCGCCGATGCGCATGGCATATTCAGGCTGCCGCAATATGTGCAGCGCCTGACGCTTGGGTCGACGAATCCGAAACCCCGCATCGTAGTGCAGCGCACGGCTCCGGCAACGGCACTGGTGCAGGGTGACAACGGCATGGGGCATCTGGTTGTGGCCCGCGCCGCTGAGACGGCAATCGAGCTTGCAAGAGAGTGCGGTGTGGCTTGGGTCGGCTGCCGCATGTCGGGTCACGCCGGGGCGGCCGGGGTTTACGCTGCATTGCCGCTGAAGGCGGACATGATTGGCATCTACTCGGCTGTCGCGAACGCAAATCACATGCCGCTTGCAGGCGGCGCTGAGCCGGTGCTTGGCACCAATCCTCTTGCCATCGCAATTCCGGCGGGATCAGAACCGCCGATTATTCTGGACATCGCCACATCGATCGTTTCTTACGGCACGATCAAAAATCATCGGCTGCAGAACAAGCCGCTGCAGCAGGACTGGATGATCGATCCGCAGACGGGTGAACCGGTGATCGATCCGCAAAAGAGCGCCGAGGCGCTGCTGCTGCCCATGGCCGGATACAAGGGAGCGGGCCTGGCGCTGGTGCTCGGTCTGCTTGCCGGAACGCTCAACGGTGCATTGTTCGGGCGTGATTGCGTGGATTTCAACGCGGAGCCCGGGAAGGTCACAAACACCGGCCAGTTTGTCGCTGCGCTTGATCCTGGCCGGTTTCAGCCCATCGAGCGCTTCAAGGCTGAGATCGATCGCCATGTTCGAGAGCTTCGCAACAGTAAGGTGTTGCCGGAGCAAACGGCCAGGCTGCCGGGCGAGCAGCGCGCCCGGCGCCGTGTCGATCGGCTACGCAACGGGTTGCAGCTTGCCCCCGAGCTCGTTGCGCAACTGGATCGGCTCGCTGGTGAGCTCGCGATCACACCAGTGCGGGAACGATAAAGGTTCTTGATGGGCGGCTTCACGCATGACGTGGATGACAATTGCCCGTGCAATTTCCGCTTATTCCTTCTCGGATAGTGTTTCGCTCGTGGAACAGCTTGAGCTGGTCGTTTCGGTTGGCGTTGCGCACCTGTCCGCTGCGCAGGGCAAACCAACAAGGATCCTGCTGACGCATTTCCTCGATTGGCGCTGGCCGCTCGATCGCAAGGAAAGCCGTTGCTATCCGACTGTCCGGCTGTTCCGGCAAATAGTCGTGCAAGTCGCTCGTGAACTCGGCGTTGCCCGTCGGCATCGCGCTAACCTAGGCGAGGTGACGTCGCCGGTTACTTTTGGGCCGCATTGTTCCGCTTCGTGGAACCAATCGTGGAACCGAAAGTTCCTTTAGTATCCTGTTCGTCCCATGAGGGCGGCAGAGCGTGTGGATACGATGAGATCGAATGGATCGGGGACGTGTGCTGCAAGGGTGCGGCGCACACTGCTGTACGCAGGTTGTGTTTTTCTCATCGGCTCGGTGTTTACCGTCGCGCCGGCGCCGAGGGTGTCGAGTGAGAACACACTCGATCGAATTCAGGCTGGCCAGTGGGTTGTCGCCTCGATGTATTGGGAGGACAAGCTCGTGTCCACCGGCAAGAGCTTCAACCCCATCGGCTGGCATGCTGCGCACAAGACGCTGCCTATAGGGACCCTCATTCGCGTGTCCAATCCGAAGAATCACCGCTCTATCAATGTCACGATCAACGATCGCGGGCCGTTCATCGCAAATCGCGATCTCGATTTGACGCTTGGAGCGGGAACTCTACTTGGGCTTCAAGGGCTCGGAACGGTATATATGGAGGTGCTCTCGATCCCTCCGGTGCGAAATATGCGCCGGCCGGTGGTGGAAACCCTCTTCGCGGTGAACGATACGAACGCCAACTGCGCAGAGACGTCGGCCTGCTAAGCGAGGCGTTTGGGCCACACTCCCGGCGATCCCGCCTTATTCGTTAACCTAATCCGGTAAACGACATTTAAGATTTACCACTAATTTGTTAACTTTTGGGGTCATAGGGGCGGGGCGGTCGATGGCGCTCAATGCGGCCCTTGAGGTGCGGCCATCGCCTGCCGATCGGCCGATGGCGTGACCGCAAAGTCCCGCATCGCATCCAGTCCTGTCTCGGCTCGTCTGGCCACGTAATCCGCGTGGCGGATGGCACTTTGCCATGGGAGGTAGCGATCCGGTGACGGCAGGGATTTTGCTCAGCAGCCAGACCAGGGGTGATTGGGTCGAACTCAGCGCTGCGGGATCGTGGACAGCCGAATACGCGGGAGCAATCGAACCTCAGGTCGATGCTGCCACCCGCACGATCTCGGCGCGCGGCATTGCGATCAACATCAACCGGATCGAATACCTCGATACTTACGGGGCCTGGTTGATCGAGCGCACGCTGAGACACTGGACAAACCAGGGCAGGGAGACCCGGCTCGTCGGATTACGCGAGGATTTCAGGGGCCTTTTCGAGAAGGTGCGTGCCGGCACCCAGACGCTTAGCCCCGCGCCCAAGCCTTCCAACAGTGTCGTTGCGACTCTCGTCAGCGTGGGTATGACCATGTCGGCCGTCGCCGCCGATCTTGTCATGCTGGCGCAAATGCTGGGATCGCTGATGGCGGCGCTCGGGCGCGTCGCGATGCGCCCGACGAGCTTTCGCTTCACGTCCATGATCAATCAGCTTGAACGGGTCGGCTGGCGCGCGGTTCCGATCATTCTGTTGATCACGGTGTTGATCGGCGCGATTCTGGCACAGCAGGGCATCTTCCACTTTCGCAAGTTCGGTGCCGACATCTACGTCATCGATATGGTCGGCGTTCTGGTGCTGCGTGAAGTCGGTGTTCTAATCGTCTGCATCATGGTCGCGGGACGCTCAGGCAGCTCCTATACGGCGGAGCTCGGAGCGATGCGCATGCGCGAAGAGGTCGACGCCCTGCGCACCATGGGCTTCGATCCCATAGAAGTGCTGATCCTGCCGCGAATTCTCGCTCTCGTGATAGCAGTTCCGATCCTCACCTTTCTTGGCTCGATGGCAGCGCTTTACGGCGGCGGGCTCGTGGCCTGGCTTTATGGAGGTATTCAACCAGAAGTGTTCCTGGCGCGGCTGCGCGAAGCCGTTTCAGTGACCACCTTCAAGATCGGAATGATAAAGGCTCCGTTCATGGCGCTGGTGATCGGCGTCGTCGCCTGTGTCGAAGGCCTGCAGGTTCAGGGCAGCGCCGAGTCGCTCGGCGAAAAAACGACCAACTCAGTCGTCAAATCGATCTTCCTTGTCATCGTGCTTGATGGCGTGTTCGCCATGTTCTTCGCATCGATCGGGATGTGATATGGCGAAGGATCCCAAAAACCCGGTCATCCAGGTACGCGACCTTGTCGTCGAGTTGAAGGGAAACCGTATTCTCAATGGGGTTACGCTCGATGTTTACCGTGGCGAAATCCTTGGGTTTGTTGGCGCATCGGGGGCCGGCAAGTCGGTTCTGACGCGGACCATCGTGGGGCTGTTGCCGAAGCAGCAGGGCCGTATCGACGTGTTCGGTGTGGATCTCGACGCGGCGGGCGAAACGCAGCGGCAGGAGATCGAGCGACGCTGGGGCATCTTGTTTCAGCAGGGCGCCTTGTTTTCGTCATTGACGGTGGGCGAAAACGTCGAGTTTCCGATACGCGAGTATCTCAGCGTCTCCGATAGGCTGATGACCGAAATCGCAATAACAAAGCTGGAGATGGTCGGGCTGAAACCTGACGTCTATCGAAAGTATCCTTCGGAGCTTTCGGGCGGCATGATCAAGCGCGTTGCTCTGGCTCGCGCTCTCGCTCTCGATCCCGAGATCCTCTTTCTCGACGAACCGACGTCCGGCCTCGACCCGATCAGCGCAGGCGATTTCGATCAATTGATCTTGACCCTGCAGCGCACTTCGACGATGGCCGTTTTCATGGTAACGCATGACCTCGACAGCCTGCACACGATTTGCGACAGGATCGCTGTGTTGGGTGAGGGGAGGATCATCGAGGCCGGCACCATGGACAGGATGCTGGCGTCGCAACATCCGTGGCTCAAGGCGTATTTCCATGGGGCGCGCGCGCGCACCGGGCTGGCGGCAGCGAGGAACTGACGGAGCAGGGTGATGGAGAGAAAAGCGCACTACGCACTGATCGGGCTTTTCACGTTCGCCGTTGTCGCGGGCGCATTCGGTTTTGTTTTCTGGCTGCATCACTCTTCCGGTAAGAAACAAGCAGTGGCGTACCGAGTCCTCTTCGACAGCTCCGTCTCCGGGCTGCAGGTCGGCGGCAATGTCCTGTTCAATGGCATTCGCGTGGGCGAGGTGACCGCGCTGCGACTCGACCCCGACAAGCCTTCCCAGGTGATCGCAATGCTTGCGGTCAACAAGTCGACCCCGATCCGCTCCGACACGAAGGTGGGGCTCGAATTCCAGGGCCTCACCGGAGTCGCGGCCGTGTCGCTCAAGGGAGTCTCGGCGACGACGCCGCTTATAGAGAGGGAAGAAGGCGAACCACCCACCCTCAGGGCGGATCCCAGCGCCAGTCAGGACATGATGCAAGCTGCCCGTGACGTGCTCAACAAGGCAGAAGAGGTCATCGCCGCCAACCAGGAAGCGCTGCATCAGGCCGTGAAGGACATTGCGACTTTCAGTGCCTCGCTTGCTCGCAATTCGGATAACGTCGATTCCATTATGAGCAATGCGAAAGAGACTATGAGCAATGCGAAGCAAGCGACGGCATCCGCACGCACCCTGATCGAGAATCTGGACAAGCGAACGGAGGAGATCACGGTCGGCGTCAATAGGATGACGGCGACCGCCACGCGCCAGATTGAAACTGCCGGCCGCGCCATTACTGATTTGGCGCACAATCCGCAACGGATCCTGTTCGGCGGTAGCGGCAGTTCGTCGACCACAACGCCTGCAAGGCGATAGACTCGTAGGTTCGATACCCAGAGCATCCCTCGAAGAGCGGGTATGCGGGCCCGACGAGGCCTGCTAGTTTGTTCTGTCCAGGACGGCAGCCGGGGGCTCGCCATGCAACTCAGCGACCGTGCGCCGCCTCCGGCGCCGGGTTTCAGGTTATCGACCATTGCGGCATTGTTCGTCGTCCTCATGGCGGCGGCTTTGATCCCGATTGCGCTGCATCCACTGCCGCCGCTTTCCGACTACATCAATCACCTCGCGCGAATGCACGTGATCGATGCCATTGGATCGGACCCCGATCTCAGCCGCTTCTATGTGGTGCAGTGGCAGATCATACCCAATCTGATGATCGATCTTATCGTGCCCGTGCTGCACCGGTTCATGAACGTCTATCTTGCGGGGCAAATATTCACCGTTCTGAGCTTCGTCCTGATCGCTTCCGGTGCGCTCGCACTTAATCGCGCGCTGCTCGGCCGCTGGTCGCCGGTGCCGCTTCTCGCGCTGCCCTTGCTGTACAACGGCGTGCTGCTGGTTGGCGTCATGAATTACGTGTTCGGGATCGGGCTGGTGCTCTGGGGGCTCGCGGCCTGGGTCTTGCTCCGCGATCGCGACTGGCGCTGGCGCTTCCTGGCATCGACGATCTTCGCATTCACCCTTTTCATCTGCCATCTGTTCGCGGCTGGTGTCTACGCCATGGGACTGCTCGCGATCGAATTGCATCGTCTATGGTGCAGGCGCACGGAGCCCTGGAAGGTCCCGGTGCTGGATCTTCTTGCGAGTGGCCTCCCATTTATTCCGCTCGTACTGCTTCTCTTCATCAGCCCGACGTGGAATGCACCGGGCTCGGCGGCTTTCTGGGAGTTGGCAGGCAAACTGGAGGGACTGCTGGCCGTCGTCAAAGTGTACTACGCCTCGGTGGCAGCGGCTCTGCTTGCGATCTCGCTCTTGGCGTCGGCTGTTGCGTGGCGCTGGCGCATCATCAGCTTCCACCCTGTCGGATTTGCAATTCTGACGGTCTCGTTCTTTTTTTACCTGGCCTTGCCGCGCGCACTGTTCGGGGCACACCTCGCCGACCAGCGCCTGCCGATCGCGGTGGCCTTCATCCTCATTGCGTGTCTCGATATAGACCTTCGCAGCCGCGCAGCGCGCTTCGGCTTGCTGGCAGTGCTTGTGTCTACGCTTGCGGTTCGTCTGACTGAGGTCCAAGTAGTCTGGAACCATCTTGACCGAGGGACCAACGAATTCCTGGAGTCCGTCAAGAGCATCAAACGGGGCGCGCGCATTCTCGTCGTCTACGGCGATCGTTCATCAGGCAAGGAGATCAGCGATTTTAATCTCGTTCACGCCGCGTCGCTCGCCGTCATCGAGCGTTCAGCACTTGTGTCGACCGAGTTCACGGTCCCAGGCAAGCAGATCCTGCACGCGCAAAAAGAATTCCGGAAATTGGTGGACACGGAGGACCGGTGGCCGCCCTCGCTGGGCTATGTTCTGCAAGTCGCCGATGGTGACAAGACCAGGTTTCCGTATTTTTGGAATGACTGGCCCCATCACTATGAATATCTCTACATCCTGTTTACGACACGTGGACTGCGCAACCCGGACAGGAATCACCTCGGTCTCGTCTACGAGGGGACTGCATTCCAGCTCTATCGCGTGATTCCGACGATAAGCGTCGTGGGTCGCTGATCTCGCTCACTCCGTTTCGAGCGGTAACTGCACTGGCTGCTTGCGTTTTGCCGAGAGGTCCAGCGCTTTGGTCAACATCAGGTTGCGGTGCGCTTCCTCGACGGTGGCCGCCGCCGTCGGCAGGCCAAGGGCAATGCGATTGAGCCACGAGTCGGTTTCTTCGGCCATTGGGCCCCGCAATTCGCCGAGCGCCATGTCACCCGGAGGATAGCTGCCCATGAAATCGACCAGCCGCGTGGGATCGGGGTTGTAACCCTCTGATTGCGGCCTCGACACGGCGAGGACAATGTCCCGATGCGTGTCGTCGATCGTGAGCACGCCGCTCGTCCCGACGATTCCTACCTCGAGGGAATATACGGCGGCGGGCCAGGTTACCGGCAGCGCCCAGGAGATGTTCAGGTGGTACACCGTGCCGTCATCGAACATGATCATGCCGGCGGTCGCGTCGATCCCCTGGTAAGTCGGCCCGAGAACCTTGTCGATCGAGCGCGCGTAGCATTCGACCGCCTTTTTGGGCTCGAGACACCACATGCAGATATCGAGGGCGTGGGTTCCGGAGATAACCATCGGTGAAATCGTCGAGGGATCATCGGTTCGCTTGTAGTTGTCGATCGCGACGAGGCGGTTCATGAATGCGCGCGAAGTCACCATCGTAACGTCGCCGAGAGCGCCGGAGCGACACTTTTCCTTCGCGGCCAGCCAGCGACGGCGAAATCGCTGCGTGTAGCCGACGACGGCGTCCAGCTTGGCGTCCTTTATCGCCTTAAGGACCTGCGCAGACTGCTTGAGATCGGTCGCCAGGGGCTTTTCGATCAGCATGGGAAGCCCTTGCTCGACCGCAGTCATGATCGGATCGACGTGCAAGTGTTCATCCGTGCAGATGATCGCGGCTGTGACCTCCGGCCTTTTGAGCAATTCGACATGGCTCTGGGTCACGAAATCGGCATCGATCTTCGGCGCAACCTCGCCGGCACGGTTCGGGTTCTTTTCGGCCAATCCAATCCATTCGACGGCGGGGTGGCGTGCCGCGACCTCGCCGCGGAACAAACCGACACGGCCGCCGCCGATTATCGCCAAGCCGATCCCCCTGACGGCCTTCTTCATTGGTTTATCCCGGCACGGAATTTCTGCTTGAATTCTGCGATCGCCGAAATTGTTTCGTTCGACAGCGGCAGATCCACCGGTTCGTTGCGATCCGCGGAGAGATCAGCCGCGCTGTAGGTCTCCATGACGCGACGGGCGCTTTGGGGCGTCACCATCACAGGCGTGTCACGGATGCAGGCTTCAAGAAAGTGGATCGTCTCCGGGCCCATCCCCCCGGCGAACACGTTGTCCACCCATTCACCCGGCATGGTGGACATCGTGAACTGCTGGCCGTCCTTCTGCGTGTTAAGCCAGTTGTCACGTTGCGTATCATCGAGAAACAGAGAACCTTCGGTGCCGGTGATCTCGATCCAGGTTGCGCAATAATTGGGATAGCTTGGCGGCAGATTCCAGCCGCCGCCGATCATCACGGCAACTCCGTTATCCATGCTGATCGTGGTGAACATTACGTCGTGGGACCCGTTGATCGGCTCCATGTATCCGTAAGCGCCCTGAGAATAGACGCGGATCGGCTTTGCAGGCTCGAGCAGCCAGAACACGAAATCGAGATCGTGGGTCGATTCCATCACGACGGGCGACAACCTGACCCGGCTGGCGATCTTCTTGCCCAGACTGCGTGACAGGTGACGACTCACCAGCACCGACACGACTTTGCCCAGCGTGCCGTCCACGATCTTCTTCTTGGCGTAGGCAATTTTTGGATTGAATCGCTGCGAGTAGCCGATGGTGAACTTGAGATTGTTGCGCTTGGCCAACTGAATCAATTCGTCCGCTTCCCACAATTCCAGCGCAATCGGCTTCTCCAGCATCACGTTTTTCCCCGATTTCAGGCAATCCCTGCAGATCGGGTAATGGTTCGATTCCGGCGTGGTGGAGATGTAGACGACCGATATATTGTCGTTCTTGATAATGTCGTTGTAGTCGAGCGTCGCCGTTGCCGGCTTGTAGAGTTTGCTGACTTCTGCAAGGCGGTCCGGACGGATTTCGCAAAGATGCAGCTTGTCGACCAGTGCCGTGCGCGCCAGCGTCTCGGCGCGCGTGCCCCCGACCCATCCGACGCCGATCACTGCAGCCTCAACCGTTTTCACGGATGTTTTTCCTTCATGTCCTTGATGCGCTGCGGCCGGGCGGCCGCGCGGCGCGAGACTAGCCCACGCCTCGTGTCACAGGAAGGGGCGTGCCTTTTCAGCTTGCGAAAGCGCTCCGTCCGCGGCCGAACACCTCGGCGGTAAACTGTGGGTACACCTCCGCGAGTTGCGGCGCGACCACTTCGCGCATGAGCTTGAGCGTCTCGGGCGTGGGCGCAGGAGTGACCGCGACGTCTGAAGGCATTTTGAAATCGAAACCGGTATGCTTGAGGACTTCCGCAACCGTGTGCCCCGGATGCACGCTCGCCAGCGTGAAACCTGCCTCCTCGAAGCTGAATACGCAACGGTTGGTCACAAGTGCGAGCGGCCCGCCCGGCCGATAGACATTGGGGTCACTGGCTCCCGGAGCGCTGATGAAGTCGACATTGCGGACCAAACTCCGCCGCGAATGCTCGGTTCGGAAAAGGATCACCTTCGGCACGACATAGTAGAGATATGCCGAACCGAACGAGCCCGGGAAGCGCACCCGGGGATGCTTGTACTCACCTATACTCACAAGATTGACGTTTCCGTGCCCGTCGATCTGGCCGCCTGACAGAAAAAAGACATCGATGCGACCTTGGCCGGCGCAGTCGAAGAGTTCATGCGCACCGTCGGTGAAGAAATTGTGTTTACGGCTTTGCAGCAGCGATACGTAAGGACGACCTCCGCCGCGCTCGCGCGCAAGCAGTGCCGCGGTTGCCGGAATCGGAGAGGCGTTTCCGACCGCCACGTGACGCACGTTGCCGATGAGCTGCGCGATCACATCGGCGAGCAACTCTTCGTCTCGAAAATCGGTTGTATTCACCTTGCGGTCTCGAAGTCAAACTGCCGCGCCTGCCGATCATAGACGAACCTGTCCAGATATTCGGCAAAGCCGGATTCGGTGGAGGCCATTCGGGCATACAGGGCGAGATGTTCTGAATCTGCAGAATAGTGATCGGGCAATCCCAGCGGCCATGCCCCGCGCTCCGCCACGGCAAGGCTGTGGATGTAGAATGCCGGAAGTGTCCCCGCAGCCAGAACCGGATCTTCCAGGAAATTGCGGTCATCGATCCGTTCAACGGTCGCGACGGTGGTTCCTGCGGCATGCGCCATCGTCGCAAGCTCACGCTGACGGCCGATCCAGACATTGCCGAAACGATCGGCCATTGGAGCATGAATGAGTGCGACATCCGGCTTGATTGCGGGCAAGAGCACGATCGGATCATCGTCTCCGAACGGGCTTTCAATGATCTTCCAATCTTCGCGGTGCTTAAGAATATTTGAGCCGATCAGCCCGCGCAGCGGCATGAAAGGCACGCCTCTTTCGGAGGCCTGCAGTGCTGCATGAATGGCTGGACACGTAGCGTCTTTGATTTTGATGGCGCCGGAAATCACTGCAGCAGTGAACCGCGGAGCGGGCCCAAATTCGCCGAGACTTACCGCGCTCGTCTCCAGCGTTTCGACGCACCCGGCACCGATCAGCACATCGGCCTGCAGACTCGATGTCGGCAATGTCACAAGGTGCAAACGCCTGATACCGCGCCTGATTATTGCGCGGGTGGCGGCCATCGGCACGCCTGAAACTTCGCGAGGCACCAGGAGCATGCAGCCGTCGGTAATTGCGCCAAGCGCGTTTTCGAGAGATTTCGTGGGCTGAAACATTGGCTTCCAATGACAATCAGGCATGCGCGCCATAGCTCGCCAATGTCCCATTGTTGTGCTTGCAAGGTCTACACAATTCTGCGACGTGGATCGGGTACTGGCTGAAGGGCGGTGCGGAAAGAAGCTGTATGCACTTCCAGGACAAATTGCGGCTTAAACGTTTCGTCATCACTGCTGAAGTGACGCCTCCTGTATCTGCCGATCGCGGAGAGCTGCTTGCCAAGGCGCTGCCGCTGAAAGGCCTGGCGGATGCCGTGAACGTGACCGATGGTGCCGGCGCGCGACCGCACCTTGGGGCGGTGACTGCCGCCACCATCCTTGTCGAACACGGGATTGAACCCATCCTTCAGCTGACTTGCCGCGACCGCAATCGAATTGCTTTGCAGAGTGATCTGCTGAGCGCGGCAGCTTCGGGCGTGCGTAATCTGCTTGTCCTGCGCGGCGACGATCCCAGTGCGGGAGACCAGCCGGAGGCGGCGGCGGTATTCGATCTCGATCCGCGGTCGCTGCTGGAAACGGCGCGTCGGCTCCGCGACAAGGGCGAACTGCCTAACGGCCGTAGGGTAGGCGGGCGGGCGAATTTCTTTCTCGGAAGTGCCGATAACCCGATCGATCCAGCCCCGGGATGGAAGCCATCAAGCTTGCAAAGCAAGATCGATGCCGGTGCGCAATTCGTTCAGACTCAATTTTGCATGGATGTCGGAGTCGCACGACGGTACCTGTCGCGGCTCGCCGACTACGGGATCACCGACAAGCTCTTTTTTCTTATCGGCATCGTACCGCTCCGATCGGCTAAATCGGCGCGCTGGATCAAGGAAAAGCTCTTCGGGGCGATTATTTCCGATACGGTGCTGGAGCGCATGGAACGGGCTGCCGATCCCGTGGCCGAGGGGCGCGCGATTTGTCTCGAGATGATGCACCAATTGGCCGAGGTGCCGCATGTTTCCGGCGTGCACATCATGGCACCAGGCAACGATGCCGTCGTCCCTGAAGTCATCAGCATGGCGCGCGAAAATCTGGGTCGGCTCAAGGCAATTTAGTCCCAGGCTGCGCGGTTGATTTCTTTCATCATTATGCTCACCGGTAAAAATGACCCGGTTGAGCAACGGGCTGGTGTCATTTCCGGCCTTCACGGGGCACGGTGAACGTTCTCGTGAGGGTTTTCCGAGACGATTTCATGTTAGGCTTGCATCAACCGAGGCTTGCTTAAGGGCCCTGGATAACCTGCTTACGGGAGGAAAGTCACATGCGCAGTTCCTGCATCAGCTGTTTCGTGGGGGCGATCCTGGGTGCGGCGGCCACAATGGCGTTTTCGTCACCGGCAGGAGCGCAGGAGAAGGTATGGAAACACGGCCTGATCAATGCGAAGGCTGATGCCGGTATTTTCATGATGGTCTCGACGCGGGATTTTGCGAAAAAGCAGGGCCTGAAGATCGAGATTTCACAATTCAAGGACGACCAGCTCGCGCTGAAAGCGTTGATTGCCGGCGAACTGGACAGCTTCGAAGGCGGACCGCAAGGGGTGTTCGCCGCGGATGCCAAGGGCGGCGACGCGCGGCTATTGGGCTGCCATTGGATCGTTGTGCCGCACGGGATCTTTGCCACCGACAAGATCGCGAACGTGCAGGACCTCAGGGGCAAGCAGATCGCCGTCTCGGCGCCCAATTCCATGCCCGACATGCTGGCGCGCTCCGCGCTGGCAAAGTTCGGCGTATCGGTGAACGAGGTTAAGCTTGCGGCCGTTGGCGGAGACCGTGATCGCTACCAGGCTTTGATTGGCGGGGTCGTCGATGCCGCCGTTGTGTCGAACGAATATCAGCCGGTCGCCCCCAAGAACGTCCATTTGCTTGTGGCCGGCCGCGATGCGGTGCCGAATTTTCTGCGCGTGTGCATCGTGTCCAGCGCAAAAAAACTCGCCGAGCGCGGCGAAGATGCGACGAAATTTCTCGCTGCCGAGATGAGCGCACTACGTTTTGCACTTTCGCATCGCGACGAGACAATCGCCCTGACACGCGAAATCATCCACGCCAAGCTCGATGATCCCCGTCCAGCATTTGTCTACGATGATGCCATAGAGCACCACGCCGTCGATTCGACATTGCCTCTGCCGGCAGAGAAGTTCCAATGGGTCCAGGAGCAGATGGTGAAAGCCGGCAAGCTCAAGGCGCCACTGGATCTCAAGACCGTGACCGCACCGGAATATCGCGAGAAGGCGCTCAAGGTCATCGGTCACTGATGAGTGATCGAAGGACGTTCGTGGCCCGACGCGCGCTTTGCGGCAGACGAGGTGCCAGAGTGAGCTTGCAGGGGAATACAAACGCGAATGGGTGAGGTTGCTTTTCTCGACGTTTCAAAGCGGTTCTCGCTGCGAGTGGACGGCGAGCTGCACCACGTGCAGGCGCTCGATCGAGTCAATTTCGCGGTGAAAGACGGCGAGATCGTCGCGCTGATCGGCCCTTCCGGTTGCGGCAAGACCACGGCACTCCGTGTTGCCATGGGCCTCGATGCCTCGAGCGGCGGCCGCGTGACGGTGGACGGGCGTGAGGTCAGCGGATGCGGGCACGATCGCGGGATGGTGTTTCAGCACGCCGAGCTGCTGCCCTGGTTATCCGCCCTGGAGAATGTGATGTTCGGCCTCGAAATGAAGGGCGTTCGTGGCTCTTCGTTGCGAGAGACGGCGGAAAAATACCTGCACCTTGTGGGCTTAAAGGACTCCCAAAACAGGCGGCCCCATCAACTGTCGGGCGGAATGAAGCAACGGGTCGGCATCGCGCGTGCACTTGCGATCGATCCGAAGGTGCTGCTGATGGACGAGCCCTTCGGCGCTCTCGACGCCCAGACGCGCGAGACCCTGCAGGCCGAGCTGCTGGATATTCATTCACGCACCAAAAAGACAATTCTCTTCGTCACTCACGACCTCGATGAAGCCGTGATCATCGCGGACCGAATTGTGGTGATGAAGAATGGCCGCGTGCAGGACATCATGGCGGTTCCTCTGAAGCGACCGCGTCCCGATCTCGGGCTCGTGCGTGGAATGCCTGAATTCTCAGAAACGCGCTACAGGGTTTGGCGCGCGTTGCATGATGACGGCGTGCTGCATTGAGGCGCGCGGGCGCCTGCCTTTCATTCTGGCGCTAGCGGACGGCAAGTCGATTCTTGGCGAATAAATTTGGTCTACGAGGGCATGGTCGACGTTACCGAGAGACAGCACAAGGCATCGACCTCCTTATCGGAGATCGAGCGCCGTCCGCTTCCACCCTGGGTCGTTACGATTGCGTCGGTCGCTGTTCTCCTGACGTTATGGGAAATCTTCGGAAGACGCATCAACCCGGTATTCGGATCTTATCCATCGGCTATCGCGGCCGCGTTCTGGGAGCTGGCAGTCACGGGCCAGCTATGGTCGGCACTTTTTGATTCGCTGCGGCCATTCGTCGTCGGCTACGCCCTCGCCATTCTGATTGGCGTGCCGCTTGGACTTTTCATCGGCGGTTTCCGCGTGGCGGAAGCCGCTCTCGGGATTTACATCACCGCCGGCTATGCGATGCCGCTTGTGGCCCTGGTGCCACTGCTGATCCTCTGGCTTGGGCTCGGATTCGCCGTGAAGGTTGCCGTGATCTTTCTCATGTCGGTGTTTCCGATCTGCATCAACACATGGCTAGGGGTCACCGCAGTCCCGAAAACATTGATAGAGGTTGGAAAATCTTTCGTCGCTCCGGATCTCGTCATTCTGCGGCGGATCATCCTGCCGGCGACGCTGCCTTACATCATGGCGGGAATCCGGCTGGCGGTCGGGCGGGCAGTGGTCGGCATGGTGATCGCCGAATTCTTCACGACCATTTCTGGCCTCGGTGCCGTGATCATCAATTCCGCCAATAATTTCGATACGGCGACCATGTTCGTGCCAATCATCATTCTGATGACGATGGCGATTGGGTTGAATTGGCTCATCGGTTTTGTCGAACGGCGGGTGGCGCCTTGGCAGGCCGAGATTTCGGGCAGGGACCGGGAGTGATCGGCGGTCAAGCGACGTTTCGTATCGCGGCCAGCAATTCGCGGACCTGTCTTTCCGAAACGTTACGGGTGATGAAAACAAGCCGGCTTTGACGGCTCTCATCAGGCCAGTCCTCCAGCTCGACCGGTGGATGCGCCAGGTGTTGCACGAACTGCACCAGAACGGGCCCGTTGCAATCCTTCACGTTGAGGAAGCCCTTCACCCGCAGCAGATCCGGCCCGCGCAATTGCATCAGCGTATCCATGGTTCTTGCGAAGACCGGCCATGGCAAAGGTCTTTCTTCTGTCAGCACAAAGCTGCCGATGTCGTCGCTGTGCTCGGCCTCTGCAAGGAACACATTGCGATGCTGAGGTGCGGGCTGGCTGAGCCGGCTCGGGTCGATCTCGCCGTTGACGGCTTCGAGAAGCTCCGCGTTCGGGTTCAGGACGTGCAGCCGCTCGGTCAGGGCGGAGATTGCGCCTTCGCCTGCAATATCGGTCTTCGTGATGATGAGCCTGTCCGCAAGGATCGCCTGCTTTCGGGCTTCCGCAGACCATGCGAGCGTATCACTCCCGGTGACGGCATCCACGACCGTGACCAACGCTTCGACATGGAACATGTCGCCAAGCGCGCGGTCAGTCGCAAAAGTCAGCAAAATGGGACTTGGATCGGCCAGACCGCTCGTTTCGATTACGACCCGCCGGAAATCGGGCAATTCGCCTCGCTCGTGCTCGAACAGCATGCGGCGCAGTGTCTGCTGAAGGTCGCTTCGGGTGATGCAGCAAAGGCAGCCGTTGCCGAGCAAAATGGTCTCGTCGGCGCTCGGCCGCACGAGCAGGTCATCAACACCGGTCGTACCAAATTCATTGATAACGACCGCCGTGCCTTGCCCTTCGGCTGTTCCGAGGAAGCGCTTGATCAGTGTCGTCTTTCCCGAACCGAGAAAGCCCGTGATCACCATGACGGGCAATCGCGCTCCGCGCTCGCGCTTGAGCCTGCGGCCGAATGGGCCGGCGGTGCGCGAGGGAAAAGGTGAATTCATTCGACCAGTATAGTCTCAGCGCGGGCCCGGCACGAACCACGGCTGTTTGGAGGAAGCATCCGGCCAGCAGGTATCGGCTCTCCAGGGCCAAGCGTCAGAAATCCATCTCCAGCGTGTAGAGTCCGCCCGTGTGCCGGTCGACAGTGTACACGATGCCGCGCTCGTCGACGAATACGTCATTGAGCTGCACGGCACCAGCCGGCGTTCCCTTCGGCGGCGGTGGCACGAACGTCGCCACCTCCTTCGGCTGATAGGGATTTGAGATGTCATAGGCCCGCAAGCCGCCATTGAAGAAAGTGCCGATGACGATCTGGTCGGATTGCCACGCCGTCGGCACCGGCGGGTTTTCATGGATATTGTGCGCGCCAAAACGGCCGCCCCGACGGGCATAGGCATCGACCGGGGGCAACGGACAGGTCGCTATCGAAACCAGATTGCTCTCGTCGCGGGCGTCCACGATCCACACGAGCTTTGGCCAGTCCTCGGCATTGTTCTCCGTCGATTCGTCCGTGACGATCAGGAGCCCACGATCGAACAGCGGCACCGCGGTATGCATGAAGCCTGTATAGGGGGGCGAGTTGGTCCAGTGCGAAACCGGTTTCGGCTTCGACTTGTCGGCGATGTCCATAATGAACATCCCGCCATCGATATAGCAGAGATAGAGACGGTCCTTTCGCTGTTTGTAAACGTTGGTGTTATGAGCGCGATATCCTTTGTCCAGCCGGTGCCGCGGGAGCGGCGTTTCGCCTTTTCTCGTGCCCGGCATCCACCAGCGTCCCGCCTCGACGGGCTTGGATGGATTGCGCACATCGATGCAGCGGTAGAACTGATCGTCGAGCGGATGGCTCGGCTCGAAATCGGCTGCGCCCGAAGCCATATGCACGTATTCGCCGTCGCAGAACCACAATTGATGCACTCCGCGCGAATGCGGGCCGGAGCAATCGAAGAAGGCGATCGATCGCGGTTTTTCCGGAATCGAGACGTCGAACAGCTCGAGTCCCGCCGGCTGCTGGCCGACCTTCTGCGTCTGATAGGCCACCGCCATGATGTCGCCGGATAGCTCCAACGAGTTCGATCGCATGTAGGGCTTCGGCAAATCCGTCTGCACGAGAACTTTCGGCTTACGAGGATCGGACACGTCCACGGCCGTGAAGTTTTTTGGCGCACTTTCGTGCGCAAGCCAGATTACGCGACGGCCGTCCTTTGCAATCTGGAGCGACATGCCTTCGCCCATTCCGCCAAAGCCGCCAAGATCATCCTGTGCGAGCAGCTTGAAATTCCAACTCACGGGTTCAGCGGTCTTGTTCAGCGGGCTCATTGCAACAGACATGATCAGCTCCGAATTCTTTTCTTGCAGAAAGGCCGGCGCGCTCGCGCCGGCCTCTATGGTTCAACGGTTTGCAGGCGGCCTCAGGCGCCCGCCTTCTTCAGATACTCCATTCGGAATGCTTTGTCCCAATTCGGCATTGCCTTGATCTTCTTCGCATCGATCAGGATCTGAGCCTGATGCGTCATGTAGGGCTTGATGTCGGCTGGCCAGCCGGGCTGCACTTCAACCCGCGCCAACGCTTTCGAGAAGGTGTCCTTCGCCATCTTGTAGCCCTTCGAGGTGTAGAAGGAATAGATAACATCGGCCACCTTGCCGGGACTGTCCTTGAAGTCCTTGGCCACTTCCAACCAAGCTTTCAGATAAGCGACAACTGTGTCAGGGCTTTTATCGACAAACTCGGGTGTTGCCGCCATGAACACCGGAAGCTTGTCGAACTTGTCGAATTCGGCGACGGTCACCGCGAGCCCATCGGCTTCGGCAATCGCGTTATACGGTTCTACATTGACCATGGCATCGACCGTCTTCGCAGCCATAGCGGCAACCATGTCGTTCACATTCATGCGAACTTCTTCGTAATCACCTTTCTTGAGTCCGGCCTTGGTTGCGATCTGGTCGACGAAAATGTTGCCCGTTGACGAGCCGGTCTGGTTTGCGACCTTCTTGCCCCTGAGCTCCTCGACCTTGGTAATGCCGAGGTCTTTGCGCGCCATCACGCGCGCAGTCTTGCCCACGTACTCGATCATCGCGATCGCGACCAATCCACCCTTGTCATGCCCGATAGCGAACGATGGTCCCGCATAGGTGCCCATATCGACCTGGCGAGCGACCATCTGCTGCATGGTGAGGTTGCCGGAAGGCACCGCGAATTCCTCGAATTTCACTCCGTGCTTCTCGAGAAGACCGGAGCGCAGAAGATAGTAGGTCGGCATGCCCCACATGTTCGTTTGATACCCCTGGCGTACCGTTTCGAGCGCAAATGCCGGCCGCACCCCGAAACCTGCCGCCAGGGCGCCGGCTCCGGTTGCCGCCAACACGTGGCGGCGCGTCATTCCGTTCTTCACTGTGTTCATGTTCATCCTCCCTAGGGTTTGGCTTTGCCGTTTCCGGCCCCGCTCGCGCTCGCAGCGATGTCGTGACCGAGATGCCGCAGCAGTTCCTTCTGGATTTCGACGAATTCGAAGCTGAGCGGATCGCGCGGACGCGGCAGATCTATTGCGATCTCGGTCTTCACCGTGCCCGGGTGAGGGGACATCACCACCACGCGATCGGCCAGATAGACTGCCTCCGCAACATTGTGGGTCACATAAATCACTGTCTTGCGGGTTTCGCGCCAGACATCGGCAAGCAGCCGCTGCATGTCGTCTCGGGTGAGCGCATCAAGGGCTGCGAAGGGTTCATCCATCAACAACACCGACGGATTGTAAGCCAGCGCCCGGGCGATGGCGACCCGTTGCTGCATTCCACCCGAAAGGTGGTGAGGGTACGATCCCGTGAACTTGTCCAGTTTCACCAGCCGCAATTGCTCGCGAGCAATCCTGTCGCGTTCCTCCTTCGGCACACCTTTCATCTCCAGGCCGAAGGCGACGTTACCGAGGGCGGTGCGCCAGGGGAACAGCTGAGCAAAGTCCTGAAACACGACGCCGCGATCCATGCCGCTTCCGGTCACCGGCTTGCCGCCGATGCGGATTTCTCCCGATGCGGGAGCCAGAAAGCCGGCGATAATATTGAGCAGCGTAGATTTTCCGCATCCTGAAGGGCCGACGATGCAGACAAATTCGGAGGCCCCGATGTTGAAATTGACATCCTTCACACCGGGCACCTTACCGGCAGGAGTGTCATACACGAGCGTAACGTCTCGGATTTCGATGGGGACCATTTTTACCGCCTGAAACACCCGCTCGAGTTCCCCAAAACGGGAATGGGCAGATCGGCCGAATACTTTAGAAGGCCCGCTTGCGGCGGGACGTGGGCAGCATGGCGGCGCCTTGCATTCGGCATATGCTAGCCCTTGGCCATGCGCACCATGCCCCAACGCTGGACTGTGGCGCGTTCGATCGAACCGAAGACAAGTCGCTCGAAAGCGTAACCGATCGCGCCGATCACGAGCAGGGAGGCCAGCATGATGTCGGCATTGAGAAATTCCTTGGCATCAAAAATCACCCAGCCCAGGCCCCAGTCTGACGCTGCGATCATTTCCGCGCCGACGACAGCGATCCAGGCGCGCAGAAAGGCCTGTCGCATTCCCGTGATGATGAACGGGGAAGCCCCAGGGATAATCACTTTCCAGAACAGTCTCTGCTCGTCTGCTCCCATAGCACCCGCCGCCCGCAGCCACAGCGGGTTGACCGATCGGACGCCCGACCAAGTGTTGAACACCATCGGGAAAGTTGCGGCATAAAAGACGATCAGGATTGTCGTGAGATTGCCTATTCCAAACCAAAGCATGAATAATGGCACGAGCGAAAACGATGGTATCGGCATCAAAGCACTGACCAGCGGCAAAAAGAAATTTTCCACGCGCTGAAATCTGGCCATCAGGATGCCCAGCGGGATCCCCACTGCGATAGCGAGGCCGAAGCCGAACAGGACTCGATACATCGTGAAGCCGGCGTGTTCGATCATCGTGCCGTCTGCGATCATGGTGAACAGGGTTCTTGCTATGGTCGGAAGTGTCGGCAGGAGGGCCTGCGCAAAATATCCGCTGCGCGCCAGCAATTCGTAAAGGAGCGCCGCGGCGGTCAAAGTGATCGCCGCTCGAACTATCGAGCGCGTGCGCTGGCTCTGCTCGGTCATGATGTAATCATTCCCCACCGTACGACCGTGTAATTCTCGATCTTCTGAAAGACGAATTTCTCCAGCGCGACTCCGATGACCGCGATAACGGCGATGCCGGCCAGCATCGCATCAGTATTGAGAAATTCGCGTGCGCCGAAAATCAGCCAGCCGAGTCCCCAGGGCACCGCGGCAAGCATCTCCACCGCCACGAGGATGCGCCATGCCTGCGCCAGCCCGAGCCGCAGACCGGTGAGAATGTAGGGCAGCGCACCGGGCAAGATTACGTGGCTGAACAGCCGACGATCGTCGGCCCCCATGGCCTGCGCCGAACGCAACCAGATTTCCTTTACGGCTTTCACGCCTGTCCAGCTGTTGAAGAGCACCGGGAAGGCCGAAACGAACCCAACCAGCAAGACCGCCGATACATTGCCTAGCCCGAACCACAGGAGAAACAGCGGCGCGTAGGCGAGCCCGGGAATGGGCGCGCAGATACTCACCAGCGGCAAAAAAATGTCCTCGGCCCGTCTCGAGCGGCCCATGAGCACGCCGATCGTGACGCCTATGACTGCCGCCAAAGCGAAACCGCTCAACAGTCGGATAACCGTTTCGATCGCATGGTGCGGCAGAATTCCCGACACCGTGAGTTGAGCGAAGGTGACAGCCACGTCCTCCAGGCGGGGAAACAGTCGGCGCGGAAAAACTTCGGCCCACGCCACCGCCTCCCACATTACGGCTACCACCACGAAAGGAAAGAGGTTGCGCCCGATCAGCCGCAGCCGGTCGCCGCCCGGCCGCCGTTCGGGCCTATGCTCAACGGCAATAACGGTCGACACGGCATCCTGCATCAGTGGCCGCATTCCTCCCATGCACGTCGGGCTTATTATAGAGCGCGCCTTTGCCCGTCTTGCAGTCGACGTCTCCGAACAATAGTAGGGTTTGCGCGGTCACCACAAGCGCACCTCTGGCGCAATCGCAGCAGAACGGCTAAAGGCCCCGTCACGATGCTTTATTGCGCCACGATTTCAACGGGAGAATTTCGTGATGTCGAACAGCACACAAAAGATCGGCTGGATCGGAACCGGCCGCATGGGTCTGCCCATGGCGGAGCGACTCCTCAAGGCCGGCTACGACGTGACGATCTGGAATCGTACGCGTGCAAAGGCCGAGCCACTGGCAGCCAAGGGCGGTAAAATTGTCGACAGGCTTTCCGAGCTTGCCCATTGCGATGCCGTTTTCTCGATTGTTTCCGAAGGCAAGGACCTCGCAGAAGTCTATTTCGGCAAACAAGGAGTCCTCGCCGGCGGAAAAGCTCCGAAGGTGTGCGTTGATTGCTCGACCATTTCGGTCGAAGAATCGGCGGATATCCGCACGCGGCTGAAGGAGCGGGGTGCCGAGTATGTGTGCGCTCCGGTGTCCGGGAATGCCAAGGTGATCAAGGCCGGACGCCTCTCATCCGTCATCTCCGGCGACGAGGCGGCCTGCAAGTCGATCATTCCGCTGATGGAAGTGGTGGCTCCGCAGGGTGTTTCCTATGTCGGCGAAGGCGATCTCGCACGCATCTGCAAGATCGCCCACAACGTAATGCTGGGGGTTGTGATCGAAAATCTGATCGAGATCACGCTTCTCGTGAACAAGATGGGCGTGCCGAGGCACGCCTTCCTTGCCTTCCTCAACAACGGCGTAATGGGTTCCATGTTCACCAGGTACAAGTCGCCGGCACTCGTCAATCTGGATTGGACGACGACGTTCACGCCGGAACTGTTGCGCAAGGATCTGGATCTCGGTCTTGAGCTTGGGCGTGAGATGGATGTGCCGATGCCCGTTACTGCGGCAACGCGCGAGGTGCTGCAAGGCCATTTCGGTCATGCGATGTTGCAGCCCGATCCGAAAGCCTACATCAACAAGGATTTTGCTGCGCTCATGGAAACAATGGCGCTTGGGGCCGGCATGAAGCTCACGCCGGAAAACAAGAACGTGCCGACCGGCCTGGAAAGCTGATGAGTTCTCCGGCAACAAATGACGTCAAAAAAAGGGCCCCTGACGGGGCCCTATGTGCATAGGTGGAGGATTCACGCCGCCATCAAGCCTAAGGGAGGAAAAACGGCGGCTGCGCACGAGTCCACTCAAGACGGATGGTCCAACGTTCACAAGTAAAATGGCTGTAAATTTCATGCGCCACATTTACGATGCTATCATCCGTATGAATGGCGAGCGCTGGGGAGTTGCAGATGGGGTTTACGCTTTACAACGCGCCGCAATCGACCTGCAGTCAGCGGGTCCGCTTTGTATTCAATGCAAAAAAATTGCCATTTGATGAAATCAAGCTCAACCTGCTCGAAGGTGATCAGCTCAAGCCGAGCTATCTCAAGCTGAATCCGAACGGGGTTGTGCCCACGCTCGATCATGATGGATCGATCGTCATCGATTCTACTGTCATCATGCAGTATCTCGACGAGATCGAACCTGCCGAGCCTTTCGTGCCGGAAGATCCCGCTGCACGCGCGCGCATGCGCGCGCTGCTGCACTTCATGGATGAAATGCCGGCAGCGGCCGTTCGCATTCCGACGTTCAATCTCGCGTTCCTGCCCAGCTTTCAGAAGATGAGCCGGGGAGATTTTGTCGCGATGGCCGAATCGAAGCCGCTGCGCCGCGAATTCATGCTCAGTATGGGACAGACCGGATTTCCGAAGTCGGAAATGGACGCCGCGCTTGCCCGCCTGCGCCGCGCCTATGAGCGTATGGATGCGGAGATTGAACGCAGTGGAGGCCCTTGGTTGCTCGGAAAGCAGATCACGCTCGCCGACATTGCGGCGATGCCGGCACTGGTAAGGATGGACGATCTCGGGATGCCGGACTGGCAGGATCTGCCGCGCGTTGCGACCTGGTTCGACAATATCCGGGCGCAGCCCGCCTTCAGTCAGACGTATTATCGAGGATCGCTGCTGAGCGAACGCTTCCCGCATTTGCGCGGGAAGCAGGCGGACAGCGTCTCAGGCGAGCGTCAGTAACGCGCGCTGATCGGGAGTTCCTCGGCCGGGAACAGCGAAATCACGCGGCAGCCCTTGTCGGTGACCACCATCTCTTCCTCGATGCGAGCGCCTGAGTAACCGTCGGTCGCCGGGCAGTAGGTCTCCAAAGCAAAGACCATGCCTTCCTTGATCTCGGTTGGATGCTCGAGCGACACCACGCGCGAGATGATGGGCCGTTCGTGCAGGTTCAGCCCTAGCCCGTGGCCGAATTGCAGGCCGAAGGCCGATAACTCATCGGGGAATCCGAATTCTTGGGCCTTGGGCCAGGCGCGGGCGACCTCGTCAGTGGTCACTCCAGGGCGGATCAGCTCGATCGCACGGTCGAGCCATTCGCGTGCCTTCTTGTAGGCATCGTGCTGCGCCGGCGTGGCGCGGCCGACATTGAAGGTGCGGTAATAACAGGTGCGGTAACCCATGAATGACTGCAGAATGTCGAAAAACGCCTGATCGCCGGGGCGGATCAGCCGGTCGGTGAAATTGTGCGGATGTGGGTTGCAACGCTCGCCGGAAATGGCGTTGACCGCTTCGACGTCGTCTGAGCCGTGCCGGTAGAGAAACTCGTTGACCTTGGCCACGATGTCATTCTCGCGGACACCGGGCTTCAATTCCTCATTGATCATGTGATAGGCGCCGTCCACCATCGCTGCCGCGCGGTTGAGAAGCGCAATTTCGTCGGCCGACTTGATCTCGCGCGCTTCCAGCATGATCTGCTGGCCGTCGACGATTTTTATTCCGGCCTTCTGCAGTTCGAACATCATTGCAGGCTCGATGATGTCGACCCCGACCGGCATCTTCTCGACACCCGCATCTTTGAGCAGGCCGAAGATCTCTTTTGCGTGCTTGGCCATCAATCCGAAGGAGGGCTGCACCGTGCCCCGCAATCCAAGCAGGCCCGCCTTGCAGTTCTCGGGCTTCAGCCAGGGCGCATAAAGCTTGTGATGGACGGCAGCCGAGCCGAAATCCCAGAGGATCGGTTCTCCCCCGCGGGTCAACAGTGCCCAGCGGCAGATCTTGTCGCGCTCCCATTCACCGATCTTCGTTGAGGTGATGTAGCGGATGTTGTTGACATCGAAGACCAGCAGGGCGCCGCACTCGCTCGCCTCTAACGCCTGCTTGGTGCGTCCCAGGCGGTACCGGTGAAGCCGGCGATAATCGACCCGTTCCTCGAAATCCACCCCCATGGTGCCGAGCGCCGGAAGGGCGCGTCCCCAATTGTAGCGGGGATTGATATCCTCAGCGCGGATCTGCAGCGGCTCGCGCGTTCTCTCGTCCATGGTCATCTCCTTACGCGGTAATCGTATTGGTTGTCTTATAGCTTGGGCGTTCGAGGCATTATAGGCCTTGTCAGCTACGCTGTCGCAGCCGCCAGCGGGTGCATCCCGCCGGCGGCCTGAAACGCTTATAGCGCCACCAGGTGATCGCGATTGACCAATATCAATGCGCCTCCACGTGCGCGTCCTTGATCACAGCGCCCCAAACCTCGGTCTCCTTCTTGATGAAGGCTGCAGCTTCCGCGGGTGAGCCGCCAGCGGGATGCAGATCGATCTTGGCGAAATGATCCTGTACTTCGGGACTCTTGAGCACTTCGTTTACGGCGCTGTTCAGTTTGGCGACCACTGCCGGAGGCGTTTTCGGCGGCGCGGCAAGCGCATTCCAGGTTCCGGATTCGAAACCTTTCACCCCGACCTCGTCGAGGGTCGGAATGTCCGGCAGGCTCGGAATGCGCTCGCTTGTTGCGACGGCGAGGATCCGCGCCTTTCCGGCCCGATGAAGCTTGATCGCTGAGGCGAGCTCCATAAAAATGAAATCAACATGGCTGGCGATGATGTCGTTGAGAGCCGGAGCTGTTCCCTTGTACGGCACGTGCACGAGCCTGGTGCCGATCAAACGTTCAAAGAGCGCGGCAGTCAGATGGGACGTCGTGCCGATGCCCTGTGAAGCGTAATTGATCTTGCCCGGACTTGCTTTTGCATACTCGATGAATTCTTCGGCCGACTTTGACGGGAAATCCGGTCGTACCAGCAGGACGTTTGCGATCGAGGTCATGATGGCGATCGGCTCGAACTGCGTGGGATCGAAATTCATTTTCTTGTAGAGCAGTGGATTGATCGTCAGCGGGGCGGGCTGAGCTGCAAGCAGCGTGTAGCCGTCGGGCTCCGATGTATAGACCGCTTCCGCCCCGATATTGCCGGCGGCGCCGGCGCGATTTTCCACGACAACCGGCTGGCCCAATTTCTGATGCAGGCCTTCGGCGACGATCCGGGTTACCGTGTCGACGCCCCCGCCAGCGGGTACGCAGACGATAATCCTGATCGGTTTGTTAGGATAATCGGCAGCCGAATTCTGTGCGAGCGCATTCGTCGCCAGCAGAACCGCCGCCGCGACCGCTGTCAAAACTTTGCGCACCATGTCCTCCCTTGTGAGCCGTCTATGCGACTCGTGCAAGCTTCTGTGCCGGCAGCTTGAGATTGAACACTTTTATGGCATTCCCGCCAAGGATGTTGCGCTTTGCTTGCTCCGTCAGGAACGGCAGATCGTAGATGGTTGAAGGCAAATCAAAGTCCCAGTGCGGATAGTCCGACGAATAGAGCAGCTGCGTCTCGGCATTGATCATGCGGAACGTTTGCTCAAGGGCGCCCATGTCGGTGATTTCCATCGGCTGGGAAGAAAAATACATTTCCCGCATATACTCGCTCGGTTTTCTTTTGAGCGCAGGGGCTTCTGACGATCGCATCATGTATTCATTGTCGAAGCGCTGCATCATGAAAGGCAGCCAGGCAAGACCACTTTCCACCCAAAGCACCTTGAGCTTTGGAAACCGCTCCGGAAGGCCGTTGGTGATCCAATTGGCGAGATGAACCATGTTGTAGAAGACGAATCCGAGGGCATGAACCGAGATGAATCGGTTCATCATGCCCACGGTCTGGTCATTCCAGTTGTATCCGGCATGGAATGCGAGCGGCAGATTCATCTCCTCCAGGAGTGAGTAGGTCTTCATATATGAATTGTGGTGCACGGGACGATAACGCGCCGATGTCACCATGAAGCCCACGACGCCGTTGGTTTGTCCGAACTCCTGCACGGTTCGGTAGGCGGCGTCCGCGTCGTTGAAGGGCAGGTAGAGCATCGAGCGGATACGGGGCTCATGCGCAAGCACGCGTTCCGTCAGCCATCGGTTATAGGCGCGTGCCAGCGCAGTTTCGACCTCGACCTGCGGATGCAGGCCGAGTTGTAGCATAGGCGTTGGAAACATCACCGCGATGTCGATACCGATCGCATCCATCCATCGGCGGGTCAGCGCGACGTCGCGCTGCACGCCGGCTTCCGTCTTTTCCAGTCCGCGCACCGCGTAACGCATGACGCGTCCGCCCATGTCCTGGTAACCGACGCCGCCGGGAAGCATGCCGACGCTCTTCGCGCTTGCCTGCCGCGCGCTGCGTGCGAGCTGTTGCAGCACGGGATCGTCCATGTATTCTAGGATTTGTCCGATCGACTCGCTCTCGTAGTGGTGTGAGTCGACGTCAATGATCGGAAAATTCCTGTAGCCGCGTTCGACGGCCTGACGGGAGGCGTGTGCCAGCAGCTTGCCGGTGTCGAACTCCTCCACCTCCATCCTGCGGAAATCACTGAGAGGAAGATCCATTTTTTCCGTTCGTCCCCGCCGCAAGGGAGACCAAGTCTCAAAATCTTAGGAATTGTATTGGTGGCTCTGGATTCTCGCATTCGCGGGAATCCGGGAGGTATGCCGATTGGGTCGTACTCACCGCCTATCTCCCCGACCACGCTTGCCACATGCCAAGCTCGAACACCTGCAAATTGACTGCCTTGAGCATTGCCGTGACCGTCACCATCACGTCGGTTGCAGTTGCTGCGTGCGGTGCAAATGCGGGAAGTGCGCCGTCGCGCTCTGCCGCACGTTGAGCGTAAAGCCGTACGGATTTCGCCAGCAACTCCTGGATTTCGACATCGCTCAGCCGCTGCTCGAGCGGCATGAGCGCCTCAACCTGCGACGACATAGATATCCTCCCCGCGACGGACGACGTCGAAGCTTTTCAATTTCAGGCTGCGGTCGCCGGCGCACTCGCCAGTCCTGAGATCGTACTCGTATCCGTGCCACGGGCACACAAAATGAATCTCTTCGGCTGAAAACTTCTGCCCCAGCCAGCAGCGGTCGGGCCCGATCACATCCTCGACCTTATGCATCATCAAGCCTTCACATGCAGGCCCGCCCTGATGGACGCACAGGTTCTCGTAAGCGTAAAACCTTCCCTGCCAATGGAACACACCGATTTCACCGTCCGCATGTTTGACGATGCGCCGATCACCGTCGGCGAATTGCGCAACTTTGGCGACAAAGACTTCCGCCATGCGGTCTCCATCAAACAACTTTTCCAAGCCGCGAAAGTATGACACCGAACAGCATCGTGCGGCAATGAAGCCGCTTGGCAATCAAGAAACAACCGTCTGCCCACACGCATTGTGCGAAGCGGCGATTTCCCCCAAAGTTTCCAGCTCCGAAAGGGGACTAGAGTGGACTCGAATGTTGTGCTTGCGGCCACGGCCGGCGCCTTTCTGCTGGCCGGATTCGTCAAAGGCGTCATCGGCCTTGGGTTACCGACGGTCTCGATCGGCCTGCTTGGGCTGTTGATGCCGCCGGCGCAGGCCGCCGCAATCCTTCTTGTCCCCTCGCTTGCGACCAATGTCTGGCAAGCGTTGGCGGGGGCCGGATTGCCCGCGCTTGTCTCCCGGTTGTGGCCGGTTCTCGCAGGAATCTGTATCGGCACCTTTGTCGGCGCCGTCCTGCTGCCGCACGACGATTTAGGCCGCGCGACCATTTGGCTCGGCGTGGCTCTGGCGGTGTACGCCGCACTCGGCCTCAGCAACGTGAATTTCAAGACGCCCCGACATGTCGAAACCTGGCTCGGCCTCATCATGGGCATCGCGACCGGCGCGATTTCCGTTGCGACGGGCATTTTCGTTATGCCGGGCACGCCTTACATGCAGTCGCTGTCATTCGAGCGGGACAGGCTAGTGCAGGCTCTCGGACTTTCATTCTCGGTCTCCACGGTCACGCTCGCGATGGCGCTCGGTTACGCAGGTCAAATACGCCCATCCCTTGCCGGCCCCTCGCTCGTTGCCCTTGCGGCCGCACTCGTCGGCATGGCTCTCGGGCAATCAGTGCGTGGACGAGTGCGTGCTGAAACGTTCCGGTTGTGGTTCTTTATCGGCCTGCTGCTGCTTGGACTGCATCTGGCGCTGCGCGGCTTGTTGTGATCGATTAGCGGCTCGTGAATTCTCGATCAGGAATCGTGTGATGAAAATCGTCGATCTTTCCCACGTCATGAATGTGCATACGCCCGGCTGGGTCGGTTACGCCGGCAACAAGATGTACTACGCCCAGAACCTGCAGACTGTTCGCATCGTCGCGCAACGCATCGACACGGCTTTGCATGTCGGTACCCATTTCGACGGCGCCATGCACGCGACCGACAACAACAAGGGCGACATGGCAAATTTGCCGCTTGACTATCTGGTCAACCGCGGAGTTGTCGTCGACATCTCCAGGGACATGCATGACTGGGCTGTGATCACGCCGGAGATTATCGAGAAGAGCGGTGCGGACATCCGCGAAGGCGATATCCTCATCCTGCACACGGGCTGGCACAAACACTACGAGGGACAGCCGCAGCAGGATCTAGTCCGCTACTTTTGCTATCATCCCGGGCCGAGCCTCGACACGCTCCACTGGATGCTGAAGAAGAAGATAAAATGGTGGGGAATGGATACGGGGTCCTGCGATCACGCCATGAACACGTCGATCCGCTATATGCGCCCCGATCTCGCCGAGGAGTTCACAAAAAAGCACGGAAAAACGCCGGCAGAATTTTTCGGGACTTTCGAGTACACGCACAAAAAATCAGGCCGGAAGGTCACGGCAGACGTCTTTCCGTTCCACAATTGGGCATTCCAGGAAGGCTTGCTGCACGCGGAAAATCTTGGCGGCGACATCGAGATGATGCTCGGCAAGCGTTGTCTGATCGGCGCATTTCCCTGGCGCTACGAAGGCCTTGAAGGCTGTCCGTGTCGGATCGTGTGCTTTCTGGATGCGGGGGACAACGTTGAAGCGGTGGGAGACGCGGCGAAGGCGATTCTGCGGCGCTAGATCGTTTGCGCAACCCTTAACGCTCATTCGTGCGTCAAAAATCGCTACGAGGATTTCCGCTTCCGCGCGAATGAGTGAAAAAAAGTTAGTGGGCCAGACGGCCATCCGGCGCGTTGTTCTGCAACGTGGCCTGGATCGCCTCGCGCAGCAGGCCGTGCCTGGCCTTGGGCCACTCACTTACGTGAATGTCGGCAAGCAACTTCGCCGACTTGCCGAAGACGACTATGCGATCGCCCACGCTGATCGCCTCTTCCAGTTGATGCGTAATCAGAACCGCGGTCGAGCCGCATTCGCGCGCCAGTCTGAGGAAAGTCTCGCGCAGTTCCGCCGCCGTGACTTCATCGAGATGGCCGAAGGCCTCGTCGGCGAGCAGGATTTCAGGCTGCACCGAAAACGCGCGTGCGATCGCGACGCGCTGGCGCATGCCGCCGGACAGTTCGTGCGGATACGCGTTCGTGAACTGGCCCAGGCCGAGCCGGTTCAGCCACGTCAGCGTGCGGTCGCGCTGCTCTGCCTCCGGCACCCCGATCAACTCCAGCGGAAGTCGCGCGTTGTCGAGCGCGGAGCGCCACGGCAGTAGCCGATCCTGCTGGAAGACGGTGGCGATGCGGCCGCGAAAATAATCGAAATCCGTGTACGGACTCCTGTCGCCGATGCGGATGGCGCCCTCCGTGGGAGCTTCAAGCCCGATCATCAGGTCGAAGAAGGTCGACTTGCCGCAGCCCGTCTGTCCGACGATCGCCACCACTTCACGCGGCGCAATCGTAAGATCAAGCCGTTCGATGGCGACGACCGGCTGGCCTGTGGTCGCCTGCCGGAAGACCTTTCGAAGGTTCGTGACGCTGATCGGTGGCGGTCCTTTCATGACGAAGTCATGCCCGCCACCGAAGCAGCCGCGTTTCCACGCGCGCGACGATCGCTTCCAGCAGGAACAAAAGCGCGACCAGCACGATCGTCCAGGCGAAGACGTCGGCCACCGAGAAAAGCTCCTGCGCAACCGAAAGCTGATGTCCGATTCCGGTCACGGCACCGACCAACTCGGCGATTGTGACCACGCGAATTGCCAAACTGATATTGACTTTCCAGCTGGTGAAGATCGTCGGCACGATCGCCGGTACCATCAGCTTGAGAAAGAACTGCAGCGTGGTCGGACGGAATGAGAGCATCATCTGCCGCAGCTCGCGCGGCACCGATCGCATCGCGTCGAGCGTATCGACCAGAAAAACCGGACCACAGACCACGACCAGAACGAAGCCGATGCGGAATTCGACGCCGGGAAACCAGAGAACGGCAAAGAGAATCCACGATACGACGGGCACCGCCATCAGGATGCGGATCATCGGGTGCAAATATTGGTCCAGTGTGCCCGAGCGGTACATTGCCATCGCAAGGAAGATTCCAAACACGAATGAGACGACCAGCGCGCCGATGACACGCGCCAGGGTCACAGCGATATCGGCGGGGGTGACGGTGAGGATTGCCTTTGCGATCCGCAGCAAGCTGGGGACGGCAAAAGGCGGAATCCCCAGCGTCGGCGCCAGATGCGACAGCAGCTCCCAGAGAATCGCAAAAACGACGAGCGAGACGAGAGTCTGGCGCGGAAAAATCAGAACCGGGACAGACTCGCGATGTTCCGTCGTCACGGGCGGAATCAGCGCTCAGGGCGTATAAATAATCTTCTCATCCGGCATCTTCTCGTAGAAGCCAGCCTTGACGGCGCGTTCCATCATGTCCGTGATGGATTTGCGTGTGGCGGGATCCCATGCCGGCTTGATGACCATCTGCAGCCGCTTGCTATCAACCGCCGCAGTCAGAATACCGGGAGGCAGCTTGAGCGTCTCATTGGCAATCTTGTCGCCAGCGGCGGTCTCCTTGTGCATGACATCGGCGACGTCCTGCAGCGCCGCCAGCAGCATCTGCGGTGCCTTCGGATTTTTTGCAATGGCGTCCGCGCGCATGGCAGTGACGATTTCCCAGCCGTCGCCGCCGGTGATTTCCTTCCAGCCCTGCGCGCCGTTGAAAATAACGTGCCAGTCGGGATGCTGCCTGGCCGTGATGCTGGCGAGCGGTTCGATGACCAACGCGGCATCGACGCGGCCGGCTTCCAGTTGTGCGCGCGCGACAGCAAAGTTCGCGTTCACCGCTGTAATATCCTTGCCGAGGTCGATGCCTTTGGCATTGGCGTAGATCTTCGTCACCTGGAATTGCGATCCGCCCATGTCGATCGCGAGCTGCTTGCCTTTGAGATCAGCGAGCGACTTGATCTTCTCGTCACGGGCAAAGATCACCAGGTCGGCGAGCGTGAATCCGGTGGCAATGATTCGCACCGGCACACCTTCCTGATAGAGCTTTTGCAGGATGGTGGGGCCGCCGATGAGCACCTCCGTCTCGCCGGTGGCGAAGCCCGCGTAAAAGGCGGAGATCGACGGATAGGCTTTGGCATCGAGTTCGAAGCCATGCTTGGCGTCGATGCCGCGGGCCTTCATGATGTTCCATACCAGCGGATTGAACACGGGCAAGGTCAGACTCGAAACCTTGATCACCGGTTTCTGCTGCGCCTGCGCACTCGGTGTGAACACAAATGTGAGTGCCGCCATGCACGAAAATAGCGCGGCAAATCCACGTCGAGACATCCTGGCCATGACGTTCCCCCTTGGCTCGCTTCGAGCAGCGATCTTGCGCGTCGGCTCGCTCGAATGCGAGCACGACTTTACTCTGCTTTCGTTTGCGTGCAAATAATCGACCCAGGCGAGTGGAGGGACGTGATGCCGCATATCACCGCGCGAGACGGCACGCGGCTTTACTACGAAGAAGCGGGGCACGGTACGGCGGTCATCTTCGTGCATGAGTATGCAGCGGACTATCGCACCTGGGAACCGCAGATGCGGCGCTTCTCGCGCTCGTATCGCTGCATCACCTACAGCCAGCGCGGGTACCCGCCGTCGGACATTCCGAACGAGCCGGAAAAATACACCCAGGATTGCTTCCGCGACGATGTCATCGCGTTGATGGATGCGCTCAAGATCGGCAAGGCACATATCGTTGGTCACTCGATGGGCTCGCTGACGGCGCTACACGTGGGCATTCGTTGGCCGCAACGCTGCATTTCGATCACAGCCGCAGGCTGCGGGTATGGATCAAGTCCCGACAAGAAGATCGTCGAAGAAACGCGGGCAGCATCGCGCGAGACGGGCAGGATGTTCGCGTCTGAAGACATCCGGACTGCCGCAGCGCGCTATGCGGACGGGCCGACGCGTCAGGCGCACAAGAACAAGGATCCGCGCGGTTATGCCGAGTTCGTGAAAATGCTGAGCGAGCATTCCGCGCAAGGTCACTCGCTGACCATGATCAATCTGCAGGCGACGCGACCGACGCTGTGGGAGATGGAATCTGATCTGCGCAAGATCGGCGCGCCACTGCTCGTCATTGTCGGGGATGAGGACGACTGGTGTCTCGATGCAAGCATCTTCCTGAGGCGTACGGTGCCGACCGCCGGGCTGATGGTCGTGCCGCGCACCGGTCACACTTTGACCAGCGAGGAGCCCGACAAGTTCAACGCGGCATTGGCGGAGCTTTTCGCCGATGCCGAGGCGGGCCGCTGGCTCGCGCACAAACCGAGTTAAGAATTGGGAGGGAGCAATGGATCTCAAGCTCAAAGGAAAGACCGCTCTCGTCACCGGCGGCAGCGAGGGCATCGGCAAAGGCATCACGCTCGCGCTCGCCAAAGAGGGCGTCGATATTGCGATCTGCGCACGCCGGAAGGAGCCGCTCGAAAGCGCGGCTGCTGAAATCGCCAAAGCGACCGGACGCAAGATCATCGCGATCCCGGCCGATCTGCGCCAGGACAAGGACGCGAGGAACTTCATCGAGCAGGGCCATAAGGCGCTCGGACGCGTCGATATCATGGTCAACAATGCCGGGTCGGCGGCGGGCGGAGTGATCGAGCATCTCAGCGAAGACGATTGGGATAAAGGCCTTCAGCTGAAGTTCATGGGATACGTCCGCTGCCTGCGATACGTGCTGCCGATCATGGTCAAGCAAGGAGGCGGGCGCGTCGTAAACCTAATCGGCAACGACGGAGTAAAGCCTTCTTACTGGGAAATCTGCCCCGGTGCCGCAAATGCTGCAGGGCAGAACCTCACGATGTCCCTCGCTGGCCAATACGGGAAGAGCGGCATCAGCTTTGTGGCCGTCAATCCCGGGCCGGTGCGCACCGAACGCTGGACCGGCTTGGTCAAGGCGATGGCACGCGACATGAAGATTTCCTATGAGGAAGCGGACAAGCTTGCCCCGGCCTCGATCCCCATGGGGCGTATCGCGGAGGTTGAGGAAGTGGCCAACCTCGTTACCATGCTCGCCTCGCCGCTCATGGAGATGGTCAACGGCACGATGATCGAGATCGACGGCGGCCAAGACAAGCCGCTGATGGACCGTTTCCGCGACCGGCCAAGGAATTAGTTTGGTCACCCGTGGGGTAGGGTGCGCTATCCTCAGCTTGACAAGTTTGGGCCGGCGGTCGGACTATTTGTGCACAAACAAGCTCGCCCGCTGCAGGCGACAGGACGTTGACACTCGCGGCCCCGCAACTACCGCGGTCAGCCGCCATGCAGGGAGCTTCAATTATGAGATCGACGCGTCACGTGTTTACTCTTGCGCTCGCCGGCAGCCTCGCCGTCGGCTTTTCGTTCCAGGCCCTGGCGCAGCAAACGATCAAAATCGGCGAGCTCAACAGTTACAAGGCGCAGCCCGCCTTCCTCGACCCCTACAAGAAGGGGTGGGAAATGGCGATCGAGGAAATCAACGCCAAGGGCGGTGTGCTCGGCAAGAAACTGGAAGTGATTTCGCGCGATGATGGTGCCAATCCGGGCGAGGCCGTGCGCGTCGCAGAGGAATTGGTGACGCGTGAAGGCGTGGCGATGCTTGCCGGGACGTTTTTGTCGCATATCGGGCTCGCAGTCACGAACTTTGCCGGTCAGAAGAAGGTGTTCTTCCTCGCCGCCGAGCCGCTGACTGACAAGATTACCTGGCAGAACGGCAATAAGTATACCTATCGGCTGCGCGCCTCGACGTACATGCAGGTGGCGATGCTGCTCCCGGCCGCAACGGATGCAAAGAAGAAACGATGGGCGCTGGTCTATCCGAATTTCGAGTACGGCCAGTCGGCTGCCGAGAATTTCAAGATGCTGATGAAAAAAGCGCAGCCGGACGTCGAGTTCGTGACCGAGCAGGCGCCGCCACTGGGCAAGATCGATGCTGGGGCGGTGGCGCAGGCCATCGATGACGCAAAGCCAGACGCTATCTTCAACGTGCTGTTCGGCGGCGATCTCGCCAAATTCGTCCGCGAGGGCAATACCCGCGGGGTGTTCAAGAACCGGACCGTAGTCAGCTTGTTGTCGGGCGAGCCGGAATATCTGGATCCACTCAAGGACGAGGCGCCGGTCGGCTGGATCGTCACCGGCTACCCATGGGACAAGATCAAGACCAAGGAGCACCTCGCATTCGTGGATGCCTATAAGAAGAAGTACAATGACTATCCGCGCCTGGGCTCGGTCGTGGGCTACGTGACGATGAAATCGCTGGCTGCCGGCATCGCCAAGGCGAACTCGACCGACACCGAAAAATTGGTTGATGCTTTCAAAGGTTTGAAGGTCGACAGCCCATTCGGTCCGTTCTTCTATCGCGCGAGCGATCACCAGGCGACGATGGGGGCTTATGTTGGCAAGATCGTTCTTGAAGGGGGCAAGGGCACCATGGCCGACTTCAAATATGTGGACGGCGCATCGGTGCTGCCTAGCGACGCCGAGGTCAAGAAGCTTCGGCCAGTGGAATCCAACTGATGTGAGCCGTACCCCGCACTCGTTCCCCTCTCCTTAAGCCGGAGAGGGGGCCCTAGTGGCGAAGCCGACGTTGGCGTGTCAGGGGTGATTGCCTCGCGATAGAATGGTAACCCTCACCGCGGCCCGGGCTTTGCTGTTGCTCGGCGCGAGCTGTCCTTTCCGCTACGGGAAAGGGGAAACGAACCCGCGGCGCTCATGACTTTAAGCGCATTCCTGTTTCAGGCACTCAACGGCCTGTCCACCGCCTCGGGACTCTTCTTCGTTGCCGCCGGCCTTTCGCTGATCTTCGGCGTCTCACGAATCATCAACATCGCCCACGGGTCCCTCTACATGCTCGGGACCTACATTGCGTACTCTTTTGCGACGCATATTGGCGGCGCCCTTGGATTTTGGGGCGGCATCGTCGCGACTGCGCTGATTGTGGGCGTCATTGGCGCATTGATTGAGATCGTGCTGTTGCGACGAATCTATCGCGCGCCCGAACTGTTCCAACTGCTTGCGACTTTTGCGCTGGTCCTTGTCATCAACGACGCAACTCTCTGGATCTGGGGCTCCGAAGATTTGCTCGGCCCAAGAGCTCCGGGACTGCGTGGATCGATCGAGGTTCTGGATCGTCGCCTTCCTACATACGACGTCTTCCTCATCGTGATCGGGCCAGTGGTCCTGCTGGCACTGCACTTTGCGCTTGCCCGCACGCGCTTCGGCCGGCTGGTACGAGCGGCCACGCAGGATCGGGAAATGGTGGGCGCCCTCGGAGTCAATCAGGCGCTTCTGTTCACGTCCGTCTTCGCACTCGGTGCCGCGCTGGCTGGTTTCGGCGGTGCGCTTCAGGTTGCGCGCGAGCCGGCAAATCTGGCCATGGATCTGGTCGCGATCGGGGATGCCTTCGTGGTTGTGGTCGTCGGCGGCATGGGCTCGATCACCGGAGCCTATCTGGCTGCAGTGATCATTGCCGAAGTCAAGGCAATCTGCATTGGGATCGGCGTCGTCGATCTCGGCTTTGTCACCGTGAACTTCTCGAAGCTGACGCTGGTCGCCGAATTTCTGGTGATGGCAATCGTTCTGATTGCGCGTCCCTATGGCTTGCTAGGACGACAGCAGGCGCAAGTGCGATCGATCGCGGACCCTGAAGATCCGCTGCGGCCGGCAACTCCCGCTTTGAAGATGCTCGGGGCCGCGGTGCTTGTCGTGTTGTTATGTCTGCCGCTGCTTGCGCAAAGCTCGCCCTACCTGCTCATCCTTGGCATCGACGTGCTGATCGCCATCATTTTTGCGACCTCGCTGCATTTCATTATGGGCCCGGGGGGCATGCATTCGTTCGGGCATGCCGCCTATTTCGGTCTGGGCGCCTATGGCGCAGCGTTGCTTGTGAAGTGGCTTGCTGCTCCGATGGGCTTGGCGCTGATGGTCGCGCCGGTCGTTGCGCTTTCCGGGGCGCTGCTGTTCGGTTGGTTTGCGGTGCGCCTCTCGGGCGTATATCTCGCAATGCTTACACTCGCCTTTGCGCAGATCGTATGGGCGCTGGTTTTCCAGTGGGAAACGTTGACTGGAGGCTCGAACGGCGTCATTGGCGTGTGGCCGCCACCGCCATTCGACAAGGCCCAGGTCTACTTCCTGTTGACGCTTGCGCTCGCCATCATAGCCGTGCTGGTGCTGCGGCGCCTTCTATTCGCGCCTTTCGGATTTGCCATGCGCGCCGGCCGCGATTCCGCGTTGCGCGCGGAAGCCATCGGCATCGATGTGAAGCGAGTGCATTGGCTGGGCTTCGCCATCGCCGGCGGGATCTGCGGTGTGGCGGGCGGACTATTCGCATTCGCGAAAGGCTCGATCTCGCCGGAAACTATCCATGTCGGACGCTCGATCGACGGTCTCGTCATGGTCTTGCTGGGCGGCATCCAGACGCTGACCGGTCCGATTGTGGGCGCCTCGGTATTCGCCACCTTGCAGGACACCGTGATGCGGCAGACCGAGTATTGGCGTGCCTTGCTTGGCGTCATCATCCTGTTTTTGGTGCTGGCTTTCCCGCAGGGCATCGCGGGGGCCTTTTATTCCGTCTGGCGTCGAGCGGGGACAAAGTCGTGAGTGTGCTCGCCATTCGATCATTGTCTAAAGCATTCGGAGGCGTGCACGCCGTCAGCGACGTGAGCTTCGATATTGGGGAAGGCGAATTCCTCGCCATGATCGGTCCGAACGGCGCGGGCAAGTCGACCTGTTTCAACATGATCAACGGGCAACTCGCCCCCGATTCCGGCGAAATTCTTTTCGAGGGGCGCAACATCGCAGGCCTCGAACCAAGGGCTGTGTGGCGGCTGGGCGTAGGCCGTACCTTCCAGGTCGCTGCAACCTTCAGCTCGATGACAGTCGCGGAGAACGTGCAGATGGCCCTGATCTCGCATGGGCATGAGACCTATTGGCTATGGCGCGCCGCCGCTGAACTGCACCGGGAGCGCGCACTCGATTTGCTTGCGCAGGTCGGGATGCGCGACTCGGCCGACCGACCGAGCCGCGAGCTTGCCTACGGCGACATCAAGCGAGTCGAGCTTGCCATCGCGCTCGCCAACGAGCCGCGTCTTCTGTTGATGGACGAACCGACGGCCGGGATGGCCCCGCGCGAGCGGAATGATCTCATAGCGCTGGTGAAAAGGCTCGTCGTGGAGCGGAAGATTTCAGTGCTATTCACTGAGCATTCTATGGACGTGGTATTCGCTTTTGCCGACCGCATCATCGTGCTGGCACGTGGGCGCTTGATCGCCGATGGCGATGCCGCCTCAATCCGCGACAACCCGCGTGTGCGCGAAGTCTATTTCGGGACCGGCAAGACTTTTGGCGCGAGAGCCGCGGTATGAGTGAACCAATGCTCGCCGTCGAGTCCTTGAGCGCATGGTACGGTGCCGCGCGAATCCTGTATGGATTGAGTCTGCGGGTCGCTCGGGGTGAGGTGGTGGCGTTGATGGGCCGCAATGGCGCCGGCAAATCCACAACAATGAAGACCATTATGGGTCTCATGGCACGGCGCGAGGGCACCGTGCGGTTCAACGGCCAAGACATCTCCAATCGCAAGCCGTTCGAAATCGCGCGTCTAGGTCTGGGATTTACGCCGGAAGACCGTCGGATCTTTGTCGATCTGACCGTGCTGGAAAATCTAGATGTCGGCCGCCAGCCGACCCGGCACTTTGCCGACGGAACGCCGGCGCCGTCATGGACTCCCGAACAGCTGTTCAAGCTTTTCCCCAATCTGGCCGAGATGCAGGATCGGCTGGGCGGCCGCATGAGCGGGGGCGAGCAGCAGATGCTTACGGTCGCACGCACCCTCATGGGCAACCCGCTCCTCGTCTTGCTCGATGAGCCCTCAGAAGGCGTGGCGCCGCTGATCGTGGAGCAGATGGCGAACACTATCCTCGAGCTAAAAAAGCAGGGTCTTTCAATTCTGCTGTCCGAACAGAACATCCATTTTGCGCGCCTCGTATCGGACCGCGTCTACGTTCTCGAAAAGGGACAAATCCATTGGAATGGCTCTGTGGCCGAGCTTGAAAGCAGTCCGGAGGTGCAAAGGACTTATCTGACGGTATAGGATGTCCCAACCACTTGGAACAGGATCATGAAAACATTGGGTCGCGAGAAACTGAAAGTCGTGGCACCTCAGTCGGACGCATCCGAAGATCGCTACGTGCTCGACGATCAGGTAGGTTTCCTCATGCGCGTCGCGATGCAGCGTCATACGTCCATTTTCGCATCACGCATGATCGAAGGCCTTACGCAGACGCAATTTGCCGCGCTTGCAAAACTCCATGAAGTCGGTGCGTGCTCGCAGAATTATCTCGGGCGGCTGATCTATCTCGATGCCGCGACCATCAAGGGTGTCGTCGACCGCCTGCATTTGCGCGGTTTCGTGACTGCGATCAATGACCCGAAGGATCGCCGCCGAAGGGCCGTAGCGCTTACAGATCGGGGACGGCGTGTGACCGAACTGGCCATGCAGGTAGCAACTGCAATCACTGCTGCCACCCTGGCGCCGCTCACAGCCGAAGAGCAGCGTGCGGTCGTGAAATTGCTGCGCAAGCTCGCTTAGGGACGGCTCTACACATGAGGTCGTTTACAGTTGGCCAGGCCACCGTCACCCGGATTGAGGAAACCAATCTGCCCGGCTATCAGCTCAAGGATATTTTTCCGCACTTTACCGATGCCCTTCTGGCAGAACACAAAAGCTGGTTGGCGCCGCATCACTACGAGGCCGCGACCGGTAAGATCATCCTTTCCGTGCACAGCTGGCTGCTCGAGATCGACGGCAAGAAGATGCTCATCGATTCCTGCTGCGGCAACAACAAGGTCAAGCCGGGCCGCCCATTCTGGAACATGCTCAATGAGCCGTATCTCGAACGGCTCGCGGCTGCTGGCGTCCGGCCGGACGAGATCGATCTCGTGATGTGCACGCATCTGCATCACGATCATGTTGGTTGGAATACGCAGCTGCGCGACGGCAAATGGATCCCCACCTTTCCCAATGCTCGATATGTTTTCTCCAAGCCCGACGTCGACTATTTTTCCGCGATCGACTCCGATCCGAAGGAGGGGCCGGCGGAGCTCGGCACTTTTCGTGAATGCGTCGTTCCGATCCTGGAGCATGGAAAGGCGGACCTGGTGAGTGGCGGGGCCTACCGGCTCAACGAGTTCATCGAGATTGATTCCGCGCCCGGGCATTCGCCAGGCCATGTGTTCTTCAAGTTGCAGAGTAGAGGGGAGAGAGCCGCCTTCATCGGCGATGTGTGGCACCACCTGCTGCAGGTCTATTACCCGGATTGGAATTTTCCGAAGAACTCTGATGCCGAGCAGGCCCGCTCCAGCCGCCGCAAGGTGCTCGAATATTGCGCTTCAAGCGGCGCACTCGTGTTTTCAGGTCACGTCGGCCTGCCCTTCGCCGGCCGGATCGAACGCGGCGCGAAGGGTTACGTCCCGCGTTTTCCGGCTGATGATCAGAAGCCGTAAAGCTCTGCAGGATTGTCGACGAGCGCCTTGCGTCGCGCCGGCTCGTCGGGAATCCAATCGAGCAGCATATCGAGCATCCAGGCATCGTCGGGCACCGGCGCGCCCGGCGTCGGGTGAGGCCAGTTGGTGCCCCAGAGCATGCGTTCTGGCGCCGCGTTCGACAGCGCCTTGGCGAGCTGGCCGACATCGTCGTAGTTGGGCGGCCCCATCTTCGAGACTTCATAGGGGGCCGACAGCTTTACCCACGTGCGGCCGCCGTCGAGCAGGGACAGAAGTGTCCTAAAACCTGGGTGATCGAGAGCCACTGGCTCAAGAAACTTGCCGACATGGTCGATCACCAGGCGACTGGTCAGGCGCTTGAGCAAGCCCTCGCGCTCGGGAAGATCGCGCCCATCCAGCTGAAGCTGTATGTGCCATCCAAATGACTCCGCGCGCGCGGACATGGTCTCGAGAATCTCCCAGGGAAGTGGTGCACCAGCCAGCATGAAGAATCGGATGCCGCGCGCTCCGAGCTTGGTCAGTCGCTCCAATTCGGCATCGCGGACCGTTTCATCGACGACGACAATGCAGCGCGCGTTCGCGCCCAAAGCCGCAGTGGCTTCCAGCGTGCAGCGATTGTCCTTGCCGTAGGTCGATGGCTGCACCACAACCGTGCGATCGACGCGAAGGCGCGCGCACATTCGGCGATAGGCCGAAAGCGGTGCGGCCGGCGCATCGATCTTTGCCGTTGGCGCTTTCGGATATTTCGGATCGTAGATATGCATGTGCGTGTCGCAGGTGCCGGAGGGCGCCCGCAGCTTCGGCCTGACGCTGCTCTCTATGAAAGGCATGATGAAAACCTAAGGACAGATATAGCCGCTGCCGTTCGGATTGGGGAAGCAGCCGACCGACTGCGGCAACAGTTTTTTCGGCAGCCAGAGAACGACTTCGGGGAAGAAGATGGTAAAAGCGATTGCCGCAAAGAAAATGATGTAGATCGGAAGCGAAGCGAGCATCGCCTTTGAAAATCTGATACCGACGAACTTCGATGCCATCAGAAGGCATAATCCGTAAGGTGGCGTAATCAGCCCGAATGCGAGCGTGGTGATTATAACGACCCCCATATGGACAGGGTTGATGTCAGCGCTCTTCGTGAGGTCGAGGATCAGAGGCATGAAAATGATGATCGCAGGCACCGCGTCAATGAAGTCGCCGATGATAATGAACAGCAGCGTCAGCAGGAGCATGATCATGAATGGATCGCCACCGGCAGCGTTTGCGATCCAGTCCGAGACCACTGCCGGCCCGCGAAGATAGGCCAGCATCCATCCGAAGGCCGAAGCGCCGCCGATCGTTATAAGCGGAATGGAGTAGAGCAGCCCCGTATATGCCATGTCGCGCGGCAGATTGCGGATGTGCCGCCAGTTGAGCAAAGGGATCGCGACAAAAACGATATAGGCGACTGCGATCACTCCTGCTTCTGTCGGGGTGAACTGGCCGGTAAGAATGCCTCCCATGATGATGATCGGAATCATCAGGGGGACCGCAGCCTCCTTGGCCGCCGTCGTGAACTGCCCGAAGGTCGCGCGCTTGCGCTTGATGCCCACCGGTCCGAAAAAATGCGTGTATATCATCAGGCCGATGCCGATCAGAACGCCGGGTACGACGCCACCCAGAAACAGCCCGCCGATCGAGACATTGCCGGTTGCGCCGTAGACCACCGCCATGATGCTCGGCGGAATGAGGTTGGCCATCGTAGCTGCAGATGCGATCAGCGCCGCCGTGAAGGCGCGGTCATAACCTTCGCGGTTCATTTCGGGAGCAAGCGTGCGTGTCAGCACGGCCACGTCGGCGGCTGAGGAGCCGGAAATTCCTGCAAAGAACATGCTGAACAGCGTGACGACCTGCGCAAGCCCGCCGCGGAAGTGCCCGACCATCGTCTGCGACAGCGTGATCATCCGGACTGTGACATTCGCCGAAGTCATCAGATCGCCCACCAGCAAAAAAAACGGCACAGCAAGGAGCGCTTCGACATCCATCCCATTGAAGATCTGCGCGATCATCGACGCTTCACTGACGGGGGTGAATGCCGTCACGATCAGCACCGAGGCGAGGAGGGCGAATGCGACGGGCACGCCCATATAGCCGAGAAGGAGAAACAGCAAAGCCATCAGCACGATGAGTACGCCATTGCCAGTCACAGCACTTCGCTCCCGGCACTCTCGTGATGAGCCGCCCCTTTCGGATCAGGAAAGCCGTGCACGTACCCGTTGACCATCTGCTCGATCGTAAACAGCGCAACCAGGACACCGCAGATCGGAATAGCGATATAGAGCGTTGCCAAAGGCACCATCGACGGCATCCGCAGGCTTTTAAAGCCGTCGAGGAAATTGAGATATCCGAAGTAGATCATGCAGATCGCCACTCCGAGCACGACCGCGCGTGTGAAAAGCTCGAAAAAAAGGCGGCGCGTGCCGCTCATCGATTCAGCGAGAACTGCAAGATACAGGTGGTCGTTACGGCGGGTCGCTGCCGCCACCCCGATAAAGATTCCATATAGAAAGAACGCCATCATGGTTTCCTGGGCAAAAAGCCAAGGATATCCGATTGCGCGCGTTACGACGTCGGCCAGCACAACGACGCTGAAACCTGTGATGCAGATCCCGCACAGGATCATGAGGATATGCTCAAGAGGATCGAGCGCGCGCCATTTCAGATGACGCTGCTCGTTCAACACCAGCCCGTCAAACCGCATCGCCTGAATCCGGATTGGAAAAACGTAAAGCCACGGGGAGCCGTGGGCTCCCCGCATTCACGATCGATGGCTTATTGGACGTTGCGAACGAGCTCGAGCACCTTGACGGCGTGAGGCCCGAGATCGTTGGCAAGCTTGTCCTGGATCGGCTTGCTGATCGACGCGAATCCGCTCTTGTCGATGTCCCTCACCACTTTCACCCCCATCTTCTCGAGCTTCGCCAGCGCCTGATGTTCGAGTTCGAAAGCCCTTGTCGGCTCTTTCTGGCTCACCTCGTCGGCTGCAGCCTGCACCCATTTCTTCTGTTCGTCCGTGAGGCTGGTCCATACCTTGTCGCTTACGAAGAGCGCAGCGTTGTTGGCCTCGTGCTCCGTCAATGAAAGGACGGGCGCCGGTTCGTAGTGCTTGTTGATGAGATAGTTATTTATGCCGTTCTCGGCCATATCGACCACACCGGTCTGTAACGCCGTATAGACTTCACCGAAAGGCATGTGCACAACCTGCGCGCTGTAAGCCGGGAACAGCGTGTCCTCCGTCACGGTCGCCTGTACACGCATCTTCATGCCCTTGAGGTCCGCGACCTTCTGCACCGGCTTCTTGCCGTAGATGTGCCGCAGCCCCTGCGAGCCGAGCCCGAGCATGTGCGCGCCCTTGATCTTGGCGGCATAAAGCTCGCGCATGGCCGCGATCACCTTCGGGTCACCGAGCACTTTGATGGCGTGTTTTTCATCCCGGAAGATGAAATGGATTGAAAACACCCCGGACTCTGGCTGGGCGGTCGAGGCGTTTGCGGTGGACAGCAAAACGAAATCGATGTCGCCGGTTTGCACTTTTTGCATCGTCTGCGCTTCGGTGCCGAGCTGCGCGCTGGGATATTGATTGATCGACAACGTGCCCTTGCTGACTTCTTTCAGCTTCTTGTCGAACAATTCCGCACCGGCGCCGTACCCGCTCGACTTGGGCTGATCGTAAGCAAAGGAGAACGCGCGGTTCTGGGCGAACGCCGCAGTCGATGCCATTGCAAGCGCGGCGCCAAATACGAGAGCAGGCAATATAAATACGAGAGCAGGCAATATAAAGGGACGCATGAGCGACATGAAGACCTCCCCGGGATGACGTTGCGCCTTGTGCGGCAGGATCGCCACGTGACGCTATTTGCGCCTGAACTGCGCCTTATTGCCGCAAGGGTGTGTCGTCCGGTCCGGGCTTGTCAATGCTGATCTGTTGGTCGTGCCCGCAACATGGCCCTGAGACGCTGCGGCGTGATGGGGAGTTGCGTGACCGCGCCGGGACGCTGAAGTGCATCGTCGATCGCAGAGGCGATGGCCGCGCCTACGGGCGTGATCCCGCCTTCGCCGGCTCCCTTGAACCCGTATGTATTGAGAGGACTCGGCGCGTCCTCGCTCAAAATCGTCTCGACAGGGGGAATCTCGTGCGCTGTTGGCATCAGGTAGTCCGCGAAGCTCACGGCCAACGGATCGCCGCTCTCGGCATAGGTGAATTCTTCGAACAGCGCTCCGCCGATTCCCTGGGCGAGGCCGCCGACGATCTGCCCTTCGACCAGCATTGGATTGACAGCTTTTCCGACATCGAATGCAACAATATAGCGCTCGAAAGCGACGGCGCCGGTATCACGATCAATCTTGAGCTGCACGACATGCGCCCCATAGGGGTAGACCATGTGGCTTGACCGGAACTCGGCCTCCGCCACTGCTGCTTCCTGCCGCGCCAAAGCAAGCTCGCCAAGTTGCATCGAGGGACCGGGCGTGCGGCTGCGAACGATTTCGCCATTCATAATGTCGAGTTCGGCGACGGGGGTTTGCATCAACTCGGCTGCAGCCGCGAGAACGCCCTCGCGAAGCTCCGCTGCGGCCAAACGTGTTGCCTCGCCGCACATGACCGTCACGCGCGATGCAAACGCGCCAAGACCCTTGTCGATCCGATCAGTCTGGCCGTGCACGACGGTGATGCGCCTGTAGTCGACGCCTAGTGTTTCAGCACAGATCTGCGCCATGACGGTTTCGACGCCTTGTCCGATGGAGGCCACCCCCGTGATCAGTTCGATGCCGCCATCTGGCATGACCTGGATGCGAACTTTGTCGAAAGGTCCGAGCCCGCTTTTCTCGACAAACATGGCAAAGCCGGCGCCGACCGCCTCACCGCCGGCGCGCCGGCGTGCGAGCGCCCGCTGCATCCCGGCCCAGTCGGCCGCGTCAAGCAGCCGATCCATCAATCTTACGTAGTCGCCCGAGTCGTAGACGACATCAGTACCGAGCGTGCCAAGCCCCAGGCGGTAGGGCATTGCGGCTTTGCCGATGAGGTTGCGCCTGCGAATTTCGATCGCGTCCACGCCCGTTTTTGCGGCGATGGCATCGATGAGACGTTCCCGCACGAATGTCGTTTCGTAGCGGCCTGGCGCCCGGTAGGTGCCGCACGGTGTCTTGTTGGTCAGGCGGATATGTCCCCGCGCGCGATACGCAGGCACGCGATACGGTCCGGGCAGCATCGCCGCCGCGAGATCGGGCACCGTAGCCGCGTGGGTGCGCATGTACGCGCCGTTGTCGTGGAAGAATTCATTGTCGATGCCGAGAATGCGCCCATTGCTATCGATTGCGGCCCTGATCTTGTGCCGCTGCTGACGCGAGTGATTGGCGGCGACGAGATGCTCGCGTCGGTCTTCGATCCATTTGATCGGCCTGCGGAACTTGAGCGCAGCGGCGCAAACGAGCACATCTTCAGGATACATTTCACCACGAATGCCGAAGCCGCCGCCGACATGGCCTTCGTATAACTGAACTTTGTCTGGCGGCCTGCCGAGCATGACTGCCAGCCGGTCCCGGTTCCAGTGCGGGACCTTGGCCGCACCGTGCATCTCCAGAACGTCGTTCTCTTCATCATAGCGCGCGATGGCGCCGCGCGTTTCCAGAGGCACGCCGCTGTGGCGTCCGATCGCAAGATCAAGCTCGACGAGTGCATGAGCGGCGCGGAATGCGGCCTCGATATCGCCGGTTTGCTTCTCGATGACTGAGGTTTCCGTACCACGGACCTCATCGAAAGGACCTGGCGGCGCGGCGGCATCGAGAAGGACGGGGAGTGCCTCGATATCGAGCTCGACCAGGTCGGCTGCGTCCTCGGCGAGATACGGGTCAGCGGCGAAGATCGCCGCGATCGGCTCGCCGACATAACGCACGTAATCCTTCGCAAGTGCTGTCTGCCGGTACGGTTCGAGCGCCGCGAGTCCGGTCAGGCGGAACCCGATTGGCGGAATATGGGCGATATCGGCATACGTCCATACTGCATGAATCCCGGCGACTGCGAGCGCAGCCTCGGCATTGATCGATCTGATGCGGCCGTGCGCCAGCGGAGAACGCACAACACGCATGTGCCACTGTCCGGGAAAAGATACATCGCTAGCGAAGCGGCCCTGTCCGGTCAGGAGAGGACGGTCCTCAAGTCGCGGCACGGAACGGCCGATGAATTTTTCTTTTGGTCCCGTCATTGCGATGCGCTTGGACTCCAATCAGTAGCCCGAGACGACACTGCGCCGGCAGTATAGGAGGTCATTCGATCGGGATTATCCCGCCTGCGCGAGGAGGTCGCGATCACCACATCACTTTCGCATTTCCCTCGCCGCGGCGCGCACGGCCTTGATGATATTCTGATAGCCGGTGCAGCGGCAAAGGTTCGACGAAAGTACGTCGGTAAGAGCTTCGTCGCTGATGTCGGGCTCGCGCTCGAGAACGCCCACTGCGAGCATCAGGAAGCCGGGTGTGCAAAACCCGCACTGAAGGCCGTGGTGATCCATGAAGGCCTGCTGCATCGGGTGCAGTTTTTCGCCTTGCGCGAGGCCTTCTACGGTTCGAATTTTCTTTCCGTGTGCTTGCACCGCGAACATCAGGCACGAGCGCACCGGTTCACCATTTACGATGACGGTGCAGGCACCGCAGATGCCGTGCTCGCATCCGATATGTGTGCCAGTCTGCCCGCAATCCTCGCGGATTGCATCGGCAAGCGTGCGTCGCGGCTCGACGTCGATCCGATAGTCACGGCCATTGATATTGAGCGTGACATTGGACTTCATCAACTCCTGATCTTTACCGAACTCGCTCATGCGGCTTTCTCCGCCTTGCGGATGGCGGCGCGGATGCGCTGCGGCGTGGCTGGCATCTCGTCGACCTCGACGCCGAACGGTGACAGCGCGTCATTGATCGCGTTGATGACAGCTGCAGGCGCGCCGATGGCGCCTCCTTCGCCGAGCCCCTTGGCCTCGGTGATCGAATTCGTGCTCGCTGTCTCGATGTGATGCAGCTCGATGGGTGGAATTTCGTGCGCGGTTGGCGGCAGATAATCTGCAAGCGATGCGGTGAGAATTCCGCCCGCCTCGTCATAGACGATCTCCTCGAGCAGTGCGTTCCCAATCCCCTGGGCCACGCCGCCATGCACCTGACCATCCGCGATCATCGGATTGATGATGCGTCCCGCATCCTCGGCAACCAGGAATTTCTCGACCTTCACGTGCCCGGTCTCGATGTCGACATTTACGATAGCGACGTGACAGGCGTTCGAGAACGTCCCTGGGGGGTCATAATGCCCGGTCTCGGTAAGACCGGGCTCGATATCGCCTTTGAAGCGATGCGTCTGCGTATAGGCTTCACGGGCAAGCGTCGCGATCGGAACGGCTCGATCGGTGCCCGCAACTTTCGCCGCGCCGTCGGCAAGCACGATATCGCTGGGTGCGGCCTCGAGTACATGACTGGCCATCTTGATCAGCTTGGCGCGAACCTTCCGAGCAGCGATCAGGGTAGCCCCGCCAGAAATCACCAGCGAGCGGCTGGCGAAAGTACCCCATCCATAGGGCGCGCGATCGGTATCCCCATGCACGACCCGGATCATCTCGGGCGTAACGCCGATCTCGTCCGCGATGATCTGTGCAAGGCTGGTGCGCAGGCCCTGGCCATGTGGCGAAGAGCCGATGCGAGCCTCGACGAAGCCGGACGGGTCAACGATTATGATGACAGTTTCCCAGCCCGGCGTGATCTCCATGCCGCGCGCGGCAAAAGCCGGGCTGCCGTAGCCGGTGCGCTCGGAAAAAGTTGCAAAACCGATGCCGACATACCGGCCTTCGGCGCGCGCCTCACTCTGCCGTCTGCGGAAGGCCGGCAGGTCGATCGCCTTGACCGCAACCTCCAGTGTTTCCTTGTATGTCGCCTCGTCGTATTCGAGTCCCATCGCCGATTTGTACGGAAACTTGTCGATCAGATTGCGCCGGCGAATATCGACTGCATCAATCCCGAAGGCGCGCGCCGCCTTGTCCATGAGCCGCTCGAGCGTGAAGGTGATGACCGGACGCGATACACCGCGATAAGGTGCCATGGTGCAGGTGTTGGTGAGCACGCCGCGCGCCAGACATTGATATTGCTGCACATCGTAAGGGCCCGGCATTTCTGCCATTGCCATCAAAGGCTCGACTCCGCAGGTGGTCGGAAAGCAGGAATAGGCGCCGACATTGGAAATGATGTCCGTCTTCAATGCGAGCAGCTTCGCGCTCCTGTCGAAAGCGGCTTCCAGGTTTATGTATTGGTCCCGCGCATGGAAGCCGGCAATGAGGTTCTCGCGGCGGTCTTCCGTCCAGGCGACGGAGCTTTTTAGTTTGCGCGCGAGCCAGACCAGGACAACATATTCGCTGGCCAGCGACATTTTCTGGCCAAATCCGCCGCCGACATCTGGCGCGATCACGCGCAGGTCGGATTCGGCTATGCCGAGCAAGTCGCAGATTGCCGTACGTGTCAGATGCGGCATCTGCGTAGTGCAGGTAAGCGTGATGCGACCGCTTGCCGTGTCGTAAGCGGCATGACCGCTGCGGGGCTCCATCGGAGTCGCATTTTGCCGCCGTGACCGCGCAGCGACGCTGACGATCTTGTGCGCGCTGCTCCAAGCCGAGTCGAAATCGGTCGTTTTGAATTGCCCTTCCAGGATGAGGTTGCCGTCGGCCTCGCGATGGACTTGAGGCGCGCTTTTTTCGAGCGCAGCGCGCGCATCGGCGACAGAGGGGGTTTCGTCAATGGATAGCTCGACCTGATCGGCGATGTCCTCGGCCTCTTCCTCGCTTCGGGCAACCACGGCTGCCACGGGCTCGCCGATGAAACGCACGGCGCCGTCGGCAAGCACTGGCTGACCGACCGGCTTGTAATTGAACTTGTGCAGCATCGGCGTGATTTTTTTGACCGCCCTGAGATCCGCCGCCGTGATCACCATCGCATCGGGCGGCGAGATGACATTCCTCAACGTCCCGGCTGCAACGGGGCTGCGCACGAAACGCACCCAGTGAACGGCGGGCGTATCCGCCGTGAACCGCCCCCGACCGGTCAGCAATGCTGGGTCTTCGACGCGGCGAATGGCACGCCCGACCCAAGTCATGCCAGAACCTCGGGTGCCGTGGACGGTCATGCGGCACCCTTCATTGGCTTGCTCTCCGAGATAACCCGTCTGCCGCGGGCCTGTGAATCCGCGATTGTGGCGGGATGCGCAGCATGCAGCTCAATCGTCATGCAGTGTTCTCCAGCGCACGGCGCACCACCGCTCGCACCAGGTCGCGCCGGTATTCGCCATCGGTCTGATGGTCTTCGAGTGGATCGATTGCGGTTACGGCCGCTTCGGCCGCAGCCCGAAAGATCCTGTCTTCCGGGCCGTTGCCATTCAGGGCCGCTTCGGCCTCCGGGATGCGTCGTGGACAGGGCTCCGCGCCGCCGACACCTACCCGCGCGTCAGTGATCCTGCCGTTCTGCAGCCGATAAGTGACAAGCGAGGCCGCCATCGCGAAATCGCCGGCGCGGCGGCTGAACTCATTGAATCCGAATTTGACGTCCTGCGGCAAGAGCGGCAGGCGCGCCTCGACAAGTAACTCGTCTTCAGTGAGCGCCGTCGACATGATGCCGGTGAAAAAATGTTTTGCGGCGATCGTGCGCTCGCCCCGCGTGCTGCTGGCGAGAAGAGTGGCGTCGAGCGTGGCAATTGCGAGGCACCATTCCGATGCGGGATCGGCATGGGCGATACTCCCGCAGAACGTGCCACGCATGCGGATTGGATAGTGCGCGATGTGAGCCGCGATGATGCTTAGAAGCCGGCCAAGCGGATTGTCGACCACCGGCTCGTGAAACGCGGCATGCCGCACACAAGCGCCGATCGACAACACTTTTCCGTCGCTTGTGATCCTGTCGAGGCCATCCACGTCGTTGATGTCCACGAGGTGAGCCGGCTTTGCGAGGCGGAAAGCCATGATAGGCACGAGGCTCTGGCCACCGGCCAGAACGCGGCCATCTTGAGGCGCAACTTCGGCCAAAATCCTCACGGCCTCGGCGACTGTCCGCGGCGCGTGGCGAACAAAAGGCGCGGGCTTCATGCGTTGCTTTCCAGGCTAATTATTTGTACACAAACGATAAACCGGCGCAGCCGTTTGTCAAACAGGCTTGCTCAGGAAGGGCGCCGCGTTGTCGCGTTGCCACCGTCAAATTCCTGGCCTATTTGCTGAATGTTGGCCGGGGGCGAGAATTATGTCGATGTCACGTTCGATCGTAATGATGTGCCTTGCCGCGATCGCGTTTGCGGTCGGGCCAGCTTTTGCACAGGAGAGCAAGGCAACCGACAAGGTGTCATTTTATTTCGCCGCGCATGAGGATGACTGGCAGCTGTTCATGAATCCATCTGCCTTCCAGGACGTGAACGGCGGGGCCATGAAAACCGTTTTCGTCCACCTCACCGCGGGTGATGCGGGTCTCGGCATCGGATGGGGTGGCCGCAAGCATCCGTTCTATCTGGCGCGCGAAAACGGGGCTGAAACTGCAATACGTTTTATGGCGGACGCCGATGCGACGCCCGGCGAACGCGTAGCCGCGCCCACTAACATCAATGGACACTCGATCTATCGGGTGACCTACAGAAACACAGTTGCCTATTTTCTACGGGTTCCGGACGGGCACTGGTCCGGAGACGGCTATTACGACACTGGACTGGAATCGCTGAAGCGTCTGGCTAGCGGCGAAAACGACATTTTGCATGCCGTAGACGGTTCGACCACGTATCGCGGTTGGGGAGATCTGGTTGCCACACTGGCAGCCATTGTCTCTCACGAACGCGGCCAGAGCCCGCTCATACAGATCAACGTGGCCGAGACGGACGCCCGCATCAATCCGAAAGACCATTCCGATCATGTCATGACGGCAAAGGCTGCCTTGCAGGCGGTGAAGGATGCGGACTGCGTACGTCGCGTGTACTACATAGACTATGCAAGCTCTCAACTGCCTCAAAACCTGGACGAGAGGCAGCGAGACATGGAAAGCTCGGTGTTCGCCGTGACGCTTGCCGGCGTGCAGGCTTTCGACCATCGGACATCCTGGCATCACTACGACGAATCTTTCGTCGGACGGAATTACTTCCGCGTTCAGGAGCCGGCGGGACGTTGCTTTCAGCAGAGAAGCGCAATCACAGCGGCAAGGCGATAGACTTTTTCCCGAATTAGTCGCTTGAACCGGCCTATGCGGTGCGAGGTGCCGCTGTTAACCTGATTCAATCCGGTCTTGTGATCGGCGGGCTGGTTTATCGGGCAACCATTTCCACCCTGACTCGTTTTGGTTTGGTGAACTACCCCGCCAGCGCCGGCGTCCCATGCACTATCCAGACGTCCCAGTCTCCTTGCAGACCCACCGCGTGGTCTCGGTTGATGCGCTGCGCGGTTTCAGCATGTTCTGGATCATTGGAGGCGACGGAGCCACCTGGGCGCTTGCGCGGATGCTACGAGATAAAGGCCCCGTACTGCATTCGATCGGAAGCTTTCTGGCTACGCAGATGAATCATGCGGACTGGGAGGGATTTCGCTTTTATGACTTCATCTTTCCATTGTTCATTTTCGTAACGGGAGTAGCAATTGTCCTCGCGTTGCCCAGGACCGTGCAGCGCGAGGGGAAGTGGAAAGCCCATTTGCGGGTTTTTCGGCGTGCGCTGCTGCTCTATGTGCTTGGAGTGCTCTTTTATGGCGGCGTAGGCCATCAGTGGAGCGATCTACGTTTGGTGGGCGTGCTGCAGCGGATCGCCATCTGTTATCTCTTCGCATCCCTGCTCTTTCTCAATTTCGACTGGCGCGGATTGATCGGATCTCTCGTGGTGTTGCTCGGTGGGTACTGGGCGCTGCTGACATTCGTGCCGGTGCCGGGGGTCGGTGTGGGCTCGTATGCGCCGGATGCCAATCTCGCGAATTGGATCGATCTGCACTATCTGCCCGGCCGATTGTGGGACGAAACGCGAGATCCCGAAGGACTGCTGAGCACAATTCCGGCAATCGGAACGTGCGTGCTCGGAGTCTTGACAGGTCTTCTGCTCAAGAACGATCGCCTGAGGCCGGCGGATAAGTCTGTTTACCTGATCCTGAGCGGAGTTTTGATGGTCGCAGTCGGCTATCTTTGGAGTCTGCAGTTTCCGATCGTGAAGGCGATCTGGACGTCCTCATTCGCATTGGTCGCGGGCGGATACAGCGCGATTATGCTCGGGATTCTGCACCAGATCGTGGACGTGTGGGAATGGAAAGCGTGGGCGACAGGGTTTCTCTGGCTGGGTGCGAACGCTATTACAATATACTTCATCAATGGGGTGTTCGGGTTCGAGCCCTTCGCACTGCGTTTCGTTGGCGGCGACGTGTCGAGATGGTTGGACCGAATGGTCACGCCTGGCACGGGACTTTTCGTTGCTCACCTGCTAGGTCTGGCATTTGCTATCGCGCTCGCCGGGTATCTTTACAAGAAGAAGATCTTTCTGCGCGTCTGAGCTTCAGGTCCCGACTTTGAGTTCGGAGACGAGGCCGCGCAGAGCAGCCACCGTGGACGGCGCCACGTTTTTCCCGGTGCGGGGATTCTCCGACGGAATATTCTCGATTGTCATCGTGAAGCGTGCGCTATCAGCATCGACGGTGATGGTGTGAGTATTGCGAGTCACCGTCGGATCGGCCCAGATTTCCAATTGCGTACGGTCAGGCCCGATGCCCGCCAGACTCAGGGCTGCCGCGACATTGACGTTCGTGGGGAAACCTTTCGCGCCCTCGCGTGCGCTGCCCTCAAAGACCTTCAATGGTTCCTTGAGGCCGCTTACGGAAATATTGCGTTCGCGCAAATATCGAGCGCCCTCCAGCCCGGCCGGTGGTTTGCGCGTGACCATGCGCACCGAATGGATCGTGCCCTCGGCAGCTGCTCGAACGGCATCAAGTCCGATCAGTGCACCTGTAGGCACCAGTATGCGGGCGCCCGTTGCTTTTGCGCGATCGATGAGATCGCCGTTCTCCAGCAACTGGGCAACCGAAAGCGGCATGAAGATGCGTCCCCGGTCGATGGCGCTGACCGCCACCTCGCGGAACAGTGCCGGCGGCAGGCATTCGACCACGATGTCGCAATCTTCCGCCAGTTCAGTCGCCTTCCGTAACGGAATTTCTTTTCCCGCCTCCGGCAGAACGCGTCGTGCTTTTTCGGGGTCGCGCACGGCGATTGCCGCAAGTGTCAAGCCGGGGACGCCGGCGAGCAGCCGCTTGGCCACTTCGAGACCTACGGCGCCGAGACCGGCGAGCCCGACACGCAATGGTTCTCTGTTCGTCATTCTTCCGGTTTCGTCCTGCCGCTGAAGTTCGGCTTGCGCTTTTCCATGAAGGCCCGCACCCCCTCGGCATAATCTGCCGTGAGGCTCGCCCGCCGCTGAGAATCTCGCTCGAGGTCGAGCTGGTCGTCCAGGCTATTCGTTGCCGATGCATCGAGCGCGCGCTTGATCAAGGCCAGCCCCTGCGTCGGTGCGGCGGCGAAATATTCGCAAATCTTCTGCGCCTCGCCGGACAGCGCGGCGTCGTCGACGCATTTCCAGATCAGACCCCATTGCTCCGCCTTTTCGGCTGGCAGCGGCTCTGCGAGAAGTGCGAGGCCGCGCGCCCGCGCTTCACCGACAAGCCGGGGAAGAAACCATGTACCGCCCGAATCCGGCACCAGTCCGACGCGCGCGAAGGACTGGATGAAGCGAGCAGATCGCGCGGCCAGCACGATGTCGCAAGCCAGCGCAATGTTGCAGCCGGCCCCGGCGGCGACGCCGTTCACGGCCGCGATCACCGGAAATGGCAGGGCGCGCAGCTTGCGAACAAGCGGATTGTAATAAGCCTCCTGCGCACCCCCGAGAACGACTGTTTCTCCACGTTTCGCGAGTCGATCGCCGAGGTCCTGGCCGGCGCAAAATCCGCGACCTGCTCCGGTAATCAGCAACGCGCGGCAGCTCTCGTCGGCTTCGGCACCGTCGATAGCCGTCCGCAGCCCCTCATGCATCGCTTCGTTGAAGGCGTTGAGCTTGTCCGGCCGGTTGAACGTGATGACGCAATAGCCGCCGCGGTTCTCCATGATCACCGGCGCTTGCACCGTCATGGCTTGCCGACGAAGCGATCGAGCTTGTCAACTTCGTCCCTTTCGCCCTCGAAATCTGCGGCCAATCGTCGATATAGCTGTGCTGCGGCAGACAACATGTCGTGCTCAGGATACTCCTCGCCGACAAATGCCGCGATTTCCTCGAGCTCGGCCACCCATCGATAGGACTTGGAATACATCGTAGGCAGCTGAGCACACAAGTAGCGGAGAAGATCGGGACGGCTTTCGGCCAGTTCGGCGTTCAGGGCATCGGCCGAGCCGCCGCGAATGGCTGCCAGCATCATCGTCGCGCCGAGTGCAGTGAAACCTTTGGTGATTCCAGCATAGGACATTTTCAGTGCAGATGCCGCGGTGAGCGGCCCATCGAGAACGCGCACGATCAGGCCGTAGTCATTGAGCTTGCTCAGTTGCCCGGCCACGGGACCCGAGGCATAGATTTTCGTGTTGTTGCTGCCCGGCCTTGGGGGCGGCCCGATGATGCCCGCGGCGACGAATGGACAGCCTGTCGCGGCAACGATATCGGCGATCTTCTGCATTGTCGCCGGGCTGACCGCATTGCATTCCACATAAACCGGCTTTCTGTTTACGCTTGTCAGCATAGCTGCGAGAGAGCGTGCAAGATTGAGCGCCTCTCCAGGAGGCACGATTGAAAGCAAAAAGTCCGCTTCCGCGAGACGCCGCTCATCGACGGGTTGCATGGCGGCTTTGTGCGCGCGCGTCACGCTCTCCTCGCTGCGACCCGCCAATGACGTGAGTACCGTGACCGCATTGTCCGTGAGGCGTTGGCCAATGCCGGCCCCCATATTGCCGGGCGCGATGATGGCGACGGTGGGAGTCATGAATCCACCTCTACGTCATTCCGCGGTGAGAAGCCAACAGGCTGCCTTCAGATGGTCTGCGCTTTTTTGCGATGAGGAAGAAGCGCTCACGACCAGGTGACACCGCCATCGAGATTGATGTTTTGCCCCGTCACGAAGGCGGATGCCTCGGAAGCCAAAAACAGCACGGCGCCGACCAGATCCTCGGGCAGCTCGGGGCGCGGCACGCATTGCATCGAGACGATGCGTTCCTTCTGCGCCGGAGTGACGGTCTTGCGCTCAATCTCGGTGAACGTGGCTCCAGGCAGAATCGCATTCACGGTGATATTGTCTTGGCCGAGTTCTCGCGCCATCGAGAGGCTCATTCCTGCAAGTGCGGCCTTGCTGGCAATGTAGTGCAGATAGTTTGGGCGACCGAGGCGCACCGCGCCGGAGCCGACATTGATAATTCGGCCCCATTTGGCTCGACGCATCGCCGGCAGAACCGCGCATGCGCAGAGAAACGGGCCGGTGAGATTGACGCGGAGCACCCGCTCCCATTCCTTTAGTGGGATCTTGTCGAATGGACGCATCTCAAGCGTCGAGAAGATCCCGGCGTTGTTTACAAGGACGTCGATTCGGCCATATTCGTCCTCCACCACTTCGATCATTTCCCTGATCGAGGCTTCCTCGGCCACATCCGTCGTCACGGCCAGGGCCTGGCCGCCGGCTTGCATGATTTCCTCGGACACCGCAGCAGCCTTGGCTTCGTTGATTTCGGCAATGACGGACCGCGCACCGGCTGCGGCAAAAGATTTCGCGAACACGCGGCCGATTCCCTGTCCGGCGCCGGTAATGATGACGACACGATCCTTGAGCCCGGGAAATACGATGTTGTCTGGGCGTACGCTCATGCTGCGCTCGCTCTGTTATCCTGCTGTCGACTCATGCCTTCGCAAGCTGAAACGCTGGTACGTGCCGCTTCTCACGCCGCGTCCAGTTCAGGCAATCGCTCCAATGCTGCGCGCGCGTTCCAAGGTTTCCACCATGGCTTCAGACCCAGTTCGCCGGCAATGATGCCGGCAGTGATGTAACCCGCGCCTCCGGAGATTGCGCCGCCAGGATGGGCTGCCGAGCCGGCGTTGTACAAATTCGGAATTGGCGAACGATATCCGAAGTGATTGTACATCACCTGCTCGGCGTTGAATGCGCCCATGAAGATGTCGCCACCGCGCATATTTATCATCTCCTGGACATATTCCCGGCCCGTATAGACGAACCGCCCCAGAATGTTCTTTGCGGTCATGTTGGGGCAGTATCGCGCAAACACTTCGATGATCTTGTCCGAGAATTCCTCCTTGAAGCTCTCGTAGCTCGTCCCGCCGAGGTCCGGATTGAGCGGCATCACGTGCCAGCAATACGTGGTGTGCTTCCCCGGCGGTGCTTGCGTCGGATCGAGCAAGCTCAAGGGGCCGGAGCCGAATTGCACGATTCTTGGAACGCGGCCCGCCTGCACGTCCTGATGCGCCGAGAACAGGTCCTCCATGGTCTCGGCGCCGATGCTCCATTTCAGCGAGCGGTTGATGTTCGGATCGAAGCTTTCCGCCGCGAAGCGCGGACTTTCCTCAAGCGCGAGATGCAGGCCGAACAGGCTCCATGCCGTATACTGGAAATCGTCGAGCTTCCGAGCAAAGCCGGCGGGCAGTTGCTCACGCCCGATCAGCTTCTCGAACGTCTGGTGCACATCGAGAGTCGAGGCAACGAATTGTCTCGCGCGCACCGTTCGGCCGTCGTGCAGTTGAATGCCTGTCGCGCGGCCGTTTTCGATCACGATTCGATCAATGTTCGTCTGCGGCGCAAACGTGCCGCCGGCACTGATGAAAGTTTCCATCAGGCCGCGCGCGAGATTGAACGAGCCGCCTTGGCATAGCTGATACCCGCTCTCGAGGTCGAAGGCGCGGATAACCGAGCCCATGGGGGATGTCTTCGACAGCGTGTCGACAAGCCAGGTACCGAACAGCGAGACCTTGAACAGGAAGAGCAGCCTGACGTGCTCGTTTTCGAACAGCTCGCGCACGACATCGAGCGGCTGCCGCCGCGAAATTTCGAGAAATTCACGCCCCAGCGCGTTGCGCGAGAGCAACGCTTCGCGTTCTTGCTTTGGCAGGGGCTCGGCGTACCGCTCGGGCAGGAAAATTTGTGCTGTGATCTTTTCCGCCTTGCGGTTCCACTCTCGAAAGGTGTCCGCATCGCGCTTCGAGAAACGCGCGATATTGGCGATGGACTCTTCCAGGTTTCGGCCAAGCACGAGCGCAGAGCCGTCACGATGCCCCTGGCCGAATTCGTACCGGGGTGTGATGTAGGTGACGCGATCCGCCAGGTCGAGGTCTCTGAACCAGGGTGCCTCGCTGATGTGGAAGTGATTGATGGAATGCAGATTGTGATAGAAGCCGGGTAGCGTCACCTCCTGCGTGGAGAGGCCCCCGCCATACGCGAGGCGCCTTTCGACCAGAAGGACTTGCAGGCCGGCCCGCGCGAGATAACTGCCGAGAATGAGGCCGTGATGTCCCGCCCCGATGATGATGCCGTCGTAAGTCTTTTCGAGCGCTTTGGGCACCGCTGGTCCTCGCGAACTATATTTCGTGCGGATCGTGCGCTGGTTTGATCACACTGCCGGGCCGATGGCATCGAGGTCAACCGCACGATTGGAAGACGCGACGCGATTCCATCCGTGCGGTGTCCTTTTCGGCGGACTTCCTGGCCAGGCCAGTGTGGATGGACGCCTTTCTAGCGGGTCTGTGCGGCCGACGCGGGTGGACGATTGGCCCTTCTTGCCGGTAAATTAGGCGATCCAAAACACGGCCGAAACGGCCCCGGGAGGAACACATATGCGTAAGGCTATTTTGGGCGCAAGCGTCGCTCTGCTTCTCGCAGCAGGCCCAGCTGCGGCGCAGAACAAGTCCGTTAAGATCGGCTTCGTCTCCACCTTCAGCGGGCCGACTGCCGTTATCGGCAATAATATGCGCGACAGCTTCGAACTCGCGCTCGACCATCTCGGCCGCAAGATGGGCGGCCTGCCGGTCGAAGTGATCTACGAGGACGATACGCTGAAGCCCGAGGTCGGCAAGCAGAAGACTGAAAAGCTGATCGAGTCGGACAAGGTGGACTTCATCGTCGGTTATATCTGGTCCAACGTCCTGCTCGCCTCAATCAAGCCCGCCGTCGATTCGAAGACGTTCCTGATCACGTCGAATGCGGGCCCGCACCAGATCGCAGGCGAGCAGTGCTCGCCGTATATCTTTTCGACGTCCTGGCAGAACGACCAAACGCCGCAGGCGATGGGCCTTTACATGAATCAGAAGGGCGTGAAGACCGTCTTCCTGATTGGTCCCAACTATGCCGCCGGCAAGGACATGCTGGCCGGCGTGGCTTCGACCTTCAAGGGGAAGGTAGTCGGTCAGGAACTCACCACCTGGCCCTCGCAGCTTGATTTCTCCGCTGAACTAGCAAAGGCAAAAGCAGCCAACCCGGATGCCATTTTCGTGTTCTATCCCGGCAAGGCCGGCGTGCAGTTCCTGAGCCAGTACGCGCAGGCGGGGCTGAAGGGCAAGATTCCGTTGTATACAGCTTTCACCATTGATGAACTGTCCTTGCCTCTGCAGAAGGAGCTCGCGCTCGGCGTGCCCGGAGCTCAGGAATGGGTGAACGATCTTCCCAACGAAGCGAACAAGAAGTTCGTCGCCGATTTCGAAAAGAAATATCCCGGCAAGAAGCCTTCGTTCTATGGCGCACAGACATATGATGCGGCCAATCTGATTGCCTCGGCAGTCATCGCCACCAAGGGCAATTTGTCCGATAAGGCTGCGGTTCAGAAGGCGCTGGAAAAAGCGGACTTCAAGTCGGTGCGTGGCAACTTCAAATTCGGCAACAACCATATCCCGGTTCAGAACTTCTATCTGCAGGATGTGGTGAAGGATGCCAAAGGCGACTACGTGCTTAAGACTGTCGCCACGATCGTGAAAGATGATCAGGATCGCTTCCACGACAAATGTCCGATGAAGTGATCCGATTCTGATGCATAATCGGCGGCAGAAGCGACGTGCGTTTCTGCCGTCTTGTTTTGTGCGACTGGGGCGCCTCATTCTACGAGACGCCGCGCTCCTGCGCGGGTTCTCGGAGTGAGGCTTGAGGAGTCTGGCCTCTACCTTGAGATGCTGGGGAGCATCCCGAGCGTCTCATGGAAGGGCACGGATCGCGGACTACGATGACACTGTTCATCGAGCAATGCCTGAACGGTCTGCAGTTCGGCCTGCTGCTGTTTCTGCTCGCGGCGGGGCTGACGCTCGTGTTCGGCATCATGGACCTGGTGAACCTCGCCCACGGCTCGCTCTACATGGTGGGTGCTTATCTCGCAGCCACATTCGCCGCTTGGACGGGAAGCTTTGTGCTCGCCGCGGTGTTGGCGTTCGCAGCGACACTTCTCGTCGGCATGGCGGTGGAAGTGATCGCGATGCGGCGACTCTATGGCCGCGATCATCTGGATCATGTGCTTGGTACGTTCGGCCTGATCTTGTTCTTCGACGAGCTGGTGCGGTTGATCTGGGGGCCTGAGGGTCTGTCGCTGCCACTGCCGGGATGGCTCAACACGGCTGTCCAGGTTCTTCCCGGAGTTTACTATTCCGCCTACAAGTTCTCCATCATCGTGGTGTCATTGGCGGTTGCTGCGTTTTTGTACTTCCTTGTGATGCGCACGCGGATCGGAATGCTGATTCGCGCCGGCGCTTCCAACCGTGAAATGGTCGGCGCGCTCGGGGTCAACATCAAACTGCTTTACACGCTGGTGTTTGGTCTCGGCGCCGCGCTTGCCGGCCTCGCGGGACTGATGCAGGCGCCGATCCTCACGGTTCAGATCGGCATGGGTGAAAACATCCTCATCCTTGCTTTCGTTATCACTGTTATCGGGGGCATCGGCTCGATCCGCGGGGCGTTCGTGGCGGCTATCCTGGTTGGCTTCATCGACACGGTTGGACGCTCGTATCTTCCGGATCTGCTGCGGCTGGTGCTGAGCACCAATGCGGCGGCGACCGCGGCTCCGGCGCTTTCCTCCATGCTGATCTACCTGCTGATGGCGGTCGTGCTGGTCGTCAAGCCCGGAGGATTGTTTTCGGCGGGCGGCAAATGAGCAGTCGCTTTACGATGCGCAATGTGGCAGTCGTGGCGCTGCTGGCCGGACTGGTGGTGCTGCCTCTTTATGCGCAGTTCGTCGGCGATCGATTCCTGCTGACGCTGTTTACCCGCATCGTGATTCTGGCGCTGGCTGCAGTCAGTCTGAATCTCATTTTGGGCTTTGGCGGGATGATGAGCTTCGGCCACGCGGCCTATCTCGGCATCGGCGGTTATGCAGTCGGCATGCTGGCGCACGAGGAAATCTTCTCCGGATTCGTGCAGTGGCCGGTGGCGCTTGCAGCTTCCGCGCTTTTCGCGCTGGTGATCGGTGCGCTGAGCCTGCGCACGCGCGGCGTCTACTTCATCATGATCACATTAGCCTTTGCGCAGATGGCTTATTACGTCGTCGCCGGGCTTGCACGTTATGGCGGTGATGACGGCCTCACGATCCAGAAGCGCAGCCAGTTCTTGGCGCCGATTGATCTGAGCAATAAGGTTCAATTCTATTACATTTGCCTAGCAATTCTGTTGATATCGCTTTATCTGGGCTGGCGACTGGTCAATTCGCGCTTTGGCCTGGCCATCCAGGGTGCGCGCTCGAACGAGACGCGCATGCGCGCGATCGGATTTCCGACTTATCGCTACAAGCTGACCTGTTTCGTGATTGCAGGAACCTTGTGCGGACTGGCCGGTGCGCTGCTCGCAAATCACACCGACTTCGTGAGCCCGGCCATGATGTATTGGACGCGCTCCGGCGATCTCATCATCATGGTGGTGCTCGGCGGCATGGGCTCCGTCGTCGGCCCGGTGTTCGGCGCGGTGCTGCTGCTGGTGCTCGAGGAAGTGCTGTCCAGCATAACGGAATATTGGCAGATCATTCTTGGACCGTTGCTGCTGCTGGTCGTGCTTTTCGCGCGGGGCGGAATCGACGGACTGCTCGGGAAGGTGGGCCATGGCTGATCTGCTGCGAGTGCAGAATCTCGCCAAGCGCTTCGGCGGCATCGTCGCAACCGACGATCTATCGATGAAAATCCCAGTGGGCGAGCTGCATGCGGTGATAGGCCCCAATGGGGCGGGAAAGACCACGCTCATTGCTCAGCTCAGCGGAGAGCTCCCACCTGATTCCGGCCGTATCCATTTCGCCGATTCTGATATCACGGCACTTCCGATGTATGCGCGCAGCGCGCTCGGTCTGGCCCGCTCCTTTCAGATCACGTCGCTATTTCTGGATCTCTCTGTTCTCGACAACGTTGCGCTGGCCGTTCAGGCGCATGTCGGTCACTCGTTTCACTTCTGGCGGAATGCGCGCGATGAATCGCAGCTGCGCGATCCTGCTCGCGCAGCGCTCGCCCGCGTCGGATTAAGCGCGCGAGAGACATGGCCCGCGTCCGCGCTCAGTCACGGCGAGCACCGGCAGCTCGAGCTTGCGATGGCACTAGCCTCGAATCCGCGCATGCTGCTGCTCGATGAGCCGATGGCTGGACTGGGGCCGGAGGAATCGGCGCGCATGGTGGCGACCCTGCGCGAAGTCAAGAAAGAGCTCACGATTCTGCTTGTCGAGCACGACATGGAGGCGGTTTTTGCGCTCGCCGATCGCATTACCGTGCTTGTCTACGGACGCGTGATCGCGTCGGGTAAACCGGACGAGATTCGCAACAATGCTCACGTGCGAGACGCGTATCTTGGGGAGCAGGAGGCTGTGCATGGCTGAGCCAGTGCTGGCCGTCGATGGCATCGAAACCTGCTACGGACTGAGTCAGGTGCTGTTCGGCATCTCGCTTGCAATCGCACCGGGCGAGATGGTGACCCTCATGGGCCGCAACGGCATGGGCAAGACCACGACCGTGCGCTCGATCATGGGGCTTACCCCGCCGCGCTCGGGTGGCATCCGCTTCATGGGCAGCAATATCCGGGGGCTGCCGTCGTACAAAGTCGCTCAGCGCGGAATCGGCTTGGTCCCGGAGGGGCGGCAGATCTTCCCCAATCTCTCGGTGCGCGAAAATCTGGTGGCGACGGCGGTCCGGCGGAACGGGGCGAAGTGGACGCTCGAAAAGGTGTACAGGCTTTTCCCTCGGCTCGCGGAACGGGACGCCAGCATGGGCAACCAGCTGTCCGGAGGCGAACAGCAGATGCTGGCCATTGGGCGAGCGCTGATGACCAACCCGCAGCTTCTCATACTCGATGAAGCGACGGAGGGACTGGCGCCAATCATACGCGCGGAGATCTGGCGATGCCTTGCCGGACTTAAGGAGTCGGGACTCTCGATCCTGGTGATCGACAAGAACGTGGGCGCATTGCTGCGCGTTGCCGATCGTCACTTCCTCATTGAGCGCGGTCGCGTCGTTTGGAAGGGAACATCGCAAGAGCTCGCTGCCGCTCCGGACGTGCAGCATCGGTATCTCGGCGTTTAGCTGCTCGCCTCGCGCAAGCTACTCTGCGGGCCGAAGCGGGGCTCTGCGACCGCGGATGAATGAAAAATGTGCCCCGCCGAGCTTCCGGTGCAGCCGGTCGAGCAGAAGATAAATGACCGGAGTGGTGTACAGCGTAAGAACCTGGGAAACCAGCAGTCCCCCGATAATGGTGATGCCCAGCGGCCGCCTGAGTTCGGAGCCGGGTCCGATCGCGATCACCAGCGGCACCGCGCCAAGCATGGCGGCAAGAGTGGTCATCATGATCGGCCGGAATCGTGCGAGGCAAGCTTCGTGGATTGCGCGTTGCGGAGACAGGCCACGATGCCGCTCACCCTCGAGCGCGAAGTCGACCATCATGATCCCGTTTTTCTTGACGATCCCGATCAGCAGAATGATGCCAATGAAGGCGATGACCGACAATTCGGTGCCCGAGATCTGCAACGCGAGGAGTGCGCCAAGGCCGGCCGAAGGAAGCGTCGAGATGATCGTCAGCGGATGCGCCAGACTCTCATAGAGCACACCGAGCACGATATAAACTGCGATCAGTGCTGCAATCAGCAGCAGCGACTGCGCGCCAGCGGCCTGTTTGAAGGCGCGGATGTCGCCGGCGAAATCCGCGCGAACCGTATCAGGCAGGTGCATGTCCGCTACCGCTTTTTCGATCGAAGCGGTAACGTCGTCGATAGAAGCATCGGGAGCCAGATTGTAGGAGATCGTCGTCGAGGGGAACTGTCCCTGATGATTAACCGCAAGGGGAACGTTGCCGCGCTCGACACGCGTGACCTCAGACAGCTGCACCTGCGCACCGCCCTTGCCGGGCACATACACGCGGGCAAGATCGCTCGGATCGCGCCTGTATTCACGGTCGACTTCAAGGATGACGCGATATTGATTGCGCGTTCCATAGATGGTCGAGATCTGCCGTTGCGAGAACGAGTTGTTGAGCACGTTGACGATGTCCTGAACACGAACGCCCAGGCGCGACGCGGCGCTGCGGTCGATGGTGATGTTCGCCTGCAGGCCCCCCTGATTCCGGTCGGTCGTCACATCCACGACGCCAGGGACCTGCTTTACCCGCTCAAGCACTCGTCCCACCTGGCGTTGCAGTTCCTCGACATCGGCGCTCCACAGCGTAAATTGATACTGGGAATCGGTCTGTCGTCCGCCGACGCGCACATCCTGGGCAGGAAACATGAACACGCGGATGCCGGGGATCTCGGCAAGCTTCGGCCGGATGCGAGCGATCACGCGCTGCGTGCTGAGACCGCCGCGTTCATTGAGTGGCTTGAGGGTTATGAACAGACGGCCGAAATTGACTGCAGCATTGTACGACGACGCGCCGATCGAGGAACCGAGTCCGGCGACTGCCGGATCCGCGAGCACGACATCCATAGCCTTGAGTTGCAGCGTCTTCATCGCATCAAAGGAGATATCGGGCGATGCGACCGTGCCGCCGAAGATGAGGCCTGTGTCGTCTTGGGGGAAATAGCCCTTGGGTGTCTTCACGTATAGAGCGACGGTCAGGGCAATTGTCGTGACGAAGACGATCAGCATCAGCGGCCGATGCTCAAGCGCAGAGGCCAGAGTCCTGTCATAGAATCGCGTCAGACTGGAGAGCAGGCGCTCGACCTGGCGGTCCAGCCAGGTTGCGTCGCGGCTCGGCGGCCGTCGGACGAAATAGGCGCAGATCATCGGCGTGACCGACAGGGAAACGACGGTCGAAATGGCGATCGCGAAGGCGAGCGTCACGGAGAATTCGCGGAACAGCCGTCCAACGATTCCGCCCATGAACAATAGCGGAATGAACGCGGCAACAAGCGACACCGAAATCGAGATCACCGTGAAGCCGATCTGTCGTGCCCCTTGCAAGGTGGCACGCAGGGGAGAGGCGCCCTTCTCGAGATGACGGAAAGTGTTTTCGATCATGACGATGGCATCATCAACGACAAAGCCGACGCTGATCGCCAGCGCCATCAGCGACAGATTGTCGATCGAAAAGCCAGCCAGCCACATCGCCGCGCAGGTGCCCGACAGGGCCAGCGGCACTGTCACGCCGGCGGCAGCGGTGGCCGCTGCGCGCCGCAGAAACAGGAACACGACCAACATCACGAGCATGATCGTTGCGGCGAGCGTCAGCTGCATGTCGCGCACGCTCGCGCGAATAGTCTGCGTGCGGTCGCTTAGCACCGAGATGTCCAATCCTGTCGGCACCCATTGCCGCAGATCAGGCAAGATGTCGTAGATCCGATCGACGGTATCGATGACGTTTGCGTTTCCTTGCTTCGTGATAATGAGCAGAACGGATGGATCTCTGTTGAACCACCCGGCCGATCGCGTGTTGCGTACACTGGGCCGGATTGTGGCGATGCTCGACAGGCGGATCACCGTTCCGTTCAGGGTTTTCACCACGATGGGGTCGTACTCGTTCGCGCTGCGCAGCTGATCGTTGACGCCGATAGTCACGGCACGCTTCTCGCCGTCGAAGGCACCGACCGGCCCGGCGGCATTTGAATTGGTTATCGCCGTGCGGACGTCCTCAAGCGACAGCCCGAGGGAAGACAGGCGCGACGGATCAACGCTCACGCGAATGGAAGGCTGCTCCGAGCCGGCGACGGTGACATCGGCAACGCCGTCGATCTGCGAAAGTCGCTGCGCTATCACACTGTCAGCGACATCATAGATGGCGCTTGGCGGCATAGTCTTGGAGGTGAGCGCCAGAATAAGGATCGGCGCCGCTGCCGGGTTGGCCTTGCGGAATGTCGGCAGGGTCGGCATGTCGCCGGGCAGATCGCTCAGTGCGGCGTTGAGGGCCGCCTGCACATCGCGCGCGGCGCCCTCGATGCTGCGGTTCAGATCGAACTGGATCGTGATGCGTGAAAGGCCCAGCGACGACACCGAGGTCAGTTCGGTCACGCCGGAGATTTCACCGAGTCGGCGCTCGAGAGGCGCTGCGATCGTTGCGGCCATGACGTTCGGCTCAGCACCGGGGCGGTTCGCGCTGACGTAGATCGTTGGGTACTCGACGGTCGGGAGGCTCGCGACCGGCAAGAACGCGTAAGCCACCGCCCCGACAAGGAACAGTCCGATTGCCAGCAGCGTGGTCCCGATCGGACGTCGGATGAATAGATACGAGAAATTCATGGCCGGCCCCGCACGGGAGGCCCCATGCGCCGACCCTGCCGGAGCGCAGCAGGTGCGAGACGGGCTCGCAAGCGCTCCATGTAGAGGTAGATGACGGGCGTCGTGTACAGCGTCAGCAACTGCGACAAGATCAGTCCGCCGACGATGGTGACCCCGAGCGGGTTGCGCAACTCCGAGCCTGTGCCGGTTTCCAGCGCCAGCGGAAGTGCACCGAATAGAGCCGCCAGCGTCGTCATCATGATCGGCCGGAACCGCAGCATCGCCGCTTGCACGATCGATTCTTCCGGCGAGAGTCCTTCGTGACGTTCAGCATCGATGGCAAAATCGATCATCAGGATTGCGTTTTTCTTCACGATGCCCATCAGCAGCACAATACCGATCAGCGCGATGACGGACAGGTCGTAGCCGAATAGCATCAACGCGAGCAGCGCGCCGACGCCGGCCGAGGGCAGGGTGGATAGAATTGTGAGCGGATGAATAAAGCTCTCGTAGAGCACGCCAAGCACAATGTAGATGGCGACGGCGGCGGCAAGAATCAGCCAAGGTTCGCCCGCCAGCGACTTGGCGAATTCTGCGGCATCGCCGGAATAGCTGGCAGTCACGGAGGTTGGCATGCCGATCTGCCGCTCAACCCTGGCGATCGCAGCAACGGCGTCCGAGAGCGCGTATCCGTCGTTGAGGTCGAAGCTGATCGTGACGGACGGAAACTGCTCCTGATGCGCGATTGCAAGCGGCGCTGACACCGGAACGAAGCGGGCAAAAGAAGCCAGCGGCACCTGACTGCTGCCGGTGACCGCGTTGGGAGTAGCGGTCGTGTTTGTATTCGTCGTACCGGTGGCAGTGTTGCCGACGGTCGCCGTCGTGCCCGTCGAGGTGCTCGCACCGGTCACGTAGAGCCTGGCGAGCGCATTCGGTTCCTGCTGGAAACGCGGCTGTGCTTCGAGGATGACCCGATACTGGTTGGCCTGCCCGTAGATGGTCGAAATCTGGCGCTGACCGAAAGCATCATTGAGCGTGTCGGTGACGCTTTGCATCGACACGCCAAGCCTTCCGGCCTGCCCGCGATCGACCTCGACCTGAATGCGGGGCGCGCCCTCCTGCGCTTCGGAAACGACCTCGCGGAGCGGCGCCCTGTTGCGCAAAGCCGACACGAGCTTGTCGGCCCAACCGATAACCTCGGCACGATCGGTCGAAACAAGCGTATATTGGTACTGCGCCCGGCTTGAGCGGGTCGAGATCTGAATGTCCTGCGTCGCCTGAAAATATACGGCCATGCCGGCCACGCCGGCTACCGAGCGCTTGAGCCGCGCCACGATCTCTTCCGCCCGAGACTGGCGTTGGTTGCGCGGCTTGAGCGTGATCGCGAGCCGGCCGGTATTGGGAGTGGCGTTGATCGGGCTCACGCCAATGACGGAGACAACGCCAGCCACGTCCGGATCCGAACGGATGACATCTTCGACGAGGCGCTGGCGGCGGCGCATCTCGGAAAAGGATGTGTCCGTTGCAGCTTCTGTCACCGCGGTGATCAGCCCGGTGTCCTGTAGGGGGAGGAATCCTTTCGGCACAAGGATATAGAGCGCGATCGTGGCTGCGAGCGTCGCAAGCGTGACGATCAGGGTTTCGCGCTGGCGCCCGAGGACCCACAGCAGGCTCGACCGATAGAAGGCGACGATCTGATCAACGACTCGGCTTAATCGGCGCATCAGGGCACTACTTTGGCCGCCGACGTCGTGCCTGAGAATCCGTCCGCACATCATCGGAGTCAGTGTCAGCGAAACGATCGCGGAAGCGACAACAGCAATCGTGAGCGTCAGCGCAAATTCACTGAACATGCGTCCCACGAGTCCCGTCATGAACAGTAGTGGGATGAAAACGGCAATCAAAGACAGCGTCAGCGAAATGACCGTAAATCCAATCTCGCGCGCCCCCTTGAGTGCGGAGTCAAGCGGGTCTTCGCCGTTTTCCATGTGCCGCACGATGTTCTCGATCATGACGATCGCGTCATCGACGACAAACCCTGTGCCAATCGTCAGCGCCATGAGCGACAGGTTGTCGAGCGAAAAGCCGCAGAACCACATGACCCCGAACGTCGCGATGATCGACAGTGGCAAAGCAACGCCTGCGATAATGGTCGCACGAATCGTCCGCAGAAAAATCAGCACGACCAGCACCACGAGTGCCACGCTGAGGATCAACGTGAACTGAACGTCGTGAATGGAGGCGCGTATGGTTGTCGTGCGATTGTTGACGATGGTCAGATCGGCTGCCGTCGGCATGGCTCGGCGCAGCCGCGGCAGTTCGGCGCGGATCCGCTCGACAGTGTCGATCACGTTTGCGCCGGGCTGGCGTTGCACGTCGACGATGACGGAAGGCTGTCCGCGATACCACGCACCCACTTTCGCGTTTTCAAGACCGTCGACCACATCGGCAACATCCTCGATCTTGACCGGCGCGCCATTTCGGAACGCAATCACGACTTCCCTGTAGGTTGCGGAGGCGGTGATCTGGTCATTCGCCGCGATCGTGTAGGACTGGTGTGCCCCATCGAGCGCGCCCTTCGGGCCGGCGACGTTGGCGCCCACGATCGCGGTACGCAGGTCCTCGAGCGCTATGCCGTAGGCTGCAAGACGAGCCAGGTCCGCCTGGATGCGTATCGCCGGCCGGATTCCGCCCTGCACAGACACACGCCCGACGCCGGCGACCTCCGAAAGCCGCGGCATCATGATGGTGTCCGCCATGTCGCTCAGCGCTCGCAGGTCGATGCTTTCTGAAGTGAGCGCGAGCGTGATGATCGGCGCATCCGCCGGGTTTACCTTTGAATAAAGCGGCGGATAAGGAAGGTTGCGCGGCAGCGTGGAGGCGGCGGCATTGATGGCCGACTGCACGTCCTGTGCAGCGGCATCGATATCGCGGTTGAGATCGAACTGCAGGGTGATCTGGCTGATTCCGAAAGAACTCGACGAGGTCATCGCCTGTAGCGCCGGGATCTGTCCGAACTGTCTCTCCAGTGGCGCCGTCACCAACGAGGCAATCGTGTCCGGGTTTGCGCCCGGCATTTGGGTCGTGACCTGAATGGTCGGAAAATCGACCTGCGGCAGCGCCGCCACGGGCAGCCATAGATAACCGAGCAGTCCGCCGAGCATCACCGCGACGCCAAGCAAGGAAGTGGCGATGGGCCGATGAATGAATGGCGACGACACGCTCATTGGCGCGTGTTCGGTCGCGCTGCGCTGCCGTTGCGGCGCCGGCGCTCGCCCGCCTGGGGAGTTCCGTTGCTGGGCGGGCGGGCCGTGGCGGCCGGGCCGTCGCCGTCACCGACGCTGACTTTGGCACCCTCGGTCAGTCGCACGAAACCTGTGGTTACGACGCGCTCGGACGGCTGAACACCGTTTTTGATTACGCTTTGCGTTTCGTCCTGCTTCTGCACGGCGACCGGTCGCATTGCGACCGTGCTGTCCTCCCTGAGCACGTAAACAAAAGTACCGTTCGGACCGCGCTGCACCGCTCCCGTCGGGATCACAAGCACCTGCTTGAGCGTGTCGACGAGGAGCCGGACATTAACGAACTGCCCGGGCCATAGCTGCAGATTGGAATTGGGAAATTCAGCCTTCAATCTCACCGTGCCGGTCGTCTGATCGACCTGGTTGTCGACGACTTTGAGTTCGCCACGGTCGATCACCGCATCGCCGTCCGAGCGACGGGCTTCGACCTGGAGTGGACCGCGCTCAAACGCGGCATTGACCTGCTGCAGGTCCTGTTGCGGCAGATTGAAGAGCGCGGATATCGGATGCAGTTGCGTGATCACGACGATAGCCGAGCTTGTGTCGGCGGCACGGACATAATTGCCTTCGTCCACCAAGCGGATGCCCGTGCGTCCTTCTATTGGTGCGGTCACGGTGGTGTAGTTCAGCATAGCCTGCGCGTTGTCGATGGCCGCCTGATCGGCTTTCACCAGGGCTGTAAACTGCGCGACCAGTGCGCGTTGTGTATCGGCCTGTTGTTTGTTGATGGCGTTGCTCGCGGCAAGTCTGTCGTACCGCTCGAGGTCGATCTTCGCGTTGGCAAGCTGCGCCTCGTCCTGGGCTTTTTTTGCCAAGGCCTGATCCAGCTGTGCCCGATAGATCACCGGATCGATCGTCGCGAGGATGTCTCCTTTCCTGACGTCTTCACCTTCCTTGAAGTTGACACTCAAGAGCTTGCCATCGACTTGCGGCCGGACAGTGACGGTGTTGAGCGCCTTTATGGTGCCGACGGCGTCGATATAGACAGGCACATCGGCGCGGGTGACCGTGGCGACCAGGACGGGGGCCGGTCCCTCGCTCGAAAATCGACCAGCCCGGCGCTGCTGGCCTGTTGGGCCGCTGAAGATGAAATAGAGCGCCGCGGCTACGGCGATGAGGAAGATGACGGTGACGACCGCGTTGCGCGTGCCGCGGCGCGATTTCACCAGAGGCGGTTTTGGAAGTTCACCGTGCATCGGCGGCTTCCACCGGCTTCGGGAGCCACCCACCGCCGAGCGCCTGGTAAAGGCTCACGATGGCTTGCACATGAGCAAGCCGCGCCTGGGCCAGCGCGTCTTCGGCCTGGAAGAGCGTTTGCTGGGTCTGCAGCACGACCACGAGATCGACGGTGCCCTCGCGCAGGCGCTGCTCGGAAATGTCGAACGCGCGTCGCGAGCTGATCACGACTTCGCGCTGGAGGCGCTCGCGTTCGGCAGTTTGCCGGATGGCGTCGAGAGCGTTCTCGACGTCGGCAAATCCGGAAATTACTGCCTTGCGGTAATTCTGGAGTAGTTCATCCTGGCGGCCTTTTTGCAGATCGAGATTTCCGATGAGCCTGCCGCCTTCGAAGATCGGCTGGGTCAGTCCCGCCGCCAGGTTGTAGAAAGCCGACTCGGGCCGCAGCAATGTCTTGAGCACTGCGCTCTGATATCCGCCCTCGCCGGTAAGGGTGATGCTCGGCAACAATTGCGCGCGCGCATTCTCGACGTTCGCGTTCGCCGCTGCGAGATTGGCTTCCGCTTCGCGAATATCGGGTCGTTGGGCGAGCAATTCCGAAGGCAAGCCAGGCGTCACACGCGGATATGCGACATTGCGCAGGCTTCCCCCGCGTATGGTCACGTATTCCGGTGAGCGGCCCATAAGCACTGCGAGTGTCACGCGATTGAGCCGCAGCGTCTGCTCGAGAGGCGGGATTGCCGCGCGTTGTGTGTTGACCAAGCTCTCTTGTTGTGCCGTATCAAGCGCAGAAGCGGTGCCTGCCTGGACGCGCTGCTGTATCAGGCTGAGCACCCGGGTAGCGCTGGCCAGATTTTCTCGGGCGACCCGAAGCCGATCCTGCGCAGCAAGTACCTGGAAATAGGCGTTCGCGGCGGCAACAACCGATGTCAGCGCGACCACTTCCCGCGCATAGCGGCTTGCCACCGCCGCCTGTTCGGCCGCACGCAATGCCGACCGGTTCTTGCCCCAGAAATCGATTTCATAGCTCGCCGTAAGGGAGGCGGACAGCAGATCTCTTTCCGAGCCGCCAAACGAGGCGCCGCCGGCTGATGCGCTCGTGGTACGCGAGGCGCGCGACCGGCTGGCGCTGCTGTTGAGATCCACAAGAGGAAGAAGAGGAGCGCCTGCTATGCGCGAAGTCGCATCGGCCTGAATAATGCGAGCGACCGCAGCGGCGATATCAAGATTGGCGGAGCGGACCTCTTCGATAACCCTCGTTAGCTCACGCGAGCGGAATGATCGCCACCAGTCGAGAGGTGGGATAGCGGCTTCTGCCTTTGTCGTCTGGCGGGGAGCGGCGCTGTAAGCCGGCGGAATGGCCAGCATAGGTTCCGGATTGTCGCCTGTGAGCAGACATCCGCCGAGTGGTAAGGTCACGCAAAATCCCTGCAACATCGTGAATAGCGGCAGTCGCCAAGTCCTCGTTCGCCTCCCCTTCGTGTTGCCGCCCCGGTGCATTCAGGACACTTTCTAAGTCCGGTCATCCGCGACTCGAATCGGCAATCATACTACTTTCGTGCGTCGACATTACCCTTCCGGCCAGGGGGCCAATTTGCGAGGGCCTGGCGGCCCGCAGGCGAAATCTCCGATGCGATATCGGCAAACACGTTCTGAATCGTTTCGTCGAACTTCAGGCGGGCCGCGCGTGTTTGCGCCATCGATGTTCGCATGGCTTCGACATCGAACGGCTCCTGCCGCAGGACATCGTGAATGCGTTGCCGCGCTGAATGATAGTTCGTTTGCGCACGATCGATGTCGGCATGATTGGTGTTGATTTTTGCGCGTAGGATCTCCGCATCCGCCTGCGGCAGCGTTGCGGCTAGGCGATCGACTCGCACGAACACATTTGGATCCCAGTATGACGGCGCCGGTGCGCGAATCGCCATGGCAAACGCAACGCCGACGAAGAACAGGTTCAGAGCCAATGACCCGAGCAAGAGCCAGCGCGAGGAACCTCGCGTAACGTCCGGCAGGGCTTGTGCGATGCTCATGGCCGCGCTCCCGTGAGCGCTTCGGGCTCGAAAGTGATCGAGCCGATACCGCCGCCGCCAAGAGACACAGGCGCGGGGTCCGGCGCCTCAAAGCTGCGGTCGAACCCGGCTATACCGACGAAAAAGCCGATTACGGCGCAGCAGGCCAGCGCCGCCATCCGTGGCCAGGCCGGGGCGAACTGCCAATCGAGCAAGACCGCAGGCAGGCGCCAGCGCGGCCGCCGTTGTCGGGGCAGGGGGCCGCTCACGCGGTTGAGCACGCGCTCGACCGCGGCCTCATTCTGATGCGTTGCGCCCGCGCGACGGCTCAGAGTTGCCCTGAGAAGATTGTCGAACTGCTCGTCCTTCATGTTCAGTTATCCTTGTCGATCATGCTGCCGAGTGCGCGACGCAAATTGTGTTTGCCCCGCACTAGCAGTGTTTCCACGGCTGACACCGACGTATCGAGAATCTCCGCGACCTCCGCATTAGTCATCCCTTCGCCGTAGGTCAGCATGATTGCACTGCGCTGCCGCGGCGGAAGATTATCGATCGCTGAGGCCACCATCCGCTCACGTTCAGCAGCCTCGGCTTTTTCGCCAGCGCCGGGAGCGGGATCCACGATCTCCCCGGCCGTTTCCAGTTCGACCCATCTCGCACGCCGCTTGCGGTCAAGGCAGAGATTGAGGACCACGCGGGTGAGCCAGGTTCGGAAGAGCGCCAAAGGCCGCCAGCGCGGCGCGTAGGTCCAAACGCGCATGAGCGCTTCCTGAGCGACGTCTTCCGCCTCGGCAGCATTACCGAGAATGCGCCGGGCAAGTCCCACGATCGCGGGCAAATGACGGCGCGCGAGCAGGTGAAAGGCCTTCTGGTCGCCGCGGGCGACACGGGCCATAAGCGCTTCGTCGCTTTCATCCATCGCAATGTCGTGGTTGCCATACTGGATGCCCGCTCTTCTAGCCCCGCCTGTCCGATTAACGGCCGGCGGGGTCAAATCCTGTGGGCGGCAGAGGCGGCAGGCCGGAAGCCAGTATGCTCTCCATACCCAACCTATTGAATCATCGTGGTTTTGCAACTCGACGCAATGCCGCCACTTCGAGTCCCTTGATCAGCCGGAGGACCGTTTTACAGATCGGTACTGGCACATTGAGCCGTTCTCCTTCGCGCACGACAAAGCCGGTCAATTCGTCGATTTCAGTGGGTACACCTCGCTCTAAATCGAGAGCCATCGACCCCGCATGGCGGGAAATAGGAACTGTGCCCGCCCTCACTTTGTCCACGAATTCCATCGGAGGGAACGCGAAACTGCCGCCCAAGGCCCTCACGACGGTCATGCATTCGACCGCCATTTCATCGATCAGCGTACGCATCTCCAGGGATTCGTAACGGGCAGCATTATCGCCCATCATCAGCGCGCCGAGCGGATTCATGATGCAGTTGAAAACGAATTTTGACCAGACCGCAGGCATCGGATCGCTAACGAGTTCCGTTTCCATTCCGCCCTCATTGAGCAGTTCTGCCAGCGGCCGCACGTCATCAATGCTGCCGCGCAGGGGTCCAAGCCAAGTCTTGCCCTCAATCAGGCGCTCGACGCAGCCTGGCTCGGCATAGCGTCCGGCATTCATCGTAGCCCCTCCGGCGACAACTGCATCGGGCAGGGTGAGCAAATGCTCGATATTGCCCATACCGTTCTGCAGCGTGACGAGGACCGGATTGCCGGAGAGCACAGATCGCAGTTGCGCAAGGACTGTGGCGGTCATCCCCGATTTGACGAGAAAAATGATTGCTTGGAATGCCGTGCCCTTCAGCGCGGCGGCACTGCTGGTCGCCTCGACACGCAAAACCTTCGGACTTTTGCCGGCTATTCGCAAGCCGGTGGCATTGATCGCATCCACATGCGCCGCATTGGAATCGAAGACCGTCACCTTGGCCACCGATGCGAGGCTCGCAGCGAACAAGCCGCCGATGGCGCCGCAACCAACGATGAGCACATGGGTATTCATGCCGACAACGCTTCTCCCGCAAACAGGCAATCGTGGGGCTGGTTATCTGGCTGCGAAATAGTGAGCGGGATTGCCTTTCAAGGCTCACTCGTGTCTGGGAGGGCAAAGCCGGCAATACGCTTGTAGCGCTCGGATAATGCTCGAAGCTCATGCTGCGTGATGTATTTGTCGAGATCATCAAACGGCCGATCTCCTACGAGTTCCTCGACCTTGATGTTGATGAAGTCAGGAGGATGTTCCCGATTGGTGCGCACGACACGCGCGGCGGTTTCGGCGCGAGCGGCTTCATAGGCTTTGAGCGCATCACGCGGATCCGGATGGCTGATGAGTGCGTCAGCCAACGTGCGCGCGTCGATCGCCGCCTGCGCAGCGCCGTTGGATCCTCTGGGATACATCGGGTGCGCGGCATCCCCCGCCAGCGTCACGCGGCCGAAGGTCCACCTGTCGATCGGATCCTTGTCGACCATCGGATATTCCAGAATCTGGTCTGCGTCCCGGATCAACTGCGCCACATCGAGCCAATCAAAACGCCAGCTCTCATAGATAGAAAAGAAATCGGCCAGATTGCCTGGCTTGTTCCAATCGTTGGGCTCGAATGAATCACGCTTGATTTCAGCCATCCAGTTGATGAGTTGTCGGCCCTCGCTGTCGATCCGGTCGATGATCGGATAGACCACGATCTTACCGGTCAGGATCGAGCCGATGCGCATGTATGTGCGCCCATCGAGAATAGGTTGCCGCCGCGTGACACCGCGCCAGGTATTGATGCCGGCAAATGCCACGGTATCGTGCGGATAGAATTGCTTGCGGATCGTTGAATTGATCCCCTCGCAATCGACCACGATGTCGGCGCGTACGCTTTCTCTCTTTTCTCCGCTGCTGCTTCGGAAATTGACAGTAGCGCAGGCATCGTCCTGCTCGACGCCGGTGCATTCGTGATCAGTCAGGATTGCATCCGGGCCGAGCCGCTCCCGCGCGGCCTCATAGAGGATCATGTGGAGACGGCCACGATGGATGCCGACTTCGGGATATTGATATCCGGCGAATTTCCCGCGCGGCTCCTTGTAGATGAGCTGCCCGAACCTGTTGTAAAAGCGGCTTTCGCGATTCTGGATACCGGAATTGAGCAACTTCTCGCCGAGTCCCAGCGCCGAAAATTCGCGCATCGCGTGCGGCAAAAGCGTGATGCCGACACCGAGCTCCTTGAGCTCAGGAGCGCGCTCGTAGACCTTGCAGCTGAGAGCGCGCGCCTTGAGATTGAGTGCGAGCGACAAGCCGCAGATGCCGCCGCCGACGATCGCTACATGCATCCTGACTTGCCGCCCAGCCCCCGCAGCGCGCTATAACGATTTTACCTGCACTTTTCGGAACTTGATCGTGCCGGCACCATGCTGGAGGGCGATGGGACCTTCATCGAACATGCCGTTGCGCAGTTTTGCCGTCGTCTGCCCATTGAGAACGACGGTGACGTCCCGGCCGTTCACGGTGATTTCGAAGGTATTCCATTTCCCGCCGGCTTTCGGCATCGGATCGACCTCGACGTAGCGAGTGATCGAGCCCGTGCCGTAACTTGGATCCTTTCGCTGGTCGAAGATATTTGCCTCATAGCAGGTTCGGTCGGTGATCTTCTTTGGGTCGAGGCAGCGGAAGTAGATGCCGCTGTTGGCATCGTCGCTCGCCCAGAATTCGACGCGAACGATGAAGTTCTTGTAGGGCTTCTTGCTCACCAGATAGCCAAGCACCTTCTTGTCCGCCATAGAATCGGCAACCACCGCGCCATCAGCGAGGTGCCAATTTGAGCCGCCGACCTGATCCCATTCCTCCAGGTTCTTTCCATCGAACAGTGTCACCCAGCCGGAATCCTGGGCCACTGCCTTATGGACGCCGCCGAGAACCAAGCCAGACAACGCGAATGAAAGAGCAAGCGAGATGGCGCGACCCGAAATCCCTTGCATGATGTCCTCCCTCGTCGGCCCGACCGCTTGGTGGATCGATGACACTATCGCCGGATTATGCAGCCGGGCACCGCAAGAATGGACGAAATCGGTTCCGGTCTGTCAACATGGTCTGATATGGCTGGCGTGCGCCTGTTTCACTTGGAGGATGATATGGACAAACCACTCTACGATCGCGGCATGGCGATGCGCCGCAAGGTCTTGGGCGACGAATACGTGGACCGCGCGGTCGCTAATACCGACGATTTCAATCGTCAATTCCAGGAATTACTCACCACCTATTGCTGGGGCGCTGTCTGGGGCGACGAGACCCTCAAGCCGCGCGATCGCAGCATTCTCAACCTGGGCATGATCGCCTGCCTCGGGCGAATGCATGAGTTCGAAGCACATTTTCGCGGCGCGTTGCGCAATGGCCTCACCCCGAACGAACTATCTGCGATCTTGCGTCAAATCGCGGTATATTGCGGTTTTCCGGCTGCCGTTGACTGCCATCGGGTGGCAAAGCAGGTCCTCGCAGCAGAAGGCAAGAAGACCTGATGAGGGACAGCAAAGTCACGTTAACGAGATAGCCCTATTGTGGTCTTGAATGTGCCTTCATCACGGGGCAATCAGGGCGCGTTCGAGGGTAAGTTCACTTCCTTTCAGGTGGGCAATGGCTCGATTCGCAGGCCTTTCAGCCTTGGCGGTACCGATGGTCATGACCGTCGCGCTACCGAGCGCCGTGGCGCAGCAGCCGCTTCCGCCACCAACGATCTATCAAGAACGGCTGCCGCCGGTGATGGGTGGCTATGATGATTATCCTGACGGGGAGTCCTTGCCGCAGGCACGGCGCGCACCGCGAAACGGTTACGGTCAACGGGGCGCTCCTGAACGCGTTCTTCCTTACCCGGATGACGAGGCTGCGCCGCCGCCGCCGGTTGGATTGTTCGGCGCGCCTGAAAGACGTCCGGTCGGATATGGCCATCAGCTTGATGCTCAGCAGCCCCCGCCTGGCGCTGCTTCTGAAGTCGATCCGGAAAGCGATGTCGTCCGACCTCCGGGGCAGATCGGGGCCGCTCCGGGTGCGAATTCGCAGCCCGGCCAGCCGTCTCATTCCGTGATGAGTCTTCCACCTGAGGATCAGCCGGAAACCGGTCAGCCCAAGGAACTGCCGCCAAACCTGAAGCGACAGCTTGTCGATTTCAGAACGAAGGAGCCGGCGGGCACGATCATCATCGATACCGCCAACACTTACCTTTATCTGGTGCTCGGCAACGGCAAGGCACTTCGCTATGGCATCGGCGTCGGTCGCGAAGGCTTCACCTGGTCGGGCACTGAACGCATATCCAAGATGTCGGAATGGCCGGACTGGCACCCCCCGTCGGAAATGATCGAGCGGCAGCCTTATCTGCCGCGTTTCATGGCCGGTGGTCCGGGAAATCCACTTGGTGCGCGTGCCCTCTATCTCGGCAAGACGCTTTATCGGATTCACGGCACAAACCAGCCATCGACGATCGGATCCTTCGTCTCCTCGGGATGCATCCGCTTGCTCAATGAGGACATCGAGGATTTGTACAGCCGCGTGCAGGTGGGTACGCGTGTGGTCGTGCTGCCGGGAAATCCACCGGAGCACGTTGCAAATTCTGGTGCCCAGCCGGCAGCACGGGTACCCGCTACAGCGGGGACGCCGGCGACTCCTGCGGGACCGACGCGTAGCAATGCCGCTGCCATCACCTCCGCGCCGCTGCCGTCGGCCCGCTAGGCCGTTTCCTCAGACCGGCTGATTTTTGCCAGGCGCGTGATCGCTTCGATCATGGCTCGCGGGTCAGCCTGATTCTTTCCCGCGATGTCATGCGCGCTGCCATGCGCAACCGATGAAAACAGGATAGGCGAGCCGATCGAAAAGCCGGCCGTGCGGTTGAAGGCCTGCAGCTTCGCGGCAATATGGCCCTGATCGTGCAGCATCACGATGTAGGCATCGCATCCGGGCTTCCGAAACATCGTGTCGGCACCAAAGGGGCCGGAGACATCGATCCCTCCAGCGGCAGCCCGCGCAATCGCCGGAGCGATGATTTCGATCTCCTCGGTGCCGAAAAGACCTTGCTCGCCGGCATGCGGGTTTAGTCCGCTCACAAATATCTTGGGCCTGGCGATGCCGTGTTTTCTCAAGGCGGCATCGGCGACTTGGATCACGCGCTCGACCCGTTCCCGCGTGATCAGATCGATTGCCTCGCGCACGCTGAGATGGAGTGTCGTATGGACTATCCGGCACCGGTCGAAACAGATCATCAAGAAGACATCGTGAATGGGCGTCTTGGTCTCTCGCGCGACGAATGAAGGATAACCGTCGAAAGGAATGCCGGCCGCGGCGATCGATCGCTCGGTCTGCGGCGCGGCGACGACCGCCTCCACCTCACCGGCAAGCGCCGCCTTGATGGCTCGCCTGGCACTCGCTACGGACGCGCGACCATACTCAGCCGCGACGGTGCCGAACTGTAGCGGCGTGCCGCCTCGATCGCCTGCCTCGAGCACGTTGACGACCCCGCTAGTCCAGTCGGCCTCGCCGACAGCCCGAATGACGCGCAGGTCTGCGGACAGTCCGGCAGTATCCGCATGCAGGGCGATCGCCGCGGGATCACCGACGAGCAATGGTCGGCAAACGTCTGTAACAACGGACTGGAAGACCGCTTTGAGAGCGATCTCCGGACCTATGCCCGCTGGGTCGCCTGTCGCAATGGCAATACGCGGCAGATGCATGCTCAGCTTCCGCTGCAGGGAAGTCAGCTTATAATGGCCAGCCCCGATTGCCGGCGAGAACAATAGCAAGTTCGTGAGGAAACGTCGTCATGATGTCGCGAGAACAGAACGATCAGCTCAGCCGCATCGGCGCCGGATCCCTGATGGGCAAGCTGCTGCGGCGCTACTGGGCTCCCTTCCTGCTGACATCGGAAATACCCGCGCCCGATTGCCCCCCAGTCCGGGTCAAGCTGATGGGCGAGAATCTGGTCTGTTTCCGTGACAGCAAGGGACGCGTCGGTCTGATTGACGAGTTCTGTGCGCATCGCGGCGTCTCGCTCTGGTTCGGACAGAACGAAGAATGCGGGCTGCGTTGTCCGTATCACGGTTGGAAGTATGACATCACGGGCCAATGTGTCGATCTTCCTTCGGAGCCCGAGGAGTCGGGCTTCCGCAAGAAGATAAGGCTGAAATCCTATCCCTGTATCGAGAAAGCGGGGATCGTCTGGACCTATATGGGGCCGCCGGATCTCCAGCCTCCGCCCCCCGCGCTCGAGTGGACAGAGGTCGAGCCTTCGCAGCGCTTCGTCTCAAAGCGGCTGCAGGAGTGCAACTACCTTCAGGCCATGGAAGGCGGTATCGACTCAAGCCATGTGTCATGGCTCCACGGCAGCGAGCTCAACAAGGATCCGCTTTTCAAAGGCTCGAAAGGCAACCTGTACAACGAGCAGGATCGCATGCCGCTGTTCGAGGTCGAGGAATTCGATGGCGGGCTGCTCATCGGAGCGCGGCGCAGCGCGGAAGGCGGAAAGTACTACTGGCGAATCACCCCATGGATCATGCCGTGGTACACGATCATCCCGCCGCGAGCCGGGCATCCGCTTGGCGCGCATGCATGGATTCCGATCGACGATGAGAATTGCTGGGCTTGGAGTATCAACTATCATCCGCGCCGCGCACTGACGAAATCGGAAGTCTCCGCGATGCAGGACGGCGAAGGCATTCACGTGAAATACGTGCCCGGAACTTTCATCCCCCTCGCGAACAAGTCCAATAACTATCTGATTGATCGTGAAGCGCAGCGGCACGGTCACTCATCGACCGGCGTGGACGGCATCGCTATGCAGGATGCATCCATTCAGGAAAGTATGGGTCCCATTCAGGATCGCACCAAAGAACATCTCTGCGCGACAGATGCCGGCATCATCATGGCGCGAAGGATGTTGCTGCGTGCGGCGAAAGCTGCGGCGGAGGGAGGCGCTGTCCCAGGCACTGCTCCCGACGCGCAGCGCATACGATCGGCCTCCGTCGAACTGGAAAAGAACGTGCATTTTGCGCAGGGAGCCCGGCAAGGCCTCTATGCCGCGCTCGGCACAGACCCGTTGTCGGTCTGACCATTTGCAGCAGACTGCCTCCGCGGCGCGTCTGGTGCTCAGCTACTCCGCCGCCGTTTTCGCGGATGCTGCAATCGCGGCGTTGACGCGTGGCATCACTTCCTCGGCCATCAGCTGCATCGATCGCTTGGCAAGCGTCGGATCGACCCAATCCATGCCTGCATATACCAACTCGCCAAAATCGCCGGCCTCTTCACGCAACTTCAGAAGCTCTTCAACCACCTTGTTGACGGTGCCGAACGTCACGCAATGGTCCATGACATAGTCCAGGGTGATCTCCTCGTCCGGCTGCTCCTTGTAGCTCTTGAATACGTATAGCCTGTTGCCGCGCTTCATCTTTGAACGCATCTGATGGAAGTAGAATCGGTATGGACTTCTGGAGTCCTCACGACCATAGGCGCGCGCGACCTTGTCGTTGTCGGCCACAAAGATGGTGCGTGCGATCCGCCAGTCGGCCGGCGATGCCTTCTGTCCCGCTTCTGTCTTCCCTTTGGAGTAATTGGTCCAATGGGACTTGAGGTGTCTCGAGAGAAGGAAGTTGGCCGAGAGCGGATGAAAATCGCGTTTGCCCATCAAAACGACGCCAGGTGAGAAAGGCGCAACCACGGTCCCCACGATTTCAGGTCGCGGCTTTTGGAACGGTTTGGCAAGAATGCCAACGCCAAGCTCGAGCGCGGCGGTGCGAGCGAAGCCGACCTTGAAACGGTTGTCCTTGAAGTCGATGTCATAGGGCGGATTGCGTTCCCAGATCGCCAGTATGACATCGATCGCTTCAGCAAAGATCTTGTTCCGATCCAGGTCGAGAATTCCGATGGCCTCGGAATCGGACGTGAGCGCGCCGGCACTGATGCCCATGATGAATCGACCCTGTGACAGGTGGTCGAACATGGCAGCATTCACGGCGATGACTACTGGATGCATCTGCGCCAGATTCGTGGTGCCGGTGGCGAGTTTGATGTTCGTTGTTGCGTGGATGAGAGTTGCCTGAAACATCATGCTGTTGGTGATGTTCTCGCAGGCATCGGTCAGATGTTCACCCACGAAGGCATCATAAAAGCCGAGTTTGTCGGCAAGAACGATCGCCTCGCGATCCTCTTGCAGCGTCTGCGACCAGTCGCGGCCCAATGGATGCACGGGCATCGTGAAATAGCCCAACCTCATTCACGGCTCCAGATTCAACGGCTTTGTCTTGCAAACTAGCGCACCCTGATCGCTGATGCAGCATGTCTGCCTCGAAAGGGGCGCCATATATCGATGGATACTGCACGTTTTCACGGTATTAAAGAGTGGCGCCAACCTGTGCTCGTGGTAGAGGTGGCTTCGACGGATTGTTTCCACAGGTCGCGCTTCCGCGATTTCGCAACTAGAGGCCGACCGACTAGTTTCCCCTCGATTCCATCACCCGGGTCTCCCAATGCTTCGCTGGTTCCACGCTTTGATGCCGAAGGAGGAACGCTTCTTCGAGCTCTTCGCCCGCCACTCGCGCGCCGTTCTCGAGGGCGCCAAGGCCTTGCGCGCGATGATGGAAGGTGGGCAGGCGGTCGCCGCCAATTGTCAAATCGTCATGGATCGCGAGCACGATGCCGACAATGTCACGCGCGAAGTGCTCATCGCGGTGCGTCGGACTTTCATAACTCCCTTCGACCGGGGCAGCATTCGCGACCTGATCACTGCGATGGACAATGCCATCGATCAGATGCAGAAGACCGCCAAAGCCGTCATTCTGTTCGACGTGACGGAATTCACGCCGCAGATGAAGCAAATGGGCGACGCGATCGTGAAATCTTCAGAGCTGGTTCAGGAGGCTGTACCTTTGTTGCAATCGCTCAATACGCAGGCAACGCGTTTGAGCGCTTTGACGGAGCAGATTTCGGCCCTTGAAGGCCGAGCGGATGAACTGCACGACGTGGGTCTCCGCGAGCTGTATCACATGAAGGCGAAATCAGATCCAATGGGATTTTTCATCGCCAACGAGGTTTATGATCATTTGGAAAAAGTGGTTGACCGTTTTGACGATGTCGCCAACGTCATGCACGGCATAGTCATCGAGCACGTATAGTCGTTCCCCGAGGAAAATAATGAACGCTGCTGCGCTGGCACTGCCGTTTCTGGTCGGCTTGATCGCGATTGCGCTAGCGTTTGATTTTCTCAACGGGATGAACGATGCAGCAAATTCAATTGCCACGATCGTGTCGACCCGCGTGCTGCGGCCGCTATATGCGGTAGCCTGGGCCGCATTTTTCAATTTTGTCGCGTTTCTGTTCTTTGGTCTGCACGTCGCGGAGACGGTCGGCCGCGGCATCGTCGAAGCCAATGTGGTCGACGAGCACCTGATTTTCGGCGCACTGGCGGGCGCGATTGTCTGGCAGGTGGTCACCCAACGGCTCGGGATCCCGTCATCGAGTTCGCATGCGCTGATCGGCGGCCTGGTCGGCGCCGGGATAGCGAAGGCCGGTTTCCACGCGGTCGTGTGGATCGGAGTCATAAAGACAGCCCTGGCCATTTTCATGTCGCCGGCTTTCGGCTGTCTGCTCGCGCTGCTTCTCATGCTGCTGGTCTCGTGGACGTTCGTGCGCTTCACGCCGCATGGCGTCGATCACATATTTCGCCGTGCGCAATTCGTCTCAGCATCTCTGTACGCACTTGGCCACGGCGGCAACGACGCACAGAAAACCATGGGCATCATTGCAGTGCTGCTGTACTCGCAGGGCTATCTTGGCGGTCATTTCCACGTTCCGTTCTGGGTGGTGATCGCTTGCCAGTTTGCAATGGCAGCGGGAACCCTGGCCGGCGGGTGGCGTATCGTGCGCACGATGGGATCGAAAATTACGCGGCTGACGCCGATGCAGGGGTTCTGCGCAGAAACCGGTGGTTCGATTACGCTTTTTGCCGCGACGTGGCTGGGCATTCCCGTGTCGACGACCCACACCATCACCGGTTCGATCATAGGCGTCGGTGCGGCAAAAAAGGCGCGGGCGGTACGTTGGGTTGTCGCTCGTGAAATCGTGATAGCCTGGATTATCACGATCCCCGCGTCCGGGCTGCTCGGCGCCTTATTCTATTGGGTGAGCGGACTTTTCCTCTAATCAGGCGGCGACGCGAGCGAGGAAGCCTTCCACTTCTTTTCGCAACTCGTCGGCCGCCGCTTCCACCTCCTGCGATGCGGTGAGCACGCTTTCGGCAGAGCGGCGCGTTTGCGCTGCCGCGCCCGAGACGTCCGCCAATACCTCGACCACGACTTTTGCGCCATCTGACGCGCTGGCAACGTTTTGCGAGATTTCGCCGGTCGCGGCGCTCTGCTCCTCGACGGCGGCAGAAACGGCGGTTGCGCAACTGTCGATTTCCTGCATGCGGCTCGAAATTCGCGCAATCGCCGAAACTGCGCTGGACGTGGCGCCTTGGACGGAGGTGATGAGCTTGGAAATGTCCTCGGTCGCCCTTGCCGTTTGCACTGCAAGTGATTTCACCTCCGACGCGACGACGGCAAAACCTTTGCCGGCTTCGCCTGCGCGCGCTGCCTCGATAGTAGCATTGAGGGCCAGCAGGTTGGTCTGCCCGGCAATGGCGCGAATAAGCTTGATGACATCTCCGATCTTCTGCGCGGCTTCCGCCAATGCCGTGATCTGGTGATTGGTGCCATGCGCTTCGCTTACCGCCGCACGCACGATTTCGGTCGTCTTGGCGAGTTGACGCCCGATTTCGTTGATGGATCCGGAAAGCTCGTCGGCGGCCACGGCCGCCGTCTCGACATTTGTCGATGCCTCGTTCGAGGCCGAAACAGCCCCGTCGGCGCTTTGTGAGGTTTGGCCGGAATTGCCGAACAGCGTCGTCGCCGTCGCATGCATGGCCCTGGCGCCTTCGCTCACGGTCTTCAGATGATCCTCGACGCGCTGCCGAAAGGCGGCGATCGCTTCCTCGATCACCGTCCGCCGCTCCTGCTGCTCCTGCATCAACATTCTTTCACGTTCGGCATCGCGCCGTTCGGTGATGTCCTCGTGCGTCGCAACCCAACCGCCGTCGGCCATAGGCCGATTGACCACCGAAATCACTCGGCCATCCGCGGATCTGACTTCCGCGCTCGTCGTCTTGCCGGCTTCCATCGCCGCGAGAAGTTCGCGCCTATAGGTAACCGGGTCGCGCGAAAAGCTGCCATTGCCGATTCGGTATTCAAGCAGGCTCTGCAGCGTGCAGCCAGGCCTGACGAGATCTGCTGATAGTTTGTACATATCAAGATAGCGTCGATTGCAGATCACCAGGCGTTCGGCGCCGTCGAACATGCACAGGCCCTGCGACATGTTGTTGATCGCAACGCCCATGCGGAGATTGTTTATGTGCAGCCTTCGGGCGAGCAGGGCGAGCGCGACTGCCATCGCTAGGCACGCAGCGATGCCTGATACCGCGAGTGAGACCACGACCGTGGGCGCTGCGTCGAGCTCGGCCATCGATGAGGGAAAGAAATGAAGCGCAACATATGCGGCGGCGAAGCCGAAGCCGCCGGCCAAAATCACCAGGCCCCAATTCCGCGCGGATGCGTCTGCGGAGGTGTGCTCGCCCATACTCGCGTCCAGGTAGATGGCCACGGTATTCCCTAACCCGTTTTTTTGCAGTTAATTGCTGGAGATGACCGGTTAACGATAACTTAATGGGCAGTGCCCGGGGGAGCGGGGAATGGCCAGATTGAGTGCCGCCGAGTGCCGCGAATTCATTCGAGCTGTGGTGGAAAAAGCGGATGCCATGCGCGTCCCCGTGTCCGTAGCCGTGGTCGGACCCGAAGGGCACCTGATCATGGTCGAACGCATGGATGATGCAGGATTCATCACTCCCGAAACGGCGATTGCCAAAGCCTTCACGGTTGCAGCGTTTCGCTCGATGAGCCCGCGCTTTCCCGATGGACTGGTGATTCAGCAATGGTTCAAGGAGCGCAATCCGCAATTGCTGGTCAGCCTGGCCGCCATGACGAACGGTCGTATTGCCGCGAGCGGAGGGTCGGCGCCCGTGTTCAAGGGTGACGAGATGGTGGGCGCCTACGGGATCTCCGGAGGTACTTCGCAGCAGGATGAAGAGATGGCGGTGTACGCGCGGGCCAAGGCCGGCTGGGCTCAGCGTCCACAACATGACACGACCGATCCCGAGGTGAAGGCGCATATCAACGCGCTCTACGCCCAGGCGGGCATTACCGATCGCAAGCTTTGACATTTATTGGAGCAGCCCATGACGCAATCGCCTAGCGCCCAGGATGTTGCCGGGCGAGCCTGGACTGGGCGTGTCGAGGACGATGCACTCCTGCGTGGCCGCGGCCGCTTTGGCGATGACGTCCGGCCAGACGGCGCTCTCGCCGCCTTTTTCGTGCGCTCGCCGCATGCTTTTGCGCGCATTCAGCGCATCGACGTCTCGGCGGCAAGATCAATGCCAGGCGTCGTGGCCGTGCTTACCGCCACCGATCTCAGCGGGGTTCATTACCATTCGATCTCTCATGGCCATCCCATTCCCGGACGCGGAGGAATGACGGCGATCTCGCCGCATCGTCCATCGTTGGCCGAATCCCGCGTCATGCACATCGGCGAACCGGTCGCCATGGTGGTGGGAAGGAATGCAGACGCGGCACAGGATGCCGGCGACAGAATCATCGTCGATTATGAGCAGCTGACGCCGGTTACCGACGCCCGCGACGCCATCAAGCCCGACGCTCCGCAACTGTGGCCGGAAGCGCCGGGCAACATCGGATTTGACTGGAGCGCGCCGGCCGATCCGGAAGGAAAGAAGCAGGCGGCCCTGGAGAAAGCCTTCGCAGAAGCTGCGCACCACGTCCGCATTGATCTGGTCAATCAGCGCCTGGTGGTTGCTTCGCTCGAGCCGCGTTCCGCTTCGGCGAGCTACGATCCCGCTAACAGACTGTTCACGCTCCGCGTCGGCACGCAAGGGGTGGCGAGCGTGCGCGGGCAGATCGCCGGCGCGATGAACATCAAGCCGGAGGAGCTTCGCATCATCACCGAGGATGTCGGCGGCGCCTTCGGCATGAAGGGGTGGTGCTATCCCGAATACATTCCGCTGCTGCACGCCGCTCGAGCCCTCGGCAAGCCTTTGTATTGGAATTCGACCCGTTCGGAAGCATTCATTACGGATAATCAGGGCCGGGATTCGTTCTGGACCGTCGAGCTTGCTCTCAATTCGCGCGGCCGCTTCCTCGCTCTGCGCGTCAACGGAATAGGCAACCTTGGCGCCTATTTCACCGGAGTGGCGCATTTCGTCTTCACGACGCACATCTCGGGCTGCTTGCCGACTGTCTATGACATTCCGCTTGTTCAACTCAACACACGATGCGTATTCACCAACACGTTGCCGACCGGGCCATATCGCGGCGCGGGCCGTCCTGAGGCGAGCTATCTCATCGAGCGGATCATCGATGCGGCTGCGGATGTGACCGGCATCGACGCCGCCGAGCTTCGCCGGCGCAATTTGATCAAGCCGGAAAAAATCCCATACACCACCGCTTTCGGGAACACCTATGACAGCGGAGAATTTCCCGCGGTGTTTGAGCGCGCTCTCAATGCGGCCGGGTATGACGGTTTTCGCGAAAGAAAAAAGGCGGCGAAGAAGCGCGGCAAGCTCCGCGGCATCGGCATCGGGTGCTATCTCGAAATTTCAGGTGCTTTTCCCGAGGAGGGTGCCAGGATCTCGTTTCCCGGCGGGACGTCCGTGCAGGTCAGTGTCGGGGCTGGTGCAAGCGGGCAGGGGCACAGGACCGTTTTCGCACAAGTGGCGGCCCGGCGGCTGGGCGTTCGGGACGATGCAGTTGAGGTGCTCTCGGGCGATTCCGCGCGCGACGTTCCCGGTTTCGGTGCGGTGGCCTCGCGGTCTGCGATGATGACGGGGGGCGCCGTTGCGAGAACCGCCGATGCGGTCTTGCAAAAGGCCAGGCGAATCGCCGCGATGCTGCTTCAGGCCGAGGAAAGCGAAGTCGATTACCGTGATGGAAAATTCAGCGTAAGAAATTCCGCACGCGAGATCCGGCTTTTCGAAGTGGCCGATCGCGCTGCAGAGTTGAAGCGTCAGGGAGTGATCTCTGAAAACCTCGACACGCAGTCGGGCATCAAGGTGCCGCCTTCATTTCCAAACGGCTGCCATGTAGCCGAGGTGGAAATTGATCCGTCAACGGGAGCCGTCGACTTGGTGTCTTATGTGGCCGTCGACGACTGCGGAAACGTGCTCGACCCGACGATCGTCGAAGCACAGATCCATGGCGGAGTGGTGCAGGGCCTCGGACAGGCACTCACGGAAAACACGATCTACGATGAGAGCGGCCAACTCATCTCGGGCTCATTCATGGACTACGGCATGCCGAAAGCCGATCAGGTTCCGAGCATGAAGGTCGAGCATCATGCGATTGCCTGCCGAACGAACCCGCTTGGCGTGAAAGGGACCGGCGAAGCCGGAACCACCGCCGCGCCGCCCGCGGTCATCAACGCAATTCTCGATGCGCTTCCGAAAGGCGCTCAACTCGATATGCCGGCAACGCCAGAGCGCGTGTGGCGTGCGGTGAAGGCGGCGGGACAGGCCGCCTTGTGAAGCCGCTATTGCGTCACTTCGATCTTCACCGTTTCGGTGATCGTCTGCCAGTGCTTCATTTCGCCCGCCAGCCAGGACTCCGCATCGGCTAATGACTTGTTTGGAACGATGTTGAAGTTCTGCTTGCCGAGCTTCTCGGCGGCCTCTGGTGAATGAATGGCTTTGTTCACGGCCTGAAACAGAGCCTCAAGCACTGGCTTTGGCGTCGCTGCGGGCGCGAATAGTCCGTTCCATGCAACCGTGCCGACATCGGCGTATCCAACTTCCTTCATTGTCGGAATATCGGGATATTGCTTGAGCCGCGTGTGATTGACGACCGCCAGCGGACGAAACTTTCCCGCCTGGACCTGCCCGGCAGTCGAAGCGACATTCAAAAACGCTGCCTGAGCATCGCCGCGCAACAAATCCTGGATAACACCCGAGGCTCCGTTCTTATTCGGCAGGGCGACGATATCCAGGTCTCCGGCGCGCTTTGCAAAATAAGCCATGTCGTAGTGCGGGTAGGATCCGACGCCGACGGTGCCGTATCGGATTTTTCCGGGATTTTGCTTCGCATAGGCGATGAACTCAGGGACGGACTTTACGGCGAAATCGTTCGCTGTGGTCACTAGTAGAAACGCCGGGATGTCGACCAGATTCGTAACGGCGACGACACTCTTGCCGTAATCGAAATTCAGTTTCTTTGCATAGATGATCGGGGTGATTGCGTTGGTAGAAACATTGCCGATCATGAGGGTATAGCCATCGGCTGGCGCTTTCATCATCTCGTCGAGGGCGAGCATGCCGAAGGCGCCGGGCTTGTTGAGCACAACGAAGCCCTGGCCCGTGACTCGCTGAAACTCATCGCCGACAATCCGCGCCACGATGTCGGTAGCGCCGCCAGGCGCGTAGGGCACGATTACCTTTACCGGGCGATTAGGATACTTGTCTTGCGCGCTTGCGCCGGTTGCGCCGAGCACAAAAACTGTGAGCAAGGTGACGATCAGTTTGTGCATGCAAAACTCCCCAAGGTTGCGCTCTCGAGCGGCAAGCAAATCTGCGCTAGGTGGCTTTGATACCGTGCAGGCTGTGAGATGCGTCCTTGACGGTGAAGAAGACGACGTCTCCATCGGCCGTGGCCTCGCCGGCGTGGACCGTGTTGGCCGGGATGTAAATGACGGACCCGGGCGTCACATCCATTTCCTTGCCATCGATTCTGGCGCGGAACGTGCCCTCGAGCACGTAGATCCACTGCTCATTGGGATGCGAATGCGGTTCGGCGCCGGTGCCTGCTTGCATCCTCATCAGGCCGACGATCATGCGGTCGCCTTCGACGCAAGGCCCATGCGCGGTAGAATAGGCAGGGCCGCCCATGATCTTCTGAATGCTTCCAAGGTCGAAGACATACTCCCCGGGGCCAGCCCGCTTTGCTCCCGGAGTGCGTGCGGCGGGTTTGTCGGACATGACAGCCTCGCGTCAGGTGCCTGGATCTTCGATGTTAGTTCACGTTCCCGGAGTGCGCCAGTGGAGGGACGCGCGACCGTGCACTGAGACGCGTATTCACCTTTCAGCCACGATCATTGCATTATGGTCGGCGCCCGATCTGGGGGGAGAACTTGCTGGTCAGACCTATCGGTATCGTTGCTGCAATGCTGGGCTTGGCCGCGATCTGCGGCTGCGCCGACACTTACGTGCCGAAGGCGCAGCCCAGCTTCTATCGCAACTTGGCCCAGCCGGGAGCGGAACTTGATGCGGCGGCGGCCGCTTCAATGATTTCGGGCTATCGCGCAAACAACGGTCTGCAGGCGGTCGAACTTGACGTCGACCTGATGCGGCTCGCCCAGGCGCAGGCCGAGACCATGGCAAAGCGCGACAAGCTCGACCACGGCGCCGGCAAGCCGTTCCTGCAGAGGCTGAAGGCTTCTGGGTACGACGCAAAGCGGGCAGCCGAGAACATTAGCGCCGGTTACCACACGCTGGCGGAGGCGTTCTCGGGCTGGCGCGATTCGAATCCGCATCGCGCTAACATGTTGCTCAGTGGCGCAACCCGCATGGGTATCGCCGCCGTCTATACGCCTGCTTCCAAGTACAAGGTCTACTGGGCGCTTATTTTGGCCGAACCCGATGACACCAAGGGATGAGGCGGCCACCCGTTCTTTAACCATTCCGCGCCTTCAAAGACGTCCTGCTATGAGAAGCAATTCATTCTAGCCCGCCGCGGCGTTGGCGGACGGCGGGATCTTGCGCTAATTTGTTTCGTAACCCTGACGGGATTGCATTCGTGCGGAATGTGTCGCCTGCAGTTCTTGGGATGTTGATTGCGTCGCTGGCGCTGTCCGTATTTCCTGCAGCCGGCGAAACGCTTTTCCATCGTGCCGAAAATCAAGTCCCGGTCGCGATCGTGCAGATCGACCGCCCATCCACGCACACTGCGATCCATTTGCAGGCGCAAGCCGCGCTCAAAGCGGTGTGCTTCGCAGTCAGGGGCCCCAACAGCCCCTATCTTCTCGCCAGCGGCCGCACGTACCGCTATCTGGGCGGTGACAACGTCACTGATTGTCCGCAGCGGCGGGACTATGCCGCCAAGGACGTCATGATCCTCCGCTTCGAGCCTCTCGAAGTGGGTTCGAGTACATTTTCATTCGTCTCGGGAGAACGGGGAGAGAAGCAGCCGATCGACATTGTCTCGCCGAACGCGCCGTATTGGAATTTCCTTCGCGTCCGGCTGAATTAGTCGTCCTCGACGCCCGCACTCATTTGATCGCCGTGCGAATGATTTCCTGCTGCGCGACCTGCTCGGCGACGGCGACTTCCCTGTCACCCGAGCCCCGCAGATAGTAGTGGGCATAGGTCAGGAGAGAAGCAGGCTTTGTCCAAGCCTTGACTGTGTCGACCTCGACGGCAAGGAGGGCGATATTGTCCGACTTGGGGAAACCACACACGAAACGATTCCTTCCAAAGTGCATCGATCTGCGTTTGGTCATCCACGCGGGATCCTGAGTGCCGTCTTTCGCCAGCGTGACAAGGACCGCGGCATGCTCGTCCTTGATGAGGTCCCAAATTCGTCAAAGGTCAACCTCCTCCGTATTTTTCATCGCGCTGGCTCCTTGGAAAAATGAACGCTCGGCATGGCGCCCATGGCCCGCAGCCGATGACGGGCAATGCGATTCGCAAAAAGGGCATGTTAAAATGAGCAGGGTCCCGGCTGGACCTCACCTTCCCTGCTGACTAGCTTGGCGCACCATGCCGGTACTTCCCCGCGTCAACGACTACCACGCCCTCTTGAGCCAGTTTCGGTGGCAGGTGCCGCCGCGCTACAACATCGGCGTGGATGTCTGCGATCGCTGGGCCGAACGGGAGCCGGGACGATTGGCTATCCTGCATGCACGGGCGGACGGACCGGATGAACAGATCACATATGGCTGGCTGCGCGAGACCTCCAATCGTCTTGCCAATTTTCTCAGGGCGCGTGGCGTCGCTTTCGGCGATCGCGTCGCGATACTGCTGCCGCAGCAGCCGGAAGTCGCGGCAATCCATATCGCGGTCTACAAGCTCGGCGCGGTAGCTCTGCCGCTTGCCGTGTTGTTCGGCACGGATGCGCTTTCTTATCGGCTGCAGAATTCCGGTGCGGTGGCATTGCTGACCAATCGTCGCGGTGTCGAGCGGATCAACAGCATCAGAGGGGAGCTGCCCGATCTTCGCCTCATCATCTCGCTGGATGGAGAGGAGGGCAGTGCTGTCGGGTTTGCCGATGGTCTCGAGGCCGCCTCGCCGGATTTCGTGCCTGTCGATACGTCCCCAAACGACCCCGCGATGATGGTCTACACGTCGGGCACGACAGGACAACCGAAAGGTGCCCTGCACGGCCATCGCGTGCTGATCGGCCATTTTCCGGGCGTCGAGATGCATCACGATTTTCTGCCACAACCCGGGGACCGCATCTGGACGCCCGCCGACTGGGCCTGGGCAGGAGGGTTGCTCAACGTGCTGCTGCCCGGATTGCACTACGGAGTGCCGGTCGTGGCGCGCCGCTTCGAAAAATTCGATCCCGAAGAAGCTTTCGCGCTGATCGCACGCACGGACATCCGCAATGCATTTATTCCGCCGACCGCACTGCGCATGCTCAGGGCGGCGCCGCATCCCAAAGGGCGGCACCGCATCAAAATGCGGTCGATCGGTTCGGGCGGCGAATCACTGGGTGCAGAAACCTACGAGTGGGGAAGGTCGGTTTTCGACCTAGCCATCAACGAATTCTATGGGCAGACCGAGTGCAACCTCGTCCTCTCGGCGTGTGGGGCGATCGGCGTCTCAAAACCGGGCGCGATCGGCAGGCCAGTCGCGGGTCACACCGTTGCGGTGATCGATTCCAGCGGAACGCCGCTGAAATCGGGAGAGACGGGACAGATCGCGGTGAGGCGATCCGATCCCGTGATGTTCCTCGAATATTGGGGAAATCCCGATGCCACACGCGAGAAGTTCATTGGCGATTGGATGACGACCGGAGACCAGGGCGTCATGGACGAGGAGGGTTATTTCACTTTTGTCGGGCGTGACGATGATGTCATCACGTCGGCAGGATTTCGCATTGGGCCGGGTGAAATTGAAGATTGCCTCATCCGTCATCCGGCAGTTGCGCTTGCTGCCGCGGTGGGAAAGCCGGATGCCCTGCGAACCGAGATCGTGAAAGCCTTTATCGTCCTGAAGAAAGGCTACGCGCCTTCCCTTGCACTCGCTTCGGAGATCAAGGATTTCGTACGGACCCGCCTTTCGGCTCATGAGTATCCGCGAGAGGTCGCCTTCATCGACGATATGCCGATGACCACGACCGGCAAGGTGATCAGGCGATTGCTGCGCGAGCGGGCGTAAACTAGCGCCTGCCGATGGGCCAAAGGATTTCAAGTCCAAGCCGACGTCTTGCGAGTCGGCAGAACATGATGGACTCGGCAATGATCGCGCTCGAGACCGCGACCGCAGCGCCGACGATGCCCCATTGCGGAACGAGAATGACGCACAGCGCGAGATTGATCAGGAAGGCGATGCCGTAGACTGACGCGCATTCCTTTCGTTCGACGACCATGTTGAGCAGGCGTTCGGCCGGACCCACGGCAGCCCGCGCCATCATTCCAATCGCGAGAATGAACATTACGCCATAGCCGGTCTCGAACTCGGGACCGAAGAGCGCAAGCAAGGGCTTGCCCAAGACCAGAATGCCTGCGCAGGCGATGAGCGAGGGCCAAAACGTCCATCGAACAGTGTCTTTGAAGAAAGCGGCAAGCCGCTCGCGGTCGCCGGCGACGTAATATTCACTGAACCTGTGCGTGGTCGCGCCCGCGATTGCAAAATAGACGAATGCAACGATTGCCAGCAGTCGAGCGGCCGCATAGTAGACCGCCACGTCTTCCGGTGAGCGGAGATGCTCAAGCACGATGATGTCAACGTAAGTGAGGGCAAGGTAGAAAGCCTCGACCACGAATATCGGCAGCGACGTTCCAATCCAGATTCTGGCTTCATAGATCTTGGGTCCAGCCGGCACCTTGCAGCTCAAGCGGCGCTGCATCAGCGCAAACTGCACGAGAGTGACCGCCCAGATAGAGCCGACTGCTATGGCCATGGCTGTCATGGCGTTGGTCGGCAATCCGAAGAGCCATGCGGCGCCGACAAGGGCCGTCACAAGGAGCTGGCGCCAGATGTAGAACGGCATCAGGGCCAGATTTGGCCAATCATAGGATTGCGCAATTCCCCCTTGCACCTGCACCAGCCCGTAGATCGGGACCGCGAGGCAGGCAAGATAAAGGGGGACGAGTACGAAGTCGTCCAGGCGGGGCGCGAGAAGCGTCACAACAGACATGCTGGCGATTGCGACAAGCGTTGCGACCGCGACGCCAAGCCATCGCGATCCGGCCAGGAAACCGCGCAGCCGACGGAAATCCTTAAGCTCGGTGTATTCCGGGATGAAGCGGCGCGCTGCCGACGAGAGGCCGACATCCGAAATCGCGCCGATGATCAGCACCCAGGTCCAGGCATAGACGTAGATGCCAAACTCGAAGCTGCCCATCCATCGGGCGAGCAGCACCTGCAATGCGAGTGCAAGCAGCGCGCTGCCAGCACGAATGAGAAACGTGTTGCCTGCGAGAATCTGCACCGCGCGGCCGTCGCGTTGATCGGCAAGCATTTGTCTTGCGCGTATCAGAAGGTCTGAAGCTGCCGACCATGGCGTGGATCGCTTGGTATCGACGAGGGCCAAGGAGTCTCCGCGTCGCTGTTCATCGATCTGACTGTAGGGCAACGATCCGCCTAGCAAGGAATCGTTAACATTCGGTTCGGCGTTGCTGCTCGTATTGGCGCTCAGGCGACTTCAAGCGCGCCGATTTCAGAGAGAATCCGCTCGACGGTCTTGCGATCTTCGCGGCCAAGCGCCGTCTGCGGGGGCAGCGGGTCGCCGATGTCGTAGCCCTGAAGCTGCAAACCAGCTTTTATGCAAGCCGCGAGATTGAACCGGGCGAAGGCTTCATTGACGCGCCAGAGATCGCGTTGAAGCTCCATCGCTTCTGGCCATCGCCCCGCGCGACAGAGATCGTAAAGGCGAACGCTCTGTCTCGGCAGGATGCAGGCAGGTCCCGCCATCCAGCCCACCCCGCCGATCAGCATCACAGCGGCAGGAATGTGCGCGGATGCGGAAAACACCTTCATCCCAGGCGCGCGGTTCCTGATCGACAGCAGGCGCCCGGTGTTTGTGGATGCATCCTTTATGTAACCGATCCGCGGGTGTGTGCAGAGGCGAACGATCACATCGAGAGAAAGATCGCTGCGCTGGAATTGCGGATTCGTGTAGAGCACAACCGGAATGTCGACGGCGTCGGCGATCGCACGGAAATAAGATTCAACCTGTTCGTCTTTCAGCGGGAAATAGGCCTCGAGGATCGCGAGAATTCCGTCGGCGCCTATCGATTCGTATGTTCTCGCCTGTTCCACGGCATCAGCCGTCGTCGTCGAGGCGACGCCGACGATCACCGGCACGCGCTTTTCTGCAGCTTCAATGGTTGCCCGCACCACGGCTTCTCGCTGCGTTCTGTTGAGATAGGCAAATTCCCCGGTGGAGCCGAGAGGAGTCAGTCCGTGCACGCCGGCTCCTATCAGGTCGGACACGAGCTTACCGAGCACGTTTGTGAGGACGCGGCCGTTCGCATCAACTGGCGAGACCAGATAGGGAAAGACTCCGTGAAAGTCGTCTGGCTTTTTCATTCACCCTCGCTGCCCGCAATCGCCACGTTTGAGATTAAAACACCCACAACGACTCGGGAGGGAATTCCACATAGTGCTCACCAGGTCCGAGCGGCGCAGGTGAAAAGGCCCGCACGGCAAGATGTTCGCGGGCAAATACGAGCTCCCAGCGTTCGCCGAGATACATCGGGGATTTCAGCTCCATTTTCAAACAGTTTGCCGTGGGATTGGGCGCACAACGAACGCGTTCAACGCGGATGATGCCGGTCACCTTGGCTCCGGGCGTCGCCGCGGTGCGTGCGACGCCTATAATCGGCGTGCCGAAGATCTCGATCGTGGCGCGACCGCCGGAATTCGCAATCAACTTTCCATCGAGCCTGTTATTGCTGCCCATGAACTCGGCTGCAAACAATGTAGCTGGTTCGTTGTAGAGCTCCCTCGGCGTGCCCTGCTGCGCCACTCTGCCGGCGTCAAGCAGTACGATACTGTCGGCTATGGCCATGGCCTCGAGTTGATCATGCGTGACGTGGATCGCTGACAGGCCAAGCGTCACGATCAGCGTACGCAACCAGGCCCGTGCCTCTTCCCGCAGCTTGGCATCGAGGTTCGACAGGGGCTCGTCGAGCAGGATGATCGGAGGTTCATAGACCAAAGCGCGCGCGATTGCGACACGCTGCTGCTGGCCTCCGGAGATCTGGTGCGGATACCGCGAGGCAAGTTGTCCAAGCCCGATCTGCGATAGGACCTTCTCGACTCGCGTCCTGATTTCGGCGCTCGCAACGTTACGCACCTTCAATCCATAAGCCACGTTGTCGAATACCGTTCGATGCGGCCAAAGCGCATAGGACTGGAAAACGAGACCGAGCCCGCGGTTTTCCGCCGGCAAGTCGATGCCGCGTGCCGCATCGAAGAAGATGTTATCCGCGATCGCAATCATGCCGCTGTGGGGCGTTTCCAGGCCAGCGACGGCGCGCAGCAAAGTCGTCTTGCCGCTTCCGGAGGGGCCCAGCAAAGCCACCACCTCGCCGGCCGGTGCCGAAAACGAAACGCCCTTAAGGATTTCGTTGTCGCCGAGCCGCAGCTTGAGATCGTTGACGGTGAGTTCAGCCATGCAGGCGTACTCCAAGGCGGATCGCAACCGCGAGGCCAACGCCGATCATGACCACGTTTACGACAGAGAGCGCAGACACCAGGTCGACTGCTCCGGTGCCCCAAAGCGAGACAAGCAGCGAACCGATCACCTCGGTGCCCGGTCCGAGCAGATATATCCCGGTCGAGTATTCGCGCACGAAGATGAGGAAAATCAGCAGCCAGCTGGCCAGCATGCCAAACTTGATCAGGGGCAGCGTCACATCACGTTTCACCCGCAAGTCGCCTGCGCCTGCAGTGCGCGCTGATTCTTCGAGCTCGGGGGCAACCTGCAAAAGCGTTCCGGTAATCAGGCGCATGCCATAAGCGAGCCAAACGATCGAATAGGCAAGCCAGACGGAAAACATCGTGGATTTCAACGGAGACAGGAAAGGCACAAACAGAAAAACCCACAATAGCGCCAGGCCAGCCACCAGACCTGGCATCGCGCGGGGGACCATCACGAGATAATCGATCATCCGGCTCCAGCCAGAATTCCAACGATGAACGGCAAGCGCGATGGCCGTATAGCAGCCGACCGCGGCGGCGCCTCCGATGACACCGATGCCCAGCGTATTCGTGATACCGCGCACCACGTTGGGATAATCGGCAAGCTCCCGGTAGTGATCGAGGGTAAGCACATCCAGAAGCCTCACGCCCTCGCCCCAGGTCACGACGAATGAACGCAGCGTGATACCTGCGATCGGCACGGCAACCGTGATCAAAAGCCAGCACACGATTCCGGCAAAAGCGATCCAGCGCCAGCGGCGCAGGCGAAGCGGCTGCGTCATTAATCCCTTGCCGCGCACGGAGATGAAACGCTGCGCCTGGCGGAGCAACAATCGCTGCATGAAAACAAGCGGCGCTGTGATCGCGACGATCGCGACAACCACGACTGCCATAAGTTGATAGGAAGGTACGCCGAGCTTGTTGGTGAGCTTGAACAGGTAAGTCGACAATACCAGCACATCCTGCGGATCGCCGAGAACGAGCGGCAATCCGAATAGTTCAAAGCCGAGGAAGAAGACCAGCACACCGGCGAACAGAATGGCAGGCAGGATCATCGGCAGGCTGACATTGAACGCCACCTGGAAAGGATTAGCGCCGCAGACCCGCGCGGCCTCTTCCACGTCGCCACCTAGTCCACGCAGCGCGGCAGCGCTGTACAGGTAAACGTGAGGGACATGCGTCAGACCGGCAATGGTGGTGAGCCCCGCCAGCGAATACAGGTTCCACGGCACAAAACCAAGCGCATCCTTGGCCAGCGTGGAGAAAATCCCAACCGGTCCGATCGCAACCACATAGCCGAATGCGATCACCAGCGCGGAGACAAAAATAGGCACCAGTATCAGGGGTTCGAGATGCCGGCGTCCCGGCACGTCCGTGCGTACCATGAGGAACGCAAGCAGCGCCCCGAGCGGGACCGCGATCCCAGCCATGCCGGCGGCAACGATTAATGTTGTCCTGAATGCTTGCCAGAAGTCGGGATCCGCGAAGACGAAAGAATACGCGAGCAGCCCGATCTGCGCGGAGCGATCAAAAAATGGAGCAGTGAGGAAGCTCTGGTAGGCAACCAGTGATAACGGCGCCAGGACGACAACTGTCGTGACGCCGAGCACGAGCAGCCTGTAGAGGGCTGCCTGTAAAGGCCCCTTGCGGCTCGATTCGCGGATCATTCGCTCATTCGCAGTCGCAGTGGAAATCCATAAACCGGGACGTCATGGCCCAAAGCCCGGCGCGTTGTTTTTTGCGCCGGACCGGGTCGGTCATCCTATTGCCCTTTCTTGGCCTGCTGCCATTTGGACAGGAATGCGAGCCGTTTGGCCTGGTCGAGATTCTGTAACAGACTTTCATCGATCGGCACCGGGCGGGCCTTGTCGCCAATCAACTGCGTGACACCTTTGATTGTGGCCTCGCCATCGACATCCGAGCGCAGCGAATAGAGGTCGGCCTTGTTTGCGATAATCTCCTGCCCGCGTTTAGAAAGCAGGTAATCGAGAAAGAGTTTGGCGGCGTTCGGATTTTTCGCCTTGCTCGAAATGAAGGCGACCCGCGATGTAACCATCGTGTAGTCCTTCGGCAGCATGATGCCGAGATTGGGATCCTTCTTCGAGCGTCCGAGTGCGTAAGATCCGAAAATTCCGTAGGCGATGAGGTGTTCGCCGGACGTGACACGCTCCATCATTGCTCCGGCGCTCGTGTAGAGCTTCGCTTGGGCCTTTCCCATCGCCCTGAAAAGGTCCCAGGCCTGCGGGAAGTTTTTGACGTCTTCGTTGCAGAAGAGATAGCCGACGCCTGAGCGTTCGGGATCGTACGCGGTGATCTTGCCCTTGTAGAAATCGGTTTTGGTATTGAGCAGATTCAGCAGATCGGTGTGATCCTTCGGAACATCCGCCTGGGGTACCAAGCGTTTGTTATAGACGAACGTGATCGGCTCATAAGTCGTGCCATAGGCGGCATTCTTCCATACCGCCCATTTCGGCAGCGCTTTTATTTCCGGTGAGGCATAGGCCGCGGCGTGTCCTTCGGAGACGAGCTTCACCTGCAGATCCATAGCTGAAGACCACAGCAGGTCTGCGGTCCCGTTATTCGCAGCGGCTTCGGCGATGAACCGGTTGTAAAGCTCGGTAGAATTGAGATCGGAATATTCAACCTTGATGCCTGGATAGAGCGTTTCGAAATCCTTGATGAGTGGATTGGCAGCAACCGCATCAGTAGTGGCGTAGATCACCACCTTGCCCTCTTTTTTCGCCTGTTCGACCAACTTGGCGTAATCCGCGGGGTAGTCCTGCGGCACTTGAGCCTGTACGGCGGAGGTAGAGGCTAATACGGCAACGGTGAGCGCGGACACGAGCTTTCGCATGGGTACTCCTTACCTGACAGAGTCCGATGCTACTCCAGCACTTCCACACCCGCCTAGGTGGAGTTCAAACGAAAAGGCTCCGCCTTGGATTTTGGCGGCGGAGCCTTCCTCCATTCAGAGGTTCAGTTCGCCAGCGGGTCCGGTCGAATCTGGATATGCACCGCGCGCGGACGCGAACCCTTGCCGCCCTCCATGAGCCACGGCGTACGGTCGCCGCTGGTGCTCCAAAGTCCGCGTCCTCTCCAGCCGGCATTCGGATCATCGATACGGCCGTCCAGACCTTTGGCGTAGAAGCCCATGGGGTATGGAATGCGGAGCATGACCATCTTGCCGTCCTTCAGGGCGACGAAACCATCGTTGAGGTTGGCAGTGGAGATCGGAATGTTTTCGCCAAGTCCGAGCGTATTGTGCTGGTCAACCCAGGTATAATAGCTCGCCTCCGCACTGCGGTCCTCGAATCCCTCGAAGCCCGGGCCGGGATACCTGTAGAACTTCCAGCCTTCTGGGCAATGGCTGCCGGTCGCGCCGGGGCCATTGAGCGGACCCTTGCACAAGCGCCGATCGAAACTCACCAGATGACCGCTCGACTCCGAACCCCACACGACGCCGTTGCCGTCGATGTCGCCGCCGCGAATTCCGACACCCGGTTTGGGGATGCCATAGAATTCCGACAGCTCGGATTTCGGATCGAAGCGCATGAATCCGGGCTGACCGGCGAAAACACCGACCGTGTACCAGATCGACCCATCCTTCGGATGCGGCATGACGGCGTAGGGACCTGACCCGCCGGTGACCCTCGTGTCTTTGGCGGGATCGGTCGGTTGGTCCGGCTCGGTATACTCGTCACGCTTGCCGTTGCCATTCGTATCCAGCACGAATGGCGACCATCCTTGCGATTTCGCTGCGTCGCCGGACTCGAGAAAGGCTTTGGTGCTGAGCCAGCCCGCAACCGGACCGGTTCCGCTGAACCACAATGTGTCGTTCTCGTCATATCCGAATTGCGGGTGATGGGTGCCAAAGCACGTGTCGATGAAAGTGTATTTCATCGTGTTCGGATCGAGCATCGCGGCCTGGCGGCCGTTCTTCTCGATGGCAAAGGCTTTCGCCGAAGGATGGTCCGAGCCGTTTTTGCAGAAATCGGGGTTGTCCGGACCGCGTATGTTTGCTGCAAGCCAGAGGCGTCCCTTTTTGTCGAACATCGAATTGTGGTTGTCGGCGCGCGAATCCCAGATCACCTCGTCGCCCCAATAAGGGGACGGTGCGTTCGGCTTGGGCATCGCCGTAATGTGGAAGGGAGGTCCGAGCGTCGGCGGCATGTTCGGATCACGCACCGGCAGCTTGAAAAAGCTGACCTTGTTCGTCTTTGGATCGAGAATCGGCATGTTGTCGGTTGAATATTCCGGCGAGCCGTAAAGCGGGCCGTAGGCATTAACCGTTGGGTTGCGCCGATCGGATGAAATCAGATCGTGCAGATAGTGCTTGTCGGTGGACCACTCCCATGACGTGACGACGATGTTGCGTTCGACTCCTGCCGGCCGTGGCGGTCTCGATTGGGGCAGCTCGCCGGCGGCGATGCGATCGGTCCATTCGCCGAAATATCTGTAGGGAACGCCGCCAAACTGGCCAGCCAGTCGATTGGTCATGAATTCTCCCGGTTGACCGGAAGCGACCCGGCGAATCCATGCCTCCGCTCCCGAGAGCTGACCGAGTGCAGCGGGAATCGTGCGCGTGGCCTCCTGCCCGAGCTGATGACAGCCGATGCAGTCGACGTTGTTCATCTGCCGAAGCCAATTGTCCTGGGTGATGTTTTTTGGAATGTCCGTTGACCCGCCGAAATCCTTTGCCGGTGGAATTCTCAGCAGCGCGTACCAATAGATTGCCGGAAAGTAGTGCGCTGCGGCTGCCTCGTTCGGGGCGACAACGCCGGTGAGATTGAGGTGCATGCCGGGCTTTGCGCGCGCCTTCGGCGAATCGACCAACCCATAGCCGCGAACCCAGATACTGTAATTTGCGCTGGGTAGATCGGGTATTAGGTAGCGGCCTTGTTCGTCGGTTACCACGATGCGCGCGAACTTCGTCGGCAGATCGCTCGTTTCGGCAATCACCCAGACTCCAGCTTCCGCGCCATCCGAGCTTGTGACCACGCCGCCGATATCGTTCGGCCCAACATCCACCGTCTGAGAAAGAACATTTGTCGAGGTGAAGAACGCGAAGGTCAGAAAGGAGAAGACAGTGAGCAAGCGGCTCGGCGCTTGAGCCAGGCACGACATGGGTCGCCCTCCCTTATCGGGCCGGGAGCCCAATCCGGCTGACCGGCCGGTTGTTTGTTGCAATATACCAAACAGGCTCGATAGCGTCGCCGAATTTTGCGCGGAAACTGTTCAGCCGGCAAAGCCGCCGGCATCGAGAAACGCCTGCTCTTCCGGAGTCGTGGTGCGCCCTAATGCGGCATTCCGGTGTGGGAAGCGTCCGAACCGGCGAATGATGTCGTGATGAATCTCTGCCCATTTGAGCGCATCGAGATCGCCACTTGCCTTTGTCAGTGCGAGGTTACGCTCCTGATCGGCAATGTCTTCCGAGTGCTCGAACGGGAGGTAGAAGAAAGTTCGGAGTTCCTGAGGCACCTGACTGTCGAAACCGCGCACAATGGCGCCGGCCGCGATCGCTCGGGCGAGAGGATCGGTGGCATAGGCACGCGCGTTGCCGCGGAACATGTTGCGCGGGAACTGGTCAAGCAGGAGCAGCAGCGCAAGGGCGCCTTCGGCCGTGTGCTCCCAGTCCGATAAGGCGCCGGCGGCGGCGGCCTCATGCGTAGACAGGAAACGGCGGCGAATCTCGTCGTCGAAGGCGGCATCCTTCTTGAACCAGCGATCGCGCCCCGCCTCGTTCCAGAATGCGACAATCTCGGCTGCGTTCGCGACCATTTGCGCCCTGATTAATTTACGCGCGCCTGATCGCGCAATTCCCTCCGAAGTATCTTTCCGACCGGAGTCTTTGGCAACTCATCGCGGAATTCAATGTGCTTGGGAATCTTGTAGCTGGCGAGGCGCGCCGCGAGGAAAGAGCGAAGTTCCTCGCTGGTCACGTCTGGCCGCTTGCGAACGGCAAAGAGCTTTCCTGCTTCGCCGGAGTGCTCGTCGGGTACGGCGACCAGCGCGCACTCCATCAAGCCGCCATGACTCATGGCCACGTCTTCGATCTCGTTGGGAAAGACCTTGAAGCCGGAGACGCTGATCATGTCCTTCTTGCGATCGACGATGCGGACGCGGCCCTGCTCGTCCATTACCCCGATGTCGCCGGTGCGGAAGAAGCCATCTTCCGTCATCGATTTCGCTGTCTCATCGGGCCGCTGCCAGTAGCCGGCCATCACTTGTGGACCGCGCGCGCAGATTTCGCCCTGCTGGCCGATCGGCACTTCGTTCCCTTGATCGTCACGGATCGAAATCTCGGTTGATGGCAGCGGCAGCCCGATGGTGCCGCTCCATTCAGTGATATCGCCGCGATTGCACGTGAGCACGGGTGACGTTTCAGACAAACCATAGCCTTCGATGATCGGACGGCCGGTTGCCTTGAACCAGCCGTCTGCAACCGCCTTCTGAACGGCCATGCCTCCGCCGATCGCACATTTGAGCATGCTCCAGTCGATCGTGCCAAACCGCGGATGGTGCAGCAGGGCGTTGTAGAGGGTATTCACTGCAGGAAACATATTGACCTTGTAACGCCTGAGTTCTTGCACCAGTCCGCCGATGTCGCGCGGATTCGGAATGAGCAGGCACGTTCCGCCAGCCCGAATGGCGAGCAGGAGGCAGGCGGTCAATGCGAAGATATGATAAAGTGGCAGCGCGGTGACGATCATCATCCGCTCGACCTTTGGGGGCAGATCGAGCAGCGGCTGATTCCAGGCCTCTATCTGCAGGACGTTGGCGACAAGGTTGCGGTGCACGAGCCTTGCGCCCTTTGCGACACCAGTGGTGCCGCCTGTGTACTGAAGGAAGGCGAGGTCGTCCGGCATGATCGCAGGCGGCGAAAAAGCGATTTTGCGACCCGCCACGAGGACGGCATTGAATTTCACTGCTCCCGGAATTGCGTAAGGCGGCACCATCTTTTTCACGTGGCGGACCACGCCGTTCACAATCGTCCCTTTCAAGGCACCGAGCAGATCGCCCAGGCTGGCGATAATGACGTGCTTCACCGGGGTTTTTGGTAGTGCCTGCTGAAGCACCGCCGCGAAATTCTCAAGCACCACGATCGCTTCAGCGCCGGAATCCACGAGCTGAAATTCGAGCTCGCGCGGCTTGTAGAGCGGATTGACGTTCACCACGACGCAGCCGGCACGCAGGATTCCGGCGATTGCAATCGGATACTGAAGCACATTCGGCATCATGATCGCGACGCGGGCGCCTTTCTCGATGCCCCGGCCTTGTAACCATGCGGCGAAGGCGCGCGAAGCTTGGTCGAAAGTCCGGTAGCTCATCGCCTTGCCCATGCAGATGCAGGCATCGTGCTCGGCGTGCAGCTTGAAGCTTTCCTCCATCATCGCAACAAGCGATGCGTATCGTGACGGATCGATCTCCGCAGGAACACCAGGCGGATAGTTCCGTAGCCAACGCCGCTTCATCCCGACTCCCCCGTCCTGCCGGCAAAGTTTCCTCGTCAGCATGATTTCAACGGCAGCGGCATGCAAGTCCGGGAATGGCGGGCTACCGGCCTCCGAACGGAACCAAAGGATTGTCGATGAGAGCCGTGCGGTCGGGACGGTCGGGCGCAGCCACGTCAACAAACGCCCCGAACAACTCCCGTACCGCATGCTCCGGCAAATCGCGGGTGATGAACACGATCCGCGTGCGGCGATCGTCGTCTGGCCAGCGCTCCAGGCGGGCTATGGGATGGAAGACGTGCTGGACGCCATGGATAACGAAAGGCGTGTCCGGCATTTCGGCGATCTTCACGATGCCTTTGACTCGGAGAATCCTTGCGCCATGGGTCGCACGCAGAAGCTCGAGGAACATCTCGAGCGTGCCTGACGGGATCGCCTGTTCCGAGGTGATCACGAAAGAACGAATATGCTCGTCGTGACGATGTCGATCGTGGCCATGTTCGTCATCGTGATCGGAATGGGCTTCCGCGGCGAGCCATCTCTTCACATCGGGAATCTTGTTGTCGGGATCGTAAAGGCCGCTTCCGAGCAGCTGGCCAGGCGTGGCTTCTCCCTTTGCCCCATCGAGCACAGATGCCGGCGGATTGAGGGCATGCAGGCGGCCCAGAATACGCCGGCATTGCGCAGCGTCGACTAGATCGGATTTTGAAAGGACGATGCGGTCGGCGACTGCGACCTGCTTGACGGCCTCGTCATGGGCATCCAGCGTTGCTTCGCCGCTCACCGCGTCGACGACCGTTATGACCCCGTCCAGGCGATACCGGAGGACGAGATAAGGGTGCAGCATGCTGGTGTGCAACACCGGTGCGGGATCGGCGAGGCCGGTGGTTTCCAGAAGGACACGCGTGAACGTGCAGCGCCGGTTGTCCAGATCGCGCAACAGTGTTTCCAGAGCATCGACCAGATCGCCGCGCATGGAGCAGCACAGGCACCCCGATTGAAGCAGCATCAAGTTGTCGCTGACATGCTCGACGAGCAGATGATCGAGTCCCACTTCGCCGAACTCGTTGATGATGACGGCGGTCTGGCCGAGCGCCGGGTCCTTCAGTAGGCGGTTGAGCAAAGTTGTCTTGCCGGCACCGAGAAAGCCGGTGAGGATTGTGAGCGGGATAGGCGTGGGGGGAACCGATCCGGTGCGCAGGCTTGGCTCGCTCATTGCGATGCCGAACTGACCTTCGGTTTCACATGCTTGGCCGGCTTGTTCGGCTTGCTTGCAGCCTGGTCCTTCTTCGCGGGCTTCGCCTGCGCCTCGCCACCTTCCGCTTTCGCGGCCGGCTTCTTTTTCTTCTTCTTCGGCGCCTCGGCCGTTTGCACAGGATCGGGATGATCTGCCGGCCCGGTGAAGACCACCACTGGCGGCGCAGTTTCGACCGGTGGCCCAAGAACGAATTTTCCGTTCGCCGGCTTCAGGCTCGACAGCATGAACGCTTGCTGATTTCCTGATTCGCCGCTCGCTGCCGTTGTGGATTCGTCCGGCTCCTCTTCGTTTTCTTCGGACGGCGGCTTGCGCCGATGTGCGCCACACATTTCATCGCGGAGATTGGGAGGCTGCGCATCGATTGGAGCAAGTGCATCGACGGTACCGAGCGAGGGCGTGAGCCATGACAGCCCGCCGCTGTTGAAACCGCGCTCAAGCAGTTGCCCGGCTTTCTGGGCGCGCACTGCGCCGGACCAGGCGCCGAGAACGACCGCAATGAGACGCCGCCCATTGCGCGTGGCGGAAGCCACGACATTATAGCCGGATGCGCAAATGAACCCGGTCTTCATTCCGTCCGCGCCGGGATAGCGAGCAATCAAAGAATTGTAGTTGCGCATGACGCGGTTGCCGTAGCGGATCGCCGGAATATGCCAATAACTGTCGTACTCGGGAAACTCGCGGATCAGCGCACGCGCCAGTATCGCCATGTCGCGCGCAGAGGTGACATGATTTTCCGCCGGAAGTCCGTTCGGATTGACGAAGTTGCTCTGCGTCATGCCGAGCCGTTTCGCATTCGCGTTCATCAGATCGGCGAAACCCGAGATCGATCCTCCGACACCTTCAGCAATGGCGACCGCGATGTCGTTGGCGGATTTGACCATCAACATCTTCAGCGCATTATCGACGGTCACGTTGGTGCCGACCTTGAATCCCATTTTGGTCGGCTGCTGCGCAGCGGCATTGCGCGATATCGGGAGCAGCGTGTTGAGCGAGAGCCGGCCTTCCTTGATCGCACGCAGGGTCGTGTAGGCGGTCATCAGTTTGGTGACCGAAGCCGGATACCATGGCGAGGTTGCATTCTCGGCGAACAGAACTTTACCGGTGGAGGCCTCGATCAGCAGTTGTGCTTCCGCCTGTGCGCGATCGGCCGACGCCTGGACGAGCAAGCCGGCGGCGAGGCCGAGAATGACGGCGCGACAACGTGGGCTCGAAGGAAAAATCATTGTTTGCGGTTCAAAGTCCTAAAACGCCACGGTGGCGAAAGTTCCACGCACACCTGTAGGCTATCCAAGCCGAGCATGATAGGCAAAGCCGGTGAACCCCAAGTGAATACACCAAGTTCACCATTAGTCCACGAGGATAGTGGTGAAAGGCGCCAGAGGAGGGTGTCATGACGGCCTGCATCGTCGGCTGGGCGCATAGCCCGTTCGGGAAGCTTGCCGGCGAAACTGTGGAAAGCCTGATCGTAAAGGTGGCCCGCGAGGCTGTTGACGATGCAGGCATCGCGCCGAAGGATGTGGACGAGATCGTTCTTGGCCATTTCAATGCGGGCTTCTCGGCGCAGGATTTTACCGCCGCATTGGTGCTGCAGGCCTCTCCCGATCTCCGTTTCAAACGCGCTACGCGCGTCGAGAACGCTTGTGCGACAGGGTCGGCTGCGGTCCATCAGGGCATCAAGGCCATCGAGGCGCGCAAAGCGCGCATCGTGCTCGTTGTCGGGGCTGAACAGATGACGGCAACCCCAGCTCCCGAAATCGGACGCAACCTGCTGAAGGCGTCGTATGTTCGCGAAGAGGCCGATATCGACGGCGGGTTTGCCGGCATTTTCGGAAAGATTGCCGCGCTCTACTTTCAGAAATGGGGCGACCAGTCGGACGCGCTCGCGATGATCGCCGCGAAGAATCACAAAAATGGGGTCGGCAATCCGTTCGCTCAGATGCGCAAGGATTTGGGCTATGAGTTCTGCCGTACCGAAAGCGAAAAGAATCCATTTGTCGCCGGCCCATTAAAGCGGACCGATTGCTCGCTCGTCTCTGACGGTGCGGCGGCGGTTGTCCTTGCCGATGTCGAGACCTCGCTCAGGCTGAAAAAGGCGATTGCGTTTCGGGCTGCCGAACATGTCCAGGATTTTCTGCCAATGTCGCAGCGCGACATTCTCAAATTCGAAGGATGTTCGCAGGCTTGGCGGCGCGCGCTAACCGAGGCCGGACTTCAGCTCGGCGACTTGTCTTTCGTAGAGACGCACGACTGCTTCACGATCGCCGAATTGATCGAATATGAGGCGATGGGACTTACGGCAGAAGGCCAGGGCGCACGTGCAGTGATGGAAGGCTGGACGCAGAAGGATGGCAAGTTGCCCGTCAATCCCTCAGGGGGATTGAAGGCTAAAGGGCACCCGATCGGCGCAACAGGCGTATCGATGCACGCGCTTGCCGCCATGCAGCTCAACGGAACCGCCGGCGATCTGCAGGTGAAGAACGCGCGGCTGGGCGGAATTTTCAATATGGGCGGAACGTCGGTTGCGAATTATGTGAGCGTTCTCGAGAGGATCAAATAGTGCAAGCTGGAACTACTTGACCCGGCGCGCCGCTTCGTCAGGCAGGAACGAGTCGTCGAATATGTCCTCCAGCTTGGGTTTCCCCGACTTGAATTTGTATGCGAGCGCTATCTGATCAAGTGCGCGAGCGAAGCGGTCCTCGTTCACCGCTCCGTAGCCATTGGCCTTCGTCTCGTGGGTAATAATGTTTTCACGGATAGCCATGTTCAGGCGTTCGAGTTCGACGCTCTTGCTTGCGTTCGCGTTGTGCCTGAGGACCGCCTCGACGCCGGCCGCTGGATGCCTCACCGTCTCGTGCAGGCCGCGCAAGAAGGCACGCAGGAATCCGCGGACCGCTTCCGGATTTTCGTCGGCGAATTTGGAGTTCACCAGAATGGCATTGCCGTAGAGCTCGACGCCATAATCTGCCATCAGCATGACATTGATGTCGGTGACCGGAACGCCTTTGTCCTTGAGGTCGATATATGCGGTGAACGAGTAGCCGGTGATCGCATCAACCTGGCCGGCGGCCAGCATCGGCTCACGCACGGCAAACCCGACATTCTCAATCTTCACCTTTGACGCATCGATCCCGTTCACCTTCACGAAAATCGGCCATTGCGCGTAGGCTCCGTCGGCGGCAGGAGCCCCGAGCGTTTTTCCCTCCAGATCTTTCGGCGAGTTCACCCCGCGGCTCCGTCGCCCGATCACTGCAAACGGAGGGCGGTTATAGAGCACGAAGATCGCTTTCACCGGTGTATTACGGTTGGCATCACGAAGCTTAATGAGAGAGTTGATGTCGCCGAAGCCGAAATCGTACTCGCCTGACGCCACCCGGGCGATCGGTTCGATTGAATTGGTCCCAGGACTGATGCTGACGTTAAGGCCTTCGGCCTTGTAGTAGCCCTTGTCGAGCGGCAGCAGGAATGGCGCGGATGGCCCTTCAAATGCGTAGTCGAGGGTCAGTTTGACAATTGTCTCCGCCGCCGCAACGCCGGGAATGAACGTCGGGGCAAGAAACAATGCCAGCCATGCCCACCAGCGGGTGTGGTGAGCGGTCATCACGCATATCCTTCCATTGCGCACCCGGGGGCGCGGTGCCCCAGCCAGCAAAGAATAGGAGATCGCAAAGGGCAATACTCGGGCACGGGTCTAGCGAGCAATTTCTGCGTTATCGCTAATGCGGCCGCGCGCTGGCGACGGCGCTGCAAGTCTCGGGCACGATAAAGGCGCCTTTACGATAAGCTTTAAGGCAGGGCCGGAGGATCTATTGAATGGAGCGAATGGGAGCCGCCCCTCTGGAGCGCGACATTCCGCCGCTGCGGGCGCCTTATGCTACGCCGGATGAGCCGATTGCGGCGACGTTTCTCGCGGCAGCAGGAAGGGCCGAGGACGCCGAAGCCCGGATCAATTCGCGTGCGCGAACTCTTATCGAGGCTATTCGCGCGCGGAGCACAGGACTGGGTGGCGTCGAAGACTTTTTGCACGCCTATTCGATTTCCACCAAAGAGGGCCTCGCGCTGATGGTTCTGGCTGAGGCGCTGCTGCGGGTGCCCGATGCAGACACCGCCGACCGGCTGATCGAGGAGAAGCTCAAGGCGGGGGACTGGACACACTACGACCCGCGCTCAACGGGGCTGCTGGTCTCAGCTTCCGCGTGGACGCTTGGCGTGACGGCGCGCATTATTCATCCCGGCGAAACACCGGAAGGAATCATCCAAGGTCTCATAAAGACTATCGGCCTGCCGGCCGTACGCGCCGCGACGCGCCAGGCCATGCGTCTGCTGGGATCGCATTTCATCCTTGGCCGGACCATTGAGGAAGCGCTGGCGCGGGCTGCCCCGGCGGGCAAGTTTCTGTATTCGTTCGATATGCTGGGCGAATCTGCACGGACGCGCGACGATGCCCGTCGCTATTTCGAGGCTTATGCCGAAGCAATCGAAGCGATCGGCAGGAGCCCACGCATACATCCGCAGCCGCGAGGTCCCGGAATTTCAGTCAAGCTGTCGGCGCTGCACCCGCGCTATGAGCCGCTCCAGCGTGACCGCGTATTGTCGGAGCTTGCTCCCCGATTGCTCGAGCTGGCGCAGCTCGCGAAAAATCATGACCTCAATCTCACGGTGGACGCGGAAGAAGCTGACCGCCTCGAATTGTCGCTCGATGTGATTGCCGCAGTGATCCGCGACTCGTCGCTTGCCGGGTGGGATGGCTTTGGCCTGGCAGTACAAGCGTATCAGAAGCGGGCGCCGAGGGTGATCGAGTGGATCGCGGACGTCGCAGAGAGATTGGACCGCTGCCTGATGGTGCGGCTTGTGAAGGGAGCCTATTGGGACAGCGAGATCAAGCGCGCGCAGGAACGCGGCCTTTACGACTATCCCGTGTTCACGCGAAAAGCGATGAGTGATCTTTGTTTTCTCGCTTGCGCACGCAAACTGCTGGCCGCGCGTCCACGGCTCTATCCGCAATTTGCAACCCACAATGCTCTCACCGTAGCGTGTGTGCTTGAGGATGCGGGGGGCGTTAGCGGATACGAATTCCAGCGCTTGCACGGCATGGGTGAGGCGCTCTACGAGGCGCTGCTCACCGAACTGCCAGACGCGATCTGCCGCGTCTATGCGCCGGTCGGCGGACACGCCGATCTGTTGGCCTATCTTGTGCGCCGCCTGCTGGAGAATGGTGCAAATTCTTCGTTCGTTTCCGTGACGGCCGACCGATCGATACCGATCGAAACGATCCTACGACGGCCGCAACATTGGATTTCCGATCCTTCTCGTGCTCGCCATTCGCATCTTCCATTGCCGCGCGATCTGTTCAAGGGATGGCGAAATTCATCCGGCGTCGAATTCGGGGATCGGGCTGCATTGGAACGGTTGCTCGCGGAGGTGGCCGCCGTCGAGCCAACCTCGAAGGCAATGCCGATCATCGACGGAATGGCGATCGCCGGCCGGCGGCGGGCTCTCCACTCGCCGATCGATGAGAGCTCCATCGGTACGGTGGATGAAGCCGATGATTTTATCGTCTCGTCTGCAATGCGCTCGGCAGAGGCTGCATTTGCTTCGTGGAATGGGGTCGGAATTGAATCTCGCGCGGCGATCCTTGAACGCGCCGGGGATTTGATTGAGCAGAATCGCGCGAAATTTGTCGCGCTGCTCCAGTCTGAGGCGGGAAAGACGATCGGCGACTGCATCTCGGAAGTGCGGGAGGCGGCGGACTATTGCCGATATTATGCGCACGAGGCGCGTTGCTCGCTGTCGAGCCGAGCTCTTCCAGGTCCGACCGGCGAAAGCAACGAACTCCGCATGCGCGGGCGTGGGGTTTTCGTGTGCATCAGTCCCTGGAATTTTCCTTTGGCGATCTTCACCGGGCAGATCGCTGCGGCTCTGGTGGCCGGCAATTCGGTGATCGCCAAGCCCGCTGAGCAAACGCCACTCATCGCATTCGAGGCGGTCAAACTCCTGCATTCGGTGGGCGTGCCGCCGGCCGTGCTTCATCTTGTGCCGGGCGACGGCGGCGTCGGCTCGCTCCTCGTCAACGACAGCAGGGTAGCGGGCGTAGCCTTCACTGGTTCGACCGAGGTCGCACGCACGATCAATCAGGCGCTTGCCGCTCGCGAAGGCCCCGTTGCCGTCCTGATCGCCGAGACCGGCGGCATCAACGCGATGATCGTGGATGCGACCGCGCTGCCTGAACAGGTTACGGATGACGTGATCGCGTCTGCGTTTCGCTCCGCCGGCCAGCGCTGCTCGGCATTGAGAATGCTTTGCGTACAGGAAGACGTGTCAAGACAGATCCTCGACATGATCGAGGGCGCTGCGCGGGAGCTCAAGGTCGGCGATCCGCGCGACCCGGCGACCGATGTCGGACCAATTATCGATGCTGAGGCAAGGGACAGGCTCAAGAAGTGGATTAATGCGATGAATCTCCGCGGGGCCGTATTGTTTCATCTTGAACCCGATGCGTCCGCGCAGGGAACTTACGTGGGACCTACGATCGTCGAACTGGACAGCGCGCGTGAACTGCGGGACGAAGTCTTTGGACCGGTGCTGCATGTCGTCCGCTGGCGCCCGAACGAACTTGGCGAACTCATGGACGATATTGCCGCCAACGGAACCGCCTTGACGCTGGGAGTGCATTCGCGCATCGAAGAACTAGCCAGCCGGATAGCCGCGCGTCTGCCGCATGGAAATGTTTACGTAAACCGCAACATGATCGGCGCCATGGTCGGATCTCAGCCGTTCGGCGGCAATGCACTCTCTGGTACGGGGCCGAAAGCGGGTGGCCCCAACTATCTGCATCGTTTTGCGACGGAGCAGGTCATCACGGTCAATACGGCGGCTTCCGGCGGCAATGCGATGCTTCTCTCAGAAGAGGAATAGAACACACAGACGGCGGCCGACGTGAGCGACCGACTCTTGGCTTGCTTAGGATGGCCCAGGCGCTTGCCGAGCAAGGATCGAGATGTCATCGATCGGAAGCCGACGAAGCCATGGGAATGCCGGATGCCGCACGATCGCCTCGTTCCTCCTAAGACCGGATGGTTTGGCCGCGAGATGATGCTTGAAAAAGCTCAGGAAAGAGCGGAGATGCAGCCTGACCTGAGGTGGGGCGCCGTCTTTTCGCTTTGCAATTGGCGCCAATTGGGCTCCGTTGATCCGTCACAATTTTCTCGACGTGTGTCCTGATGACCGCCGAGGCAGCCGAGCACCGTTCTTTTCTGCGCCGTCTTTATGACTGGTGCATCGAGGCCGCGCATAAGCCCCACGCGCTATGGATGATGGGCGCGGTCTCGTTTGCAGAAAGCTCTTTTTTTCCGGTGCCGCCCGACGTCATGTTGATCCCCATGGCCTTGGCGAGGCCTGAACGCGCATATGCGATGGCCATGTGGTGCACGCTGACCTCGGTGGCGGGCGGACTCCTTGGCTACGCTATCGGTGCCGTTCTTTACGATTCCGTTGGGGGCTGGCTGATCCAGCTTTACGGATATGGCGACAAGGTCGAGGCCTTTCGCGAAGCCTATGCCCAGTGGGGAGCCTGGATCATCCTGCTCAAGGGCTTGACCCCGATCCCCTACAAGATTGTCACCATCACATCCGGCTTTGCCGGCTACAATCTCGTGCTATTCCTGCTTTTTTCAATCATTACGCGAGGCGCGCGATTTTTTGTCCTAGCGTTTTTGCTGCATAGATATGGGGAAAGTGCCCGTCACCTCATTGAAAAGCGTCTGGGTCTGTGGGCTTTGATCGGCGCAGCCATTATCGTCATAGGCATAGTGGCTGCGCTATATTTGTTTTAGATTCCTCAATTTTGACAATACCCCGTCCTAGTCGCGCGGTAGCTGGGCGGGACATGCAGAGATACGTTGGCAAACGATGGCCAGCAAACAGATATTGAGCTTACATCCAGCCAGGGGAATCCTGGGCCCTCTCTTCGCGCTGACCGTAATCCTCCTTTCCGCTTTGGCGTGGGCGCAGGAGGCTGGGCCTGACAGCAAGCCGCCGCAGAATGAGGGCTTCTTTGCCTCGGTGAGCCGCTGGTTTTCCGAGCAGTCGGCAAATTTCGGTTCTTCCCTGAAGGACGCACGAAAGAAAATGGAGACCTTCGGAGAAGAGGCCGGAACCGCTGCAAAAAGCACCGTCGAAGGTGCAAAGGATGCAGCGGGCGCGGTCGCACGGATTCCTGTCGCGCGGGCCGTGAAGGGACATGAAAAATGCCAGACGGCGCCTAATGGCGCGCCGGACTGCATCGTCGCAGCGAACGCAATTTGCAAGGCAAATGGATTTGAGTCCGGACGCAGCCTCGACATGACAACAGCCGAGGTCTGCCCAGCCAAGGTCTGGATGGCGGGACGCTCCAGCGGCCCGGAATGTCGCACGGAAACATTCGTGTCTCGGGCATTGTGCCAATAGCTTCGCTTGTACAGCAAGAATCTTTGTGTTTCCGTGCTGCCGCACTCGCGGAGCCTCATTGTGAATCTCTACTCCATGCTCATGCAACGCGAATCGGCCGGTCGCCCGATCGCGATCGCGCTGATCGGCGCCGGCAAGTTTGGAACGATGTTTCTTTCGCAGGCGCGCCTCACGAAGGGCATGCATGTGCTTGCGGTAGCGGATCTTGATGTCCCGCGTGCAAGGAACCAGCTTCGCACCGCCGGATGGCCGGATGACCAGTATGCAGGACGATCGGTGGCCGATGCGCACAAGCACAGAACAACATTCGTCACCGATGACGCTGAAGCGCTCATCGCGGATCCGCTGATCGAAGTTGTGGTCGAGGCGACGGGCGTGCCGAGTGCCGGAATTCGCCACGCCCTGGCGGCGATCGCGCATCGCAAGCACATTGTGATGGTCAATGTCGAAGCCGACGCGCTCGTCGGTCCACTGCTGGCGCGCAAAGCCCTGGCTGCGGGCGTCGTCTATTCGCTCGCCTGGGGAGACCAGCCGGCCTTGATCTGCGAACAGGTCGATTGGGCGCGGGCCGCGGGCTTCAATGTGATATGTGCCGGGAAGGGGACACGCTATGAGCCGCACTATCACAGATCCAATCCCGACAATGTCTGGGACATTCTCGACAAATATCTCGAGATTTCCGACCGCAAGTCGATCAATCCGAAAATGTTCAACTCGTTCGTGGACGGCACCAAATCGGCGATTGAGATGACCGCGGTTTGCAATGCGACCGGGCTGCTCCCGCAGAGCGGCGGACTCGGTTTTCCGCCCGCGACGCGCTTCGAAATTGCGGACGTCTGCAAGCCCGCGAAGGAAGGGGGCACGCTGGAGAAGGCAGGCGTCACAGAAGTCATATCATCGGTCTATCGCGACGGCCGCGACGTGCCGCATCACCTTGCGCTCGGGACCTATGTCGTGTTCGAAGGTGAAACCGACTATGCGCGGCGTTGCTTCAGGGAATACGCTATGCTCCCCGACAAGAGCGCCAGATATGCTGCGCTTTATCGGCCCATCCATATGATCGGACTTGAGCTCGGCATCTCAGTTGCAAGCGCCGTCTTGCGCGGAGAGCCGACGGGGATGCCCACCGGATTCCGTTCCGACGTCGTGGCGACCGCAAAGCGGGGACTGAAAGCGGGGGAGGTCCTCGACGGCGAAGGCGGATTCTGCGTCTGGGGCAAGCAGACGCCGGCTGCCATGTCGCTCGACAGCCAACTATTGCCGCTGGGCTTGGCGCATGCAGTCAGGCTCAGGCACGACATCGCCGAAGGGCAGGCGGTTCGATGGTCGGATGTCATCTACGACGATAACGATCTGGCCGTGAAGGTGCGCCGCGAGATGGAAGCCGAGTTCGGCGGCTTGAACGGTCGCGCTGCCTGAAGTCGGGTTATGCAAAATCCCATGCTGAGAATGAGCGGCGTCAATCGGAGTCAGCGCAGCTCCGCCGCCGAACGGTCAAGAGCACGGACTATTCCAGCTTGATAGCGCCGTCCACTTTATGAGAGAGGCCGACCTTGCCGATCGTAAGGACCACCTGTGCATCGAGGGTCTCGTTTCCCTTCAGCCGACCGTCTTCAAGGGCGGCGCGGATTGCCTTCTCAATCTCCTGTTGCGACGTGACGCCCACCACCTTCAGAAATTTGCGCAAGGACATATTCAGGGCTTCTTCGTTCATCGTGTTCTCCCAAAGCGGATTTTGAGCGATCTTAAGGCGCATTGCTGGAGATCACCAACCTGGTTGTCCGATCATCGGCTCACCCATTTTTGTTTGGCGTGCCAGCGAGTTAAGGCTATAGCTACAACCCGGCAGGCCGGTGTGGCGGAATTGGCAGACGCGCACGACTCAAAATCGTGTTCCCAAAAGGAGTGTCGGTTCGACCCCGACCACCGGCACCACAGATGCGGTAACGAGTGACGGACATATGGTCGGAGCACAGATGCACGATTATCTGGCGCTGACCCGCAGTAATCCTGCTGTCGCCGCAACCGCAATCCTGACGATTGTCGGTGCGCTCACGATCTGTGGATTCTTTTTCTTCGAGTATGTCCTCGGCTATCCCCCGTGTCCGCTGTGCCTTGAACAACGGAACGCTTTCTACGCGGCTGTCCCCCTGGCGGCTCTGCTCTGGCTTGGTGCCAATTATGGTGCGTCAAGAAAGGTGATGCTTGCAGGGTTTGCCGTCATCGTGGCGGTGATGCTGTGGAATACGGGGCTGTCCGCCTATCATGCCGGCGTAGAATGGAAGCTTTGGCCGGGTCCGACGGATTGTTCGGGACCGATCAGCAATTTTGGCTCGGCAAGCGATCTGGTCAATCGCCTGCAGAACATCAGAATCGTGCGCTGCGACGAAGCGGCCTGGCGGTTTTTGGGCATTTCACTGGCCGGTTACGACGTCCTGGTCTCGCTGTTTCTGGCGGCAGTGGCTGGCTGGGGGTTCCTCGTCTCTCTCGCTCGCCACAAACATTCCCAATAGGCGATCTTGCGCACAACCTTTTGAGGCGATCAACAATGCAAGTCGTAATTATCGGTGCTGGTATCGGCGGGCTGACTCTCGGGCTGATGTTGGAGCGTGCCGGGATAGCTTGTCGCATCTTCGAGGCTGCTCCCGAACTCAATGCTGTAGGCCTCGGCATCAACATCCTGCCGCATGCGTCACGCGAATTGTGCACGCTTGGGTTGGAGGATGAACTCGCGCGCGTTGCAGTCATCACCCGTGAGTTCTGCTTCTACAATCGGTTTGGTCAGTTCATCTACAGCGAACCGGCCGGACGCTATGCCGGTTACGACGTGCCGCAATTCTCGATCCATCGCGGCGATCTGCAGATGGTCCTGCTCAATGCTTTCGTGAAACGGGCGGGCCCCGACAAGGTGATCACGGGCTGGCGGTGCGTCCGCATCGATCATGATGGCCCGGAAGCGGTCGCGCATTTCGAGGACATCGACGGCAAGTCGCTTCCGCCGCAGCGCGCTAGCGTGGTCGTCAGTGCCGAAGGCATCCATTCCGTGCTGCGCAAGCAGTTATATCCGAACGAAGGTCCGCCAAAATACTCGGGCATCAACATGTGGCGCGGTGTTACGCGCTGGAGACCGTTCCTTTCGGGAGCGAGCATGATTCGAATCGGGTGGCATCATCCGGCCAAGCTGTTGATTTACCCGATCCGCAACAATGTCGATGCCGAAGGCCGGCAGCTTGTAAACTGGGTGTGCGATATCGAGACGCCGCAATACCAGTCGCGCGACTGGAATCGGCGAGGCCGCCTCGAAGACTTTCTTCCGGCAATGGCGGACTGGCACTTCGACTGGCTCGATGTCCCGCAGTTCATCCGCAGTTCGGAGATCATTCTCGAATACCCGATGGTGGATCAGGACCCTCTGCCGCGCTGGAGCTTCGGGCGCCTCACGCTTCTTGGGGACGCAGCGCATCCAATGTATCCGCGTGGTGCAAATGGTGCCGCGCAGGCGATCCTTGACTGCCGCGCCTTGACCGACGCGTTGGTAAGCGAGGCCGACGCAATCGCCGCCCTGAAGCTCTATGAGACGAAACGATTGCCGGCGACGAGCCAAGTCGTGTTGGCTAACCGCAAGGCTCCGCCCGATGCAATCCTGCACGAGGTGTATCGTCGGACCGGCGACAAGCCATTCAAGAATATCGACGACGTGATCAGCCGTGAAGAACTGGTCGCTTTGTCGGAAAGCTACAAGCGCGTTGCCGGCTATGACAGGGAGCGGCTGAAAACACGGCCCTAGGCCTGAAAATGCCTACGACCACGAATTGCCAAGGTGCGCGTACATCCGGCGTCACCCGATGCAGTTCGTGGCCGCTCGATGACGGAGCGTAAAGCTCGACATCACCGGTTGGAACGCATATGGGGCGCGTTTGTTCCTTTGCAAGGGCGACAGGCGCATGGCGGCGCAGCGCTACACATCGACGGCGAAGACTCTGCATTGGCTGGTCGTGGGACTGCTTGCGGCACAGTTCATTTTCGCATGGACGATGCCGCATATCGGGCGAAATACACCGGTCGCCACTCTTATCAGTCTGCATTTTACGTTCGGGATTATCATTCTCGCAGTCGCCGTCATTCGGCTCGCCTGGCGGGCGACGCATGCCGAGCCGATGCCGCTCGAGGGCTTGCCGCCGTGGCAGGTGCAGACGGCGCGATTCGTGCACTGGAGTCTTTATGCCTTGCTCTTCGTGATTCCTGTGCTGGGCTGGATCAATGCCTCATGGCGTGGCATGCCGGTTGTCATGTTTGGCTTGGAACTGCCGAGATTGGTCGGTGTGCGCTCATCCGGCTGGCGGTGGACCGGCGACGTACACATTATTCTTGCTAATTATGTGATGCTGACACTTGTAGGCCTGCACGTGCTCGCCGGCCTCTATCATTATTTCATTCGCCGTGACCGCGTTCTGCAGCGCATGCTGCCGGGTTCGTAATCGCACCGATTTTGATTTTGATCAGTTGAATCGAGGGTGATTAGGGCTCCAGTTCGGTGTCCCAATAAAGGTAATCGAGCCAGCTCTCATGCAGGTAGTTCGGCGGAAAGAGACGGCCGTTCCGGTGCAAATGGTGGACCGTCGGCTGGAACGGCATCTGTGCCGGCCACATCCTCGCTTCGGCGGGCGTCAGATTGCCCTTGCGCAGATTGCATGGCGAACAGGCTGCAACGACGTTATCCCAAGTGGTGTGCCCGCCGCGCGAGCGCGGCAGCAGGTGGTCGAAGGTGAGATCGTCACGGTCGCCGCAATATTGGCAGCAGAAACGGTCGCGGAGGAACACATTAAATCGCGTGAAAGCGGGATGCGTCGAAGGTTTCACGAACGTCTTGAGCGAGACGACGCTCGGCAGCTTCATTTCGAATGAGGGGCTGTGCACGGCGCGATCATAATTCGCGACGATATTTACACGCTCCAGGAAGACTGCCTTGATCGCATCCTGCCAGGACCACAATGAAAGCGGGTAATAACTCAACGGCCGAAAATCCGCGTTGAGGACCAGGGCAGGAAAACCGCCGGGCGAAACGTGCACGTTCAAGCGAGGCTCCTCGACCTCCATTGCTGCCGCCACGCAGCTGGTGGCCGTACTAATAAGGCAGCGTGACAAGATTGTGAAGTCACTCGGAACCCGCTATGTGCGGCCGGCAAAGCACTTTGCGACGAACTCGCCGCCCTGGCGCAAACCTTCCGGGTCGATGCCGTGACCGATTCCGGCCGAGATGTGCCACTGCGCCGGAATGTTCAGCGCGGCGAGACCTTGCGCTGCATGAAAGAGTGCCTGCACAGGGATGAGCTGATCGGAATCGCCGTGGATCAGCAGGATCGGAGGGCGGCTGCGGATCTCTGCCGCAAATCCTTCGGCATTTCCATTCTCGGGCATGACCAGCATGCCGGAATAGCCGACGATCGCCGCCGGTGCCTGCGCGCGGCGCAAACCGACATGCAGGCACATCATCGTGCCCTGACTAAACCCGACCAAAGCCAGCGCCGAGTCTGGCAGCCCGCGGCGCTTGAGTTCGGCATCCAGAAAACTGTTGAGAGCGGGTGCGGCCTGGTTCACGCCTTTCCAGCGTTCATCGGGAATGCGAAATGTGAGTGGAAACCACTCTCGGCCGACCGACGCCTGCGCGCAGGGACGCGGCGCGTGGGGGGAAACGAAAGCGGCATCCGGCAGGAGTGTCTGCCAGGCGCGCCCGATATCAATGAGGTCGTTGCCGTCGGCACCGTAGCCGTGAAGAAAGACCACCAGTTGACGGACTCGTCCGGAGCGCGGTTCCAGCCGCGGACCATCCAGTTCAGCCATTCTTCTTCCTTCGTGTTTTTTGCGTTAGAGGTGCATTGGTCGGTTGCGGATTTTTCACGCGGCCGTTCGCCTGAACGGGCATCACATCTCGCTTTTTCACGGCGTGGTAGTAGGCCCAGAACAAATGTGCAGCGACGCCGCGCCATGGGCGCCATGACTCCGCCAGCTTTGCAAGAGCTTTCGCATCGGGCCGCTTGCGCAAGCCGAGCGCTATGCGCGCCGATTCCTGCACGGCAAGATCGCCGGCAGGAAATGCATCCGCATGCCCAAGGCAGAAGAGCAGGTAAATATCCGCGGTCCATGGGCCAACCCCATGCAGTTTGGTAAGCGCCGCGTGCGCTTCGTCGGCAGCCATATTGCCGACGGCTTCGAGATCGATGTCGCCCTTCGCGACCGCTTTTCCGATTTCACGGATAGCTTTGATCTTCGGCGCGGAAAGACCGAGCCGTTTGAGCTTGTCGGTGGGCGAGCGCAGCACCGTGCCGTGGTCAAAAGGATCGAACGCGGCGAACAGCCGTGCGCGGATAGCGGCAGCGCTCGCCGTCGAAAGCTGCTGCCCGCACACGATCGCGCACAGGCCGGCAAAGCCGGCTTCTCGCCGCCGCAGCACGAAGCTTCCGGCCTTCTCCGCCACCGGCTTCAAACGAGGATCGGCACGAATGAGCTGAGCGAGGCCGGATCGGAGGTCCTCGTCACTGTGAAGGAAGATCGTCATTGCCCTCTTACTATTATGCCGGCTGCCCGCACGGAAGCGCTTAGATGCGCTCGACCGGATTTCCGCTTACACGGGAATAAGCAAGGATTGGTAGAGATCTGAAGCGTAGCCATGCCACCCGTCTTCCGGTTTGCTCCCTCGCCGAATGGCTACCTGCATCTCGGACATGCATTCTCGGCTCTTGTGAACTCGGAAATGGCGCGCGCGAGCGGCGGACGCCTGCTGCTGCGCATTGAGGACATCGATGCAATGAGATGCCGGCCTGAATACGAGGTGGCCATCCATGAAGATCTTGCCTGGCTGGGCATAAGCTGGGAGTCACCGGTGCGGCGGCAGTCGGCGCATTGGGATGATTATCGATCCGCGCTTTCGCGTCTTGATGGGTTGGGACTCATCTATCCAAGTTTCGAAACCCGGGCCGAGATTGCTCGTCTTGTCGCCGAGCGTGATGCGCGCGCGCCATGGCCACGAGATCCTGATCGCGTGCCGCTTTATCCTGGGAATGCCAAGGAGCTGTCCGCCGCCGAGCGCAGGCGGCGAATGGAAAGCGGCGAGCCGTATGCGCTGCGCCTAGACATGAATGCGGCGATTGCGCGTGCGGGAGCGCTTGCCTGGATGGAAACCGGCACCGGTCCCGCGGGTGAAACGGGAATGATTGCAGCCGATGCTGCGCTTTGGGGCGACGTGATTCTGGCACGCAAGGAGATACCGACGAGCTATCATCTGGCCGTTGTCGTCGATGATGCGGCACAGAACATAACGCACGTCGTACGCGGACGGGATCTGTTTCATGCCACTGCAGTCCATCGCCTGCTTCAGGTTCTGCTGGAATTGCCGCAGCCACGCTATCACCACCACCGGCTGATCCTCGATTCCGAAGGCAATAAGCTCTCAAAATCAACGGGGTCCACCAGCTTGCGCGAATTGCGCGCGCGCGGCATGCCGGCGGTGGAAATTCGGCGGCTGGTCGGTCTCGATTGACCGCCGCTTCCGTGTCAATGTCGGGGCAGTACGGGGACACATGGCAGCACGCAAGAAATCAGCGCGGCGAAAACGGCGCCTATCGCGAAAGCGCGCCGTGAATGTCCGTCCGGACAGGGTCAGCTCGAGCGCAGTCGAGATGGCTCTCGCCGGCATTGCGCACGATATCCGGACCCCGCTCACCGGAATAGTGGCGCTCGCGGAGTTGCTTGTCTCCTCCGATTTGCCCGCGCGGGAACGCGAATGGGCCGGTGCGATCCGGAGCGGTGCCGATCATCTCTCCGCGTTGACAACGCTTATCATCGATGCGGTCAAATCAGACGCTGGCCGTCTCGTACTGCGTCACGAGCCCTTTTCCCCGCGCGCGTTGGCCGATTCCGTCGCAGCCGCGCTTGCGGGGCGCGCCAGCAACAAAGGGATCAAGGCCGAAATCAGCATCGCGCCCGACCTCCCAGCCATGGTTGCGGGCGATCCCGTCCGCCTGCGCGCCGCCCTGGAGAACCTTGCTGACAACGCGGTGAAGTTCACGTCGGAAGGCGTGGTGAGGTTCAGCGCCACCGCCGAAAAGCCCGCTCACGGACACGTACGCCTCGTCTTTGAGTTCGTGGACGACGGCATCGGCATCAGCGCCAGCGAGATGAAGCAACTCTTCCGTCCCTTTGCACAGGGCAGCGCGGAAGTTGCGAAGTCGTTTGGCGGATCAGGCCTTGGGCTCTCGTTCGTCAGGCGCCTTGCGAAGGCGATGGGCGGCAAGCTCGACGTCAGCAGCAAAAAAAAGGGCAACGGGTCGACTTTTCGCCTCAGCATCCTCGCGCACGCAGTCGAGGAGGTTGCGCCGTCAGCCAATCGCACCGATATGCGGCCGCAATCTGCGCGGCCGTTGAACCTGCTCTGCGCCGAGGACAATCCGTATGGTCGCGTGGTGATGAATACGATCCTTCGCGAGCTTGGCCATCGAGTCGACTTCGTGGAGACTGCCGAAGCCGCGCTGACCGCTATCGGCCGCGGCAGCTACGATGCCGTGCTTTTGGATGTGACGCTGCCAGGCGTCGATGGGATTGAGGCGGCACGGCGCATTCGTGCGCTACGAGGCAAGGCCGGTCGGACACCGATTATCGGCATATCAGGCCGGGCTACCGGCGCAGATGAAAAGGCCGCGCGCGCGGCAGGCATGAATCATTATTTCATGAAGCCAGTGAGCCCACGCAAGCTCGCGCAGGCACTCGCCGTAGTCTGATCAATTGTGCTCACGTCTTGGCGCGTTCGACGATTCGCACCAGATCCGACATGATACGGTTCAATTCAAAATCCTTGGGCGTGTACACTGCGGCCACTCCCACTTTTTGCAATTCGGCGACATCCTCAGGCGGGATAATGCCTCCGACCACCACCGGCACGTCCAGGCCCGCCTGCCTCATTCGGTCCACGACGTCTTCGACAAGCGGCAAGTGGCTCCCCGAAAGCACCGAGAGTCCGACGACATGCGGCTTTTCCTTTCGGGCGGCTTCGACGATTTCCTCCGGCGTCAGCCTGATACCTTCGTAGACGACCTGCATCCCCGCGTCGCGCGCGCGAACCGCGATCTGCTCGGCGCCGTTGGAATGGCCGTCGAGCCCCGGCTTTCCGACAAGGAAAGTGAGCCTTCGTCCGAGCTTGCTTGACAGACGATCGACATCGGCGCGGATTGCGTCCAGGCCCCTGACATCATTGCGCATTGCGCGGCCTACGCCCGTAGGGGCGCGATATTCGCCGAATGCCTCCCGCAAGGTCCACCCCCATTCCCCGGTGGTGACGCCCGCCTTTGCGCATTCTATGGATGCCGGCATGACATTGCTGCCGCTTGCGGCGGCCTGCTTGAGTTTTTTCAAAGCCGAAGCGACAGCAGCCTTGTCGCGCGCGGCGCGCCATGCATGCAAGCGCTCGATCTGCTCACGCTCTGCTTTCTCGGAGACGGTAAGGATCGTCTCGGCTGCATCCGCAAGAGGAGACGGTTCGCTTTCGATATACTTGTTAACTCCGATGACCACCTGTTCGCCGCGCTCGATGGCTTCCAGGCGCGCCGTGTTCGATTCGACCAGCTGCTGCTTCATGTAGCCGGTGTCCACCGCCGCAACCGCGCCGCCCATCTGTTCTATACGCTCCAACTCCTCCCTGGCCTCATGCTTCAGCTCGTCGACCTTGCGCGCGATTTCCCCGGCACCGTCGAATATGTCGCCATATTCGAGCAGGTCGGTCTCGTAAGCGAGAATCTGCTGCATCCGAAGCGACCATTGCTGGTCCCACGGTCGCGGCAATCCGAGCGCCTCATTCCACGCTGGCAGTTGAATCGCCCGGGCGCGCGCGTTTTTCGAAAGCGTGACGGCAAGCATTTCAATCAAGATGCGGGCGACGTTGTTTTCGGGCTGAGGCTCGGTCAGGCCGAGCGAATTGACCTGCACGCCGTACCGGAACAGCCGTTGCTTCGGATCGACGACGCCGTATCGCTCGCGCGCAATCTCGTCCCATAGCTCGGTGAATGCGCGCATTTTGCAGACTTCGGTGATGAATCTTAAACCGGCATTGACGAAGAAAGAGATTCGGCCGAACACCTCGCCAAATCGCTTCGCAGGCACCTCGCCGGATGCTTTCACGGTGTCGAGTACGGCAATTGCTGTCGCAAGCGAGAATGCGAGCTCCTGCACGGGCGTGGCCCCCGCTTCCTGCAAATGATAGGAGCAGACATTGATCGGATTCCATTTCGGAATCTCTTTGGTCGTGAAAAGTATGACATCCTTGGTCAGCCGCATCGAAGGATGCGGCGGGAAGACGTACGTGCCCCGCGAAAGATATTCCTTGATGATGTCGTTTTGAATCGTGCCCTGCAGCCCGTCTCGGGCTGCGCCCTGCTCGTCGGCGAGCGCAATGTAAAGCGCCATCAGCCAGGCGGCCGTGGCATTGATGGTCATCGAGGTGTTCATCGAGGCGAGCGGAATTCCCTCGAAGAGAGCGCGCATATCGCCGAGATGACAGATCGGCACCCCGACCTTGCCCACCTCGCCCTTCGCCAGCACGTGATCGGAATCGTAGCCGGTCTGGGTCGGCAGATCGAAGGCAACGGAGAGGCCTGTCTGCCCCTTGGCGAGGTTCTTGCGGTAAAGCGCGTTCGACTCCGCTGCGGTGGAGTGACCCGCATAAGTGCGGAATATCCACGGCTTGTCGAGCTTCTGACTGTCGCGTGTCATGGCCGTCGGCTCACTGCCGCACGGTGGCGCTTTTTTTGTTGCACCGCAATACGAATTTTCGATCGTAGTGGATGTGCAACGCCTCAGCGGCGGATGTGCACGACCGCGACATTGTCAGCGTAAATGCGCTTCCAGTCGGGTAGGCGGTCGAGCAACGCCACCGCAGGGGCCGCTGGCGGCAACAAGGTCGCCCCGATTCTGTATTCATCCAGGAGCCGCAGAAAATCCGGGACATCGCGAAGGGCAACTGCGCGCGCATGCCGCAGCACATAAGCTTCACCATAAAGCTCCGCTCGACCGTCGATGAAGGGCGCGATGCCTACGAAATCGAGATAACCGCCGAAATTGTAGTCGTTGAAGATGGTGCCCGGCTTCGCCATGCGGAACGCGTGAACCGCCGCGGCGGGGCTGATGTTTGCCGCCGGAGCGATGTCCGGGCGCAAGACGGACAAACCGGCAGTCAGCGTGAGCAGTACGGCCAAAAGCAAGCCGGCTGGCCTCGTGCCGAAGCGCACGGAACGAACCTTCTCTGCTGCGATTTCCGCAAACTGCTCGGCCAGTGGCTTAGCGAGGACCATCGGTCCCAGCATGCCCAGCAGATCGGCGTGACGCACCTGTGAGAGGCTGAGATGCAGCAGACCGAACAGCATCAGCAGACGCATGAGCGGGAGCTTGACTCCCAGATAAAGTGCGGTCCCGAAAGCGCCGAGTATGATCAGTTCGTAGCTGCCGATGTGAGTGAAGTCCTGCGGCCGCCATTCGCTCACGGTCGACAACGCTGACCCCAAGGCCACCGTGCGGAACGTGACCATGATCATTTCCGGGCCGTAAGGATTAAGACAAGCCGCCGCAAAAGCGAGAAGTGCAAACAGCAGCCAAAGCCGGGTCACATCAAGCCGTCTGGAACGCGGCGTGCGCCAGATCGATTCCATTGCGAGTGGAACAATCATCGCCAGTCCGAACGTGAAGCTCCCGTGCAGATTGGCCCATAGCGTCATCAAGGGCAGAACCAGCCAAGGCGGTGAAGCGCGAGTGTCGACCGTGCGCACCAGCGCACCGATCCAGGCGACAAGGACTGGCAGCGCCAGGACATGCGGGCGCGCCAGAATATGCGGTGCCGTTAACAGCAGCCCCGCGGGCAGCGCGACGAGGGAAGCGGTGGGTTGCAGCTCGCGCAGAAGAAAGCGGCCGAGCAGTCCGAACGCAATTGCGACGGCTGCCCCAGCCAGAGCGGTTACGCCCGCCCAGCCCCCAAGCGCAAAAGCGACGGCGAAGATGACCTGCGAAAGCCATTCGAACGCAACCCAATGGGCTCCGCGAAACGTCGCGGAGAACGGGTCCGTAAGCGGAACCGCCTGATGTTCAAGAATCCAGCGCCCAAGTGCGATATGCGAATAGGTATCGGGGTCGGCAAGCAGCCGCGGCGCGACCGCTATGAGGAGCAGATACACGCCGGCGGCAGCAAACCAAGGCAGGGCGGTCTGCGGACTGAAGCTCCCAATCGTGCTTCGAATGGTTTGCTCGGACATGGTGGCTCGATTTGACCCTCGCTGGCGAAGCCTACCGACGGCCGATTGCAGAATGCTTAAGGAATTGCTGACGTACGCTCCGTTGTCCCTTGAAAATTCCGATAAGGTACGGGCCTCGAGAGCGGTCTCTGAAGATCGGAACGTTGCGGAGCGAACTTCGCACTCGCGAACCATCGTCCGATGGCCTTCGAAACGAAAATGGACGCTATTGCGACTGCGATTCCGGCGAGCACGTCGATAAAATAATGCCCGCCGCAGATGGGCGTTGCCAGAATCATGGCAACGTTGATGGCCGCCGCGATCGGCCCGAACCAGCGAATCGGCCAGAGAGCCCAGAGATAAAGCACCGCTGCAGCAGCATGGAAGCTGGGGAAGGTAACGAGACCGATAAGTTCGGCAAATTCCAGTGCGCGCAGGCTTCCGTCACGTACGCGCGGCATGATGTCGAGATACTCGGTATACGCCGCCGGCCTGAAAACAGTCGGATCTGGACTGAAGCCCAGCAGTTCGTAGATCCCCATCGCCGGGACCCATATCGAGATCAGGGTTGTGCAGGCGAGGGCAAGTCCGAATGCGAGCGTGAACACCTGCAGCCGCTCGTACCGCCTGGTCGCGCCGAGCACCATCGGGATGGCGAATACCGGCCATCGGATCATGGCGTAGGCCAATGTCGCGCAATAAAGCAGGGCGGTGTTGCCGTATACGAAATTGAAGTAGCTCATCCAGTCGAGCCGCAGCATGCGATCGATCGAGTGGAGGGCAGCATCCTGCATCGGTAGGTCAGCGGACGCTGCCACATAGGTCAGCGGCGTCATGAAGAGCGTGATCAGTACGATCTGCCCAGTCGACCCAACGATGAAGATAATCCTGGGATCGCATTTGTGCGGCCGGTACGCGGCAAACCCGGCATATGCCAGGTACATGCCGGTGAGCGAAATCGGCTTGAGCGCACCAGCCAATCCGATTGAGAAGCCGGTGAACGCAAGTCCGGCCGCACATGTCAGCCCCATGAGGCAGACAAGCGCCCAATTGCAGAAATAAAGCCCCCTCGCGGCCGAGTGGTGTGGCAAGTTCATTCGCGTGCCGATGCTGTGATCCCGGGCGGCACGTTAGGAGCGAGCGCTTAACGTTCTTCGAAACGAGATGGTTAGATTTGCATTGACCCTCTTGCCCGCTGTCCAGATCGCAAGGCTCGGGCAAGATCGAATGAATAAACCATATCAATTCAGTAGCTTACTGCATGCCAACAAGATTGTTGCGCTGCATCATAAGATTGTTCAGACTCGGAGTTCCTGACCGGGTGGGAGGCGTTCGATGGCCGCTGTCAGCAAGATCAGAAGCGTCGCATCGCCCCGTGATCTATACGGCATTGGAGAAATTCCGCCGCTTGGTCACGTGCCGGACAAGATGCACGCCTGGGTCATTCGGAAGGAACGACACGGTCCGCCCGACAAGTCGTTCCAGCTTGAAGTGGTGCCCACATGGCCGATTGCCGATGACGAGGTGCTGGTCTTCGTGATGGCGGGCGGCGTCAACTACAACGGCGTCTGGGCCGGTCTGGGCCAGCCGATTTCCACCATCGACGTGCACAAGCATCCTTTCCATATCGCCGGCTCCGACGCTTCGGGCGTGGTCTGGGCCGTAGGCGCGAAGGTCAAGCGCTGGAAGATCGGCGATGAAGTCATCGTTCACTGCAATCAGGACGATGGTGATGACGAAGACTGCAATGGCGGAGATCCCTTGCTGTCTCCATCGCAACGGATCTGGGGGTACGAGACTCCGGACGGTTCGTTTGCACAGTTTTGTCGCGTCCAGTCGCGCCAGCTCATGCAGAAGCCGGGACACCTCTCATGGGAAGAGTCCGCTTGCTACACCCTTACGCTTGCGACGGCCTATCGCATGCTGTTCGGCCACTCGCCGCATACACTTAAACCCGGCGACAATGTGCTGGTGTGGGGCGCTTCGGGTGGCCTCGGCGTGTTCGGGGTTCAACTCGTCGCCGCATCGGGCGCAAACGCGATTGCGGTCGTCTCCGATGATTCAAAAATTGATTACGTTCTCAATCTCGGCGCGAAAGGCGCGATCAATCGCAAAAATTTCAAATGTTGGGGCCAGATGCCGGCGGTGAATTCGCCCGAGTATGGCGAGTGGACGAAAGAGGCTCGTCGGTTCGGCAAGGCCATCTGGGACATCACGGGCAAGCGCGATGTGGACATCGTGTTCGAACATCCGGGCGAACAGACGTTTCCAGTGTCTTGCCTCGTGGTGAAGCGCGGCGGCATGGTCGTCTTCTGTGCCGGAACAACGGGTTACAATCTCACTTTTGATGCGCGGTACGTCTGGATGCGGCAGAAGCGCATTCAGGGTTCGCATTTCGCCCATCTCAAGCAAGCCTCTCAGGCAAACCGCTTTGTGCTGGAGCAACGCATTGATCCCTGCATGAGCGAGGTCTTTCCCTGGGAAAACATCCCACTCGCGCACATGAAAATGTGGAAGAACCAGCATCCGCCCGGGAACATGGCTGTCATGGTGAATGCGCCCCGTCTCGGATTGAGGACCTTCGAAGACGTGCTCGAAGCGGCAGCAAGCTAGAGCAAGGGTCGCATCGACGTCTCGCCGGTCGTGCATTCAAGACGTGAATGGCGCCAATAAGTTCGGCCCTGATCGGGTACGATTTCGATCTATCGCAATTTTGCGCGTGCTTGGAAGATCATCGAATTCAATTCGCCGCCGTAGATGAAGATCGACGCGCAGACGTAGAGGAAGACAAGCGCCACCATTGCCGACGCCAGCCCCGCATACATCGAGACGTAAGCAAAAGCATAACTAGCGAGATAGCGACCAAAAGCAGCGCCGGTAATCAGCCAGAGCAGCAGTGTCGCGATTATTCCCGGTGCGATCTGGCTGAATGATCGGCGCCCGGCAGGAAGCCAGAGGTGCACGATCGTGAGCGCAACGATAAGGACGACGACGGTGACGCCGTAGCGCGCGAAGGTGATCATATCGCCGAACTGCTCCAGCGCGGGCACGTAGTGGGTCAGCCTGTCCAAAATTACCGGTGCCAGGACGACAAGAAACGAAAAGGCCAAAATGGCAACCGCACCGACGAGCACATAGACGACGGATTCGATACGTAACAGCCACCACGCACGCGTCTCTTTCATGCCATACGCCCGGTTCAGTCCGATGCGCAGGCTCTCGACGCCGCTCGATGCGAAATACAACGCGAACAGCACGCCGAAGGTCAGGATGTCGCCACGGGTCGAGGTGAGAACGCCGGTTATATCGCGTGCGATCGGTGCGGCGACCTGTTTTGGCCACGCTTCCAGCAGGATGCGTGCTGCTTCGTCGGCGAGTTCCTTAGATCCCAGAAAAAAGGCGGCGAGCGCCGTCACCACGATCAGGAACGGGAACAGCGCCATGAGAGTGGAAAGGGCGATGTGGCTTGCGGTCGCCCACCCGTCGTCCGCCGAAAAATGCCGAAAGGCGTCGGTCGCAATTCGCACTGACTGCTGCAAGACGCTCAACGGATGCTCCTGGAGGTCGACCCTTCAGATCATCCATTGCCGCATGCTTTGCAAGGCCGTTGTGGGCTTTTCAACTCTCCGTCGGACCGGATTACGCGGCCTGTACGCTGGTGAGGAACTGCCGCACCTGTGCTTCCAGTCCTTCGGCTTCGATCGCAACCGCGTCGGCAAGTTCCTTGACTGCGGAAGCGGTCGATCGTGCGGTAGAAGTGACCCCGGCGACGCGGCTCATCGCATCGGCGCCGACGCGCGCTTCGCTCGAGGCGCGGCCGACTCCCTCCGCGATCGAGGCGACCGCCGAGTTCTGCTGATCGACGGTGGCGGCGACTGTCGTCGCGATCGAAGACATATCGCGGATGATCGCGTCGACCTGTTCGATCGCCTGCGAAGCATCGGCTGCTGCCGACTGGATGGCGCCGATCTGCTCTGCAATCTCCTCGGTTGCTTTGGCTGTCTGGCCGGCTAGCGACTTGACCTCGGCGGCGACAACCGCAAAGCCCTTGCCAGTCTCGCCGGCGCGGGCCGCCTCGATGGTTGCATTGAGCGCGAGCAGGTTGGTCTGCCCGGCGATCGCCTGAATGAGGCCGACGACTTCACCGATCCGACTGGCCGCGTTGCTCAGCTCCGACATCGTCCGCACGGTGCGCTGGGCCTCCGAGACAGCGCGGCCGGCAACATCGGTCGATTTCGTCGCCTGCGACGCAATTTCCCCGATGGAAGCTGCGAGTTCCTCGACCGAGCTCGCAGCCGCCGTGACATTTTCCGAAGCGGCTGCGACGCGCGTCTTCGCGGTGTCAGCTTCGGAGGAGACCACATCTGCCGCGCGGTTCAGATCGGACGAGCTCATTTCCAGCTTCATCGAAGCTCCGCGAAGCTTGCCCAGTGCGCTTTCGACCGAGTGTTTGAACTGTGAGATCATGAACGCGATGTTGTCGCTACGCACCTCGCGCGCCCGGCTCGCCTCGGTCTGTTTTTGCGCAAGATGTTCGCGTTCGACCATATTATCGCGGAATACGATGACCGTGCGCGCCATTTCTCCGATCTCGTCGCGGGCGCGCGTTGCTGGAATGCGTGCCATCGTGTCGCCGTCGGCGAGACGGCGCATAACGGTCGCGAGACCGTTCAGGGGCCGCGTGATGCTACGTCCGATCATCCAGCTGAAGGCAAGCCCCAGTGCCACCATGGCTATGCCGACGATTACGATGCCATTGCGTGTACGGTGCTGTGAGGCGACCAGCGCAGCAGCCGCATGTTCGGCGGCGCCGTTTGCGACGGCGATCACCGCATCGGCCCGCGGCAGCATGTTCTGGCTGTCAATATCGATCAGGGCGCGCATCGGCCGCGCCCGATCACTGACCTCGATCCATTGCGCAAACGTGTCGACGTAGAGCTTCACTTCGCTTTCCAGCTTCGTCTTCATCTCCGGCGTGCCGTCGATGGCATTGAACCGCTCGGTGAATTTTCGATAAGAGACGACAAATTCCTGTCGGGTGATTTCCGCAGGCGCCAGCCGAAACTCAGCCTCATAATGACGCATGATCAGCAGAAACATCATGAGCTTGGAGGCCTCAGCTTCGGCCAGCCAGGACATGTTTTCATTGATGGCGCGCTCGATCTTCAGACCAGCGCTCTGCAATTCCCCGCGCAGCCCTTCCGTATCCGTGAACCCAAGCGTCCGCTGTTCCGTCACCAGCTGGTCAAAATTCTTCTTCAGGCCTTTCAGCTCGTTGCGCAAAGCCCTGATATCGTCGACGCGCATCCCGCTGAGGCCTGCCTCGATGGTGTCGAGGCTGCGCATCGCGGTCTTCTGCGCCTCTTCAAAGCTATCGATCACGCTTGCATGTGGTGAAGCAGAGAAGTCCCTTGCCGCAATTCGCATAGCGGCGATCGCGAATTTGAATTCACGACTCGCGTCGGCGAGCCTGCGAGCGTTCGTAGTCGACTGGAAAGCCGCGCCAACCTCCCCCTCACCGGAAACGAAGGTGAGGCCGTTGAAAAGAAATCCAGCGACTGGAATAAGGGCAAGCACCACGATCCGCGTGCGCACCGAGAACGAGGTGAGCAGGCGTGCCAGCCTGTTCAGGGGTGGGGATTGCTCGGCCATTTGCATGCGCTGGTGTCGGTCATGCCCAAGGGAGCGAAGCGCCCCAGGCCTGCCATGTAAAACCTGAAATGGTTAATTTTCTTAGCCATTTAGCGATGGTCGATGCGGCAGTTGGCGGCGTTGCGCGCACGGCGGATCGCCTTGCTTTTGTGCACTGCACGCGTAGTGTTCGCAGCCAGCCCGTATCCCGAGCATTCACAATGTCGAGCGTTGTCGCGCGATCCATGAACGAGCCCGAAATCGTCGAACTGGCTCGCGAGGCGGCCACCGTTCTCGACGCATTGCTGGGCGATGCGACGGCGAGAATTCGCAATCGAGTCTCGCAGGAGGGGCAGGTCGCGGCCATCCTTCTCGACCGAGAGCAACGCGCGGCCCATGGCTTAGCCTGGCTTGCGACCTATACCGAAGCCGTCCGCCAGCTCGCGTTCTACGCCGAGCGGATGGCGCGGATGGGATTGCTCGGAGAAATCGAAGAGCTCCTGATCCGCATCGGCCTCGGCGAATATGTCGCCCAGGTGCTCGGCGGAATTCCGATGAGTCAGGGCGAAATTGTGAGGCTCGCGGAGCTCGGCCTCTCGCCGACGCAGGTCGCCGGCCGCATGACGCCGGCCATCGAGCGTCTCACCATGGAAGGCAACACCGCCGAGCGTCGCGCACGCCTTATCGAACTCATACGCACGAGCCATGGCGCAACGATCGGCGCTTGTGGGCTCGATGACACGCTTGAATCGATCCGGAACGAGATGCGCAAGTTTGCCGACAGCGAGGTCAGCGGCAAAGCACAAGGTTGGCATCTGACGAACAGCTATATTCCGCTTGAAATCATTTCAAAAATGTCGGCGCTCGGCGTGTTCGGCCTGACGATTCCGGAAGAATTCGGCGGCCTGGGACTCGGGAAAGAATCCATGTGCGTCGTCTCGGAAGAGCTCGCGCGAGGCTATATCGGGGTCGGTTCGCTGGGCACCCGCTCTGAAATAGCCGCCGAACTCATTCTCGGCAGCGGGACGCCCGAGCAGCAAAAAAAATGGCTACCGAAAATCGCATCGGGTGAAGTTTTGCCGACCGCCGTATTCACCGAGCCGAACACCGGCTCCGATCTGGCCTCGATCAGGACGCGGGCGGTGCGCGAGGGCGACGTCTACAAGGTGTACGGCAACAAGACCTGGATCACGCACCCGGTGCGTGCCGATCTGATGACGCTGCTGGTGCGCACCAACCAGACCGAGAGCGGTCATCGTGGGCTCTCGATGCTCCTTGCCGAGAAGCCGCGCGGCGACGACAGCAATCCGTTCCCGGTGAAAGGCATGCGCGGAACGGAAATCGAGGTTCTTGGCTACCGCGGCATGAAAGAATACGAGATTGCTTTCGACGGCTTCGAGGTGAAAGCGGAAAACCTGCTCGGGGGCTGCGAGGGTCTGGGATTCAAGCAACTGATGAAGACATTTGAATCCGCGCGCATTCAGACTGCTGCGCGGTCGATCGGAGTGGCGCAGGCCGCCATGGAGCAGGCGCTCGACTATGCGCAGAACCGCGTCCAGTTTGGAGTTGCGATTGCGACTTTTCCCCGTGTCGCCGACAAGATTGTCATGATGGCAGCGGAGATCATGATCGCGCGGCAGCTCACATATTATGCCGCGCGGGAAAAAGATTCAGGGCGTCGCTGCGACCTGGAGGCAGGCATGGCAAAGCTGCTTGCCGCGCGGATCGCCTGGGCCGCCGCCGACAACGCGGTGCAGGTGCACGGCGGAAACGGGTTCGCGCTGGAATTCCCGGTCTCGCGCATTCTCTGCGATGCCCGCATCCTCAATATATTCGAGGGCGCGGCCGAAATTCAGGCTCAGGTGATTGCGCGGCGGCTGCTGGACGGGACGAATTGAAAGCGGCAACAAATCGGCAGTTTCCACGTTTGATTCAGAACAAAGTGCCGGCGTCACGCGCGGCGTATTCAGTGTAGGAATGCGGAGGGTCGGCTATGTCCGAATTGCTGATACGGCACGGTGAATGGGTGGTCGTTTGCGACGGAAAGAAAGCGCTAATTCTGGAGAACGCGGGCGACAGCAAATTTCCCAATCTCAAGACCATTCAGGTGCTGGAGCAGGAGAACCCGCCGACGCACGAGCTTGGCACCGATGTGCCTGGACGCACCAACAGCTCGATTGGGAATATCCGAAGCGCAATGGACCAGACTGATTGGCATGACCAGTCGGAGCAGCGCTTTCTTGCGCAACTTGCGCAGCGTCTCGACGCTGCTGTGAGCAGCGGCAAGTTCAAGTCGCTGATCCTGGTTGCGCCGCCGCGCGCGCTCGGCATGCTGCGCCCGGCCTATTCGCAGGCGATCAAGGGGGTCTTGCGCGCCGAGATCGACAAGGATCTCGTCAAGCTGCCCGTGCATCAGATTGAAAAGCATTTGACCGGCTCCTGATCGCGGCGTCCGGCCTGAATATGCTGGCGGCGGGCCCGGGCGGTGATATTGTCGCCGCGAATCCAGGGAAGGTCAGCCTGATGACGTCGACATTCGTCACGCGCCTTGGTGGCGGTGCGTGCGCCTCGATTGTGCTCTTCGCTGCGCTGATCGCTCACGCGCAGGAAACAACGCCGACGCGACCGGAAGCCCCGCTGGTCGGGCCGGCAGTGCCCAATACTTCCTCCGTGACGAGCGATCCGATCGCTGTGCCGAGCTTCTGGGATCCGCGAAGAAGGCCGGAGCGTCCGGATCTTTCCCGCATCAGCATCGTGCGCTTTCTGACGGAGACCGATTATCCGCCGTTCAACTATGCCGGCCCGGATGGCGTGCCGGTGGGCTTCAACATCGATCTCGCGCGACTCATCTGTGAGGAACTCAAGGTCGCTTGCACCGTGCAAATGCGCCGCTTCGATACCTTGATTTCTTCGTTGAACAGCAACAATGGCGACGCGATCATCGCCTCGCTCGCCCAGACGCCGCAAATGCGCGCGCGCGTTGATTTCAGCGATCCCTACTATCGCACCCCGGCCCGATTTGTTTCGCGCCGCGATAACGTGATCGATGATGTTCGTCCGGAAGCGCTCGAAGGAAAAAAAGTCGGTGTCGTCAGCGGCACGGCCCACGAGGCTTATCTCAAGACTCTTTTCACCGAAGCCGAACTGCATGCGTATCCGAACCCGGACGCTGCACGCTTTGCGCTCAAGCGCGGCGAGGTCGACCTGCTGTTCGGTGACGGGATTTCGCTTGCCTTCTGGCTTAACGGCACAGATTCGGAAAACTGCTGCGTATTTCGCGGCGGCCCTTACCTTGAAAGCCGTTTTTTCGGGGAGGGCGTCGGCATAGCGGTGAAGCGCGGCAACGACCTTCTTCGGCAGGCGTTCAATTGGGCGTTGTTCCGGATATGGGAAAAAGGACGTTACACCGATCTCTGGCTGCGCTATTTCCCCGTCAGCCCCTTTTGAGCCGTTCCGAGTACGACCCGGAGATCGTAGATCGTGATGTCAGTTGCCGAAGCTGCCGCGTCCCTGCGGCAAGTCGCCGAGCATTCGAACGCGTGGCCGTTTGAGGAAGCGCGCAAGATCGTCGCGCGGCTGAAGCGGCGGCCGAAAGAGGAAGTGATCTTCGAAACCGGCTACGGGCCCTCGGGGCTGCCGCACATCGGCACCTTCGGCGAGGTCGCGCGAACCAGCATGGTGCGCCATGCATTTCGCGTGCTGACCGACGACAAGGTGAAGTCACGTTTGATCGCATTTTCCGATGACATGGACGGCTTGCGAAAGGTGCCTGATAACGTGCCGAACAGGGAGATGCTCGAACAACATCTTGGCAAACCGCTGACCAGGGTGCCGGATCCATTCGGGACTCATGCGAGCTTCGGCGCCCACAACAATGCGCGGCTGCGCTCGTTCCTCGATCATTTCGGTTTCGAATATGAATTCATGTCATCGACGGACTGCTACACCTCCGGGCGCTTCGACGAGGCCCTGCTGAAAGTGCTCGAGCGGTTCGATGAGGTGATGGCGATCATGCTGCCGTCCCTGCGCGAGGAGCGGGCGGCGACGTATTCGCCATTTCTGCCCATATCGCCGACGAGCGGCATCGTCATGCAGGTGCCGATCACGGATCACGACGCGAAAGCTGGAACGATCACATATGAAGATCCCGAAACGAAAGCCCTCATCACCACGCCTGTAAGCGGAGGCCGCTGCAAGCTCCAGTGGAAGCCGGACTGGGCGATGCGCTGGGTCGCTCTCGGCGTGGACTACGAGATGGCAGGCAAGGATCTGATCGATTCGGTGAAGCTGTCGGGCGAGATTTGTCGCGCCCTGGGTGGCGCGCCGCCGGAAGGCTTCAATTACGAACTGTTCCTTGACGAAAAAGGCCAAAAGATCTCCAAGTCAAAAGGCAATGGCCTCACGATCGAGGAATGGCTTCGCTACGCAAGTCCGGAAAGCCTCTCGCTCTTCATGTATCGCGAGCCGAAGGCGGCCAAACGGCTCTATTTCGACGTGATCCCGCGTCACGTCGACGAATACTACCAGTTTCTCGACGCCTATCGACGGCAGGATTTGCGGCAGCAACTGACCAATCCCGTGTGGCATATCCACTCCGGCAATCCGCCGAGCATCGACATGCCGATTTCGTTTTCAATGCTGCTCACGCTGGTATCATCTTCGAATGCCGAGAACGCTGAAACATTGTGGGGGTTCATCGGACGTTATCGGCCGGGAGTGACGCCGGAATCGCATCCGAAATTGAACGAGCTGGTCCAATACGCTCTTCACTATTTCCGGGACTTCGTGCTGCCGGAAAAGAAGTACCGTGAGCCGAGTGATACGGAACGCGCCGCACTCATCGATCTTCGCGACGCGCTTTCGCAGCTCAATGCCGATGCCCCCGCCGAGACCATCCAAAATGTTGTCTATGAAGTAGGGCGCCGCGAGCCATTTCTTGACCACAAGAAGAAGGCCAAGGACGGCAAGCCGGGCGTGTCGCTGGAATGGTTCAACCTGCTCTATCAGGTGCTGCTGGGGCAGGAGAAAGGGCCACGGTTCGGTTCCTTTGTTGCCGTTTATGGCCTGCAGAACACGATTGACATGATCGACGGCGCCCTCGCACGCAGCGCCTGAACGCGCTTATTGGCTGGCCCACACGATGCGAGCGACCCAAAGCACGTCCGACATCGGCAGCGTGCGGTCTCGGTGCTCGGTATTGAGCGACTTGAGCTCGAGCGATTTCGCAGTCTTGCGCTTGAGCTCCTTGACCATGACTTCGCCGTCGCGCGTCTTGACCACGACGCGGTCACCTTTGCGCACCGTGGCGCCCGGCGAAACGATGATCACGTCGCCATCGCGATATGCCGGCCGCATCGAGTCCCCGGAGATCTCGAGCGCATAAGCGTGCTCATCGGTTACGGCCGGAAAAGGGATCTCTTCCCAGCCTTTGCCGACCGGGAAGCCGCCGTCGTCGAAAAATCCGCCGGCGCCGGCCTGCGCGAACCCGATCAGCGGTACGCTGTTCTTTGGCGGCTTTGCTGCGTCGGTGATCAACGTCACGAAGGTATCGAACTTGGTGCCGGTCGCCTGCAGTGCCTTGGCCACCGATTCGGTAGAGGGCCAGCGCGGCCGTCCCTCCGGCGTCACCCGCTTTGACTTGTTGAACGTGGTCGGATCGAGCCCCGCCTTCTTGGCCAGCCCGGATGCCGAGAGCTTGGCGCGCGCGGCGAGGCGGTCAATTGCAGTCCAGATCTGGTTATGCGTAAGCATTGCCATGGGCGCGGGTCGCATTGCTCCGGGATCGATAGGAATATAACCTTGACTCCCCCCTTCTGTGCAACCGATTCTTGCAAAAGCCCGCATTGAAATTGCTGCAGCCCTGAGCGATCAGGGTTATTTCGGCGCCACGGAGGGCATTGCGTTGATCGGGCTTTTCGATCTCCTTACTCGCCCGCTCCTCCGGGCGATGGGTCCCGAGCATGCGCACAAGCTCGCCATCAAGGCGCTGCGCCATTTGCCCCTGTTGAAGGCGCCTGCCGATCCTGCCGAACTCGCCGTACGCGCCTTTGGCCTCAACTTCCCCAATCCGGTCGGCCTGGCCGCCGGTTTCGACAAGAACGCCGAGGTGCCCGATGCATTGCTGCGACTCGGCTTCGGCTTCGTGGAGGTTGGAACGATCACGCCGCGTGCCCAGGCGGGCAACGAGAAGCCCCGACTCTTCCGCCTGGATGCGGATCAGGCGGTGATCAACCGGCTCGGCTTCAACAATGAGGGGGCCGCGGCTGCCCACATCCGGCTCGCCGCGCGCCGCAGCCGCGGCGGAATCGTCGGGGTGAATATCGGCGCCAATCGTGATTCGGCAAATCGATCCGACGACTATGCCCGCCTGGTGGAGACCTTCGCAGGTGTGGCCAGTTATTTCACCATCAACGTGTCATCGCCAAACACGCCCGGGCTGCGGGACCTGCAACAGGCCGATGCGTTAAATGATCTGCTCACTCGCGTCCTCGATGCGCGCGAACGCGTTCGTGCACGCGCGGGCTTGGTGCCCGTGTTGCTCAAGATCGCGCCTGACCTGAAGCTGCCCGATCTCGACGACGTTGTCAGCGTGGCACGCAGGCAGCGCGTTGACGGCATGATCGTGAGCAACACCACAATCTCGCGTCCGCGCTCGCTGAGCGAGCGCGAGAAAGCGCGGGAGCAGGGCGGGCTTTCCGGACGGCCTTTGTTCAGGCTCTCAACGCGGATGCTGGCGGAAACATTCGTGCGGGTGGAGGGCGCTTTTCCGCTGATCGGCGTGGGCGGCATCGACTCTGGTGCGGCGGCAATCGAAAAGATCAAGGCCGGCGCCACGCTGCTGCAGCTTTATACCGGAATGATCTACCGCGGCATCGGGCTCGTCAAAGACATCAAGGCCGAAATAGCCGCTGCGCTCAGGCGCGAGGGCCGCAATTCGATCATCTCTATTGTCGGGACCGATGCGGCGGCAATTACGGCCGAAAGCTGGCCGGACTGAACGAGCAGCGGCCCGGTTGCGCCGAAAGCCGAACCCGCAAGATGCTACGGCTCTAACGTCCGCGTGGGGCGTTGAACAGCCTGATCAGGACCCAGACCGGGATCACAATCACGGCGCCGAGCAGAAAATATCGCCACAGCCAACGGAACGCATCGAAACCCATGTTCCAGAGCGAGCGAACCAGGCGTTCGATGCTGCGCACGATATCGAACGGATCGAGCCCGAGCGCGGAGAGGATCACCCCCACGAGAATGGATAGCAGAACAAGACGTGCCAAAACTCCAAGTGGTGAACCGCCAGCCCACCGCGCGACCTGATTATCTGCCATCGTTCTCTCCGTTCACAGGCAGTGTAGCATTCTCGCCGCGTTCCAACATGTTCTGCAATGTCTCAAGGCGATCGGCTTCGCGTGGCGGCTTGTCCCAGCGGAGACGGTTTATGCGAGGGAAGCGCATCGCAATGCCTGATTTGTGACGAGAGGACCGTTGCAGGCCCTCGAATGCGACTTCAAGAACCAATCCGAGATCGGCCTCGTGGGCCACCTCACGAACCGGTCCAAACCGGTCGACCGTGTTTCGGCGGACGAAACGGTCGATCTGAATCAGCTCTTCATCGGTGAAACCGAAATAAGCCTTTCCGACAGGCACCAGCGCGTCTCCCGAATCGCTCCTGACCCAGACTCCGAAGGTATAATCGGAATAGTAGGACGAGCGCTTGCCGTGACCGCGTTGAGCATACATCAGCACCGCGTCTATGATCATCGGGTCTCGCTTCCATTTCCACCACGGTCCCTTCGGCCTGCCGGGCACGTATAGCGCATCTCGCCGCTTGAGCATGATGCCCTCGACAGCCTCGGCCGCGCCGGCCCCGGCCGAGAAGGGATCCAGTCGTGCGGCCGCGAGGTGCTCCCAGCTCTCGAAGCTGACCATGGGCGAGAGGTCGATGCGCGGATCGGAGAGTTCAGCCACGAGCTTTTCAAGGCGCGCGCGACGCTCGATGAAGGGATGACCGCGAAGGTCCTCATCCTTCTCCGCCAGAAGATCATAGGCTCGAAGGTGCGCTGGAAATTCGGCGAGCAACTTCGCAGTCACGGTTTTGCGATTGAGTCTTTGCTGCAGGACGTTGAACGACTGCACGCGGCCGCTGCGCATGATCAGCAATTCGCCATCGATCGCGGCAGGTAGCCGCAGGGCGGCGATCAGGTCAGGAAAGCTTCTGGAAATTTCTTCGCCGGTACGCGAATAGAGGCGTGCGATCAATCCACCGCGCGGGTCGATGCCCGCGACCGCCTGCACGCGAATTCCGTCCCATTTCCATTCAGCCATGAAATCGGAAGGGTCGAGGGTGACGAGGTCGCTTTCTTCCGCGGCATGCGCGAGCATGGGCGGACGAAACGGTGCCGGATCGCTCGAGGACGGCTTTTCCGCGCGGCCCTCGAGCCAGGCAAATAAATCGTAGTAAGGCGGCGTCAGGCCCGGCCAGAGAATCTCCACTTCGCCCACGTCTTTGTCCCCGAGTGCCGCGGCCGCAGTCTTCGCGAGCCGGGCCGACACTCCGATGCGCAGCCCCCCCGTCAGCAGCTTCAGGAGCGCCCAGCGGCCGGTCTCGTCCAGCGCATCGAGCCAGCGTGCGATTTGCGCGGGCAGCTGCGCCTTGCCGAGTGTCGAAAGCGTTTCAACGACATCGGCCAAAGTTGGTGAGCGCCCGCCCGCTTCATTGGGACCGCTTTGCGCCGAAAGCGGATTTCCACCCGCTTTTGGGGTCGGCCACATCAGCGCAACCGTTTCGGAGAGGTCGCCGACATAATCGTATGAAAGCGCAAACAAGACCGGATCGGTGCGCTCGGCGATGAGGGTGCGAATCATCCCGCCTTTGGCATGCCTGAACGACAGCGCGCCGGTGAGCGCAGCCAGTGCCCAACCGCGTTCGGGATCCGGCGATGTGCGGAGATAGTCTGTGATCAGTCGGAGCTTGGCATTGCGGGCCGGCTCATAGGCGAGGCGGTTCAGCAGATCGGCGAAGCGGTTCATGGGTTGCCGTCCGCAACTTCGCTCTCCTCTTCATCGCCATACCCGACGATATCGAGAGGGCGGGCATTCAGACCACTGGTGCGGCACCAATGCACCAGCGCATCCTCCTGCCCGTGCGTGATCCATATTTCCGAGGCGCCGGTGGCGGAAATCGTCGCCGTAAGTCCGTCCCAGTCGGCGTGATCGGAGATGACGAGCGGGAACGTCACGCCGCGCTGGCGCGCACGCGCGCGCACGCGCATCCAGCCGGAGGCGAAGGCGACGACCGGATCGGGAAATCGTCGCGACCACACCTCGCCCATCGCGGTTGGAGGACAAATGACGATCGCTCCGCGAAAATCGGCATTCTTTGCTTCGCGGGCGAGTTCTACCGGGCCGAGATCGATGCCGCGGCTTTGGTAGTACCGGGTGACGCTTTCCAGCGCACCGTGCATGTAGATCGTCTGTTCGAAACCGGCGGCGCGGAGCATCGCCATGAGGCGCTGCGCTTTGCCGAGCGAATAGGCGCCCACCAGATGGGCGCGCTCGGGAAATTGCGCGATCGAGCGCAGCAGTTTCGCGATTTCCCCGTCAGCGTCGTGGTGGCGGAAAACGGGAAGGCCGAACGTGGCCTCGGTGATGAAGACGTCGCAGGACAGGAGCTCGAAAGGTGCGCAGGTCGGGTCCGGCATGTCCTTGTAGTCGCCGGAAGCGACCGCGCGAAAGCCATTGCACTCGACACGGATCTGCGCCGAGCCAAGCACATGGCCGGCAGGATGAAAGCTGACGCGCGCTCCGTCGAGTGTGACCGTTTCGCCATAGCCAACGGCCTGGGTGCGGCCGGCAAAGTTCTCTCCGTACCGCAGCCGCATGATGTCGAGAGTCTCCCGGGTTGCCAGAACGGCGCCGTGCCCCGCGCGTGCGTGGTCGGAATGGGCGTGGGTCACGAGGGCCTTCTGCACCGGCCGAGTAGGATCGATGTAGAAGCCGCCGGGCTTGCAGCACAGGCCCGACGCTGTTCGCACCAGAATGTCTTCAGGGCGCATTGCAGTTAGATAATCTCTCGTCCGCGCTTGTCACCGCTGACGCGCAAAGGCTCGCTTGACCGAACGCGGGGTCGCCTGCATGGGCTCAGGCGTGACAATATTCAGGCGTGACAATATGGAGGGGTGGTCCCGATCTTGCTTTCCTCGGCCGAGCATCGGCGTTTTCGAACGGGCGTGCGCTGCGGTCTGAAGCCGTTCAGTCTCGATTTTGCCGCCAAACGAGTGGAGAAAAGATTGCCGGTCCTGCGTTTCGTCGTCGTTGCCGGGCATTGACTCATTATGGAACCCGCGCGCGATTTGTTCGATACGACTCCGTCTTTGCCCGAGGTCTTTGGCCGCTGGTTTGCCGATCGGGCCTGGACGCCACGTGCGCATCAACTCGAACTTCTCGCCAAGGCGCGCGCGGGCCGTTCGGTGCTGCTCATCGCGCCAACCGGAGGCGGCAAGACGCTTGCGGGCTTTTTGCCGACGCTGGTCGAGTTGTACGAGTCGCTGTCGCCCGGGGAACGATCGCTGGGACGACGCGAGCGACCAAGGCTTTTCTCCGCTGGCCGCGATCTCCGTCGCGGAGGTGGACTGCACACGTTGTACATCTCGCCGCTGAAGGCGCTGGCAGTCGACATCGCCCGCAATCTGGAAATTCCGGTCCGCGAAATGAGTCTGCCATTGCGCCTGGAGACCCGCACCGGCGACACCCCCACTTCCAAGCGCCAGCGTCAGCGCCGCAATCCGCCCGACATCCTTCTCACAACGCCCGAGCAGTTGGCCTTGCTGCTGGCGAGCGCGGATGCGCCGTTCATGTTTGGCAGCCTCAGGCGAGTTGTGCTGGACGAGTTGCATTCGCTGGTCACTTCCAAGCGCGGCGATCTGCTCTCTCTCGGGCTGGCGCGCCTGTTCGCGCTCGCGCCGAATATGACCACGGTTGGCCTCTCGGCGACGGTTGCCGAACCCGACGATCTTCGTCGTTTTCTGGTGCCGCAGCCGCCCGAAGGCGAAGTGCGCGCCGACCTGGTGACCGCCGAAACAGGGGCGCAGCCGCTGGTGACGATGCTCGACACCCGGGAGCATCTTCCATGGGCAGGCCATTCCGCCCGCCACGCGTTGGGTGAAATCTATGCGCTCATCAAGGCGCACCGAACCACGCTGGTATTCGTCAACACGCGCAGCCAGGCCGAATTCCTGTTTCAGGAGCTTTGGCGCGCCAACGACGACAATCTCGCCATTGCCCTGCACCACGGTTCGCTCGATGTCGCGCAGAGACGCCGGGTCGAGGATGCGATGGCGGCGGGGAAAATCCGCGGCGTTGTATGCACATCCTCACTTGATCTCGGCGTCGACTGGGGCGACGTCGATCTCGTGATTAATGTCGGGGCTCCGAAGGGCTGTTCGCGCCTGCTGCAGCGGATCGGCCGCTCGAATCACCGGCTCGACGAGCCTTCCGAGGCGGTTTTGGTGCCAGCTAACCGTTTCGAGGTTCTTGAATGTCGCGCCGCAATCGATGCGGTTGCCGAAAATGCGCAGGATACTCCGCCCTTGCGCACCGGTGCGCTCGATGTGCTGGCGCAGCATGTTCTGGGCCGCGCGGTCGGAGAGCCCTTCGTGGCAGACGAGCTGCACCGGGAAATCTGCACTGCCGCACCCTATGCAGCGCTCAGCCGCGCCGATTTCGATGCGACGCTCGATTTCGTGGCTACCGGCGGATACGCGCTTAAAGCTTACGAGCGGTTTGCCAAGATCCGTCAAGGCAAGGACGGTCGCTGGAGAATCACACATCCGCGAGTCGCGCAGCGCTATCGCATGAATGTCGGCACCATCGTCGAAGCCGACATGGTCAAGGTGCGGCTGGTCAGGTCACGACGCAGTGGTGCCGTCGTTCCGCGCGGCGGCCGGCTTCTTGGCCAAGTGGAGGAATACTTCATCGAAACGCTGACGCCAGGCGATACGTTCGTGTTCGCCGGCGAAATCCTCCGATATGAAGCGCTCGTTGAAGACGAAGCCTATGTCTCCCGCGCGGATGCCAGCGACCCGAAAGTGCCGGCTTACGAAGGCGGAAAATTCCCGTTATCGACCTATCTCGCGGGACGCGTGCGCGCGCTGCTTGCAAGACCGGAGGCCTGGCGAGCGCTGCCCGAGCAGGTTCGCGAGTGGCTTGAGATCCAGCAATGGCGCTCGCTTTTGCCGAAAGCAGGCGATCTCCTGGTCGAAACCTTTCCCCGCGCTGCAAAGTATTATCTCGTTTGCTATCCATTCGAAGGACGTCTCGCGCACCAGACTTTGGGCATGCTGCTCACGCGCCGCATGGAGCGCGCGCGGTTGCGGCCGCTCGGCTTTGTCGCAAACGAGTACGCCTTAGCCATATGGAGCCTCGGCGATCCCGCCTTGCACATTGCGCGCGGCGATTTTTCGCTGGCGCAGCTGTTCGATCAGGACATGTTGGGCGATGACCTCGAAGCCTGGCTTGCCGATTCGGCGCTCATGAAGCGTACGTTCCGCAATTGCGCCATTATCGCTGGCCTGATCGAGAAGCGATTTCCCGGCGAGGAAAAATCGCGCAGGCAGCTTACGATCTCGACAGATCTCGTCTATGACGTGCTGCGCAAGCATCAGCCCGACCACGTCTTGCTGCGCGCGGCGCGTGCCGATGCGGCAACCGGCCTCCTCGATATCAAGCGGCTCGGCGAAATGCTCTCGCGCATCAGGGGCCGAATCGTTCATAAGGCTCTTGATCATGTCTCGCCGCTTTCAGTTCCCGTGCTGCTCGAGATCGGAATTGAGACGATTTCCGGCGAAGCATCCGATGCACTGCTCGCCGAAGCGGCGGACGAATTGATCAAGGAGGCGATGCATTGAGTTCATTCCCTCCCGAGCCTTCGGCATCGCCGGGCTGGCGTGAAGCGGGTTCGGCAGCCAAGTGGGATAGCCGGGACAGATTGGGCCATTACATCTCGATTTCTGACGTCGCTCTTCTCGCCGATCCTGAAGGCGCGTTATTCTGGCCTGAACAACGCCTTCTCGCGGTTGCCGACCTGCATCTCGAAAAAGGGTCGAGCTTCGCCGCGCGTGGCATGTTGCTACCGCCGTATGACACGGCGGCGACGCTCGTCCGTCTCGGCAGGCTGATCAGCCGTTATGCGCCGCTGTGCGTCGTCGCGCTCGGCGACAGTTTTCACGATGGGGCCGGCCCCTCACGCCTCGGAGAGATAGATCGCGAGTATCTGCGCGGCATGCAGTACGGGCGCGATTGGGTCTGGATCACCGGCAATCACGATCCGCAGCCCGCAACCGGCATCGGCGGGGTTTTCCTCGATCGGATGATGTCAGGCGGGCTGGTGTTTCGCCACCTGCCGACCGGTGCGGCGGGAGAAATCAGCGGTCATCTGCACCCCGTGGCCCGGGTCTCTCATCGCGGCCGCGCGGTCAGCCGCCGCTGCTTTGCGGCAGATGCAGAACGCATCGTGATGCCCGCGTTCGGCGCCTTCACGGGCGGCCTCAACGTGCGCCATGCGGCGTTCGCCGACCTTTTCGGCACGCTAGCTTACAATGCGCATCTTCTTGGAGATGACCGGCTCTACCGATTCGCGGCCAGGCGCTGCATGCCGGACTAGTCGCGTCGGAAGACGACACTGGCGAACCAGCCGATGAGCAGCGCCATCAGCGCCGTCGCGATTCCATAGAGCAGGCCATAATCGCGGGCCGCATCGGCCACGTATTGCTCGAATCCCGCCTTGATCACTTCGAGTGCCGAATTGGTACGGGTGACAAGCCGCCCGTCGGAAAACAATGCGACATCGATGGCGTAGGTGCCCGTCGGTACCGCGGCCGGCAAGGGTATAGATGCGCGGAAGACCGCAGGAGTCAGGAAAGTCACTCCCGTGCCTGATTGACGATAGAGTCCCTGCTGAGTCTTCAGTCGCACGAAGGCGCGGCGGAACGGATCGTCCGGAACGGTATCCGCGACGTCCGGACCTATCCTTTGCCGCAGCAAAAAGTAATCGAGCCCGATCTGCAGCCGGCGCAACGTATCCTGGTTGGCGATCTCGCCGACGGGTCGGTTGCTCAGGACCGCCAGATACGAGGGCACGCCGACGAATTCGCGCGAATCGACATTGACCCAGATGCCGAGCATACGTTGCTTGCGCCGCGTGCGCAGCGTCTGTGGAGGGCCAGCGACGGTGACCACGAGATCGTACGGCGGATGCAGCAGGCTCGTTGCGCGATCTGGCTCGATGGTGCCGAAGAGCACCAGCTCTTCGCCAACGAAATTCGAGGTGACCGCGACCCGGTGATTGGACAAGGAGACGACCAGCCGCTCCGCGGCCGCCGGCCGGACCCCCGCCGCCAGAAGCGCGCAGATGAGCAGGAGTGCCAGCCGCCGCATCAGTCAGTCCCCAGATAGCGAAGCGAATAGAGATCCTCCGGCTTGACGACGAGCTCGTAGGCAAATCGCAGGCCGACAGCGAAGACCAGGAGACCGAGCAGCAGACGCAATCGTTCGCCGCTCATCTTCTGACCCATGCGTGCCCCAAATTGCGCGCCGATAACGCCTCCGACCATGAGGATCAGGGCCAGCACAGCATCGACGAGGTGATTGGTGGCAGCATGCATCACCGTAGCGGAAGCCATCGTGATCAATGTGAGGACCATCGAGGTGCCGATCACGGTCGCCGTCGGCACGCGCAAGACATAGATCAGCATGGGAACCAGCAGGAATCCCCCTCCGATGCCCATGATCGCGCCGACGAATCCGATGATAAATCCGATGGCCCAGACGGGGATTGCGGAAACGTAGATTTTCGATCGCTTGAAACGAAGCTTGAATGGTAGGCCATGGACCCAGGTGTGGCTGCCGGGCCGGCGCAGGGTTGCTGGCATGCCACGGCGCGCGCGCAGGACCGCAAACACGCTTTCGTAGATCATCATGCCGCCGACGGCGGTCAGCAGCGTGACATAGGAAAGGCCAATGACGAGATCGAGCTGATCAAGGGCGCGCAGCTCGGTGAACAGCCAGACGCCGCTTGCAGTCCCCACAATGCCCGCGCTGAGCAACATCATTGCGAGCGCAACGTCGATTGCGCGTTTCCGCCAGTAGTTTATTGCCCCTGTGAACGATGATGCGGTGATGTGGCTCGAGACGGTCGCTACCGCTACAGCCGGAGAAATTCCAATAAAAATCAGCAGCGGCGTCATCAGAAAGCCGCCGCCAATTCCAAACATGCCCGAAATGTACCCGACCGCGAGCCCCATCCCGAGCACAAGGAACACGTTTACCGGCAAATCGGCGATCGGAAGATAGATCTGCAAGCGTCTTGTCCAAATGTTAAGTCGGACGGCCGGCTCGCCCGCCGGTCGCTCACGCTGTCCATATGCAACTAACACCGAGGCGCGCGCAAACGTCAGCGATGCGAACAGGAGTGTACAACTCCGTGCCGCACGCAAACTTAACGATGAATTTGGTGAAGATCACGTCCTCGACGGATTTGCCGCCGTGGCTCACAGCCTTCCTGAATTGAACGCGCTGAGCGAGAGTGGCCCGGCTGCCTTCTGCCTTTGATGTGTCGGCTGCGGCGGCCCGTCCCAGCCGCCCGCCGGCGGAGAAACCGTAATCGCTTCCGGCGGCTGAGCCGCAGGCGTGAAGCTGTTGACGGCCTGCTGGGCTGTGGCCAGCGCCTGCGCATCCAGCCGTCCTGCCACATCGTCGCGCTTCCGAATCGCTTCCCGATCGCCCTGGGCTGCGGCGAGAGCGAACCATTTGTAGGCTTCGATGAGATTCTTCTCCGTCCCAAGACCCCGTGCCGCGAGGACGCCAAGATTATATTGGCTGTCCGCTACCCCATGCTGCGCGGCCTTGCGGAACCATTCTGCCGCGGTTGCATAATCCGGCCTGCCTTCCGCTCCTTCTGCATACAAGACCGCTAAGTTGTGCATGGCTTTGGCGTGGCCCTTGTTAGCCGCGGCGATGTAGAGGCGCTGGGCCGCTGCTAGGTCCTTTTTCACGCCTTGCCCTTTTTCAAGCATGCTTGCGTAGCGAAACTGGGCCGGAGTGATGCCTTTGCTTGCCGCACGCTCGAACCAGCGAGCTGCCTCCTCGAGATTGAGTGGGACCCCGCGACCTTCGACAAAGCGCATCGCGATTTCGTAAGCCGCAGCCGGATCGCCGGATAGCGCCGCACTGCGCAGCCGCTGACTTCCAATGGTGGCGGGAAGCCGTTCACTTGGCGCTTGAGTGGTAGGAAGCCGTTCAGCTGGGGTTTGCGGCGGCTGCGCGTCCGGTTTTGCGTTCTTGCGGGATAGTGCGGTCACGGACCCCGTCACTTCGCCTGGCGGCGGAGCCACCACGCCCGGCGTATTCATCGCGGGCGCCGACAAGATCGAAGGGGTGTTCCGAGAACTGTTGCTTTTTCCTTGGAGCGATACGTCGCCGCTCATCGGAACGCTCGCCAGTGGCGGGGCGGGCGTAAGGTTGGGCAGCATCGGTGGAGCAAGAAGTGCAGTGTCGACGCTCTCGCTGACGTCCTTGGGGTCAGTCTTGGGTGTAACGGCGACTGACGGTTGTGCACTTGGAACGGCGACCACGCTCTCGGGATCCTTCTCGGGCGCACCAAGCTCGACCTGCTCGTTCGCCGCTCCGCCGTTTCTCGATTCGAAAACGCCGAAGTCGAACATGCCCCCGCCATAATGGATGACCCCGACGCCGATAACTGCAGCGCTTGCCGCAATCACGAGGCCTTTGACGCGCCTCATCATTCGTGAAGGCGGCGTTACGTTCTCTGCGTCCGGATGCCAGGATTCCGAGCGAGGCTTTCGATCGCGACCGTCGTGGCCTGCCGCCTGCGCGGCACGTCTTGCCGCCGCGATGAAATCCGCCTTGCCGGCAGACGTTGGTTTTGATCGAGCAGATTCGAGAGAAGCGTTCGAACCTCCGGCTAATGCGCCCGCTCCGCCCGGGCGCCCGGAGCCAGGCTCAAGCGGGTGGTCATCACTCGACCGAGGGTCATCGCCGCCCCGCATGCCATATGAAGTCGGGATTGATATCCGCAGCCCTTGAGAGGCAGGCGGCGCCTGGTCCGTTTGCTCCCGGCCGGTGCGCGAGCGGAATTCGTTTCCGCGGCCCGCAAATCTCCACCAGTCGCCCCGAAACTCTCTCTCGATTGAAGCGAGGCGATCAGACAGGTCGCCCAGCCTGGTGTGCAGCGATTCCAGCGCCGTCCGCGAAAGCGATACTTCCTGCTTTACCGATTCGATCGTGGCGGCCTCGGCGCGGATGGATGCCGTGTCGCCGCTCGAGCTCAGACCTTCCATATGCGCCAGAAGATCAGTGAGTCCCCGCTCGATCGATTGCAGCTGGTCGAGGCGGGCGCCGGACGCATCCAGCCGCTCGATCAACTTGCCGATACGGTCCTCCAGATGCTGCGCAATGGCCTCATCCGGGCGGAAGTTCTGCAGCAGGCCGATGCTATCGGCAAGACTTTGCGCTACCGCTTCCAGGCGTTGCGGTACTGCGGTCTCCAGGCTACTTCGTTCGGAAAGAGTTTTGGTGAGCGCTTCGATCCGGTCTTGCAGGTTGGCGAGAATATCATTTGAACCGCTGCCGATCGCAAGATGATCGATCCTGTCGGCGAGCATCTGAATCCGGTTTGAAATTTGGCCTACCGTGTCATTGGTCGCGACGCGCGAAGAGATCTCCCGCAGTGCTGCGATCGAGCGCTCGAGCTGATGCATTGTCGCCGGATCTCTCTCGGCGAGGATGAGATCGATTTTCTGCGACAGCGCCGTGATCGCCTCGTTGTAGCCCGCCAGTTTTTCAGCCGGCATCAATTTGCGGACGGTCTCGTGAATCTCCGTGATCGATTTCTCAACAGCGCCGAGTGGGCCGCGGTCGCTGCCACTGTGGCCGGTTTGCACCATTTGCTGAACAACATTTGCCAGCCGCGACTCGATGGCCTCGACGAGGTGACGCGGGAGGGCTTCCTTCAACGTGTAAGCGATATCCCCAAGCTCGTTCCGCAACATGCCGATCTCGTCCTCGATCGAGCGAGTGCCTGGCCTCGCGGTATCGGGAGCAAGCATGGCATCACAATCGAGCACCGCTGCGATATCTTGTGTGGATTGATTCGGCGGGTCTGGCGCAAAAGCTGCTGAAGCTTGCGCCAACACGTCCTCGTCATCGAGGGCGCGTCTCGGCTCGCTGAATTCGGCGGCGGCGCGATCAAAATCGGGAACAGCACGCGCAAGCGTTGTCCATCGATCCGGTAAGCGTGCCGCTACTTCCTGAAGGCGCTGCTCGAGACGACGGATCGATTGCGAAAGGTGATCAGTTCCCGGGTATTCTGGCTCGGGCGCGAAAGTCGTCGGCGCCGCACGCGCGATCTGTTCGATGCGCCAGGCAAGTTGTTCGAGCCGCGCCTGCAGGTCGGGAAAGTCGCCGCCGTGAAGGTTTCCGGTGCGGGCCGGCGCCTGTTGTCTTGTGGCGGCAATGCCTTTTTGCATGATCATCGTGTTCGGCCAGTCTTCGACCGGCAGGCCCGCCTGGGGCACGGCTCTTTGCGCAACTTCGTGCGCATCCGGCCGAATCTCCCTGTCGCTCGAAGGAAGGCCAAGTCTCATCCTCGCATCCACGCCCGGGTGGAGCCGCCATCGGATCGACTCTCGCGGAACCGGCACGCGTTAAGGGCGGGTTGATCCGGGGCCAGTCCCCCGTCGACCCGCCCGACTTTTTGCCGTTTGCAGTAAATAAGTGGTTAACGTTTCCCACCACGCAGCGATTTCGCCGGATGCCGCAGGAACATAGGTCGGTGTGACGGGCCTATTTCAGGCGCTGAAAGATTTTTGCCCGGAACACCTGAATGCTACCGCTTCGGCGAAGCCCCCGACTAGATTGCGCCGCGAATCGATCCGGAAGCGGTGGTGGGGCACACATGGACAGGGAATCGCGCAACCGTGATTGCGCCGATCTCACCGATAGTCCGCAAACGGTACCGGTGTCCGAGGGTCTGACCATCGCGGAACTCGCCCGGGACGCGGGCATCACCGTGCGCGCCGTGCGTTTCTATCAGGCCAAGGGCCTATTGCCCTCAGGACGATCGGGTCGCGGCCAGCTTTTCGACCAGGAAGATCGCCACACGCTCGCGTTCATACTCAGGGGTAAGCGGCTCGGTTTTACCCTCGCTGAAATCCGCGACGTGCTTCGCGCCCGAGCCCGTGGCGTGCCGGGAGCCTTTCCGGTCAGCCTGAAGAAATGCATGGAGCAAATCAGTCTGCTGGAGCGTCAGCAGGCCGAGATCGATGCCGCTCTTGCGGAATTACGCCAGATTTGTTCCGAACTCGCTGGCTCGCCCGAGAAGGAGCACGCGGGCTTGTCCCGATCGCGGACCCGCTAACTACCGCTTCCACCATCGAACCCCTTAATACAGGCGTAAACCGCCTCGGCCATAATATCAGCCGACGGTCGGACTAGTCGCTGAGGCCATCGCGATAAGTTCGTTTCATTACCTGCTGATACGGCGTGCTGCCGGGGAGACGACGATGCCGATCTACAAGGCGCCAGTGGACGATACGCTGTTCCTGCTGAACGACGTCTTCCATCTCGACCGTCACGGCAATCTGCCGGGCTTTTCGGACGCTTCTTCCGATGTCGTCGAGGCCATCCTGCGCGAAGCCGCCAAATTCAGCGAGGAAGTTCTGTTGCCGCTCAACCGGGTGGGCGACAAGGAGGGATGCAAGCGCGCTTCCGACGGAAGCGTAAGCACGCCGGCAGGATTCAAAGAGGCGTATCAGAAGATCATCGATGGTGGATGGATCGGCATCTCCGCGCCGCCGGAATACGGCGGTCAGGGGCTGCCCGCAACCTTGACCGAGGTGGTGAACGAATTTTTTTGCTCCGCCAACATGGCATTCGCCATGTATCCGGGGCTGACGCAGGGCGCGATCGCCGCATTGCTCGCGCACGGATCCGACGAGCTCAAGTCGAAATACCTGCCGAAGATGGTCGAGGGCGTCTGGACCGGCACCATGAACCTGACCGAGCCGCATTGCGGCACCGACCTCGGGCTGCTTCGGTCGAAAGCCGTCAAGCAGCCGGACGGAAGCTACCGGATCACCGGCACGAAAATTTTTATTTCGGCCGGCGAACACGACCTTTCGCAGAACATCATTCATCTTGTCTTGGCGCGAATCGAGGGCGCTCCCGCGGGTACGAAGGGCATCTCGCTCTTCCTCGTTCCCAAATTCCTCGTGAATGATGATGGATCGCCAGGCGTTCGCAATGCAGTCACCTGTGGCTCGATCGAAGAGAAGATGGGCATCCACGGCAACTCAACCTGCGTGATGAACTACGACGCGGCTGCGGGTTGGCTTATGGGTGAGGAAAATCGCGGGCTCAATGCTATGTTCACGATGATGAACGAAGCCCGCCTGGGTGTCGGTGTTCAGGGTCTCGCATTGTCCGAAGTCGCGTACCAGAACGCTGCGGCCTATGCGAAGGAGCGGCTGCAGGGCAGATCCATATCCGGAACGAAATATCCTGACAGACCTGCCGACCCTATCATCGTGCATCCTGACATCCGCCGCATCCTCATGAGCATCCGCGCCTTCAATGAAGCAGGCCGCGCTTTGGTCATGTGGACTGCGTTGAGAAGCGACATCGCGCATCGTTCCCAGGATGAAAAGGAGCGCCAGAGCGCGGACGATCACATGGGGCTCCTCACGCCGGTGATCAAAGGGGTTCTCACTGACGGCGGATTTGCCAATGCCGTAATGGCGCAGCAGGTGTTCGGCGGGCACGGTTACATAGCCGAGCACGGAATGGAGCAGTTCGTGCGCGACGCGCGGATTGCGCAGATCTACGAAGGCGCGAACGGAATCCAGGCACTCGATCTCGTCGGCCGAAAACTTGGCAAGAATGGCGGGCGGGCGATTATGGCTTTCTTCAACGAGGTACAGACTTATCTGAAAGAGCGCACGAACAACGACGAGATGAATGTCTATCTCAAGCCGCTCGGGCAATCGCTCGCACATCTGGAGCAGGCTTCGATGTGGTTCATGCAGAATGCGATGACAAAGCCTGACAATGCCGGTGCCGGATCATATGACTATATGCATCTGTTCGGCCTTGTAGCGCTTGGTTACATGTGGTGCCGGATCGTCGAGGCGGTCCTCGCCAAGCTGCCGAAGGCGAATGGTGCGGCTGATCGACTTAATGCGAAACTCATCACGGCGCGTTTTTTTATGGACCGCATGCTCCCTGAAACGGCCACTCGACTCGCACGGATACAGTCGGGCGCGGCTTCGACCATGGACCTGCCCGAAGCAGCATTCTGATCAGCAGGGAGCGAACGAAAGCAAAGGACCACGAGCCGTCCGAGCGCCAGACCTTCGACGCCGATTCTGCTACCGAGCATAGGTAGTGACGGAAGCGATCGAGGGTCTTTTCTTGCCGTGGCGGTGCTCCGACGTGATCATGCCGTTTGACGGCTGTCGGGCATCCGACGTTGCTGGTTCGCGCCCAATGGTGCGGATGCCGACGCGATTACAGCGTGTTGCGGAGATCGGCCGAATCGCGGCGTTGCGCGGAACAATCGCAGGGGCGTTCCGTTGTTTGTCAGCCAAGTGCAGCGGGCTTCAGGAGTCTCGGTATGAACGGTCTCATTTATCTCGTTGGATTGATCGTCGTGATCATGGCGATCCTCTCGTTTCTCGGCCTGAGATAGGGAGTTCGATCGTGGCAACGGCAAGGGTCGCGCCGGTAGTCGCAGGTGAGACGACCGCGACCGATATCCAATGGAGTGCCATCATTGCAGGTGCGATTGCGGCCTCGGCTCTCGCTTTCGTGCTGCACTCATTCGCTGCGGCAATCGGGCTCTCGGTGTCTTCGACCGCGCCGACCTGGCGCGACGCATCGGTTGCCTTGATCTTCCTCTCTGGTCTGTATCTTCTGCTGCTTGCGCTCGTGTCTTACGGCTTTGGAGCGTTCGTCGCCGCTCGCTTGCGCTCGCCGATGACAGCGGCTGACGCCGAGTTCCGCGACGGCATGCATGGACTTCTGGTCTGGGCGTTGGCCACCCTGCTAACTGGAGTTATGGCCCTCGCAGCAGTGCAGTCATTGCAAAGAGTTGCCGCACCGTCGGCATCCACCGCATCGACGTCCGTCGCAGGCGAGAACATCATTGCATATGATCTCGACCGGCTGTTCCGGAGCGATCGCCGGCCACAGGCCCAACAGGGGAATATCACGTACACGCGCGCCGAAGCGGCGCGGATACTCCTCACCGCATCGAGCCATCGCGGAATGCAGCCGGACGATCGCACGTACCTCGTACGCCTGGTGACCGAAGTGACGGGACTTTCGGGAGCCGATGCTGAAAAGCGCGTGGATACCGTCATCGCGCAGGCCAAAGAAAACATCTCGCGGGCGCGCCGTAGCGCCGTCATCCTTGGATTCATGGTCGGCGCCGCAGCTCTTCTGGGAGCCATCGCCGCCTGGTACGCGGCTTGCGCCGGCGGGCTGATACGAGACCGGCGCGGAGAAATGCATCCTCTCTGGGATTGGAGCCGGCCCTTCTCCAGGACCTGAGAACAGGCAGAGGGGGAGCTTCAACCCTCAGAGGGTGGTGATGAAGACATTTAGGGGTCGAATTTTTCGAAGGTCAGCTGACCAAAAATGGTTAAAAAATGTTAATTTCCAAAGGGATGCTTTTTATCTTCCCGCCTTGAAACGCAACCCAATTTGGGTATCTTCGTTGTAGATACATGCGACCCGATGGGAGGGTCTCGTAATGATAGTGACATTTGCAAAGTGGGGCCACAGCGTGGCTCTCCGCATACCTCGGGCTTTCGCCAAGGAGATCCAGGCGCATCCCGGCAAGGCTGCGGATATATCGGTATTGGACGGCAGGTTGGTCGTGACGCCGGTAGAAACCCCGGTATACACGCTGGACGAGCTTTTGGCTGGCGTGACATCCGAGAACGTGCATGGCGAAACTTTCGCATTCAGTCCGGTCGGGAACGAAGTCCTCTAGTAACGAACCATACTGTCCCGACTCCGGCGACTTCATCTACATCGACCACGATCCACAAGCAGGAAGAGAGCAGGCCGGACGCCGACCTGCTCTTGTTTTATCGCCGCGGCGATACAATCAAGTGACACGTTTGTGCGTGTGCTGTGCGATGACCAACCAGGCTAAGGGCTACCCCTTTGAGGTCCCCGTCCCCGACAACGTCAAAATGGGCGGTGGCGTAATTCTTTCTGACCATGTCAAGAGCCTGGATTGGTCTGCAAGGCGCGCAGCCTTCGGTGCAACTGCGCCGGCAAAAGTTGTTGCCGAAGTTCTGGGGAGACTCCGGACGCTTCTGCCAGATCCATAGTACCCCAATAGTTAGAGCGAGCAACTTGGCCCGCGGGCACCAAATCGATTGCGATACAGAAAAACCATCCTCGAAGTTACGCCTAACAAGATCGTTCTGGTTGATGACGAAAAGGGATTAGCCCTTCGCAGTCGTTTTCCAGCGGCTGTTCCGCTCTCGCCCCGTCGTTGCTCGACGATCACGCGAATCCCATGCCGAAACGGGATGTGCGCTTTCGGGCTTAACCACCGTCTCCCGATTTTCCGCGCGCACGATCATCTCAATCCGCCATTCGCGGGGGCGTCGCATTCCGCGACCGTGAAAAGCAGGTCCCCGTTTGCTAGATTACGGCGCCGCGCTGAAACCTTAATAAGACAGGGCGTGCCGAGTCATCTCATGCGAAGGCCGCGCGTCCGTGCGAGCGTTGCAACACCCACATCATGATGGAGACATTCAACAGGTTCCACGCAAGTCCGTTGAGGAACGCGGCGCGGTAGGAACCGGTGAGGTCAAAAATCAGACCCGACAGCCAGCCACCGAGCGCCATTCCGAGCAGCGTAGCCATGAGGATGAGTCCTAGGCGCGTGCCCGCCTCGCGCGGCGAGAAATACTCACGCACAATGATGGCGTAGCTCGGGACGATTCCGCCCTGGAACAGACCGAACAGGCCGGATATCACGTAAAGAGATACGAGACCGTCAAACCAGAGATAAAGAAACAGGGCGACACCTTGCAGCACCGAGCCGAGCAGAAGCGTTCTTACGCCACCGATTCGATCGGCGATAAAACCTGAAGCGATCCTGCTGATGATGCCAAAGCCGAGCATCATGGAAAGCATTTCAGCGCCTCGGGCGACGCCATAGCCGAGATCACCGCAGTACGCGACGATGTGCACCTGCGGCATCGACATTGCGACACAGCAGGCAACCCCCGCAATGCATAGGAGCACTTGCAGCGCTGTAGGAGAAAACGGCGCTTCGGCGAGGCGACGCGCGGCGGCGCCATCCGACTCACTATGCTCTTTGATCCGTCCACGCATCGCCAGCAGCAGGGGCATTATCGTGACAAGGCAGAATAGGCCGATGCCGATATGGGTCGCGCGCCAGCCGGACGTGGAGATGAAATGCTGGACGACCGGCGGCCAGATTGCGCCGGCCGCGTAGTTCCCCACGGCAGCGAGAGCGACAGCGATGCCGCGGCGCCGCAGAAACCAATGCGAAATGTCTGTCATCAGCGGCCCGAAACTTGCCGAGCAGCCAATTCCGATGAGTCCATGGGCAAGCGCCACCAGCCAGAGACTGGAAGACCAGCCCACGGCGAGATAACCCGCCGTCAATGCCGAGGTCCCGATGATGAGTGGAACGGCCACGCCGAAGCGGTCGGCGAGGCGGCCCATCAGGACGCCGCCCCCGGCAAAGCCGAGCATGACCATGGTGAATGGCAGCGAGGCACCGGCGCGCGTGGCGCCGAATTCGGCCTGGATGGCTGGCAGGGCGACCATGAATGACCACATGCCGACGCCACCGAGGGTGGAAATTGCCACAGCGATGGAGAGGCGTAGCCACGCGGCCGGCGAATCGATCAATTGCGGCGCGGCGAAGCTGTTCGATGAAGTCATGCTACTGACAAACCCGGCGACTAATCGCACGCTCGTAGCATTCGGCTGCGGGGGCGGCCACCCTCCTTTGAGCGTAGGGGCCTCGCCGTTGCGGTCAGGCCGCCTTATGGTGTCTGTCGAGAGCGATTCGACCAATGGAAGTATTGAATCTGCCGCGGCCGGCGTGGATGACCGAGGACCTCGTACTGCTCGAAGAGCAGGCGCGGCGCTTCATCGCCGACAAGTTTGTTCCCCACCTCGACCGCTGGCACGAAGCCGGCATCTATGATCGCGACGTTTGGACCGAGGCCGGGGAGGCGGGACTTCTCTGCGCCTCGATGCCGGAAGAATACGGCGGCGCGGGCGGAACTTTCGCGCATGAAGCGGTTATCAACCGCGAGATCGCACTCGCGGGCTTCGATACTTTCGGCGCGCCGCTGCACTCGGGCATCGTTGCGCCTTACATTCTTCATTACGGCACTGAAGACCAGAAGAGGCGATGGCTGCCGAAACTCGCCACGGGTGAACTCGTCGGCGCGATCGCGATGACCGAGCCGGGCACCGGCTCCGACCTGCAGGGCGTGCGCACCTCGGCAAAGAAGTCCGGCAACGGTTACGTGCTCAACGGATCGAAGACTTTCATCACCAATGGCCAGCACGCCAATCTGGTCATCGTTGTCGCCAAAACCGATCCGAAGGCTGGCGCCAAAGGCACTTCGCTGTTCGTTGTCGAAACTGACGAGGCGCCCGGGTTTCGCCGCGGCCGCAAGCTCAAAAAGCTTGGCATGGACTCGGCCGACACCTCGGAATTGTTCTTCGAGGATGTGCAATTGCCGGCTTCGAGCTTGCTCGGTACCGAGGAAGGCCAGGGATTCTATCACCTGATGAAGGAGCTGCCGCAGGAACGGCTGATCGTCGCCATTCATGCCGTGGCGATGATGGAGCGCGCATTGGGCCTCACCATTGACTATGTGAAGCAGCGCAAGGCTTTCGGTCAGGCGATCATTGAATTCCAGAACACGCAATTCGAGCTTGCAGAATGTAAGACCGAGGCCACAATCGGAAAAGTCTTCCTTGACTACTGCATCGAGCGCCACGTGAAGGGCGAACTGGACACGGTAACCGCCTCGATGGCGAAATACCGCCTTACTGATACGCAAGGCAAAGTGATCGACCGGTGCCTGCAATTGTTCGGCGGCTATGGCTATATGGATGAATATCCGATCTCGCGGATGTATCGCGATGCGCGGGTCCTGCGCATCTATGCGGGCACCAATGAGATCATGAAGTTGCTGATCGCGCGGAGTTTATAAGAGTCATGGCCGGACTTCCCGGCAAGGCGGGCAGTGCTTCGAAAAAAGCGCGGTGACCGGGACGAGCCCGGGCATGACGATGGAGAGATCTGGAGAGCACCATGGCCGACGCATTCATTTTCGACGCCGTTCGTACGCCGCGCGGCCGCGGGAAGCCCGATGGGGCGTTACATGAAGTAACGGCGCTTAATCTCGCCGGACAGACGCTCACCGCCATCAAGGATCGCAACGAGCTCGACCCCGCCATGATCGATGACGTCGTGCTCGGTTGCGTCGATCCCGTCGGCGAAGCAGGCGGCGACATCGCGCGTGCAGCCGCGCTCGTCGCCGGACTCGGCAACGACGTACCCGGCGTGCAAATCAATCGCTTCTGCGCATCCGGACTTGACGCGGTCAATTTTGCCGCGGCCGAAGTCATGTCGGGGCAGCATGAGATGACGATCGGCGGTGGCGTCGAATCGATGAGTCGGGTCGGCATCGGTGCCTCCGGCGGAGCATGGCCGGTCGATCCGTCGATCGCGGTTGCCACGTATTTTTTACCGCAGGGTATCTCCGCCGATCTGATCGCAACCAAATACGGCTTCTCGCGTGATGACGTCGATGCCTACGCAGTGGAAAGTCAAAAGCGCGCGGCCGTGGCCTGGGGCGAAGGTCGCTTCAGCAACTCGGTCATTCCCGTCAAGGATGTCAACGGTCTGACTATCCTGGCCAAGGACGAGCATATGCGGCCGAACACCACGATGCAGACACTTGCAGCGTTGCAGCCGTCCTTCGTGCAGATGGGCGAGATGGCCGGTTTCGATGCGGTCGCGGTGCAGCGCTATCCGGAAATCGAAGCCGTCAATCACGTTCACACGCCGGGCAATTCCTCGGGCATCGTCGACGGTGCTGCTGCGGTTCTGATCGGCAGCAAGTCCGCCGGCAAGGCCGCGGGATTGAAGCCGCGGGCGCGCATCCGTCAGTTCGCCAATATCGGCTCCGAGCCCTCGATCATGCTTACCGGGCCGATTCCAGTGACGGAGAAAGTTCTCAAAAAAGCGGGCATGACCAAGAGGGACATCGATCTCTGGGAGCTCAACGAGGCATTCGCTTCGGTGGTGCTGCGTTACATGCAGGCGCTCAACATTCCGCACGAGAAGATCAACGTGAATGGCGGTGCCATCGCGATGGGTCATCCGCTCGGCGCGACCGGCGCGATGATCCTCGGCACCGTGCTCGACGAGCTCGAACGACGCGACAAGGAGACGGCACTTGTGACGTTGTGCATCGGGGTCGGCATGGGCACTGCAACCATCATCGAGCGCGTTTAATGCCGAAAATTGACATCGACACTATTCCGATCGACACCTCGACCGGCTATCCGCCGCCGTTCAACAAAGCGGTAGAAGGTCGCTCCCGCAAGCGTCTTGGTCGGGCCGCCGGTCTTTCGCAATTCGGCGTCAACATCTGCACGCTCAGGCCTGGTGCGGCTTCGTCGCAACGTCACTGGCACGAGAAAGAAGATGAATTCGTTTACGTACTCGCGGGCGAGGTCGTGCTGTGTGAGGACGGCGGTGAAACGGTGCTGAGGTCCGGCGAAGCAGCCGCCTGGAAGGCTGGGGTGACGAACGGACATTGCCTGATCAATAGGTCGGACCGCGACGCCGTTTTTATCGAAGTCGGCACGCGCGCTTCCGCCGAACGGGCTTTTTATCCGGACATCGATATGATGGTAACGCGCGGCGAAAAAGGCGCGCGCTATACCAGAAAGAATGGCGAGCCTTTCTAAGATGAGAGCCTCGCAAAGCATGCAGGCGTATTTCCTCTCCCCGAGGGGTGAGGGCCTCACCGGGCCACTTCGTGGTCCAACCTCTCACCGCGGGGAGAGGTGAAGCGAGGAGATAGCGAAGACATGAGCAGCTTCAAAGTCGAAGTCGACGCCGACGGGATCGCACTTGTCACTTGGGACATGCCTGAACGATCGATGAACGTCATCACGATGGACGTCATCGCGGAACTTGGCGGCATCGTCGACAAGGTTGCGAATGACGCGGCGATCAAAGGCGCGGTCATCACCTCGGGCAAATCGACTTTCTGCGGCGGCGCCGACCTCACGATGCTGGAGCGCATGCGCGGCATATACGCCGACATGGTGCGCAAGCAGGGCGAGGAAGGGGCAGCGCAGATGGTGTTCGATGAAAGCCGCAAGCTGTCGCTGCTCTATCGGCGGATCGAGACTTGCGGCAAGCCGTGGGTGTGCGCGCTCAACGGCACCGCCATGGGCGGCGGCTTCGAGCTTGCGCTGGCTTGCCATCACCGCGTCGCCGCCGATGACGCGAAGACGCGGCTGGGGTTGCCAGAGATCAAGATTGGCCTCTTTCCGGGCGCCGGTGGTACGCAACGGGTCGCGCGGATGCTTCCGCCGGCCGATGCGCTGCAATTTCTGCTCAAGGGCGACCAACTCAAGGTCGACCGCGCCAAGGCGATGAAGCTGATCGACAATGTTGTTGCCGCTGCCGAGTTGATCAAGGCGGCAAAGGAATGGATCAAGGCCGGCGGCAAAGCGAAGGCTCCGTGGGATGCCGATGGTTTCCGTCTGCCGGGTGGGCCGGTCTACTCGAAGGCCGGCATGATGACGTTCCCCGCGGCAAATGCAATCTACCGCCGCGAAACCTACGACAATTACCCGGCCGCGCGCGCCATCCTCCAGGTCGTCTATGAAGGGCTGCAGCTTCCGTTCGATACCGCGCTGCGTGTCGAATCGCGCTGGTTCGCAAAAATTCTGCGCTCGCCCGAAGCGGCGGCGATGATCCGCACTCTATTCGTATCAATGCAGGATCTGAACAAAGGCGCTCGCCGGCCCGTGAATGAGCCACCTGCCAAACTGGAAAAGATCGGCATCGTCGGCGCAGGCTTCATGGGCGCCGGCATCGCGCAGGTGAGCGCGGCTGCTGGACTTCAGGTTGTGCTCATTGATCGCGATCAGCAGACTGCAGAGAAAGGAAAAGCGGGCCTTCACAAGGCGCTCAGCGATCGCGTGATGCGGGGCCGCATGAAAAGCGCCGAACGTGATGAGTTGCTCGCGCGCATTGCGCCCGGCGACGACTACGGCTTATTGCGCGATTGCGATCTCGTGATCGAGGCCGTCTACGAGGATCGCAAGGTCAAGTCTGACGTGATCGCAAAAATTCAGGCGGTGATCGGCGACAAGGCGGTAATCGGTTCGAATACCTCCACGCTGCCGATCACCTCGCTTGCTTCCGAATTCAAGGATCCGGCGCGATTCATCGGCATCCACTTCTTCTCGCCGGTAGACCGCATGATGCTGGTCGAGATCATCCTGGGCAAGCAGACCGGCGATAGGGCGCTTGCTGTTGCACTCGATTATGTGCGCGCCATCCGCAAGACGCCGATCGTGGTCAATGACTCGCGCGGCTTCTACACATCGCGCGTGGTCGGCACCTATATCCGCGAAGGTCACCTGATGCTCGTTGAAGGCGTGCCGCCCGCCATGATCGAAAATGTCGGACGCATGGCCGGCATGCCGGTCGGGCCGTTGGCGCTCAATGACGAGGTCGCGGTCGATCTGGCTTGGAAGATTCTTCTTGCTACCGAGTCGGATCTCGGCGCCAAGGCGATCGATCCCCGACAAAAGGTCCTGCTGCGCGAGATGGTGGAAAAGCGCGGCCGCTTCGGGCGCAAGAATGGCAAGGGCTTTTATGACTATCCGGCGAATGGACCGAAGAGATTGTGGCCGGGGCTTGCTGATTTTCAGCCCAAGCCGATCGATCCTGACAAAGTCGACATCGGGGAATTGAAGTTGCGTCTGCTCGGCATACAAGCGCTGGAAACCGCCCGCTGTTTTGAGGAAATGGTCCTTACCGATGTGCGGGAGGCCGATGTCGGATCGATTCTCGGTTTCGGTTTTGCACCGTTCTCCGGCGGCACTCTTTCCTGGATCGACATGATGGGCAGCAAGAACTTTGTCGGCTTGTGCCGCAAATTTGAGAAGAAGCATGGTCCGCGCTTTGCCCCGAACAAGTTGCTTCTCGATCTCGCCGCCAAAGACGAGACCTTCTATCAGCGCTTCGCTCCAACGAAGAAGAAGGAAGCGGCCTAGCTCTCGGCTCTCATGGCCGGAATTGTCCGGCCATGCCGATTCGTTGGTCGCCTCTTGCCTTGCCAAGCAGCGAGATCGTCGGGACCAGCCGCCGAAGATATGGAGGATAGGCAAGGCCATGTCCCCGCGTGCCAAATCTCTGTTCCGCTGGCGTGAAATTCCCGGCAGTGTCTGGGCGCTCGGTCTCGTTTCTCTCTTCATGGATCTCTCCTCCGAGATGATCCACGCGCTGCTGCCGCTTTACCTTGTGACGGTCCTCGGAGCTTCAGCGCTCACCGTTGGCTTGATCGAAGGAGTTGCGGAGGCGACCGCCTCGATAACCAAGATTTTCTCAGGCGCGCTCAGTGACTACCTCGGCAGACGCAAGCTTCTGGCCGTGCTCGGTTACGGCCTTGCCGCAGCCACAAAGCCTGTTTTCCCGCTCGCTTCGAGCATTGCCTTGCTGACAATTGCGCGTTTTGTCGACCGGATCGGCAAGGGTATCCGGGGCGCGCCGCGCGATGCGCTCGTGGCTGATCTGACGCCGGCTGAATTGCGCGGCACCGCCTTCGGCCTGCGTCAATCGCTCGACACGATCGGTGCAATGCTGGCGCCGCTTGCAGCGATCGCCTTGATGGCTCTGCTGGCGGATAATTTCACAGTCGTGCTCTGGATCGCCGTCGTGCCCGCGTTCATCTCGTTCGCGATCATCCTTTTCGGTGTGCATGAACCGGCTAGTCCGCAGCCCATCGGCGGCACGCGCCCGCTGCTCTCCCGCGCCGACCTTGCTCGCCTCGATACCGCCTACTGGACCATTGTCGGCGTGTCTGCGGTTTTCACGCTGGCGCGTTTCAGCGAGGCGTTTCTTCTATTGCGTGCCCAATCCGTTGGGCTCCATCTCACCTGGATTCCCGCGGTGATGGTGATCATGAATATCGTCTACAGTCTCTCGGCCTGGCCTGCCGGCGCATTGTCCGACAGCATTGGCCGCTATGGCGTGCTGATTGCCGGTTTTGTCCTGCTTGTGATCGCCGACATCGTGCTTGGAGTAGCGAATGCGATCCTTCCGGTGATGATCGGCGTCGCTCTTTGGGGGCTGCACATGGGGCTCACGCAGGGGCTGCTCGCGGCCATGGTCGCCGACACGGCTCCGCCCGAACTGCGCGGCACGGCTTTCGGCGTCTTCAATCTTCTGAGCGGAATTGCGCTGCTCGCGGCAAGCCTCATCGCCGGCATGCTGTGGGATATCGTCGGCCCGAGCGGCACGTTTTTCGCAGGTGCATTGATCACGGCGGCTGCACTGGCGGCGCTTCCCTTCGTGCGATGGCCCGCCGGCAAATCAACAAGTTAAAGCGCCGCTTCCGCGGGAATGAGCGGTTGAGAGTCTGCACAGCCGCTCCATGTCATGCCCGCGTTTTGTCGCGGGCATCCCACGCCTTTCTTCAAGGCGCGTCAGTAAAGGAAGACGTGGATGGCCGGGACAAGGCCGACCACGGCGAGTGAGAGGCGAAACAGACTCCACATCCGCTCAATCTCGCGTAAACGGGAATTTCGCTTCGAAGAAAGAAATGCCGTGCGATTTCTGGGTCCTTGCTTGCGCGGGGAACGGAGGGACAGATCTTCGCTAGACAACCACTGTCATCTTTTTCGCTGCGCGCGTAATGCCCGTATAGAGCCAGCGCTCGCGGCTCTCCGCGAAGGCGAAGCTTTCGTCGAAGAGGACGACGTCGTCCCATTGCGAGCCCTGCGCCTTGTGCACTGTGAGCACATAACCGTAATCGAATTCGTCGTATGGCTTGCGGCGCTGCCAATCGAGATGCTCGATGCCGCCGGTGAAGCATTCCGGCCGCACCGATACCTTCACGCCGCGCATTGCGGAGTCATCGTCCGGCAGCAGGCGCATCGTCATGATTCCGCGGTAGACCTCGTCCTTTGCCGTCTTTCGCCCGCCTCGTTCCTTGACGATCCAGAGTCCGCCATTGAACAACGCCTTCTTGCGATTGTTGCGAAGGCAAACCAGCTTGTCGCCGGCCGCGGGCAGTTCGTCCTCGAAACCACGTCGCTCGCGCATGCGTCGGTTATACGATCGCCGTGTCGCGTTGCGGCCTACGAGAACCTGATCGGCCTCGAGCACGCGCTGGGGATCGAGATCGCTTCTGCGCAGCACCTCGGTCTCGCCGTAACGGCCGATCTCGAGCGATTCGCCCGCACGGACCGCCATGGACAGCCGCACGATCGGATCGTCCTGGGCCTGCCGGTGCACCTCGGTGAGCATGGCGTCGGGCTCGGCGTCGGTGAAGAAACCGCCGCCCTGGATCGGCGGCAGCTGCGCGGGATCGCCGAGCACGAGCACCGGCGCGCCGAAGGAGAGCAGGTCGCGGCCGAGCTCGGCATCGACCATCGAGCACTCGTCAATGATGATGAGCTCGGCTTTCGAGGCGGGAGCTTCGTCCCACAGATCGAAGCTCGGGAGCTCTTCGCCGCTCTCACGCGCGCGATAAATGAGGCTGTGAATGGTCGAAGCGCCCCTGCATCCCTTGCCGCGCATGACGGAGGCTGCTTTCCCGGTGAAGGCGGCGAATTTCACTTCTCCGTCGGCCTCTTCAGCGATATGGCGGGCGAGCGTCGTTTTGCCGGTGCCGGCGTAGCCGAACAAGCGGAAAACCTGCGGCGCACCGTTCGAGCCGGGCTTGGCCTTGAGCCAATTGGCCACTGATTTAAGGGCTTTATCCTGGTGCGGCGTGAATTGCGGCATGCGGTCCGATCCATAGAACAGCTGTAAGAGAAGGAAAAGAACAAAGTATGAACTTTTGTGTTGACATCATCCTCTAGGATAATATTCATACCGCCGTCCTGCTCGATCGAGGGGCGTCCTTCTAGAGACGATCCTGAAGGCGGAGCAGGATGCGGCGCCCGCCGCTGCGGCTCGTAACCGCAGAGCCGGGAGGCCTCGGCCAGCCGTCCGCCGGC
>DASTHI010000030.1:0-13112 GCA_035718275.1 Pseudolabrys sp. | reverse complement strand
CCCGGACGGGATTACTCCCAAGGGATTTTAAGTCCCTTGCGTCTACCATTCCGCCACGTCCGCGTGGCAACGCTCGCTCACCCGCCGGCGCGCGGCGGATAGTCCACGCGACGGCACGAAACGCTAGCTCGATAAAACGTGTCCCCAGGACGACTGCCAGTCCCTGCCACCGGCATCGGTCACGCGGCCGTCCTTCTCGAAAAATTTGTTGGCGACCTGGAAGATGGCGATCATGGTCGCGCCCTGCGGGCACCAAGCCACGTGGCGACTCCCTGCGGGGCGCCAGACAAACTCGCCCGCGCGAACCTCGAGACCGGCGTCGGGGCCTTCCTTGTCCACCAGCGATCCTTCCAGGACATAGGTCTGCTCGATCAGCACGTGCTCGTGATCGGGCAGCGTCGCGCCCGGCTCCATCCTGATCAGCACCGTCGCAAGGCCGCTCGCGGGATCAAACAGCAAGGTCTTCGTCTCGCAGCCGGGGAAGCGCATCTTCTCCCGCGGGAGATCCTGTGGACGCACATGGCGCGAGCGCTTGTCATCGGGCCGCGACGTGCTTTCAGTGGCAGGCTTCACGTTCATGGTCTTTCTCCTGGGGCCAGCTCCCAATTGGCATCATACAGCAAAAGGTAGCCGGTCTCTCCGCCTTGCTGCGGGCAAATCCTGCTCATTCCCCACCTTCGCGGATCGGCGGCTGAAAAGCGAGACCCGTGTCCCAGGGAAAATAGATCCAGGTATCTTGCGACACCTCCGTGATGAAAGTATCGACCAGAGGCCGGCCTAGCGGCTTTGCGTAAACAGTCGCAAAGTGGGCGGCCGGCAGCAGGTCGCGAACGACACGCGCCGTCTTTCCCGTGTCGACGAGGTCATCGACGATGAGCACACGCCTGCCCTGCGATTGCGACGCGACAATCTCGGGATTGATGCCCTTGAGCAATTCAAGCCCGTTCTCATTCCTGTAGTCGCGGTAGCTCACCACGCACACGGTTTCGATCACGCGCACGTTGAGCTCGCGCGCGACGATCGCGGCGGGCACGAGGCCGCCCCTGGTGATGCAGACAATCGCTTCGAAAGGCCCCGCTTCATGCAGGCGCCATGCCAGCGCGCGCGAATCGCGATGAAATTGGTCCCACGATACCGGGAAGATTTTCTCCGGACGCGGCGCGCTCTCCGCGGCTGGTTCGGCCATCGAGGCTCTCCTTAAGCGCTCATCCCGCGCAGGGAATTGAAGACTGGATTGCGGGGAATGCACTCCCGATTTGCTGCCATAGCCATAACGAAGATTGCGGCCCCGCGGCAACTCAGCCGGCTGCCCTCAGCTGCGATCTCACTTTCACCAGCATCGCTTCCACCTCCCTTTTGGCGGCTGCGAGTTTTTCGGCATCGCGCGAGCGCACGACAATGTTCGTGTTGGGTCCGTTCTTTTCATCGATAAAGGGATAACTGCCGATGATCGTCTCCGGGTGGGACTTGGCGATTTCACCGAGTTGGGTCCCCACATCGCCCTCCTTCGCATCGGCGCGGATCGTCTCGGAGAGCAGCCTGGTGCCGGTTTTGAGCTTGGGTGCAACCTCATCAAGCATCGACTGCATGACGGCCGGAATGCCTGCCATCGTGATCACATTGCCGATCCAGAAACCCGGTGCGCCGGAGACGCGGTTGGCTACCAGCGCCGCTCCTTTCGGAATGCGTGCCATTCGCAGACGCGCCTCGTTGAGTTCACCGCCCATCTTGGCCAGCCGCTCTTTCAAGATGGCCACGGCTTCGGGATGAATCTGCAGCGGAACTCCGAAAGCTTCCGCAACGCAATCGGCGGTGATGTCGTCGTGCGTGGGACCGATGCCGCCTGTCGTGAAGACATACGTATATTTCTCACGCAAGGCATTGACGGCATCGATGATGGCGGCCGCTTCATCGGAAACGACCCTGACCTCCTTCAGATCGATGCCGATCGCCGTGAGGTAATCGGCGATATAGCCGATATTCCTGTCCTTCGTCCGCCCGGAAAGAATCTCGTCGCCGATCACCAATACAGCAGCGGTGACGATGTCCGGCCTGGCGCTCATGACAGTGTTCCTGCGGTCGATACTTGAAACAAGTAGCGTGAGCCGTCGAACCGCTCAAGGGCCGCTCGCACTGCGGAACGGGAACGGCGAGATGCCGTTAGAACGACAGGTGAGTTGAACGATCGAGACAATGGAGAGTGCATATGCAGGCATCCGGAAAGAAAGTGCTTATCCTTGCAACCAACGGATTCGAGCAATCAGAGCTCGAGGTGCCGCGCGACAAGCTGAAAGCGGCGGGCGCAACAGTAGACGTCGTGGCGCCAGAAGCCGGATCAATCAAAGGCTGGGACAAGAAAGACTGGGGGCGTCCAGTGAAGGTAGACCGTACGCTGGACGAGGTTGCCGCGGACGACTACGACGCCATCGTGCTTCCGGGAGGCCAGATCAATCCCGACCTTCTCCGGATCAATGCGAAGGCCCTCGCATTGATCAAGGATTTTTATAATCAAAAGAAAGTCGTGGCTGCGGTTTGCCACGCGCCCTGGCTGCTGATTGAGACGGGCATTATCAAGGGACGAAAAGCCACGTCATACAAATCGATAAAGACCGACGTCATCAATGCCGGAGGCAAATGGCAGGACTCGCCCGTGGTGACCGACCAGGGCATCATCACTTCGCGAAATCCGGGTGACCTTGACGCTTTCTCGGAAAAGATCATCGAGGAGATGGCCGAAGGCCCGCACGTGGAGCGCAGCGCAGCCTAGCTCCTTAAAGACTCCTGCACGCGCGGCTGATCCGTCCGGGATGCGGTGAAAGGCATGCCATTTGGAATGCGGTGAGAGGTGTTGATTTCGCGCGCCCAGCAATGCACTCACGCAGGCACAAAGCCCAAGGATCACAACGCGATACGTCGTTGCAGTTCCATTTTTACCGCAACTTAACGGAAATTGCCGATTTGCGCTGTCTGAAAGGCAGTCCGCGTGAGTGCGGCCGAAACGAAAGCGAATAGCAAGCTTTCTCCCCTACCGTCGCGTCGAAAAGCCTAACGAGCAGGATGCTTTAAGGGACATCGACGGTGCCGGCCATCGCCCGGCCGCGCGTCTCCGACACGCGGCAACACACGATCTGGGATCGCGCTCGGATGAGCGTGGTCGTGCCCATCGGCGTGCTTGTCGCCGTCGCCATCGTTTGCATCATCGTCGCGGTCATCACTTCGGCTCAACGCGCCGACGTCGTGGCGATCGAGCACGAGCAGCAATTGTTCTCGCGGGCGCTGGCAAATTACGGCGAACGAGTGCTGCGGCAGGTTGAAAGCGTCGCATCCGCCGACACCACGGTTCGAAACATTCGCCGTTCCTTCGATGCCGATTGGGCGAGCCGCAATGTTGGACGCTGGTTGGACGCCTATTTCAATCACGATCAGGTTTTGATTTTGGACGGCACGGACACTCCGATCTACTCGCACGTTCGGCATCGCGCGAATGACAGCAGATTGCCATCCAGGCTGCGTGTCGACTTCGGACCGGTAATCGACTACATGCGTGGCCGCGATCCCGGCCTGCATGGTGCGATCCGAATCAATCAGCTGAGCCTGACGGAGGGCGGCGCACAGCCACGCTCTGCGATCATTCGCCGCCTGCTTGGGCGCCCGGCGGTGATCGCCGCAGCGGCGGTCGGTCCCATCGACGGAATTCCGCGATCAAGGGACACCAGCGCCCCGATTATCATGTCGGTCAAGTTCATTGATGATGCCGCGCTGGCCGACATCGCGAGCCAGTTACAGCTCACCAACCTGCGCAGGGTCGAGCAAGATTCGCTGCCGCCCAAAGATATTGCCTACGATCTCGCGGCGCCAGACGGGAGCATCGTCACGCGCTTTGCCTGGACTCCAAAACAGCCGGGCGCCGAGATCGTGAATAACGTGGTGCCTTTCATCGCAGTGGCATTCGCCGGATTCGGCCTGCTTGCCGCGTTCGTGCTGCGTTACATGCGCCGGACCGCGGCCGCGATCGCCGCGGGCGAATCCCGGCTGCGGCACCTGGCGATGCATGATCCGCTTTGCGGCTTGCCGAACCGGATCTTCTTCGGCGAGCGGCTCGAGGCTGTGATCGACGAGGTTCGCGCCGGCAGCGCTCCGGCGGCCGTGTTCTATATCGACCTCGATCATTTCAAGGATGTCAACGATACGCTGGGCCACCATATCGGCGACGACCTGATCCGCAACGTGACACTCCGGCTTTCCAATACGCTTCGTACCGGCGATCTCGTCGCACGGCTCGGCGGCGACGAATTTGCCGTCATATCCTCGATGGCGTGCGACACCGACGCCATGACCGCCCTGGCGCAGCGGATGATCTCGGCGATATGCGCGCCGTATTTCATCGGCGGTCAAAACATCATCATCGGCGCTTCGATCGGAATTGCGATGATCGACAAGAGCTGCGGCACGGCGACCGATATCATGCGCTATGCAGACATGGCGCTGTACAGGGCCAAGAACGAGGGTCGAAACCGCGCATGCGTCTACGATGCCGCAATGGACGCCGACCTTTCGACCCGCAAGCTGCTCGAGGCCGATCTGCGCGAGGCCATCGACAATGACCACCTTGAGCTTCTCTATCAGCCGATCGTGAACAAGAGCGGTGAGACGGTCGTTGGCATCGAAGCCCTTTGCCGCTGGAAACATTTTGCCCGCGGCAACATTGCGCCCACGGAATTCATCGCCATCGCCGAACACAGCGGATTGATCATCGATCTCGGTAATTGGGTTCTGCACCGCGCCTGCTCGGACGCCAAGGCCTGGCCGGAATTGACGGTGGCGGTCAATGTGTCGTCGTTGCAATTCCGGCGCACCGACTTTGTCGATGTCGTCGAACGTATCCTCAAAGAGACCCAGTTCGACCCGTCACGCCTCGAGCTCGAGCTCACCGAAAGCGTCCTTCTCGGTAACCTCGAGACGGCGGAAACCGCGATGCTGCGGCTGCGAGCACTCGGCGTCCGCCTCGCGCTGGATGATTTCGGCACCGGCTATTCCAGCCTGCTCTACCTGCGCCGATTTCCGTTCGACAAGCTCAAGATCGACCGCAGTTTCGTGAGGTCGATCGAAAAGGCCGCCGATGCGGCGGCCATCGTGCATGCGATCGTCAGTCTTGGCCGCGGCCTCGGCATGAAGGTCACGGCGGAGGGCGTGGAAACAGCCGACCAGCAGCTCTTCCTGCGCGCAGCAGGCGTGCACGCGATGCAGGGTTTTCGCTTCGGAAAGCCTGCACGTCCTCTCGAGATCTCGGCCCGTCTGCAATCTCCTGGCGCTTTTCATCCAGTCGAACTGCCGACCGCCCTGGCAAGCTGAGAACGATCCGCCTTCCCCCACGCCACTGGCAGCCGCGTTCTTTTGTGATATGCGGAGGCCCCGTCTGCTTCAGGGGAGGATTTTCCAATGCCCGCTTCAGCAAAAATTGCGCTCGTCACCGGAGCCGGAACCGGCGTCGGACGGGCCGTCGCCATTGCCCTCGCCAAGGCGGGCTACAATCTTGTTCTTGCCGGGCGTCGCAGGGAGATGCTCGACAAGGTTGCCGAGGAGATCAATGCGGCGGGAGCGCAGGGGGTCGCTGTGCCGACCGATGTCTCCAAGCGGGATTCCGTGATGGCCCTCTTTGCAACCGTCAAATCTACTTTCGGAAGACTCGATGTGCTGTTCAACAATGCGGGCATCGGCGCACCGGCGGTGCCGCTCGAGGATCTCCCCTTCGAAACCTGGCAGAACGTCGTCGCGACCAATCTAACCGGTATGTTCCTGTGCACGCAGGAAGCCATCAAGATCATGAAAAGCCAGAATCCGCGCGGCGGCCGCATCATCAACAACGGCTCGATATCGGCGCATGCGCCGCGGCCCTACTCGGTTGCATACACCTCGACCAAGCACGCGGTGACCGGTTTGACCAAATCGACATCTCTCGATTGCCGCCAGTACGATATCTGCTGCGGCCAGGTCGATATCGGCAATGCAGCGACGCCACTTACCGAACGCATGGTGCAGGGGGAAGGCGTGCTGCAACCGGACGGACGCAAGATGATCGAGCCCCGCATGGAAGCGGAGCACGTCGGAAATGCGGTGGTCTATATGGCAAGCCTGCCGCTCGACACAAACGTCTTGTTCATGACGGTGATGGCGAACAAGATGCCATTTGTCGGACGAGGCTGATGACGGAAGTGCTGCACGCGTGGCGGAAGTTCTAATCGCCTAGCGACGTTTGCCTCCAAGGCTGCCAAGCAAACCGCGGACCAGAGCCTTGCCGACCTGCGTGCCTACCTGTGATGCGACCGAGCGGGCAACCTGTTTGACAACCACCTCGCTGGTCGACATGCGGCGCGAGCGGCCGCGTACAGTGCCGCCGAGGATTCCGCCCAGCAGGTCACCCCAGCCACCGCCCGAGGTTTCGGTTTGCGGAGCCGGCGTCTGCCGGCGGTCATCGTCAGTTTCGGTATCCGCCCCCTTTGCCTCATCGTGCAGACGCCGCTGTAAAATCTCGTAGGCGGATTCAGGATCGATCGTCTCGTCGTATTTGCCGCGAATTGGGCTCTTGGCAATGATCGATTTGCGCTCAGCAGGGGTGATCGTTCCCAGCCGTGCAGACGGCGGGCAGATCAGCGTGCGCTCGACCATGCTCGGCGTGCCGTTTCCTTCCAGGAAGGATACCAGCGCTTCGCCCTTCCCGAGCTCGGTGATGACCTGTGCGGTGTCGAGCTTCGGGTTGGGCCGGAAGGTTTCGGCAGCGGCGCGCACCGCCTTCTGGTCGCGCGGGGTGAAAGCGCGCAGCGCGTGCTGCACGCGATTGCCGAGCTGGGCCAGAACCTCGTCAGGCACATCGAGCGGATTCTGCGTGACGAAATAGATTCCGACCCCCTTCGAACGGATCAGCCGCACGACCTGCTCGATCTTCTCGAGCAGGACTTTAGGCGCCTCATTGAAAAGCAGATGTGCTTCATCGAAGAAAAACACCAGTTTCGGCTTCTCGAGATCGCCGACCTCCGGCAAGGATTCGAACAGCTCGGACATGAGCCACAGCAGGAATGTGGCGTAGAGTCGAGGGCTCTCCATCAACTTGTCAGCGGCAAGGATATTGATGATGCCGCGGCCGTCGCGGTCGGTGCGCATGATGTCCTTGATCGTCAGCGCCGGTTCGCCGAAGAACTTTGTACCGCCCTGGTTCTCCAGCACCAGAAGCTGGCGCTGCACGGAGCCGACCGTTGCAGTGGCCACATTGCCGTATTTTCGGCTGATCTCCTTCGAATTGTTTGAAAGATATGAAAGGAGCTCGCGAAGGTCCTTGAGATCGACCAGGCCCTTGTTCGCGGCATCATTCGAACCGAATTCGTCGTCCGCAAAGCGAAAAGCGATATTGATGATCCCTTCCTGCACATCATTGAGGTCGAGCATGCGCGACAGCAGCAGGGGCCCCATCTCGAACACCGTTGTGCGGATCGGGTGCCCCTCCTCACCGAAAAGATCCCAGAAGACGACGGGAAACTCATCGGTCTGATACTTGAATCCGAGGTCGGTCGCTCGCTTGACGAGGAAGTCCTTGTTTTCTCCGGGCATGCCGATGCCCGACAAATCGCCCTTGATGTCGGCGGCAAATACCGGGACGCCTGCGCGCGAAAACCCTTCCGCGAGCACCTGCAGCGTCACCGTCTTGCCAGTGCCCGTGGCACCGGTGACGAGACCATGGCGGTTTGCAAATTTGAGTGCGAGATATTCCGGCTTCTTGCTTTTGCCGACGAAGATTTTGTCATCCTGGAAAACGTCAGCCATTTGCCTGCACCTGTCGAATGCGCCTCGGGGCCCGCCCAACTTGCTCGCGAAAACCATATCGCAACGCGCAGCCGAAGCAAAAAGCGAAATCGAGACTTTCTGAGCGGCGACGGAACCTCATCAAGCCGAGGTGACCTCGACTTTCGTTCCAGGCTTCACTCGGGCAAGCGCTTTCACGTCGCCAATGGCCCTGGCAAAGACATTGCACGGACTTGCCAGTCGCGTTTCATTGCCTTGCGAAATGGGCGTGCGGCCGAAGCCAATTGCGATGGCCGGTCCCTCCGGCCAATACGCAATTTCTCCGGGCGTAACGACGGCCCGCGCAGCAGCCTCGCGCGCAATCCGCACCGGCACATCGAAATAGACCTCTTCACCCCAGGTGAGCGCGGACGACGTAATGGGCAGAGCTTCGGCAATCGCCTTCGCGGTTGGCGTATCGAGCAGTTCGGCATCGAGCGTCAGCGTTCCGAAATCGAAACGAATACGGGCCACTTTGCTCCCCATCCGAAATTGCGGACTGCCCCGCAGCAATCTTTCGCCATTTGAGCTACATCATACGTTGTTGTCCAGCGCCTGCCCTTCTGGCTTCTGCAATCGTGGACTTGATGACGGCGCGAATAACCGCGCAAAGCCGGTGGCGAGCGTCGTCGACATCAACTAGATTGCGGCCGGCATGAGAGACGCTGTTTCCAAGATCAATCCAAATCCCTTCACCACCCGTCCCGAAATCGAAGGGACGTTCGGCGTCGTTGCCTCCACGCATTGGATCGCATCGGCTGTCGGCATGTCGATTTTGGAAAAGGGCGGCAACGCATTCGACGCCGCCGTCGCCACCGCTTTCACGCTGCAGGTCGTAGAGCCGCATCTGAACGGTCCGGGCGGAGATGTACCGGTCATTCTCTATGACGCAAGGCGCGGCCGCGTTGATGTCGTTTGCGGCCAGGGGCCCGCACCGAAAAATGCGACCATCGCGCAATTCCGTCGTCTCGGTCTCGACATGATACCTGGCACCGGTCTGCTGGCAGCTTGCGTGCCCGGGATGTTCGACACCTGGATGCTGCTGTTGCGCGACTACGGCACCATGCCTTTGGCTGATGTGCTGGCTCCGGCAATATTCTACGCGCGAGACGGACACCCTTTGCTCGAGCGCGCCAGTGCCACCATTGCCATGGTCGCAGACCTGTTCCGGCGATACTGGCAGACTTCCGCGGCGATCTATCTGCCGAACGATCGCGTGCCCGAGCCTGACACGCTCTTTACGAATATCGCGCTCGCCGACACTTACGCCCGGATTTTGCGCGAAGCGGAAAGTGGTGGCGGTGACCGGACCGCGCAGATCGAGCGCGCGCGCAAGGTGTGGTCGCAAGGTTTCGTCGCGCAGGCGATTGACAAATTTTGCCGTACGCAAAAAGTGATGGATGTCAGCGGGGAGGCCCATGCCGGCCTATTGACCGGAGAGGACATCGCCAATTGGCAGGCGCATGTCGAAGAGCCGCTCACCTATGTTTACGGGCGGTATACGGTCTGCAAAGCCGGCGCCTGGAGTCAGGGACCGGTATTGCTGCAGCAACTGGCTTTGCTCAAGGGATTTGATCTCGATGCTCTCGACCCCGCAGGACCCGATTTCATCCATTTGCAGGTCGAGTGCGCGAAACTTGCCTATGCCGACCGCGAGAGCTTCTACGGAGATCCCGATTTTGTCGATGTACCCATCGAGACACTGCTCTCCGATCGTTACAATTCGGATCGCCGCAGACTGATCGGAAAGACGGCATCGCTCGAGCTGCGTCCGGGCACGATCGAAGGCTTCGGCGCCCGCGTGCGGATGCAGCGTGCTGAAGGCGCGCGCGCTGCCGTCGGCGCATTCGGCGCCGGCGAACCCACGGTCGGCAGACTTGGTGAAGTCACTGGTGATACGGTCCACTTCGATATCGTAGACGCTGCAGGAAACATGGTCTCCTCCACGCCGTCGGGTGGATGGCTGCAATCATCGCCGGTCATTCCCGAGCTTGGTTTTCCGCTCGGCACCCGTGCGCAGATGTTCTGGCTCGAAGAAGGCCATCCATCTGCTCTTGCGCCGGGCAAGCGTCCTCGCACAACCCTCTCGCCTACTTTGGCGTTGCGCGACGGAGAGCCTTACCTCGCCTGGGGATCACCGGGCGGCGATCAACAGGACCAATGGACCACGCAATTTTTCCTCCGGCACGTTCACAGCGGCATGAATTTGCAAGAGGCAATCGACGCGCCGGCCTGGCATTCCGAACACTTTCCGATTTCCTTCTGGCCACGCACGGCAAGACCCGGCGTGCTGGTTGTCGAGGAGCGGCTGCCGAAAGCCACGATCAATGATTTGCGCGCGCGCGGACATGAAGTGGAAATCGGTCCACCATGGTCGGAGGGCCGCCTGACGGCCGCCTCGCGTGATGGGCCCCGCCGCCGCGCAGCGGCAAACCCACGCGGCATGCAGGGCTACGCGGTCGGACGCTGAGCGCCTGTTGCGGGCACAGGCACCATCGTACCTCGAGCCATAAAGATGGCAGGGACGAGTGCGGCCATTTGGAAAATGCGTATCGTCAGTGCAGCCGAAACTCTCCGTCGATCGCCTTTAATTCGGCTGGCTTGATCAGCTTTTTGTGCGCGACGCGCACCGAGTGCAGCGGTCCCTCCAGCTCCTTCTGCCAGAACTCGAGGAAACGATGCAGTTCGGGAAATTCAGGAAATAGATCGTAGTTCTGCCAGACATAGGACTGCAGGAGCCATCGATGATCAGGACGACGATACAGAATATGGGCGGTGGTCAGCCCGTACCCACTGATCTGCTTGCGGAAATCTTCTGAGACCATCTCATCCTCCGGTCCTTGAGTCGGAATCAAAGTTTCCGGTCTCCGCACCATGTATTGCAAGCCGAAAACGTAAACAACCTGTTTAAAATCAAGGCCTTAGCAGCAGAGGTCAACAGCTGCTAACAGCCTTGGCGAGGGCTGAATGCCGGTCGCGGTGGAAGCAACGTCAAGCGCTGCGCCCTGTTCCGATCATTGCTCTTAACCATTGGAATTATGACCTTTTCAGAATTGTTGGCACTCACTCGAATTGAGTGCTAAATATTTCCTTGAGGCCCCTTGCGGATGAAAAAAATCAAACCCATGTGGGCGCCAGGAGTTGGCCGGGGGTCCTGCCAGCTGCCTAAAAGTCTATATATTGCAACGTATTATGGAGGACTGCCATGAAGTTCCGTCCGCTTCACGACCGCGTTGTCGTCAAGCGCATTGATGCCGAGGAAAAGACCGCCGGAGGCATCATTATTCCGGATACGGCTAAGGAGAAGCCATCGCAGGGCGAAATCATCGCCGTCGGGCCAGGCGGCCGCGACGAGAATGGCAAGTTGATTCCGATCGATCTGAAGGTCGGTGACACTGTGCTCTTCGGCAAGTGGTCCGGCACCGAGGTCAAGATCGATGGCGAGGATCTCCTGATCATGAAGGAGTCCGACGTCATGGGCGTGATCGAAGGTGGCGGGACGGCTCGAAAGAAGGCCGCTTAGAAGAACGCAAACAGCTCATAACCGACCAATCAACTCGTCCTTGGAGTGCCGCGGAATTGAGATGCGGTTGCTCGGGATGAATATGAACTTGAAGGAAATCAGACAATGGCTGCTAAAGACGTCAAATTCTCGGTTGACGCGCGCGACCGTATGCTGCGCGGCGTCGACATTCTCGCTAATGCCGTAAGGGTGACTCTCGGCCCCAAGGGCCGAAACGTCGTGCTCGACAAGTCTTTTGGCGCGCCGCGCATCACCAAGGACGGCGTGACGGTCGCCAAGGAAATCGAGCTCGAAGACAAGTTCGAGAATATGGGCGCTCAGATGGTGCGTGAAGTCGCATCCAAGACTTCCGACCTCGCTGGCGACGGCACCACAACGGCGACCGTGCTCGCTCAAGCGATCGTCAGAGAGGGTGCGAAGGCGGTTGCCGCCGGAATGAACCCGATGGACCTCAAGCGCGGCGTTGATCTTGCCGTGGACGCGATCGTCGAGGACCTGAAGAAGAACTCGAAGAAAGTTACCTCGAACGAAGAGATCGCGCAGGTCGGCACGATTTCCGCCAATGGCGACCGTGAAATCGGCGACTTCCTTGCCAAGGCCATGCAGAAGGTCGGAAACGAAGGCGTGATCACCGTGGAAGAGGCAAAGTCGCTCGAGACCGAGCTCGACGTGGTCGAAGGCATGCAGTTCGATCGCGGCTACATCTCGCCCTACTTCATCACCAATGCCGACAAGATGCGGACGGAGATGGAGGACCCCTACATCCTCATTTACGAGAAGAAGCTGTCGGGCCTGCAGGAGCTGTTGCCCTTGCTCGAGGCCGTCGTGCAGACCGGAAAGCCGCTGCTTATCGTTGCTGAGGACGTCGAGGGTGAGGCGCTTGCAACGCTCGTCGTCAACAAGCTGCGGGGCGGCCTGAAGGTCGCGGCGGTGAAGGCGCCGGGCTTCGGCGATCGCCGCAAGGCCATGCTGCAGGACATCGCGATCCTGACCGGCGGTCAGGCGATCAGCGAAGACCTGGGCATCAAGCTTGAGAACGTGACGATCTCAATGCTTGGCCGCGCCAAAAAAGTGATGATCGACAAAGAGAATACCACGATCGTCAACGGCGCCGGCAAGAAGGCCGACATCGAGGCGCGCGTGGCGCAGATCAAGGCGCAGATCGAGGAGACCACCTCCGACTACGACCGCGAGAAGTTGCAGGAGCGGCTGGCGAAGCTCGCCGGCGGCGTGGCGGTGATCCGCGTCGGCGGCGCCACCGAGGTCGAGGTGAAGGAGCGCAAGGATCGCGTCGATGACGCGATGCATGCGACTCGCTCCGCGGTCGAAGAAGGCATTCTGCCGGGCGGCGGCGTGGCCCTGCTGCGCTCGGTCGAGGCTCTCAAGCGCGTGAAGACCGAGAACGAGGACCAGAAGCACGGCGTCGACATCGTCCGCAAGGCGATCCAGACTCCGGCCCGCCAGATCGCGATCAACGCCGGCGAAGACGGCTCGGTCGTGGTCGGGAAGATCCTCGAAAAGGATCAATATTCCTTCGGCTTCGACGCTCAGGCCGCCGAATACGGCAACCTCGTCAGCAAGGGCATTATCGACCCGACCAAGGTCGTGCGGGCGGCGATCCAGAACGCGGCTTCGGTCGCGGGCCTGCTGATCACCACCGAAGCGATGGTCGCCGAAGTGCCGAAGAAGCAAGCCGCGGCGCCGGCAATGCCGGGCGGCGGCGGCATGGGCGGCATGGATTTCTAAGGCTCGCCCA
>DASTHI010000029.1:0-3477 GCA_035718275.1 Pseudolabrys sp. | reverse complement strand
ACGGTTGTGGGATGCCGGTCCGACTCATAATTGCAGTGACAGACGGTGATTGGTTCGATCAGCTTCGCCGCAAGTCCGAGTTGGGCGAGGTGAACTTTTGGTCGCCATCAGACTCCACATTTCGTGCTCTGCAGCCAGGTGGACATAGGTGATATCTGAAAATCTTAGAATTTTAAATGCGAGCTCTTGCAGATAACGCTTAAGTATGAAGTGCTTTGCTTTAGTCTGCTCGCGCCCTTGATATGGATCGGTCACACTCTTTTCTCGTTTCGCTCAATGTCCTCGAGTTTACGAAATCCGGGTATTCATTCCACTCACGATGACGTAGGAGGCGACCGCCTGCTTTTGGTCTGACGCCGCCCCATTGTTTGAAGAAGAATGCGGTGTGTGACGCGCGGCACTGTTCGAGAATTTCGATCGCCCATTCTTCCGCCATGGGTCTCGCGCGTGGACCGCTTTCCCCGCCGACTATCGCCCAATCTATTCCGGTCAAATCTATCGTTCCGACTGCACCAATCAGTGGTTCAAAAGAGACAAATTTTATGGAGGCTTTAGCCATCTGAAGATGTTTTAGCCGCACCGTATTTTTTTTGTCCTCGACTGACACCCCCATCCAAATGTGAGGTGGAGCACTCCTGCTGGGGCCGTATCGCTCACGGAGGTACCGAGTCATAAGCGAACTGCGCTTTGTTAGAATTTGGAACGTATGCCAATTCGCAGCTTCCATGGTCTCGAAAACTCGATCGATGAAGGACCAGGGAATCTCCTTGTGAAAGAGATCACTCATCGAGTTGACGAAGATACGCTTGGACTTTCGCCATTGGAGTGGTTGCGTTAGTCGGTCCGGCCTGAGCACCAAATCGAAGCCGTTCTCAAAAGGGTGATTAGAAACGCCGCGGAAACGTTCCGAGAAACGTTCGGCGTAACAAAAATCGCAGCCACGTGTGATTTTTGTGCAACCGGTTACTGGATTCCAGGTTGCATCTGTCCATTCAATCTCGGTCGAAGTCGACATCGCCATACTCACATACTAGAACAAAACAAGAACAAAGGCCAGAGTAATTTAATCCTGTCAGCGAACTTGACATCAAACGATTACGACCGGCCCCAATGGTTGGGGCTTGATACGGCGACTCGTGACGGAAGTCGCCCTGCACCAACCGGGTTTTGCCTGCAGGTTCTCGCCCCAAGGAAACACGGCGCCAGGGAGAGAGAAGCCGTCAGGCGAAGCGCCGGCCGGCGGCGGACTTTCGCGTCATCGCGGGCGCGCCCACCGAAAGGTGGGAGGCGCGGCGCTGACCGCGGCACCATGATGCTCACGACCAGCCGGACAGGCGGCAGCAGAAGATAAGATCATCGCAGCACTCCTTTGCTTTTTTAATCTTGGCTGTCACAACGCGACGAACCGCATTGCCCAGCCGGTCGCGTAGAGGCCGAGACCGAACATCGCGTGCGTGGTGAGGCTGCGCAGGCGGGCGGCGGCGGGATTGGGCGTGCGGCTCGCGGCGATTCCTGACCCCATGCCCGGCTGCATCAGCAGGAAAGGCGCAGCCACGCTGCCGATCCCGACAATGAGCGCCGGGACGAGCGTGGGCTCGCGCGCCCACTCGGAGCCAAAGCCGACGAGCAGCGCGGCCGCGAAAGCGATGCCGATGAGATAGTGCGCCACCCAGCCGATCAGCAGCTCGCCTTTCACCGGCTCGGATCGGGCGATGGAATCGTGGAAGAACCGCCCGCGCGTCATGTGCGCAAGCCACCGGCCGACCAGCGCATAGTTCGGTTTCGCGCTTCCGAAAAGCCTGGCCTGCGCGACGGACCAGAGGTCGAGGAAGGCGGTCGCGCCCGCGCCGATCAGAATGGCGTCGATCATCTTGTTTCTCCGCTTTTGCCGGGCCAGGAGGCCGTGTTACGACTTCAAGTCAACTTGAGGTCAAGGATGAAATTCCCCGACATCGCCGAGGTGGCGCGCCGTTCCGGTGTTCCGGCCTCGACGCTTCGGTTCTATGAGGACAAGGGGCTGATCATGTCGGCGGGCCGGCGCGGCCTGCGCCGTCTGTTCGAGCCCGCCGTGTTCGAAAGGCTCGCCCTGATCACGCTGGCGCGGGCGTCCGGGTTCACCCTTGAGGAAATTGCGCGGATGTTCTCGCCGGATGGCCGGGTACGCATCGACCGTCAGATGCTGTCCGCGAAAGCGGACGAGCTCGACCGGACGATCCGGCGGCTGCGCGCCATGCGTGACGGCTTGCGGCATGCCGCCGTCTGCCGCGCGCCGAGCCATCTGGAATGCCCGACCTTCCGCAGGCTTCTGGCGGCGGCCGCGAAGGGCGTGATCCGCGCGCCCGGGAGCGCTGCACGCAAACGCCGGCGCTGATTGTCACCGTTGGCCTCACATCATTTCGGGAAGACGCGTAAGCGCCGGGTCCGGATTCCAGAACGAGGCTCGGTGCACGCATCTAGATTCCGGCTTCCGGCTTTCGCCGGACGCTGCGGAATGACCGTCGGACTGAGTGCAGTTAGCGCCGGTCCTGCTCGTCACTGCGGCATCGCCGCCGACCGTCACCGCACGCCGCGCTGCGCCTTGTAGATCTCGGCGCGCGATTCCTGCGTGCCGGAACGGCGAATGCTCTTGATCCGGCTGCGCGGCAGGCCGGACTTTGCGGCGATCTCGGCATCCTGCGCTTCGATGATGTTGCGGGCGGGCGCATCGCCCTCGAGACCTCCGAGCGCCGATCGCGGCACTCTGCGGTTCGAGCGCTGCGTGCCGTCCTCATACACCACGTCGAACAGGACGAAATCGCCGACCATCCGCGTCCCTGGCTTGCGCGCCATGTTGTTCTTCCTTTTCCGGGCCCCAACCGTTGCGGTGCGGTTTGCCTCAAACGCGGCAAGAACGCAATCGCCACCCGGCGTCCGGCCGGCATCACAGCGGCCAGGGCGCCAGACGCATGGCCTCCTGTGCGGAGTGTGCCTGGTAGGGGCAAGACTCCCGCGCCTGCGCGTCGATAAGAGCGCTTGGTTCGAGAGGATCGCCAAAGCCGGCGTTGCTTGCGTTCCAGAATTCGCAATCTTGGCAGCGCCGGCCGGAATGGGCCGTGGGCGGGGAGGGAATCGCGGGTTTTTGCATTCTCGTTTTCCTTCAGCAATCGCCGGACTTGGGTCCAAAATTTGAGGGTACAGATGTGTATACCGAAATTGAAGGAAAGTCAAATCAGATGCACATATGTGTGCAGTGAATTGTGGTCCCATCGGCATGCCCGAACGCACCGCCGTGATGCCCGCGCGGGAAGCTGATGAGACTGAGGAAATTTCCGCCATCTCGTCTTGACTTCATTCCTATAGGATAATATTCATACCGCCGTCCTGCTCGATCGAGGGGCGTCCTTCTAGAGACGATCCTGAAGGCGGAGCAGGATGCGGCGCCCGCCGCTGCGGCTCGTAACCGCAGAGCCGGGAGGCCTCGGCCAGCCGTCCGCCGGC
>DASTHI010000028.1:0-5068 GCA_035718275.1 Pseudolabrys sp. | reverse complement strand
GTCTTTTCGCACCGGCTCCTTCGATGACGCGGCAGCGTGAGCCGGCTTGGTTCGAATGGCGACTAGCCGAACCGCACGGCCGCACAAGTCCTGAAACGCCCAACACGCAAGGAGACTGGATATGGCCAACCTGGTGACATGCCTGTGGTTCGATCACGGCGAAGCAAGCAAGGCCGCGAAATTCTATGCCGCGACCTTTCCCGACAGCCATGTCGATCGCGTGAAACACGGCTCCGGCTGATTTTCCCGGCGGCCACCAGGGCAGCGAGTTGACCGTGGAATTCACGTTGCTCGGGCAGCGCTTCGTCGGTCTCAACGGCGGCCCAAATTTCACGCCGAATGAATCGGTCAGCTTCATGGTCGTTACCGAAACTCAGGAGGAGACCGACCGCTACTGGGACGCGATCCTCGCGAATGGCGGCGTCGCGAGCGCCTGCGGCTGGTGCAAGGACCGTTGGGGATTTTCCTGGCAGATCACGCCCAGACGGCTGCTCGAGCTGACGATGAGCGCCGACCGTGAGAAAGCAAAGCGCGCCTTCGCGGCGATGATGACGATGGTGAAAATCGACATCGCCAGCATCGAGGCGGCAGCGGAAGCCCGCTGAAAGTGAGGGGGCACGACAGATCGCGCGAAACGATAGCGGACAAGCTCATTCAGGCTGTTCGCGCAGCAAGTTCCCTTGCGTGCCATCCCCGAATACCTCGATCGTCGGCGCAGGAATTCGAAGATGTGCGTGCGGGCGAATATTGATAATCTCCGGCAACCTTTCGTTTCGGGACGGGAAGGGGGACTCCATTGTTTCCAGCATGCCGCTTCGTTGCCCTATCAATTTTGTCGTTGATCGCAGGCGCCCCGTTCTTTCTTTTTTCCGCGACCGACTCGCAGGCTAGGGAGGCAGCCGCTACCTGCGGCGGCAGCGAGATCGCGGTTCTGGCTTCGCCGATGAAGCCCTGGAAGGGCGCACCGCTGCGCGTCGTTTTCGCGGCGGAGAAGTCTGCATCCGGCGAACTCACGCTGATCGGCCCGGATGGGCGGGTTGCCGCGAAAACGCGCGAGCGGCACGGCGGTCCGCCCTATTTCTGGATTGCCGAAATTGCCTCCCCGGTAGCCGGAACGTGGCGCGCACAGCTCTTGCGCGACGGCGTGCCGGGCGAGTGCGGCACTCTCACCCGCGAGATCGCAGTGACCGCCAACGAGCCTCCGCATCCGGGTTCGGCATCGGGAATCGTTTGGCCTGTGCACGCGGCGTGGAATCGCGCGGCGGAAAATCTGTATTCAGCATGGATCGAGACGCTTTTCGACGCGCCGCTCGAGGCGGCGCCCTCCTGGCCGGCGCTGCACGAAGTGCTGCGCGACCGGTCGCGCAATCTCCTCTTCAATCATCTGGGTCTTCGTGAAGACGAGATCGGGCTCGTCATCAGGCCGGACTGCGCCGACCTTCCGTATTTCCTGCGCGCCTATTTCGCGTTCAAGATGGGGCTGCCGTTTGGATACTCGAAGTGCTCGCGCGGCGCCGGCGGTCAGCCGCCGAAGTGCTACCAATGGTTCAGCATCCAGAACGCCGAAGCAGGCCAGTCCTCCACCCCCGAACAGAAGAACGGATCGAATGGCGGCACGCCGAAGCGGGCAGGGCTTGCCGGCTCGTTCGGACGATATCTCTTGACCGCCGCTAATGCCGTTCATTCCGGATCGGGACGAACGCCGGCGAACGATGACAACACCGACTATTATCCGGTCCCGTTAACGGAGCAGGCGCTGCGCCCGGGCACCGTCTACGCCGATCCGTTCGGGCACGTGCTCGTGCTGGCGAAACGCGTGCCTCAGCCGGCGGGCGGGGCGGGCGTGCTGCTCGCAGTCGACGCGCAGCCTGACGGAACGGTCGCACGAAAGCGCTTCTGGCGCGGCAATTTCCTGTTCGCGCAGGGACGCGCGCTCGGAGGCCCCGGGTTCAAGCGCTTCCGGCCGATCGTGCGTGATGGAAACGGCGCGATGCGGCGGCTGACGAATGCTGAAATCAGCCGCAATCCCGAATACGGCGACTTTTCGCTCGATCAGTCGAAACTCGGGGTGGAAGAATTCTACGATCGGATGGATGACGTCATGTCGCCGGCGCCGCTCGATCCGTTACGCGCGATCAAGGAGGCGATCACGTCGCTCGAAGAGCAGGTCAATGCGCGCGTGACGTCGGTTGAAAACGGACGCAAGTTTCTCAGCGGCGCGCGCGCAGCCGCGGAGATGCCGGACGGGGCGTCCATCTTCGAGACAACGGGTGCCTGGGAAGATTTCGCGACGCCGGCGCGCGATCTGCGCTTGCTGATTGCGATCGATGTGGTGCGCGGATTCCCCGATCGGGTTGCGCGGCGTCCGGAACGCTATGCGATGCCGCAGGGGACGAGCGTGGCGGCCGTGAAGGCGCAGCTGCAGAACGTGCTCGCCTCCGAACTTGCGGCGCGCAAGTTCTCGTACAAGCGTAGCGACGGCTCCTCCTGGACGCTTGCGCTCAAGGACGTCCTCGCCCGCGCCACGGCGCTCGAGATGGCCTACAACCTCAACGACTGCGTCGAGCTGCGGTGGGGCGCTGCGGAGAAGAGCGAGGAGGCTTCCACCTGCCGGCATCACGCACCTGAGGCGCAGCGCGCCAAGATGATGAAGTACCGCCCCTGGTTCCAGGAACGTCGGCGGCCGCCGCGCGCGTGAGGCTCTGTTTCGAGAAAGTGTCGCACGTCGTCGCTGATTCCCGCCTGCACGAAAATGATCGCGTTTCTGGTTGCGTCATTCCGGGGCGCGGTAGGCCGTGACGATTGAGAGGCCGCACAGACTCCCATCCGCTCATCCCCGAGCGGCACGACGGTGAGTATCTGGCGCGAACAGGCAGCAGCGGCCACGTCGAAGACTCTCATTTGTCATGGCCGGATTTATTCCGGCCATCCACGTCTTCCTGAGTTGCGGCACCGTAAAGAAAGTCGTGGGTGCCCGCGACAAGCGCGGGCATGACGTTGAGAAGCGTCGCCGGCTCTCAACCGCTCATCTTTGCTTCAATTTCCTGACGTCCGCTTGCCGCCGAGAAGCTCGGGGCGGTATTCGAAATGCATCGTATCGTAGTGATGCCAGCGGCCGCCCCAGATGAATCCGTGCTTCTCGAATATCTGCACGATCTCGGCCGGAATGCGGTTCTGCCATTGCGGACTGGCGCGGGGCGCGGCCCAGCGCCAGTAGCTCGCGTATCTGGTGTTGATGTCGATTGCCGCGCCATAGGCATGCATCGATCTCGCGCGCGAGCCGGCAACAGGTCTGCAATTGTAGCTTCCCGCAAGCGGCAGCAAATATTTCATGTGACGCGCGGGCAACTGATCGAGCTCGTGCGAGACGCGTTGTAGCGCATCGGCGACGCCGTTGACCGCAGTGACGGCGATGCTGCCGCCGCGATGCCTCGGAAGCCAATCAATTGCGCGCAGAGTTCCGACGACTTCGTTCCTCCCGCAATCGCCATACATCGCAACGAAAAGCGGCTCGAAGCGCACCCGACCAGGATCGACGTTTTTTGCGACCGGCCCTGGCGGCATGCCTGCCGGATAGCGGGCGTAGAACATGTCATCGACGTCGGGTTTTTCTAAAAGCTCCTTGAAGGTCTTGTCGGTCCGACCATCCGAGACCGCAAACTTCATTCCATTTTTCAGGATTACGAACGCGCTGTCGTGGCCGGCGATCCTGTCGGGATAGGCGCTGACGAGTGCATCCAGATGTTGTCCGATGTCCTTGGGCGCAGCCCCGTAGGATTCGTCGGCGCGGCTTGTCGACGTACCAAGGGCGACCAGGAGAATGAAATGCGAGAAAACAAATTTCCCCAAGGTGCTTAGACCCCCGGGCTGGCGGGCCCGCTGGCTCCTCTCGTATTTATCGGGAACGAGTGTCCATCCTTTGTGAGCTTGGCCCCGAATATAAGCAGCCGCTGTGTGATTTTGTCCATGCAGCGAATTGAATTCCCACATCGCCGAAGACGATCTCGGCGTGGCCGAGACGGAATTTCACAAATGCGCCAGCCCAGTCAGCACCAGGATAATCCCGATTGCGCCTGCAGTGGATATTGTGAGGGCGGCTGCATCGCCCCAGAAAACACTGGTCACTTTAACGATGCCGTCCTTTGGTTTTGCAGCGATAAATACGGCTATTGCCAATGCAATAAAGACAAGACCAACAAAAAACATTTCGCTCTCATGAGTTGCCTCGTATAAATACATATCTCATAAATTTGCGGGAGGCAAAACCATAGCCGTCCTAATCGTCTCCACGGCATTCCTGGTCCTGCATGCTCTTCTTTGGCTTCAGCGACCGAGCGCGGATGTGTGGCTGTTTGGCTCGATAGCTTTGGGCATCGCCTGGAGTTTTATCTTTCTGCATTTGATTACGAGAGGAGGGAAACGCAGATGAAGGATTATCTCATTGGTACAGTCCTGCTGGCCATCGGACTGCTTCTGATTGTGATAGCCCGACCGAACAAAAGTGGTCAGCACCCCTTCTTTCTACGGTTCGAACAGTCCAGTGTTCTATACCCTCCGATCGTAATGGTCTTTCTGGTGACGGGTGCAGCAGAACTGATCACCGCCTTTCTCGGGATCACACGCTAAGTAGCAGGCGGCATCAACATCCAGCCGGGGCTTCGTCACCCGCTTTGCCTTCTGGTCCGTCAAGTGTTGGGTCGGAATTAGAAATCCGAAGGCGCCAGCGGCAACAATAGCCGAAATAAATGTCGTAGTTCTCTTGACAATATTCCTATAGGAGAATATTCACACCGCCGTCCTGCTCGATCGAGGGGCGTCATCTAGAGACGATCCTGAAGGCGGAGCAGGATGCGGCGCCCGCCGCTGCGGCTCGTAACCGCAGAGCCGGGAGGCCTCGGCCAGCCGTCCGCCGGCACTATGACCGGCTGCCTTCAATGGCTGGACGTTGGTAGCGACGACGGGCGGCGGAAGCCGCCCCGGACTTGCGGGTCAGAAAGCCCGTGAGGTACGCGCCAGGGAAGCACGGCGCCGGGGACAGAAAAGCCGCAGGTGGAGCGCCGCGGGGCGC
>DASTHI010000027.1:0-48507 GCA_035718275.1 Pseudolabrys sp. | reverse complement strand
GCCTTCGCCAATACGTCAGCGGGCACTCGCTTCCTAAATTGATGATTTGATGATCCGCGTCGTCGCGAGGGTCGAGCCATACAAAGCACCATGCGTGTCACCCGTGTGTAGCAATCGGGTGATCGAAAGATGCGCTGTTCTTGATATATCTAGCGCCTCAAGGCCTTAGCAAGGCGATGGTGCCCAGGGGCGGAATCGAACCACCGACACCGTGATTTTCAGTCACGTGCTCTACCAACTGAGCTACCTGGGCGCCGGGCGGGCCGTTTCGGGCCGCTCAGCAAAGGCGCGGGCGTTATAGAGGCTGGCTTTCGCAGTGTCCAGAACGCCCGGGCTCACGCACCGGCACCATGAACGCCGCCCACGCTCACGCGCCGACGCCAAATGAATGCCTGGCGCCGCTCACGCAGGGGGCACCATGAACGCCCACTGCGAGGCTCACGCGCTCACGCCAATGGCCGCGCGGAACCGCCGTTTCAGTTCGACGCCGTCGCGCAGCGGCAGCACGCGCGGCGGCTCTTCGGCGGCGATCAGCACGCGCGCAAAGAGCGTCGCGCGAAGCTCGCGAAGACTGCGCGCAAGCGCTGCAAGCGCGGATTCGTCTCGGACATCGAGACAATCCGAAAAGCCGCACCCGCGCGCGACCGCGATCAGGTCGACGCCTTCCTGCGTGTGGCTCGGCTGCATGCCAGTCTCGCCATAGACGCCGTTATCGAACACGATCACCGCAAGGTTGGGCGGCTTCTGCACGCCGATGGTCGCGAGCGAGCCGAGGCCCATCAGCATCTCGCCCTCGCCGGTGATCACCGCGACCCGTCGATGCGGCTGCGCCAGCGCAAGTCCGAGGCCGATCATCGCGGCGCCGCCCATCGCGCCCCATAGGTAGAAATTGCGCGGATCGTCTCCGGCCGCAGCGAGATCCCAGGTCGTCGATCCGAGCCCAGGAACGACGAGCAGATCATCGCCGCGGTCCTTCACCAAAGCCGCCATGGCGGTGCGGCGCTCGAGCCTCATTTCGTCCACACCTTCCTGCCGATCAGCTGCTGCGAGAGGATCAGCGCGACGATCCGCTCACCACCGAATGCCTGTTGCATGGCGCGCTCGGCGGCGCCCGCAACCTCGTCCGGCGCATCGACGCGGAAAATCTCCGCCTCGCAAAGCCTCAGCACGGGATCGACGATCGATCCCATCGGCACCTGCCACGGGTTGAACTCCTCCCATTCGCCGCGCATCGTGATCAGCATCAGCAGCGGAAAACGGCACGTCCTTGCGAGCGACAGCATGTTGACGCAGTTGCCGAGGCCGCTCGACTGCATGAGCAGAGCCGCGCGTTGGCCGCCGAGCCACGCTCCGGCCGCCATGGCCACGCCTTCCTCCTCGCTGGTGAGCACGACGTCGCGGATCTCGTCGTCCGAGCGGCAGCGCTCGATCAAGCGCGCGTGCCCCGCGTCCGGAACATAGCCGACCTGGCGCAGACCGCCCCGCTTGATGGTCTCGAACAGCCGGTCGGGCCAGTCATGCTGCGGGCTCATCGTTCGCCCGGCTCGCCTTCGCCCGGCCGCTCGCCGTCTTCGTCCTCCTCGTCCTTCACCGGAATCGCATAGACACCCGAGAGCCAGCGATTGAGATCGATATCGGCGCAGCGCCGCGAGCAGAATGGCTTGAACGCCGGATCGGCTGCGTTGCCGCAGATCGGGCAGGAGCGAGCAGATGTCTTGCGATCGATTTCGTTCATCGCTGGCGGAACTCCCGGCATCGATGCCATGAGCGTTTCAGACGGCGCTGAGCCAGCCGAAGCGGATCGGATAGCCTTCGCCGCCGAGCAGGCTCACCACCTCATAGAGTGGGAGCCCGACAATATTCGTGTATGAGCCCACGATCTTCACGATGAATGTTCCTGCAATGCCCTGCGCCGCGTAGCCGCCGGCCTTGCCCCGCCATTCTCCGGAGCCGAGATAGGCCTGGATATCTTCCTCCGACAACTTCTTGAACCGCACTCTTGTTTCCACCAGGCGCTGGCGGAACGCCTCCTTCGGCGTGACCAGGCAGATCGCGGTGTAGACGCGATGATTGCGGCCGGAGAGCAGGCGCAGGCATTGATCCGCCTCGTCCAGCAATTCCGCCTTTGGCAGAATGCGCCGGCCGACCGCCACAACGGTGTCGGCGGCGATGATGAAGGAGCCGCGCAGGGCATCGTCGAGCTTGATGTTCTCGAGCGCTGCCGCCGCCTTTGCATGGGCTAGCCTTGTCGCATAGGCACGCGGAATCTCGCCGCGCTGCGGCGTCTCGTCGATATCGGCGGGCTTGAGGGCATCCGGCTCGATGCCGGCCTGGTTGATCAGGGCAAGCCGCCGCGGCGAGCCGGACGCAAGAACAAGCTTGGGGCGACCGATCATGTGCAGAGAATGATGGAGAGCCGGTAAGGAAATGAATGGCCGCGAAAGCTACCGGAAACAGTGCCCGTTAACAACCCGAGGCGCATTCGGTGCTCATTCATTGCCGCCTTTGGCACCGCCGAAACGCTCGCGAATGCGCGCCGTCAGTTGATCCCGCACCTGCCGGTAAGCGTCGAGCCGCTGCTCGCGGTTTCCCTCGGCGGCTGTCGGATCGAGTGTCGGCCAGTATTCGACCGTGACCTCGCCGGACCGGGTCCGCTCCAGGGCACGGTGATGCGCCGGCGGCGAAAGCGTCACGATCAGGTCAAAGTCGCGATCTTCGACATCGTCGACCTCCTCGAAGGTCATCGGCTTGTGTCGCGAGATGTCGATCCCGACTTCCTGCATGGCGGCGACGGCGAAGGGATCGAGCTCGCCCTTCTGCACCCCGGCCGAGCCGACAGCCATCTCGCCGCCGAGCATCTGGCGAAACAGCGCCGCCGCCATGGGCGAGCGCACGGCGTTCATCCCGCAGGCGAAAAGAACGGCACGGGGCCGCGGCGCGCGATCCGGCGCAGACAATTCTCAGCCCCCAATCCCGAACATCGCGTGCGCCGCCAGCAATGCACATCCCCCTTGCATGAACGCGCCTAGCCCTTCCAGTGCAGGACGCAGATCAGCGTGAACAGCCGGCGCGCGGTGTCGATATCGACCAGCACCTTGCCCTTGAGCCGATCCATCAAAATGCGCGAGCCATCGTTGTGGATGGCGCGGCGACCCATGTCGATCGCCTCGATCTTGTCGGGCGTCGCAGTGCGGATAGCCTGATAGTAGCTGTCGCAGATCATGTAGTAGTCCTTGACGATGCGGCGCAGCGGCGTCAGCGAAAATAGATGCGCGACCACGGGCGCTCCGTTTTCCCGGCGGATATCGAACACCAGGCGATTGCCGGTGATGCTCAGATGCAGCGCATAGGGGCCGTCATCATGGCCGACCGGCGCGAACGAATTCTGCTCGAGCAGGTCGTAGATGGCGACCTGCCGCTCGTGCTCGACATCGGGATTGGACCGGCCGATCGACTGCTCGTCGAGGACGACGGCGACCAGGCGCCGCTTCATCGCGGGAGGCGCTGCCTTGCCCGGGCTCATCTCTTGTTGAGGCGCATCGCGACCGAGCGCGCATGCGCGGACAGGCCTTCCGCCTCGCCGAGAGCGATCGCGGCGGGAGCGAGCGCGCGCAACTGCTCCGGCCCGCATTTGAGCAAGGATGTGCGCTTCATGAAGTCGAGCACGCCGAGGCCCGACGAAAATCGGGCCGAGCGCGCCGTCGGCAGCACGTGGTTCGAGCCGCCGACATAATCGCCGATCGCCTCCGGCGTATGCGGTCCGATGAAGATCGCACCGGCATTGCGGATGCGCTCGGCCAGCCTGTCGGCGTCGGCTGCCATGATCTCCAGGTGCTCGGGAGCGAGCTGGTCGACGAGCGCAATCGCATCGTCGAGCCGCGACACGAGAATGACGGCGCCGAGCTTGCTCCACGAGGCGCGCGCGATCTCCGCGCGGGGAAGGGTCGCAAGCTGCGCGGCGACGGATTCTTCGACACGTGCCGCGAGACCAGCGTCGTCCGTGATCAGGATCGATTGCGCGCTCGCATCGTGCTCGGCCTGGGCAAGAAGATCGGCGGCAATCCAATCGGCGTTTCCGATCCTGTCCGCAAGGATCAGCACTTCCGAGGGACCGGCGATCATGTCGATCCCGACCCTGCCGAACACCAGCCGTTTGGCGGCGGCGACATAAGCGTTGCCGGGCCCGACGATCTTGGCGACGGGCGCGATGCTCTTCGTCCCGTAGGCAAGCGCCGCCACGGCCTGCGCGCCGCCAATACGGTAGATCTCCTCGACGCCCGCAAGCCGCGCCGCAGCCAGAACGAGCGGATTGATTGTTCCGTCGGGTGTGGGCACGACCATCGCAATCCTGGGAACGCCGGCCACTCTTGCGGGCACCGCATTCATCAGGACCGAGGAGGGATAGGCCGCAGTCCCGCCCGGCACGTAAAGACCGACCGACTCGATGGCCGTCCACCGTGAGCCGAGTTCGACTCCGAGATCGTCGCGGAAGCGATCGTCGCGGGGCAGCTGCCGGCGATGATAGGCCTCGATCCGGTCGCGGGCGAGCTTCAGGGCTGACAGGGCTTCACCGGAGCAGGCTTTCTCGGCTGCATCGATTTCCGCAGCGGATATGCGAATGCCTTTTTTCCGGAGGTCGATGCGGTCGAACCGGGCGGTGAGTTCGAACAGAGCATCGTCGCCGCGTTCGGCGATGTCGGCGATGATGCCGCGCACGCTCTGCTCGACGTCCTGCGCACTCTCGCGCTTAAGCGCGAGAAGATCGCGGAAGCGACCGGGAAAATCCTTGCCGTTGCTGTCCAGGCGGATGGGCATGCGCTGAGCCGTCGTGAAGGCGCTCGACCATGGTCAATGGGTGATACGCGCCTTGGCGTCAACCCTGCGCTGCATTGCGGAAAGAGAGAAAGCCGCCCCGCGAAAATGAGCCTGGCAGGCGTGAGTTTGCTCAGGTTCGACCGGATTTGCTGACGGGCCGTTCGGCGTCGTCGGCGTGGAAGGGGCAGAGGTCGGTCACCCAGGTCGGGCCGAGGTCGGCGAGCTCGGCCTCGAGGCATTCGACCTCGAGCCGTACGGTGGATCCGCCCGAGAAGGTCAGCGTCACCGCCCCCGAAGGCGCTTCCAGTTCATGGAATTCGACTGCGAGAAGATTAAGGACGGCGTCCTTGCGTGCGGGGTCTATCTGCCTGCACTTGCAGGCCAAGACACGTTCGAAGCGCAACGCAGCCCGCCGCCGCCGATATTCGGGATCAGGCCCCGTTGCGGCTTCCCAGTCGAACCTGTTGAGGGCGACAACGACACGCTTTTCCTGCGGCCGCCAGAGAATGTCGGAGACTTTGACGACGGCATCCTGAAGATGGGTTGAGGCGACCTCAAGATCCTCTTCGTCGAGGACCACGAATTTCAACTGGTCCATGGCTCGCGCTCCCCTTGCGGCCTAGTTAGGCGACAGGTTGCAGACCCGCAAGATGGTCAGGCATTCAAGAATGCGGGCTCGAGTCCGGCTGCGGTCCAGCGGGACCGGGAGGCCGGCGCGGTCAGAGCGGCCAGCAGGGCCTTCGCCCCCGTGCCGTTTCGGGCCGAGGCGTGGACGGCCGCCGTGTAGGTATTCGCGATATGCAACTCTCCAGGCAAGGTCCCCACTACTTTCGCGCCCGGCACCGGCAATACTTCACTGACGAAGGTCGTGCCGATTTCGGCCCGTCCCTGCGCGACCAAGACCGCGACGTCGTGGCCGCCCTTGCCGAGCACGGCCTTGCTGGCGACCTCCTGCGCAATGCCGAGTTTCTGCAGCAGCGCGGAAAACATGATGCCGCCGGAGCCGCCTGCCTTCGGATCGGTATAGGCAACGGAGCGCGCGTCCAGGAGCGTCTGCCTGAATGCCTCGGGCGTCGAGATGTCCGGCTCGGGCGCGCCGTCGCGAACGATCACTCCCGTAACCGTACGGCCAAGATCGATGCGGCTGTCGGACGCCACCAGCCCGAGCTTCGCGAGGTCTGCGATCGCGGATTGCGAGAGGATGACGAGATCGGCCACCTCGCCGTTCTTGATCCGATCGCGCAGCGAGCCGGCCGTGCCGAAATTCAGCTCGACCTTGCTGCCGCTCTCGCGCTCGAATTCGGGTGCCAGGAGCGAGACGACCGCGCGCACCGCTCCCGCGCTCATGACCTTGATGTCAGCCAAACACGACCTCCCTGATGCAGGGGCGCGGATCGTGGACGAGGAAGCGGGATTCGTCTAGGCGCTGATACGCTCGATGACGGCACCGCAACGGCCGAGCTTGTCCTCGAGACGCTCGAATCCGCGATCGAGATGATAGACGCGATTGACGGTGGTCTCGCCTTCGGCGGCGAGCGCCCCGATCACCAGCGACACGGAGGCGCGCAGATCGGTGGCCATCACCGGTGCGCCCTTGAGGCGCGCGACGCCTTCTATCGTCGCCGTATCTCCATCGAGATGGATGTGCGCGCCGAGCCGGACCAGCTCCTGCACATGCATGAAGCGGTTTTCGAAAATCGTCTCGGTGATGTGCGAAGTGCCCTGGGCGCACGTCATCAGCGCCATCAATTGCGCCTGCAGATCGGTCGGAAAGCCGGGAAACGGCGCCGTCGTGACATCAACGGGCTCAAGCCCCGCCCCGTTGCGGGCGATGCGGATGCCTTCGTTGGTCGGCGTGACCGTCGTCCCCGTGGCGGTCACCACGTCGAGGGCGGCCTGCAGCAATTCGGGTCGGGCGTTCTGCAACAACACCTCGCCGCCGGTCATGGCCACCGCCATGGCATAGGTCCCGGTCTCAATTCTGTCCGGCAGAACCGCATGACGCGCCCCGTGCAGCCTGGAGACCCCTTCGATGACAATGCGCGAAGTGCCGGCGCCCGAAATCTTGGCGCCCATCTTGTTGAGACAATCGGCGACATCCGCGACCTCGGGCTCGCGCGCGGCATTCTCGATCACGGTCGTGCCCCGCGCGAGCGACGCCGCCATCATCGCGGTGTGGGTGCCGCCGACCGTCACCTTCGGAAAGACGATCTCGCCGCCGCGCAATCCCTTGCGGGTGCGTGCGATGACATATCCGGCCTCTATTTCGATCTCGGCGCCGAGCTTTTCGAGCGCCATGATCAGCAGGTCGACGGGCCGGGTGCCGATCGCACAGCCGCCCGGCATCGAGACCTTGGCTTCGCCCATTCGCGCCAGCAGCGGCGCGACCACCCAGAAGCTCGCCCGCATCCTGGAGACCAGCTCGTAGGGCGCGGTGGTGTCGACGATCTGTCGCGCAGAGATGTGGATCGTTCGTCCCTGATTGGGATCATCGCCCGGGCGCTTGCCGGCGATCAGCACGTCGACGCCGTGATTGCCGAGAATGCGCTGCAGCTGGATGACGTCGACGAGGCGCGGGACGTTCTCGAGGATGAGCGTATCCTCGGTGAGCAGGCTCGCGATCATGAGCGGGAGCGTTGCGTTCTTTGCGCCGGAAATCGGAATGGTGCCGTTCAGACGCTGACCGCCGATAATGCGGATCCGATCCATGTATGCCCCCCGTTTGGGACCCGATCCGGGATCCAGGTGATGCGATGTGGGATTGCCGCGACTTCACCCTACGCCCGGCTCAAGACTAGCACCATCGCCGGCAAATTGCGGCGAAAGTCCGGTGCCCGGCAGAAGAGCCTTCTGCCGCGATGTTTTCAGCGCCCGCGCGGCGTGCCGCCCGGCTTGACGGGGCGATTCGCGCTCTCATGCGCCCTCCTCCCGCGTTGCTGCGCCTTGCGCCTGCGGAGATTTTCGCGCAGTTCCGCGGCGAGACGCCGGCTGCGTTCGTCGGTTGTCCCGCCCTTGCGATCGTTTCCGTTCTGCATCAGGACTGCATTATCGCTTGCGCTGTCCCGCGTGCAAATCGAGCGTTCGCTTGCGCCACCCGGGACCCTGTGGCAGTTTCCGCCGCGTTCCAACGCAAGGTTGCGAGTTGCGTCTGCTGCCGTAGCTCAGTGGTAGAGCACCCCCTTGGTAAGGGGGAGGTCGAGTGTTCAATCCACTCCGGCAGCACCATTAATCCGGTGAATCACGGACGTCACAGTAAGAGAAATCCGCTTCGCTTGCGGGACTTGACTTTCATCATGCCTGGGGCAGCCCGCGATGACGTGTGCCCGTATATTTTGCAGCAATGTCGCCTCCAGGCGCGCTTGCCGAAAAAGATGCTTCCCGTTGTGCAAGATCTGCGGATGTCCGCGCCGGAATGCTATTCGATCACCTCGTCGGCACGCGTGAGCAACGACGGAGGCACGGTCAGCCCGAGCGCTCTTGCTGCCCGCAAATTAATGGCAAGCTCATATCTTGTCGGCGCTTGAACTGGCAGATTGGCCGGCTTCTCGCCCTTCAGAATCCGTTGAATGTACATTGCCGCCCCTCGCCATTGATCGAGCTGGTCAGGTCCGTAAGCCACCAGCCCGCCGTCATTTGCAAAGTACCGATACGGGTAGATCGCCGGCAGTCCATGACGGATCGCCAGTGAGCTTATCAATCTGCGGTTCGCTATTGTTCTCGGGTGAGGGAAAACGATCAGCCCGGAATCGGACTCCTGGGCGAATGCCGCAAGCGGACCTTCAATATCACTGCCGATGTCGATGATGACGACGCTGACGCCGAGTGACGGTGCGATCTTCTCGGCTGCACGCAAGAATGAGGTGTGGGGAATCGCATCGGATCCAAACAACACCCCCACCCGCTTCAAGCCGGGAACTGTCTCATTGAGGACGCCAAGCCATTTGCCGCCCATCTCCGGCTCGAAATTCTGGAATCCCGTGATGTTGCCGCCCGGCCTGGCGAGGCTTGCAACAAAGCCGCTATCCACCGGCTCCGATACTTGCGTGAATACAATAGGACTCGCGCTTTTCATCTGATGCAGCTGCGCCAAGGCGAGGTCGCCGACGGCAATGATTGCATCCGGGGCGTCTTGCACGAGCTGTGCGGCAAAGGCCTTCACGCGCTCGATGCTGCCGCCGCCCCAGTGGTAATCGATGCGAATATCACGGTGCGGGTTCATGCCCAGCGTTTGGAGGACCGTGAGGAAAGCTGTGATGCGCACTTGCCCCGCTTTGTCGGCCTCGGTGTACGATGCGATCAGCATCGCGATGCGCGGCGCCTGGGCACGTTGCTGAGCACATGCGGCAAACGGCCATGCCATTGTGCCAGCCAGCAGGCCGATGATGTCACGTCGCCTCATTTTGCCGCCTCGCGCACTCCGCTACCGTAACCATTTCGGTGGACCGCGTTAAGCGGCAAGCCGAACAACTTGCGACGGGATCGTCACTCCTGCCGCAATTGTCTCATCGAGAGTTCGGTACCAGCAAGGAGCACACTCCATGAAGAAGAGCGGCCCGCAGCGATCCAAGTCTCCGTCTCAGTTGATAGATGCGAGAATTAAAGAGCTTGGAGATTGGCGGGGCAAAATGCTTAGCCGGATCCGCGCGCTGATCAAGGAGGCCGATCCCGAGGTCGTCGAGGAATGGAAGTGGAGAGGGGTTCCGGTGTGGTCGCACGACGGATTGATCTGCACCGGCGAGACTTACAAGAACGTCGTGAAGATGACCTTCGCCAAGGGCGCGGCTCTGAAGGATCCGAAGAGCCTCTTCAACTCCAGCCTTGAGGGGAATACGCGGCGCGCCATCGATCTGCACGAAGGTGACAAAATAGACGAGAAGGCCCTGAAGACCCTCATCCGCGCCGCCGTGACCCTGAACAAGTCGAAAGCAAAAAACTGATTGACATATTCCGCTGCGCTTTTGCGATGGATCGCCCGGCCGAGCAGTAATCGGTTTGCAATATTAACGCGCGAACATTCGAGACATCCGGTTCGCACTATCAGATGCCAGAGCCAATTCCATATTGCGCGCTGTCGAAAATTTGGCTCGACGCGAGAAATTGAGCAACCGCGACTGCTCATCCGCTAGGTTTCAGGAACCCAAAGTCGCAGCCCTGGTCAGCGCCGAGAATTTCCTGCGCATAGAGGCGCGCGTAACCGCGCGACGGAGCCTGTGCGGAGGTTTTCGCAGCCGCGGCGCGCTTCTTCAATTCCGCCTCGTCGACAAGAAGGTCGATCCGGCGCTGCTTGACCGAGAGTCGGATGCGATCTCCGTTTCGCACGAGACCGAGCACGCCGCCCGATGCACTGTCGGGCGTGACATGCAGCACGATCGTGCCGAACGCCGTACCGCTCATGCGGGCGTCGGACACGCGAACCATGTCCTTCACGCCTTTGGACGCGAGCTTCTTGGGGATCGGCAGGTAGCCCGCCTCCGGCATTGCCGAGGGCGAATGCGGACCGGCGTTTTGCAGGACAAGAATGTCCCTGGCATCGACGTCGAGTTGTGGATCGTCGACGCGTGCCGCCAGGTCTTCCAGCGAGGAAAAGACCACCGCCCTGCCCTCGTGCTCGAACAGATTCGAGTCGGCAGCCGAACGTTTCAGAATCGCGCCCTGCGGCGCCAGGTTTCCGAACAGCGCCACCAGCCCGCCCTGTGCTTCGAGCGGCTTTTGGCGACCGGCAATGATGCTGCGATCAACCCAGGCATCCGATTCGTGCGCCAGGCGATCGCCCAGCGTTTCGCCGGTTACTGTTATGCAGTCGAGGTGAAGCAGGTCCTTGAGCTCGCGCAGCAGCGCCCCCATGCCGCCGGCGGCGAAGAAATCTTCCATGTATCCGTTTCCGACCGGCTTCAAATTCACCAGCACCGGAGTCGTATTGGACAGTTCATTGAGGGTTTCGAGCGACAACGGAATGCCGGCACGACCGGCAATCGCGGTCAGGTGGATGACGGCATTGGTGGACCCGCCGATTGCGAGGAGCACGCGCAAGGCATTTTCGACAGAGTGCTTGTTGATGATGCGCTCCGGCGTCAGCTCCGAACCGATCAGCCTGACAGCGGCGGCGCCGGTTGCTTCCGCTGCCCGCAGGCGATCGGCGTGCACGGCGGGAATTGCCGCCGTCCCTGGAAGGATCATCCCAAGCGCCTCGGCGATGCAGGCCATCGTGGAGGCGGTGCCCATGACGGCACAGGTCCCCGCCGTGGTGGCGAGATTTCCCTCAATGTCGCGAATTTCGGGATCATCGATGGTGCCCGCGCGGTATTGCGCCCAGAAACGGCGGCAATCCGTGCAGGCCCCGAGCCGCTCGCCACGATGACGTCCCGTCATCATCGGGCCGGCGACGAGCATGATGGCCGGCTTTCCGGCCGATACCGCGCCCATCAGCTGGGCCGGCACGGTCTTGTCGCAGCCGCCCATGAGCACGACGGCGTCCATCGGCTGTGCGCGCACCATTTCCTCGGTGTCGATCGACATCAGGTTGCGGAATTTCAGGCTGGTCGGATTGAGGAAAACCTCGCCGAGCGAGATCGTCGGAAATTCGATTGGCAGCGCGCCGGCCGCAAGCACGCCGCGCTTGACGGCATCCAGCAGTTCCGGGAAATGGCGATGGCAATTGTTGAACCCCGACGGCGTATAGGCGATGCCGACGACCGGCTTCTCCAGCATCGCGCGCGAATAGCCCATCGACTGGGCGAAGGAGCGCCGCAGATAAAGCGAAAAGTCGCGATCACCGTAATTGGTGAGCCCGTTGGCTATTCCGGTCGGTCGTTCCGTCATGACGATAGGTTCTGCAACCGCGCGAGACCGGATGCAAGCCGTCTCGACAGCGGATGATCGACAAACTGCTTCGACCAAGCCGGACACTGTCGCTGGAACCAGGCGAGACCGACTTTCTCGAACCAGACGGCGACCACCAGCATGGTCAGAAACCATGTCAGCAAGTGGTAGCGGGCGGTCGCGGCCGTATAAAAGAAGGCCACCATGTGCTGGGCCAGTGCCGAAGCGCCGATGAGGCGCAGCCACCAATCGAAGCGGCGGCCGCAAATTACAACGTAAAGCAGTATGCCTACCCCCGCGGCATTCAACGGGATGGTGGCGTAGGATTCCGCCGGTCCGCTCAGCCAGTCCGCGACCTGCGAATAGAAGCGCACGAGATATTCGCCGCCGAAATCCAGCATCACGGCGTCACGGAGAACGCCGGCATAGGCCGCGGGCGGCATGACCAGCAGATTGGAGTCGGCGGCGTTTGCACTGAACAGCACAAGAGCGTGACCGAACACCCAGTTATGCAGTGCCATCGAAAAAACCGGCAGCGAGCCGAGCGCGAGACCGGCTACCCGTCGAAACTGACGCGAACAGATTGCAATAAGGCCCGCCCCTGCCAGCAGAACGGCTGCCGATGGAGCCACAATGGGTTTTACGAACACTCCCAATACCAGAAGGAGCGCGCCGAAAAACGCGCGGCCAAAGCGTGCATCCCGGTCGCTGCTCACGATGAGCACAATACCCGCGATCGCGAGAATGTATGCCGCCGGATCAGCGAACCCGCGCGATGCGAGCTGCGCGTATTGCATAAAACTGGTACCGAACAGCACGCCGATCGGGGTTGCCGTAAAGATCAGCGTCAAGGCCGTCGACCATGGATGCGGCAGAAACAACCGGCACAGACGGAAGACGAGCAACGGAAGCAGCAGAACCAGCGTCAGATATCCAAAATAGCTTTCCCCGAAGATGACGTGCTCGATGGCGCGAAAATATCTCAGCCCGGGACCGCCATAGTAAAACACGTCCTCGCCGCCGCGCAGAAAGGTGACAAAGTCGAGCTGCACCAGATGCTGCAACAGTTCGCGCCCAAGTCCGTCGTAAAACAATCCGTCATCGCCGCCGTCGAACGGCCGGACGCCGCCGAGAAAGCTGGCGTCAGCAATTCCGATCGTCAGGATCGAAACCGCCACCAGCACACTGGGCAGCACCATCCTGCGCCAGCGAACCTGCAGCAGCATCGCGGCAAGGCAGCCAAGTCCGGCCAGCACCACCCCTTTGCTCGCCACCTGTCTCAGGCGTACGTGCCATGGTCCGAGCACGTGCATTGCCAGGCTGTCCGGAACGATGGCGATTCCGAAAATGGGTCGATCGGCATCGGTCTGTTGAATGCGTCGGCAGCCTGATGCCGGCCAGATGGAGAATTTGCCGTTATCGCTCTTGCTCATCACCGTGCCGCGCCAGCAGAGCTCGCCGCCGATATATGCAGCAGGCAGCCGGATCATCTCGAACCATGGCATCGTCAGCTGCCAGCGCCGCCAGCCCATCCAGAAACGCCGGTCGCGTTTCCCCCGCGTCACATCATGATCGCTCGTCCAGTTGTAGCGTAGGTCGTTGACGAACCCGAGCCGCAACCAGATGGGATCGGAAAAATTGACGCCATCCGCGAGGCGCGAGAATTCGGCGCCTCTCCAGAGACTGTCGGCAGAAAATGCAAACAGCGAATCCGGCGGCGCGCTGTTCCGCCAACACCCGAACTTTTCTGTCGAACAGCGGCCTGACTGAGGATATTGCGCATCGAATTCCGACAGCATTTGCCGATAGACATCCTTCGGCAGCGCGCCCTCGAGTGCCGCACTGGGAAGAAAGACGTTGTGACCTTCCTGGATCGGCGGTGGCGATAGCGCGAGCCGCCCTGCAACGCAGAGAGCAACGAGCGCAATCGCACCTATCCAGTTTCGCGGCTGCACAATTACCGCGCCGAAACAGATTGCGAATGTCACGAATAGCAGAAGCGCGTAGGCGAAAATGCTGTTGATCGGCAACCCGATGACCGACACGGCAAGCAGAAGCACGCCGAGCTTGCACCATGCGCTGTCCCCGGTCCTGCTGTCCGCTCCGCTCATCGACTCGTCGGCCCCGAAGAAAACTTCACCCTTGCGTAGCATGGCGATTTGCCTCAAATCCATGCCGCGCATCGCCGGTTTTTTTTGCGGAGAGCGAAGGTTGATCCGCCTGGGAATAGTCGGCACCAACTATGGCCGCACGGTGCAGTTGCCTGCGTTCCGGGCGGATCCACGATGCAGCGTCATCGCAATGGCCGGAAGCAATGCTGCCCGAACTGCCGAACTTGCTCGCGAAGCCAAAGTACCAAAAGCCTATGGCGATTGGCGTTCGTTGGTGGAAGACGATGAAGTTGAGGCAGTCGCGATCGCTACGCTGCCAAGCCTGCAGGCGCAGATAGCGATGCGCGCATTGGAATTGGGAAAGCCCGTATTCGCCGAAAAACCGCTTGCCAGCGATCTTGCCAGAGCTCGCGCCATGTTCAAGCAGGCCGAGGCGGGCCGCATCCCGACCATGATCGACTTCAATTTTCATCAGATCATGAGTTGGCTGCGCGCGAAGGAGATGCTTGATGCCGGCGCGATCGGTACGCTTCGGCACGTGGCCATCCACTGGCATGTGGAGAGCCGCGCCATCCAGATGCGTATGCGGAGCTGGAAAACCGTGGGTGACGATGGCGGGGGCGTGCTCGGCAACTTCATTTCCCACTGCTTTCACTATCTCGAGTGGTTTTGCGGGCCGATCGCGGGGCTCTCGGCGCGCGTTTCGGGGCTCCCGGGCGAGAAGGACCTGGAAACCACGGTCGCCATGGCCCTGCAGCTTGCCGGCGGCGCGCTGGTGAGCCTGTCCATGAGCTGCGCCTCGTACCTCGGCAACGGGCACAAGTTAGAATTCTTTGGCGAAGACGGCACGTTGACCCTGTACAATCCCGGCGCCGACTACATGCGAGGTTTTCAGCTTCTTCATGCGAAACGGCCGGCCACCGCGCTGGAACGCGTCGACGTGCAGGATCCGGTCGATGCTCGATATCCCGATGGCCGGATCGCGCCCGTATCGCGGCTGGCAAAAATGTTTTTCGACGCAATCGAAAGCGGCGGCTTTGCATCACCGGGATTTGCGGAAGGATACCGCGCGCAAATCCTGATCGACGCTGCGCGCCGCTCGCACCAGCAAGGACGCTGGATCGAGCCGGAAGTCGCGGAGCTTCCCGCGTGAGCCGCATCCTCGTGACGGGCGGCAGCGGCTTCATCGGGTCCGGGCTCGTGAAGGCGCTCGTGAAGGCCGGGCATCGCGTGCGCGTGCTTGACAATAATTCGCGCGGCCATTCGCGACGCCTTGCCCAAGTCGCCGACGAGGTTGAATTCATCACCGGCGACATCCGCGATCCGCAGATGGTCGAAAAGGCCGCGGCCTCGATGGACGAGGTGCACCATCTCGCCTTCATCAATGGGACCGAATTCTTCTATACGCGTCCCGAATTGGTGCTCGATGTCGCGGTGCGTGGAATGATCAATGTCATTGATGCATGCCAAAAGCACGGCATAGGCACGTTGGTCCTTGCGTCCAGTTCCGAGGTCTACCAGACCCCGCCGCGAATCCCGACGGACGAAAGCGTCCCCCTTTTGATCCCCGATCCGCTCAATCCCCGTTACTCCTACGGCGGAGGAAAGCTGATCAGCGAACTCATGGCCATCAATTTCGGCCGCAAGGGTTTCGAACGCGTGCTGATCTTCCGTCCGCACAATGTCTACGGCCCCGACATGGGCTTCGAGCACGTGATCCCGCAGCTTGCGTTGCGGCTGCAGGCAGCCGCCAGAAACCAGCCCGTCGGCTTGCTCAAGCTTTCCATCCAGGGCAGCGGCCGCGAAACTCGCAGCTTCTGCCACATCGACGACCTCATCGCCGGCGTCATGGTGATGCACCGAAAAGGCAAGCATCTCGGTATTTATAATGTAGGAACGGTGGAAGAGGTCACAATTGCTGCGCTAGCGGCGAAAATCGCGGCGATCATCGGCCGGGACATCGAGATCGTCCCGGGAGACGTTGCTCCGGGCGGCACGCTGCGCCGCTGTCCGGACATTACGAAGCTGCAAGAGCTGGGCTATAAGCCGCGGGTAAGCCTTGACGAAGGGCTCAGGCCCACGATCGATTGGTATCGCCATAATACCGGCCTTGCGCCAAAGGACTGACCTGCAATGAGCACTCAAGGGGGGCGCGTCGGCAAGGTTGCGCGTGCGGCGGGTAGCGGCGGCAGCGTAGCCATCGAATCCTGCCAGGTGTGCGGCCATGCGCCACTCAAGGCCGTGCTCTCGCTTGGCTATATGCCGCCGGTCAACCAAATGGTGCCGCTGAGCCAGCCTGAACGGCAGCAGCCGTGGTTCCCGACCACGCTCCTGCATTGCGGCAAGTGCGAGCTGGTCCAACTCGGTCTTGCGGTCGACCCGGCGATTATCTTTCCGCGCGAATATCCCTACACCAGCGGCACGACGAGGCTGCTACGCGACAATTTCGCCGACCTCCAGCGCGAAAGCGCCGCGATTTTCAACTTGAACGGCAGCGACCTTGTAGTCGACATCGGGTCGAATGACGGGACGCTGCTTGCAAACTTCAAGAACGCCGGCCAGCGGGTCCTCGGAATCGAGCCGACGGATGTGGGTGATCTCGCGAACCAGCGCGGCATCCCAACACTTAAGCGCTATTTCGGACCGCAGGTCGCACGAGAAGTCTTGCGGGAGCACGGACTTGCCAGCGTGGTTACTGCCGCGAACTGCTTCGCGCATATCGAGGACGTGCATTCGGTCGTCGACGGCATTTTTGCGATGCTCAGGCCGGACGGTGTCTTCATCTCAGAATCGCACTATCTCCTTCCGCTGCTCGATGGTCTGCAATACGACACGATCTATCACGAGCACCTGCGCTACTATTCGCTCGCGAGCCTGAAATATCTGTTCGAGATGCACGACCTCGAAGTCTTTCACGCGCGGCCAATCCCCAGTCACGGCGGCTCGATTCGTGTTTATTGCGCCCGCCGCAAGGTTCACCCGGTGGAAGCAAGCGTTCGGCAAATGCTTGCTGCGGAGCCTCGCGGCGAAGCCATGGTGAAGCGGCTCGATGCGTTCAGGCGCGACGTCATCCTTTCAAAGCTGCGGCTGGTTTCCATGCTGAGCGAGCTGAAGGAAACGGGCGCGAGAATTGCGGGCATCAGCGCCCCCTCTCGCGCAAGCACGCTCGTCAACTATGTCGGACTGGACGAAGGGCTGATCGAGTATGTCTGCGAAATTGCGGGTTCGCTGAAGATCGGCAAGTACATGCCGGGAACGCGGATACCCGTGGTCGATGAAGAAAGGCTTTTTTCCGATCAGCCCGATTGTGCGCTGATCTTTTCATGGCATATCGCCGATGAACTGGCGCCAAAGCTCAGGGCCAACGGTTTTCGCGGCCGACTCATTGCACCATTGCCGACCCCCCGGTTTGTCTGAGCTGTTGCTTCCGATGGCTGACGTCGTCCAGAACAAGAGCAAGGAAATCGCATTCTTCGATGCGCATGCGGAAAGCGATGACTATGACGTCTTCACCCCGCAGGCAAACGATCGCCTGATTGCCGCATTTGTACGGCTTGCCAAGCTGCCGCCAGGAGCGCTTGTCGCCGATCTCGGCTGCGGCTCGGGCGTGTTCACGGAACGGCTGCGCCGACAAGGATACCGAAGCATCGGCGTGGACATCAGCCCGAAATTGATCGCGCTCGGTCGGCGCAAATATCCCGGTCTCGAGTTGATCGAGGGCGACGCGGAACATCTGCCGTTTGAAAACGGAAGCCTTGACGGCGTCCTGCTGAGCGGGCTCGTCCACCATTTCCCGGATCCGCAGCTGCTCGCCCGCGAAGTCAGTCGGGTGCTGCGAGGGGGAGGACGCTTCGTCGCTTTCGATCCCAATCGCTTGAACCCGTTCATGTGGCTCTATCGCGACCGCGTTTCGCCATTCTACAGCCGGATCGGCGTCACCGAGAACGAGCGCCCGATCCTTGCCTGGCAGGCTGCCGCAGTTTTCCGCAACGAAGGATTTCGCGTGCAATCAGAGTATCTGGCCGGTCTTGCATACCGCTACGTCGCTTCACAGCGGATGCGGAGGCTCCTGCCCTTGTATAACTTCATCGACGACACGGTTTTCCGGCTGCCTCTCGCGCGGCCATTTCGGCCTTTCGTTCTGACATGCGGTCAAAAACGGTAGATGCAGGTTGCGAGTCGAATCGCATGGATACGATTCATGGTCCGGCCGCAACGACTTCAATGCCGCTGGTAAATTCAACGGCACGTCGCCTCGATATCGTTATTCCAGTCTACAATGAAGGGCCGAATATTGTTTCGACCTTGCGCGCACTCGCCCGCGACGTAAGCACCCCGTTTCGCGTGCTCATTTGCTACGATCGTGAAGACGACGACACACTGTCGGCCATTGCCGCAAATCGGGAGATGTTTAGCGGCCTGGCCATCCAGTTCGTCCGTAACCGCGGATACGGCGCACATGGCGCGGTTCTCACTGGATTCGCTGAAAGCGATGCTCCCTTCGTTATCGTGTTTCCGGCAGATGACGATTACAACTCCGTCATTCTCGATTCGATGGTGGGCAAAGCCGCCGAGGGAAACGACATCGTCTGCGCGAGCCGGTTCATGGATGGGGGAAGCATGAACGGTTGCCCGTGGTTAAAGGCCATACTGGTTCGGGCGGGAAATTTCACGCTGTATCAGATCGCTCGCATACCGACGCATGATGCCAGTAACGGCTTTCGTCTTTTTTCACGACGTGTGCTGGATACAGTCCCGATCGAGTCGCAGCGGGGATTTTGCTACAGCATCGAACTCCTGGTGAAGTGTCATCGTCTCGGCTGGCCGATCGGCGAAGTGCCGGCGCAATGGTTTCAGCGTGCGCATGGCATGAGCCGCTTTCGTGTGCTCAACTGGCTTCCCGATTATTTGCGCTGGTACAAATACGCGTTTGCAACTCGCTACCTGAAGCGGCCGGCGAAAAGTGTTCGTCTGCGAGATGTTGCTTGCATGCGGAGCCGTTCATGAGCTGGCCCAAAATCCTCAATCGCACCACCCGCCGCCTGTCCCCCTGGGTAAAGATCATTGAAAGAAGCGTGGAATTCCGGCCGCAGTCATCGCCTGAGCTGTATCACGCTTTGGGACAGCAGGATTACGTAGCCATCCTAGCGATGACACCCGATGGATTCATTCCCATCGTGCGGCAATATCGACCCGCGGTCGAAGGCTTCACGTGGGAGTTGCCCGCCGGAATGGTCGACGAGAACGAGACGCCGGAAGCGTGTTGCCGCCGCGAGTTGGCCGAGGAGACGGGCCTATCGGCCATTGCTCTGCATGCGCTCGGAAGTTTTCATCCCTGTACTGCGCGCCTTTCGAATCGGGTACATTCCTTTTTCGTGCACACGGGACCGCGAGCGGCGGCTCTGCCAGCCGAACCCGAGCTCGAAATTCGATTTGTAAAGCCAGACGCCCTCGCAGAACTGATTGCAAAGGGTGATTTCGTGCTCCAATTGCACATAGGTGCATTGCTGCTTGCGGGAATGGGCGGGCATATCGACCTTGGCGCGTTCCGGCTGCCTCCACTGGCCTAGAATTTTTAAGGCTCCTGATTGATTTCGATCATTGCGCGGCCCTTGCGCTGCGACGAATGTCGTCTCGACAAGTACCCTGGAACCCTTCTAAAAGAGCCTCGCCTCTTGGAAAGAAGCAGCATGGATTACAGGCGTTTTTTTCTGTCGGCCCTCGAGGGCCTGCGCAACGAACGGCGCTATCGGGTATTCGCAGACCTGGAAAGGGTTGCCGGAAGGTTCCCCCACGCGGTCTGGCACTCCCCGCAAGGGCCGCGCGATGTCGTGATCTGGTGCTCGAACGACTATCTCGGCATGGCGCAGCACCCGAAAGTCATCGGGGCCATGGTGGAAGCCGCAACCCGGATGGGGACCGGCGCGGGCGGAACGCGAAACATCGCTGGCACCAACCATCCCCTGGTTGAGCTCGAGCGCGAACTCGCCGACCTTCACAAGAAGCCGGCTGCGCTGGTGTTCACGTCCGGTTACGTCTCGAACGAGACCGGCATCGCTACCATTGCCAGGCTGCTGCCGAACTGTTTGATTTTGTCCGACGCGCTCAACCACAATTCAATGATCGAAGGCGTGCGCCAGTCTGCGTGCGACAAGCAGATCTGGCGACATAATGATGTGCAGCATCTCGAGAAGCTGCTTGCGGACGCCGATCCCGCGCGTCCGAAACTGATCGTGTTCGAAAGCCTGTACTCCATGGATGGAGACGTCGCCCCTGTGCACGCGATTTGCGATCTCGCCGATCGCTACGGGGCCATGACTTATTGCGACGAAGTGCATGCGGTCGGCATGTATGGCCCGCGCGGCGGCGGCATATGCGACCGCGACAATGCCATGCAACGGGTGGACGTGATCGAGGGAACCCTGGCCAAGGCCTTCGGTTGCCTAGGCGGCTACATCACGGGAAGCGAAGAGCTCATCGATGCCGTTCGCTCCTTCGCGCCCGGATTCATCTTCACCACTGCGCTGCCCCCGGCGATCTGCGCAGCTGCAACGGCCGCGATTCGCCATCTGAAAACCTCGAGCTGGGAGCGGGAGCGGCACCAGGAGCGCTCGGCGCGGGTGAAGGCGGTGCTCAATGCCGCCGGATTGCCGGTCATGCCGAGCACGACGCATATCGTGCCCGTGCTCGTCGGAGACCCGGAGAAGTGCAAGAGCGCGAGCGACATGCTCATGTCCGAGCACGGCATCTATATCCAGCCGATCAACTATCCCACCGTTCCGCGCGGTATGGAGCGACTTCGCATTACGCCTTCGCCTTACCATGACGATGCTCTCGTCGACGCTTTAGCCGAAGCGCTGGTCGAGGTATGGGCGCAGCTCGGCCTGCACCGTGCCGAGCGTGCCGCAGCGGCGGAATAGAACCTCAATCCTGGAAAGGCGGCTTCCGCGGCCGTTTCGCAGCCTCGGGTGGAATCCTGAGTGCGCGGGCGCGCCGGCGCGCCACGATCGGCATCGAGAGCGAGACGAAGAAAATACGCATCAGATGATGCGCTCCGACATAGACCGGATCGAGATTGAGCGCCAACGCAAGGAGCATCATGGCGTCTACCGATCCTGGGGCAAAGGCTATCATGACTTCTGCCGGACGCAGTGACAGCGCCGCTATCAACACGGCGGCAAAAGCCGCCGCGATCGTCACGGCAACGGCGAAAGAGCCGAATGCGGCGGCAACGAAATTCATGAGCATTCGGGGCGACGTATTTGCGAACCGTGAACCAGTAATCGCGCCCATCAGCACCATGGCCGTGTTTGCGATCCACCAGGGGACAACGGCGTGAATGACGCCGCTGCCATGCAAAATGGCCGACGTCAGCATAGCGCCGAATAAAAGCCCGCCGGGAAACCGCAGCCGATAAGCGGCCACAGCGACGACGCTGGATGCCACAATGAGGATGGCGAGCTCATCGAGCGCAGCGGCATTGAGCGGTGCTGTTATCCGGGGTGGAACGCTGCCGACCAGTCCGAGCATCGCGAGACCCGCCGGCAGGCCGACGGCGATGACGACGACGCGAATGCTTTGCACGATCGCAATCGCACGCAGATCGCCGCCGAGTTCAGCGCCCAGTGCGAGAACCTGCGACATGCCTCCGGGAGCAGCCGCGAGATAGGCATCGACATCGCGCCAGCGATGCACCAGCCGCAGATATCCGGCACCGCACACCGAAATGACGAACATTGCGAGAATCAGCACGGCGATACTCAACGGATAGGTCGCCATCCCGTGCAGAGTTTCCGGCGTGACCACGGCTCCCAGCGACGTGCCGATCAGCACGAAGATCGCCCGCGTCAAAGTCGTGGGCATCACAAGCGGCCGGCCGCCGATCGATGCCGCTGCAACAGCAAGAATTGATCCGGACAGCCAGCCGGCGGGAACGCCGGCAAGCCCCAGCGCAGCCCCGCCGAGCGCGGCTATGGCCAGTGTTTCCGCGAGCCTGCGGAGTACGGAAAAAGAATTGTGGGGGACAGACGCAGACAATGCAGCTCTCGGCCAACCGGGGCGCACCGTGCGCCCCCGCCGTTCGGCGGGATCAATGCCCCCCGCCTTCAATGCCGTCAATCAGCGGGCGCGCGCCCGCACAAGCGCAAATGCGGCACTTTGCGAGGCACCCCGCGGGAAGAATAAAAGATCGGAACGGTCTTCACTCTAGTTGAAGTCCCACGTCCGTTCACCTTTTTCCAGGGTATTCCGAGAGGCAAGAGAGCGGTAAACTGGCCCGATTTTGCGTCCGAGGTGTGCATGCTCGAAGGCTGGGCCGTTATCGCTGTTGCGCTCGCCTATATCGGGCTGCTGTTCCTGATCGCGAGCTATGGCGATCGCAGCCGCGGACTTGGTCGAGATGGCCGAGGACGCCTGCTCATTTATCCGCTATCGCTCGCGATCTATTGCACGTCGTGGACCTTCTTCGGTTCGGTCGGATTGGCCTCGCGCACCGGATTCGATTTCCTCACGATCTATATCGGCCCTGCCCTTCTCATCGGACTGTGCAGTCCGCTGCTCATTCGGATCATCCGGCTGGCAAAGTCCCACAACATCACTTCGATCGCCGACTTCATTGCCGCCCGTTACGGAAAGAGTCAGGCCGTCGCGGCGACCGTCGCACTCATCGCCATCGTTGGCACCATTCCGTACATCGCGCTTCAGCTTAAAGCGGTGTCGGCCTCGCTCGAGACGATCCTCGCTCACGTAACTCCGGCAACCGACGTTGCGCGCCCGTTGCTAGGCGACATCGCGCTGCTCGTTGCCTTGTCGATGGCGGCCTTCGCCGTGCTGTTTGGCACACGCCATATCGATGCGACCGAGCACCAGGACGGTCTGATGCTCGCCGTAGCCACCGAATCGATCGTTAAGTTGTTTGCCTTTCTGGCCGTGGGCGTATTCGTCACGTTCTGGATGTTCGACGGCCCGATTGCGCTTTTCAACGAGGCCATGCAGCGGCCCGCGACAGCCGCGATCTTCAGCCGCGAGCCTCGGGCCGATACGCTGATTGCGATGACGCTGTTATCGTTCGTTGCCTTCATCATGCTGCCGCGACAGTTTCACGTTGCGGTGGTGGAGAACAACAACGAGGATGAGATTAATCGTGCGGTCTGGCTCTACCCGGTTTATCTCGTCCTCATCAATCTGTTCGTGGTGCCGATCGCACTCGCGGGGCTGCTGACGTTCCCGGCTGGCAGAGTCGACAGCGACATGTTCGTTCTTGCACTGCCTCTGCACAGCGGGTCGAACCTGTTCACGATCGTGGCATTTGTCGGCGGTCTTTCCGCAGCGACGGCCATGGTGATCGTCGAGTCGGTCGCCCTCTCGATCATGGTCTCGAACGACCTGATCATCCCGTTGGTCTTGCAGCGCCGTGAGCGGCTGATCAGCGGTCGCGGAAACGTCGGGTCGCTTCTGCTCTCCGTGAGGCGAATCGCGATCTTCGCGATCCTGCTGCTCGCCTACTTCTACTACCGTTCGGCCGGCGAAGCGCAGCTTGCATCGATCGGCCTGCTTTCCTTCGCCGCCATAGCACAGCTGGCACCGGCATTCTTCGGCGGGCTCCTCTGGCGGCGCGGCACCGCTGCCGGAGCGATTGCGGGTATGACGGCCGGATTCCTGGTCTGGGCCTACACTCTACTGCTGCCCACACTTTCCGATATCGGCGTGATCGGCGAGCGTATTCTCACCGATGGCCCTTGGGAGATCGCCATTTTGCGGCCGCAGCACCTGTTCGGGCTCGAGGCACCGCCTCTGGTGCACGGCGTGGTTTGGAGCCTTCTCGCCAACATCCTTTGCTATATCGCGTTCTCGTTGTACCGCGCTCCCTCATCGATCGAGCGGCTGCAGGCAAACACATTCGTCCCCTCGGATCTAACTCCCATCGCTCCGAGCTTCCGTCGCTGGCGCTCGTCCGTCACCGTCGAGGAATTGACCAGCACCGTTGCGCGCTATCTGGGCGAGGAGCGCACGCGCATCGCGTTCGGCAGCTTTGCCGCCGCGCAACGCATCAGCCTCGATCCCAAGGACGAAGCCGATTTTCGGCTGGTGCGTCACGCCGAACACATTCTCGCCTCTGCAATCGGTGGCGCATCCTCTCGGTTGGTTCTATCGCTGCTGCTGCGCAAGCGGATGGTTTCGACCAAAGCCGCGCTGAAATTGCTCGACGACGCAAACGCCGCAATCCAGTACAACCGCGAGATTTTGCAGACCGCGCTTGATCATGTGCGGCAAGGCATCGCCGTGTTCGACAAGGATCTGCAGTTGATCTGCTGGAACCGGCAGTTCGGGGAATTACTCGATTTGCCGCCGAGCCTGATTCGCGCCGGCGTCGGATTGACCGACATCCTCCGTTTCAATGCCCGACGCGCGCCGCCATCGAGTGGCCACGCCGAGGAATTTCTCGGGGTGCAGATCGAACGCTACGTTGCCAGCAACGAGCCGTTTCTGGAGCGTTTCGCCGAAGGCGTGGTCATCGAAGTGCGGGCGAACCGCATGCCCGACGGCGGGATCGTCACCACATTCACGGACATCACGGCGAGCGTGGAGGCGGCGGAGGCCCTAGAAAGATCGAACGAGACGCTCGAGCGGCGCGTCCGCGAGCGGACCGAGGAACTTACCAGGCTTAACGTGGCGCTCGCTCGGGCGAAGGGCGAGGCGGAAGCAGCCAATCTTTCCAAGACCAAGTTCCTGGCTGCAGCAAGCCACGACATCCTGCAGCCGCTCAATGCAGCACGGCTCTATGTGACCAGCCTGATCGAGCGCGGCGGTCGCGAAGATCGCCGACTGGTGGATAATATCGATGCCTCGCTCGAAGCGGTCGAGGAAATCCTCGGTGCGCTGCTGGACATCTCGCGCCTCGACACGGGAGCCCTGCGACCCGAATTCAGCAGTTTCCGCGTGAGCGAATTGCTGCGACAGATCGAGCTTGAATTTGCTCCGCTGGCGATGGCCAAGGGATTGAAGCTCGTATTCGTCGGCAGCGACCTTGTGGTGAGGTCGGACAGACGCTTGTTGCGCCGTCTGCTGCAAAATCTGGTTTCGAACGCGATCAAGTATACGCCTGAGGGCCGCGTGCTCGTCGGCTGTCGACGGCGCGGCAGCAATCTGAGAATCGACATCTACGACACAGGAGTCGGAATCCCGGAATCCAAGTGGCGCGATATTTTCCTCGAATTCCATCGCCTCGATGAGGGCGCCAAAATCGCTCGTGGCCTTGGTCTCGGCCTGTCGATCGTGGAGCGAGTCGCGCGCGTGCTCGGATCAGCGGTCGAGGTGCACTCGCAGATCGGCAAGGGCTCCCATTTCGCCATCACCATTCCGCTGTCGGCGGACGAGCCGACGCAAGTGCAATCTCGCGAGGGCTCGCCGATCGATTCGGTCCAACTCGCTGGCATTATGGCTTTGTGCATCGACAACGAGCCGTCGGTGCTCCATGGCATGGAGACTTTGCTGCACGGCTGGGGTTGCGAGGTGATTACGGCGCCCGATCTTGTCTCTGCGCAGAAGGCCATCTCGGCAAGCGGCAAGGTGCCGAACGGACTTCTGGTCGACTACCATCTCAATGAAGGCAACGGCATCGAAGCCATTTCGGCTCTGCGTGAGCGGTACGGAGATTTGCCGGCGATTCTGATTACGGCCGACCGATCGCTCGGCGTTCGGGATTTGGCGCGGGCTGAAGCCATCCAGCTGCTGCACAAGCCGATCAAGCCGGCCGCATTGCGCGCGCTGCTCGCGCAATGGCGCGTTCTGCGAATGGCGGCGGCGGAATAGAGTGTCAGGATTCGGCGGCGACACCTTGCGGCCACTGTCCAGCTTCGATCTTTGCAGCTGCAATGACCGCCTGCGTGCGGCTTTCGACTCCGAGCTTCTGGAGTATAGCCGAGACGTGCGCCTTCACGGTGGCCTCGGATACGCTCAACTGATACGCAATCTGCTTGTTGAGCAAGCCCTCGGACAGCATCATCAGTACCCGCACCTGCTGCGGGGTGAGCGTCGCCATGCGCGCCATCAGCTCGGCAGCCTCCGCATCCGAGCCTCCGGCAAGATCGACATCCGGAGGTGTCCAGACGCCGCCGCCCAGGATTCGCGAAACAGCTGCCCGCATCGCTTCGACACCGAGGGTCTTCGGAATGAATCCCGACGCGCCGAATTCCATGCATCGGCGAATTGCAGCGGGATCGTCATTGGCTGAGACCACGACGACCGGCACGCCAGGATATTGGGCGCGCATGTACATGAGGCCTGAAAAGCCGCGGGCGCCGGGCATAGCAAGATCGAGCAGCACCAGATCGACGTCGCCGCCCCGCTCAAGCAGCTCGACGAGTTCATCGAAAGTGCCAGCCTCTGCCGCTTCTACGCGTTCAAGCAGTCCCCCCACTGCTTCGCGGAGTGCGCCGCGAAACAGCGGATGATCATCAGCGATCACCAGCCGGTACTGCACCGCTTCGGTCAAACACCCAATCCTTAAGACAAGCGCAGCCTAAGCAATCAAATACAACATCGGCAGCATGAGCGGAAGCCTCGCCAGACGGGCAGAACCGGTGCCGGCAGCCGCCGAGAACAGCGCCGGATCAGAACTCACGGACAGGAGTGCTGTTGCGACATTTTCGGCAGGGGCAGGCGGGCCGCTATTTCCGGCTCCCGATGAACTGGAACACCACCTCACGGCTGTGCGGCCTGCGGCGGTGCTCAACAAGATAGAGACCTTGCCAGGTGCCCAGCATCAGTTTCGCCCCGGAGACGGGAACATGCAGCGATACCCCGCTCAACATCGTCTTCACATGCGCCGGCATGTCATCGGGTCCTTCCACGTCATGAATCCAGGGCGCATCCTGTGGGGCCAGACGATCGAGGGCGGCGATCAGGTCCGATTGCACATCGGGATCGGCATTTTCCTGAATGGTCAGTGATGCGGAGGTATGACGCAAATAGACCAGGAGTGTTCCATCACCGGCCGCGATTTGGTTGATGAAATCCGCCGCATCACGCGTGATGTCGATCAAACCGATTCCCGGCGTATCGACGCGCAACATTGCGCTGGCGACGAGCTGCGGCACGACTTCGGCGATCCTGGATAGTTGTCCGGGCATGACGACTGCGCAGGTCAGATCTTCTCCATGATCCCTTTCTGCAAATCCGCCACCATCGTGACCAGTCCGCGCCAGGTCTTCTCCAAGAATTGCCGGGCGCGCGCGAGGTGCTCCTGCGTCGGCAACCTGCTCGTTGGTTCGTGCTCGCGCAGCGCAGGATCGACTTCCGCCGGCGGCCGCGGCGGCGGGTTCTTGATGGAGGCGATCTCGTCCTTGAGACGCACAATTTCACTTTCCAGCCGCGCGATTGAGGTCTTTAGCGCCGTAAGGGAGGCGATCTCCCTCTTGAGCGACGTGACCTCCTTGTCCAGATTCTCAAGGTCAGACTGTAATACGGCCCGTTGCTCGGGAACCTGCAGGCATACCCAGCCCGGTTTCTGTTCACGGCAAAAGGTAATCTGACCGGTGGCATTGTCGAGCCGTAGCAACCCATCGTCGAGTCGATTGAAGCTAAATCGTCCCTGCCCGGAAGATTGCCCTCCCAGCTCTGAGTCGTTCCGCCCAACCTCCGACCCTGATCGCGTTCCGGATTGCTGCTCCGGCTGCGCCTCCGGCGCACCTGCGGGGGTTTGCTGAACGCTCGGCTCTGCTGCTCTTTGAGTGTCAATATCGATCACCGTTTGAGCCAACGCATATCCGGCGGCACAGACGAGAAACGCGGATAGGGCGGGCCACGCACGCATGATCATGTCCTTTCGTTGCTGGTGCGACTCGGGAAGCGTAGCATTGCAGAGATGTGGGCGAACCCGATGGACTTATTTCCGTTGGCACGCGACCGTTGAATGCGAGCGCCAGCAGAGTAGCTAAATTGCCTTTTTATCCGCTGCTTTCAAACACTTGTGTTGCAGGGGCTTTCCTTGACTCACAGAAATGCCATGAGTATGTTTCCCGCGGCTTTTAGGGCGGCGGGACACGCGAAACCTGAAATCCACGCGGGTCGAAGGCATGGCTGACGGCACGCGCGGCAACGGTGATCGCAACGAACCGCCGGACGATGAGGCCGCCCTCTCCGCGAGGCTCCAGCGTCTCGGCACTCGGCTTGCGCAGGCGAACCGACCATCCGAAAACGACTCCGGTCCTCGTCCAAGCGCCGATACTTCGGCGATTGCCCGCGGCTTCCGGCTGTCGACCGAACTGGTCGCAGGCGTGCTGGTGGGCGCGGCGCTTGGCTGGCTGCTCGACCGCTGGCTCGGAATTTCGCCGTGGGGTCTGATCGTTTTTCTGCTGCTCGGCTTCGCCGCCGGCATACTCAACGTGATGCGAGCGGCTGGAGTCGTTCGCGACAGGTAACTGAACGACCAGATTATGGCCGCCGATCCGATCCATCAATTTCAAATCGTCAATCTTTTTCCCATTGCAAAGCTGGGCGATGTTGAAATCGCTTTCACGAATTCGGCCGCCTTCATGATGTTGGCGGTGGTCGGCCTGACTGCATTTCTGGTCGGCGCTACCGCCAAGCGCAGCCTGGTCCCGTCGCGCCTGCAATCGGCGGCGGAGCTATCCTACGAATTTGTGGCCGCCACCGTGCGATCGACCGCTGGCACTGAGGGCATGAAATTCTTTCCCTTCGTATTTACGATTTTCATGTTCGTGCTCACTCTGAACATGTTCGGCCTGGTTCCGTATGCCTTCACAGTCACCAGTCACATCATCATCACGGCCGCACTCGCAATCACGGTCTTCCTGACCGTGCTCATTTACGGGCTTTGGAGACACGGGTTGCACTTCTTCAACCTGTTCGTCCCAAAAGGCGTCCCGATCTACATCCTGCCGCTTATCGTCGCCATCGAAATCCTGTCGTTTCTTTCGCGGCCGATCTCTCACAGCGTGCGGCTATTCGCAAACATGCTCGCAGGGCACATTACGCTAAAGGTGTTTGCGGGCTTCATCATTCTCATGGGCGGCAGTCTCGGTGCCTTGGGGTGGATCGGCGGTATCCTCCCCTTCGCGATGATCGTCATCCTCACGGCCTTGGAGACGCTGGTCGCTTTCCTGCAAGCCTATGTCTTCGCGATTCTCACTTGCATCTATCTTAACGATGCGATTCACCCGGGTCACTGAAGACCCGATCCGCAAAACAAAGGAGCTCGGTATGGATCCAGTCGCAGCAAAATATATCGGTGCGGGTATTGCCTGCATCGGCATGGGCGGCGCGGGCGTCGGTGTCGGTATCATTTTCGGCAATTATTTGGCGGCGGCACTGCGCAACCCTTCCGCCGCGCAGGGGCAGTTCGGAAACCTGATCTTCGGATTCGCCATCACCGAAGCACTCGGCATCTTTTCGCTCCTGATTGCTCTGCTGCTGCTGTTCGCGCTGTAAGGGTCAAGGCAACCGGAGCTCACCGTGGCGGAGCAGGCGAACACTGCAGGTACCGAGCATCCTGCCGCGGGTGGGCACGGCGGCTTTCCGCCGTTCCAATCCGACACGTTCGCTTCGCAGCTCTTCTGGCTGGCGATCACCTTTGTTCTGCTCTATGTCTTGATGGCCAGGCTGGCGCTGCCGCGTGTTCGTTCGGTCATCGAGAACCGCCAGAAGCAGATCGCCGATGATCTTGCCGACGCTTCGCGTCTGAAATCTGAATCCGAGGCGGCTGTTGCCGATTACGAAAAGGCACTGGCGGAAGCTCGAGCCAGTGCGCAGGCGATTGCAAACGAGACACGCGAGCGTTACGTGGCAGAGGCGGATGCACGTCGCAAATCGCTCGAGGACGAACTCAACAAGAAACTGGCGCAAGCCGAAAAGACAATTGCCGTCACGAAAGAGGCGGCTATGACCAATGTGCGATCGATTGCCGAGGACGCGACGCGAGCGATCGTGCAGCGCCTGATCGGCCAAGCGCCGGATGACAAGGCGGTTGCCAAAGCTCTCTCCGAAGTGCTGAAAGGCGGTTAGCCATGTTGATGGAAGCCGAAACCTGGGTCGCCCTCGCCTTTCTCGTTTTTGTGGGTGGACTCGGCTATATCGGCGTGCACCGAACCATTACGAAGGCGCTCGACGATCGTTCCGCCCGCATCAAAGCCGAGCTGGATGAGGCTCGAAAGCTCAAGGAGGAGGCGGCTGCGCTTCTCTCAGAGTACCAGCGCAAACGAGATGCCGCAGATGTGGAGGCTCAGGATATTATTGCCGGGGCGAAAGCCGAGGCCGAGCGGCTTGCCGCGGAAGCAAAATCCAGAATTGAGGATTTCGTCGCGCGCCGAACCAAGATGGCCGAAGTGAAGATCTCCCAGGCCGAAGCCCAGGCGGCCGCCGATGTCCGCAGCGCCGCGGCCGAGGCCGCCGTAGCAGCCGCCGAAAAGATCCTGAGCGAAGAGGCGAAGGGTAAGCTCGCGGGCGAATTGATCGCCAAAGGCATCGAGGACATCCGCAAGAAGCTCAACTAAGTCCGAGCAGAACCGGTTTCAAATCCCAGCGTCATGCCCGCGCATAGCTGTCCGAAGGACGGCGCCGTTTCGCGCGCTTACGCCGCCAGCATCCATTCCTTAAGATTTTGCAACTTCAGGACCTGGGCGAGTGGAACAAACTCGGCCACGACGGCATACGCTTTCTACAAGTCTCCGCTCTAGCTCTGACGCGGCTTTCCGGCCCTGGTTTTCGGTTTGCCGGCGGGCTTTTTTCTTTCCTGTTGCGCGCCCAAGGGATCGAAACCGATGTAGACCACATATGCATCGATGTTGCCAATCGGCTGTGGCAACGGAAACGAGATATCCGGATCGATATGGGTAAACGTCACACGATCCACCGCGCTCGCCACGGTGACCTGCTCGCGTGCAAATTTTGATACGATCGTCTTCGGATTGACGCCTTCCTGCACCACTGCGATTCGCAAGGGGACATCGACACTGCCCGGTCCTCCGGCAGGCCCGGTAATGACGCGACCCTCGATTCCGACCTTCATCGTCATCGTGCCTGAATTCACGTGGCATTCGCGCGCGGTACGCACAATCGTCACCTGGTAGCGCAGATCGAGCGCCGAGGGAGCACCCTCTCCAGGCTTGCTACCAATCATCAACGTCGACGCGCCGCTTCGTATTTCCACGCCTGGGCATTCTATGTCGGTATTCGATTCGCCTGCGGCGCTCGCCTCTGCTGTCGTCGCCTTGGACGAAGTGCTGAATAAATCCAGGGCCGACGTGCTGAGCAGATTGCTCGATCCGCAGCCGGCAAGAACAAGCGATGCCGCAAGCTGCAGCACTCGTCCCGTAGAAATCCGGGTTTTTCGCTTGTCCGGCAAGATTGTCTCCCGTCCCGATTACGTTCCCCGAGCGAATAGCCTTATAGCAACCAGAGCTAGGCGAACCAAAGGCGCCAATAACTCATACGGGATCATCCTTAAGTCGGGCGTATAAGAGGTGATCCTGCCAGATCCCGTTGATGCAGAGGTACTGTCGCGCATAGCCCTCGCGCTTAAAGCCTGTTTTCTCCAGCAGGCGGACCGATGCGACATTGCTCGGAATGCACGCCGCCTCCACCCGATGGAGGCGCAACCCGGTGAAGCAATACGGCAGCAGCACGCGCAAGACTGCGGTCATGTAGCCCTTGCGAGCGTAAGGCGCCCCGATCCAATAGCCGATGCTCCCGGCCTGCGCGACTCCGCGACGGATATTCGCGACGGTCAATCCTCCCAGCATCGTGTTATCGTCGCTGCGAAAGATCAGGAATGCGTAGGCAAGATCGCTGCGCTGATCCTCGGCATAGCGCCTGAGACGCCGGCGAAAGGCGCTGCGCGTGAGATCATCGACAGGCCATGTCGGCTCCCATGGCACAAGAAAATCGCGACTGGCTCTGCGCAGCGCCGCCCATTCGGCAAAGTCGCTGCTATTCGGCGGCCGCAATGTCACACCGGCGCCGCTGATGCCCGGCATCGTATCGTTGAAGCTTACGGTACGGAAGAAAGCCATGGATCTGTAGTCAACCGGACGGATTAGGCCGCGCGGCGAACCAGACTTTCGGCAATGGCCGCGGTGCTGGCAAGTCCATTGCCTGGACCGAGCGCAGCAATCGCAGGTTTGGCCCGATTGATCAATGCCCGACCGGCGGCTCGCGCCTTTTCTACAGTGACGGCATCGATCTTTGCGACGATTTCATCGAGCGGAATAGGCCGTCCATAGGCGAGCATCTGACGTGCCAACTGTCCCACCCGTGCCTCGCAACTTTCCAACGCCATGAGCAGCCCAGCCTTCATCTGCGCCTTCGCACGATTCACCTCGGCATCATTCAGGGTCTCCGTGGCGTTGCCGATCTGATCGATGACAACGCGCATGAGCTCGGGCGCATCTGATTCGTCGGTACCGGCATAAAGCGCGAACATTCCCGTGTCGGCATAAGGCATATGGAACGCATGGATCGCATAACAGAGGCCGCGGTTTTCGCGCACCTCCTGAAAAAGCCGCGACGACATTCCTCCGCCAAGCACGCTGGTAAATACCTGCAGGCTGAAAAGCTCCTCATGCCGCACCGGTAGCCCCTCGAGCGCCATGGCAATGTGCACCTGTTCGAGGTCGCGCGTTTCGACACGGATACCGCCGCGAAACCGTGCCGCCTCGACCGGAGGGGCTGACGGACCGCAAAAACCGGCAAACCGTTTCTCAACCTCGGCAACAATCATGCCGTGATCAACAGCACCGGCGGCGGCAACCACGATGTTGGGTGCCCGATAGTTGCGCGAGAGATATGTCCGTAGCCGCGCCGGGTCGAACGAGCGTACCGTCTCCGCGGTTCCGAGGATTGAACGGCCGACCGGCTGCATTGGAAACGCCGTTTCCTGCAGGCGGTCAAAGACAAGATCGTCGGGTGCATCCTCGGTCGCTCCGATCTCCTGTACGATCACGTTCTGCTCGCGCCGCAGTTCCTCAGCATCGAAAGTTGGCTCCGTAAGAATATCTGCGAGAACATCAAGAGCGAGCGGAACATCGGCCCTGAGCACGCGCGCGAAATAGCCCGTAGACTCGATGCTCGTGGCGGCATTGAGATCACCCCCCACCGCTTCGATCGTTTCGGCAATCTGTCGTGCCGTCCGGCGCTTCGTGCCTTTGAAGGCCATGTGTTCGAGCAGGTGAGAAATACCGTGCTCGTCCAATTTTTCATTTCTGCTTCCCGAGCCGACCCATACGCCGAGAGACGCTGTTTCCAAATGTTCCATCCGGTCGGTAACCACGGAAACTCCGGAAGGAAGTCGCGTCAGTTCAACACTCATGCCGCCGCTCCCTGTTGCGCCGCGCGGGACGCCGACATCACGAAACGCTCGATTGCCCCCTGGTCGGCCGGCAGCACCGTGACGCGTTCGTCCCGCTGGGGCAGATCGGCGAGCCAGTCCGGTAGCGGCGGCGTAAAGCCGCACGCGGCTTGAACCGATTCAGGGAATTTTGCCGGATGCGCGGTCGACAAGACCACCATGGGAATAGTCGCATCGCGGGTTTCTTTTTCGGCAACGGCGAGCGCGACAGCAGTATGCGGATCGACGCAACAGCCCGCTTCCCGCATCCATGCACGAATCTCGGCCGCGCATTCGTGCTCGTCGGCACGGCCGGCGCTGAACAGGGAGCGCAGCTCCTTGAGTGCATGCGCGGAAACCGAAAAACTGCCCGATTGCGCCAACGAAGCCATCAACCCGCGTATTGTCTGTGCATTGCGCCCGCACGCTTCGAAGAGCAGCCGCTCGAAATTCGAGGAGATCTGGATGTCCATCGATGGGGATGAGGTCGCCACGACATCGCGCACTTCATACGTGCCGGTAGCGAATGTCCGTGCGAGAATGTCGTTGACGTTGGTGGCGACGACAAGCCTGTCAATCGGCAGACCCATCCGCGACGCGACGTAACCGGCATAGACGTCGCCGAAATTGCCGGTCGGTACCGTGAAAGCCACTTTGCGATGAGGCGCGCCGAGTGCCACCGCGGCAGTAAAGTAGTATACGGCCTGCGCAACGATCCGCGCCCAGTTGATGGAGTTGACCGCCGAGAGCCGAACACGGTCACGGAATGCGTGGTGATTGAACATCGCTTTGACCAGCGCCTGGCAGTCGTCGAAAGTGCCTTCGACTGCAACGGCATGCACGTTGGCATCCGGCACTGTCGTCACCATGCGGCGCTGAACTTCTGAGATGCGGCCTCGCGGAAAGAGCACCACAATGTCGATCTGCCCTCTTCCTCGAAAGGCCTCGACCGCAGCACCTCCGGTATCACCCGATGTGGCAACCACGATCGTCCGATGCTCTCCGCGCTGGTGCAGGACGTTATCCATGAGGCGAGCCACCAGTTGCATCGCCAAATCTTTGAAGGCCAGCGTCGGTCCGTGGAACAACTCGAGGAGAAAGAGCCCCGGGTTAAGTTGCAGCAGAGGCGCCGTGGCGGGGTGGCGGAACCCGCCATACGCCTCATTAGCCATACGAGCGAGGTCGCCTGGAGCGACCGTTTCCCCGACAAAGGGACTGATGACGTCGAGGGCCACCTCTGCATATGGCTTGCCCGCGAAGCCGGCGATCGACTCGTGGCTGAGCGTCGGCCAACGCTCAGGAACATAAAGCCCGCCATCGCGGGCCAGTCCGGCGAGCATGACCTCGACAAAATCGAGCGAGGGAGCCTCGCCCCGAGTTGAGACGTAACGCATTGATTTCGCTTTTGATTCGCGTGGCTCTCTCGCCACGCTCCGACGCAGACTAGCCTTGGGCGCCGGCTTCCACAAGAAAAGCTCAGCCCCGCCGGGCAAGCCGCTGTGCAAGCCACGTTACGTAAATACCTGCAAGTACAAGCGCCAGCGCGAACCACGTCATGGCATATTGAAGATGGTTATTCGGCAGGGAGACCTTGAGCCTGCCGGGCTTCGGTAACCCGCCGGGTGGCGCCGGCCCTTCCTGGTCGACATAGAACGGCGCCGCGGTCGTCCATTTCTTGGAGGCGGCGATCGCGTTCGAGTCGCGCAAGAACCAGACGTTTTCCTTCGGATTGTCAGCCGGCGTGAAGAGATTGCGGGCTTCCGGCCAGCGCAGCACACCGATGATGTCAACGATCCCATGCGGCGTGCCTTCTGCCCGGGTCGCAGGATCCATCCGGTCCGCCGGCACGAACCCGCGATTGACGAGCACGACGCTTCCACCGGCAAGCCGCGCCGGCGCAAACACCCAGTAGCCCGGTCCTTTCACGTCCGGGCGCAAAGGTGATCCCGCCGTGTAGACCAGCGCTTCCTCGCCATCGAGGAATTCGGCGGGGAACGTCACGCGCCGGAATTCCTGTTCGCTCTCGCTAAGCGCGGACCAGCTTGGGCGCGGCGGCAAATCCTCGGGCGCGCGGGCAAGCCGAGCATCGAGCGTAGCGATCAGGTTCTCTTTCCAGGCTTTCCGATCAAGCTGCCAGACGCCAAGTCCGGTGAGGATCGCAACGCCGACCAGCGCAAGCAGTGTCGCGTCAAGAATCCCGCTTTCGCGCCTTCGCCGCGTCCGCCTCACACCTCGCCTCGACGCTCGAGCCTGCCTTCGGCGGCCTTGTGATGGTACTGCAACGAAATCAGCACACCCTTGATGAGGCGAAGCGGAGCGAGCGTCACGATCAGGATCAGCGGTAACCAGAGCGCCGCGTGTAGCCAGTAAGGCGGCTGGTAAAGGATTTCGGTTATCAGCGCTGCGAACACCACTACTCCGCCGCCGATAAGGATCACGAACACGGCCGGTCCGTCACCCGCGTCAGCAAAATCGTAGCTCAGACCGCAGCGCTCGCAGGACTGCCGCAACGATAGAAATCCACGAAACAGCCGACCCTCACCGCAACGCGGGCAGCGACCGCGAAGCCCACGAGCAATCGACAAGTTCAAAGGCTGTGGATCAGTCATTCACGGTATCAGCAACAAAAAAAGGGCCGCGTCGAGACGCCGCCCCTTTTTCAAAAGGTAATCTTCGCTGCTACTCGGCGTGCGGCGCGCCGGCACCCCAGACATATATACAGGCGAAAAGAAACAGCCAGACCACGTCGACGAAATGCCAGTACCAGGCAGCGAATTCGAAGCCGAGGTGCTGTTTCGGGGTGAAATGGCCGGCCATAGCGCGTGCCAGGCAAACAATCAGGAAAATGGAGCCGATGATGACATGGGCGCCATGAAAGCCGGTGGCCATGAAGAATGTTGCGCCGTAGATGTTGCCACTAAAATGAAAAGCGGCATGCGAATACTCGTAGGCTTGGACGCACGTGAACGTAATCCCGAGCAGGATGGTCAGGATCAGGCCCCATTTCAGGCCCTGCCTGTCGTCCTCGAGCAGTGCGTGATGCGCCCACGTCACGGTTGTGCCTGACGTGAGAAGAATCAGGGTATTGAGCAGCGGCAGATGCCACGGATCGAAGGTCTCGATGCCTTTGGGCGGCCATACGCCGCCGGTGACCGCAAGCCGTCCGACCTCATGCGGTTCACCGGGAAAAAGCGCGGTGTTGAAGTAGGCCCAGAACCACGCAACGAAGAACATCACCTCGGAGGCGATGAAGAGGATCATGCCGTAACGATGCGAAATCTGCACGACGCGGGTATGAAAACCCTCAAATTGCGCCTCGCGAATGACGTCACGCCACCATCCGACGAACGTATAAAGCACTCCCAGCACGCCGATTCCGAATACCAGCGGGGCAGCTGCGTACATGTGATGCATCCAGCTGATTGCACCGACTGCCAATATGAAAGCGGAGACAGAACCAATCGCCGGCCACGGACTAGGGTCAACCAGATGGTAGTCGTGATGCTTGGCGTGAGCGTCAGCCATAATCTTCGTCTCCGTTCAGAGTTGGCGCGCAAGCTTGCGCGGGCATTTTCCGGTTATGGGGTTGTTCATGCGCAACTAGAGCCTGCTCGCGTTCTTGTCGGGGGCCTCGGCCACCGGCCGCTCCTGATCACGCAGGCGATAAAATGTATAAGAGAGTGTGATCGTGTTTAGCTTGTCCTGGTCGCTATCCTTCACAATTTCCGGATCAACATAGAAGACGACGGTCATTTCGCGCGTCTCGCCCGCCTTGAGCCGCTGCTCCGTGAAGCAGAAGCAGTTGATCTTGTCGAAATAGGCGCCAACGGTCGGTGGCGAAACGTTGTATGAGGCCTGACCGGCAATCTCGCGCGCGGCTTCGTTGATCACCTTGTAATGAACGGTCGCGACTTCGCCGACTCGCAACTTGATCTCATTTTGCTCCGGCTGGAACCGCCATGGCAGCCCCGGAGCGACATTGGAATCGAAGCGGACTGTCAGTGTGCGGTTGATAATGTGATCGGGCGCCTTCTCCGACACCTGGGTGGTGCCGCCAAATCCGGTTGTCCTGCAGAACCAGTTGTACAGCGGCACCGCTGCATAGGCGGCTCCAACCATTCCGGCGACCACAGCCCCGCAGCAGGCTGCGACTAGTGCGTCGCGGCGCAGCGGCTTTTTGTTTTGGCGGGACATGGTCATGGGACCTGTGGTTTTCGCTTTCAGATAGGCCTGATCAGAACGCCAGGACCTTTCACAAGAGTCATGACGTAGAAGAGCACGACCAGCGCAGCCAGCGCCAAGGCGATCGCGATCGAGCGGGCGCGCCGCGCACGCTTCTGCGCTTCCGTCAGCACGATTCCATTATCCTCGCGCTTTTCGTTCATGGTCGATATGGCACTCACATTCCCGACCAGGCGAGGAGCCCGCCCCATCCACGCTCGATCAGCAACACCGTGAACAAGAGAAACAAATAAAGAACCGAGAACGCAAACAGGTTGCGACTGGCGCGTTCGCGGGGTGGCCGCTCGCGCAGCACCTGCAAGCCAAGCAACACCATCACCGCGCCCGTCGCAATCGCCGTGATCCCATAGAGTGGGCCGGCATAACCAAGCGGCCAAGGCGCAATCCCAAGCGGAACGAGGATCAGCGTGTAGACGAGAATCTGCTGCCTCGCCTGCTTATCGCCAGCAACCACCGGAAGCATGGGAATGCCGGCGCGGGCATAGTCATCAGTGCGATAAAGGGCGAGCGCCCAGAAATGGGGCGGCGTCCAGAAGAAAATAATAAGGAACAGGAGTATAGGCTCGAGTGAGAGCGAGCCTGCGCTGGCAGCCCAGCCGATCATCGGCGGAAAAGCGCCGGCGGCACCGCCGATGACGATGTTCTGTGGCGTCGTGCGCTTCAGCCATACCGTATACACGACGACATAAAAGAAGATCGTGAAGGCAAGCAGTCCTGCCGCAAGCCAGTTCACCAGCAGGCCGAGAATCGCGACGGCGAAACCAGCAAGCGTCAGCCCGAACGCGAGAGCCTCCCCAGCCTGCACGCGCCCGATCGGAACGGGCCGACGCGCGGTTCGCGTCATAATGGCGTCGACATCGGCGTCGTACCACATGTTCAGCGCCCCGGCCGCACCGGCACCGACCGCGATGCACAGGATGGCAGTAAAGGCGCTCACCGGATGCAACGAGCCTGGCGCAACAGCGAGACCGACGAGTGCCGTGAACACTACGAGCGACATCACCCGCGGCTTCATAAGAGCGACGTAGTCGCCGACCGTCGCGAGGCTGGGCTCGACCCGAGCGCCGGCGACGAATGAACCGTCGACTTCTGCTCCTTCGCTGACGAGCGACATGAGTTGCGCGGTGACCTCCTACTTTATCCGCGGCAGCGTTCCGAACTGATGGAACGGCGGCGGCGAGGATAGCGTCCACTCCAGGGTCGTGGCGCCCACGCCCCATGGATTGTTGCCGGCGACGCGCTTTCTCATGAATGCCTCGATGAGCCCGAAAAAGAAAATGAGGACGCCAAAGCCCGAAATATACGAGCCCACCGACGACACCATATTCCACCCATGGAAGGCGTCCGGATAGTCGACATAGCGGCGCGGCATCCCCGCCAACCCCAGGAAGTGCTGCGGGAAGAAAACGAGATTGACGCCGATGAAGGTGACCCAGAAATGCAGCTTCCCGATCGTCTCGTTGTACATGTAGCCGCTGATCTTCGGGAACCAGTAGTACCAGCCGCCGAAGATCGCGAACACGGCGCCGAGCGAGAGCACATAGTGGAAATGCGCAACGACATAATAGGTGTCCTGGAGTACACGATCGACGCCCGCATTCGCCAAGACAACGCCTGTCACACCACCGATTGTGAAGAGGAAGATGAATCCGAGCGCCCACAACATGGGCGTGCGGAATTCGATGGAGCCTCCCCACATGGTCGCTATCCAGGAAAAGATTTTCACGCCTGTGGGTACGGCGATGACCATGGTGGCCGCGATGAAATAGGCCTGCGCCCCGGTCGACATACCGACCGTGTACATATGGTGCGCCCATACGACGAAGCCGATGCCGCCGATCGCGACCATCGCGTAGGCCATCCCCAAATAACCGAAGACCGGTTTGCGGCTGAAGGTAGCGACGATCTGGCTGATCATGCCGAAGCCGGGAAGAATGAGGATGTAAACTTCCGGATGACCGAAGAACCAAAACAGGTGCTGATAAAGGATCGGATCCCCGCCGCCGTCGTTCGCAAAGAACGTCGTGCCGAAATTGCGGTCAGTCAGCAGCATGGTGATCGCGCCCGCAAGGACCGGCAGCGACAGCAGCAGCAAGAATACGGTGACCAGGATCGACCACACGAACAAGGGCATTTTGTGCAGCGTCATGCCCGGCGCGCGCATGTTGAAGATGGTTGTGATGAAGTTGATCGCGCCCAGAATTGACGATGCGCCGGCGAGGTGCAGCGACAGAATGCCGAAATCGACCGCGGGACCCGGGTGACCGCTTGTTGAAAGCGGCGCGTATAATGTCCAGCCCGCGCCGATGCCGTTGGAACCCGGCTCGCCCTCCACAAAAGCCGACGTGATCAGCAGCGCGAATGAGGCCGGCAGCAGCCAGAACGAAATATTGTTCATCCGCGGGAACGCCATATCCGGCGCCCCGATCATGAGGGGGACCAACCAGTTTCCAAAGCCGCCGATCATTGCCGGCATGACCATGAAGAAGATCATGATCAGGCCGTGCGCCGTGACGAACACATTATACTCGTGCGGTGTCGGAAAGATCTCTACGCCGGGATTCTGCAGCTCCATGCGAATGGCAATCGACAGCAATGCCCCGATCACCCCGGCAACAAGCGCGAACACGAGGTACATCGTGCCGATGTCCTTGTGATTTGTCGAATACACAAAGCGCCGCCATCCTGTTGGATGATGTTCGTGGGCATCATGTGCGCCGTGTGCTGCAGCAGAATGGGTAGCCATCGCTATTGTCCTTCGACTTTGCGGGGTGTCGCCCGCGTCTTAGCTAGTTCGTTCGGCCGGCGGCTGCCAGCGCAGTCGGGCGGCTTTCGTCATTCGCATACTTCTTCTTCGCCTCGTCGAGCCATGCGGCGTAATCCCGCTCGCTGACCACACGGACGACGATGGGCATAAAGGCATGATCCTTGCCGCACAATTCGGAGCACTGGCCGTAGTAGGTCCCCTCGCGCTCGGCTTTGAACCATGTCTCATTGATGCGCCCGGGAATCGCGTCGATCTTGATGCCGAACGACGGCACGGCAAAAGAATGGATCACGTCTGCTCCAATGGTGAGCACATGCACGACCTTGTTCACCGGCACGACCATTTCGTTGTCCACCGAGAGCAGGCGCGGCTGGCCGGGCTTGAGCTCCTTGTCTTGGACCATCAACGAATCGAACTCGAACTTGCTGTCGGGATAGCTGTAGGTCCAGAACCACTGTTTGCCCGTCGCCTTGACCGTCACATCGGCTTTCGGCGCGTGGAGTTGATAGAACAGCAGTCGGAACGAGGGCACTGCGATCGTCACGAGGATGAGGACCGGCACGACCGTCCAGACCACCTCGATCATCGTGTTGTGCGTTGTGCGGGAAGGTACGGGATTGCTGCGCGCGTTGAATTTGACGACGACAATGATCAGAAGCACGAGCACGAAAAGCGCGATGGCGGAAATGATCCAGAGCAGGAAATTATGAAACCAGATGATATCGTCCATCACAGGCGTAACGCCCGCTTGCAATCCCAACTGCCATGGCTCCGGCTGACCGGTCGCGGCGAGCGCCACACCCGCAGCGAAGACCGTCACGCCTGTGATGATGAATGCGATCAACCGCTTGAGCACCAGCATTGTCCAATGCGCTCCTTAGACGAGAAATCGGCCGGTCAGGCCCCTTTTTTGCCTCCCACCACTGGCATGATGCTCGGCTGGACCCGCTGAGCACGCATGTGCCACGGGCGTGGCAGCCTGGGCGTTGCGGCGGGACGGGGGAAAATCCCGGCCTCTCAAACCACAATTCCAGTCCTGCCGCAATGCACCTCATGAAATGTAACGTGCGACATACGGCATCCCCGGCGGACGATTTGTCCCCGCAATTTGCGGGACTTGCTCGAATGTTCCGCCGACCCCAGCGCACGCTGCCTTGCTTGACAGGACCGGCGTGGCATGACCCAACGGGGTCGGAAAATGTGCCGGACGCTAGGCGATTCGCCTATCCTGCGCCCGGCGACAACTGAAGCGGGGGAAATCGCAAGGGAACGGAGAATGGATATTCGTTGGCGTGAAATACAAAGCCGATTCGGCCGATGGCTCGCTCTGTTTTTCGTGTCGATTCTCGCCTGCATTCCGACGGACCGCGCTCTGGCCCAGGGCGCGGTCAAATCCGTCCACAAGGATTGGCAGATCCGCTGCGACACCCCGCCCGGAGCGAAGTCGGAGCAATGCGCCCTTATCCAGAGCGTTACCGCGGAAGATCGCGCCAATGTCGGGCTCACGGTGATCGTGCTCAAAACCGCCGACCAGAAAAGCCGGCTGATGCGAGTGGTCGCGCCGCTCGGCGTCCTACTGCCGTCCGGGCTCGGGCTCAAGATCGACCAGGCCGACATCGGCCGCGCCGGCTTCGTGCGTTGTTTGCCCAATGGCTGCATCGCGGAAGTAGTCATGGATGATGAACTCATCAAGAAACTGCGCACTGGCAAGACGGCGACGTTCATCATCTTTCAGACGCCCGAGGAAGGCATCGGTTTCCCGATGAGTCTCGCCGGCTTCGGTGAGGGTTACGACAAACTCCCCTGATTGCCGCTGCCATTTTGGGAATCCCAACGGGGTGGCCTTTTCATCATCCGAACGGCCTCTCGCGGGAAGCCGTTAGAAGGACTATCTCAGCCAGACCCGGAGACCGCATTCCATGGACCCGAATATCGCTTCTTTGACGGACCGAGCTGGCCTTGAACGCGCCAAGGTCGGCGAACTGCTGGCACGGGGTCTTGAAGGCGCCGATGACGGCGAATTGTTCCTCGAGTATCGCCAGGCGGAGGCACTCACATTCGACAATGGGCGTCTCAAGCAGGCGACCTACGACACCGTGCAGGGGTTTGGCCTGCGCGCCGTGAAAGATGAAGCGATCGGATATGCGCATGCCTCGGACGTCTCTGAGGCCGCCCTCGCACGGGCGGCGGAAGCCGTGCGCGCCGTGAAGGGTGGGTACAGTGGAGTTTATGCGGATGCACCGAGCCGCACGAACCGCAAGCTCTACGGGGACGACAACCCGCTCGGCGCGCCCAGTTTCGAGACCAAAATCAAATTACTTGAGTCCATAGACGCCTATGCGCGCGGCAAGGACGCACGGGTGCGGCAGGTGACCGCAAGCGTCGCCGCGACTTGGCAGGTCGTCGAAATTATCCGTGCCGATGGTGAGACCTACCGCGATATCCGCCCCTTGGTGCGACTCAATGTGGCGGTCGTCGTCGGAAGCGGCGATCGGCAAGAGTCAGGCAGCTACGGATTTGGCGGGCGAGAGACATTCCAGCGTTTCATCGAGCCAGATGCCTGGCAGGGCGCGGTGGACGAAGCCGTCCGGCAGGCATTGGTCAACCTCGAGTCGATCGCCGCACCGGCGGGAGAAATGGATGTCGTGCTCGGTCCCGGCTGGCCCGGAGTCATGCTTCACGAAGCCGTAGGCCACGGCCTCGAGGGTGACTTCAATCGCAAGAAAACCTCGGCTTTCGCCGGTCTGATGGGTCAACAGGTCGCCGCAAGAGGCGTGACCGTCGTGGATGACGGGACGATGCAAGGACGGCGAGGCTCGCTGTCGATTGATGATGAAGGCACACCGACCGGCCGCACCGTGCTCATCGAAAATGGCATCCTCGTTGGATACATGCAGGATCGGCAGAATGCACGGTTGATGGGCATGAAGGCGACCGGAAACGGCCGGCGCGAGTCCCATGCGCACGTGCCGATGCCCCGCATGACCAACACATACATGCTCGCTGGCAAGCACGATCCGCAGGAAATCATCGCGTCTGTGAAGAACGGCCTGTATGCGGTCAGTTTTGGCGGCGGCCAGGTTGACATCACCTCGGGCAAATACGTCTTCCAGTGCACGGAAGCGTACAAGATCGAAAACGGCAAAGTGGGCGCGCCGCTCAAGGGGGCCATGCTGATCGGAAACGGGCCAACCGATCTGCATCGTGTCACCATGATCGGAAACGATTTCGCGCTCGATCCCGGCATCGGTACCTGCGGCAAAAACGGTCAGGGCGTCCCGGTCGGTGTTGGCCAACCCACGTTGCGCATGGAGCGCATCACCGTAGGCGGCACGGCGTGAGAGGAACCTGAAATGTTGAGGAAAAAAGATTCCGGCCGGATTGGATGGATCAGGACCATAGCCGATGTCGTGGTGATCGCTTGCATCGTGATCGCAGCCAAGACCGCCATCGCAGAGCCTTTTTACGTGCCGTCCGCTTCGATGGAGCCGACCTTACTGATCGGCGACGAATTGCTTGCTACGAAATATCCGTACGGATACAGCACCGCGTCCCTGCCTTCCTTCCTGTTCGTTCTTCCGGACAGTTCGCGTGTCCTCGCGTCGTTGCCAAAGCGTGGAGACGTTGTCGTGTTTCGCTGGCCGGGCGACCGTTCCCAGGTCTGGGTGAAGCGCGTGATCGGCCTGCCCGGCGATCATATTTCTATCAGCCGAGGGCAAGTATCGGTCAACGGCATGGCCGCGAGCCTTCACACGGCAGGAACGGATGAAATGCAGGCCGAGGATGGCACCATGCTGCCGGCGATGCGCTACATCGAAACCTTGCCGGGCGGGCACTCGCATCCGATTCTGAAGCTTGTTCAACATGGCGAGTATGACGACATCCCCGACATTGTCGTTCCGCCGGGTCATCTGTTCGTCCTTGGAGACAATCGCGACAACTCCGCCGACAGTCGCGTACCGCTCCGACAGGGAGGCGTCGGGATGCTCCCAATTTCAGATCTCGTCGGCCGCGTCGACGCCGTGGTCGGCTCTTGGGATCTCACGATGCGAAATCGGCCGCTGCGTGACTGGCCTTCCGGTCTGCGGCTCGGGCGATTCTTCACCTCCGTGCACTGAGCGGCGCTACCGTACGACACCCGAGATACAGCAGGGTTTCTGGCGCGGTCGCGTGATCCGGTCTTTCAGGTAGCAGCGCGGGACCGGACTGATGTAGCCGGGACGGACATAGGTCCACGCCCTGCACTTGTTTTCACCTTCGCAGGCCGCCTTGCACGGCGTTCCGTCCGGATCGGCAGCCACATCCAGACTTCGGTAGTCGCCTCCAAGCCGATCGATGAAATACTCGACCGGTCCGGCGCGCGGCATGGCCACCCCGGCGCCGCGGACTCCTGATATGCAGCATTCGTCCACGTTGCGGGGCGGCACTTCCTTCTTGAGCCAGCAGGTGGCCGCCGCGTGCATCGTACGCGGATAGGAGAAGCTCCACGCGCGACAGCGTCCATCGCGCTCGCACCGCATCGCGCAGACTGCCGGGTCACCGCTGCGAATTTGGAAACTCAGGTAATCGCCGCCGCGACGGTCGTAGCCCGTCTGGGCGCGACATGGCACAGCGAGCGCAAGCGTCGCCACGATGAGCGCAGCCCATCGCCAGTTCGGAATTCGCAAAGCGTGTGCGGCCAACCTCAAGCGACTCGGTTGAAGTCTCACCCCCGCTGGATGCTACCGTAACGATGCAAGCTTGTGCAGGCCGCGGCCCCATTCTCCGAAAGTTTAAGCGCCCGCCGGAGGGCCGGCGGGCGCGGATCCGGCCGCGAGAGGGGATGATCGCGGTTGTCGGATCGAGCGGCCGATGAGAGGGGTTCGGCCGTTTCGTGAAGCGGCTAGACCGAGTGCCGCGCTGGCCGGTCGGTTGGCAGCGGCCGGAAGGCTCTCTCCTCGCTGGCTTTCTGGAGGGCGCCATTCACTCGTCTTTCGATCGCGCGCTCTCGCAGAACAGCAGTCGGGTCGTCCCAGAACGGCTCCGAGAACGCATCACGGAGGTCGGCCCGGGTGATCCCGATATCGGACAGCATCCGGCCGTCGAGGCCGGCGAGCACATTGGCCTCGCGACGGTGACGCCGCGCCCGCGCAAATTCCTTGATCCAGTGGATCACCACGGCCAGCACGGAAGCGAGAACTCGGGCGAGTGCGCCGCCAGCGACGGGTAGAACGGGAAATTTGGCGTTCATTTTCAGTCTCCTTGCGTCACGGTTGCAGCAGTAAAATCGCCTTTGGGCAGCCCAGAACCACCCGAAATACCCACCCGATTCCTCCGAACGCCATTTATATTGCACTGCGGGGATTGATTAGTGAAACGAATGTTTTTAATCTGATCGATCAGTAATGATGATAGTGCTTGGAAATGAGCCCAATACGGGCTCCGAGGACCAGCCCATGACTGCGATGCTCGATGTCGATCAGCTGCGTACCTTCATTGCGATTTCGGAGACCGGCAGTTTCACGAAGGCCGCCGAGGTGGTGAACAAGACTCAGTCCGCCGTGTCGATGCAGATGAAGCGCCTGGAGGAGCGGATCGAGCGTCCGATCTTTTCCCGTGACGGGCGCGCCTCCAAGCTGACAGAGGATGGGCAACGCCTGCTCGACTACGCACGCCGAATCGTGAGGCTCAACGTCGAGACACTGGCTGCATTTTCTGATGCCGAACTGTCGGGCCGCGTACGGCTCGGGGTCCCCGACGACTATGCCGACCGCTACCTGCCTGAAATCATGGCCCGGTTTTCACACAGTTATCCTGCCGTCGAGCTGACCGTGATCTGCGAACCCTCGATCGATCTTTTGGAGCGCATCGATGCAAATGAGATCGATCTTGCGATCGTGACCAATTGCGAGAGCAAGCGTGCCTCGGAGACGTTCCGGCGCGAGCGCCTCCTGTGGGTGACCTCGAACAGGCATTCGACTCATATCGAGGAACGTGTACCGCTTGCGCTGGGTCGGCCCAGCTGCTCCTGGCGACGCATCGCGATCGAGCGGCTCGAATCGATCGGTCGTCCGTTCCGGGTTCTTTATTCAAGCTCGAATGCAGGCGCGGTGGCAGCCGCTGTGCTTGCAGGCCTTGCGGTCTCCGTGCTGCCGGAATCGGGGCTGCGGCCGGGCATGCGCGTTCTTTCGGCCTCGGACGGATTTCCCGACTTGCCGAGCTGCCGGATCGGCCTCGTGCGCAACGCGCATGAGGGCTCGGCGCTTGCCGATGCTTTGCGTGAGCACATCATCTCCTCGCTCGACAACCTGTCGGAAGCGCAGGCAGCGGAATAGCTTGAGACTTACACAAAGATTTTTCACGGCCGGCTTTTTGCCGGCCATCTTGCTCTGCATGCCCGCGAGACGATTTTGAAGCTCGCCTTCAAGGAATGGCGGGCGCCTGACCACTCAATGCGTTTCTGAATTCCGGATCCCGCCGACGGCCATCGCGGAATGACCGCGACACGTTGCTGCGCCTAATACGCGTACTCCTCGAAGATGGGATCGACCGAGCCGCCCCACTCGCCGTGAAAACGCTCCAGCAGTTCCTCGGCCGGCGTGATGCCGCGCGTGATCGATTCTTCCAGAGGGCGCAGATAGCGCGTCTCGTCCCGACCATTGCGATCGAGACGCTTGCGGCGTGCAAGCCCGACAGAGCATAGCCGCAACGCCTCCTGCGCGATCGTGAAAACGTTGCGATTTCGAATCTGCGCTTTGAAACCGAGTTTGGGCACCTCGTCTCGCAGCGCCTGGCGCTCCTCGCGCGTCCAGGATTTGACCATGTCCCAGCAAGCGTCGAGCGCGTCGTCATCGTACAAAAGTCCGACCCAGAAAGCGGAAAGCGACGGCAGTCGGCGCCAGGGTCCGCCATCGGCCCCGCGCATCTCGAGATAGCGCTTGAGCCGCACTTCCGGAAAAATCGTGCTCAGATGATTGGCCCAGTCCGAGATCGTCGGCCGCTCACCCGGCAATTCAGGCAGCTTCCCGACGAAGAAATCGCGGAACGACTTCCCCGCGACGTCAACATATTTGTCGCCACGTTTTACGAAATACATCGGCACGTCGAGCGCGTAGTCGACCCACCGCTCGAATCCCATGCCATCCTCGAAAGCCCAGGGCAGCATACCGGCGCGCTGGTTGTCGGTGTCACGCCAGATCTCCGAGCGAAACGAGAGGAACCCGTTCGGCTTGCCTTCAGTAAACGGCGAATTGGCAAATAGCGCCGTCGCGACCGGCTGCAGCGCGAGCGAGACGCGCAACTTTTTCACCATGTCGGCTTCGGACGAGAAATCAAGGTTCGCCTGCACGGTGCACGTGCGGTACATCATATCAAGTCCGAGCGAACCGACCTTTGGCATGTAGGCCGTCATGATCTTGTAGCGGCCCTTCGGCATTTTCGGCATGTCGGCGCGCGTCCAGTTGGGCGTCATTCCGATCCCGAGGAAGCCGATGCCGAGCGGTTTCGCCACTTCGCGGAGCTGCGCGAGATGGGCCATCAGCTCGGCAGCGGTCTGGTGCACGTTGTCATAGGGGGCGCCTGAAAGCTCGAATTGTCCGCCCGGCTCCAGAGAGATCGCGCCGCCACCGGTCACATCGAACATGCCGATGATATTGTCGCCCTCCATGATCGGCTCCCAGCCGAGCAGGTTGTGCATGCCTTCAAGCAGCGAGCGGATGCTGCGCTTGCCGGCATAAGGAACCGGCCGGTGGTCGACGACGGTGAATGCGAACTTCTCGTGCTCCGTGCCCACGCGAAACTGAGTCTTCGGCTTGCAGCCCGCTTCGAGCCACGCGACAAGTTCGTCGCGAGTCTCGACAGGCGTCATGTCAACTTGGTCACGAGCCATTCAGCGCCACATTCCTTGCGCATGATCTTTCCGAAGCTGGTGCCCATCCCCATCATGGACATGCTTTTCGGGCTCATGCGGCCAAAAAGGTCGCGACCTTAAACATGGGAATCCGCAAAGGGCAATGTGAGGATCGGCAAGGCGATTTTGCACCGGTGCATGGGTGTTCTCAGGCCACGGTCAATCAGGATTCGCTCGCGGCGAGCGCGCCAGCGCAGGGTCTTCAACGCGCTACGCGCCGCCCTTCTGATTCAATTGTCAAACAGCCCGCGCCGGCAGCAAGGCAAGCGCCATCGCCCGTATTGTTTGATCGCGGCCCCGGGCAGGCCGGTCTTTCCTTTGCCCTCGCAAAGCGAGGGGGATGGAGCACCGCGAGGCGCACCAACACAATTTCCGCGCTTTTGGGGCGCGGCGTGCGTCCGGTGAGACGCACGCGCCCCGCGGCGCTCCACCTGCGGCTTTTCTGTCCCCGGCGCCGTGCTTCCCTGGCGCGTACCTCACGGGCTTTCTGACCCGCAAGTCCGGGGCGGCTTCCGCCGCCCGT
>DASTHI010000026.1:0-282593 GCA_035718275.1 Pseudolabrys sp. | reverse complement strand
GTGCGCCCTGAGTGTAGTTGACCTGGGTCTGGAAGTAGTCACCCTGGCCGATCATCGGCGCATTCAGCCTGAGGCCAGCGCTGACTGCCCATCCCCACTCGTCGTCTGGATGGCCGCTGCCCTCGGGCGAAGCGAGACCAGGAGTATTGATGTAATAGAGCCCATTGACTTGGTGCGCGGCACCCGCGATCTGGGCGGAGCCCCAAGCCTGGTCGACGCGCAGATTGGCGACGATATCCGGGGCATTGAAGCCGCCGTATCCCAGACCGTTAATCGGGCCGCCGCCTGTGATGCTACCCGTGCCGATGGTAAAAACGTCTCCAAAAGGCACGCCGATGATCTGCGTCCGCCGCGGCAGTTCGGCGCTCAAGCTCGCCGAGAAGCCGTTGCCGAATTGCGCCGTGTAGGCGAGCACGTCCTTGCCGCCGTCGCCGGTGTCGGATTGCGGATAGAAGCCGAAATAGGACACCGCCGCGCCAGCGTAGAAGTCATAGAACGACTGGGCGCGACCGAAGGTGAAGCCGGCCCACTGGATGAAGGCGCGGTTTGCGTTGAACGATTGTGCTTCGGAAGTACCAGGACCTGCCTCGTCGGTGCTGATACCCACCGCAATGTAACCGCGCACCGTCCCGTATTCGGTCTGGCTGCGGGCGTCGGCCGTGATGTAGCCACGGACCCGCCACCAGTCGTTGTTGGTGGAGCGGTTGTTGAGGAGCGCATTCGAACCATAGGTCTGCGTCGAAGACCCGTTCATGCCCCAGCCATATTCGGCGCGAACCCAGCCGCCGATCTTTAAGCACATGTCGGTGCCCGGGATGTAATAGAACCCGACCCCGTACAGGCTGCAAATCTTCACGTACTGGACCGGTTTGGCCTTGACGGGAAGATCGGCTGCCTGCGCCCCAGCTATCGCAACGAGACCCGCTGCAGAGCCAAGGAGAAGACTTTTCACCATCTTCATCTTGAACCTCCAAACATTGTTTCTTGAGAGGGTTCCGTATCCGCCCAGTGCGACAGCACCCGTTGGAACTTCCCCTTGCTCCCCGCTGACCAGGACTTTTCACATCACATGATGCAATTAGTGACCCGGGACAGCGCAACAGGGGGATGCCCCCCTCCGTCGCTGTGCCACATTAACCGAAGAGCCCCTCCAAGCAATGAATAACGGGCCTTCCCACAGGCTAGGGGAACGGTTTTCGAGCGAGTGTTGCGCAAAAAACACGGGCCGAACACAAGGCACGCAGAAGGCCCCCCTAGTTGGGAGATAATCGTTAAACTACAGCGTCTTAGCTACCTTCAACTACAAGCAACCTATAGGAGAATGAGGGCGATTTTTTTCTCTCTGGTGGTAGAGTTTCCCCGCCCCGAAGGAGAGTTCCGTAGCGTAGCACCTTCACGCTCGCGCCCACCAGTTAACTATCCGCGGGAACGCAGCCCCTGATTCGCGAATCTCTTCCCGGCTGGCGGAGACGGAGGGATTCGAACCCTCGATACGCCTTTGGAGCGTATAACGGTTTAGCAAACCGCCGCCTTCAGCCACTCGGCCACGTCTCCGTATGCAGGAGGCGTATAGAATCCGCCCAGCGCGGTCAAACAACAGATTTGAATTTCGTCATCGGCTGAATTCAGAGTTCAGCGTGAGAGGAACCAAAAGCCGATGAAGAGAAAGCAACGCCGCGCACGATCGACGCATGGAACAGCAATCGCCAGCGGCCGCGCCGATGCATTGCTGGGGCAAATCCGGCATCTGTTTTTCGAGGCAAGCGAGCATGAGCACGCAGGAAAGCTCGAGCTTGCTGCGCGCACCTACAAGCGCGTGCTGGCACTCGCCCCCGATCAGGCGCAGGCCTGCAACAATCTCGCCCGCGCGCTTCAAGGATTGGGCAAGCTGAATGAAGCCTCGGGCTTCTACGCGCGCGCGCTCGCGCTGATGCCTCAGTTGCTCGATCAGCACTCCGCAATACTCGAAACGCTCGTCTCTGTTCTTCCTCCGCTCGGTGTAGCGATGCGACGGCAGATGCCGGCCTGGCCGAAGCGACTGGGGCCGCAGGAACTTTTCAATGAAGGTCTCTCCTCGATAGCGGGAGACCCACTGTTGCATCATGTGCTGCAGTCGACACCGGTGCGCGACGTCGCCTTCGAACGCCTGCTCACGTCGCTGCGGTTGTCGTTCCTGGCGAAGGCCGCCCGCGGCGAAACCTTTGCCGAAGACAACCTCGCCTTCGTTTGCGCGCTCGCGAGACAGTGCTTCATCAATGAATATGTTTTCGCGACCACGCCAGAGGAAGAGGCCGATGCCGAGGATCTCAAGCGCGCATTGACTCAGGCGATCGAAGCGGGGGCCCCTGTCGAGCCGAGTCGGATTGCAGTGGTTGCGATGTATTCGCCTCTGCATGCGGTTCCCGCGGCGCCCCGGCTCCTGGAAATGCGCTGGAATCCGGCGATCGTCAAGCTGCTGACTCAGCAATTGCGCGAGCCGGAGATCGAACGGTCGCTGCGGTCGTCGATTCCGCGCCTCACTCCGATCGAGGACCGCACATCGCAAGACGTTCGCCGGCAGTATGAGGAAAGCCCCTACCCGCGCTGGGTGCACGCCGCCGGCCAGGTATCGCCGATGCCGATCGATCATTATCTGCGCGAGCAATTTTCAACGAGTGCATTCCTGCCGATGCGTAAAACCGAACAGCTCGACGTGCTCGTTGCCGGTTGCGGAACCGGTCAGATTGCGATTGCCTCAGCCCAGAAATATTCTGGCGCTCGTGTGCTCGGGATCGATTTGAGCCTGAACAGCCTCTGCTATGCAAAACGCAACACGCCCGCCACTTTGGCCTTCCGCATCGAATACGCACAAGCCGACATCCTCGAGCTCGGCTCGATTGACCGAAGCTTCGACGTGATCGACTCCTGCGGCGTGCTCCACCATATGAGCGATCCATTCAAAGGCTGGCGTATTCTACTCGACCTGCTGCGGCCTGGCGGCCTGATGCATATCGGGCTCTACAGTGAAGCCGGACGCGGCGACGTCTCGGCAGCACGAGAATTCATTGCGGCGGAGGGCTTTGGCACGACACCGGCTGAAATCAGGCGCTGCCGACAACGGCTGCTGGAAACGCGTTTCGCCAGCGTGGCACGGTTCACCGATTTCTTTACGACAAGCGAATGCCGCGACCTGCTTTTTCACGTGCGCGAAACGCGCGTACGCATACCGGCCATTGCAGCGTTCATCGCAGAGCATGGGCTGCGATTTCTCGGTTTCGAATTCGCTATGCCGATTCTCCAGCGGTATCGAAATCACTTTGCCTCGTCAGGCTGGTCTCTCACCGACTTGGCACGATGGCATGCCTTCGAAAGCGAACACCCGGAAACCTTTTCAGGCATGTACCAGTTCTGGGTGCAAAGGCCATGAGCCAATTGCCGGATTGCCATCCTCACTGAACAGCTCACGTCCTTTTGAGAGCAATCTGCTCGGTGCGCCACTTCGAAATGAACTAATATTACCACCTCTCGTTGGCTGAACAGGCATTTCCAGGAGATCTTCGCATGCGGACCGCTGTGATTGCACTCGGCCTTCTCGTCGTACCGGTATTCGTGCATGCGCAGCCGCGACCCTATCAGCCCCCCTACGATCCTTACCCATGGTGCGCCGTCTATGGCGGCAGCATGAGCGGTTCCACGAACTGCGGTTTCCGGACCTGGCAGCAGTGCATGGCGACCGTGAGTGGAATTGGCGGCTCCTGTGAGCCCAACCAATTCTACAATCCTCAGGGACGGACCGAGCGGCAGCGCCGGCGTCAGCCGCGCTGACCCGCATTGACTGTGTATCTCGGCCATGCGCAATTGCGCGGCCGTGCAGTCCAAGGCCTTCAATATCGGTCAGACTTTACATGATGCGATGAGCCTGCATCGGCAGGGCCGCCTGCGCGAAGCAGAGAAACTTTATGCCCGCGCCTTAAAGGCCGCGCCCGACAATTTCGATGCTTTGCACCTGCTTGGGCTGACCAAGGCGCAGAGCGGCGATATGCGTGAAGCCTGCCGACTGATGTCATCGGCAGTGAAAATCAATCCCAACGTTCCCGACGCGCTGGTGAATCTCGCAAATGTGCTGCATGCGCTTGAGCGCGACGGTGAGGCGCTCGATTGTCTCGACAGAGCGCTTGCGGTGCGCCCTGGGGATCTGGACGCAATACTCCTTCGGGGAAACACCTTGGTTGCCTTGAAACGACCCGCGGATGCAGTCACCTGCTTTCAGGCCGTTTTGGAGCATGATTCCCAGCGGCGGGACGCGTTGCTTGGTCGTGGTATCGCCTACGCAATGATTGGCGCTCACGCCGAAGCGCTCGCCGATTTCGACGCCATGCTCGTCCAGACGCCGGGCGATCCGGAAGCCAACTACAATCGCGGCACGGCGCTGCTCGCTCTGGGACGATACGGCGATGCTCTTACTGCCTTCGATCGCGCGATTGCTTCTGCTCCGACGCACATCAAGGCATGGAATAATCGCGGGCGAGCGCTGCAGGCACTGAACCGTCACGAGGAGGCGACCGCTTGCTTTCGGCAGGCTCTCACTCTGGACCGAAATTACGCCGACGCGCATTTCAACAATGCGCTGTCATTGCTGGCCCTCGGCCGGCTGAAGGAAGGCTTTTCCGAATACGAATGGCGCTGGAAGCGCACGGGAATGGCTGACCTGCGCCGCAAGTATCGTGGCCGCCTCTGGCTCGGCGAATTTCCGCTGGACAGGCGCACCATCCTGCTGACAGCAGAGCAAGGCCTCGGCGACACGATCCAGTTCGTCCGCTATGTGCCGCTTCTGGCCCGCAGTGGCACCACTGTGGTGCTGGAAGTACAGCCGGAGCTCCAGGCATTGCTTGGGCAAATGAGCGGCGTTTCGTCTTGCATTGCACGCGGTGAATCCTTGCCGCGTTATGATGTGTACTGCCCGCTTGGAAGCCTGCCGCATGCATTGAAGACAGAGGCCGAACTCATCCCGGCCGACATCCCTTACCTTCAGGCCGATGCCGCCCGTATCGCGAAATGGCGACCATCCATCGAAGCGCTGCCTGGCAAGCGCATCGCGATCGCATGGGCAGGCCACGCCCAGCATGCCAACGACCGAAATCGATCGATTGACCTCAGGCTGCTGGAATCCCTGTTTGGAATGGAAGGCGTGTCGTTCGTCAGCATCCAGCGCGAGCTGCGGAGCGATGACGCAACCGTGCTCGAAAGCCACGGCATCACTAGTCTTGGTCCGGGACTTGTCGATATGGCCGATACCGCGGCGGTCACTGCATCGGTCGATCTGACAATTGCAGTCGACACGTCGGTCGCCCATCTCGCCGGCGCCATGGGACGGCCGGTGTGGGTCATGCTGCCCTTTTCACCAGACTGGCGCTGGACGGCGGCGGGAGAGCGGAGCCCTTGGTATCCCCAAGCCCGCCTCTACCGCCAGCGCGCGATCGGCGACTGGCCGAACGTGATCGCCAGCGTTGTCGAATCTTTGCGCGGCAGCCGCGCAGACTGATGGTCGGTCAGGCTGCCGCTCGGATCGATGCTTGCAGCGAAGGCTGAGGGTTCGCCTTCAACCAGTCCCGCGCAGCGCGTTGCGCATGCCCGATTTCAGCATCGCTCATCTGCTCCGCAATTTCGCGACGCAATTGAGCCGCACCCTGATGGCCGCGCATTGCAGCGATATTGAACCACTTATGCGCCTGCACGAGATCGACAGGCAGGCCTGCCCCCGCTGAATACATCATGCCAAGGTCAAAGCAGTCCTCGGCGCTGGTTGGGTCGGCAACCGCGGCCCCATTCTCCATGTTGATCATCTCTGCTCCCCCTTTTTCTTTTCGATCGGGACATCCCGAAACGGACCCCTGTGTTCGATGCATTTGCTCGAACGGGTCCGATCTTCGGGATAAAATTTGAATGACAGTTTAAATGAGGGAGTGAATCGAAAATGAACGGAATGCTGGGCATACCTGCCCATTTCCTAAACGCGTGCAAATTCCGCCGCAATTGATCGCGAGGCCCCACCGTTGAGGGTTCGCTAACCGATCCCTTTCAACGCTGACTAACCACGGAATCATCATGCCACGATCCAGCCACGCTCCGGCTGCGTTTCTGGTTATGAACAAGCAAGAGGCCGATTTGGACATCGACATGCATTCGTGGCGCGCAAGCATCGTCGTACTCTGCTTTCTTGTCAGCGTAGCCGCGGCCGCGCCACCGGAAGGCAATTGGCTGTCGGAAGATGGCGGGGCCAAGGTTCGCATTTCCGCCTGCGGCGAAAACAGGCTCTGCGGGACTTTGGTATGGCTCAATCATCCGATCGATGGGGCCACCGGAAGGCCGAAGACGGACAAACGAAATCCGGATCCTGCGAAACGGGTTCGCCCGCTCATCGGCTTGCAAGTCGTGCGCGGGATGAGACCCACGGCCCCAACCAAGTGGTCAGGACTGATCTACAATGCGGATGATGGGAAAACCTACAGAGGCTATCTCACCCTGCAGGATGCCGGAAAAGCTAAGGTTGAAGGCTGCGTACTTTCGGTGATCTGCAAGGCGCACGTCTGGACGCGTACGAATTAGCCTTGCTCACCCTCCGATCGCGCATAAATCTTACGCTGCCCGCGCCCGCTGATTGAACAAGACCGCCTGAACATTCGGGTCCTTCATATCAATGCCCTTGCGAAGCTCCAGACCGAGCTCCATTCCGCGCTTGACGGCCGGGCGGGCCTTCACAGCCTCAAGCCAGCGCTTCAAGTTCGGGAATTGCTCGATGTCCTGGCCCTGGCGCTGCCAGAGATTGACCCACCCGACGCAGGCCATGTCCGCGATCGAGTATTTTCCGGCAAGGAAAGCGCGGTCCCTCAGCCGCAAATTCATCACGCCATAGAGCCGGTTCACTTCATCTTCATAACGCTTGATCGCGTAGTCGAGCTTCTCGCGCGCATAGTGCTTGAAGTGATTGAGCTGACCAGCCATCGGCCCCAGTCCGCCCATCTGCCAAAACAGCCACTGATCCACTTCGACACGTGCGCGTTCTTCCGCGGGGTAGAATTTTCCCGTTTTGCGGCCGAGATACTGGAGAATGGCACCAGATTCGAAAATGGAGATTGGGCGCCGGCCAGGTCCATTCGGATCAACGATCGCTGGCATGCGGTTGTTCGGCGCGATCTTCAGAAATGCAGGATCGAATTGCTCTCCTTTGGAGATGTTGACCGGCTTCATCACATAGGGAAGCAGGCATTCTTCCAGCATGATGGAAATCTTGAACCCATTCGGCGTTGGCCAGTAGTAAAGCTCGATGGGTTGCGCTCGTTTTGCCGCCACGTTCTTTCTTGTCTTGTTTGCTTTCTTCGTTCTGGACGACCGTCCCGCCGAACGCATTTTCTTGCCGCGCGCCATGTTGTGCTCCATTGCTGGATTCCCACACGAGTGACCAGAGCTATGCCGGTCGGTTGTAGACTGCAACCGCTCCGGCCGCATGACCCTCATTCAATCGCAGGATGATCCGTCTCTGGACGCCTACAACTTATGCGGGTTATGCTTCTCCGCAGGTTGTGAGCCGCGTCAATCGCAGAGCCGACGAACTCTCAGCCAAGAAAGTGAAAAAGGAAAGTGAACTCATGTACAAAGTCGCTATTGCTATCGTGCTTGCCGCCGGCTTGATGGCGGCGCCGGCGCCGCATTTGATTTCGGTCGCGGCCGCGCAAAAGCAATCCAGCATGCCGGACAAGAGCGCTGCGCCAAAGAAACAACAAAGCGCAGGCCAACTTGCCGCCCGTGAACGCCAGAAGAAATGCGCTGCGGAGTGGAAGGAAACGAAGGCTACGGGCAAGATGGAAAAGGGGGCGACCTGGCCAAAATTCTGGAGCGCTTGCAACAAGAGACTCAAAGCGGCAGCAAAGTAAAACGGTCGCAATTGTCGCGTTGATGTGAACGCGTCTGAAAGCGAAATGACAGAGGGCGTCGGTGAAATTTTGAATTTCGCCGACGCCCTCTTGTCATCCGGAACCGGGGCGTCGCGGGGCGACCGCTTGCGCTGGCTACTCCATGACGCGCACCGGCCCGTATGACGCAATCTCCGACACGTGAGGCCGAAGATCGGGAAGCCGCGTCAGACTAGAGCTTCCGTTTCCGGCGCTTCGTCTTCTTCGCTGCTTTCGCCGCTGCCTTCTTCCTACGTTTCGCCATTGCTGCCCTCCTAGCCATGTATCATGGCGGTGTCGCATCAGCACGCGTCGCGAATCGACACGCACTGCATTCGGTTTACTACAGCACAACGAAAAAAACAGCGTTGCAGCTTAAGGAAGTGTGTATGCGAGCATCGTGCAACGCACGCTGACCACATTGTCGCGCAAAGGTTAGAGATGTTCGCGACTTTGATACGAGCGCGACAGAATTCGTGCTGCACGTTCTTCGATTGCAAAAAGATGCGGTGAAATAAGCATTTTCTTAATCCCAGCAATTCGCGGAAAACGAATGCTGGGATGAAATTTTCGCGCTCGGATGGCAACAGCCGGACCCGTTTCCATTCGAAACATACAATTCAATGCAAGCAAAATTTTTTTGCACAGATGGGCGTAACCGGGACCCGGCGGAATGCGAAATCGATCAAAATCGAGCGAATCAGCGCCAAGTGATTCGGAGCGATTCGAGGAAAGCACCCGCCGAATTTCCGTCAGAGGGACCGACGACGTGATCGGAAGGGAAAGTTTTCGGCCAGGCGCCGTCATACAACCGAGGGAGGGAGGCGATCCTCAGAGACCGAGCTTGCGCTTGAGGATCTCATTGACCGCTTGGGGGCTGGCTCTTCCGCCCGATGACTTCATTACCTGGCCCACGAACCAGCCGATCGCTTTCGGATTGGATCGTGCATCGGCAACCTTTTCCGGGTTGTCGGCGATGACCTGATCGACAATCTTCTCAATCGCCGACGTATCGGTGACTTGCCTCAATCCTCGCGCCTCCACGATCTTGCGCGGGTCGCCGCCCTCGGTGAACACGATTTCGAACAGGTCCTTGGCGATCTTGCCCGAAATCGTGCCCTCCTTGATCAGATCGAGAATACTGGCAAGCTGAGCGGCGGAAATGGGAGACGCATCGATCGTCTTCCCTTCCCTGTTCAGCCGTCCAAACAATTCGTTAATCACCCAGTTTGCCGCCACCTTTCCGTCACGGCCTTTCGCAACCGCTTCGAAGAAATCGGCTGTCTCGCGCTCCGCTACGAGGACACCAGCGTCATAGGCGGAAAGTGAGAATTCGCGCATGAACCTGGACTTCTTCTGGTCAGGCAATTCGGGCAGCTTCGCCGCGATCGCATCGACAAAGGCCTGGTCGAATTCAAGCGGCAGCAGGTCCGGATCGGGGAAGTAACGGTAATCATGCGCCTCTTCTTTGGTCCGCATTGAGCGGGTCTCGCCCTTATTCGGGTCGAACAGACGCGTCTCCTGCTCGATTGCGCCACCATCCTCGATGATCCCAATCTGCCGGCGCGCCTCGTACTCGATTGCCTGGCCGATAAAACGGATCGAATTGACATTCTTAATCTCGCAACGCGTTCCCAATGGCTCCCCGGGACGCCGGACCGACACGTTCACGTCGGCGCGCAAGTTTCCTTTTTCCATATCGCCGTCGCAGGTGCCGAGATAGCGCAGGATCGAGCGCAGCTTTGAAACGAAAGCCTTAGCCTCATCAGCCGAGCGCAGATCGGGCTTCGATACGATTTCCATCAAGGCAACGCCCGAGCGGTTAAGATCGACGTAAGAATAGGCCGGATGACGATCGTGCAAGCTCTTGCCGGCATCCTGTTCGAGATGAACGCGCTCGATGCCAATCACGCTGGTGCCGCCGTTATCCAGGTCCACGGTCACGCTGCCCTCTCCGACGATTGGCGATTTGTACTGGCTGATTTGATAGCCCTGCGGCAAATCCGGATAGAAGTAATTCTTTCTGTCAAAAACGGATACCAAATTGATCTTTGCGTTGAGGCCGAGGCCGGTACGGATGGCCTGTCTGACGCACTCCTCATTAATAACCGGGAGCATGCCGGGCATCGCCGCATCAACAAGAGACACGTGCGAGTTGGGCGCGCCGCCAAATTCCGTAGACGCACCAGAAAACAACTTTGATTCAGACGTCACCTGGGCATGTATTTCCATGCCGATGACGATTTCCCAATTGCCCGTGGCACCTTGCACGAGATTTTGAGAATTGGGCAAAGCCGTCATAATATCGCGCTCTTGTCAGAAATATGTGGCGCTCGCATTCGAGATACGCCATTTGCGCGGAAAGGCGCTGCCGAATACGGGTAACCGCTCGCGACTGCTTTGTGCAAGGCGCCCCGCGCGTCGGCCTCTACAAGCGAAGGAACACAATTCGGCAACTTAGGCTCACATATACGTGTTGCCCTTCCTCCAATCGGCCAAGATTTTGCAACGATTTTTTCCGATTTTAAGCTCATGGGAGAACACCAGGAACCACGCGTGCAGGCCAGACGTTGGGTGGACGTCATGAAAAACGCAAGTGACCACACGTTCGGCATCATCGTAGGTGGCGTCGTCGCCGTCCTCGCTCTTGTTTTTATACTCAGCGGCGGGGAATTGGGCGGCAAAAAAACGGTCGAAGGAGACCAGGATCTCCCGCCGATAACGACCACTGACAAGTAGATCGACCTACCACCATTTTTCTGGGCTGAACTTGCCTGCCGCATCCTCGATGACGGTGGCGAGCGAGAATACTGTTTCCTCGTCAAAAGGGCGGCCAATCAACTGCAGACCAAGCGGAAGTCCTTGCGCGTCCAGACCGGCCGGAACGGAAATGCCCGGCAGCCCAGCCATATTTACCGTCACCGTGAATACGTCGTTGAGATACATCTCGACCGGATCATTTCCCTTCTCGCCAAGTCCGAAGGCTCCGGACGGAGTGGCGGGAGTCAAGATCGCGTGCACGCCGGCTTTGAAGCAATCTTCAAAGTCCTTTTTTATGAGCGCGCGAACTCTCTGTGCGCGTAAATAATAGGCGTCATAATAGCCCGCCGAAAGAACATAGGTCCCGATCATCACGCGCCGTCTCACTTCCGCGCCGAAGCCACTGGCGCGCGTAGATTCGTACATATCAGTAATGTCGCGGCCCGGCACCCGAAGTCCGTAGCGTACGCCATCGTAGCGCGCGAGATTGGAGGAGGCCTCGGCTGGAGCGACGATGTAGTAGGCAGGCAAAGCATATTTCGTATGCGGAAGCGACACTTCGACGAGCTCGGCACCTGCCGACGCGAGCCAGCGCCGGCCATCTTGCCATATCTTGTCGATTTCAGCCGCCATTCCATCAAGCCGGTATTCTTTCGGGATTGCGATGCGCAGCCCCTTTACCGATCTCCCGATCGCCGCTTCGTAGTCGGGGACCGCTTGATCCGCGCATGTGGTGTCCTTCGGGTCTGGCCCCGCCATGGAACGCAATAGGATTGCGGCATCCCGAACGCTGCGCGCGAAGGGCCCTGCCTGATCCAACGATGATGCGAAGGCAACGATTCCCCAGCGTGAGCAGCGCCCATAGGTCGGCTTCATTCCGACCGTCCCGGTGAATGCAGCAGGCTGCCGAATGGAGCCGCCGGTATCGGTTCCGGTTGCCCCGAGACACAGACGCGCAGCGACCGCAGCTGCGGAGCCGCCCGATGATCCCCCTGGCGTCAACGGTGTATTTGATCCTCGGCGGCGCCATGGCGAGCGAACGGGACCGAAATACGAACTCTCGTTCGAGGATCCCATCGCAAATTCGTCGCAGTTGGTTTTGCCAAGGAGTACGGCACCATCGCGCCACAGCTGGGATGTCACCGTCGATTCATATGTCGGCACGAAATTATCGAGAATGCGCGAGCAGGCCGTCGAACGCACGCCGGCGGTGCAGAACATGTCCTTGATCGCAATCGGGAGTCCTTCAAGAGGTCCGATGGTTCCCGAAGCAAGGCGGGCATCGGAAGCTCTTGCCATTTCCATCGCGCGATCCGGTGTCTCCATTACGAAGGCGTTGAGCGCGCGTGCCTTCTCAATTGCCGATACGTGCGCGGCCGCGAGGTCGACGGCAGAAAAGGATTTCTTCTTCAGTCCATCGCGCGCTTCGGCCAGTTCAAGCGAGGTCAACTCAGTCACGGCCGAGGCTCTCGTCTCCGGAAACCTGAGGGCCCGCAGTCTGCTCGGATTCATCGGTATCACTGCAGATGAAGCGAGCTTCGCCTCTGGCGGGCGCCATGTCATTGGCCGCCGCGCGTTCCGCCTCGATCGCATCGATCATCGACCAGTAACCGAGCTCACAAGCAATACACATGCCTTGTACCATCACCGGGAATTTGGTTGTCCGAAACCTTGCAATGGCTCCGCCGCTGCGCAGGCTACTCCACCACCTTGGGGACGAGGAAAAAATTGTCTTCGGTCATTGGTGCATTCCTCACTATGTCTTCCGCGATGTTTCCATCTGTCACAACGTCGGCGCGTTTCTTCATCGCCATCGGCGTCACCGAGGTCATCGGGGCAATCCCCTCCACATTCACCTCGCTGAGCTGCTCGACGAAAGCCAGAATCGTATTGATCTCGCCCCTGAGGTGCTCGATTTCCTTATCGGCCACTGCGATGCGGGCAAGGTGGGCAATTCGGCGAACTGTATCGGTATCAACAGGCATGGAAACATCCGCAACTCGGTCCTCTGCTGCCTATAGCAAGCGGCTCCGAGGCCGCCAACCGGTTGGCCAGGACAATGAGCACGAGGCGGGGCACGAAATGAAAAGCTAGAAAAACGCGCATGCGGCCAGCTAGGATTTAGGAATGGTCACGAGAGTGCATGGGCGCTACCCCTATTCTGCGATTCCGCAGCGGCCGGTCTATGACTGGCCCGAAGGCAAGCGGCTTGCGCTCTACATCGGCCTTAATCTCGAGTGGTTCTCATTTGGCGAGGGTCTTGGCGCCGAGCTTTGCCCCGGAGGCGACCATCCGGACGTTCTGAACTACGCGTGGCGAGACTATGGCAACAGGGTCGGTGTTTTTCGCCTGGCCGAGTTGTTCAACGAACTCGCATTGCCCGTTTCCCTCCTCGTCAATTCCGAGATGTATCGACACGCGCCGCAGGCAGTTGCTGCCTTCAACGGTGCGGAAGTGGTCGGCCATGGCCGCACAAACTCAGAACGACAAGGCAGCCTGAGCGAAGATCAGGAAAGAGAACTCATAAGGGAGACAACGGCCGCCATCGAGAAACATTCCGGCATGCATCCACGAGGCTGGCTTGGCCCCTGGATATCGCAATCACCCATGACGCCAGATCTCCTGCAGGAAGCCGGATACCGTTATCTGCTCGACTGGTGTCATGATGACCAGCCCGTCTGGATGAAAACCAGAAACGGGCGCATTCTGTCGGTGCCGTATCCGCAGGAATTGAACGATATCCCGCAGATCGTCGCCCGCAAGCGGGAAGGTTCCGAATTTGCAGGGATGATCCTGGATGCCTTCGAAGTGATGCAAAAGGAATGCAGTAAGCGGCCTTTGGTCATGGGCATCGCGCTGCACCCCTACATCGTCGGCTGGCCGCATCGTTGCAAGCACCTCTCGGATGCGCTCAGGCAAATTCGCAAGCGCGCCGACGAACATGTCTGGTTTACCACGGCCGGCGCAATTGCGGCTCACGCCGAAAATCTTCCCGAGGGCGTCGTCCCTTAACGGATTGTGGTGGGTTGTTGGCACGCGGTGCCGCAGATGTTAGCGATTAGGCAATGGCCCTTGTGTTGCCCCTGATCGAAGCCGCCGCACATTTTGATTCACGGGGCAGCCTGATTGGCATCGACCTTGGAACCAAGACAATAGGGGTAGCCAGCAGCGACCCCGATCGCGTGCTGGCAACAGGGATCGAAACAATCTTCAGAAAGTCTTTCGCTTCGGATGCGAAGCGCCTGCTTGCGCTCGCCACCGAAAGATCGGCCGTCGGCTTCGTTCTCGGGCTGCCCATCAACATGGATGGGAGCGAAGGCCCGCGCGCGCAGGCCACACGAGCCTTTGCACGCAATCTTTCCAAGCTCACCGAGCTTCCCATTGGGCTCTGGGACGAACGGCTTTCAACGGCCGCAGTCGAACGGCAGTTAATCGAAGCCGACGTCACCCGAAGAAGGCGTGCCGCAGTCATCGACCAGCACGCCGCGGCCTTCATCCTTCAAGGCGCACTCGATCGTCTGAAACGATTGTAAAAGGAGCCGCCAATGCAAGGCGGCTCCTTTTTCCGCTATCACTGCTTCTTACCGCTGCTATCGCCTGCTTCTTACCGCTGCGAGTCGATCGAGAAATTGTTCGTGCTGTGCTCGCGCGACCACTCGTACGGAGCTTCGTACCTGATTCCCGGCGCGTAAGCGTAAGCGCCGTATGGGCCATAAACTGGAGCGGCGTAAGCATATCCCGGCGCGTACGCGTACCCGTAACCGGGGGCGTAAGCATAACCGGGCGTATCATAATATCCGTAATAGCCCCCGTTGTACGCCGAACTGGCAACAGCGGCGCCGGTCAATGCGCCAACACCGAACCCAATCGCGGCGGCGGCATTTCGTCCGCCCCTCGCCTCTCCCGGCGTGGCGGCTGCAAGGGCGAGCGCTGCGATCACTGCCATCGCACCGCCGTACCTTGCTATGTTTTTCGTCTTCATCATCCTGCTTCTCCTTCCGTGCGGCTTTTTCTGTATCCGGGTCACAACACTGGAACAGGAAGGCCAGTTCCTGTGGAACAGGGTCACCCACCTCACGAAAGGAGCCGCATCGTTCACAACATTTTCAGGGAACAACGTTCGGAACCAGAACGACATTTCAAGCCGCGGCTCCCTTGATCCTGCATTAAGCATGCGAAGCGGCCTTGTGAATCGAGGCCTATTGTTCTTGCCGTGACGGCAAGTAGCGCCTATAGCTTTGCCTTTAATGACCATTGCGCCGAAACCCTCATTCGTCCTTAGCAGGCGTCATCTTTTGGGGATCGAGGGGCTTTCTTCAGGCGACATCTCCGGGCTTCTCGACCTCGCCGAGGAATTCGTCGAGCTCAACCGGCAAATCGAAAAAAAACGGACCTCGCTTCGGGGACGCACCCAGGTCAATCTCTTCTTCGAGGTTTCGACCAGGACTCAGGCTTCATTCGAGCTGGCAGGAAAGCGGCTCGGCGCAGATGTAATGAACATGTCGACCTCGTCCTCCTCCATGCGGAAAGGTGAGACGTTGATCGATACGGCGATCACGCTGAACGCCATGCATCCCGACATCATTGTGGTGCGCCATCACGCGTCCGGAGCAGTCGAGTTGCTGGCCCGCAAAGTGGATTGCTCCGTGATCAATGCCGGGGATGGTTCGCACGAGCACCCCACGCAGGCATTGCTCGATGCGCTCACGATCCGGCGCAACAAAGGCACCATAGAGGGACTTCTGGTTGCGATTTGTGGAGACATACTCCATTCACGAGTTGCGCGATCGAACATCATCCTGCTCAACACGATGGGCGCCCGAGTGCGCGTCGTTGCACCCTCGACACTCCTGCCGCCGGGCATTGAACGGTTCGGCGTGGAGGTAGCACGAGACATGCGCGAGGGTCTTGCCGGCGCCGACATCGTGATGATGCTGCGGCTGCAGCGCGAGAGGATGAACGGCTCCTATGTTCCCTCGATGTCCGAATATTTCCAGTATTACGGCCTCGATGAAAAGAAGCTGGCCTATGCAAAGCCAGGCGCTCTGGTGATGCATCCCGGACCGATGAACCGTGGAGTGGAAATCGACTCGATCGTAGCCGACGGGGCCCAGTCATTGATCCGCGAGCAGGTCGAAATGGGCGTGGCCGTCCGAATGGCGGTCCTTGAAGCCTTGTCGCGAAATTTGCCGAACGCATGACGATGATTTTTTCCGATCGCCGCCCGATCCTGCTCGCAAATGCCCGGATCGTCGATCCGTCGCGCGACTTCGATATTCTCGGCGACCTTCTGATCGCGGAAGGCGTTATTCGTGAAGCAAAGAAAGGTATTGGCGCGGCAGGAGTACCGGAGGGCACGGAGGTCATCGACTGCCGAGGAAAGCTCGTCGCACCGGGCTTGATCGACATGCGCGCATTTATCGGAGAGCCGGGCGAGGCCAGCCGCGAGACGTTGGCCTCCGCAAGCCAGGCGGCCGCAGCCGGCGGCGTGACAACAATCATTTGCCAGCCGGATACTTCCCCGCCGATCGACGAGCCGGCGACCGTTGATTTCGTGCTGCGTCGCGCACGCGACACCGCGATCGTTCACGTTCACCCGATGGCAGCGATCACGAAGCGGCTCGAAGGCAAAGAGATGACCGAGATCGGTCTGCTCAAGGCTGCGGGAGCGGTGGCGTTTACGGATGGCGTAAAGAGCATCATCAATGCGCAACTCATGCGGCGGGTCCTGACCTATGCCAGCGATTTTGACGCACTCATTGTCCATCATACCGAAGACCCGGACCTTGCCGGGGACGGCGTAATGAATGAGGGTGAATTCGCGGCTCGCCTCGGTCTGCTTGGAATACCGAATGCAGCCGAGTCGATCATGCTGGAACGCGACGTTCGCCTAGTAGCGCTCTCGGGCGGGCGTTACCATGCGGCTTCCGTATCTTGTGCCGACACGCTCGATGTTTTGCGTCGCGCCAAAGATGGTGGTCTTCGGGTGACCGCATCCGCCTCCATCAACCACATCACCCTCAACGAAAACGATATTGGCCCCTATCGTACATTTCTCAAATTGACGCCCCCCCTGCGGGCGGAAGATGACCGAAAGGCCCTTGTCGATGCTCTCCGATCCGGCCTGATCGATGTGATCATGTCCGACCATAATCCGCAGGATGTCGAGACAAAGCGGTTGCCTTTCGCCGAAGCGGCGCCCGGCGCCATAGGCCTTGAGACTATGCTTGCCGCAGGGCTTCGCCTCATGCACGGCGGCGAAGTGGAGCTAGTCGCATTGCTGCGGGCGATGTCGACCCGCCCCGCCGAACTGCTCGGCCTTCCAGGGGGAACGCTCAAGACCAACGCTCCGGCTGATGTCATCGTGGTCGATCTTGAGATGCCGTGGGTTCTCGACCCAGGCGATCTGAAGTCGAAATGCAAGAACACGCCTTTCGACGAGGCGCGACTGACCGGTCGCGTCGTACGAACCATCGTTTCGGGGCGCACCGTCTACGAATACGTATGACTGCCGCAATCGCCTTCGTCTTCGGTTATCTTCTCGGCTCGATCCCGTTCGGGCTGCTGCTCACGCGAGCAGCCGGCGGACCCGACATCAGAAGAATAGGATCGGGCAATATCGGCGCCACCAACGTGCTGCGGACTGGCCGCAAAAGTCTCGCGGCAGCTACACTTATCCTTGACATGCTCAAAGGCACTGCCGCTGTGCTGATTGCAGTTCGCTTTGGCAGTGAAGCGGGTCTGGCCGCTGCGCTTGGAGCTTTCCTCGGGCACCTCTTTCCCGTGTGGTTGAGGTTTAGGGGAGGAAAAGGAGTTGCCACATATATCGGCCTCCTCCTCGGTCTCTATTGGCCGGCAGCCCTGATTTTCTGCGCGGTCTGGCTTTGCGTTGCAGCGATCGGCCGCTATTCGTCGCTCTCGGCACTGGTCGCGAGCGCGGTTACGCCGCCCATCCTGTGGTTCCTGGGCCTTCCCGGATTCGCGGCACTCTTTTTGGTGCTCACTCTGCTCTTGTGGTTCAAGCATCGCGCCAATATCGAGCGCCTGCTGAGCGGCAAAGAAGAAAGGATCGGCGAAAAAAGTACTACCTCGTTCTAAAACTCAGGGTTGTATTAGTTCATTACCAACAGTATTGGTTGCCGCTTCGAAGAGAGGCGGCAGATGGATCAAAAAGGGCGTCTGAGCCACCAGGAGCGGCTTGACTGGTTGCGCCTTATCCGGAGCGAGAATATCGGCCCGCGAACCTTCCGTGATTTGATTCGGAGATACGGCAGCGCGGGTGAAGCGATCGAGGCACTTCCATCGCTCGCACACCGTGGTGGTTCAGCCCGTTGGCCCCGCATATACACGCATGCACAAGCCGAAGCCGAACTCGGGCTCGCACAAGAAGCAGGCGCATGTTTCATCGGATTCTGTGAGCCGGAATATCCGACACGCCTGCGCATGATCGATGATGCGCCTCCGCTCCTTGCGGTACGCGGGAATCTAAATTCCCTCACAAGACCGCAAGTCGCAATCGTCGGATCCAGAAATGCCTCCGCTGCCGGAGTCAAATTTGCAGAGCGCATGGCACGCGATCTGGGCAACGCAGGATTGATCATCGCTTCCGGACTGGCGCGCGGTATCGATGCCGCCGCACATCGGGCAAGTCTGGACACTGGAACAATCGCCGTGCTCGCCGGCGGCCATGACAGGATTTATCCTGCAGAACATGTGAAACTGCTGGAGCAAATCTTGCTCAAAGGGGCTGCAGTTTCCGAAATGCCCTTCACCTGGGAGCCCCGGGCACACGACTTTCCCCGCCGTAACAGGATCATATCTGGGCTATGCATTGGTCTCATCGTGGTGGAAGCTGCACGCCGCTCGGGCTCGCTGATTACGGCGAGACTTGCCGGTGAGCAAGGCCGGGAAGTGTTTGCGGTGCCGGGGTCCCCGCTTGATCCACGAAGCGAGGGCACGAACGGGCTATTGAAGCAAGGAGCCATTCCGGCCACCGAGGCAGCCGACGTGATCTCCGTCATCGAACCGATTCTCGGGGGCGGCATCGGTCAGATGACGGTTCGAGAGGACTCGCAGGAACATTTGGAATTTGCAGATGAAGAACCGGCGTTGGACGAGCGAAACAAAATCGTGTCTCTTCTTGGACCCACGCCCGTGTCGATCGATGACCTCGTGCGGATCACTTCGACCTCACCGACGAGGGTACGTACGGCGCTGCTTGAACTCGAAATCGCCGGTCGGGTGGAGCGTCACAGCTCGGGCTTGGTATCGCTGATCTGACGTGCGATACGGTATGCACAGCCCGCTTCTGTTCGGCTTTCGCATGACAGCGCGCCTCGTCCTGATATTTCTCGTCCTGCTGGCGTTTCAGGCCGTGCCGGCCTGTGCCGACCAGCCGTCGTTTGCTTCGTTCGTAGCCGAGCTATGGCCGGACGCGCAGACGAAAGGCATTGCGCGCAGTGCATTCGAGAACGCGTTGAAGGGCATTACACCGGACCAGCGCGTAATAAAGGCCACGCAGCGACAACCCGAATATGGAAAGCCTGTCGGCGATTATGTGAATGCCATCGCTTCAAGCCGGCGCGTGGCAGATGGGCAGCTCAAGGCGCGCGAATGGGCGAAAACATTCGATGCGCTAGAGAAAAAATTTTCAGTCGATCGCTGGGTGCTGATCGCGTTGTGGGGAATTGAATCCGATTTCGGCACCGAAAAAGATCGTTGGGACGTGTTTCGCTCTCTCGCGACTTTGGCGTACGTGAAGTATCGCCATCCATATTTCCGGAATGAGCTGCTCGTCGCCATGCGCATCATGCAGGACAACCGCATTCCGCGCGCCAAAATGGTGAGTTCATGGGCCGGCGCGATGGGACAGACACAGTTCATGCCATCCAATTTTGTCGACTACGCGATCGATTTTTCAGGCGATGGGCGCGCCGACATCTGGAGCAATGTTCCGGATGTGCTGGCCTCGACGGCAAATTACCTGCACAAATGGAATTGGAAGTCTACGCTGCCTTGGGGGTTTGAGGTCACCGTCCCGAACGACTTCGACTATATGCGCAGTCGGGCGACTTTCGCGCAATGGCGAACACTCGGTGTGGTTCGTGCGGATGGAATGCCGTTTCCTACCGAAGGCGAGGGAATTCTGTTCTTCCCAAGTGGCGCAAGTGGCCCGGCATTTATCGTGACCGAGAATTTTGCAGTCCTAAAGGAATACAACAACTCGGACGCCTACGCGATTGCCGTGGGCCATCTCGCCGATCGGCTACATGGAGGCGCGGCGATCAGGAAAGCGTGGCCTCACGATGACCGGCAACTCTCGCGCGATGCGCGCATCGCCTTGCAGAAAAACCTTTCCGAACGCGGGTACAAGGTGAACGAATTCGAGGGCCACATCGATTTCGACCTACGCGACAACATTCGAGCCGAGCAGAAGAGGCTCGGCATGCTGCCCGACGGACATCCGACGCCGGACTTCCTGGAGCGCTTGGGCATTTCGGGCCGCTAAAGGCCCCGGACGGCGCCTGCCAGTAAGGTGCTTAATGGACTATTGTCTATTTTCTGACCCGGACCCGGTCTCTTTCGTGCCCCATTTGGCTGGTCTGACACACGGCTTCTTAACGGGCTTATTTGACAGTAGGGGTAAGCTTCCCCATGTTCCGGGCCAATGATGCGGCCGATTCCGCCTTATTTCACATGATTTTCGGCGGATAACCCACTGGAATTTCATGAATATTGTCGTAGTCGAGTCGCCGGCCAAGGCGAAGACGATCAACAAATACCTCGGCCCGGGTTACGAGGTGCTGGCCTCCTTTGGCCACATTAGGGATCTGCCAGCCAAGGACGGCTCGGTGGATCCGGATGCCGATTTTCGTATGGTTTGGGAGGTCGATACAAAATCAAACCAGCGGATCAATGAGATAGCGAGCGCTCTTAAGAAAGCAGATAAGCTGATCCTTGCCACCGACCCCGACCGGGAGGGTGAGGCCATCTCCTGGCATGTGCTGGAGGTACTCAGGCAGAAGAAGGCACTTACAAAGCAGACTGTCGAGCGGGTCGTATTCAACGCGATCACCAAACAAGCTGTGACCGAGGCAATGAAGCACCCGCGGGTCATCGATTCATCGCTGGTAGATGCATACCTGGCCAGACGTGCGCTCGACTATCTCGTCGGCTTTACGTTGTCTCCCGTTCTTTGGCGCAAACTCCCGGGCGCCCGCTCGGCCGGGCGCGTGCAGTCCGTCGCACTGAGGCTCGTCTGCGATCGCGAGTTGGAGATCGAAAAATTCGTTGCCAGAGAATACTGGTCAATCGTCGCCCGCCTAGCCACGCCCCGCCAGGAGACATTCGAAGCCCGCCTCGTCGGCGCCGATGGTGAGAAAATCCAGCGACTGGACATCGGCTCGGGCGTGGAAGCGGAAGCATTCACGCGTGATCTTGAGGCAGCGACTTTCAAAGTCGCCAAGGTCGAGGCCAAGCCCGCTCGACGCAATCCCCCGCCGCCGTTCACAACCTCGACCATGCAACAGGAGGCGAGCCGGAAGCTTGGCTTCTCTCCGGCACATACGATGCGTCTTGCCCAGCGACTCTATGAGGGTATCGACATCGATGGCGAGACTGTGGGTCTCATCACCTATATGCGCACCGACGGAATCGATGTTGCCCCGGAGGCGGTCTCCGCAATCCGCAACATGATTGGCAAGGAATACGGTGCTAACTACGTTCCCGAGGCGCCGCGTGCCTATCAGCAGAAATCCAAGACGGCACAAGAAGCACACGAAGCCGTTCGTCCGACCGATCCAAATCGCTCGCCAAAGGACGTCGCCAAATCTGTCGATCGCGACCAGGCGCGCCTATACGAGCTTATCTGGAACCGCGCCGTGGCAAGCCAAATGCAGTCGGCGGAGCTCGAGCGGACGACTGTCGACATCGAGGCCAAGGTCGGTGCCCGTAAACTCGAACTGCGTGCGACAGGTCAAGTCGTGAAATTCGATGGCTTCCTGACTTTGTACCAGGAAGGACACGACGATGCCGATGAAGACGAGGAGTCCCGCCGCCTGCCTTCGATGAGTGAAGGCGAGTTGTTGCAAAAGCAGGCGATCAACTCCTCGCAACATTTCACCGAGCCGCCGCCGCGCTACTCGGAAGCGGCTCTGGTCAAGCGAATGGAAGAGCTCGGGATCGGCCGGCCTTCGACATATGCTTCTATCCTGCAAGTGCTGCAGGATAGAGGCTATGTGCGGATCGACAAGAAGCGACTTATTCCTGAAGACAAAGGGCGCGTCGTCGTCGGATTTCTGGAAAGCTTCTTCCAGCGTTACGTGGAGTACGACTTCACCGCATCGCTCGAGGAACAGCTCGACAAGATCGCCAATAACGAGATCGACTGGAAGCGGGTGCTGAGGGATTTCTGGGTCGATTTCATTGGCTCCGTTAATGACATCAAGGACCTCACCATCACGCAGGTTCTCGACGCCCTGAATGACCTGCTTGCGCCGCACATCTTTCCTCCTGGCGCGGACGGCGGCGATCCGCGCAAATGTCCTAACTGCGAGACCGGCCGCCTTTCGCTCAAGGTCGGGCGTTTTGGTGCATTTATCGGATGCTCCAACTATCCCGAATGCACTTTCACGCGGCAGATGACGCCGGGAGCGAATGGCGGAGTGAACGGAACCAAGGTGCTCGGCGAAGATCCGGAAACCGGTCTCGAGGTTTCACTGCGGTCTGGTCGCTTTGGCCCTTATCTGCAGCTCGGCGAACAGTCCAAAGAAAAGGGTGCCGAGAAGCCCAAGCGTGCCGGGTTGCCGAAAGGCCTCTCACCGGATGAAGTCGATCTCGAAAAGGCGTTGGCGTTGCTTGCCTTGCCGCGCGAAGTCGGCATGCACCCGGAAGACGGAGAGCCCATAATCGCAGGTGTTGGGCGGTTTGGCCCTTATGTGAAACACGGAAAAACATATGCCAATCTGGATTCCGGCGAAGACGTGTTGACGGTTGGATTAAATCGCGCGGTGTCTTTGATTGCCGAGAAGAAGGCCAATCCCGGACGCAGCCGCCGTTTTGGCGCCGACCCGGGTAGACCGCTCGGTGAACATCCCGACAAGGGTGGTCCCGTGGTCGTCAAGAATGGGCGGTACGGCCCATACGTCAGCCACGCGGGAATCAACGCAACGCTTCCCGCCGACATGAGTCCTGACAATGTCACCCTGGAACAGGCCATCGGCCTCCTAGAGGCTCGGGCCGCCAAAATGGGGAGCGGCCCGAAGGGGCGACGCGCTGCCGGCCGCAAGCGAGCCTCCGGCAAGACTGCAGGTCAGCCTGCACCAAACCCAAAGAAAGCCCCTGCGAAAAGCAGGTCGGCGCGCAAAGCGAAGGCCGCGGAGTAACTGGAAAGCCGGAGAAGCCGTCACTATATTTGTTTCAATGCATCTGAGCTCATATGCACGGCACATTTCGCATTAGTGCGGTTTTGAATATTCAGAATTGTGCGCTCGATGCAGGACCGTCATTTTGAATAAACGATCCAAAAAGGTCCCGTCGCTTCCTACCAGAGCCGACCTCCTCGCCTTCATCGGTAACCAGCCGGGGAAGGTCGGGACGCGTGAAATCGCGCGTGCATTTGGACTCAAGAACGCGCTTCGCGCCGATCTCAAGCACATGCTTCGCGGCCTGTCGGATGAAGGACTGATCGAAAAACGCCGGAAAAAACTGCATCACGCCGGCACACTCGCTTCTACACTGGTTGCCTGCGTGACCGCTCGCGACGAGGAAGGAGATCTCGTTGCCACACCTGACGAGTGGGACGAACTCGCCCGTGGCCCTGTCCCGAAAATCCGAATTCCGACCCGCCGCAAAGCTGCCCCGGGGCAAGCGGCAGGCATCGGTGATCGTGTTCTTCTGCGAGTCGAGGAAATAGAAGCTGTCGCTGGAATTCGCTACCAGGCTCGGATCATCAAAATCATTGATCATCCAAGACATCGCGTGCTGGGAATTTTTCGTCGTGTTCCCCATGGTGGTGGTCGACTTGAACCTGTCGACAAGAAAATGCTCGGACGGGAGCTGACCATTCCGGCGGGATCGACGGATGGAGCCCAGGAGGGCGATCTCGTCTCAGTCGAAACCACACGCGCGCAGCGCCTCGGCATGCCTGTCGCACGCGTCATTGAAAGGCTTGGCTCTCTAAAAAGTGAGCGGGCGGTCAGCCTGATCTCCATCCACGCACATGGCATCCCCACTGTTTTCAAACGTGACGCCCTGAACGAAGCGGAAGCTGCGAGGCCGGCAAGCCTCGCCGGCCGTGAAGATTGGCGACGTGTGCCGTTCGTGACGATCGATCCGCCGGACGCCAAGGACCACGACGACGCCGTGCACGCCGAGTTCGACACGGCGCCGGATAATCCCGGCGGATACATCGTCAGGGTCGCGATCGCCGATGTGGCGCACTATGTCAAACCGGGTTCGGCTATGGATCGCGAGGCGCTCACGCGGGGAAATTCGGTCTATTTCCCGGACCGTGTCGTTCCCATGCTCCCGGAGCGCATTTCGAATGATCTTTGCTCTTTGCGACCGCACGAGGACCGCGCCGCCCTCGCCGTTCGCATGTCGATCGGATCAAATGGACGCAAGCGATCGCATACATTTCATCGTGTCCTGATGCGGTCTGCGGCTCGCCTTTCATATGAACAGGCTCAAGCTGCAATCAGCGGCCGTACCGACGAAGATACCGGGCCGCTCGTGCAGACCGTGCTCGCCCCGCTTTATGCCGCCTACGAGGCCACAGCTCGTGCTCGGGAGGAGCGCCAGCCTCTCGACCTCGACCTTCCCGAGCGCAAGATCATGCTCAAGGCGGACGGAACGGTTGACCGAATTATCACTCCGGAACGACTAGAGGCGCACCGGTTGATCGAAGAATTCATGATCCTCGCCAATGTCGCAGCTGCCGAAACACTCGAGCGTGCGCGCGTTCCGCTGATCTACCGCGTGCACGACGAGCCCGGCATGGAGAAGGTGCAGGCCCTGAGGGAATTGCTGGCGACGCTTGACATCCCCTTTGCGAAAACGGGTACGCTGCGGCCTGAGGCGTTCAATCGCGTTCTCATGCGTGTCAGAGGACGCGACGCCGAACAACTGGTCAATGAGGTCGTGTTAAGAACTCAGGCACAGGCCGAATACGCGGCCGAGAACTACGGGCATTTTGGACTCAATCTGCGGCGATACGCGCATTTCACCTCACCAATCCGGCGGTATGCGGATTTGATCGTCCACCGCGGGCTTATTCGCGCCCTGAAATTTGGCGATGGCGGCTTGCCCGATGGGAGCGACGTCAAGGCGCTGGCTGAGATCAGCGCCCAGATTTCCGCGGCTGAACGCCGGGCCATGGTGGCCGAACGTGAGACGAGCGATCGCCTGATCGCGCATTTTCTCGCCGACCGTGTCGGCGCAACGTTCGACGGCAGGATTTCCGGACTCACCCGCTCAGGCCTTTTCGTAAAGCTGCGCGAGACCGGCGCCGATGGCTTCATACCTGCCCGCACTATTGGCGATGAGTATTTTCGATATGACGAAAGAAGTCATGCGATGGTCGGCTCACGTTCAGGGGAGACTTACCGCCTCGGCGACGCCGTGACCGTCAAGTTGATTGAAGCGGCTCCGGTCGCAGGCGCGTTGCGTTTCGAACTCCTCTCCAGCGGACGCTCTGGAGCAAGTCGAACTCCCAAGCAGCAGCGCAGGCGCTCATTTTCAACACGGGGATCCAAGCGAAACGCTCGATGACGAAAAATCTTGGACAGATATTTGCAGAACGTATGACGAAGGCGGAACGCGACCAGTCGTTTCCCGATAGTCAGCCACGCGACGCGGCAACATTGATTTTGATTGATCGCTCTGAACGGACGCAGCCGAAAGTCCTGCTTGGACGGCGACATGCGAGCCACAAGTTCATGCCCGGGAAATTCGTCTTTCCCGGAGGACGCATCGAAGCTTTGGATCAAAAAATGACGGCAATCAGCGAGCTTCATCCCGATGCGCAGCAGAAGCTGATCGCACGCGTCGCCGAGCCCAGCGCCGGGTTTGCCCGTGCATTCGCTCTTGCCGCAGTTCGCGAAACGGCCGAAGAAACCGGTCTTCTTCTAGGTGTGAAACGTGATCACCCGCCGGTAGTGCCTGGAGAAATCTGGACCGAGTTCGCAAGGGCTAATGTGCATCCGGATTTGGGCCAGATCCATTTTGTTGCTCGCGCCATCACACCGCCCCGTCGCCCGCGGCGGTTTGACACGCGATTCCTTACTGCCGATGCCTCGGCCATAGCGCACGCGATCGAGGGCGTGGTGGGACCCGACTCCGAACTCGTCGAATTGGTTTGGGTGCCCATCGAAGAGGCCACTCGGCTAGACATGCCGACGATCACCGGAATCGTTCTGGAAGAATTGCTGGCGCGCGTGGAAGCCGGGATGGGCCATGACCTGCCGGTTCCGTTTTACTATATGGCCGACCAGAAATTCTTTCGAGAGCTGCTGTAAATGCCCTAAAACAGCGACTTTCTTGACATTTTAACGTTGGGCGCTAGTTTGCGCTCCGAACCTACAGGACATTGTCATGGCCAAAGCGATCAGTCTCAAGATCAAGCTCGTCTCGAGCGCAGGCACAGGTCACTATTATGTGACGCGGAAGAACTCGCGAACGCAGACCGACAAGATGAAGAAGAAAAAATACGATCCGATTGCCCGAAAGCACGTCGAATATACGGAATCAAAGATCAAATAGCGCGAGATCTTCAGGATGCTTCGCATACTGTTTGCTGCTCTTGTGCTGCCGATGGCCTTGCTTTCGACGGCGGATGCCGCCGAAAAGCATCGACTCGCATTGCAAATCAGCGATAACGATCCCGGCAAGATGAACGCAGTGCTGAATGTCGCGGCGAACGTGTCGAAGTACTATTCCGATAAGGGTGAGGAAGTCGAAATCGAGATCATCGCCTTCAATGCAGGGCTCAACATGCTGCGCCAGGACAAATCTCCCGTCCTCGCTCGGCTAAAATCCTTCGGCCAGGGGATGCCGAACGTCGCGTTCAAAGCGTGCGAAAATACCCTTGAGGCCATGACCCGAAACGAAGGCAAGGAGCCACCGCTCGTCGAGAACGCTGACCGGGTACCCGCAGGCGTCGTCACGCTCATGGAACTTGCGGCAAAAGGCTGGACGATCGTTCGACCCTAAAGCAGTGATCTTTCGAGATTGAAACAGTTTCCGTCAGGGCCGGACTTGTCCGGCCCTGCGCGTTTTTGAAGTAATCTCATACGCCACGAACGCGGTGCTGATCACTCAATTTGAAATGGTTCTCACTGTCCAGCTTTCGCGTGAGAGCTCAGGCAATTTCCAGGACGCACCGCGGCATGAATCGACCCGTCTAGCCAAGCCTCTCCTCGGGAAGGTGGCCGGTCGGGAGCGACGGCATGAGGAGGCCACTCGCACCGCTCCCGAGCCGGCCGAACCCCACGGGCCCAGGAGATGCGGCGGACCTGGCACTCCGCAGGGAATGGCATGTCGCGCCGGCCAATCAACAAGACAGAGGCGACACTGAGTCGATCACCGTCAGGTTAGACCAGTCATGCCTGCTTACCAACAGTACTGTAAACGGCTGATGCAGCTTATAATTCCCGCGGAGCACGGAAAGCTTCGCCCGCCGGTGAGGTCAGGCCGGACCAAGGAAATGGCGAATGGTCTCTATAAACTTTGCGACTGAAATCGGCTTCGAAAGGTAGGCTTCGCAGCCGCCCTCGCGGATACGTTCCTCATCGCCTTTCATCGCGAAGGCGGTCACCGCCACGACGGGAATGGATTTGAGATCGCGGTCGTCTTTGAGTCGCCTTGTCACATCCAACCCAGAAACCTCCGGCAGCTGGATGTCCATTATGATCAAATCGGGCCGATGCTTCCGCGCGAGGTCGATGGCCTCGTTTCCATTGCGCGTGCCCACCGTCTGGTAACCATGCGCCTCGAGAAGGTCGTGGAAGAGCTTCATGTTGAGCTCATTGTCTTCCACGATAAGGACGGTCTTTGCCATCAGCTTTCCCGCCCCACTTGTGCACAATGCCGAGAATGCAAACTGCGCGGTCGCCAGCAAGGCCGCGCTCCGGCATTATTGGCACGGTAGTGGGCATTTCTTACGGAAAGGCAAATTTAGCCTATGAAGCGCCCCCTTGCATTCTCCCGAGAACGGGCGGAAGCGCTTGCAATTCAGGCATTTGCGTTTGTAGCCGAGGAGAGCGATCGGCTTGAGCGCTTCCTCGCGGCCACCGGCATTGCCCCAACCGAGATTCGCGCAATAGCAGAAGATCCCGGATTCCTAGGCGGAGTTCTCGCCTATATCGCCTCAGACCATCGGCTGATGTCATCCTTCGCCAGTATTGCGGGATTGGATCCGGCCGAAATCGACAAGGCAAGGGATGTGCTCGGCGGCGGCGACTGGGAGCGCGATCTGCCGTGAGCTTCTGTCGGGATTGCCTCGCCGATGCCGCGGAAACCGACCCGCGATGCACCTCATGCGGCTCCCCCCGACTCTGCCATCACCCGGAACTCGACTGCCTGTCCGTGGCTCATATCGATTGCGATGCCTTCTATGCCACGATCGAAAAACGCGATGATCCTTCTCTCGTCGACAAGCCTGTGATTGTCGGTGGCGGCAAACGCGGAGTCGTTGCCGCCGCGTGCTACATTGCACGGACATATGGCGTCCGATCGGCAATGCCGATGTTCGAAGCGCGGCGGCGCTGCCCGCATGCTGTCGTCGTAAGACCAAATATGACCAAATATATCAGCGTCGGTCGCGCGGTGCGCAAAATGATGCTTGCGCTTACGCCTCTGGTTGAGCCGCTGTCCATCGACGAAGCTTTCCTAGACTTGACCGGAACCGACCGCCTGCACGGGATCAGCCCACCAAAAGTACTCGCTCGCCTCGCGATCCAGATCGAGCGCGAACTTGGAATCACGATTTCGATCGGCCTTTCAGCCAACAAATTCCTTGCCAAGATCGCCTCTGATCTCGACAAGCCGCGAGGATTCGCGGTCCTCTCTCCGGCAGAAGCGACTCTGTTCCTCGCCAATAAGCCGGTCGGATTCATATACGGCGTTGGAGCGGTGAATGCAGCCAAGCTCGCGGCCGACGGTTTCCGCTTAATTGGCGACCTGCAGCGGGCCGACGAGCGGGATCTTGCACGCCGCTATGGCGAGGAAGGCGCCCGCCTCTGGCGGCTCGCCCGTGGAATCGATAACCGGTCGGTCAATCCGGAACGTGAAACCAAGAGCATTTCAGCGGAAACCACTTTCGAGCAGGACATCAGTGAATTCCGTCCGCTTGAACAATATTTGTGGGAGCTGTCCGAGCGCGTGTCGGCGCGGCTGAAATCGAATTGCCTTGGGGGCTCTACGGTCACCCTCAAGCTCAAAAGCGCAGATTTCAAGATCCGCACTCGAGCGCGTGCGCTTGGAGCTGCTACGCAGCTCGCATCGCGGATTTTCGAGGCAGGCCGCGATCTGCTCCGGCATGAAGTCGGAAACACTCCATTCCGGCTGATCGGAATCGGCGTGAGCAATCTCGAGGAAGTGGAGGCAGACGAAATTTTCGATCTTATCGATCGGCGCGCGGCCGACGCGGAATATGCGATCGATCGGCTGCGCTCAAAATTCGGTAGTTCCGCGATCGTGAGAGGCCTGACATTTGATGATAACTAGTCAGTCCATGCTCACGGACATGGCTTCTGCTTTTTCATTTCCAGCGACGTCAGCTCACCGCTGATGGTGAAGTCGGTATAGTCGAGCACCAGCGCTCGCGAGATCCCATTCTCGTAGACCTCAAAGCTGATGGAATAAACCGGAGTCTGCTCCCCAGTCTGTTTCGATTGTTCATCCTTCTTGTCGAAGTAACTGATCGTGACCGGCCATCTCGTCAGCTTCGCCAGTTCGCCGATATTTGCACCGGCATCGTTCGGGACTTTCTCCCCTGGTGCGATTGGATGCCCAATGACGGTGAGCGTGTTGTACAGTTTCTCGCCGGTTTCCGAGCCGTCGTAGACCGGGAATTCGAGCAGTGATTTACCTTCCCGCGCGGCAAGCAGGATCCGCCGCATGTGCTCGGTTGGGAACACCGCGTCCGCGGGAACCGTGAAGTTCTTCTCTTTTGGCTTTGTGAGGCTGATTGCAACCGCTTTTGCGGCGCGTTCGGCGCGACCGTTTACGACATCCGTACGCTTCTCGTTGAAGGAGTTTTCCGAACTGAAGCGGAACTTTTGCGCATTCCCGTCCTCCCAAGTCGTAGAGCGAAGATCGCTTAAGGCCGCCCGGCCCTCTCCGGAATCGAGTTCAGATACCTGCCGGAATTTCAACTCGTAGCCTTCGCAGCGACTGCCAGAAAAATCATAGACAATCCGGCCCCGAACTCCCTCGATCGCCCTGCTCCCGCGCGCTTTTGACAGCCTCAGATCGTAGATTGCACGATGTGGTGCCAGGTAGACCTGCTCCGAGGAAGAAGTAGCGGCGGCATGAAGCGGTACGTTCACCACTCCGATCGCAAGCAATGCACAGGCCCGGGATCTGACGATCAGTGACATTCTCATTGCACTTAGCCTTTCGAGCGGTCTTCTTTGCGCCTCCGGAGTAGAACAGCCATCCCGGAGAGAGACGCAATATGTGGGCAACATAGAGGCCGTCGGAGGCTCCGACAACCACGGGTGGACCTGCTTGCGCAGCGATATGCAATCGGCCAAGGATCAACCGCAGATGACCTGGAGCCTTAGAATGACCGACTCAGTGGAAAAGAAACTCGCAGATTTGGGTATCGCCCTGCCGACACCTGCGAGTCCGATTGCGAATTATGTGCCCTTTGTCCGGAGCGGAAATACCCTCGTCGTGTCGGGGCAGCTTTGTTTCGGCGCCGATGGAAAGCTCGTGGCAACGGGACAGTTGGGCGCCGGGCTCTCGGTCGAGATTGGCCAGAAGGCGGCGCGCGCCTGCGCGATCAACCTGCTCGCCCAGCTCAAGGTCGCACTCGGGGATTTGAATAAGGTGAGCCGGGTCGTGCGGCTGGGAGGTTTCATAAATTCGTCTCCCGGCTTTACCGAAGGACCAAAGGTGATGAACGGCGCGTCCGACCTCATGGTTGAGGTATTTGGTGAAAAAGGGCGACACGCGCGCAGCACTGTCGGAGTTGCTGCATTGCCCGCGAATGCGGCCGTCGAAGTGGAAGGTCAGTTTGAAATTTTCTGAGCAGGATGGAACCTCTGCATTGGATCACCGAAAGGCCGTTTGCACATCGCGGGCTCCACGATGCGTCCAGCGGGATCATCGAGAATACCGGTTCCGCATTCTTGCGAGCATTGACTGCTGGCTACGGGATCGAAACCGATCTCCAGATCAGCGCAGACGGCGAGGCCATGGTGCATCACGACGACCAGCTCGGGAGAGTGACCGAGGGGAGCGGTTGGCTTCGAGAGTTGACGAGCGCGACGCTTAAGACCGTGCGGTTTCGCCACGGCAGCGACCGCATGATGACGCTTGGCGAGTTATGCGAGCTGGTTTCAGGAGGCGTCCCCTTGCTGCTGGAATTGAAGAGCCATTTCGATGGCGATAGGCGACTGGTGACGCGTGCCCTTGAAGTGCTCTCGGGCTATTCCGGGGCAGCAGCGCTGATGTCATTTGATCCATCCATCGTCGAACATATTCGCACTCTGCGCCCATCATTTGCGCGTGGCATTGTGGCTGAACGGCGCTATGCCGATGCGGAATGGACTCGCCTGAGCACGCGCGAAAAGCGTGCCCTCTCATGGATGTTGCATGGGTTCCGTACGAGGCCGCACTTTCTTGCCTACTCCGTCAAGGATTTGCCTTCGGTAGCGCCTTTCATTGCTCGCACCATATTAAGATTGCCGCTGCTGACCTGGACTGTGCGAAATGAAAGCGATCGTGCAACCGCCGCTTCCTGGGCCGACCAGATCATCTTTGAGGGTTGGCGTCCCTAGGCGGCGTCGGAGACCCGCATGAGAGTCCAGTTCTTGTCGATGGCGGTCTGCGCTCTTCCGGCCATTGTCGGTAACCCCGGCAATGGATCGTCAGCAAACGTGCCGGCCGCTCATATCACGACCACGAATTTGGAGACTGCAATATCTGCGGTCACAAAGAAGCGGTCAAAGCCACGGTCGGTGCGGCAGCGTCAGGAAGGCCAAATTGCCTGCACGGTCAGCGGCTGCCAGCGAATTCCGCCCGAATGTCATCCCGAGACTGAATACAATTGGGACGGAATACCGACCGGCTTTGATGCGATCGTGTGCCGGCCCCTGCGTATTCCTCGTGGCTAAAGCCTGCCCTCCCCCTTACAATTCGAAGGTGTGCCCGGAGCATTCGCACTTTCAATGAAGAACACCGAAATTCGCCTTCGCTTCGCCGAAACACTCGCCGACATTCCAGTCAGCGACTGGAACGCATGCGCATATCATCAAGGCGGGACTCCGGAGCACCATGCGCCATGTACAGCTGTGGATGAAATTTCCACGCAACTTTCCACACGAGCAAATCGTGGTAACCCATTTGTAACACACGAGTTTTTGTCTGCTCTCGAAGAATCAAACTCCGTAGGCGGGCGCACCGGGTGGCAGTCGCGACACTTACTAGCAGAGACCCCGGACGGCGAACTGTTGGGCGCTTCGCCCTGTTACGTGAAGATGCATTCGCGCGGCGAGTACGTATTCGACCATGGGTGGGCCGAAGCGTTTGAACGCGCGGGAGGCAGTTATTACCCGAAGCTTCAGGTCGCAGTGCCTTTCACGCCGGTGACCGGCCCTCGCATACTCACAAAGCCTGGCGAACAATCGCAGTCCGTCCGTCGTGCACTGTCCGACGCACTGGTCGAAATTACGGCTGCCAACGGACTATCGTCTGCGCACGTGACGTTTCTCACCGAATCCGAGTGGCGCTTTCTCGGACAACGCGGATTCCTGTTGCGCGCGGATCAACAATTTCATTGGCACAATGCCGGCTACGGCTCGTTCGATGATTTTCTCGCTGCCCTGGCTTCGCGTAAGCGCAAAACCATTCGCCGGGAGCGAAAGGAGTCGTTGAGCGCTGGAATCGACGTGCAGTGGCTGACCGGAAGCGCTCTGACTGAATCCGTGTGGGATGCATTCTTTTCTTTCTACATGGAAACAGGCTCTCGAAAATGGGGACGCCCTTATCTCAGCCGAGAGTTCTTTTCCATTGTCGGACGCAAGATGGGGGAACGCATCCTGCTCATAATGGCAAAGCGCGCGGGACGTTGGATTGCCGGTGCAATCAATTTCATCGGCGATGACACACTCTACGGTCGAAACTGGGGCGCAATCGAGCACCATCCGTTTCTGCACTTCGAGATCTGCTACTATCAAGCAATCGACTACGCCATTGCCCATCGACTGCGGCGGGTCGAGGCCGGCGCTCAGGGAGAGCACAAGCTGGCGCGAGGCTACCTGCCTCACACGACATACTCAGCCCATTTCATTGCAAATCCGTCTTTGAGACGTGCGATTGCGGATTATCTCTCGCGGGAGCGGATTTATGTGCAGGCGGCGGGTCGGGAGCTTGCGGCCGCCGCGCCATTCCGCAAAGACCTCGTCGAACAGGATTGAAAACGCCGCACGATAGTGGGCTTGCGGAATTCCACCGCCCCGGGTCAGAGTTGTTGTCCATCAGAGGAGATAGTGGGGTTCACCTATGCCAAACTATGATCCGAACAACATTTTTGCCAAAATTCTCCGCGGAGAACTGCCCTGCTATAAAGTATATGAAGATGACAAGGCGTTCGCTTTTCTCGACATAATGCCTCGTACGCCGGGCCACACCTTGGTGCTGCCCAAAGCCCCTGCCCGCAATATTCTGGACATCGGGGCGACTGATCTCGCGCACGTCATGACCGTCGTGCAAAGGATCGCCAAGGCCGCCATGAAGGCGTTTTCAGCCGACGGCATCACTGTCCAGCAGTTCAATGAGGGCGCCGGCGGCCAGGTCGTCTTTCATCTTCATGTCCACGTGATACCGCGCAAAACGGGCGTTCCTATGAAGCCTCCCGCAAGCGAAAAGGAGAAGCCGGAAGTACTTGCGGAGCAGGCCCAGAAGCTCAGCGCCGCACTGAGCGCCGGTTAGCGGCCGAACAGCAGAGTCCCCGCCAGCAGGGCGGCCTCGCCGGCCACCACCCCCGCGAAAACCGAGCGCCGCATCAAGAGGAATGCGGAAAAGCCAACAACAGCTGCGCCGATCCGAATCGGCAGCGGGATGGCTGCAAGCGCGCCTGACGAAAATACAATCAGCTTTGCAATGACGCCCGCGAGAATCGCGGTTGCCACTCCACGAGACCAGACGACAATCTCGGAATCCTCATTAAGACCACGAGCCAGTACCAAGCCGAATGCGCGCCAGATCTCGTTGGGCATAAAGCCGACCAGTACCAATACGAGAAAAGGCCAAAGCTCGGTCGGCACGGTGCTCATCTTATCGCCTCTCGCGCACGATGCATGAGATAAGCTGCCGTGCCGCCGACCGCGCCTGTCCACATCAGATCGAGTTCGACATGCTGCGCAGTAAGTATCGGGCCGAGCGCAAGCCCGAAAACCAGCCCGAGCTTGTCGACCATCATGCGGGCATTCCGTGCAGTTGAGATGAGGAAGGACATCGGAGTAAGGAACAGGAGACTTCCCGCGAGCAGCGGCGGAAGTCCGGCGGCAAGATAAAATCCCACAAATCCAAAAGTCAGTGCCGTCCCCATGTAGCCCGCCGACAGACCATTGCAGAACGGAATGCGCCACTCGTGTTTGATGCTTGGCAAAAGACGGAGTGATTCGACCCACATGCTCACGGAGGTGAAATGCGTGGGGAGCAAGAGATCGTGAAGACGAGTGCGGGGGCTGCGCAGCATGGGCATCAATGCGACTACCATGGGAAACAAGCGCACTGCGCTCAGCGTCACCGCCAGAGCAATTTCGAACAGGGGCGCCCCCGTGCTCAAAGTCGAGATCAAGATGACCTGCGCAGGCGCGGCCCACACCAAGATGGTCGAAAGCGCGAGCCAGCCCGACGCAAGGCCGGCATCGTGTGCGAGCGCGCCGATGCCCAGATAGGTGCCGGCGAGAACCAGCACGAACACTGACGTCAAAGCGGCTTTTACGCCCGAAAGGAAGGCTCGCGCGGACGACGCAAAGGTCAGAAGGGAGGACATGAATTTGCAGAGCTGTCTCACAGCGCAAAGCAGTGTGCAACCGTCCCGGCATGCATCGTGAGCAGAAAGAAAAAGGCCGGGAAGACGCCCGGCCTCTTCTCCTTTCGGAATAACAGAACCGACTACACTTTAGCTAGCGGCACCTTAGGTACGGACCCGCGCTTCAGTTTTGAGCGGGGCGAGCGCCGCTTGGGTTTGCGCCGCACGACGGGCAACTTTTCGGGCTTTGGCGTCACCGGACCATCGAGGAACTGGAAGCCCAGCTTGTCGCGTCCCTGCTCATCCTTGTCCACGATAACTTTGACATGCCCTCCGGCCTTGAGATGCCCGAAGAGGACTTCGTCGGCCAACGGCTTCTTGATGTGCTCCTGGATCACGCGCGCCATTGGCCGCGCACCCATAAGCTCGTCATAGCCATTTGCGATGAGCCACCGCGTGGCCTCTTCCGACAGTTCGATCGTAACGTTCCGGTCGCCCAATTGGGCTTCCAGCTGAAGCACGAATTTTTCGACGACTTTCGCGATCACTTCCTGGGACAAATGCGCAAAAGTGATGGTCGCATCGAGCCGATTGCGGAATTCCGGCGCAAACATCTTGTTGATGGCTTCCTGGTCGTCGCCCTCCCGCTTGCTACGGGTGAAGCCATAGGCTTGCCTGGCCAGATCAGAGGCGCCGGCATTCGTCGTCATGATCAAAATGACATTGCGGAAATCGACCTGCTTGCCATTGTGGTCGGTCAGCTTGCCGTGATCCATGACTTGCAGCAGAACATTGAACAGGTCCGGGTGTGCCTTCTCGATTTCGTCGAGCAAAAGCACGCAGTGGGGATGCTGGTCGACTCCGTCGGTCAACAGACCACCCTGATCAAAGCCGACATAGCCGGGAGGCGCACCGATCAAGCGCGACACGGTATGACGCTCCATGTACTCGGACATGTCGAATCGGATCAATTCGACGCCGAGACTCGCGGCAAGCTGCTTTGCCACTTCGGTCTTGCCAACGCCGGTCGGACCCGAGAACAGATAACAGCCGATCGGCTTTTCAGGCTCGCGTAGCCCGGCCCGAGCCAATTTGATCGACGCCGAAAGTGACTCGATCGCCTTGTCCTGACCGTAGACCACCGTCTTCAGCGTCTGCTCGAGATGCTGAAGCACCTCGGCATCATCCTTCGAGACGGTCTTGGGCGGAATCCGCGCCATGGTCGAAATCGTGGTTTCGATCTCCTTTAGTCCTATCGTCTTCTTGCGACGGCTCTCAGGCAGCAGCATCTGCGCCGCACCGGATTCGTCGATGACGTCGATGGCCTTGTCTGGAAGTTTTCGATCGTGGATGTAACGAGATGAGAGCTCGACCGCAGCCTTGATCGCATCATTTGTGTATTTCAGCTTGTGGTATTCTTCGAAATACGGCTTGAGACCTTTCAGAATCTCTATCGCGTCCGAGACTGACGGCTCGTTGACGTCGATCTTCTGGAAGCGACGCACAAGGGCACGGTCCTTTTCGAAATATTGCCGATACTCCTTATAGGTCGTCGATCCGATGCACCTGATCGTCCCTGAAGCGAGTGCTGGCTTGAGCAGATTGGATGCATCCATCGCGCCGCCCGACGTAGCGCCCGCACCGATTACAGTATGGATTTCATCGATGAACATAATGGCGCCGGGATAGGCCTCGATCTCCTTGATGACCTGCTTGAGACGCTCCTCGAAGTCGCCCCGATAGCGCGTTCCCGCGAGAAGCGTGCCCATGTCGAGCGCGAACACGGTGGCGCCCTTGAGCACATCCGGGACTTCGCCGTGAACGATACGACGCGCAAGTCCTTCCGCAATGGCCGTCTTGCCGACACCGGCATCCCCGACGAACAGCGGATTATTCTTCTGTCTCCGGCAAAGCACCTGGATCGTTCGGTTGATCTCGGCATCACGCCCGATCAAAGGATCGATCTTGCCGTCCCTGGCCTTTTTGTTCAGATTGACGCAATAAGCCTCGAGTGCATCACCCTTCTTCTTCGGCTCATCTCCGCCTTTGGTATCGGCCTCTTCCTCTACGCCGCGCACCGGCCGCGACTCGGAAAGCCCAGGCCGCTTTGCGATTCCGTGACTGATGTAATTGACCGCGTCATAACGAGTCATATCTTGCTCTTGCAGGAAATATGCAGCGTGGCTCTCGCGCTCAGCGAAGATGGCCACAAGAACATTCGCGCCGGTTACTTCCTCACGGCCGGATGATTGTACGTGAATAACCGCACGCTGGATCACGCGCTGAAAACCGGCGGTCGGTTTTGAATCCTCCGCACCATCCGTGATCAGGTTTTCGAGCTCGGACTCCAGATACGCCGTCAGACTCCGACGAAGCTTGTCGAGGTCGACATTGCAGGCGCGCATAACTGCCGAAGCGTCCTGATCATCGATCAGCGCGAGCAGGAGGTGCTCTAGAGTTGCGTATTCGTGATGTCTCTCGTTTGCCAAAGCAAGGGCGCGATGCAGTGACTGTTCGAGGCTGCGGGAGAAAGTCGGCATCTGTTTATATTTCCCAGTTCATTTGTCTTGGACTACCCCGAGACTCACTTCTTTTCCATCACGCATTGCAGAGGATGTTGATGTTTGCGTGCAAAGTCCATGACCTGCGTCACCTTGGTCTCCGCCACTTCGTACGTAAAAATGCCGCACTCGCCAATTCCGTGGTGGTGCACATGCAACATAATGCGTGTGGCGGCTTCGTGATCCTTTCCGAAGAAACGCTCCAGGACGTGCACCACGAACTCCATTGGAGTGTAGTCGTCGTTCAGGATCAGCACCCGGTACATATTTGGCCGCTTGGTCTGCGGCTTGGTTTTGGTGATGACCGCGGTTCCAGGTCCTTGTTCATTCCGGCGTTTACGGTCGTCCTCGGCCATCCGCGGCGGGCACCCTTCGGAGGCCGTCGCGAGATCTATCCGAAGTGTTGTGAATGGGGGCATCATGATCGAAGCATCAGAATTTCCAGAAGCACCCTAATCTCCATGCGAGCGGGCCGTCGTCGCCATCATAAAGACCGGGCTAGAGCTATTCCAAGTCGGCAATTCGCCTAGGCCCGGCCCGTTCCGGGGTACAGGCGCACTTGCACGGGTTTTTCCGCCCCGAGCACGCCAGATAACTATTGCTTAAGCGATCGCAACGGGTTTTCGGGCAAATTGACGCGAGTTTCCCCCAAATTCGCGGCGCTGACCTCACGCTTTCTCAAGGGGGGTACCCCCATATGGAGGAACTTTGTGAGTCCCGTGTCACAAACTTTGGGTGAAGCCGCATGTTAGCCCGTTTCCTGTCAAACACCCGGGGCGGTGTAGCCCCGCTCATGGCCGTCGTGGCCGTTCCACTGATGGTGGCCGTAGGAATGGCCGTCGACTATACGCGAGCAAACGCTGCTCGTACGGCATTCCAGGTTGCTCTTGATTCGACGGCATTGATGCTGGCGAAGAATGCCGCGACAGAATCAGTCGAATCGCTTCAAACGGAAGCGACCAATACGTTCAACTCCCTTTTCAGCCGTCCGGAAGTGACCGACATCATGGTCACGCCGAGCTACACCACGTCCGGCGGATCGAAACTGACGCTCAACGGAACCGCCGTCGTCCATACGGACTTCCTGGGCCTGATTGGCGTCAGCCAGATCAACATCAATTCGACGTCGGCATCCACGTGGGGCAATACGCGGCTACGGGTCGCACTTGTGCTCGACAATACCGGCTCAATGTCCAGCGCCGGGAAAATGACCGCGCTGAAAACCGCGTCTCACAACCTGCTCAATCAGCTTAAAAGCGCGGCGGTGAACCCGGAAGACGTCTATGTCTCGATCGTCCCTTTCAGCAAGGACGTGAATCTGGACGCTGCCAATTATTCACAAAGCTGGCTGCGTTGGGATTTATGGGATGCCGCAAACGGAAGTTGCAGCAATTCGACCTACCACAAGCAAAGCAGCTGCGTTTCCCGAGGCTATATCTGGACCCCATCGCCACACACGAACTGGAACGGGTGCGTCACCGACAGGGATCAGAATTTCGACACGACCAATGACGCGCCGGTCGCTGGCGGAACTCTTTATCCGACGGAGCAATATTCCTCCTGCCCCGCCACGCCGGTTATGGGCTTGAGCAACGACTGGCCCGCTCTGAATGCCAAGATCGATGCCATGCAACCGAGCGGCAACACTAACCAGGCGATTGGGCTCCAGGTCGGATGGCAAACATTAACGGCTGCGCCGTTCACGGTCCCCGCGATCGACCCCGACTACAAGTATCAGACCGTCATCATCCTGCTCACTGACGGCCTCAACACGGAAGACCGTTGGTACAGCTCTCAGTCGTCGATTGATGCGCGGCAGCAGAAGACCTGTACCAATCTAAAGGCTGCAGGGGTTACCGTCTATACCGTGCAGGTCAACACCGGTGGCGATCCCACGTCAACGCTATTGCAGAACTGCGCCACCGACTCCGGCAAATTCTTCCTGCTGACTTCCGCCGGACAAATTGTCACGACCTTCGGACAGATCGGTACTTCGCTGTCGAAACTTCGGCTGGCGATGTAGGCGAAAACTGGGCGCGGCGCAGGCGGCTCGACAGGAGCAGTTGCGCCGCGCCCATCATTCGAGCGGCACATTCGGTAATCAATCAAACTACACGTTAAGGACGCCTCACAACAATTCAGCAGATTAGCTTAATTTGCAGAAAGGGGCGTTTACCAAGGAAGCCGCTGAAATGGCGCGGAGAAATGCACCAAGCGCGACGCATTCGTTACTGCTATCTGCGAAAGAAGGCCCTGCTGATATACGCCCTCTTTAATAGTCAACTTTATTAAGGCAGCCGGATTCAAACAATTCTTGGTGGATCGCCATGATGGTCGCCTGGGAAAAACTTCGTCGTGCATTGGCCGCATTCTGCCGGTCGCGAAAGGGCAATGTCGCCATCACCTTCGCATTCGCTACATTGCCGATCCTCGGCTTCGTCGGGGCTGCGATCGACTACAGCCGCGCGAATTCGGTCAAGGCGGCAATGCAGACGGCACTCGATTCAACTGCTTTGATGCTGTCAAAGGAAGCCGCCACTGATAGCCAGGATCAGTTGAAGGAGAATGCGCTCAAATTCTTCACAACTCTTTTCACCCGTACGGAAGCCCAGGATATCCATGTCGACGTGAGCTACAGCACCGTCGGAGGCTCGAATGTCGTGCTCAACGCGACGGCCTCCTTGCCTGCCGACTTCGTGAAAATCCTCGGGTTCGACACGTTCACAGTGAAGGCGTCCTCCACGGCGAAATGGGGCATCACCCGCCTGCGCGTCGCGCTGGTGCTCGACAATACCGGCTCGATGTCATCGGACGGCAAGATGGCCGCGCTCAAAACCGCGACCAAGAAGCTGCTGACCCAGTTGCAGAGTGCAGCGACAACGCCTGGCGACGTCTATGTCTCGATCATTCCATTCGTGAAGGATGTCAATCTCGGCAGTTCAAATTACAACGCCGATTGGGTCTATTGGGGCACCACCACCGGTGCAAATCCACAAGATCCACTGGCGCAAGACAACACGTCCTGGGATGCCCTCAACGGAAACTGCAGCAGCGGAAGCTGGAAATCCCGAAGCAAGTGTCTCGCCAATGTCGGCACCTGCAGTGTTCCGGGCTATTTCACGCAGGATTCCTGCACGAGCTCGGGACTATGTAGCGACGCGAGCTACAATGTCGAGAGCACCTGCGTCAGCCATGGCGTTTGCTCGAAATCGAAGTACACGAAGAAGAGCCAATGCGTGAACAATGGCGGCACATGGACTCTGAACACGTGGACATCGCTCAATGGCATCTGGACCACGACTGGAACATGGACGCCAAAGAACCACAATACCTGGAACGGCTGCGTCATGGACCGCGGCAATTGGGATGATCCGGACACTATCTACAATTACGATACGAATGCCGTAGCGCCAGATCCGATTACGCCGCGATATTCGTCATTCTACGCCGCCGAGCAATTCAGCTCGTGTCCGCAGGCAGTCATGGGCCTCAGCTATGACTGGTCAAGCATGACCTCGCTCGTCGACGCCATGACGCCCGGTGGCAACACCAACCAGGCGATTGGTCTCCAGGTTGGCTGGATGTCACTTGTGGGTGGCGGACCTTTCACGGTCCCGCCTTTGGATCCTGCCTTCCAGTACACGCAGGTCATCATTCTGCTGACCGACGGCCTCAATACCGAGAATCGCTGGACCACGTCCGAGTCGGAAATCGACGCGCGGCAGCAGATAACCTGTGACAACATCAAGGCGCAGAAAATCCAATTGTACACTATTCAGGTCAATACAGGCGGGGATCCGACATCGACATTGCTACAGAACTGCGCCAGCGACCCAAGCAAGTTCTATCTGCTGACATCGGCGGACCAGATGACCGCCACTTTTGAGACTATCGGTACCAACCTCACCAAATTGCGGGTTGCTCAATAACCGGCGGATAGTTCAAGCCGCATCAGCCGCAAAAGCTCAAAGCCCGGCCAAACTGGCCGGGCTTTGCTTTACGACTCTACGGTTGTACGCGCGACGCGACTTACTTCGTTTTCGCCATCAGTTCTTCGAAAGGCTTGTAGGTTTCCTTGGCCACATCGGCATACAGCTCGCCGATCCTGGAAGCCTTGGCCACAAACCCTTCATAGGCCTTTCTGGCGTATTCCGTCTGCACCTCGATGGCCTTGTCGAAGGATTTCACGTTGAACAGCTTTTCAAGAGCGGCTGAGCCATCCTCGAAGGCCTTTTTGGTGTAATCCGCAACTTCGACAGCAATCGCCTGACTGCCCTTCGAAAACGCACCCATCGCCTTCAAGGCGACGTCCACATTGTCTTTGCCGACCTGCTGCAGGTCCTCGAAATTCTTGACCATGTCATCCCTTCCTCGGCCCGCAGCGGCGGGCACTGATTCACTGAATTCTCGGCCTCTCACCGAAATTATCCCATATATACTGCAGCGCACAAAAAAGTCAACCCCATTTGCTGCATTGCAAAAATACCGTGGCAAATCAGTGGATTGTCTTAGTAATTTGTAAACTACGCTCTCCTACGGTTCTAAATCGTCGCGCCGCATAGACGCTATAAATCGGCCACGATGGCTTCCTAGGGACGCGGAAAAGGTTTTCGGGGAGAGCCTATGTTGGGTTGGGGGGGCCTGTTTCAACGCGGTCTCTGTTTGGGCGCCAGTGCACTGGTGGTCTTCGGTGCGGTCACCCTGTCAGGATCCGAAGCAGAAGCCCGCCGGCAGCACCGAAAAAAAGCAACCGCTTCCGAGAGCTATCAACCCGCCTATTCCTCGATCGTCGTGGATGTCAATTCGGGCGCCATCATGCAGGCGACGAATGCGGATAGTCCGCGCCATCCCGCATCGCTCACCAAGATCATGACTTTGTACCTGCTGTTCGAAAAACTCGAGCAGGGAAAACTGAAGCTCTCGACCGAACTTCCGGTATCGCCGCATGCCGCAGCCCAGGCGCCCTCGAAGCTCGGTCTCAAGCCGGGCGAAACGATTCGCGTAGAGACCGCAATCCGGGCCATCGTCACCAAATCGGCCAATGATGTCGCCGTCGTGGTCGCAGAGGCGCTCGGTGGCGACGAACCCAGCTTTGCCAAGCTGATGACGGCAAAAGCACGTGCGCTGGGAATGACGGAGACCGTTTACCGCAACGCTTCCGGTCTGCCGGACGATGCGCAAATCACCACGGCGCGGGATCAGGCTATTCTGGGACGCGCGATTCAGGATCGGTTCCCGAACTACTACCATTACTTCGCAACCCGGACATTCGAATATCGCGGTCGCTCAATTCGCAATCATAACCACCTGCTCGGAGCTGTGGATGGAGTCGACGGCATCAAAACCGGTTACATCCGCGATTCAGGTTTCAATATCGTCACATCTGTCCGCCGCGGGAAGCGCCATGTGGTGGCAGTCGTATTCGGCGGGCGCACCGCCTCAGCTCGCGACGCGCGTGCGCGCAGCTTGATTGAAAACAATATCAATATCGCAGCGCTGAAACGAACGGCACCGCTTATCGTCGAGGGATGGGAAACCGCCCAGACGCAGCGCGATCAACGAAAAGACGCCGATCGAACCGGCTCGGCCCACGTGCGGGTGGCATCTGCAAGTGCGCCGACTTCTGACGCGCCGCTTCCGGGTTCGACCGAGCCGATCAAGCCGAATGCCGTGAAAACGGTCGCGGTTCACCCGGCCACGCAGACCGCGACCCTCTCGCCATTGCCCTCGGAGAACCGCCAACTGTTGCCGCCCACCGAGAGCCCGGCAACGATCACTACGCTCGCGACAGTAAGGAAAGAAGACGCGCCGTCCGCATCGGTGGCGAACCCACCCGGGCCGGGCGAACGGCCGGAAGGCGGCAACACGCCATCCCCTGGACCGGCGTCCGCGAGCAAGGCCGAGACCGAGGCGGCCAAAGCCTCGAGCACAAAAACGCATAGCGGATGGATGATCCAGGTCGGAGCCCTTTCGGACCAGAAAGAGGCGCAGGAACGTCTCGACTATGCGCAAAACAAAGCCAAGGACCTGCTACGGAAGGCAGATCCGTTTACCGAACGTATCGAAAAGGGCGATAAGGTTTTTTTCCGGGCTCGGTTTGCCGGACTGGAAAAGGCTCAAGCTGAAGCGGCGTGTAAACACCTCAAGCGCAGCGATATCCCTTGCATGCTGCTTAGGAATTAAACGCGCAAGCGAAGGTGAGCGTCAGGTCGGGAGCCGCTGATGGATGTTTTGTGGAGTACCTCAGCGATGGCGGCGGAGAAGGATTTCCTTGGCTTCATTGATACGAGCCGCGAGATACGTCGACCCCCCCTGGTCGGGATGCAGTTTCTTCATCAGCGTGCGATGCGCGCGGCTGATATCCTCGGCGCTCGCGCCGGGCTCCAGGCCAAGGATCTGATAAGCCTCCTGCTCGGACATTTTTCCGCTTCCCGCCGAGCGGCGCCGCGATGTCGAATTAGACTGCGCGTGCTCACTCCATCCGGGACGCTGGCGGTCAAGATACGCAATAAGTAGCGCGCGGCTTTCCTCGTCCGCGTCGTCAAGCAGTCCCGCCAGCGTCTCCAGATCAAGTCGATCGAGTTCTGCGCCGCGATGGGGTCCTGCAACGACGCGTCCGCGCATAATCCCGCTGTCGTGATCAAGCTCCATCTCGAAATACGCGCTGCGCACGCGGGAGGTCTGTCCGCTTGTCTTCTGCGTGCGTGCCGAAAATCCGGCCGGGCCAAATGGCAACCAGCCAAGCAGCCCGAGTCCAAACGCTCCCAGCGGCAAGGCGATGCCGATTTCGCCGCGCAGACCAAGAAACACAGCAAAGCCTAGCGAGAGCAGGCCGCCGCCGACCTTGGCCACGCGAGCCGCAACTTTCGGGTCGGCTTTGGCGATGATGTTCAGCGCCCAGAGTACAAGGACGAGAACAAGAACGCCGAAGATCAGCGCGGGCATAGCTATTTCAGTTGGGTCAAGAGATTCTGTGCAGCGGTGGATCGCGTCCGGGCGAGAGCCTTGATGCCGCCGGACGCATAAGCCGCAACCGCGCGCAGCAATTCGGCAAGCTCGCGGGCCGATCCGGTGTCGAAGTGACAATACGCTCCTCGTGAGAGTCGAGCGATTTCCCGGTAGGCGTTTTCCGCAATCAGATCAGTGCCCTCCTGAAACATGAAGACCGGCACTCCGAAAAGCCCCAGCTCGCCCGCTGTCTTGCAGAGGGCATCAATGGGCTCTTCCATCGCATCGCCCACGAAGACAAGCGCCTGCACCTTTCTCGCTGCGTGCTCGTGGCGGGCATGATTGAGCACCTTGCCGATCTGGGTCTGCCCTCCCCGGCAATCAATTTGCGACATCAGCGCTGCAAGACGCTCGCTGCTTGTGAGCCATTTGGACGCACGACATTCGTTCAGCCCCCGAAAATAAACGAGCTGAATGTCTAGACCTCCCGTGCCCTCGGCGGCGCGGAACATCTCGGCCTGAAGGTTGCATGCGATATCCCAGGTCGGTTGGCGGCTCATGGTGGCGTCGAGCGCAAAAATCAGCCGTCCTCGCGAACCATTCGATGTCCGCGGCTCCAATGAGCGCACCTTTTCGAGAAACGCATCTATTTCCTGCCGCGACGCGGCGGTTGTCGGCGTATGGTCCGAGCCCTTGGCCATTCCAAATTCTAACACCAAAATCCGGCAAATAGACGCCCTCGAGCAATGTCAAATGGCGACATTTGCTGTGAAATCAAGGTGCTAGGTCAGCCGATGATATCGTGAACCTGAAGGGGCTGATCCATGACCGAAAACCATTGTGCCCGTGCTTCTGCGCGGCGTCTGCCGTTTTCGGAAAGTGGAAGATACAGCTGATTGAGCAGCGCAATCACTTCCTCGCGCGCCGTGACATGCGAAAGGCTTGGGCGCGTACCTAGGGTCTCCTCGTCCAGGTCATCCAAAGCGGTCAGTCCACGTGGGAAGAATTCGCGATAGACCACGCGTTCTGCAAAGCCATCGATGCAGCGGAAACCCATACGTTTGGACAGTTCGTTGATTCCCTCACCCACCAGACGTTTGTTCCTGGAGGCGAGATTTGAAAGCCTGTTACGCACCACGATCCAATCTGTGAGGCGCCCGTCGACCAGCCTACGCTGACGACGCGCTTCGCGCACCATTTCGGCATAATGGCTTTCACCGGTGACGGCGAAATCGGTGGGATCGAGTGTAGCCAAGACGTCAAAATCGAGGAAACTGTCATTGAGGGGCGTGACCAGCGTATCCGCCATGGAATGGGCAAGCCGCATCAGATAGGTGTCCACGCCGGGGGTATCGATAACTACCACGTCATGGCTGTGCTCGATGGCGCCGATTGCCGCCGAAAAGCTCTCGAACTCCTGCGATTCGTTCGCCTCCAGCGAATTACCCTCTCCTCGGGGGATGCAGTAGTGCGTGGGCAATTCCAGGGCAAGGCCCGCGCGCTCGGCCCAGGCGCGCCGATTATCGATGTAGTGAGTGAAACTCTGCTGACGCGAATCGAGGTCAATGGTCGCAACGCGCTGGCCAGCTTTGAGAAGCGCCACGGCGATGTGCAGGGCCGTCGTGGATTTCCCCGAGCCGCCTTTCTCGTTGCCGAGCACGACGACATGGGCGGATTGAGGATTTTCCTGAATTGCGTTGATCAAGGGGCCGCCCCTCTTCGGCCGCCGATTGTCAAAATATTAGCGTTCGATAGTCAAGTTAATCCGACGTTGATCCTCAGTTTGCTGACGACGTTCACACTTTTTCCTCGTCGCATTGCATTCTTGTGAGAATTGCTCCACAGGCGGCAACATGGCAAGCGGTCCGAAACTCTTCCGAACCGTACCCAAGCTTCGCCGCGCGCTGGGAATCTATCGAAAAGCGGGCGAACGCATCGCTTTGGTACCGACAATGGGGGCTCTGCATCGTGGGCACCTCGCATTGGTTCGTGAGGCAAAACGTCGAGCGACGCGTGTTGTCGTCTCAATTTTTGTGAACCCAACGCAATTTGCCCCGAATGAAGACTTCACCAGTTATCCCCGTCGCTTTGCCGCAGATGTCAAAGCGCTGCGCGAAGCAAAAGTGGACGTAATCTGGGCGCCGTCTGTCGAATGCATGTATCCGGATGGCTTTGCGACCCGTATTGTGCCGGAGGGTCCTGCAAGAACTGGTCTCGAGGATGCATTCAGACCACATTTTTTCAGCGGTGTGGCGACAGTCGTGACCAAGCTATTCATACAAATCTCGCCGGACTTTGGCATTTTCGGTCAAAAAGACTACCAGCAGCTTCGCGTGATCATGCAATTGGCGAAGGACCTGAATCTTCCGCTGAGAATTATCGGGGTACCGACTGTACGCGAGCCGGACGGCTTGGCGCTATCATCACGAAATGCCTACCTGTCCGCCGGTGAACGCTCAGTCGCACCGATGCTTTACCGGGTTCTCAAGGGCTGCGCATCGCGGATCAACAATGGCGAGAAGCTGGAGCAAGTCCTGGAAGTGGCGCGAATCGAACTTCATGTCGCAGGGTTCGCGGTGGATTATTTCGAAGCGCGTCACGCAATAACCTTGGCTCCGGTCGGATCATCGGCCGAAGGGCCCATCCGCCTCCTCGTGGCCGCGAGGCTCGGGAAAACCCGGCTGATCGACAATCTAGCGGTCTAGGCAAGGGTCTAGAGAAGTCCCAGTTCGCGCAGTTCGCGCCGCATCGCTTCGGGCATTCTGGAAGCGCCGGGAGCCACACGAGACAAATCACGAGGGGCCTCTTTGGCCTCGAGATAGCGCCAACCTTGGAATGCCGCCCGCGGGCGCGGCTCAACCAGCACGAGCTTGCCGTCGAGCACGATACGGCAGCGGCCGATCCCGTCCGCGTCGGTGAAGGGCTGAATATCAAGAATTCGCTCGCGGCAGGTAATTTGCCCGCGAATCACCCAGTACAATGAGCCGCCCTCCACCAGTTCCTGCGCGCGTCTAGGCACCATCCTGGTCGTATGGATACGCTCAATTTTCTGACCTCTGGATTTTCTTTCTTTGAGCTTCCGTTTGATCCAATCCTCAAGCTCGGCGACGGAATCGCAACCGACACACAGTTTTACAAGGTGAAGAGGCATTGCTGGCCACGCGCTAGTGATCGATTCGCGGCCCCGGCAGGACCCGGGCGATAATGGCACCTTCTGGCACCTGAGCTCCGGCCGCCAGTGGCAGTTCAGAGATGAAGCCCTCGAAAGGAGCAAGAAGAGTATGCTCCATTTTCATGGCCTCGATGATAGCGATAGGTTGCCCGGCGGCGACCTTATCCCCCTCTTTCACTCGCAATTCCAATAATTTCCCATGCATGGGAGCGCACAAGACGCCCGTCCGGTCCCGACCTGCAACTTCGCCGCTCCCGGCGCCCCGTGAGCTTACCTTCGTTTGTCGGCCAAGACGCAACACGTAGATTGCGTCAGGACCCCACACCGCAAGCGCATCCTTCGCCGAATAGATGCCGTCTACGGAAACCGCCGGACTGCCGGCCCCATAATCAACTTCCGCAATCGCCGTTTCGCCATCGACCACGATGGGCAATGAGAGACGTCTCGTGCCGCTCAATTGAAATGCGTCGGAAGCATCCCACGGCGAAACCGTGGCGTCTGTTTCCTCTAGAAAATCAGCTAATTTCGACTGTTTTCTTTGCAACAGCTTTTCCGCCCCCAACGCCGCGGCCGCGCGATCGAAGCGATCGATAGGGGGAACCAACTGGGCGAGGTTATCGTCGACGAGGCCGGTTTCGAGATCACCCTTGCGAAAGGCATCGAGGCGGCAGACCGCGGAAAGGAACCCGACATTGCTTTGAGGACCAACAACGATCGTCTCTTCGAGCGCAGTCGAGAGCCCGGCAATAGCCTCTTCGCGCGTTTTTCCGTATACAATGAGCTTTGCCATCATTGGGTCGTAATAGGGGGTGATCTCGCTGCCCGCTTCAACGCCCGTGTCCACGCGCACACCCGGGCTCGCCGGAAATTTCGCCTCGATGAGTCGGCCAGTCGATGGCAAAAAGCCTCGCGCGGGATCCTCAGCGTAGATCCGCGCCTCAACTGCGTGACCTTCAAACCTAACCTGATGCACCGGCAGACTTTCGCCGGCAGCAATTCGGAATTGCCACTCAACAAGATCGAAACCAGTCACGGCCTCGGTAACAGGATGCTCCACCTGCAGTCGGGTGTTCATCTCCATGAACCAGAATCTGTCGGCTCTCAGCCCATCGCTCCCGTCCGCAATAAATTCGACAGTTCCTGCTCCTAAATATCCTGCGGCTTGGGCTGCAGCGACGGCGGCATCCCCTATCACTTTGCGGAGCTGGGCATTCATCCCTGGCGCCGGGGACTCCTCCATGATCTTTTGGTGACGCCGCTGCAAAGAACAATCACGTTCTCCAAGATGGATTGTACGCCCGCTCCGGTCCGCGAATATCTGAAATTCAATATGCCGTGGATGTGTCACGTATTTTTCGATGAGGACCCGCTCGTTGCCGAACGATGACTTGGCCTCGCGTCGGGCTCCCTGCAGCGCATCATCAAAATCGGCATGTCGATTGACACGCCGCATGCCTTTGCCGCCGCCTCCGGCTGCCGCCTTGATCAAGACCGGGTACCCGATTTCATAGGCTTTCTGTTTGAGGAATTTCGAGTCCTGCATTTCGCCGTGATAGCCGGGGACAACCGGCACGTTGGCCTTTTCCATCAGTGCCTTGGCTCGATCCTTGAGCCCCATCGCCCGAATTGCCTGAGGCGGCGGACCCACAAAGGCGATTTGGGCGACCGCACAGGCTTCAGCGAACTCGGCATTCTCCGACAAGAAGCCGTAACCGGGGTGAATGCACTCCGCGCCGGCCAAGCGTGCAGCCTCGATAATCTTCTCGATTGCAAGATAGCTGAGCGAGGCTTCCGCCGGCCCAATCCGAATAGCCTCATCGGCCTCGCGCACGTGCAACGCCCGCTCATCGGCATCCGAAAAAACCGCAATGCACCGTAGACCAAGCCGCTTGGCCGTGCGGCTGATCCGACAGGCAATCTCACCGCGATTAGCGATCAATACGGATTTGAACATGGGCGTACACAGTGCCGCGATATTACCGCGGCGCAGGAGGCGTTGCCTGTGCCTGTGGACGCTTTGGCGGCACCGGCGTCGTCGCACCCGTCTTGTCGGGCGTTCCATTGCCGCCAGTTGTGGCCGGATTCTCTTTGACCACCGGCTCGTTGTTCATGATGCTAACGGGAGGAATTGAAGCCGCAGAAGGAAAATCATAGCGGCTGTCGAGCGGGTGCGCCGGCGATAGGGGCTCTACGGCACTTGCCACAGGAGCCGACCCACTACCCAGGGACTGCGGTTGAGATCCAACTGCCGGTGCGGCGGCGTTCCCCCAGGCCGCGGCATAGCGCCCGATATAGGTCTCGAAAGCGTGGACTTTGAGGTTCGCTTTCAGCGTCGCGGCATCTTGGAGGATAGCGAATGCGCCACACTTCTCGGCCGTGCAGCCGTCACGGACGGCAAGGACGTGCGCGGCGATGCCGTAACGATCCAGTTCCACTGCACGGCGCGTCGCGGCAAATGAGTTGAGGAGCTCGGGATCACGTGATTTCGCATATCTGACCGCGTCGGAAAGGAGCGACAAACGCGCCGCGACATAGGTCACTGCCCGGGCCGCGCTTTGCGCGTCCGCAAAGATCGCCTTCTCGCAGGCGTTTTCGACATCCTCGCCAGCAACTCCATCGAGACAGGCGAGCGATGAGCCTGCTGCGGTAGCCGCGAGCCCAAGCTGCAGTTTTCGATCAAGCAGGCTGCGCCTTTCGGCTGAGCGCTCGTTGATTGTCAACCGGTCGAGCACCGAATAGATGGCAACGCCCGCCGCCACGAGCGCCACAATGGAAAGTATGACACGCGAGCTGTTGCCGCCGGCCGGTCGACGCATTGCCATTGCAAGCAAGACAACAATCAACGCCGCCAGCGCGCCGGCAAATGGGGCTGGAAGCACCAGCGGCGTTGAAAATAGCCCATCTATGAACGTGCCGGTCGACATGCGCTTTCGTTGTCGTCCTTTGTATTCGGCTTGCGCCTATTGAATTTTGGCTCCGGACACCTTCACGACCTCGGCCCACTTCTCGATGTCTTTCCGCAGGTAGGCATCGAATTCCTCGGGCGTTTTGACGAGTGGAATGGCGCCCTGCTTGAGCCACACCTGCTTCACCTCGGGCTTGTTGATCACCTTGTTGATGTTCGTGTTGAGGAAGGTGATCACCTCTTTGGGCGTGCCCTTCGGCGCCATGATCCCGAGCCAAATGGTAGCCTCGTAGCCGGGAACAAATTCGGACACCGTCGGCAGATCGGGAGTGAGCTCGGATCGCTTGAGCCCGGTGGTTGCCAATGCCCGGACCTTTTCGCCCTTGGCGAGTGGGGACATTGTCGTGATCGCATCGAACATCATCTGTACTGTTCCGGAGATCACGCTGTTTCGGGCGTCACCGGAAGCCTTGTGCGGCACGTGCACGATGTCCGTGTGGCTCATCGCTTTGAACAGTTCGCCGGCCATGTGATACGGCGTGCCCGGACCCGATGAGGCGTAGTTGAGTTTCCCCGGCTCTTTTTTCGCCAAGTCGATAAATTCCTTGACCGTTTTGGCCGGCACCGACGGATGAACGACCATCAAAAGATCCGAGTAGTTCATCGTCGCAACCGGAACAAAGTCCCGCATCAGCTGGAAGGGTTTGTTGGGAAGCAGCGACTCGTTGGTCGTGTGGGTGTTCGACATGACCAGGAGCGTGTATCCGTCGGGCGCCGATTTCGCGACGGCATCCGTGCCAATGATCGAACCCGCGCCCGGTCGGTCCTCCACGACGAACGATTGCTTCGTTTCGTCCGCCAGATGTTGCGCCAGCACCCGTGCGTAAACGTCTGCCGGGCCGCCCGCACCGAATGGCACAATCAGCCGCACCGTACGATTGGGATAGTTCTGCGCCGCTGCTGTGAATGTCATCAGCAGCGGTAGCAGAACAGACGCCATCAGACTCAGTATCGCGCGCATGAATCCTCTCCCTTTGCACATTTTTGCTTGCCTCAATAAAAGACGCCTCTGTTTTTGCCGTCAATGAACCGCAAATCTCAATTTTAGGCGCGGCCGGCTGATCTGAAGCTTGGCGCCAGATCGCCTGCTGCAGCAAAGGCGCTCTTAGCTTCGACCGACGTCAAGGCGACCGTTGTACGCAAGTCGGTCACACCGCCGCCACTCGATGCGGCGAGCACTGCCGCAGCCATTTGAATGTCATTCGGCGCCTCCGCTATCGTGAGAAAATCGTATTCGCCAAAAGTCACGTAGTACCCCAGCAAGCGGCCCCCAATCTTCGAGAGGAGCCTTGCCACGGCATCGGCTCGATCCTCCGGCTTCACGATCATGCCCTTTACTGCCTCTCGCGTGTAACGCCCCTGCGTGATGTAAATCGGCATGATGCGCCCTCCTTTGGCGCGATAATCGCGCCGCTGCAAGCATCATTGAAGGAGGGAGGAGGCAAAATCGCGACGCCTGCTGCGTCAGGCGCGGTCAAGTTGACTTTCTTTGGCTACACGTTCGAACGCTTCGCCAGAACTTTTGATGCGATACTGGTAGTCATCCCCTTCCGAGGGAAGCAATTTGACCACCGTATAGCTGCCAGTCGCGGCAGTGCGCCCGAAACTGGGCGACGTGTAATAAACCGTCTCGCCTACGTGATATTTATGCGCTCGGACAGGTCCCTCCTGAGCCGAAGGCTGCATCGGCGGGCTTGATGTCTGGATCATTTTTGTAGCGGACTTGGATGCGCCGGAGGCCAACCGGCTCGTACGCATGGATGCGCCGACCGGCACCCGAGCCGATTTCGAGGCCTTTTTCACAACGGAACGCGCTGTCTTGGCGCGTTTCTTTGCGTTGCCGCGCGTCGATTTTGCCGATCGGCCGGCCCTCTTGGCTGAATGTCTACTCATAACTTCAATATAGCAGCTAATTATTGTTTGCGGGCAAAGTTTTTTAGGTCAGAATATATGAATTTTCAATAACTTACGCTGCACATGGTAAGTGTCTAAGGTTAACTGAGCCGGACGCAAATCTGGTCCTTTTTTGTCAGAACGACAGACGGAAATATCAGAACGAGAGACGCAAAATCGTCGCCTTTATCCGGAGAATTGGGCGCACTTCCTTGGAACCGGTAGTTCCAAGGAGGCGTTTGAACGCCAGACCGGGAGGGTGAAATGCGCGTCCTTATCGGGATCATGCTTGGTGTCGTCTTGACCGTGGGAGGCGCCTACCTGCACGATTCACATAACGCGGCTGCCGCAACGAGCCCCGCCAGCAGTGCACAGCGTCCCATGGTGAACTGGGATGTCGTGACAACCAAGTGGAATGAACTCACCGATCGGGCTCGCGCTGAATGGAACCGGCTTGCCGGCTGAGTTCCTTCAAGTCCTCTCGCCGCTTCCGATCTCCTCCCTAAAGCCGACCCTGAGCGCATCTGCAATGGCGCGCCGATTCATGCGAGTGCCATCGTCGCCTTCGATCAGGAGCGGAGTTCGGCCGGTCTCCTCTACATGGCGCGCCCACGACAGGGCCTCATCGAGGACCGAGAACTCCTTGAACAGCATCTGTGATTTTTCGATCGGAGAGAGGTCGCCTGAACCTCTCGGACCACTGTAAACACGATATGTCACGTTGACCTCTTCAGCTAATGGAAGTGTCTTTTCAGTTGTTGGCGCCAGTGAAAAAACGCAAGGAGATCGGTGCGAGTTCTCGACTTCCAGTTCCCGTCGGTGAGACCATGCCCCCATGGCGAGAGGAGCAGCAATGCGAGCGGCATTCTACGAGGCGAATGGCAGTGCGCGGACAGTCCTCAAAGTCGGCGATGTTGAGGCACCGCACCCCGGTCCCGGTGAGCTGCGCGTAAAGGTAGCCGCTTCCGGGATCAATCCGTCGGACGTCAAATCGCGCCAGGGGATCACCCGGAAAATTGCTTATCCAAGGGTCATCCCCCACAGCGATGGGGCAGGCGTGGTGGATGAGGTTGGCCCGGGTGTGCCTCAATCACGTGTCGGCGAGCGGGTGTGGTTGTGGAATGGGCAGTGGAAACGTGCATTCGGCACGGCAGCCGAATTCATCGTGCTGCCGGCCGCGCAAGCCGTGCCGCTTCCTGAAAAAATCACTTTTGAGGCCGGGGCGTGCTTGGGGATCCCCGCAATGACGGCTGTGCACGCGGTCAGTCTTGCCTCGGTCAAGGCGGGCACGATAGTCCTGATCTCGGGTGGCGCAGGCGCGGTCGCCCAATACGCGATTCAGTTCGCAAAAGCTGCAGGCGCGCTCGTGCTTGCAACCATTTCGTCTCCCGAAAAGGCTGTCGCCGCAAAAGAAGCCGGAGCCGATCACACCATAAATTACAAGCGAGAGAATGTCGGCGGCCGCGTGATGGAAATAACGAAGCAGGCCGGTGTGGGCGCTGTGATCGAGATGGACCTTACTGCTAACGCCAAGCTCATCCCCCAGGTGGTCAGTCCGAAGGCAAATGTCGTTGTATATGGAACAGGGCCCGAGGCGACCATTCCCGCGGCCTTCTGTCTCGTCAACTCCATCACGTTGAAATTCTTCCTGGTGTATGAGCTCGATGCCAAGGAACGCGAGAGGGCGGTTTCGTCGATCAATTCCGCACTCAAGCTAGGTGCGCTGCGCAACAGGCTCTCCCATCAGACCTATGGTCTTGATGACATCGTTGCTGCGCATGAAGCGGTCGAACGCGGCACTATCGGGAACGTCATCTTGAAGCTGTGAATGCGCGAGAGCACGCATTGCGCGCGGCCTCTCTTTCAATCAGCGCCGAACCTCGAGGCAGCGCACAAATCACTGAGGCTTGGAGGCTGGCGCCACGACAGCGTCGGAGAACCCTGCTGCATCGAGCGCTCTGCGAACCATCCCGGACGCCTTAGCCGCCTCAAGCAGCTCGCTAGCAATCCGCAGTGCAATTGGCCGTCCTTTCGGCACCGCGACCGCAATGCCGGTCTGCTGAAAGTTGCCTGCGAGCACACGCGCCCCTGGAAGCTTGGGGAGGAGCCCCGCGAAAGAATCATGTGACAAGGCGAAAGCATCGCCCTGCCCCAGCCGCGCCATCTCGGTCATCTGGTCCACGCTCGCCACTTCCTCAACGGTGGCGCTAGGCGCCGTGCGTCGCGCGCTCCGCGCAGTCGTCGTATTTGAAATTGCAATGATCCGGCGCCCCGGCCTGTTCACCTCTTCGATTGTCCGGATGGTGGACCCCCCCGGAACGAGATAGGTGCTCTCAATGAAATAGTAGGCCGGACCGAAATCCACCCGTTTGGCACGCTCGGCGTCCTGCGGCATGAATGCCAGATCGCACTCACCTTTGCCGACCGCATCGGTGACCTGGCCGGAATTGTCATAGATCTGCAGCGACAATGGAAGATGCAGAGCAGTGGCAAAGCCGCGGATTAAGTCCACGGTCACACCCCTTACGTCACCCTTCTCTCTCACTGCAAAGAAAACGGAAGCCGCCGGCGCGACGACCACGCCGCCCCGCAATGTGCCCTCTGGGGCAAGTTGCCTAACATCCTCCGCGCTGGTCATCGTCTCTGCATGTAGCACAGCGTCCTGTATGGGGCTATGCGGCGACCTGCCCGCGAGCGAGCTCTCGCCGCGACCCGTCCTTGAATCCGCGAATCGATGACCTTTACACTATCGACGATAAGGGCTCGCGGCTCGCTCGAGCCGCCCGGCTCCATGACCGCGTTCGCCGAGCAGGTACAGGTTATGTGGCGCGGTTCGACAGTAACGGCGGCGCCAAAAGCCCGCGTCACCGACGGGCTCACCCTCGAACGCGCACGAGCGGCTGGTATTGACGCCGCCGAGAGACATTGCCGATATGTGGGCGCGCCTTGAAAGACTTTCCAGCAATGAATGCGATCTGCTTCCGGGACTACGGTGAACGCTGGCACGGTAGGTTGTTGCTCGCGCGAAAACTGGTTCACGAGTTGCAAGGACCATGATGGTCGGAATGGACAAATACAATCCCTCCTCGGGAAACACGCCGACTATCCTCGCCCAGGAGGACGCTCCGTCATCCTGGCTCATAAGGCAAATCTCGGTCCTCTACCCCGGATCTTTCGCTCTGGTGATGGCCACTGGAATTATCTCCAACGCGTTTTTCTTCGAAAATCAGCGGATTGTTTCGGATGCTCTGTTTATCTTTAACGGCATCGCCTACCCGTGTCTGGTTGTGGCAACGCTTATTCGGGCGATCAGTTTTCCACGAGCCCTTTGGTCCGATCTTCTCAATCCCCGACTGGTCTTCTCATTCTTCACGATCGTGGCAGCAACCGACGTGTTCGGAGTCGGCATTCATTTGCGCGGCTTTACCACCCTATCATTCGCGATGTGGGTAGCGGCGCTCACGACTTGGTTTTTCCTCATCTACCTGAGTTTCGGCGTGCTCACTTTTCTCAATACTGCGCACGGCGTCAATGTCGTGCACGGCGGCTGGCTCATCGCGATTGTCGGCACTGAGTCGCTGGTGATTCTGGGAACGATCGTTGCGCCGCCGCTTGGGCAGTTTGGAACCGCAATCTTCGTGCTGATTCACATGCTGTGGGGGATCGGACTTGTCTTATACGGGATTTTCGTGACGCTCTTCGCCTACCGTATCTTCTTTTTCGAATTCGAACCTGATGACATCACGCCGCTTTTGTGGGTCGTGATGGGCGCCGCCGCCATCAGCACGAACGCCGGCTCGGCACTGATCCTGACCGATGGCACTCTTCCCTTTCTTCGCTCGATGCGGCCGTTCATCGACGGGGTGACGCTCATCATGTGGGCATGGGCCACGTGGTGGATTCCCTTGCTGCTGCTGTTCGGCATCTGGAAACATGGCATATGCCGCATTCCCATCACCTACTCGCCGATGCTCTGGAGTCTCGTGTTTCCGCTTGGAATGTATGCTCTCGCGAGCCTGCGCTTGTCGCTTGCGACCGATTTTCCGCCACTGCGGTCCATTTCGCTTGCAATGGTCTGGATCGCATTAGCCGTATGGGCGGCTACAGCAGCCGGATTTGCGATCGCGTCATGGCGAAGCTTCCGCGAATTCCACAGAATTGTGTCCTGACGGATTACATCCTGAAGACGCCGAATTTCGTATCCTGCACTGGCGCGTTCAACGTTGCCGAAAATGCCAGCGCAAGCACGCGCCGGGTTTCCGCAGGCGCGAGGATGCCATCATCCCATAGCCGTGCGGTGGCAAAATATGGATTGCCTTCGCGCTCAAACTGCTCGCGATAGGGTTTTTTAAACTCTTCCTCATCGCTCTCGGACCACGTTCCCCCATCCGCCTCGATATTGTCCCGCCTGACTGTCGCAAGGACGCTTGCCGCCTGCTCGCCGCCCATAACGGATATGCGCGCGTTTGGCCATGTAAACAGGAAACGTGGCCCATAGGCGCGCCCGCACATCCCGTAATTTCCGGCACCATAGGAGCCGCCGATAATCACAGTGATTTTTGGCACCTTTGCACAGGCGACCGCGGTCACCATTTTAGCGCCATCCTTCGCGATACCTGCCGTTTCGTATTCTCGTCCGACCATGAAGCCGACAATATTCTGCAGGAACAGCAACGGAATACGGCGTTGGCAGCAGAGTTCTATGAAATGCGCTGCTTTCAAAGCGCTTTCAGAAAACAGGATTCCATTGTTGCCGATGATGCCGACGGGAATGCCGGCTATATGTGCAAAGCCCGCAACGAGCGTCGTACCGTAAAGCGCTTTGAATTCGTCGAACTCGGACGCATCCACGATCCTCGCGATTACTTCGCGAACATCATATTGCCTCTTGAGATCGACCGGAACGATCCCCTCCAGTTCGTCAGCATCAAGGGCCGGCTCGCGCGGCTTGGTCAATACAATATCGTGCTGCTTTTTCGTGTTCAGATTGCTCACAATACGGCGCGCCAAACTTAATGCGTCGTGGTCGTCCTGCGCGTAGTGATCAGCAACTCCCGATTTGCGCGCATGGACGTCGGCACCTCCCAACTCTTCGGCACTAACGATCTCACCGGTTGCGGCCTTGACGAGCGGCGGTCCTCCCAAAAAAATCGTACCCTGATTGCGGACAATGATCGTTTCATCGGACATGGCCGGCACATAAGCGCCACCCGCCGTGCAAGAACCCATCACAACAGCAATCTGCGGAATTCCCAAGGATGACAAGATCGCCTGATTGTAAAATATGCGGCCGAAATGCTCGCGGTCAGGGAAAACTTCCGTCTGATGGGGCAAATTGGCGCCGCCGCTGTCGACAAGATAGACGCACGGCAACCGGTTCTCCTGCGCGATCTCTTGAGCGCGCAGATGTTTCTTCACGGTCATCGGAAAATAAGTGCCGCCCTTGATGGTTGAATCGTTACAAACGATGACGCATTCTCGGCCTTCGATTCGGCCGATGCCGGTTATCAGGCCGGCTCCATACACGGCGTCCTCATACATTCCGTTCGCGGCAAGCGGCGATAATTCCAGGAATGGCGATCCCGCGTCGATGAGGTTCATCACGCGATCGCGAGGCAGCAGCTTTCCACGCGCAACGTGACGCTCCCGCGAGCGAGCCGACCCGCCCAGGGCAGCTTTTTCTCGCTGGCATTTGAGTTCGGCTACAAGTGCCTTCATACGCTGGGCATTCATCTGAAACTCGGAAGAATGCCTGTCGACAGATGACGACAGAATTGCCACCAATTCCTCCCCTCACCCCCGATCAACCCAACGCGCAACAGTAGGCAACGCTATGCCATTGCGCCACCGGCTTTCGCAGGTCGGAACCCGCGCATTTCACAAAACGTTTGGTGTGCATCGTCCAGAAGGAGGCAATTGTGGACAAAATAAAGCTCTTGTCGATCATATCGGCAGCCCTGCTGCTGGGCTGTAGTTCTGCGTTCTCTCAGGTGAGCAGTGAGCCGCCCGAACCGGCGCCACCGGCTCAGCAGAATGCTCCTGCTGAAAAAATTGGTCCGCCGCTGAACAAGGACGAACGCTCAGCACCTGTCACCGGTGAACAACCAGGCGCACGCAGCACGAGCGGCAATGCCGAAACCCACTCCCCATCCGCTGGCGAGATGAATGGCAAAGGCGGCGCCCCGCAATCGGGCGAAGCAGGGTCAGGGCTAAGCAATGAGCAGCGCACAACAATCATGTCAATTCTCACAAAGCAAAAGGTCGAGCCAACGCAACTGCACGAATCTGCCCGAGTCGGCGAGCGTATCCCCGGGAAAGTGCAGAGCTATCCGCTACCGCCGCAGGTCGTCGCGATTTATCCAGCATGGCGAGGCTACGAATACATCATCGCAAATAACAGAATCGTCATCCTCAATCCGCGTTCGCGCGAGGTCGTCACCATTCTCTGACGATTCGTGAAAAGTCGTACGTTGCATTCGAGTGGAACAAGTGGAACGTCCGCGCGCTCTGAAACGTTTAAGTTCTGACGATAGATGGAATCAACGAGGGACACGATGAACAAAGAACGAGTTCAAGGCGCCGCCGATCAGGCCAAAGGAAAAGTCAAGGAACTTGCCGGCAAAGCATCCAGTGACACGAAACTAGAGGCCGAGGGCAAAGTCCAGAAGGTTGGTGGAAAAGTGCAGAATACGATCGGTGGAATGAAGGACAAGATGAAGGAGTCTGGAGAGGACTGACAGTTGCACATTCCTACAAAGAGGAAGCGGAGCATTGCGCTGGGCTTCCCTTTGTTTTGCAACCACTCATTCGAAGGTCAGAAATGACCGGAAGGTGATCAGAAAGAGTCCTGGCCTTGGTATCGATATAACTTCGCAGCAGCATGTGCCGTGGACGGCAATAAATACGATCGAGGCTGAACAACGGAAAGCGGGAGGGAAATGTGTAGGATCGCGTGTAGGCACCGAGCACTTGCGATAACGATGCACGTACTGTCCCCGGCCAGATCCAATCGTTGAAGTCTCCCATAACGACCGTCGTAGCCTCGCCCAGTGCCAACTGCGCGAGTGCGCGAGCCTGATCACGTCGCTCGCGAAAACTCAGTCCGAGATGCGTGGCTATCACCGTAAGTGGTCCCGTTGGAGTCCGGATATCCGCTCGAATGGCGCGCCGCGGCTCACGTTCACGGAATGAGATATCGTGGACCTGATGGGCCGTGATCGGAAACCGGCTAATTAGCATCTGCCCGTACTCGCCATCCTTGCTGATGATTGTCTTGGCGCCGATGCCATAGATGCCGATAGCTGTCGGCAGGAACTCGAAGGGATTCACAGCATCGGCGAGCGTGCGGCGCGAGTCGACCTCCTGCAGAGCCACGACGTCCGGATCCCAAATTCGAATCAGATCGACTACCCGTGTGAGGTCAAACCGCGGATTCCGCCCAATTCCATGGATGTTCCACGTCATCACCCGAGTTACGCCCTCGCCTTTCTTCACCGGCTAGGTCTCCAAAAACGAGAGACCGCCACCTGTGCTCCGACTGATATTGCGATCCAGGCGGCCACGGCACCTCCAAGCAGAAGCAGGTCGTTCGCAGTTGGCGCCGTCAGTATGCGCGCAAACTGATGTCCTACGGCCGATATCACGATCAGCCCCGGCAGAATGCCGACCAGCGTACCGAGCATGTAGTCGAGAACTGGTATGCCGCTCGCACCCGCGACGAGATTCACCAGGGTAAATGGCGCGATCGGAACCAGGCGAATGCCAGCAATTGCAAGCACTCCCCGCTTGACCACGTATTGACGCACGCGATTCAGCCGTGGCCCCAGCACATCATGCAGCGTTTTTTTTCCGATCAACGCACCTAACGCGAAGGTCACGAGCGCGCTGGCGAGCGCGCCTGCCCCGGCGTATAGAAACCCAAGCCATGGCCCGAACGTGGCGGCTGTCGCCGCAATCAGTACAGTCAACGGAAAGAAAACAGAGCCCGCAATCACGAATATGGCCACCACAATGAACGGCGCCGTTGCATCCCTTGCTATCGAGGCAAGCACAATCCGCACCTGCTTAGGGTCAGCGAGTGGAACGAACTCCCACAAAATGGCAAGCGCAACGAACAGCAGACCTGCCCCGGCCACCTTCAGCACGGTGGACATATTTCGGGTCGGCAAGTAGCCGCCTAACAGATTGCTGACGAATTCCTCCGCACCAATGGGTTTTTCTGGATCGGCGACGCCCTGAACGATGGACAGCACCTCGCTGGGCGTGACCGTTTCCTCGATGGGAACCAAGCTGTGCCCGCCTTCTGCCAGGCTGGTCGCGACCCGCACGATGGAGCCTTTGCATTTCGGCAGTTGATCAGCAACGGCCTGCGGCAAAGCTCCGCAATGATGCCCGAGAAGCCTGTTGCGCTGCGCCTCAATAATCGCGCGCTGCTCTCTTGTGTGGCCGACAATGACTAGATCGCATTCCGTGTCCGTCCCCATGGAACGATTGTTCAGATTGGCCGACCCCACCCGCAAAATCCGATCATCGACGATCATTACTTTTGAATGAACCATGGTGGATACTGTAGCAGCCTGATTGGCAACTTGCGGGTGGACCAGGAGCACACGTTCACCTCCCGGCCTCTTGATCATTTCAGCGAATACCCGCCGCCCCGAGCGCATCACCTGCGCCTCGAGCCAGGACTTGTGATTTTCTGGAGACACGATCAGTACCTCCAGATTCGGGCGTTCCTGAAGCCTCTTGGCCAGCCGCTGAGCAATGACCGGTGCAGTCAAGAACTGGTTTTCGATGTAGATTGACCTCTCAGCGGCATCAATAGAATCTAAAAAAAGCTGCTCGACCTCCCGGGCCTCAGCCCGGTCCTGGTATTTCGGTTCCGTGCGCGCAATTCCGATATCGACGTCGACAAAATCGGGATTGACGTCATCGGGCCAGGGGTCATGCGAAATTCTGCGCCTCGGCAGTTCTTCGTAGGCCGCGCAGGACCATCGTTGCGACACGAGATCGCCCAGACAACGCGCGGCGTCACCATCCACCACCATCTGGACGTCATGGAAAGGCGGGTAAGAATTGCCGCTCGGATCCACGCGGCCCGGTTCGTCAAACCGATGCTGACTAGTGTCCCAGCGACGGATGGTAAGGTCGAGCCCACCACTGAAGGCGAGCGCATCGTCGATGACGACGAGCTTCTGATGCTGGGATGACCCGATCGGAACACAGTCGTCCAGGCAGAAGCGGATTTGGCTCGGTGTGCTCCATCGCAGCGTCAGCGTCGGAAACGGGTCGCGCTCCGCCGCATACAGCATCGAGTAATCCCAGAGGAGAAGGCATATATCCAAGCTTGGCCAATCTTTGACCAAGGCTGCCAGAAATTCCGCGAAGAACAGTGGATATTTGTCCTTGGGCTCCTCGCCTCCTCTCAACTGCATCTGGCTGTGAATGTCCCAACCTGCGATGACGATCGAGTGCCTAGCCTTGATCATGGCGCTGCGGAGTGCCGCAAAATATTCCGCGCCGTCGAGGAGCACGGCGGCCCGGCGGGCTTTTGCCACGCGCCAGACGTTTCGTCCCGGAACCAAAATCATTGACGGCGACCATTCCGACTTTCCTCGATGCTCCAGTTCATTTCCGCCGCCTAGCTCACGCTCGGCACGACAAACCATGAACTCAGTCACCGATGTGATTTATCCGAACAACATAAATTCCTGGGAAAGGCCGCAAGTTCCCTAATGAAAATTGCCTGCGTCGGCGCGCCTTGTTCATCGGCAAAAATGACTCTCATTCCGAGCTGCAACAGCGGTAAGAATATCGCCGTGCCCAGCAAGCCTCAGATCAGCGCGGGGATCCTCGCATTTCGCCGCAAGCCGGACCTTGAGCTGTTGCTCGCTCACCCGGGTGGACCTTATTGGCACAACAAGGATGACGGCGCATGGTCAATTCCAAAAGGCAATGTCGAGAGCGGCGATCTGCTCGCCTGCGCGAAACGCGAATTTAACGAAGAGACCGGGCTCGTGCCCGACGGGAAATTCCTGCCTTTGACGCCCTTGCGCCAGAAAAGCGGGAAGACAGTCCACGCGTTTGCGGTGGAGAGCGACTATGATCTCACCGGCTTTGTTAGCAACAAGTTCGAAATGGAATGGCCGCCGCGATCCGGCAAGATACAGAGCTTTCCGGAGATCGATCGCATCGCGTACTTCAGCGTGCCAGTCGCAAGGCGCAAGATCCTGCCCGGACAACGTCCTTTCATTGACGAACTCGTTCGACGGCTGAATGAATCTACGCAATCGTGAGGCCGCATTCCGGGTCTCGCTCGTGCAACGTCAAGCCCGGACTTCCTGCCTCTGAAATGCGACATAACCGCCCGCGAACAGGAGGATCGTGGCCGCGATGAGACCGACAATTTGCGGCCATGCGACCATGATGCTGTCCCAGATCGGCAACGGCGCTCCCATCACTGCTCCTTGGAGTTGGCTGAGATAGACAGGCCCGAGTGTGCGTGTTGTCGGATGAAGCAACGCCAACACAGATTCGCCGAATAAGGTCGCGGGTGACAATCGCGCCAGCATTTGGCCAGCGATGACTAGCGTCGCCTGGTCCGCATTCGAGAACAAGGCCTCGGCGATTGCAGATGACAAAGCCGGCCATATGACGCTCACGAAAAGCCAGATTCCAAGCGTGACCAAAGCGGCGGTCGCGGCGGAGCGGAAGATCACCGAGAACAGCATCGCAAGAGCCAACCACACGCCCGCATAAGCGATCGTGACAAAAAGGAAGATCAGTGCGCGCACCATCTCTTCTCCACCGGGAGGCACGCCAAGCATGATCAATCCCAAGCCAATGACCAAAAGCCAAAGCGCGATGAGACTGACCGAAAGCGTCGCCAGCCCGGCAAGAAATTTCCCAAATAAGAGGGCGTCGCGATAAATCGGTTGGGAAAGAATGCGCGATAGCGTACGTCGGCTGTGCTCACCATTGACGGAATCAAAGCCCAGTCCAATTGCCATCAACGGCACGAGAAAGCTGAGAAACGATACGAACGATGGAAGCGGCTCCCTTGCCGTCGTAAACAGGCGAAGAAAAAGAAACGGATCTTCCGCCGTCACGTCGCGAACTTGCTGGATGGCGCCGTACACGGCTGCGAGCGCAGTCAAGACAACCAGCCATTCCAGAACGCGCATGCGCGCGCTCGCGAAGTGATCCGACAATTCCTTGAGAATGACGGTGCCAAGGCCGTGAAAGGCCGAACCCTCACGCCGCATTGGCCACCTCCTGGAAATAGCGGGTATAGATCGTTTCCAAGCTGGGTTCATCGAGCGAAAGCCTGCTCAGACGCGCCCCGGCGGCGATCACCTCGGCCGCAGCCTCCGCGCGCAGATCGCGGTCGCAACCCAAACGCCATCGCCCCGGCTCAGGCTGCTCCACAGTTCGGACCCCGGGCAGGGCAGAAAATCGACTCTCGAGACCAATGCCGCCGCCTCCGCTTGTCTCAACCTCGACGGCGTAACCGCCGCCCAGCACCTTGCGTCCCAGCTCAGCGACGGTACCGATGAGAGCGATCCGGCCGCGATTGAACAGCGCCACGCGATCGCAGACGGTCTGTACCCGTTCGAGCAGATGTGAAGACAACAAGATACTGACGCCGTGCGATTTGAACGACCGAATGAGCTCAAGCAGTTCGACGCTGGCTTGCGGATCGAGACCGTTCGTCGGCTCATCGAGGATTGCGGCCCGCGCATCCTTCATGATGATTTCGGCGAGGCCAAGGCGCTGGCGCATTCCGCGCGAGAAGGTGCCGACCTTTTTGTCTGCAACTTCGCTCAAACCGACCCGACCCAGTGCGTCCGCCACCTTCTGCGCGCGTGTCTCCGCCGGCACGTCCATAAGTCGTGCTGTGTAGTGCAGGTTTTCCGCAGCAGACAAATTGTCGTAGAAGCCCACCGAATCCGGCAAGTACCCGACGCGACGTTTTATTGCGAGCGGCTCCCGCCTCGGATCATGACCGAATACCCTCGCCTCACCGGCGGTGATATCGCTGAGCCCGAGCAGCATCAGGATAGTCGTGGTCTTCCCTGCCCCGTTCGGCCCCAGCAAGCCGAAAATTTCTCCTGCTTTGACCGAGAACGTAACGCCGTCTACGGCAGTGCCGGTGGAATAGCGCTTGGTGAGACCTTTCGTCTCGATGACAGTTTCAGTCATCGTCGGCCATAGCGCGCGACCGCGCCCACCATGATCAGCAGCGCCGCCCCGATAATTCCAACTCCCGCCACGCCCCACATGGTCGACGTGGTGACTGTAACGCGAAAATTCGCTGTGCCGGTTTGTCCACGTGAGGATGCTGTAAGTGTGGTCACATAGTCGCCCGCGATGGCTTTTTCAGGTGGCGTAATGAGGGCCTGAACCTCCTCATGCTGGTTGGGCGCAATGCGTTCGATCGTTTTCGGCTCGAAGCTAATCTTCCACCCTGAAGGCGCTGTGCCTGAGAGCTGCACGACTTCAGCTGGCGCAGTCCCGGTGTTCGTGACCGTGACCGGGATCGAAGCTTCCACTCCCGCCGTCGCGCGAGCGCTTAACAGGCCTTCCCGCCCGGCCAGTGCCAACTTCGGCTCGCCCGTGATATCCAAGGCCACCTGTGCAGTTGCCTGCGCATCCTCTGCGGCAATTCTGACCGTGACCGGATAGTGACCGGCGTCCACCGTGTCCGGAGGCGTTACCTTAAGCTTGACGTCCTTGGTCTTTCCAGGATCGACCGGAATCGCGGTCAGTTGCTGGGTCCCATAGGCCTCCGTGAACGAGGTGTCGAAATTCTTCGGTGCTTCGGCCGCCAGGCTGACCAGCAGCTTCTTGCCACTGTCGTTCTTGACGGTCATCGTGTACTCGAAACTCGAACGTGTAGAACCTCGCAATTCCGGCAGTTGTGGTTGCAGCGAAAGCTTCGCCGGGAGTTCCTTCGCGAGCGTGACCGCGATGGGCAGTGCCACGTGGGAAACGCTGCCATCTGCGTTGACTGTTACCGTGTGAGTGCCGATCGGAGTGTCCTTCGGAATGTCCAGGCGTAGATCCAGCGATACGCTGTCATCCGTTGCCGGCATTGCAGCGGCGATTGGCTGGCCACCGCCAAGGAGCGTTGCAGTCCAACCGCTCGGTACACCAGCGACCGAAAGAGACAGTCGCTCCGGCGCAAGAGCGTAGTTCCGGAGTCTCAGATTGATGGTGGATGTGGTGCCGGGCTGTACCGTGACCGCGGGATAGTCGGTCAGCAGGAAAAGCCCCTTTATGTCCGATTTTGGAGATTCGACGGCGAGCCCAGGCGAACTCAACATGAAAAACGCGACGAGAAACGCGGACAAATGACGTGTCAGCATAGATGCAACCCCGTTCAGGCCCTTGGCGAGCCGCTCAAATGTCTCCCCCATTGCAGAAACGGCAAGTCGCTCGATCGCGATGCGGCGAAAGCCGTCAAAGATGCGAGGGATGGTGCGCACAATTTTGACAAAATTTTGGATGGACGGGCGACAAGAGTTTTCCTCGGTAACGATCTGGTGAAGGTTTCCGATTCTGCCGGTCCCCCGCGCCGATGGCTCATTTCCTATTTCGTGCTGTCAATCACCGACCTCCCGCGCACAAGCGGCCAGTCAGGTTCGTTGCCTTTCATGATCCACGGTTCTTTTGCGGCGGCTTTCGTCCAGGTTTCCCATGCCGGGAGGCTCATGATCGCCTGCATATAGGCACGGCAGACGTCCGATACCGGCAAGCCATAGGTGTGAAGCCTTGCGACAATGGGTGCATACATCGCGTCCGCGGCCGTGAAGGCGCCGAAAAGAAAAGGCCCATGTCTACCGAATCGCTCTCGGCAATCGGTCCAAATCGCTTCAATTCGCCGCACGTTTGCCATGACGTCCTCAGGCTGAGGACGTGACCTGGGCGGTAGCCATAGATTCATCGGGCAGTGCTTCCGCAACGGCACGAATCCGCCGTGCATTTCGGTCGCAACCACGCGCGCGTGTCCCCTGGCCGCCACGTCTTCCGGCCAAAGCCTCGCGTAAGGAAATTTCTCGGCAAGATATTCGAGGATGGCGAGCGATTCCCACACGCTCTGCTCCCCATCGATCAGGACGGGCACTTTTCCCGCCGGCGAATATTTCAAGATCAGTTCGCGACTTCCCGGCTCATAAAGCGGGATCACCTTTTCGTCGAATGCGATCCCGGCCGCCTTCATCGCAATCCATGGCCGCAGAGACCATGATGAATAGTTCTTGTTTCCGATGACCAGCAGCAGCGCCATCACATTGTGCCAGGAAATCGACCAAGGGTGCGCGACCAAGCATCCTGCGACAAGCAAGTTCTCATGATGATTGCACAAACAATTCGAATGCTTAGCGCTTCTTAGGCCCTGCCGTCACCTGGTCGGCGGTTTGCACAGAACCACCAGCTTTTTTCCAGGCGCCAAACCCACCTCGAATATGAGCTACCGGCTTGAGACCCATGTGCTGCGCCGTTTGCGCCGCGAGCGCCGAGCGAAGACCGCCCGCGCAGAAGAACACAAACTTCTTGTCAGCCGCAAACACCGGCTTGTGATACGGACTCTCAGGATCTATCCAGAACTCCAGCATGCCGCGCGGGCAATGAAAGGCTCCAGGCACGCGACCTTCTCGCTGCAGCTCTCGGACATCACGGATATCGACCAGCACGGCATCATCTCGGCAATGGAGATCGAGCGCCTGCTCCGCGGATACGGTTTCGATTTCCCGTTCGGCTGCCTCACAAAGCGCCTTGTATCCCAAAGTGATCTTCTGGGGCATCAAGAGCCTCCCGTGCCACTTGCGTACCGCACAGATTTGTACGTTCGCGCTGCAAATAGCAACGCCCTCGGGCTAACAGGAGCTTTCGGCTAGTCGCGCAATCAGTGGCGGACACCCGACCGCTGAATATCGCCTGAAGTGAGCCTATTACTGCGTCAAGACATGCCCATCAACGTGGCGATCGCGGCGACCGTCAGCAATGCCATCAAAACCGCGCAGGCGGCGACAAGCATCTCGTGACGGTCAGGTTCAAATTCGGCATTTCCTGCGACGAACTCAGGCGTGGAAAATCGTTCAAAATTGAGCTTCACGGGCGCTCCGTTTGTGAAGACGCATGTTGTTGCTGCGCACGCCCACGAACGAAAACCTGCCACTCGCGAATCGCCTTACAGGCGATGAGCGTATCCTTGTTGCCCGCGCGCCTCAATTGCGGCGAGCTTAGGCAGCGGCCACATCCATGACCCGCATCTGCACACGCTGCTCCCCTTGCCATGTGTCGATCGCGATGTGGCCGGCCACATGGAGCGTGCGGCCGCGATATTCATAAAGTGCGTTCCCCAACGGCTGCCCCACGGCACGAAACGCCACCGCATTAACGGTTTTTCCGTCGCCCGAACGAAATCGGGCGCGGACGTGGCTCTCGCCGACGGGCTCGGCAAAGGCAAGCACGTGAGTTGGAAGCGCAAGCACGGGCTCCGGATTGCCCGCGCCATAAGGTCCGGCGCGCGACAGCATGTCGGCAAGTGCAAAATTGAAACCGCTGGCGGTAACTGCACCATCGACTAGCAAGCCGTTGTCGCGCCGTGCTTGCTCGACCGCGGGGGACAATGCTTCCTCCATGAATGCGCGAAAATCCCCAAGCCGGTCGCGTTCCAGCGTTACGCCCGCGGCCATGGCGTGACCACCACCCTTCAGGAGGATCCGTTCATGAACCGCACGCCTGACTGTCTGGCCAAGATCGACGCCCGGGATTGAACGGCCTGAGCCGGTCCCAAGTCCCCCCGGTTCGAGTCCGATGGCAAAAGCCGGGCGCCCGTAGCGCTCTTTCAGGCGCGCTGCGACAAGACCCATAACGCCGGGATGCCAGCCGGCCGAAGCAGTGACTATCACGCTCCCCTTGTCTTCGAGGCCGAGTGCTGCCAGCGCTTCGGCATCTGCTTGAGCCCAGGCCGCCTGCTCGATCTGCTGGCGGTCCCGATTGAGCCGATCGAGTTCTGCCGCAATGCGGGCGGCCTCGCTTGGATCCTGCTCGAGCAGCAGCCGGACACCCAGATCGGCACGGCCAACTCGCCCACCGGCATTGATCCTCGGTCCGAGCAAAAAGCCCAGATGCCAGGCTTCAGGCGGACCCGCCAGGCGGGCGGCATCCATCAATGCGGTCGATCCGACGTGATCGCGGCGTCGCAGCGCGATCAGGCCTTTCGCGACGAAGGCGCGGTTGAGTCCCTTCAGCGGAACTACGTCCGCAACGGTGCCAAGGGCCACTAAATGCAGCAGTGATAACAAGTCGGGTTCGGGCCTCGCGACAGTCCAAAAGTTTGCGCGCCTCAATTCGCGCGAGACGGCCACCAGCGTGATGAAAACGAGTCCCACTGCGGCGAGATGCCCCAGACCGGACAAATCGTCCGGACGATTGGGATCGATGATGGCTGTGGCGTCGGGAAGTTCAACGTCCGTTTGATGATGATCGATGACGACGACATCCAAGCCGAGCTTTCTCGCGTGAGAGATCGGCTCGATGCTTGTGGCACCACAATCGACAGTGATGAGCACATTGGTGCCGCGTTCAGCAAAAGAACGGATTGCATCCACGTTCGGCCCATAGCCTTCGAAAATACGATCGGGAATATGAACGATGGGATCAAGCCCGCAATCGCGCAGGAACCGGCAGAGCAAGGCAGAAGCAGTAGCACCATCCACGTCGTAGTCGCCGAATATTGCAATATTTTCCTGCTGCAGAATCGCGTGGGAGATGCGAACCGACGCCGCTTCCATGTCCGTCAGGGAATGCGGTTCGGGCATCAAACGCTTGATGGTCGGATCAAGATGGCTTTCGACATCTGCGACCTCGATGTTGCGTCCCGCGAGTACCCGAGCGAGTAAATCATCCAGCCCATGTCGCTGCGCGATCGCAAGTGCGCGCGCTGAACCGCGCTGATCCAGCCGACCCCTCCACGGGCGTCCAAGCAATGAGCTTTCGACTCCGAGAAAGTAACGATCAGGATCATTCAGAATGGCAGCAGGCAGCGCGCCCATGGGCAGTGCGTCCTCGCGAGCGCAACGCCGCCTCGCGTGCGAATCAGTGGGTGGATGCGATTGCGATGCTACTGATCCATGATCCGGATTTTCAAGCAGCCACTTCAGCGTGGATGCGGAGCAATTGGGGGATGGTGGCCGGATCGCGCCTGCCAAAACCGCATTCCGTAGCCACAGAAAAGTTTTCCACATGTCGGCCAGCGGTCACCATGCGTCGCCGCGTACCGGCCACTCCGTCCGTGTAATGCACAAGACCAAGGCAAAGCTCGGTCTCCGGCTTCAGGCGTAAATTCGCGAGCGCGGCAAAATAAGCATCATCATCGCGATCACGCGGCACGGGCATGTGAATAAGGTGTATGGGGCGCTCGACCTGAACCGAGAGACGGTTCGCGAGCGCGACCATGTCGCCCATATCGATCGGTTCAACGACATGTTTGTGATTGCTGTCCCCATAGCAAAAATGGAACAGGAGTTCGATCCCGACAGGGACGCACTGGGCCAAGGAAACGAGGATACCCGCGAACCGGTCCAGCATTTCCTCTTTGTTGGCGCCATAGGCGTTCGGCTCGTTGCGCTGGAGGCGTGCAAAGACTGCCGAAGCGACATCGAACTGTATCGCAATCTGATCGTGTGGAAGCGCGGCAGCGATCTTGTCCACCTCGCCTTTGAGCGCGTTATTGTAGATGGGATCAACTGCGTGATGAAACTCATCCTGCAGAAACAGCCAAATCACTGAATGTGCCGGCACGACATCGATCTGGAATTTAACGCGTTGCGCGATGATGCCGCTCCGCTTGAGGGATACGAATTCACGGAAGGACTCTTTAGCAACATCGGCGTAAAACAGGTTCTTGAACCGCACCTCCGACGCATTCAGGCCCGGTCTAAGCCTGTAGCGGAGACGGGCCGTGCCTGTCGCGTGAATGCGAAACAACTCGTCCGATCTTTCGAATGCTGGATTGTCGGAAAACGCAGGCTCCAGCCAAGTGATCCAGTCAGAGCGATTGCCTGTTTCGCCATCGGGAATGCGATTCAAATACGGGCCCAATGCGGCGCTTACGGTACTGAATACTTCGCGGCAATCGGTAAGCGGCACACTCCCGACGAGATGAACATGACGCATTGAAGCGATCACCCTCGCGCGCGTGATCCCGAGTCACATAAATCCCATGTGACGGCTCGCGTCAGTCGAGATGAAATTTTTCAAATTGTCTGTGTTCCGCCAGGACGCGGCGCACGGTACCCGTCACGGAACGCATTACGACGGTTTCCGTCTCGATGACATCTTTCCCGAATTTGACGCCGCTGAGCATAGCACCACTCGTGACGCCGGTAGCGGAAAACAGGCAATCACCTCTAACCATGTCTTCAATCTGATACTTCTTTCGCGGATCCTTGATGCCCATCTTCAGGGTGCGTTCGCGCAATTCTTCCGTATCAATGATCAAACGAGTTTGCATTTGCCCGCCGATGCAGCGAAGGGCAGCGGCAGCCAGTACTCCTTCCGGAGCACCGCCGATCCCGAGATAAATGTCGATCCCTGTCTTTGGTTCGGCGCAATGGATCACCCCAGCAACGTCGCCATCGCTGATCAGAGTAACTGCCGCGCCGGTCTTGCGCACGGCTGCAATAATGTCGGCATGGCGGGGCCGATCAAGGAGTATCGCAGTAATTTCGGAAGGCTTTACACCCTTGGCTTTTGCAAGCGAGTGAATGTTGTCCTCGGGCGCCGCATCGAGGTCGATCGTGCCCCGAGGATATCCCGGGCCGATTGCGATCTTGTCCATATAACAGTCAGGTGCGTGCAGCAGCGTTCCCGCGTCGGCCATGGCCAAAGTTGCAATCGCGCCAGGCATGTTCTTTGCACAAAGCGTGGTTCCTTCCAGGGGATCCACGGCGATGTCGACCTTTGGCCCGGCTTTGGTGCCTACTTTTTCGCCGATGAACAGCATCGGCGCTTCGTCCATTTCACCCTCTCCGATCACCACAGTGCCGTCGATAGGCAACTTGTTCAGCTCACGGCGCATCGCATCGACGGCCGCCTGATCCGATGCCTTGTCCTTTCCGTGACCGCGCAAACGAGCAGACGATACTGCGGCGCGTTCGGTCACGCGTACGATCTCAAGACTGAGGATGCGTTCCAGCACCAGGTCCGCATGGACGGTGATACTCGACATTTTCACGCTCCCTCACAGAAATTCCGGCCAGCCGATCAGTTCTTTTCGATCCTAATGACTTGCGGTCGACCTGAGATCACCCTATCGCGGCCCACGGCTGCAAGTGCCTTGCGAACCGCGTCCTCGCTCGTCGCATAGGTAATGAGGATAACGGGGACGGACCCCGCCTTGCTATCATGACCGAGGTGCGTGGCGTCATGGCGCTGCACAATGGACTCCAGTGATATACCCTGCTCTGCAAGCCGTGTGGCAATTGCTGCAGCAGTGCCAGGCCGGTCACGGGCGACAAGACGGATATAGTAGCCGCCCTCATGCCGCTGCATGGGGGCCTTGCGGACTATTTGCAGGCGTGCGGTCGGCCGCCCGAATGGTGCCGTGCGTACGCCTCTTGCGATATCGCCGATATCTGTAAGTACCGCTGAAGCTGTTGCGGCACCGCCGGCTCCCGGGCCCACAAGGGTCAGGGGCCTGATGCCCGAGGCATCGATGGTCACAGCGTTTGTAACATCCATCACTTGAGCTATCGCCGAATCTTTTGGCACCATTGTCGGGTGGACGCGCTGCTCGATCCCTTGCGGCGTCTTTACGGCCACGCCCAGCAGCTTTACCCGATAGCCGAGTTCATCCGCCGCAGAAAGATCAGCCGGCGTGATGGACGAGATGCCTTCCACATAGATCGCACCCTGATCGATTTTTGTGCCGAATGCGAGACTCGCCAGAATCGCCAATTTTTGCGCCGTATCATGTCCTTCGATATCGAAAGTAGGATCGGCCTCCGCATAACCTAACCGCTGCGCCTCGTTCAGGCAGGTCGCAAACGACAATTTATCCTGTTCCATCCGGGTCAGGATATAATTACAAGTGCCGTTGAGAATCCCGTAGATGCGCTCGAAGGAATTTCCTGCCAATCCTTCGCGCAGCGTCTTGATAATCGGTATGGCGCCGCCCACGGCTGCCTCGAAATTCAGCGCCAGGTGATTGCGTTCAGCCAGAGCCGCCAGCCTGAAGCCATGTTTTGCAAGTAGCGCCTTGTTTGCAGTCACGACTGATTTTCCCGAGACCAGCGCCGCCTCGACCGCACTTTTCGCCGGATCCCCGGCCCCCCCAATCAGCTCAACAAAGACGTCGATTCCGGGCTCGCGCGCGAGCGCAACGGGGTCGCCGAACCATTTCATTTTCCTGAGATCGACATGGCGGTCCTTTGTCCGCGAACGGGCAGATACCGCGACGATGTCGATGACCCGGCCGCATCGGCTTGCGAGTGCATCGCGCTGCCGCGTGATCTGACTGATCAATGAGGCACCGACCGTGCCCAGTCCGGCGACACCCAATTTTAGCGCTTGAGTGCCCATCCGCTTATCCGAATGTCAGCTTGTGTTTTTCGCGATTATGCGCCCGCGCCTGAAGCATCAACAAGCGCGCCTTCAACGCCGCGTGGCAATTGGGACAACATTGTGAAGTTGTTCCGGCGCATTTTCGAGAAATCGTCGGACATTGCGTGCAGCCTGACGGATACGCTGCTCATTTTCCACGAGCGCAATTCGTACGAAGCCCTCGCCGTATTCACCAAAACCGATCCCTGGTGATACTGCGATGTCGGCTTTCTCCACGAGGAGCTTGCAAAATTCAACGCTGCCCAGATTTCGGAATGGTTCGGGAATTGATGCCCAGGCGAACATTGACGCTCGCGGCGCCGGCACGGGCCAGCCAGCTCTGCCGAAGCTTTCCACAAGCACGTCTCGGCGACGTTTGTAGGTTTCCCGCATTTCCTTGATGCAATCCTCGGGACCATTGAGAGCGGCAGTCGCGGCGACCTGGACCGGCGTGAAGGCTCCATAATCCAGATACGACTTTACACGGGACAATGCCGCAATCACCCGCTCATTGCCGACGGCAAAGCCCATGCGCCAGCCGGGCATCGAGAACGTCTTCGACATCGAAGTGAATTCGACCGCGATGTCATTTGCGCCCGGCACCTGTAGCAGTGAGGGAGGCGGATGCCCATCGAAATAGACTTCCGCATAGGCCAAATCCGACAGAATAAGAATCCCATGCTTCTTCGCGAACGCGACAAGATCCCTGTAAAAATCGAGAGTGGCAACGTAAGCGGTCGGATTGGCCGGATAACACACGACAACGGCGGTAGGTTTCGGAATCGAATGTACGACCGCTCGCTCAAGCGTATGAAAGAAATTGGGAGTGGGCTCGGAGGGGACAGAGCGAATGGCTCCTCCTGCCATCAGAAAGCCGAACGCGTGAATCGGATAGCTGGGATTCGGCACCAGAACGACGTCACCTGGAGCAGTGATGGCCTGCGCGACATTCGCAAAGCCTTCTTTCGAACCCAGCGTCGCGACGATCTGAGTATCGGGATTGAGCTTTACGCCAAATCGACGCTCGTAGTAGGCGGCCTGTGCTCGACGCAGGCCGAGAATGCCTCGTGAGGTTGAGTAGCGATCTGTACGCGGCTTACCCAGAGTTTCCTTAAGCTTTTCGATGACATGCGCTGGAGCTGGCAGGTCAGGATTGCCCATGCCAAGATCAATGATGTCGGCCCCAGCGTTGCGAGCTTCCGCCTTGGCCTTGTTCACCTCCTCGAATACGTAAGGCGGCAGACGCCGAATGCGGTAAAAGTCATCCATTAGCTCAACACCTTAAAAGGCCGGCTGCCCCGCCAGCCGACACTTGTGGGCCCCGGCGGCGCTTTTATCATGGGTTGGGCTTGGCGCCATCGGTTTGACCGGATACCGCCGGCTTTTGAGGCTTTTTCGCCGCAGCAGAACCTTGTCCGGCGGGCTGCTGGCCCTCCTGCCGCTGACGCAGATTGGTTAATTCTTTTTCGAGTTTCACCTGATCTTCCTCGGTCATAGGGGCCGAGGCCCGGTTTGGTGGCATGTCGTGGACTGCAGGGTAGCTGTAGGGCGTCTCCGGCCGCGCTGGTGCATCTGCGGGCAGACCCATATCGGGGGGTAGCCGGTCAATCATCGCACCTGGGGAGCAGGCGCCCAGCAGCGCTGCCAGCCCGGCAGTCGCCCAAAATAGAGGCCACAACTGCTTCGCCATGTCTAATGCGGAAATCGATTAGGACTCAACGAATTATAACAAAGTCACGCTATTATGGCCGCAGCAAGATGATCCTCACGAGCGAAGCTCATGCTTGCGAGGCCGGGCACCACTGGCCACTTCTTGTGTCTAGGGCGAGCCGAAGCTCATGGATAAGCCTGCAAAAGAGCCTGCTGCGATAGACGACATTGATATCGAGGTTCTCTCGCGCAACGTTGCCCGCCTGGTCGAGGAGAGCGGCAGGGCTCTCTCGGCATTTCTAAAACCCCGTGAAGAAGGCAAGATAAAGGGTGGTCTGGCGTTTGATATCGCAGATGCGGTGAAGACGCTGTTGCGAGTCGTTGAATACTGGACCTCCGATCCGCAGCGTGCAGTCGAACTGCAGACGAGCCTCGGGCGCGCATATCTCGAACTGTGGGCGGCGGCAGCACGCCGTCTGGCCGGCGAGCAAGCCCAACCAGTTGCCGTACCGGATTCGAAAGACAAACGGTTTTTGGACCCCGATTGGTCGCAAAACCAGTTTTTCGACTTTCTAAAACAAGCCTATCTTTTGACCGTTCAATGGGTCGAGCGCCTGGTCAAGAATGCAGATGAACTCGACCCGCATACTCGGAGAAAGGCTGAATTTTATATCACGCAGATCGCTAACGCGATTTCGCCGTCAAACTTCGTACTCACGAATCCCGAGCTCTTTCGCGAAACACTCTCTTCAAATGCCGAGAATCTTGTCAGAGGCATGCGCATGCTTGCCGAAGATATCAAGGCTGGCCACGGGCTGCTCAAAATTCGCCAATCAGATGCTTCGGTCTTCGAAGTTGGCAAAACTCTCGCCACCACGCCCGGAAAAGTCATCTTTCAGAATGAACTGATGCAACTTATTCAGTATGAAGCGACAACCGAAAACGTATTGGCAGTTCCGCTGCTGATCGTGCCACCCTGGATTAACAAGTTCTATATCCTCGATCTCACGGCCGAGCGGTCCTTCGTAAAGTGGTGTGTCGATCAGGGCATAACGGTTTTTGTGATTTCCTGGGTCAACCCCGACGCTCGGCTCGCACAGAAGAGTTTCGAAGATTATATGCGCGATGGAGTCATCGCAGCCCTCGAAGCTATTCAGACCGCAACCGGCGAAAAGCAGTGCAACACCGTTGGGTATTGCGTTGGCGGCACAATGCTCGCCATTACACTTGCCTACTTGGCTGCAAAAAAGCAAAAACGAGTCAGGTCGGCGACGCTGTTCGCAGCGCAGGTTGATTTCACCTATGCCGGCGATCTGATGGTGTTTGTTGACGAGGATCGCATCAAGCATCTTGAAAAGCATATGAACGAGCAGGGCTATCTGGAGGCGTCGCGAATGGCCAATGCCTTCAATATGCTTCGGTCCAACGAGTTGATCTGGCCCTATATCGTCAACAACTACTTGCGCGGCAAGAAACCGTTGCCCTTCGATATTCTTTACTGGAATTCGGACGCAACCCGAATGCCGGCTGCGAACCATTCCTACTATCTGCGCAATTGCTATCTCGAAAACAGGTTAAGTAAGGGCGAGATGACAATCGGCGGAGTAAAACTTGATCTGCGCAAAATCACTGTGCCGATCTATAATCTTGCGACCCGCGAAGATCATATCGCACCGGCAAAGTCTGTCCTGTATGGGTCCCAGTTCTTTGGAGGTCCGGTGAGATACGTCCTTGCCGGTTCAGGGCACATCGCTGGTGTTGTCAATCCGCCGATGAAACCGAAATACCAGTACTGGACGGGCAAAAAGCCGGTCGGGGACAATGTCGACGATTGGATGAAGAGCGCAACCGAGCACGCCGGGTCCTGGTGGCCGGACTGGCTGGATTGGCTGAAGTCGCAGGGGCCGCAAGTCGTGCCGGCGCGGAAGATCGGCGACAGGAAACTCAAACCGATCGAAGATGCACCGGGCTCTTACGTCAAGGTGAAAAGCTGGACGTAAGCACGTCAAGATGCCAGCTTGACGGGCACCTTGAGATAACGCACGCCATTTGCGTCGGCTGGCGGAAACTTGCCGGCACGGATATTGACTTGGATCGAAGGCAGCAGCAGCAAGGGCGTCGCAAGCGTGGCGTCGCGCGCCTCTCGCATCTTTACGAAATCATCCTCGCTCACGCCCTCGTGCACGTGCACGTTCCGCGCTTTCTCTTCACCGACGGTCGTTTCCCAGGCGTATTGATCTCGTCCTGGTGCCTTATAATCGTGACACATGAAAAGGCGCGTTTCTTTCGGGAGCGAGAGGATGCGCTGAATCGAGCGGTAAAGTTGGCGGGCATCGCCACCGGGAAAGTCGGCGCGCGCCGTTCCGTAATCGGGCATGAACATCGTATCGCCGACGAAGACAGCATCGCCAATTTTGTAGGAGACACAGGCCGGTGTATGCCCGGGAGTATAGATCACCTCAGCGTCGATTATGCCGACCTTGAAATGCTCACCGTCCTTGAACAGATGATCAAATTCTGAACCGTCGCCGGAGACGTCCGTCGCGTTGAATACCGGCCTAAAAATACGTTGCACATCCTTGATGTGCTCTCCGATCGCAACGCTCGCACCGGTTTTCACTTTGATATACGGTGCCCCCGACAGGTGATCGGCATGAGCATGCGTTTCGAGCACCTGCTTGATCTTGACGCCGAGACTATCTGCCGCAGCCAGAATTGCATCGGCTGATTGAACGGTCGCCTCGCCGCTTCGGTGATCGAAATTCAGAACAGGGTCAATCACCACGCCCTCTTTTGTTGTGGGATCCCACACCAGATAACTGACGGTATTCGTCGGTTCGTCAAAGAAGCCCTTGATCTCGGGCTTTTCAGCAGGGGTCATGGCCACGCTCCCTTAGTTTGCTGCCTTGACTATATATTAGCACATACTAATTTAGCAAAGTATCACTCAAGGAGGATGCCTGTGGTTGTTCAAGCGGCGCGACGATCTAAATCTGCGTCCGATATTGGCATCAAGGAACTAGAGCGCAAGGCTGGCGAAGCTACCGCCCTGCTCAAACTGGTTGCCAATGAAAAGCGGCTGCTGATCCTTTGCCAGTTGGTCGTAGCGGGCGAGTTGTCCGTAGGCCAACTCGTAGACGCCGTGGGTTTAAGCCAGTCCGCCCTTTCCCAGCATCTCGCAAAGATGCGCGAGGACGGTCTCCTCGCTACGCGGCGCGAAGCGCAGACCATTTTCTACCGGATCGCTAATCCGAATGCAGGTCGCCTTCTCGGCGTGCTCAAGTCCATCTACTGCCCTTGACGCCAGCAAAGAGGAAAACACGTGTCAAATCTCACCACTGTTTCACCCGAGCGTGCGGCCGAACTGATGCGCCAAGGCGCCGTGCTGGTTGATGTGCGTGAAGCCGACGAACATGCGCGGGAACGTATCCCTGGCGCGCGTCATCATGCCTTAAGCCGCATGGATTCCGAGCTCCGTTTCGGCGAAGGCAACGAGATTTTCGTATTCCATTGCCGATCCGGAGTGAGAACGCTCGGCAACGCCGCTCGGCTTTCGAACGCTGCCGGCAAATGCGAGGCTTATATTCTTGAGGGAGGCCTCGATGCCTGGAAGCGAGCAGGGCTGCCCATCACCCTCGATCGCACGCAACCGATTGACATCATGCGACAAGTGCAAATCACCGCCGGCAGTCTCGTATTGCTGGGCATCATGCTTGGCGCAACAGTGTCGCCCTTCATCTATGCGCTTTCCGCTTTCGTCGGTGCGGGCCTAGTGTTCGCAGGCAGCACCGGTTTCTGCGGAATGGCGTATGTGCTCGCGCGGATGCCCTGGAACCGGCGCGCGCTGATGACAACGCGGTGATCGGCCTTCACGAGCTTCTTGCCGTAGGTTCGGGGAGCGTGGTCGGTTTTGTCCTTGGATTAATAGGCGGCGGCGGATCCATCCTGGCCGTTCCATTGCTTGTTTATGTCGTAGGTGTCTCTTCGCCTCACGTTGCCATAGGCACAAGCGCGATTGCCGTCGCCGCAAGCGCAGCGGCAAACCTTGCGGGGCACGCGCGCGCGAAGACCGTGAAGTGGCCTTGTGCGATTGCGTTTGCGCTGGCCGGCATCGTCGGCGCCGCGGCTGGTGCCCAGCTTGGAAAAATGATCGAGGGGAGTCGGCTTCTGACGGTCTTTGGGGCGCTAATGATCTCGATCGGTCTGCTGCTGCTGCGACCGCGGACATCTCCAGGCAATCCGGACGTAAAGCTAACGCTCGCAACCGTGTCGCGCATGCTGCCGATTCTGATAGGGTGCGGTCTTGCTGTGGGCGGGTTGTCCGGCTTTTTCGGTATTGGCGGAGGCTTCCTGATCGTTCCGGGCTTGATCGGCGCAACCCAAATGCCGCTGATCAACGCAATCGGCTCCTCGCTGCTGTCAGTCACCGCCTTAGGGGTGACCACGGCTGCAAGCTATGCCTGGTCCGGTCTCGTGGATTGGCCACTTGCTGGTATATTTATCGTGGGAGGTGCATTGGGAGGATTGCTCGGCATCAAGCTCGCGCAGCGTCTTTCGTCTCACAAGAATGCGCTTGCCCGGATGTTTTCTGGCTTGGTCATAGCCGTCGGACTCTATGTCGTCGCGAGGTCCTGGCTGGAATCCTGAGCTTCTTGTCCGCGACAATCGTTTCTGCATCGCTTATCTTGCCTTTGACAGCATCAAGCACGGGGATTTGCCGATGACCAGAGAACTGCTGTGGCTGACGCTCACCGTCATCCTGACTGGCCTGCTGTGGGTGCCTTACATTCTCGATCGCGTGATGGTGCGGGGGCTCGTGGGCGCCATGGCCAACCCCTCTCGGGGCGACAAGCCGCAATCGCCGTGGGCGCAGCGGCTCTATTTCGCTCACACAAATGCTGTCGAGAATCTGATTATTTTCGCGCCGCTCGTCCTAATCCTTGATGCCCAGGGCTATTCCACTCGGGTCACCGTGATCGCATGTGCCGTTTACTTCTGGGCGCGGCTTGCTCACGCGATCATCTACACGATGGGTATTCCCGTGCTGCGCACCCTCGCCTTTACGGTGGGGTTCCTGGCTCAGGTGGCGCTCGTGCTAGCGGTATTTGGAATAGTCTAGCTGGCTGGTGTCGCGCGCTCGATTATACTTCGCAAATTGAGCCCAGTTGGCAGAAGGCCGAAAGTCGAGCCTGCATTGCCATCCAGACGCGAGGCAAAAAATGCATCGGCTATTTCCGCGGGCGCATGCCTGACCAGCAGGGCCGCTTGCATGCCCAGCACGAGTTCGCGTGTGAGCGCCCTCGCCTGTGTCTCATCGTTGCGATCCGCCCCGGCGAGGCGTTTTGAAAGGCGTACGGAGACTCGCTTCAATCGGGCATCGCCATCCAGTTCTTGCCTCAAGACGTCCGTCGCGTTCGGCGTCCGCCCAAGCGCGCGCAGGACATCGAGACACATAATGTTGCCGGATCCTTCCCAGATCGAATTGACGGGTGCCTCGCGATACAGCCGAGGCATGATGCTTTCCTCGATATACCCTGACCCGCCAAGCACCTCCATTGCCTCGCAAGTCACGAAGGGCGTACGCTTGCAGATCCAGAACTTTGCGGCAGGGGTCAGCACGCGCCGGATAATCTGCGCAGAGTCCGTGTCCTCGTCATATGATCGCGCCAGACGCATCGTCATCACGGTGGCCGCTTCCGATTCGAGGGCAAGATCGGCAAGGACATTCATCATCAGCGGCTGATCGATCAATTTTTTCTGAAATGCCGTGCGGTAACTCGCATGATGAAGTGCTTGGGTGAGCGCCTGGCGCATCAATGCCGAAGAACCGATACAACAGTCGAGCCTGGTGTAGTTTGCCATCTCGATGATGGTCGGAATCCCCTTTCCCTCCTCTCCAATCAGTTGCGCATAAGCGCCATCGAATTCGACCTCGCTTGATGCGTTCGACCGATTGCCAAGCTTGTCCTTCAATCTGAGGATCCGAATGGCATTGCGTTCACCACTCGGAATCCAGCGCGGCATCAGGAAGCAGCTCAGCCCTTTTGAGGATTGAGCAAGTACGAGGAATGCATCGCACATTGGCGCCGACATGAACCATTTATGACCGTAAAGTCGGAAGCTTCCGTCTGCGGACGCCTGTGCCTGAGTGGAGTTGGTGCGCAGATCTGAGCCGCCCTGGTTTTCGGTCATGCCCATCCCGATAAGTGCCGCAGACTTCAATTGCGCAGGACGAAATCGGGGATCGTATTCGCGCGAGAAAATTCGCGGTAGCCACTCCCGCGCGATGGATGGCGAATGCCGCAATGTGGGCACGGAGCCATAGGTCATTGCGATTGGGCAATAGACGCCGCTCTCGATCTGAGCGAGCATGTATGTGCCGGCCGCCCGCGCCACGTGAGCTCCGGATTTAGGCTCCGCCCAGGGTGCAGAGTGCAAACCCGCCTGCAATGACATCCCGAGCAACTGATGCCATGCAGGGTGAAAATCCACCTCGTCGATGCGATGCCCGTATCTGTCCAGTGTGCGCAATTGCGGAGGGAATCTGTTGGCATCGAAGCCAAGCTGCACGGTTTCCGGTTTGCCAAGCGTTGCGCCAAACGCGCTCAATTCGCTTTCTGCCCAGGCGGCACCTTCGCGCCGCACCGCCTCGCGCAGCACGAGATCGCTGGCGAAAAGATTGTAAGGCTCGATTGGCGGGGGCTGATTATGGGCTTCGAGCATCGTTCGCAATCTCTCTCGCTCTCCGCCGGCCAGTGCCAGGATCCCAAAACCATCAACAAACTGGCAGTCCAGGTTCACCTCTCCTAAACTACTTGATCATCGGCAACGGCCGACGCGTTCGTCGCGCTGCTCAGGGAAAGAGTGCGACCTGCTCCAAGCCCATCGTCTCGGGCCAGCCCATAACCAGGTTCATGTTCTGGATTGCCTGGCCCGATGCACCCTTCACCAGATTGTCCAATGCCGAGATCACGATCGCGCGCCCCGGAATGCGATCCTTCGCGACACCGATAAAGGTCATATTAGAGCCTCGCACATGCCTCGTCTGCGGAGTCTCGCCGAATGGAAGAACATGCACAAAGGATTCTTTCAAGTAGAACTTTGAAAGGATCGAATGCAGGTCTTCAGGTGTTCGGCCGCGCCGCCCCCGCACATAGATTGTCGACAGGATGCCCCTGTTCATAGGCACCAGATGTGGCGTGAACGAGACGAGCACATCCCGTCCCGCCGCTCGCGAGAACTCTTGATCGAGCTCGGCCATGTGCCGGTGATGCCCGACACCGTAAGCATGGAAGCCTTCCGAAACTTCCGAGAAAAGCATGGATTCCCTGGCTGCACGGCCCGCCCCCGTCATCCCCGATTTGGCATCGATGACAATTTCGTCGAGGTCGATCGCCTTATTCTTGATGAGCGGCACGAGCGGAAGCTGCGCACAGGTGGTGTAGCAGCCAGGATTTGCCACAAGTCGCGCATGCCTAATTTCACGTCGATGAATTTCCGTCAGGCCGTAAACCGCCTCCTTCTGCAATTCCGGCGCATGGTGCTCATGGCCATACCATTTGGCGTAGTTCGCCGTATCTGAAAGGCGGAAATCTGCAGACAGGTCTATCACCTTGGTCGTGCGCGAATTGGCAAGCAGCTCCGTGATGACTTTCTGAGTGGTAGCGTGAGGCAGCGCGCAGAATGCAACATCGAGCGCAATTCCGCTCCAGTCGAGGCCGTCAATGGCGACCAGTTGCGGCAGCGCATACGGACTGAATTGCGGAAATACATCCCGCATTGCCTTGCCAGCGCTGCGATCGCCTGTCAGCAGCGCAATCTCGGCACGTGGGTGACGCAGAAGCACACGGACGAGCTCGCCCCCGGTATAACCGGAGGCGCCGAGCACACCAATCTTCGCTTTCCTTGCCATAAGTCGATCCTGATCCAGTAGTCTTAGAGGACTGCCCGGACGAAGGCCAACGGCGTGAAGTTGCTTGGGGAAACGTGCCGCAGCCTCACATCCGGCGGCACGGGGGTATGACGAACTACGCCCGCGCCGGAATGGCAGGGCGACGACGATGAACCTTGACTGCTGCGAGGGGCGTCATGCGCGGGGCACATAGACCGCCTGACCTGCGCCGTCAACTCGGCCGCCAACTAGCGGCAACGGCTGTTCGTTCAGCATCGCCTTGATGACGACCTCACGTGCCGTCGTAGGATCGATGCCGTAAGCACCTATCAATTCCCGACAATCTGCGACGATTGCGTCGGCGTCCTGCATGATCTTCAGGCGCTTGAAATGATCGTCATGATGCAAACCCATGCTGGCCCCTACGATCTCGAGAATATTGACGATGCGGAACGGCCAGTCGCGCTCGTGGGCGCACAATTCCCGATGGTCAACGTGATAGATGGCAACCAGCGCATCCACTCCAGCCGCCTTTGCGGCCTCAAGCTCTGCAAGCTGCAGGCTGCGCTTGTAGTCTGGTAGCGCGTTCAGCGCATTGCTCATCAATCCCACTGCCGGTTGGTTGAGATCGACGATCTCGACGCCCGGCACCATGCGCAGCAGTTCGGTGCCGGCTTCAACAACACCCTTGACGCCCGGATGCTTGTGCAATGCGATTCGCATCCGCACGGAATGTCTCAGCATAGGCCGCAGATCTTCGAATCTGGATCTCAGGAACAGCAGGAACGGGGTCATCTCGAAGGGCCTCGAACCTCTGACCTTCTCGATCGTCGGAATTGTCGTTTCGGTGAATTGCACGTGGCAGCTCGCACACCAGGAAATCACTCCGGCCTTGCCTTCGGCCAGCTTGTCCAGCGAACTCGCCGCGACGCGGCCTGACACTTCGGTATCTCCCGTGCGCAACTGGATAACGCCGCAGCAATGCGTGGGACCCCCCATTACCCGATAGGTGACGCCGAGAGCGTCCATAATGTCGAGCGCCAGCAAAGCCATGTGCGGGGTCTTGAGCACATTGCAGCCGGTATAGAAAACGAAGTCCGGCCGTTCGCCTGGCTTTGCGCTCGAGCCGCTCTGCAGGCGATCGCTGACCAACTGGCCCAATCGCGAAAGGTCCGACTGGTCGAGTTGCATGCGCGCAAGCACATTCACCCCGTCGGCTACCGATCGGAAGTTGTCAACGCCTTGTTTTCGCCGGTCCCGCAACTCGGATGCCTGTTTCGCCATCGCCACGCGCGCCATTGCGAGCAGGAAGCGAGGATTAACGGCTTCGTCACAGGCGGTGATGCAATCGCCGGTGAGTGCGCAACCCTTTGCCCACGCCTTTGATGCAGCTGGGCCATCACCCGTACGCACAAGGTCGAAGATACCCGCAATCACTGCTGGGGGCGGAGCATCGCCCACCCCGGCGGGCTGGGCCATAGGGCACACCTCGACGCATTTTCCGCATCGCGTGCATGCATCAAGCATGTCGCTGGTACGCGTGGCGAGAGCTATTTCGAATGCCGTATCAGTCATGACAAGCGCGCAATAACCCCGTGTACCACTTGTTATTCCGTATCCGAACTGCAAGCTCCGGGCTGCAATCCGTATAGGCGAAAACGCTACGGTTGGCTAAGCTCGACATGGGATAGTCCTGCGACTTTCCATGCAGGACAAGGGCCCAGCCGGACAATCCGGAAATTTGATCCTTTGGGAGGAGTACAATGAATCGCTTAAGCGTATTAGCGGGCGCCCTCGGCGCCGCGCTGCTGATGAGTTCGGGTGCATTCGCGCAAGTACCCGCGGATCCGAACAATCCGAACGAAAATGTCCCTGATAAGTACAACTACATGCCCTACGGAGAGGCAATAAAGCTTGCGGACGCGAAAAAAGTTGCTGAGGCCGCGCTCGCCGAAGCGACTAAGCGCAATTGGCCGATGTGCATCGCGGTTGTTACTCCCTCGGGTGATCTGGTGTATTTCGAGAAAATGGACGATTGCCAATATGCGTCCGTAGAGATTTCCCAGAACAAGGCGCGTGCGGCCGCGCGTTACCGCCGCCCCACACTCGTTTTCGAGCGGCTCATCGCGAAGGGCCAATACTTTGCTTATTTGCCGACCCTGGGTGCGGGGTTCACGGGTTCACGTGGCGGCAACCCCATTGTCGTGGGTGGCAAGGTCATCGGCGCGATCGGGGTTAGCGGTGGGACCGGGTCGCAGGATGACCTCATATCACAAGCTGGCGTAGCGGCCCTGAAGTGAGCGCCGGCAGGCGCAATTACAGAGTCCGCCGGGGCGCAATTCCCCGGCGGATGCACTCAAACGCCCGCGAAGAGCTCTGCCCAATTTCTTCAATCTCAGGTGACTGTCACAGGCGCTCAGGTGACCGGCACAGGCGCCTGCTCAAGCAAATCATGCACGAAGATTTCGGGCATGCCTATGCGCAAGGTTACCACACCCACTTCACCGCCTTGGTTATCACGTCCCCAATGGTAAGCACTACCGCCGCCCAGACAAACGCAGATGCGAAATTGGCGATCTGAAAATACCAGAACGGCATTTCGAAAATGCCTGCGATCAGTGGCACGGCGGCGCGCAATGGCCCGAAGAAGCGTCCGATAAAAATCCCCAACACACCCCACTTCTTCATGAAGGCTTCGCCGCGCGGGATCAGATCCGGATGGCGCGACAGCGGCCACATATGCGCCACTGTGCGTTCGAGCTTCAGGCCGATCCAGTATGACAGCCAATCTCCGAAGGAGGCGCCAAGCGACGCGGCGACCCAGATCGGCCAGAACTTTATTCCGCTCGATTCGATTAATGCACCGATGGCAACCAGCGCGCCCCAGGCAGGAATAAGCAGCGAAATGAAGGCAAGCGATTCTCCAAAAGCCAAAGCAAAGACGATCGGTACCGCCCAGGCCTGGTTGTGACGGACGAATTCTACAGTCTCTTGAACGGCTGTCTGGAAATCCATCGGCGCAACGGCGGTGGGTCCCCAGTGTCTAGCCCGATGCCATCCATAGCGCCAGAGCACTAGGCCGGCAGATCCGGTTCGTCCTCAGGGATCAGGTGATTGATCACCACGAGACCCATGATCAGCAAGGGCACCGCCAAAAACGCACCGACCGGTCCCCACAGCCAAGTCCAGAATACCAATGAAACAAAAACCGTCAGCGGGCTGAGGGTCAATTTATGCCCCATCACGGCTGGCGTGATGAAATGCCCCTCCAGAGTTGCAAAAGCCAGGTAAAACAACGGTGCAGCCAGGGCGTGTGCGAGAGTAGGAAATGTCACAACGCCGACCACAAACAGCGCCAATTCCATGATCAGCGCACCGATATAAGGAATAAAATTAAGAATGAACCCGAGAACTCCCCAGGCAACGGGATCAGGGAGCCCGACGAGCCATGCGATAAATGCCCCGCACAAGCCAATCCCCAAGTTTATGAGCGAGACGATGCTTAAGTAACCGGTCAGGTTGTGCTCTATGTCGTTCATGATCTTGAGGCTGCGCAGGCGCGACTCTCGTGCTTCAAAAAACGCAACCACGAGGTGCCTGAGGTGGGATCGGCCGAGGAGCATAAAAAATAATGTGCCAAAAAAAATGAGGAGTTGGCCGATCGCCGGCGTTACGAAAAGAATTGCAGGCTGCACGAATGCAACAATATCGACTCCAATGCTGCCCTTCTTGTCGGGCGGTAGCAGCGCATCCCGCAACTGCTGCAACACAGAAAGCGGCCGGTCGAGCAAGTGCAGTTTTTGCTCCAATGTGCGCCCGATGTCAGGAGTTTTCGCGATCCAGTCCACGATAGGAGCTACCAGAAGCACAATGACCCCATATGATACCGCGATCACCAGAAACCAGAGAACGATCGCGGACACTAGCGAAGGTATGCCGTAACGATCCGCCCGAGCCGACAGCGGACCAAGCATCATTGTGACCACGAATGCCGAGGCCAGCGGCAGCAGCATAGGGCGCGCCAGGCTCATGGCTACGATGAGAACGATGATAAACATCCCGATCGTCGCCGCTTGCGCCGCTGTCCTCCACAGCCGACCGACTTCGCTCAGAGGCTGTGGGTCGCTCAAAGGCAAACCAAACCGTGATGCGCTGGACTTGCGCGCGCGGGCCATGCTTTCGGCCCGCCCTGCAGCCTTTGTTTCGCCTGTTTCCATGGCCTCTGATAACCGGCGAACATATGTTTGGTTGCCGTTCAACGGGAAGTCGCGGCTTGTATCGGACCAGCCTTGCTTCCCATGCCTTTTTCTCCCCCTTTGTCCTTGAGCCGAACTTCATTGGAGTGCGCAGAAGCGGCCCGGCCATGGCATAGTGCTGGCAACTGATTCGCGAACAGCATATCTAAAGGCCTCCATGGCAAAGACCGCGACCAAGAAAAAGCCCACGAAACAGCCCGATCTCTTCGACATTTCCCGAACGGCGAAGCATTCGGCGCGCAAAGCGCCGCAGGGATCGGCACGTGGAGGAAAGGCGAGCGGGCGAGCAAAGACGGCTTCTCGGGGTTCAACCGCAGAAGCGGGTTATACCGCCAAGCACATCGAGGTCCTGGAAGGGCTCGAGCCTGTTCGTCGACGGCCGGGAATGTACATCGGCGGTACCGACGAAAAGGCGCTGCATCACCTGTTTGCCGAAGTCATTGATAATGCCATGGACGAAGCTTTGGCAGGGCATGCCGATTGGATCGAAGTTGAAATGGATGCGGATGGCTTCGTCACGGTGACCGATAACGGCCGAGGCATTCCCGTCGATCCGCATCCGAAGTTTAGAAGCAAATCCGCCCTTGAAGTGATCATGTGCACCCTGCACGCGGGTGGAAAATTCGATTCAAAAGTCTACGAGACATCTGGTGGTTTGCATGGCGTCGGCGTCTCGGTAGCCAACGCCCTTTCCGAGCGGATGGAGGTCGAGGTCGCGCGCGAGCAACAACTTTATCGAATGGCTTTTGCCCGTGGCAAACCAAAAACCAAATTAGAAAAAGCCGGGCGTGTTCCCAATCGCCGCGGGACGAAAGTCCGATTCCGACCGGATCCGGACATTTTCGGCAGCAAGGCCGCGTTCAAGCCCGAACGCATATTCAAGATGACCCGGTCGAAAGCATATCTGTTCGGCGGTGTTGAGATTCGCTGGCATTGCGACAAGGCGCTGCTCAAAGATCTGGAAGATGTACCCGAAAAGGCGACGTTTCATTTCGCCGACGGCCTTAAAGATTACCTGGCATCAAATCTGACCGGCACCACCCTCGTACATCCGGAAATATTCACCGGATCGGCAGGCAAAACGGGTCGCCATGGGGCGGTCGGCTGGGCGGTGGCATGGACCGCCGATGGCGACGGTTTCCTCAATTCGTACTGCAATACGATCCCCACGCCGGATGGCGGGACGCACGAGTCCGGACTGCGGGCGGCCTTGCTTCGGGGCCTAAAAGATCATGCCGCGCGCGTTGGTCAGGACAAACGTGCAGCCTCCGTGACCAGCGAGGACGTGATGGCCGGTGCGGACTGCATGCTGTCTGTCTACGTACGCGAGCCGGAATTTCAAGGACAGACCAAGGACCGTCTCGCAACATCCGAGGCGCAACGGATCGTCGAGCAGGCAATCAAGGATCCCTTCGACCACTGGCTCGCGGCTAATCCGCTGCAGGCGAACAAGTTGCTCGATTTCATTGTCGAGCGAGCCGAGGAACGAATTCGGCGTCGGCAAGAAAAGGACATCGCACGCAAGACTGCGGTACGGAAACTGCGCCTGCCAGGCAAGCTTGCTGACTGCACATCATCTGCTTCCGAAGGATCTGAAATCTTCATCGTCGAGGGTGACAGCGCTGGCGGCTCGGCAAAGCAAGCACGCGATCGGCGCAGTCAGGCCGTACTGCCGCTGCGAGGAAAAATTCTCAACGTGGCCTCGGCCGGCAAGGACAAGCTGGCGCAGAACGCGCAGCTTGCCGATCTTGCGCAGGCGCTTGGATGCGGCACGGGCACCCACTACAGCGAAAAGAGTTTGCGTTACGAGAAGGTCATCATCATGACGGATGCGGACGTGGACGGCGCCCACATCGCATCCTTATTGATCACCTTCTTTTTTCGTCAAATGCCTAAATTGATCGAGAGCGGACGGCTTTATCTGGCAGTTCCGCCCTTATACCGATTGTCTCATGGGGGCAGGATCTTTTACGCGCGCGATGACAAGCATAAGGAAGAAGTATTGAAAAAGGAATTTCATGCGAACGCAAAGGTCGAGGTAAGCCGTTTCAAGGGCCTCGGCGAAATGATGGCGTCACAGTTGAAGGAAACCACAATGGATCCCGCCAAGCGTACGCTCTTGCGCGTCGTTCTGGCCGAAAAGGAAACCAAGCCCACCGCCCGTACGGTCGAACGCCTGATGGGCACACGAGCCGAGGCACGGTTTGAGTTTATCCAGGAGAAAGCAGCGTTTGCCAGCGATGAATTGCTGGATGTGTGAGGCTGTGGCGGGCCCGCGCATCTCTCGTCAGTGACTGACACTTCTTTCGCGACATTTCCGTAGTGTCGGAGTCTTGCTTCCCCCCGCGAGTGCGACCCCGTCCTTTACGCGGACAGCGCCACTTTCGGCCTGATTGTAGACGGTCCGTCTCGTGTTCTTGTGGATCGAAAAAATAAGTTTCTGCCGTTCCTCCATTTCAGAGCCTGGCTGGAAGATGACGTGAACGGCAAGACTGGTCGCGGCAATCGGCTGTGCCGACAATACGCTGTAGCGATTAACGGCAAAATCCGGTCCGAGATTATGATCTTCGAGCACAAGACCCTCGCTCGGCGTCGTTATGACGACATGCGGGTTCCCAGGGGTTGCCGGACGGCTGCAATCGGTCGCCCATGTTCCGAAGAGACCATACTGCTGGAACACCTCTTCTACAGATGCGCCAGTCGCATTTTCTGACGTCAGCAGCAATGCCAGCAAGCCACATACCGCCAACCAGCGCATGTCACACCTTCAACGACCGAGCACCAACGCGGCACGATTTGATTTGGACCACCGAACCCACCGATTGTGCGGTATGGGTGGCTCTCTCTATCTAAAGACGAGATTTGCGGATTTCACGACATCACCGAAAGTTTTGATATCCGCATCGATCCGTTGCTTGAATGCATCGCCCGTTGGTCCACCCGGTTTTACCCCCATCTTTTTCAGACGCTCCTGTACGCCGGCATCCTGCAGTGATTTTCCGAGTTCCGATTCGAGCTTCGTCGCGATTGTTGCTGGGGTGCCGGCTGGCACAAAAAATCCGCTCCAAAGCTGGGTGTCGATTTCCGGATAACCTGCCTCGGCCATGCTGGGTACATCAGGCAATTCAGAGGATCTCTCTGAACCGGTGACCGCAAGTGCGCGCGTCTTGCCGCCCTTGACCAGCGGAATAGCTGGCGGTCCATCCGAAATCGTGAAGAGAGATTGCCCAGCCACCACGCTCAAATTCGATTCGTTGCTGCTCTTGTAGGGAATTGCGACTGCCGGCATGCCTGTTTTGAGCTTGAACAGTTCTGTGGCGATTGTGAAGGCCGGCGACGAAGTACCATAGTTTGATTTATCCGGATTGGATTTGGCCCAAGCCACGAGTTCCTTCAACGTCTTCGCAGGGTGGTCCGCCGGAACGACCAACACCAGAGGAAACGAGGCGATCATATTGAGCGGGATAAAGCTCTTGCTCGCATGATAGGCAAGATTGGGATAGATCGCCGTGGCAACTGACATCTGACCAGTTGCGCCGACCAGAACCGTATACCCGTCGGGCGGCTGATGAGCGACATACTCGGCGGCAATGCGTCCGCCCGCCCCGACACGATTCTCGATCACCGCTGTGGCACCCGTATTCTCCTGGAATTTCTGAACCACGAGCCTTGCGAACAGGTCGTTTCCCCCGCCAGCGGCAAAACCAACGATGAAATGGATCGGCTTATTTGGGAAATCGACTTGCGCCTGGGCATGCCCAACGCCAGCCGCCACCAGTAACGCGACAATAAGATAAGCGACTACCCTTGTCATCAGTCTCCCCTTTGCGTACCGGCAAAGATACGCTTTGCAATAGGCTGAACCGTACACCGTGAAAGGTCGTTCGCAAGCGCAATCGCAGATATTTGACGAAATCAGAGACGCGGGCGCACGTGCACGCCAAGCAGTGCCCCCGGGGGGACAACCAGCATGAAGGTCGACGCCATATTCGGTCACCCCCGAGCACTCGGATATCTGTTTGCGACCGAAATGTGGGAACGATTCTCCTATTACGGAATGCGCTCGCTCCTGGTGCTTTATTTGACAAAGCATCTGCTCTTGCCCGACCAAGCCGGCCAGGTGTTGGGGCTTGCGCCGTTGAGATGCGGCATGCAGAGCCTGTTCGGGGCCTTGTCCAATCAACAATTCGCTTCACAGATCTATGGTTTCTACACCGGCCTGGTGTACCTGACCCCGGTTTTCGGAGGTTTTCTGGCCGACCGCGTGCTGGGCCAGCGCCGGATGGTGATGATCGGTGCCGGATTGATGGCGGTTGGTCATTTCTTGATGGCTTTCGAACCGCTCTTCCTGCTCGCTATTACTTTTCTCATCATGGGGAACGGCGCCTTCAAGCCGAACATCTCGACCCAGGTCGGTGCATTGTATGCCCCAGGCGACAAACGGCGTGACCGCGGCTTTTCAATCTTTTACGTCGGCATCAACTTGGGCGCGTTTCTCGCACCTCTGGTTTGCGGCACGCTCGGAGAAGAACTGGGCTGGCACTATGGATTTCTCGCCGCCGGCATCGGGATGACGCTCGCGTTGGGCATTTACATGGCCGCAAGGCCGACGCTGCCGGCAGATCCATCGCCCCTCCGGACGCCACCGACACGATTGCTCGCAACGGAATCGCGGCAGTCGGCCATCCTTCTTCTGCTGTTATTCGTGCCGGTAAGCTTGTATTGGGCTGCGTACGAACAACAGGGTAATACGATAACCCTCTGGGCCGACCAGTTCACCGACCGTCGCTTTTTGGGAGCGACGATCCCGGTAACATGGTTCCAGGCTTTCAATCCGCTGATGATTTTTGCCTTCACGCCGTTCGTTGTGGCGCTGTGGCATTGGCAAGGCGAACGGCAACCCTCAACGATGGCGAAAATCACGGTCGGCTGCGTGATGAATGCGTCGGCCTATATGATCATGAGTGCTGCGGCGTGGACTGCCGGGCCTGATCTGGCGAGTTGGCTTTGGCTTCTCGGATATTTCATCGTTTTGACGGTTGGCGAGATTTACCTCTCGCCGACAAGCCTGTCGCTCGTGACAAAAGTCGCGCCAGTGTCGGTGCTCTCAATGATGATGGGTATGTGGCTAGCCACCAGTTTCGTCGGAAATTTTCTGGCGGGATATCTCGGTACGTTCTGGTCCACGATGGAGAAGCCTCAGTTTTTCCTGATGCTCGCGGCGATTTCGGGACTTGCCGGGGTGATTATTGCAACTCTGAGACTCGCATTCCGATCGGTAGCGCATGATTAGCTCGCGAGTGGCAGTCCGACATACTGCTCGGCCAGAGCGGTGGAAGCCGCCTTTGAACTGGTGAGATAGTCGAGATCGGACTGCTGGCGGCGGTGATCAAAGGCGGTTTCGTCCGGAAAGCGATGCATGATTTGCGTCATCCACCATGAAAAGCGCTGCGCTTTCCACACTCGTCTCAGACAGGTCTCCGAATAGCGTTCCAGCAATGCAGGATTCCTGCGTTTGTAGTATGCGTCGAACGCTCGACTGAGAATCACAACGTCGGCAAAGGCCAGATTCATGCCCTTGGCACCGGTCGGCGGAACGATATGCGCGCTGTCGCCCGCAAGAAACAATCGGCCGAACTGCATCGGTTCCACAACAAAGCTACGCATGGGCGTAATTCCCTTTTGCAGCATTTTGCCTTCAACCAGTTTACGGGCACCGCCAAGGCGCCGGTGCAATTCCTCCCAAATCCTGCTGTCGGGCCAGTTCTCGATTTCCTCATCGTGAGCGCATTGGAGATAGAGCCGCGCCAGCTCCGGTGACCGCATCGTATAGAGGGCAAATCCTCGATCGGTGTACGAATAAATCAACTCGTGGTCGGGGGGCGGACTCTCGGACAGTATGCCGAGCCAGCCGAATGGATATTCCCGCTCGTAAGCGGTAAGTACGCCCTCGGGAATACTGGGTCTGCATATACCGTGAAATCCGTCGCAGCCGGCGATGAAGTCGCAGCTGATCTCCTTGTCCCGCGCTTCATGCGTGAAGGTGATTTTCGGCCGGTCCCCCGTCAAGTCATGAATCTGTACTTGATCGACCTCGAACAATAACGGATCGCCATCCTTGATATGCTGCGCGACAAGATCTTTCACAACCTCCTGCTGACCGTAAATCGTCACTCGTTTGTCAACCAGTCGCTTAAAATCAATTCGATGCAGTTCGCCGTTGATCGCAATATTGATTCCCCAATGTAACATGCCCTCACGCCGCATACGTTCACCGACATCAACTTCGCAAAGCAGATCGGCCGCCCAATGCTCAATTAAACCGGCGCGGATTCGATGTTCGATGTAATCACGGCGACGATTTTCGATGATGATCGATTCTATGCCCTGCATGTGCAGCAGCCGCGCAAGCATCAGCCCAGCTGGTCCCGCTCCTACGATTCCGACCTGCGTGCGCATGTCACGATTCCCTGGCAACTCCGCGAAGGTGTCTGTACGGCGCGACTATTAATTGGCAAAGGGATGAAGGCTGGAACGGCTTGTATTTTTCGCCGGTTTTGTCGTTAGCCTCATCGCCTGGGCCACCCATAACGCGGCACCTGCTCCCGATATCGGCGATAGACTTCGCCGAACTTGGTCTCGAGATAGCGTTCTTCCCGCGTCACCACTCCAAAGTGGAGGACGGCGGTCGACAGAATCGTCATGACAAGTATCCAATCGGAAGCGAGCAGTACGGCAAGACCTGCGAGCAGCAGAATGCCCCCCACATACATCGGATTTCGCATCCACGCGAAAATTCCAACAGTCACGAGGCTGATCGACGGCTTCCAGGGCTCGGGATTTGTTCCCGCGTAACGGAACGAGCGCATGGCCGGAACCAGCAGAGCAAGGCCTGATGCCGCAACGATAATTCCTACGACCATCCTGGGTCCGGTTGGAAGCACCGCCCTGAGGGCGTTGATGGGTACAACCCAGTCCAACAGGAGACCGATCACTATGACTCCTGCCGCGATGAGGGGCGGGGGAACGAGAACACCGGCGTTGTCGGGCATATCTTGTATCCCGTTCTTCAATGTACGAAACACTTCATCAACTAGCGCGTTTTGCGACACAAGTGACAAGCAGCGGAATATTTAGAATTAACGCGATCGACAAAGCCCCTGAGCATTGACTTTGACGTACTGCCCCCTATGTTTCATGACAATCGGTCAGACGTGCAGATTCGACCGTTCCCCCGCGCATAGCAATCGGCTTCAAAGTCCGGTGCGATCTGGGCGGCTTTAGAGGATATATGGCTTTTTCTCATCTCGGCCTGTCGGCCAAAGTTATCGCCGCGATCAGGGCGGCTGGCTACAAAACTCCAACCCCCATTCAGGACCAGGCAATTCCTCACGTACTTGCGCGCCGAGACGTACTCGGCATCGCTCAGACTGGCACAGGAAAAACAGCCGCTTTCGTCCTGCCCATGCTCACGATGCTGGAGCAAGGTCGCGCACGAGCGCGCATGCCGCGAACTCTGATCCTCGAGCCAACGCGCGAGCTTGCCGCACAAGTGGCCGAGCATTTCGAAAGGTACGGAAAAAACCACAAGCTTAACGTTGCACTGATTATCGGCGGTGTGTCCTTCGAGGATCAGGACGCAAAATTGCTGCGTGGAGCGGACGTACTTATCGCCACACCGGGGCGATTGCTGGATCACTTTGAGCGCGGACGGCTGCTCTTGTCCGGATGCGAACTGCTGGTCATCGACGAGGCCGACAGGATGCTCGATATGGGCTTTATTCCCGATATTGAGCGCATCGGGAAACTGGTGCCATTCACGCGACAAACTCTCTTCTTTACGGCAACGATGCCGCCTGAAATCCAGCGCATCGCCGACACTTTTCTGCACAACCCGGTACGCGTCGAGGTCGCCAGGCCCGCGACTACGGCTGCAACCATAACTCAGTTGCAGGCTGCCACCGGCCGTGAGCCGCACGAAAAGCGAGAAACGCTGCGAAACCTCATCCGCTCTGCAGAAGGCTTCAAGAACGCCATCATATTCTGCAACCGCAAGCGTGAGGTCGCTAATCTGCACCGTTCTCTACTGCGGCACAAATTTAATGCTGTCGCTCTCCATGGCGATATGGATCAGCCCGCGCGAATGGCGGCGCTCGATCGCTTTCGCAAAGGAGAGGCCGAGCTGCTCATCGCTTCCGATGTTGCTGCCCGCGGGCTGGATATTCCGGAAGTGAGCCATGTCTTCAACTTCGACGTGCCTCATCATCCTGACGACTACGTTCACCGTATAGGCCGCACAGGGCGCGCGGGACGGAGCGGCACCGCAGTCACCATCGTTGCGCCAGCAGACAGTAAAGCCGTCAGCGCGATCGAGCGCCTGACCGGCCAGAAAATTCCATGGCTGGGAAAGCGGACGGAAACCGAGGCGCCTAACGAAGACCGCGTTGCGCACCACAATCGGAATGGTGCTTCTGCCCCCCGTCATCGAGCTGGCAGTCAGCGCGCGCCCCGCACCCGCGAAAAACGCCATTCAGGCGAGCGTAGAGTGACGCCTCACCCGGGTTCAGAAGGAGATCCCGGCACCCACCTCCCCGCTTTTCTGCTGAGGCCCGTTCCAACCAAGGCCTGAGAGCAAGAACGGCCTCGCGCCCCTGGCAATCGGAGCCAATCGTGTTGGATTTACCGGGGATTCACTTCCCTCGAATACCGTTCGGTACCAGAAGGTGCGCATGCCGCGCCTTGCGGGCAAAGCCTGCAACGGGGGTCTCTGGCAATGATCGGGCGTGCCAACGAAGGTGAGCGCACCATTGCGTTTGCCGACATTGCCTTGGGACAAATAAAGGCGCTCGGGCTGTCGGCGAGTCCGCGAAATTACGAAATCTGGTACGCCTACGCGACCGGTTATCATCCGGAGCTCAATCAGCGCGTGAACGCGATTCTGAAAGCGCACGGAACGGTTTCCGAAGCCGAACTCACGCAAATTTACGAAAACTATATTTCGCCGGCGCGCCTAACCGAAAGGATCGACGAGGTCGGCAGCCAGGTCAAAGGCGAAATCGATCAGGTCATGACTTTGATCGAGTCCGCAGCGGGGACTGCAAGCAGTTACAGCGAGAGCCTCGCGGGAGCAACGAGACAGCTGGTAGATTCAAAAGATCGTGACGGCTTGCGGACGATTGTCGAAGATCTCGTACAGACGACAACGGCCATGAAACGATCCAATCAGCAACTCGAGGAGCGGCTGCTCGCCTCCAAGCGAGAAATCAATGATCTTCAGGAAAGACTCGAAGCTGTCCGCACAGAGAGTTTAACTGATGCGCTGACGCAGCTTGCCAATCGCAAATTCTTCGATGCCACTCTCCTAAAGACCATTGCCGAATCCCGCCGGAAACACGAGCCGTTGTCACTAATCCTCACGGATATCGATCACTTCAAGACCTTCAACGATACTTTCGGCCATTTGACTGGTGACCAGGTGCTCCGGCTCGTGGCGACTTCGGTAAAACACAACGTCAAAGGCAAGGATACGGCTGCAAGATATGGCGGCGAGGAATTTGCCGTTATTCTCCCTAACACAATTTTGCGCGCTGCAATCACAGTTGCCGATCAGATCCGCTGCGCCGTTATGGCGAAAGAACTGATGAAGCGATCGACGGGCGAGAATCTCGGACGCGTTACGATTTCCGCGGGCGTTGCATCGCTCCGTGAGTCAGATACTGCACAATCCCTGATCGAACGCGCAGATGCTTGCCTCTACGCCGCAAAGCAGGGCGGCCGCAATCGCGTTATCTGCGAAGCGGATCCGGAGACAAAATCCTCACAATTCCCTGAGCGGGTGGCGTGAGTTTTCAGGACGAGAGCTTTGCTGGAGCCAGTTGCACAGATTCACCGCAGCCGCAGGCACTTGTCTGATTTGGATTATTGAAAACGAACTGAGCTGAGAGCTTGTCGGTCTTGTAATCCATCTCTGTACCGAGCAAAAACAGTACCGCTTTCGGATCGATCAGGATCTTCACGCCTTTATCCTCGACAACCTCATCGCTTGGAAGAACGGCTTCGGCATACTCCATCGTATATTCCATCCCGGCGCAGCCGCCGTTCTTCACGCCTACTCGAACGCCCACGACTTGCTTCTCCGTCCGCGCAATGACGTCTCTGATGCGCGTTGCCGCAGCATCCGTGAGCCGCATGACCTGGGGTCTGGATCGGGGTGCATCCATTTGAACCTCGTCGAATCCCATCTAATGGTTCGTTAGACAGTTTACCACATGTTGAGAACGAGGCGCGCTTCGTCCGACATTCGGCTCGGATCCCAAGGTGGATCCCATACGACCGACACTTTCGTCTCTCTCACGCCAGGAACACTCGAAACTGCGTTTTCCACCATAACCGGCAAATCCTGGGCAGCCGGACAGTTCGGAGACGTCAGGGACATCTCGATTTTCACTACCTTGTCGTCGCCAATGTCGACCTTGTAGATAAGTCCAAGCTCATAAATGTCAGCCGGGATCTCTGGATCGTACACGGTCTTGAGAGCGGCAATAATATCGTCCGTGAGTCTGGTGAGTTCCTGTTGCGGCAAACTCGATGATCCAATGACGGCCGCGTTCTCGGGCAGCTTCTCGGCGACGGGTGCGTTATCGTGCGTCTCGTCGGTCATGCAAAAAATTCCTGAGCCTTGGCAAGCGATGCGGTCAAAGTGTCTATCTCGTCTCTGGTGTTATACATTGCAAACGAGGCACGGCAGGTCGCGGTGAGGCCATAGCGCGCCAGCAGCGGCATCACGCAATGCGTTCCGGCGCGAACGGCGACACCGGCGCGATCGATGATCGTCGCGACGTCGTGCGGGTGCGCGCCTTTCATTTCAAACGACACGATCGGGCCCTTGTCAGCGGCCTTTCCTATGATCCGCAACGAGTTGATCTTGCCGAGCTGTTCGTGTGCATACTTGATCAGCGATTCCTCATGCGCGCGGATGCGCGCCTTTCCAACCGAGTTAACGAAGTCGATCGCCGCACCGAACCCGATCGCCTGAACAATAGCAGGCGTGCCTGCTTCGAACTTGTGCGGCGGCTCACCATAAGTAATGTGATCCTCGAACACTTCGTGGATCATTTCGCCGCCGCCGTTGAAAGGCGGCATCGCGGCAAGATGCTCATACTTGCCATATAGCGCGCCGATTCCGGTTGGCCCGTATATCTTGTGTCCCGTGATGGCATAAAAATCGCAGCCAATATCCCGAACGTCGATATCCAAATGCACTGCGGCCTGCGCTCCATCGATGAGCACGGGGATCCCGCGCGCATGCGCAATGCGCACGACCTCCTTGACAGGTACGACGGTGCCAAGTGCGTTCGACATCTGCGTGATGGCCACCATCCTGGTCCGCGGCGTCAGCAGTTTTTCGAAGTCCTCCAGTAGAAAATTGCCATCCTCGTCTATCGGCGCCCATTTGATAACGGCGCCTTGGCGCTCGCGCAGGAAATGCCATGGCACGATGTTCGAGTGGTGCTCCATGATCGAGAGCACGATTTCATCGCCGGGCTTGATGCGTTCACGACCGAAAGTATAGGCAACCAGATTGATCGCCTCCGTCGCGTTACGCGTGAAAACGATCTCTTCCTTGCGCTCGGCATTGAGGAAGGCACGCACAGTCTCTCGCGCGCCTTCATAGGCTTCAGTGGCCTCGTTTGCGAGGTAGTGCAAACCTCGATGTACGTTGGCGTACTGCTCGGTATAGGCCTTCGCAAGCCGGTCAAGCACGACCCTCGGCTTTTGCGCCGAAGCAGCGTTATCGAGGTAGACCAGCGGCTTACCGTAGACCTGCATCGAGAGCGCCGGAAAATCGGCGCGAATCTTTGCGACGTCGTAGCAGCCATTCATTGTTGCGGGGTGCATTGAAAAACCCCGATCAGCGATCGCTTTCTGCCCGCGAAAGCCGCAAACCAGCTCCCGTCTGGAGATTCCTGCATCGGCGAACCGAAGCACGCCGCTCTGCGAACGGCTGCGCGCGAGAATGAAAGGAGACTGTAAGTACGCATCGCCATATCACCTTCGCGCCTCGAGCCATTTGGCGGCTGCGTTCAGGAGGGCTTCGCGAATTTCCTCGTCGGCAATCTCCTCGATCGCCTCGCCGACAAACGCCTGGATCAGCAGGGCTTCGGCCTGATGTTCGGGAATCCCTCGTGACATCAGGTAAAATTTGAGCCCTTTGTCGAGTGCGCCGGCCGTCGCACCATGACCGCACTGGACATCGTCGGCAAAGATCTCGAGCTCTGGCTTGTTATCAGCTTCGGCATCATCCGAGAGCAGAAGGGCATGACTCGCCATCTTGGCGTCGGTCTTCTGCGCATGAGGCGCAACGATGATCTTGCCCTGGAAAATGCCGTGACTTGCATCATCGAGCACAGTCCGGAAACGTTCCCTGCTAGTGCACTCGCCAGCGGCATGCTCGATCACGAGCGTATTGTCGACGTGCTGCCGGTCCCTTAAAAGCGTCGCTCCGGCGATTGAAGCTTGCGTCCCTTTCCCTTCAAATCGGACGAAAATCTGATTGCGTATGACGGCGCCGCCGGTAGTGAATGCAAACTCCTTGTAAGTGGAATTTGCTGACACCTTTACGCCCAAGGTCGAGATGCGAAGGGCTGCATTCCCGTCACGTCCGATCATGATGTGCTCGACCGCCGCACCCTCGCCAATGTGCAGCTCCAGGGCCGAGTTCACCTGATAATCCAAATCGGCAGGGCCATTGAACGACTCGATCAGGGTTAGACGGGCGCCAGGCTCGACAATAACGATCGACCGCGGATACATCGCGGCGGCCTTTTCTCCGGCAAACAGGTGAACGATTTCGAGCGTTTTTTCGATTTTGGCGCCCTTCGCCACATGTAGTGCAATCCCGCCGGTCATGAAGGCCGTATTGAGCGACAGCGCGATGTCTTCGCGCCCCGGGGTGTCACCCAGACGATAATCTTTGCGGGCGGCGGCGAAGGCAAAAACTTCACGGAGCTCAATATGCCTCCTTGCTGTGAAGTCGCTCAGAGTTGGCTCATAGCGCCCGTTGACCATGAGAATTCGATCTGCATTCACTTCCGGCAATGCAGGCAGATGTCGTATGGGCTTTGCAGGCTCTGCCAGCGGCTTCGCCTCGCGCATGAGTGCGCGCAGGTCGGTATATTTCCATTCCTCGATCCGACGATGGGGCAGCCCGGCTGCATCGAAGCGCTGGAAAGCAGCTTCACGCAACTCGTCAATCGAACCCTTGCCCGGAAGCGCGGAACGGGCTGCCGCAAAAGCGGCGCTCAGGCTCTGCTCGGCCGGTGTCTTGATGGCGCGCACATCTGCGGGCATCAGGCTGCCTCACCCTGGAATTGCGAATAACCTTTGGCCTCGAGCTCGAGCGCGAGTTCCTTGCCTCCGGATTTCACCACCCGACCTTTCGCCAGCACATGCACGACATCCGGAACGATGTAATTGAGGAGCCGCTGATAATGCGTGATCACCACCATCGCGCGATCCGGTGAGCGCAGGCGATTGACGCCATCGGCGACAATTTTTAGCGCGTCGATATCGAGCCCCGAGTCGGTCTCGTCGAGCACCGCGAGCTTTGGCTGCAGAACAGCCATTTGCAAAATCTCATTGCGCTTCTTCTCGCCGCCCGAAAAACCGACATTCACTGCTCGCCGCAGCATCTCCTGACTGATGCCCAGATGGGCGGCCGTATCGCGCACCAGTTTCATAAATTCCGGGGTAGAAAGCTCCCCTTCCCCGCGTGTCTTGCGCTGCGCGTTGAGTGCGGTGCGCAAGAACGTCATCGTGGCGACACCCGGCACCTCCACAGGATACTGGAAAGCGAGGAAAACGCCTTTCGCCGCCCGTTCGTCCGGCGCCAGCTCCAGAATGCTTTGGCCGTTGAGCAGCACGTCGCCTTCGGTCACCTCGTACTCTTCCTTGCCGGCCAACACGTAAGCCAGCGTGGATTTCCCGGAGCCGTTCGGGCCCATGATCGCCGCAACTTGGCCCTGCTCGACGGACAAGGTGAGACCGTTGAGGATCTTCTTGCCCTCGATTTCCACGTGCAGATTTTTGACTTCGAGAAACGCCATTGGTCTAACCTACGCTTCCTTCCAGGCTGATGGAGATCAGCTTCTGCGCCTCGACGGCAAATTCCATCGGAAGCTGCTGCAGGACGTCCTTCACGAATCCGTTGACGACGAGAGCAGTCGCTTCTTCCGCCGACATGCCGCGTTGCCTGCAGTAGAAGAGCATGTCTTCGGAAATCTTCGACGTCGTCGCCTCGTGCTCGAACGTTGCGGATGAATTCTTCGCTTCGATATAAGGAACCGTATGCGCACCGCATCGATCCCCGACCAGCAGCGAATCGCAGTTGGTAAAATTTCGCGCTCCCGTGGCTTTACGATGCGCGGAGACAAGCCCGCGGTAGGTATTGTTGGACTGACCTGCCGCGATCCCCTTTGAGATGATACGGCTGACGGTGTTCTTGCCGAGATGCAGCATCTTGGTGCCGCTATCGACCTGCTGATGCCCGTTCGAGATCGCAATTGAATAAAATTCGCCACGCGAGTTGTCCCCGCGCAGGATGCAACTCGGGTACTTCCAGGTGATCGCCGATCCCGTCTCGACCTGCGTCCACGAAATTTTCGAATTTTTGCCGCGGCAGTCGCCTCGCTTGGTCACGAAGTTGAAAATGCCGCCTCTTCCCTCGGCATCGCCAGGATACCAGTTCTGCACCGTTGAATATTTGATCTCGGCATCGTCCAGTGCGATGAGCTCAACGACCGCCGCGTGCAGCTGATTCTCATCGCGCATCGGCGCGGTGCAGCCTTCGAGGTAGCTCACATAGGCGCCCTTCTCGGCAATGATCAGCGTTCGCTCGAACTGGCCTGTCGACTTTTCGTTGATGCGGAAGTAGGTGGACAGCTCCATCGGGCAGCGCACGCCTTCCGGCACGTAGACGAAAGAACCGTCGGAGAAAACGGCCGAATTGAGCGTCGCGAAGAAATTGTCCGACGTCGGAACAACCGATCCAAGATATTTTTTCACAAGCTCGGGATGCTCGCGGATCGCCTCCGAGATCGGCATGAAGATGACGCCGGCCTTCTTCAACTCGGCCTTGAAGGTGGTCGCGACCGAAACAGAGTCGAACACCGCATCGACCGCGACGCGGCCGGAGCGGAAATCGCCGCCCGTCGTGTCGTCGTCGAGCGCACTGGGCTCGCCCTGCTTGCGCACGCCGGCGAGGATTTCCTGCTCCTTCAGCGGAATGCCAAGCTTCTCGTAAGTACGCAGAATCTCGGGGTCGACTTCGTCGAGAGATTTGGGTGCCTTGAACGCCTTTGGCGCCGCGTAATAGTAGATGTCCTGGTAGTCTATCTTGGGATAGTTGACGCGTGCCCATGTCGGCTCACGCATGGTCAGCCAGCGGCGATAGGCCTCCAACCGCCATTGAAGCATCCAGTCGGGCTCACCCTTCTTGGCGGAGATAAAGCGAATCGTGTCTTCCGAGAGACCTTTTGGAGCTTTCTCGGATTCGATGAGTGTCTCGAATCCATATTTGTATTGATCGACGTCGATACGGCGGACCTGTTCGACGGTCTCCTGTACGGCCGGCATTCTTCCCTCCGCTCACGGTTGCAAGGACCGCGGGTTGGATTTGTCGGTTATGGTCGGTTCGCTTCCTGCTGGCGATCGATCCGGGTTAAGCCGCTTCATGCGGCATTTGCATGCCTCTTAAGTAATGACCACGCCACCTTATTCCAAGCATTTAGCAGCCTATCAATTTCGGATTCGGTCGTGCTCCAACCAAGGCTGACGCGGATTGCACCGCGCGCAAGCTCGGGTTCCACGCCCATCGCCGCAAGCACGTGCGACTCCTGGACCTTTCCCGACGAACAGGCGGCGCCGGAAGATGCGGCTACTCCGTTGAGATCCAAGGCTATTACTGCAGTCTCTGCCTTGACCCCGGGCACAGCAAACAGTGTGGTGTTGGGAAGTCTGCGGACACCTTCGCCAAAGATCACGACGTTCGGGGTGCAAGCCTTGAGACACTGCTCGAATCGATCTCTCAGGACGGCGAGGCGTTCGGGATTCGCCGATCTGGCAGTAGCTGCAGCGGCGCCGAAGCCCGCGATTCCGGCAGCATTTTCCGTTCCGGCTCTCAGGCCGCTCTCTTGCCCGCCGCCGCGAATCAAAGGTTGCGCAATATGGATATCATTTCGGCGAATCAGTGCGCCGGCTCCCTGAGGGCCGCCGAGCTTGTGAGAGGAGATTGACATCAGGTCGGCACCAAGTGCGGAGAATTCACACGGCACACGCCCTGGGCCTTGCACGGCGTCCACGTGAAGAATCCCCCGAGCCGCGTGCGTAATATCGGCGATGTCGCGGATCGGTTGGACCACCCCGGTTTCATTGTTGGCGAGCATGACCGACACCAACGGTCGTGCCGCTGCCGTCAAGCTCTTCCTTAGCTTGTCGAGATCCACGAGACCGTCTCTCGTGACCGGAAGTTCAGTCACGCGTTCGGCAGCAAACCGGCCGCCACATCGTACGGAAGCGTGCTCGACCGAGGAAACAAACAACCAGTCACGCGGCGTGCAGTCGGTCCCCACCTCCACGGCCGGCGTAAGCGCCAGCATGTTTGCTTCCGTGGCACTGCTTGTGAAAGTCACGTTCCCTGCTTCTACCCCCGCCAGGGCGGCGACCTGCTCCCGCGCCTCCTCTACCGCGCGGCGGAGGGCTCGGCCCTCCGCATGGACTGAGGAGGCATTTCCGGTCAACGCGAGAACGGCGGCCATCGCCCGACGCGCTTCGGGGCGCAACGGGGCGGTCGCGTTCCAATCGCAATATATTCGTTCAGCCATATTCGTTCAGCTATCGCATGCAGTGTTTAGATACCTTCAAATCACTCAACAGGGCGAAAAAGCTTGCTTTTTGCCCTGGCGATCGTGCTAGAAGCCCGAAAATCACTCGGTCCTTATAGCCTGTGTTGACGCTAGGAACAGCGCAAATCATATAATTAGAATGATTCAAAACAAGGGCTGCTGCCGGCGAGTTCCGTCGGGGCATGAGAGCTATGATGTCGCCATTGTCCGCGATCGCTACGCCTGAGGTCAGACGCAATGCCTGAGATCATCTTTGCCGGACCTGCCGGTCGCATCGAGGGGCGGTATCACCCCGCCCGCCAGAAGAATGCGCCAATCGCGATCATCTTGCACCCGCACCCGCAGTTCGGCGGGACCATGAACCACCCTATTATCTATCAGCTCTATTACGCGTTCGTTCACCGCGGCTTTTCCGCATTGCGATTCAACTTCCGCGGGGTGGGGCGCAGCCAAGGCTCGTTCGACCATGGACAGGGCGAATTGTCCGATGCCGCCGCCGCACTTGACTGGGCCCAGACCATCAACCCTGAAGCGAAGAGCTGCTGGATTGCCGGCTTCTCCTTTGGCGCATGGATCGGAATGCAGCTCCTGATGCGGCGGCCGGAAATTGAAGGCTTCATCTCGATCTGCCCTCCGGCCAATCTTTATGATTTTTCATTCCTGGCGCCCTGCCCATCGTCGGGACTCATTATCCACGGCGATAAGGATGCCGTCGTGCCTTACAAGGACGTCACCACTTTGGTCGAGAAGCTAAAGACGCAGAAAGGCATCGTCATCGAGCAAAAGGTTGTGCAAGGCGCCAATCATTTCTTTGACGGCAAGGTGGAAGCTTTGCTTACTTCGATCGGCGCCTATTTGGACAAACGGCTGAAGACGGAGCGCAAACCGGCGGCATAGCCAAATCCACGGCATTGCGGCTGCTTGCGCAAGGGCGCGATATAATGACTGCGAGAACAGCCCGCGCTGTGGACCATGCTTCTCGTCAAGACTTACCTCGACAATAGCGCAATCCATGGCCTCGGCGTCTTCGCCGGGGAGCCCATCGCTAAGGGAACGAAGATTTGGCGATTCGTAGAGGGATTCGACAGAGCATACTCTCCCAGTGAATTCGCCAGACTCCCAAGGCCGGCCCAGGAATATATCAAGAACTATGGTTACAGAGTCGATGGCGAGATTCTTCTCACGGTCGACCACGACCATCACATGAATCACTCTGAGGATGCCAATACCCATTGGCGTGATGGACACATCGTCGCCCGGCGCAACATTCGTAAAGGCGAAGAACTGACGAACGATTATCGTCAATTCGATCCAGGATTCTGCGCGGCGTTCCTGAAGACGAGGAAGCGTCCCGGCCGCTCATTCTTCAGGGCAGCGCCACGACGCCGCCTGTCAACGGCTTTGGTACACCGGTCGTCCTAGGAAAAGTGATCGGAAGGCGGTTGATGGTACGCACTGCAAGATAGGCGAACGCCCCGGCTTCGAGGGAATCCGAGGACCAGCCGACTGCATCGGCAGTCTCCACCGTGGCAGGCCTAAGAAGGTCGGCGAGCATTCGCACGAGCGTGGGGTTGTGCGCGCCGCCCCCCGCGACGATCCAGCTTCGAGGAGATCTCGGAAGGTGCGACAGAATTCGAACGACCCCAGCCGCGGTAAAGGCGGTGAGTGTCGCAGCACCGTCGCTAACGGAAACATCGGCAACATTGATGCCCGATAAGTCAAAATCATCTCGGTCGAGGGATTTTGGACACGGTTGGTCAAAAAATGCATTCGCCAGCATCCGCTTTAGTACGCTTTGGTCGACTTGGCCCTTGGCCGCGTACGAGCCGTCGTAATCGATCGGTGAGCCGGTCCGCGCCAGCATAAAATCATCGATCAAGGCATTGCCCGGTCCGGTATCGCAGGCAATTAGATCGTTTGTATCATTGTCGATGTAAGTGAGGTTAGCGACGCCCCCGATATTGAGCACCGCGATAGGCTGCGGCCGATCAAGACTTCGCGCAAGCGCCTGATGGAACACCGGAACGAGCGGAGCGCCTTGACCACCCGCCGCTACGTCGGCGGCGCGAAAATCGTACACAAGCCGCAATCCGAGCCGGGTGGCCAGCGCGGCTCCATTTCCGATCTGAACCGTCAGGTGCGCCTCCGGCCGGTGCAATACTGTTTGCCCATGAAAACCGACGACCGAAACATCCGATTTCCTGATCTTTTCGGCCTCAAGGAAGGTTTCGAGAGCTTCCGCATGTGCCAGGGTTACAAAGCTTTCGGCCTCTTCCAATACGCCGGGCCTTTGCGAACGAGCTGATATGTTGCGGGCATCCGCCAACGCGCGGCGCAACAGATCCCTTTCTACTTCCGAATAGGCCCGGTAACCGGCCGGACCCAAACAGTCCACGCGTTCACCGTCTGTCGTCAGCAATGCGACGTCGATGCCGTCGAGCGACGTACCACTCATTAATCCGATTGCGGTGACCACCGTCATTCCCCTGCCCCATTCGAGCGCGTGTCCCAGGACGGCGGACGAGCTCGGTTGAATCGGGCGACGGACCTGTTACACCAACTGTCGAACAAAGCCGCAAGTCCGGCACGAGATTGGCCGCATGAGCCCGTATAAATCCGATTTTCTCAAAATCCTGAGTGACCGCGGATTCATTCACCAATTATCCGAGCCTGAAGAACTGGACGCTCGACTCAGCACGGGCTCGATCACCGCTTACATCGGCTTCGACTGCACGGCGGCATCCCTGCATGTCGGCTCATTATTGCCGATCATGCTGCTTTACTGGCTACAACAGACCGGGCACAGGCCCATCACGCTCATGGGGGGCGGCACGACGCGCGTAGGAGATCCATCCGGGAAAGACGAGAGCCGGCGCATCCTCGCGGATGAGACTATCAATCAGAATCTCGAGGGTATTCGCACAGTATTTTCGAAATTTCTGAAATTCGAAGGGGCCGGCGGCAACGCGGTGATGGCGAACAATGCCGACTGGCTCAACAACCTCAATTATATCGATTTTCTTCGCGACGTGGGCCGGCATTTCTCTGTCAATCGGATGCTGTCGTTCGACTCCGTAAAATTGCGCCTCGATCGACAGCAAGAGCTCTCGTTTCTTGAATTCAATTATATGGTTCTGCAGGCTTATGACTTCGTGGAATTGTACAAGCGTCATGGCTGCATCCTGCAAATGGGAGGATCGGACCAGTGGGGTAACATCGTCAACGGCATCGACCTCGGGCGCCGCATGTTGAACGCGCAACTATTCGCATTGACCACTCCTCTGATCACGACCGCTTCCGGCGCAAAAATGGGCAAGACCGCCGCCGGCGCTGTGTGGCTCAGCCCGGATCTCGTCAGCCCCTATGAATACTGGCAGTACTGGCGCAATACAGAGGACGGGGACGTAGGGCGATTTCTGAAGCTGTTCACGACACTGTCGTTGTCCGAAATTGCGCGCCTCTCCGCGCTCAAAGGTCAGGAGATCAACGAAGCCAAAAAAGTGCTCGCAACGGAGGCTACCGCCCTCGTGCACGGCCGCGCCGCAGCCGATCAGGCCGCTGAGACCGCCCGCAAGACTTTTGAAGAGGGGACAACCTCCCTGGCTTTGCCGACGGTATTGGTCCCCCAAAGCGAAATTGAGGCGGGCATCGGCATTCTCAATGCTTTTGTGCTGGCGGGACTTGCGAATTCAAATGGCGAAGTTCGGCGCGCCATTCACAATGGTGCTGTCGGAGTAAATGACGCGCGCGTCGCCAGCGACAGACACGTCATCGGCGCCAATGATCTCACGCCCGAAGGCGTCATCAAACTCTCGCTTGGTAAAAAGCAGCACGTGCTTTTGAAGCCGCGCTGAAAGGTCACCGCGAGGGCGGATTGAAATTTGGGTCGAACGTCCCTGGCGAGGGGATCAACTTGCGCAAGAGCCCAGGCGCGATGGCGCTCACCGGATTGACTCTTATCCGTGGCGCGCTAGGCGGACCTACCGCCTCATAGGTGATCCCCAGCAGACCCTCCTTGTTGCCGCCACCGAGGAACAGCCCAACGATCGGAATCTGTCCGAAGATGTTGTTGATGCCGTAGAAAGGGACAAACGTGCCGCGCAAGTGAACATCGTCGCGCACGTAATCGATATTGCCTTCGATCGTTGCGCCGACAAGCGGTCCCCTTACGATGCCTTCCCGAATGGACATCTTGCCTGGAAAGCGCGTGAAATCGACACGCATTTCACTGAAATCGACTCCCGCTCTGGCCGGCGTATTTGGCGCTCCCGAGACAATCTTCTCAAGCGACGGCTCCCCACGGACGACAAATCGCCGGATGTAGAGTGTTCCGATCTGAGGTGACTGCTCCTGCGTGGGAGGATCCAGCGCGACCCACATTTGCCCGCCGAACATCCGCGGATACATGTCGGTCAATCTAAACAATGCGCCCGCATCATCCGTTTCGAGATAAATGACCTGGTGACTGTCGCGGGCGCGTACGCGCAAATCGCCATTAAGCGGCGTGTCGCGGCCGATTTTGCTGCTCATTGAGAAGCTTCGGATGTGGCCCGCACGCCGCGATAGTTTCAGATCGAGACCGCGCAAAGTCTCGCCGTTGTGGCCAGCAACGGTAGCCACTTTGACGTCGAGATCGAGATCAGTTTGTTTTTGTCTGCTCTTGTCCACAGAAGAACCCGCCAGGGAGGACTTAATGAAGTGTCTCCCGTCGTAAAGGTCGCCTCGCATGGCCACCCGAAGCACGCCATCCGGACTACGATCCGCTTTCAGGGTCATCTTGTCGCCCTCAGAGAGGGCAAATACGGGGAAGTTTGCGGACACGATCTCGTTTGCGCTATCGAGTTCAACGGATCCCCGGACCGTAGCGCCGGAGCCGTCGATGACGAGGTCATCGACGCGGACAGTTTTCCCGGTCCTCAGCATCGTATAGCTCGCACGCGCTGACCGGCCGGCCGGCTTGACCCAACCGGGTAACAGATTATCGATCTTTACCGGAGTCAGATCGGCTTCCAGATTCAGCGCTTCGTCCACACCGCTATCGCCGATTTTGGTGACCACCTTGACCGGGATGGCTCCAGTAAGGGCGCTGCCGAACTCGATGCCCATCCGGCGCCGCGCTGCCTCGTCGATGGTCGCCTGCAGATGCAGTTTGGCCTCAGCATCGCCCTTCTCTTTACGAAGATCGATCGATGCCAGGGTGCCATTGACCCGTGCTTCGCCCTTGATCTGATAGCCGTCGGACGTGGCCACCGCCTTGAGATTGGAAGCCTCAACCTTCTGCCCAAGCAGCATCTTGTCCGCGGCAAAGTTCGTGAGGTCCGCGTTGATGCTGTACGTCGACGAATCCTCCGGCATAGAGCGTGCGAGCGCCAGGTTGACCTTCACTTGAGCCGCGATGGTTCCACGTGTCGTAGCCGGATCCAGGCTAATACCAACGATGTCACGTAGCCCATCGCTTGCGAGCAGCGCAACAGCCGCAGGCACGCCCCCGTCGATGCGAAAACCTGCACGGGCGGGAGCAGGCTTGGGGTGCATATCCGGAACCTCAAAAAATCCCCCACCGATATTGAGCTTGCGCCCTGCAGCAACTTCGACTGTACCTCGTCCGACATTGACAAGGGCGCTGCGACCCGTCACGCGGACCGTCAGATCAGCGTCGCGAATGGAAGGCAGACTGGCAATCGGTCGCAACGTCGTGCCGCTCGTTTCGATATCGATCGACAGCCCATCTTCGGGAATCGGCGGACCTTCGTGCTTGAAATTTTCCAGCGGTGCATTTCCTGCAACGACAACGCGTTCGACCATTCCGCCGGAAATATGATCCTCAACCCAGGCGCGGACATCGGCGGCGGCGAAAATGGGCCAGAGTCTTTTGAGTGCCGACACCGACATGCGGGTACCGGCAACTCCGAACGCGATGTGCGGCTGACTGCCGGCAAAGTCCATACTTCCCGTAATAGCAATGCCGAGACTATGCGATGGTCGCGTATCAATTCGGCTGATGTCACCCTGTTCCAGGTCAATGCGTTTGCGGAGCGTGTCAATCCGCGCACGAACTGCGAGGCGGTTGATGGATACACTCTCGTCGCCTCCTTGTGAGGTCGAAGCAAGAATGACCGGGTCAATGACCGGATCGCCGCGGCTCACATTGAGGAACCATACACCGTCTTGATCGGGTGGCGCTTCCAGCGTCGCACGCATCGTGAACTGATTGCTCCCGGACAGCACCTGGAACGGAATGACCAGCGTGTGGCGGTGACCGTCCCAATTGAAGCGGAAGTCGGCGTGATCAATCTTGAAATTTACTCTATCGTTGTCTCGATCGACGATCGTCCCCGCTTCGGCAACCAATTGCCCCTGTACGATCTGCGGCGTCCCATCCTTCAGAATGTCCGCACGAATGCTCGCAGAAAGAGGAAGATCGGCGTCGAAACCCTCCGTGTTGACCCGGAGTGCGAGCAGAACATCGCGCGCGGAGACCTTGCGCGCTTCAATGCCAACCGCGCGGACGCCGTCTGTCAGCGGACGCATCGCCGCGCTGACAACCCAAGGCCTTTCCGGATTATCGGATTCAAGGCGAAACACCACGCCGCCACGCCGCGGCCGCATCAGACTGGCATTGATGCCATTAAAGGTCCACCGTTTGCCGCTGCGCCGGTCGTCCACGACGAGGTTGCCATTCTTCAAACCCAGTTCGCGAAGCTCATGGCCATCAAGACCCGATTGGCCGAGCGCATCGATCCAAGCCATGAGCCCAGCGAGCTTTTCGATTTCGCTGTCGAGCACACGTTCGGACCTTCGTGATGAGGACGAAGGAGCACTCTGGGGAGCAACGACGGCAGGAGCGGCGGACGCAATCGGACGCTTGTCGGCACCCGCAAACACAGTGAGCCGTCCGTCGCTCTCGATGCGCACTGCCATTTCGGCGCCCACAAGGTTGAGGCTTTGTGCGCGCAACCGCCCGATCAGCAGACTCCTGCCTGATAGTCCCACTTCTGCTTTCGGTGCGCTGGCTACGACCGTGCCGTCCGAATCGCGCACCACGATGTCTCGCAATCGAAGCGATGTCCCTCCCTTCTCATCTCGCTCAAGCTGAGTGCCGCCCACTGACACCGCGTGATTGCCGCCGAAATTCTCTTCGATCGCTGCCTTCAGCCATGGCGTTGCAAGATCAAGTTCGATGGGCCCGCTCGAGAGGCGCCACCAAAGCCCGAGCACGGCGACTGCCACGACGGCAACGGAGATTCCGAATCCCAATAACAGTCTTCGCACCACACGCCGCCGAAAGAGCGATACCAATCGATGCTGCAGTCCACCAAGACGCTGCTGGCGCAGGGCATGTAGAATTCGGCGGCCGCGCGGCGCGTGAGCTAAGGCGATTGCCTGGTACCTTCGATGCGCGTGGTCGTATTCGCTGCCTGTCATGCGCTTGATCGCGCCCCTCGTCTGACGCAGCGTGCGTAGCGTACCGGCGACCATACAAACGGCGGCCAAGGCCTACGGCACAGATGTGCGGAACCGATTGCGCCCCTCCGACGCAAATGGCTGGGGCGACATGACCGCCTGAAAACGACTAAAGGAAGGCACATGAAGCATGAACCTATCGCGGGCGCGAAGGCGCCTACCTTTACGCTTCCGAAGGAAGGAGGCGGCACAATTTCACTGCGGGATTTCAGGGGCACCAAGCTCGTCCTCTACTTTTATCCGAAGGCTGACACTCCCGGTTGTACCAAAGAAGCAATCGATTTCTCGCGGTTGCGAGCAGAGTTTGCGAAAGCCAAAACGCAAGTTCTCGGCATATCGGCAGACCCGATCACTGCACAGGAAAAATTCAAATCCAAGTACAGACTTGCCATTCCCCTGGCGTCCGATGAATCGAAAAAGATCCTGGCGGCATACGGAGCGTGGGGCGAAAAGTCGATGTACGGGCGCAGGTATATGGGCGTAATCAGGAAGACATTCCTGATTGGTCCCGACGGCACAATCCTTCGAGTGTGGCCAAAAGTGCGGGTGCCAGGGCACGCCGAGGAGGTGTTGTCGGCCGCGCGCAACGCGTAATCCTGATGGCATGCAACAGAATCCACTCATATCGCGGCGTTATTACCGTTTTCTTAACCATATCGGATTGATATCGGGCTCTGCAGGCGGCGCCTCGAACACGCCGATCCGCGCGGAGCGTCAATGTCGTATTCCTCCGTATCGCTTAGCTCAGCCAGCCATCATCATAGGCATTCGCGGGGCCACCCACCGGCTACGGTCTCCCGTCAGGCTCGTGATCGAAACATGGGCTACACTTTCGTATATTCCGGGCATCAGGTTCGCATCGGGCCAGTCGCATTCTGGATCGTTGTCGGCGCTCTGGTGATCATGGCCGTGTGGTCGATTGCGACCGGCACCTATTTTGCGTTTCGCGAAAACGTGTTGACGCGCCTGATTGGCCGGCAGGCCGAAATGCAGTTCGCCTACGAAGATCGAATCGCCGAATTGCGTGCGCAGGTTGACCGCGTCATGAGCCGTCAACTGCTCGATCAGCAACAATTTGAGCAGAAACTGAATGCATTGCTGCAACGACAATCTACATTGGAACAGCGTACATCGGCGCTTGGCGGCGACCTGACAGGCTCCGTAAAATTACAGCGTGTTGAACCTGCTCAGAAAGCTATCGAGAAGCCCAGAGCGTCCCCGATAACGGGGACGGTTCGTTTCACAGCTCCGCTTGACCATGAGGCGCGTTTGCAATCGCGAGAATTGCCCGGCATGGCCGCGCAACTTGCTGACCGCACAACCACCACGGGGCTTACTGGCGTACTCGCACGAGTGTCATTGTCGCTCGACAGGGTGGAGCAGACACAGACAGCCATGCTGGCCAAACTGGAAGAGCGCGTTGAAACCAAGGCGCGCGACATGCGCAGTGTGCTCTCGGACCTTGGTATAGATCCGTCGCGCGCGCGCGATCCCCGGGTTGGAGGACCGTTCGTTCCGATCAAGCTCCCGAAATCTCGCGACAGCAGCTTTGATCGCCAACTCTATCGAATCAATATCGCGCGTGCAGAGATTGAACGCTATGCGCACGCGCTGACGGCCGTGCCCGTACGCAAGCCGGTTATCGGTGAAGTCGACATGAGTTCTCCGTTTGGCATGCGCATGGACCCGTTCCTCGGTCGGCCCGCAATCCACACCGGCATCGATCTTCGAGGAGAAGCAGGCGAGCCCGTCCGTGCAACCGCAACGGGACGCGTAACCATTGCAGGGCGGGAGGGCGGCTATGGCAACATGGTCGAAATCAACCACGCGAATGGGCTAGTCACCCGCTATGGCCATCTGTCGCGAATCGATGTGAAAGTGGGACAGTTGGTGCGCATTGGTGAGGTCATTGGCCGTATCGGATCGACCGGGCGATCCACCGGGCCGCATTTGCACTATGAGACACGGATCAATGGTGAGGCGGTTAATCCGCAGAAATTCCTGCGTGCAGGCTTAAGGTTGGGCAGCATTTGATACGAGCGTTCGGCAATATTTCGCCCTTGCCGTTACTCCACATCCTCAACCTGCGCCGGCCCTTCCCCGAAGGCCCGTTGCGCAAGCGCTGCCTGCATGAATTCGTCCAGATCGCCGTCAAGCACTCCTGCGGTGTCCGATGTCGAGATGCCGGTGCGCAGGTCTTTGACCATCTGATATGGCTGCAGAACATAGGACCGGATCTGATGACCCCAACCTATGTCGGTTTTGGCCGCCTGTTCGGCCGCAGCTCTTTCCTCTCTCTTTTTCATTTCGATTTCAAAAAGTTTGGCGCGCAACATGTCCCAGGCCATGGCCCTGTTGCGGTGTTGCGAACGGTCGCTCTGACATTTGACTACGATATTCGTGGGAATATGCGTGAGACGGACCGCCGACTCGGTCTTGTTCACGTGCTGCCCGCCGGCGCCACCGGATCGCATGACATCAGTACGGACATCGCTTTCCTTGATATCGATCTTAATCCGATCGTCAACTACGGGATAAACTGTAACGCTCGCAAAGGACGTGTGTCGTCTTGCATTGGCGTCGAAGGGCGAAATTCGCACCAGGCGATGCACGCCATTTTCACTTTTCAGCCATCCGTAAGCATTGTGTCCCTTGACGACAATCGTTGCTGATTTGATTCCTGCGCCCTCGCCTTCGGTTTCTTCAATCCATTCGACCTTGTAGCCGTGGGCTTCCGCCCAGCGCACATACATACGCATGAGCATGCTTGCCCAGTCCTGGCTTTCCGTTCCGCCGGCCCCGGCATGGACTTCAAGATAGCAGTCATTCGCGTCGGCCTCGCCGGACAGTAAAGCTTCCAGTTCCCGTCGCGCGACTTCGATTTTCAATCGCTTAAGCGCTGTCTCCGCCTCGCGGATCGTCGCATCGTCCTTCTCGGACTCTCCCAGCTCGATCAATGTGAGCTGGTCTTCTAGTTCCCGCTCAATGCGGCCGATAGCGTTAAGTTGATCGTCAAGCGCGTCGCGCTCGCGCATTACCCGCTGTGCGCGATCTTGATCACTCCAAAGGTTCGGATCTTCCGATTCTTTGTTGAGTTCGGCGAGGCGCCGCGTGGCGGCACCGACGTCAAAGATGCCTCCTCAGCAGCCCAATCGACTGCTTGATTTCCCCGACAAGGGCCTCGGTTTCCGCGCGCATCGACTCGTCCTTTGCTCGAATAGTTCCGCATGTAGCGTTCCAGAACTTTAGCCGCAACCCTCAAGTTGCAGGATCTGAGTTCGCCTGGAACTATGCTCTCGAGCACGAATTGAAGGATACGAGTCGATTTTTTCCCTCCCTTTTAACCCGAGCGAGGACAGTCATGGGTCTGTTTGCAAGCGACATCAAGACAATGGATGACCTTTTCGTGCATCAATTGCGCGATATCTACTACGCCGAGAAACAGATCGTGCAGGCGTTGCCAGAAATGATCGAGAAGGCGAGCGATGCAAGTCTCAAGCAAGGCTTCGAAAAGCACCTCGGCGAGACGAGAAATCACGTTAAACGGCTCGAGCAAGTTTTCACGATGCACGGAGTCGACGCCAAGGGAGTGGACTGCCCGGCAATCGACGGCATCATCGAGGAGGCCGAAGATATTGCGAGCGAAGTCGATGACAAAGCTGTGCTGGATGCTGCTCTTATTGCGGCCGCTCAGGCAGTGGAGCACTACGAGATGACTCGCTATGGCTCTCTTATCGCCTGGGCGAAGCAATTGGGCCGCCCCGACTGTGCGAGCATCCTTCAGCAGAACCTCGACGAAGAAAAAGCGGCGGATGCGAAATTGACGTCGATTGCCGAACGTAACGTGAATGTGAAAGCCGCATAGGAACTGCGAATTGAACCCCGACCGACCCAGTCAGGGTTTTTCAGGTGCAAGCTGTTGGTTTAGTAGAGTCCGCCGGTTCCAGAGCGTACTGCTCGGTCGGCATCGGGACTGACGCCCACGCCCCAAGGCCGTCCGCCTTCGCTCACGTCCCCGCTGCCTACGACCGAATAATAGCTGTCGGGGGGAGCAGTCCCGGGCTTGAATGCCTCCAGGATTGCACGCTCCGTCCCCGGGCCGGCGCGCGTACCTGTCTTCAAGTCTACGCGTATGAGCTTAATTCCTGGTGGCACGCGGAAGGGGACCGACGGCTTGTCTGCCAGAGCGACTTTCATGAACTCTTTCACGATTGGCGCAGCAAGGTGGCCGCCAGTCGCGCCACGACCGAGGTGCCGTGGCTTGTCGTAGCCCATGTAGACTCCGACGACGATTTCCGGCGTGAAACCGATAAACCAGGCATCCTTTTCGTCGTTCGTGGTGCCGGTCTTTCCTGCCACCGGTTTACCGACTTCTTTCTGGAATCCCGCCCCCGCCGCAGTCCCACGTTGAACGACACCCTCCATCATCGACGTGATCTGATAGGCTGTCATCGGATCAAGAACCTGCTGGCGGCGATCCACCAACGAGGGTTCCGGCTGGTCATTCCATTTTTTTGCATCGCAGCCGATACATTCGCGTTCATCGTGCTTGTAAACGGTATGTCCGTAACGATCCTGAATGCGATCGATTAGCGTCGGCTTTATACGCCGGCCGCCGTTGTCGAACATCGCATAGGCAGTCACCATGCGCAGCAGCGTCGTCTCCCCGGCGCCAAGTGCGAATGATAGATAGGGCGGCAAATCGTCATAGACCCCAAAGCGCTTGGCGTACTCGGCGATCAGCGGCATGCCGATATCCTGAGCGAGACGCACCGTCATGACGTTGCGGGAACGTTCGATACCGAACCGCAGCGTCGAGGGACCGTAGAACTTGCCCTCGTAGTTTTCGGGCCTCCAGACTCCCAATCCAGGTCCCTGATCGATTTCGAGCGGCGCATCGAGCACGATAGTCGAAGGCGTGTAGCCGTTATCGAGCGCCGCCGCGTAAACCAGCGGCTTGAACGAGGAACCCGGCTGCCGCAAGGCCTGCGTTGCGCGGTTGAATTGACTCTGGTCGTAGGAGAACCCGCCGACCATCGCGAGCACGCGCCCTGTTAGCGGATCTTCGACCACCATCGCGCCGGAAACCTCCGGTACTTGTCTCAAATTGAACTGTCCGTCGGTCTTGGACGGCTCGACATAGACGACGTCGCCTGAACTGAGGACCTGAGTTGCTTTCCCGACCGCTTTGCCGCCTATCCTCGCCCATTTCATCCCGTCGAGCGGCACGATGCCCACCGTGCGCTCCTTGCTGACATAGCCGCCTGGCTCGCGTCCCGGCTGAAGACCCACCCGAGCCGATTGATCGCCCACCTCGAGCACAACGGCGAGTCGCCATGGTGCGATGTCGGACAATGCCTTCACCTCGGCAAGCTTCACGCCCCAGTCGCCCGCGATATCGATCTTGGTCACAGGGCCTCGCCACCCTTGAGCCTGGTCGAAGCGTACCAATCCGTCGATCAGCGTCTTCCTTGCAAGGACTTGCAATTTTGGATCGAGCGATGTGCGGACCGAAAGACCACCCTCATACAGTTTCTTTTCGCCATACCGTTCATAGAGCTCCCGGCGCACTTCCTCGGCGAAATATTCCGCGGCAAATGTGTGCACGCTCGAGGGTTTGGTCGTCACCCCAAGGGGCGCGCGCTTCGCCTTTTCCGCATCTGCGCTTTTGACGAAACCGGCCTCAGTCATTCTGTCAATAACCCAGTTGCGTCGTTCGAGCGCGCGCTCCCGCTGCCGGAATGGATGATAGTTGTTCGGTGCTTTAGGGAGCGAAGCAAGATAAGCTGCCTCCGGAATGGTCAGTTCGTTGACTGCCTTGTCGAAATAGACGAGCGAGGCAGCCGCGATTCCGTATGCACCGAGGCCAAGATAAATTTCGTTCAAATACAATTCGAGGATCTTGTCCTTGCTGTATGTACGTTCAATCTTCAGAGCCAGGAGCGCTTCCTTGACTTTCCGTGACAGCGATAATTCGTTGGTCAGGAGGAAGTTCTTGGCAACTTGCTGCGTGATCGTCGATGCACCCTGCGGCCGCCGGCTTGATCCGTAATTTTGCAGATAAATGAGTGCCGCGCGGGCGATACCCGCGAAGTCCAATCCACCGTGTTCGTAGAAGTTCTTGTCTTCGGCGGCGAGAAAGGCATGGATGACAAGTCTTGGCACTGCCTGGATGGGAATGTAGAGGCGCCGTTCGCGGGCATATTCCGCCACCAAAGAGCCGTCCGCGGCATGCACCCGCGTCATGACCGGCGGCTCGTAATCCTGGAGTTGCGAGTAGTCTGGGAGATCCTTGGAAAAGTGCCACAGCAGACCTGCGGTCGCGCCGATGCCTACCACGAAAAGAATTGTGCCCGCCGCGAACAGGAAACCGAAGAAGCGTAACAGGAGCTTCATAGTCGAACGATCCCGTCTTGCGTCCGGTCGCAGGACTTCGCCATGACGGCGGTCAAGATTGGCGTGCATCTTAGCGCCGAGGCACCCCCGCCGTCTTTGCCGAACTTGACAGAGGAAGGCTCTGTTTGCCGGGTTTTATGTTGAAACTGAGGCCGAGAAGCCATCTAGCGGCGTTCCTTGCCGCCGGCAACCCGGGGTGTGAAATAGGTCTCCACGGCTTTGACGATGGCTTGAGCCGTCCGGGCTCGCCAGACGGCCGAGTTAAGCTGCTTGAGATCTTCTTTCGTCGACATGTATCCCAATTCAATCAGCACCGAGGGCACGTCAGGCGCCAGCAATACCTTGAAACCTGCAGACTTGAGCGGATGCTTGTGCAGGCGCGCGGCCGACTTGAGTTCATCGACAACGGTGCGCGCAAATTGCATCGAAAACGTCTTCGTCTCCCGTTGAGCCAGATCGACCAAAATATTGGCCACATCATCCGGCTCTGACGTGAGATCGACGCCAGCTATCACATCAGCTTTGTTTTCGGTTTCAGCAAGCCTCGCAGCCTCCGCATCCGACGCGTTCTCTGACAGCGTGTAGACGGTTGCTCCTTCGGCCTGACCTTCGTTCTTCGGCAAGGCATCAGCATGCACCGAAATGAAAAGCGCGGCATTTCTCGCGCGCGCGAAGCGGACCCGCTCCCCCAACGCGATAAAAGTGTCATCGGAACGGGTCAAGGCAACGCGATACTTGCCTCCGCTCTCCAGCTTTTCACGTAGCGCCTGTACGAAGGCAAGCACGACATCTTTCTCAAGCTCCCCGCCCGAGCCGCGTGTGCCGGTGTCAATGCCGCCGTGCCCTGCATCGAGGACAATCAGAGGCCGTGAATCACCATTCGGTTTTTCCGGCGCCTCGTTGGGCTTGATCGCGACTCTGTGAGTAGAAGACGGCGTTTGCATCGCCAGATTGCGCATGAAGGCCACGCGGTCTGTAGCAACCAGGTCGAGCACAAGCCTGGCCGGCTGTGCATCGGTTGCCTCCAGCACAAATGCCCGCTCGATACGCACCGGACCTTTTGTATCGAGGACGATTCGGGAGCCCCCCTGCATAATCAGTCCATAGCGAAAGGCCTTCACAAGTCCCCGCCCTTGCCCGCCGATATCCGGGGGAAGCTTAAATGTGATCTGCGGAAGGTCCACGACGACACGGTATGGGTTAGCAAGAGTGAACGCGGCCAAGTCGATCTTTTGACTGAGATCGACCACAAAACGTGTTTGCTTGTCGTCACCACCAACGCGCAGGTCGGTCGCGGTCACCGGCGCCGCGACCGGAGCAGGCAGAGCCTGCTCGGCCACTTTGCTGTCGGCGGCCAGACCGGCCGACTCGCAAATGAGGCACGCTACTGCGCACATGGTCGCAATTGCGCGGGTCGTCACGGATCCCGAACCCCTGTTCGATGCGCGTTTGTAGCCCATTAAGGACAGCACCGGTTAATGGAACTTGAGTTTGGCGGATATTGGAGCACTTAATGGAGCACTTACTGTGGCGTATGTGCAAACCGTCCTTGCCAGGCATGGTGCAGAGCCGTATGTAGGGTTTGCTGACGGTTAGAGTTCCGGTTGTGCCGCGTTCGGGCCCCGGCCGCTTAGGTCCAGTACCGCCCCCCTTGAGGAGGCCGGCGGACGACCAGGTGAAAAGAGCCGAAACCCTTGTGAAGGACATCCGGATCAGCTGGCGAATCAACCTTGCCCGGCTAACCGTGAGCGATGAGAAACCTTGGTCGCCCTTTCCAGGCGCGACCGTAGCGCTACGGGTCGCACGTTTAATGCTGCCGATTACGCAGCAAAGGCTTTATGAGGTCGAACGCCCGGGCTCCGCCACAAAGGCGGTGCGTGTCGGTATGCGCCTCAGCCACGCGTCCCTTTCCTTCCACACCAATCAGCCCGCCTTATACAGAACCAGTCTTGCGCCACCATTCACGCGCGAGCCCGGCGTGCGTGGCGCAGTGAGATTTTCCGATGGCCGACAAAATGTTGATCGATGCGACCCACCCGGAGGAGACCCGGGTCGTCGTGCTGCGCGGGAACCGCGTCGAAGAATTCGACTTCGAGAGTGCCAACCGCAAGCAACTGCGCGGTAACATCTACCTCGCAAAAGTCACCCGCGTTGAACCGTCTCTGCAGGCGGCTTTCGTTGACTATGGGGGCAATCGCCACGGATTTCTGGCGTTTTCAGAAATTCATCCAGACTATTATCAAATTCCCGTAGCCGACCGGCAGGCCCTGCTCGCGCAGGAGGAGCACGATCAGCGAGAAGCCGAGGCCGAGGCTGACAGCCGCGAGCGCCGTCGTGGACGCCGCGAAAGCCGGCGTGGTGCCTCGCACACTGCGCACGATGAGGTTATGCGGAGCGAACTTCTTCCCGACGAGGGACAAACTGAAACTGAGGAAGCGACGAGCGAGCATTCTCCTGGTGAGTTAACCAGTGAGGTCGCGCTGGATGATCACGAAGAGGCCCCATCAAGCGAGGCGGTTGGAGAGCCAGAAGCGCCGCAACCAGATTCCGTCTCTGAGCAAGAGCCGAACGTGGCACCGGATGAATTCGCCAACGAGCAGACCGACCGGCCCGCCGAGGTGCCCGTGGAAATGGTCGCCGAGGCCGAGCAACCTTCAGCAGCTGCAGAAGGCGAACTCAACCTTGGGACAGCAAGCGCCGAGCCTTTCATTGAAGACTCGGACATCGCTCGCGCAGAGAATGGTGCAACCGGTAATGGTAACGGTGAAGGCGTCCCAGAGGAGGAAGCTGTCGAGTCGGTCGGCGGCGCGGATGCCTTGGAGGAGGTGCAGGAGCGCGTGCCCCGGTTTCGCCGGCAATACAAGATCCAGGAAGTGATCAAGCGGCGTCAGGTGCTATTGGTGCAGGTGGTCAAGGAAGAACGCGGCACCAAAGGCGCGGCATTGACGACGTACCTTTCTCTCGCAGGGCGGTACTCGGTGTTGATGCCAAACACCGCCCGCGGCGGGGGGATATCGCGCAAAATCACCTCGGTCGAAGATCGCATGCGGCTGAAGGAAATTGCGCAGGATCTCGAAGTGCCCGAAGGCATGGGCGTGATCCTTCGGACTGCCGGCGCTAGCCGCACCAAGACGGAAGTCAAACGCGATTTTGAGTATCTGCTGCGCCTCTGGGAGACAGTACGAGACCTCACTCTCAAATCGACGGCTCCAAAGCTTGTCTACGAGGAAGGCTCGCTCATCAAGCGCTCCATCCGCGATCTTTACACCAAAGACATCGAAGAGATCATCGTTGCCGGCGAGGAAGGCTACAAGGAAGCGCGCGAGTTCATGCGCATGCTGATGCCGAGCCATGCCAAGCACGTCAAACAATATAAGGACTCGCAGCCGCTCTTTACTCGCTATGGCATCGAGAGCCAGCTGGACGCGATGTTTTCTCCGGTCGTCCAGTTGCGGTCGGGCGGCTACATCGTCATCAATCAGGCGGAAGCCCTCGTGGCGATCGACGTGAACTCAGGCCGGGCAACACGCGAGCATCACATCGAGGACACCGCCCTCAAGACGAATTGCGAAGCGGCCGAAGAGATCGCGCGCCAGTTGCGTCTGCGTGACCTGGCGGGTTTGATTGTCATCGATTTCATCGATATGGATGAGGGCCGAAACAATCGAACGGTTGAGCGACGCCTCAAGGAAGCCCTTAAGCACGACCGAGCACGCATTCAGGTCGGCCGAATCTCGCATTTCGGACTGCTTGAGATGTCGCGTCAGCGAATTCGCACGTCTGTGCTGGAGAGTTCGACGGAGAAATGTCCGCTCTGCGGAGGCAGCGGTCATGTCCGTTCGGTTTCATCGGTCGCCCTGCAGCTTCTGCGCGCGGTAGAGGAAATGTTGATAAAGGGCGCAACGCACAACCTGATCGTTCGCACGCGCGCGGAAGTCGCTCTTTATGTACTCAATCACAAGCGTGCGCATCTGCGGATGTTGGAGGAGCGTTTCCGCGTCACAATTACCGTTTCGGCTGATCCTACCGTCAGTGGACAGCAGTCATACGCCATCGACCGCGGCGAACAGGTGCACACGCCGGAAGCGGCAAGGGCTCTTGCCGCTCAGCTACAGGCCGAGCCGATTCCATTGCTCGCCGAAGATGGCCGTGCGGAGACCGACGAAACAAGCGGGCAGCCAGAAGATGAAGTACTGGTTCACGCGCAGCAAGGCGGCGCAATCACGCGAACGGATCGTGAGCGCGAAGGAGCCAGCAGGCGTCGCAGACGGCGAGGTCGGGGTGGTCGCGGCCGCGACAGCGAGCTGCGCGAGGAAGCGCATTCATTCGTGCAAGAAACCGTTCCCGAGCATCTGATCGAGCATGAGGATCACAATGGCGGCCCTCTCGATCAAGAAGGCCACGGACCGCCGCATCAGTCCGAGGAGGCTCGTCCAGTACGAGAAGGAGAGCTGCGCGAGGGTCGTCGGCGTCGGCGGCGAGGCCGTCGTGGTGGACGGCGCAACCGGCGAAACGGCGATGATGCATTCCGTTCTATGGAGGTAACGTCCGATATGGCGCTGCAAGACGCTCCTACGGATGTCGGACAGCCGTCGTCTGAAAGCGCCCCCGCCTACTCCGAGGCGCCCAGGGAACCACCTCCGTCGGAGACCGATCGTCCCGCACCCGAAGAGCGAGCCCCGCAGCTCCCCCGCCGGGGCTCGACCATCCGCGAGCCCGCACCTTTGCCGGCAGAGAACACGCCGGCACCCACTCCATCTTTCGCCCCGGCCTCCGATGCGCCTGTGGTTTCCAGTTCGGGGACGGATCAGTCCCCACCGAAACGTGGCTGGTGGGGCAGGAGGCTGCTGGGCGACAAATAGTCAGTCTAGCCGGGTGAATAATGCCGCTCGCTCTGCCGACGCGGCCAGGAAAGCGATATCCTTGTTCGTTTCTCAAAGGAGCCGACCTGATGCTGCGAATCTTGGCTGTTGCCCTTCTCCCCACTCTGCTGTCTGTCACTCCTGCGGCAGCAGTGACATCAGAGGAAAAGATGGAGACCTGCAAAGTTGGCGCAGACAGCCAGCAGCTTGAAGGGCCCAAGCGTGCCGCATTCATCAAGCGCTGCATGGCGCAGGGAAACTACGAGCCTCCCGCGCGTAAGAATGCAGGTAAAGAAAAAAAGAAATAGAACATCGGAATGATAGTTGAAACCCTGCCTCGATCTTCGGCGGCGGGATCGATTGCGTACGCAATCTCCGCATGACGGCGCTTCGAGTGCGAACATCGATGACGAAGCGTGATACGCACGAGTTCAATTTGAGTCGTGGCGTTTAGCTTTCATAAAGCGCGGTGCGCTAAGTTACTAAAACTGCGTGAGTTCACACAAGTCCGAACGATGCGAGAAAGCGCAGCAAAACGATCCACGCCGAAACTCCGCGGTTCGGAAGGTCAGCGCGCGCTGATCGTGTCCCTAGCATTGGCCGCCATTTTAGCGATGGGTGCCCTCGTCACCGGGGGCGGCTATTTTTCCGCCGAACGAGGGCTTGTACACGGACCCTCGTCCGTTACCCGCCTTTCTCTATCGAGTGCTGGGGAGGCCGAAAGCAGGGTCGCCTCGATCGTGGTCGAAACCGACAAGAAAGGTCGCTGCGAAGAACGCCATTTCGATAACCGGACCGGAAAGCTCGTATCGGCCAATTATGTCGATTGCGATGCTCGGCTCGAGGCCGAACGCGATACGGCATCTTCGGAAACGATCAATCGCGAGCGCATCAGGCAGATTCTCGGCGCGTTCAAGAAGTAGCGCCGCCTTAGTTGGACGACTTCGCCGTCTTGACGTTTCTTTCTATCAGCCTTCTATGATGAACAGCCCAGGCCATGTTGTCGATCAGAAGGTCCTGAGCCATTCTGCGATCCGCTCGACCGCTTCGTGCATTTCGGATGCTGAGCCGGCGTAGCAAAAACGCATGAAACGCCTGCCGTTCACTGGATCGAAATCGATGCCAGGCGTGGCGGCGACACCTGCCTCGTTGAGCATATTTTTAGCAAAGTCCAGACTGTCATCCGAAAACTTCGAGATGTCCGCGTAAAGATAGAAGGCGCCATCCACCGGGAGAAATTTATTCAGCCCGGCTCGCGGCAAGCCCTCCATGAGAGTACGGCGGTTGTCCTGATAGCCGTGCTTGACTGCCTCCATCTCGTCGCGTCCGTCAAATGCGGCTTCAGCGGCAACCTGCGCGAGCGTCGGCACCGATATCGCAAGATTTCCCTGCAGCCGCTCGATCGGCCGCACCAAAACCTCCGGCACGACCATCCAGCCAATGCGCCAGCCAGTCATGCAGAAATATTTGGAGAACGAATTGATCACTACGGCCTGCTTAGAAATTGCGGCGGCAGTCTCCGCCGCAAACGCGTAGTCGAGACCATGGTAGATCTCGTCGGAGATCACGCGGATGTTTTCCGCTTCGGCAGTGGCGATCAACTGTGTGAGGATGCCGGCATCCATCATGGTGCCGGTCGGATTGGCGGGACTTGCGATGACGACGCCCTTGAGCGGCGCGCGGCGATGGGCCGCAAGCAATGCCTCCACTGAAAGCGTCCAGCGCGTTTGTTCGGAAGCATCGACAAGAACCGGTTCGCAGCCGAGCGCGGAAAGAATGTGGCGATAAGGCGGATAGCCAGGATTCGCGAGCGCTACCCGATCACCGGGTTCGAACATCGAAAGAAACGCAAGGATAAATGCGCCCGACGAACCGGTCGTAACGACAATGCGGCCAGGATCGACCTCAGTCCCATATATGTCTCGATAATGGCGCGCTATCCGCGCACGGAGCGTCGGAATGCCCAGAGTCTCCGTGTAGCCGATGCGCCCACGCACCAGCGCGGCTTGCGCTGCCTTGATCGCGATCGTGGGCGCAGGCGCAGCGGGTTGGCCGACCTCCATGTGGATGATGTGGGCACCCTGCGCCTCACGTTGAGCCGCCGCCGCCATCACATCCATGACAATAAATGGCGGTACTTCACTGCGTGAGGCTGGCTTCAACAGCGTCTTTGCCACTTCAAGCATCGTTTAAGCCCGTTTTGGGCCGGCCTGCCGCCCCGCTCTTGCCGTATTCCACGGATTGCTTGCCGTCAGCCAGCCCATAGCCCGGTCGTGATCGCTGGGCGCGTTGACCGGCACTTGGGCCATCAATAGTTTCACGCCCATTCGGTACATCAGCATGTTCCTGGACGGCACACCTATCAGGACGCGGTTAAGGGCGCTACCCAGGCGCGCGATCGCGTTGGTCGCCGCCATTTCGCTCGCTGCGGCAGGCGGCACCTCAGGGATGGTTTCGGCGCGCGCGCAGGATCAGGCCCTGCGCGGTATGCCGATCATCCGTGATGCTGAAATCGAACAACTGCTCCGTGACTACGCGCAACCCGTTCTACGCGCGGCCGGTCTTGCAAAGCAGAATGTGAAAGTTGTCGTGCTGAGTGATCGCTCGTTCAACGCTTTTGTCATGGACGGTCGGCATATCTTCGTCAATGCCGGCGCCCTGTTCGACGCCAAGACACCAAACGAGGTCATCGGCGTGTTCGCGCACGAAACCGGCCATCTTGCCGGCGGGCATCTTCAGCGCCTCCGCGAGCAGCTCGCATCGGCGCAGACTGCATCTATCATCGCTCTGCTGGCGGGAATTGGCGCAGCTGTTGCAGGCGCCCGCAGCGGCCAGGGTGCCGGCGATATCGGGGCCGCCGCAATCATGGCGCCGCAATCAGCCATTATGCGCTCGCTCCTGGCTTACGTGCGAACCCAAGAAGATCAGGCGGATCACGCAGGCGTGAAGTTTCTCAACGCGACTGGTCAGTCACCGCGGGGTATGGTCGAGTTATTCAAGCGGCTCAGCGACGAATCGTTGTTCAAATCGCGGTATATCGATCCCTACATGCAAACACACCCGATGCCAGCCGATCGCGTGGCTGCGCTTGAAACGCTTGCCAAATCGAGCCCCAACTGGGATCGAAAGGATGCCCCTGAGCTGCAGCTGCGCCACGACCTGATGCGCGCGAAACTCTCCGGATTTCTCGAACGAGCCGATACAGTCGCGCGGCGTTACCCCGCGACCGACCACAGTCTGGCGGCGCGCTATGCGCGAGCGATCTCAACATACCGGCACTCCGATCTGCGGCAGGCCATTGCTCAAATCGACAGCTTGATTCAAGCGCAGCCTGGGAATCCCTATTTCTATGAGCTCAAGGGTCAGGCTCTCCTGGAAGGCGGCCACCCATCGGAAGCGGTCGCTCCATTGCGGCAAGCGGTCCAGCTCTCCCACAAGAACCCGCTGATTGAAATTCTGCTCGCACAAGCGCTCAACGCAACGAACAATCCGAAGCTGGCGGAAGAGGCGGTCAGTCTCCTGCGCACGGCCGTCACGCGCGAACCTGACGCCCCGCAGGCCTATTCGCAGCTCGCGATCGCATACGGACGCAAAGGCGATCTCGCCAATGCGGATCTTGCCTCAGCACAGGCCGCTTTCACGCGCGGCGATTTCAAGACGGCACGCCAGCTCGCCGCACGCGCCAAGACTCGCCTTCCCATCGGGTCACCCGCCTGGGTGCGCGCGGACGATATCGTTAACGTCAAGCTGCCCACCATCAAGCCCGGCATTCACTAGGGAACAGAAACATGAAATTGCTTTCACGCTACGCCGCAGCTGCCGGTGCTTTCATCTTGCTCGTTGCGGCGGCTCCTGCATCAAGTGATGAATTCTCGGCAGCCCAGCGCGGCGAGCTCGAGCGCATTGTGCGCGAATATCTGATTGCTCACCCGGAGGTTATACAGGAAGCGATCGCGGAGCTTGAAAGGCGGCAGACGGCTGCCGAGGCGGAAAAACACAAGGCTGCAGTGAAGCAGTATTCGCAAAGCCTGTTCAGCTCGCCGCGGCAGGTCGTTCTCGGCAATCCGAACGGCAACGTCACATTCGTCGAATTTTTCGACTACAATTGCGGATACTGCAAGCGCGCGATGAACGACATGCTCACGCTTCTCAAAGACGATCCGCAGTTAAAGATCGTCCTCAAAGAATTTCCGGTTCTTGGCCCGGGCTCGGTCGAGGCCGCGCAAGTTGCTGTCGCCGTGCACATGCAGGACAAGACGGGCAAGAAGTATCTCGAATTTCACCAGAAGCTTCTCGGCGGCCGCGGTGAAGCGAACAAGGCCAGGGCCCTAGCGGTTGCGAAAGAGATCGGCCTCGACATGGGCCGTCTGGACAAGGACATGGCAAGCCCGGAAGTAAAGGCCACCCTGCAGGAAAGCTTCAAGCTCGCCGAAGCACTAGGGTTGAACGGCACCCCGAGTTACGTGATCGGCGACAATGTCGTCGTGGGCGCAGTAGGACTGGAGGCGCTCAGAGAGAAAGTGAGCACCTCTCGCTGCGGCAAACCGAGCTGCTGATCGTTACCTGCCCAGCGACTTGAGCAAAGACCCGCACAATCGGATTGGCTTTTTTCGCGCAGACGCGATTGCGGAATGAGGCTTCCATGAACCGGTTGCCGCGCGAATGTATACTGTCGGGATAGAAGAAGAATATTTTCTGTTCGACGCTCGAACGCGGTTTGCCGTTCGTCGCGCGGATAAAAATTTCCTGGCAGCCGCACAACGCCGGCTCGGAAATCACATAATGGCCGAGATGTTGCAATCGCAGATCGAGGTTGCAACGCCGCCGTGCGCAACTATGGCAGAGGCTCGCGATCATCTGGCCCACTATCGGCGCACGCTCGGCATCATCGCGGCAGAACAGCGCCTCGGACTTGCCGCGCTGGGCACCTTCCCGCTTGCCTACTGGCCGGAACAGACCGTTACACCGAGGGCCCGGTACGATGCCATCATGGACGACCTGCAGATGGTCGGATACCGCAACATGCTTTGCGGAATGCACGTGCATGTCGCCATTGCCGATTCTGAAACGCGTGTGAATCTGATCATGCGACTCACGCCCTACCTCCCTCTCCTGCTCGCGCTGTCGACATCATCGCCGTTCTGGCAGGGACATTTGACGGGGTTGGTAGGCTACCGACTCGCTGCCTACGACGAACTGCCGAGAACGGGCTTACCCGAGTTGTTCCGAACCAACGAAGACTACGAGCAATTCGTCTCAGCCCTGACGTCGGCAAAGATTATTCCCGACGCGAGCTATATCTGGTGGGCCCTGCGTCCCTCCCTCAAGCACCCGACGATAGAATTGCGCGTGGCCGACAGCTGTACGAGCCTCGACGATGCGCTTGCGGTCTCTGCCCTATTCCGCTGTCTGGTTCGCGCCTTGGATCGTGATCGCGGGATTAATGCCGGTTTCGATCGCGTCGGCCGAGCCATCACGCAGGAGAACAAGTGGCACGCGCAACGCTATGGGATCCGCGCGACATTCGTCGAGCCTTTCTCTCGGTCTGCGGTTACGCTCGCACAATGGCTCGATCAGGTGATGAACTTCATAGCCGAAGATATCGACGCACTCCACTGCGCAAGGGAGATTAGGCGCGTTCACGACATAGCGACATACGGCACCAGCGCTGACCGCCAGATTGAAATCTTCGCCAAGGCCAGAGCAGCCGGTCGCCAGCGCCTGACGGCTCTCAAAGAGGTTATCGACTGGGCCGCGGCCGAAACCCAGGTCACAAAACAGCAGGCCTGAGCGCTTCCGGGCTTCCCCTGGCAAGCCGAGACACCTATAAAGTGCGACGGTTTTTCCGTGCACTCCAGGCGCGGACTGGGCGGGGTTTCATGGCCAAGACAATCTACGTCCTTAACGGACCGAACATGAATTTGCTCGGCACGCGCGAGCCGGAGAAGTACGGTCGCGCGACGCTTGCGGATGTCGAAAGGCTCTGTGCCGAAACGGCCAAACGATTCGAGCTCGATGTTGTCTGTCTTCAGTCGAACCGAGAAGGTGAGTTGGTCGACTGGATCCAAGAAGCGCACGCGAAGAAGGCTGCGGGTATTGTGATCAATGCCGCGGGCTACACCACCACCTCGATCTCGATCATGGATGCATTGCTTGCCGTGCAGGCAAGCGTGCCGGCGGTCGAAATCCACATGACCAATATTCATCAGCGTGAAGCGTTCCGGCACAATTCCTATGTTTCGAAGGCTGCAAAGGCAGTCATTGCTGGATTCGGCATTGAAGGGTATGCGCTGGCGATCTCCGGCCTCGCTGCTCTGATCGGCGCGAGGCAAAAAGGCTGAAGATCGTAAAACTTGCGCTAGGCTTTTCGGATGACATCAGCGGCAGCAAACTGGAAAGCTCATGGGAAAGTCCTCCAAGTTGATCATCGATCATGAGCTCATCCGCGAGTTGACAAAGCTCTTGGACGAGACCGGTTTGCTTGAGATCGAGATTGAGCAGGATGGAAGACGCGTGCGGGTCGCTCGCGGGGCTCCCGTGTCTGCCGCGCCGGCGGCCGTGCGTCTGGAGGTCGCGCAACCTCAAGCTTCGATCGACGCCAAGCCGATCGACCCTTCGAAGCACCCGGGCCTGGTGGTCTCTCCGATGGTCGGCACGGCCTATGCAGCGCCGGAGCCCGGGGCGAAGCCCTTCATTGATCTGGGCAGCAAGGTCAAGGCCGGCGACACTCTCCTGATCGTTGAGGCTATGAAGACTATGAACCAGATTCCCGCACCACGTGCTGGGACGGTCATCCAGATTTTGTTTGAGGACGGCCAACCAGTCGAGTTCGGAGAGCCGTTGGTGATTATCGAGTGATGGTCCGCGGCTCCTGCAACGCCATCCTGAGGTGGGCTCGCTCTCGACTGTTCCACGATTGCGTCTCGAGGCGACGGCATGGATGGGGACGCACCCTGCCCTGACACCTGGTGAGTTCATGCGAAGCGGGTCTGAGAATGTTCGATAAGATCTTGATCGCGAACCGCGGCGAGATCGCTCTTCGCGTGCTCCGTGCGTGCAAGGAGCTGGGCATACCTACCGTCGCGGTGCATTCGACCGCTGATGCCGATGCTATGCACGTCCGCTTCGCTGACGAAAGCGTCTGTATCGGTCCACCCGCGGCGAGGGACAGCTATCTCAACGTGCCTGCGATCCTTGCGGCTTGCGAAATCACCGGAGCCGACGCCGTCCACCCCGGCTATGGCTTTCTCTCGGAAAATGCGCGTTTTGCCGAGATCCTGGCGGAGCATGGATTGCAGTTCATTGGTCCCAAGCCGGAACACATCCGCATCATGGGTGACAAAATCGCTGCCAAGGGCACTGCGAAAAAACTCGGAATTCCGGTCGTACCCGGGTCGGAGGGTCGCATCGGGTCTGATCGGGAAGCAAGGAGCATCGCCGACGCAATCGGATTTCCGGTGTTGATCAAGGCAGCCGCCGGCGGCGGCGGACGTGGCATGAAAATCGCTCGCTCAGCTGCCGATCTGTCGACGGCCCTTGCAACGGCCCGTTCGGAGGCGAAGGCATCTTTCGGCGATGACGCGGTGTACATGGAGAAGTATCTCGAGCGTCCCCGTCACATCGAAATTCAGGTTTTGGGCGATGGCAACGGAAATGCCATCCATCTCGGCGAACGCGATTGCTCACTTCAGCGCCGGCATCAGAAGGTCTGGGAGGAAGGCCCCTCGCCTGCGCTCAACATCAGCGCGCGCGACCAAATCGGCGCGACGGTGGCCAAAGCTATGCGCGAAATCGAGTATCTCGGCGTCGGCACCGTCGAGTTCCTCTATGAGGATGGAAACTTCTATTTCATTGAGATGAACACGCGAATTCAAGTCGAACATCCGGTGACGGAAATGATCACCGACATCGATCTGATTTTTGAGCAGATCCGGGTCGCGGCCGGTCGGAACCTAGCAATGGCCCAGGAAGACGTTAAGTTCCACGGCCATGCAATCGAGTGCCGGATCAACGCAGAGAATCCGGTCTCATTTCGTCCTTCACCAGGAAAGATCCTGCACTATCACCCTCCCGGCGGCCTTGGCGTCCGCATCGATTCCGCCGTCTACCAAGGCTACAGCATTCCACCATTTTACGATTCACTCGTCGGCAAGCTCATCGTGCACGGCAAGACCAGGACTGAATGCTTGATGCGACTCAATCGCGCTCTCGATGAACTCGTCGTCGACGGTATTGAGACTACGCTGCCGCTCTTTCGCGCCCTGGTGCGTGAAAAAGATATTATCGACGGCAATTACCACATTCACTGGCTCGAGCAATTTCTTGCTAACGGAGGAATGCAGGCATAGCGCCGCTGGAACGGGGTATCAGCGCGCAAAAATCATCAGGACTGAATGGAAAGTCCCACTCTCGGTTCTCGGCTTTTCTCGCCTCTGCACGAGAGAACGTGACCGGCCCCGCTCTTCAGAAATTTGCTGTATTTGTGCTATCTAAAGCGTTGACAGCGCGGCCGAGCATCGCCTGAAACCGGCTCGTGTCGCAGCTCCCGGATCTTACGGCCCAGCATGGCGAACCGCGAGAACACATACATCGATATTACGCCAGACGTGCTCCTCAAAGCCTATGCGTGCGGTATCTTTCCAATGGCGGAAAGCGCGGAAGATCCGGCGCTGTACTGGATCGAGCCGGAAATGCGCGGCGTCATTCCGCTCGACAGCTTTCATGTTCCTGCCCGGCTCGCCCGCACGGTGCGCACGATGCCCTGCACTGTGCATGTGGATCGCGATTTTGACGCAGTGATCGACGGTTGCGCCGAGCCCAAGCCCCACCGCTCCCGAACCTGGATCAATACGCGGATCAGACGCATCTATCGGGCGCTGTTTGACCGCGGTTATTGCCACACTGTCGAGGTCTATGACGGCGATCACCTGGTCGGCGGGCTTTATGGTGTATCGCTTGGCCGTGCCTTCTTTGGAGAAAGTATGTTCCATCGAGCACGTGATGCTTCGAAAATTGCGCTGGTCCATCTTACCGCGCGTCTCAAGGCCGGCGGTTATCAGCTACTCGACACGCAATACGTGACCGACCACCTCAAGACCTTCGGCGCGATCGAGATCCCGAAGCGGCGCTATCACCGGCTGCTTGAAGATGCCTTGCGCGGCAAGGCCGATTTCGCCGCCCTGTCGGTCGAACGCCCTTTGAGCGGTGATGAAGCGCTTTCGATCCTCGCGAGAACGAGCTAGCGCCATTTAACTCGCTCTAGCGTCCCGGTGGCGGAGGAAATCCTGGTGCCGGGGCGCGCTGCCCCGGTGGCGGAGCGCGGCGCTGCTGTTGAGATCGGGCCGGCTGTCGCGGCGGCTCCGGAGGGACTTCAGCGACAGTCGGTTTCTGGCCGCCCTGGCAATCGGTGAGCCATACGTCATAAATCGGGTGCTCGACCGCGTGCAGACCAGGGCTGGCCGCGAACATCCACCCGGTAAAGATACGCTTGATTTCACCCTGCAGAGTCACTTCATCAACTTCGACAAATGCATCGGTGTTTGGAGTTTCGGTGGGAGGCCGCGAATAGCACACGCGCGGTGTTACCTGAAGCGCGCCGAACTGCACGGTTTCATTGATCGCGACATCGAACGAAATGATTCGACCCGTGATCTTGTCCAGGCCTGAGAACACGGCGGTCGGGTTCGCGATCCGTTGCGGCGGTGGTTCAACGACCACCTCGTCATTGGGCTGAGGCGCTACGTTCGCGGGCTGAGGTGCGTTGCGCGGCGATCCGGGGCCTGGCGGCAAGGCTGTCGGCGGTACCATCGAGGCGCCCTGTGAAGGGCGCTGCCCCTGCGGGGCCGATGGCATAACCCGAGCGTCCGGCGGCGGCGGCAGGGACTCTGATTGGATGCCGCCGGCGCCGGGCCGGTTCGAGGGCGGCAGGTTCATGGGTGCAGGCAGCGGTTGCGGCGGCGGCATGTCGCGCCCGCCGGGATAATACGGCGGCTGCGATGATGTCCCGCCGGGCACGTCTGCTGGAGGTCGCGGCGGACGATCGGTGAAGATTGATCCGAATTGTGCGAATGCAGGAGTGGCCGCAACGAAGGCGGCGATCGCCGAAAACGCGATTGAACGGGTGCGACGCGCCATCAAGTTCCGGTTTTAGCGTCCCCGGCGAGGATTCGCCTGTGCATGCCCCGTTAACACGCTGAATACGGCGGCGGAAGGGCGCCCCGACCTTGCTAGTCCGGGCTCCAGGCCTTGTAGTCTCCCGTAGCGCGTGGACGGCGACCCGCCGCAAGCGTCGAACCCGAAGGCCTGTATGCGGCCGGGGTGCCGGTCATGTTTGGGCGGTGCGGCTTTTGCCACGGGCGCGGTGTGTAGGCTTCCTTGGTGGGTGGTGTATCAACCGTGTGATGAAGCCATCCATGCCACTCGGGGGGGACGCAAGAGGGTTCCGTATACCCGTTGTAGATCACCCATCGCCGCTCGAACCCGAGCGTCTTATCCACCTCGCCACCTCGGGTTCGATAGTAACGGTTGCCAAACTCATCTTCACCGACCAGTTCGCCATACATCCATGTCCAAAGCTGGGTGCCAAAGGTCTGGGAATTCCACCAAGTGAACAGCTTGAGAAGGAAATTCTTCATCGCCGAAGCGCCTCGAAACCATTGGATTTTTGGCTTTTTGGCATCTCGCCTCGACGTTGTCCAGTTCTGCCGATTGAAGGTGTCGCCGCGGTGTTCGTCAGATATTTCATAGGTGATATTGGACGCGCATGGATTTCCTTAGAGCCACGCTAGCTCGCATCAAGTTGATGATCGATTGGCTGCCCGACGCGGCGGTTGCCTTGGTCATTCTTGGAGTCGCCGGCGCAATTGCACTGCTGCTGCACAGCGCCGTGCAAAGACTGATCCGCGCGGCCACCGCAGAACGCTATCCCGGATTGTTCGCAATTGTAAAAGGGCTCCAAGGATTGACGCGAACCGCGCTGCTCATCCTGGCGATGATCATCGCGCTTCCTGTTGTTCCGTTGGACCGGGAGATTGCTGTTTTTTTGGCAAGACTGCTGGCAATGGCGGTGATCGGCCTCGTCGGCTGGGCGGCTATTGTGGCGCTCAATATCGCATCAAACACGTATTTGCGTCATTTTCGCCTGGACGTTGACGACAATCTGCTTGCGCGCAAGCACAACACGCAAATTCGGGTTCTGGTGCGCGCGGCGGACGTTCTGCTGGTCCTTTTCACTATTGGCGGCGCGCTGATCACCTTTCCGGCAGTGCGCCAATACGGCGTGAGTCTGTTTGCATCTGCGGGCATTGCGGGAATCGTTGCGGGTGTGGCCGCACGGCCCGTCGTGAGCAATCTGCTGGCTGGTGTTCAACTCGCAATGACGCAGCCGATCCGCCTCTATGATGCTGTGATCGTCGAGAACGAATTCGGAACCATCGAGGAAATCACAGCGACCTACGTCGTGGTAAAGCTGTGGGATCTTAGGCGCATGATCGTGCCGCTGACATACTTCATCGAAAAGCCTTTCCAGAACTGGACACGGGAGACGTCATCGCTCATCGGCACAGTGATGCTCTACCTCGATTACCGCGCGCCGGTGGGCATCATCCGCGATAAGGTGACGGAGATCCTCAAGCAGTCGACGAAATGGGACGGCGCCGTCGCAGCTGTGCAAGTAACGGACTTCAGGGAGAGCACCATCGAATTACGCTGTCTCTTGAGCTCCCGTTCTGCAGGCGAAACTTTCGACCTGCGATGCGAATTGCGGGAGAAGCTGATCGATTTTCTTCAGCGGGAGCATCCTGAAGCACTCCCGCGCTCGCGCCAGATCACTTTCGTCGACAGCCTGGCCGACTCTGGTCCCGACGCCGCGAAACGATCGGCGCTTTCCCAGGGCAGATCCCAATCGCAATAACCCGCCTTTACGGGCCAGCCGGATTCCACACCGATGTGTAGCGTCAACGGCGCGTTGACGCGCACCTCGAGACCAATCTAACCAACTGATCTTCTTTTGAGAATCACGGACTCTCTGTAACGAAGAGATGATTCTTTCCAGCGCTTGTCCCCGCGAAAGCTCGCGCGACAATTCCGGGGACTCGACGCGGAACAGCCATTTTGTCGTCTTTTTTGACTTCAATTGCTTAGGTATAAAAACCTATTATTTGTCCCAAGAAAAATGCTTTTCGCCGCCCGCTGTACACTCGATACTGCCTCTGTTCTCGCGGTCCGTTAGTCCCCAAAGTTCGCGTTTGGACACAAGATTTAGTGTTTGATTCAGATTTGACGACTATGTCTTGTTGACGAGCCCGGCGAGTCCCCTTAGCTTTGTCGTGTTCGGTGGCGTTGAGTTTCTGGTTCCCTCCGGACCCTCAGAACGGCTTTCAGTCGAACGAGCTCAACCCACGCCAAAATCAAGGCGTTTTGGGACAGGGGCTTGTTGCGCGCCCGGGATTGGGAAGCCCGGGTCAAGTGGGTGCCAGTCGAGAGCACCAGTCATATGTGTGGTGGGTGGCGTCAGCGAGTTGGAGCGGACATGGCGTGCACGGACAAGCTCGCCGGAGACAAGAGGGCGGTGTCAACCGTCCGGAATTTGGGGCTAGAGACATATGCGAATTGAACGGCGCTACACCAAGGCTGGACAGTCGGCCTATGCGGGAATTGATTTCCGGCTCACCACGAGCGAAATCCGTAATCCAGACGGATCGGTGGTGTTCAAGCTCGACAACGTCGAGGTTCCAGAATTCTGGTCCCAGGTTGCCTCCGACGTGCTGGCGCAGAAATACTTCCGCAAGGCAGGGGTCCCTGCGCGATTGAAGAAGATAGAAGAAACATCGGTACCATCATTCTTGTGGCGCTCAGTGGCCGATCAAGAGGCCCTCGCAGCCCTTCCCGAGACCGACCGTTACGTAGGCGAACACAGCTCCAAGCAGGTTTTCGACCGGTTGGCCGGAACCTGGACTTATTGGGGCTGGAAGGGCGGCTATTTCGACTTGGAGGACGACGCGCAGTCCTTCTTCGACGAACTGCGATACATGCTTGCCACCCAGATGTGTGCGCCCAACTCGCCGCAGTGGTTCAACACCGGCCTGCACTGGGCCTACGGGATCGACGGTCCGAGCCAGGGCCATTACTACGTGGATTTTGAGACAGGCAAACTCACGAAATCGAAATCGTCATACGAGCATCCGCAGCCGCACGCCTGCTTTATCCAGTCGATCAGCGATGATCTCGTCAACGAAGGCGGCATCATGGATCTGTGGGTGCGCGAGGCCCGCCTGTTCAAATACGGTTCGGGCACAGGCTCCAATTTCTCGCAATTGCGCGGCGAAGGCGAGAAGCTGTCCGGCGGCGGCAAGTCATCCGGCCTGATGTCGTTCCTCAAGATCGGAGACCGCGCGGCGGGCGCCATCAAATCTGGCGGCACCACGCGCCGCGCCGCGAAAATGGTCGTGGTCGACGTCGATCACCCGGATATCGAGCAGTATATCGACTGGAAGGTGACGGAGGAGCAAAAGGTTGCCGCGCTCGTCACTGGCTCCAAGATCAATCAGAAACACCTCAAGGCCGTACTCAAGGCGTGTGTGAACTGCGAGGGTTCGGGCGACGATTGCTTTTCTCCCGAAAAGAATCCTGCTCTCAAGCGCGAGATCAGGCTCGCGCGGAAAAACCATGTGCCCGATAACTACATCAAGCGCGTAATCCAGTTCGCCAAGCAGGGCTACAAGGACATCGAATTTCCGATCTACGACACGGACTGGGATTCGGAGGCCTATCTCACCGTCTCCGGTCAGAATTCCAATAATTCTGTGCGTGTCAGTGATGAATTCCTGAAGGCTGTGGAAGCAGATTCCAGCTGGGACCTGTTCTGGCGCACCAGTCACAAAATCGCCAAGACCGTGCGCGCGCGCGAACTGTGGGAGAAGATCGGTTATGCAGCCTGGGCCTGCGCCGATCCAGGCCTGCAATTCCATACAACGGTGAATGACTGGCACACCTGCCCTGCCTCAGGGCCGATTCGCGCCAGCAATCCGTGCTCGGAATACATGTTCCTCGATGACACGGCATGCAATCTCGCCTCGCTCAACCTCCTGACCTTCCGCGATCCCAAAACCGGTAAGTTCGACATTGAATCCTATGAGCACGGCGTGCGGCTGTGGACCATTGTGCTGGAAATCTCCGTTTTGATGGCCCAGTTCCCCTCGAAGCAGATCGCCCAGCTTTCGTACGAGTTCCGCACGTTAGGTTTGGGCTATGCCAATATCGGCGGTTTGCTGATGACGTCCGGCATTCCCTACGACTCTGACGCGGGACGGGCCATCTGCGGTGCGCTGACCGCCATCATGACAGGCGTCGCCTACGCAACCTCAGCCGAAATGGCCGAGAAGCTCGGCGCCTTCCCCGGCTATCGGAAGAACCGCGAGCACATGCTGCGGGTGATGCGCAACCACCGCCGTGCCGCTTACAACGAGCGCACCGGCTATGAAAAGGTAGCGACGCCACCGGTGCCGCTCGATCATGCGGCTTGCCCCGATCAGGCCTTGATAGAGCATGCCAAGGCTGCCTGGGACCGAGCGGTCGAACTCGGCGTGAAGCATGGCTATCGTAACGCGCAAGCGACCGTGATCGCCCCGACCGGCACCATCGGCTTGGTCATGGACTGCGACACGACCGGCATCGAGCCCGATTTCGCGCTGGTGAAGTTCAAAAAGCTCGCCGGCGGCGGGTACTTCAAGATCATCAACCGCGCGGTGCCGGAAGCGCTCCGCACTCTGGGTTATTCCGAGGCCGAGATCGCCGAGATCGAGGCTTACGCCGTCGGCCATGGCACGCTCAGCCAGTCACCCGCGATTAACCACACCACGCTCAAGGCCAAGGGCTTCACCGACGAAGCGATCGCGAAAGTCGAGAAGGCGCTGCCGACCGCCTTCGATATCAAATTCGCCTTCAACAAGTGGACGCTGGGAGAAGAGTTCTGCCGCGACAAGCTCGGCATTTCCGCCGAAGACCTTGCCTCTCCGACCTTCGACCTGCTCGCGGCGCTTAACTTCTCTAAGCGCGAGATCGAGGCCGCAAATATCCACGTCTGCGGTGCCATGACGGTCGAGGGCGCACCGCACCTGAAAGCGGAGCACTACCCGGTGTTCGACTGCGCAAATCCGTGCGGCCGCACCGGCAAGCGCTACCTGTCGGTCGAGAGTCACATCCGCATGATGGCAGCCGCACAACCGTTCATTTCAGGCGCCATCTCCAAGACCATCAATATGCCCAATGACGCAACGGTCGAGGACTGCAAGGCGGCTTATCTTCTCTCGTGGAAGCTGGGGCTGAAAGCCAACGCGCTCTATCGCGACGGCAGTAAGCTCTCCCAGCCCCTTAACGCACAGCTCATCGCCGACGAAGAAGATGAGGATGACGCAGTGGAGGCCTTTCTCGATCGCCCAGCCGCGGCGCGCGCGACTGGTCTGGCGGAAAAGGTGGTGGAGAAGATCGTCGAGCGCGTCACCGTGCTTCGCGAGCGTGAGCGCATGCCCGATCGCCGTAAGGGCTACACCCAGAAGGCGGTCGTCGGCGGTCACAAGGTGTATCTGCGCACCGGCGAATATGACGACGGCCGCCTCGGCGAGATCTTCATAGATATGCATAAGGAAGGCGCCGCACTGCGTTCGATCATCAATAATTTTGCCATCGCGGTCTCTCTCGGCCTCCAATACGGAGTGCCGCTGGAAGAATACGTCGATGCCTTCACCTTCACCCGCTTTGAGCCGCAGGGTCCGGTGCAGGGCAACGATTCGATTAAATACGCAACCTCGATTCTCGATTACGTATTCCGTGAGCTCGCTGTCTCCTATCTGGAGCGTTTCGATCTTGCGCATGTGGACCCGAGCGACACCGGTTTCGATGCGCTCGGCAAGGGCGTGGAAGAAGGAAAGCCCGCGCCCGCGACCAATTACGTCTCCAAGGGGCTGACCCGATCCCGTACCGACCGCCTGTCGGTCGTACGTGGCATCTCACCCTCGCCGGCAGCTGGCGGCAATGTAACCGCCCTCGCCTCACTTGGCGGTGCCCGCGCGGAAGTGGCTGGGACCACCGCCCTCAAGAGCGAGCCCGAAACGAAGCTTTCGCCGACCGAGCAGATCGAGCAGCGTCTTGATGCGCAGGATGCCCGAGCGCACGCGAAGGCTGCCGCCTCGGAGAAACGAGCCGAAGCCCGCGCCAAAGGCTACGAAGGCGAAGCCTGCGGCGAATGCGGCAACTTCACACTCGTGCGCAACGGTACTTGTATGAAGTGCGATACCTGTGGGAGCACCACGGGCTGCTCGTGAGGCCCGTTTGGTGAAGAAACAATCGGCCTCTAGCGGCGTGGTGCTGCACTGATATGCGCGTCCCATTGACTGCACTCTCGGCAAGCCTGCTCCTTGCGGGGTGCGCCGGCTACTCCCCGGAATGCGTCACAGGCACCGGCAGCACGGACTGCGCTCCAGGCACGCTCGGATACCAACAGATGGTGCAGGAGCGGCAGGGCAATGAAACCGTCGCGTCGATCGACAACGCGCGCTGCAGTGCCTATGCGGAGCCGGGCTCGAGGGAGTATGTCGACTGCAGGCGACGCGCCGCGCGCGCACGGGCGAAGAGATAAGCAGACGCGCGACTACAAGGGACAGTGTTACCCGAAAAGGGCGTGCCCCGGGCACAGCCTCGGTGCGTCGGCGGCGATAGCCTAGTGCTGCTTGCGGCTGCTCTTCTTTTCGCTCTTGCTTTCGCCCTTCTCGTCTTTGTGCATACCGAAATAGAGCGGCAGCGACCAGCTCGGCAGCACTAAGGGGAGTCCGTCGCGCAGAGCGCGAAGTGTATTGTCGTGCTGTTTGGCGATCTCCTCGGCCTCGGTGGTCTGTTTGGGCTTCTTCTGTCTGACTTCAGCAGCCGCGGATGAGACAGAAAAGACCAGAATAAGCAACCAAACAATGTTCCTCATTTGAACGCCCCTTCAAACGATTGAGACATGCAATCGCATGCTTCGTTACCTTAGGTCATCGCCAGAACATGCGATAGCCTGTTTGAGCCACAGGGTGGCGATTTGAACTGCTTTTCGGGTGTTCAAAAAGGAGGCGACGGTGAGCTACGTTGAGAGCATCCTTCAACCCAATGAGAGAATCTTGACGTTGGGAAGGCTGCACTGGATCATCTATGTGCCGGCAGCCGTCTGCTTCATCATCGGAGCCTTGCTTGCCGGCCTGTCGCTGGTAGCCGACGGCGGCATGGCAATGCTTCTGACCGTTACAGGACTGGTCTTGATCGGGGCCGCGGTCCTGCTGTGGATCGCCGCATGGTTTCAGCAATGGATTACCGAAATTGCCGTGACCAACCGTCGGGTCATCTACAAGCGCGGATTCATTCGGCGCCATACCGCAGAGATGAACATGGATAAGGTCGAGTCCGTTATCGTGACCCAATCAATTCTTGGGCGATTGCTCGATTACGGATCGGTTCATGTAAGGGGGACAGGCGAAGGGCTTGAGCATCTGCACAGGATTCGAGCGCCGTTGGCACTACGTATTCAGATCACCGCGCAATAATCAGAAACAGTTCTGGGCAACAATAACCTCTGTCCGCTGGAGAGCGCGCCTCCAGGCGATGTCCCGGCCCCTTCAGATCCGGCCTTCATCGTCGCTCCCCGAACCTTGTTTCAGCCGAAACAGCACGTATCCGTATCTGAAGCCTTTGCTGTCGTCGCCAACCGCTTCAATCCTGAATAGGCCATCCGTGTGAAACGCCTTCACACCTGTTCCGCTCATTGTCGTGGTCCGGCTTTCGCCCGAAGACTTCCAGTAAATCTTGGCCTGGGTATTGGAATCGAAGATCGTGAAGAAAACAGTATGTCTTTCGTTATCATCGACAACCGTTTTCGGCGGCGATCCGCCGGCCTGGGTTCCGGAGCCAAACGATTCAAATGAATCGATCTGCCCGAAGTCGAAGACCTGAGCGCGTGCTTGACCGGAATATGGAGGCACGCCAGCGCATGCGAACGCAAGCAGCGTGCCGGAAAAAATAAGTGGTCCGAATTTCATCAGCTTCACCTCTCGCAAAGCGGTGGCGTCCAAATGATCGGTTCAGGCTCACCCGGCCGAATCTGCATTTACGATTCGCGAAGCTCGGTAACCGGACCGTAGTGCAGCATCCACCATTCCAAGATTGCAATGTATGCAATCAGACCGCCGATTGCGACGTTAACGCCTTTTCCAGCCGCATCCTTGAATCCAAGAACCCACGGGGATACTGCGATCCAGATCCCAAGTATGAAGGTCGTCCAACCTGGCCAATCTCGAAATATGATCAAAGCCGCGAGGGAACTCATGGCAACCGCGAGCGCGCTGAGCCAGTCATCTGCTCTCGCCACACCGTCAGCAAATGCAAATAGCCATGGCGAGGCGAACAGAACGAGCGCTAGCACGAGTTCGTAAAAGTCAAGAACAGCAGTTCGCTTCACCATCCGCATGATGACACCGATGCGTCTGCGGATGGAATGAGACCACGTCATCGCGGCAGGTATATGGCAGGAGCGATCGACGGAGATTGTCAATCCGAATCTGGCCGCTCGGCGCTCACGGAGGGGGATAGCCGCCGGTGTAAGGCGGATGCGCGATCGACTGGTTCGCCTTCCCCTGCTGGCGGCCGGATGTCGAACGAGATAGCGTGCTTTTCTTATTTTTCTTGCCGTGCTGTTTCGTTTGTGCCAGTTGCCGCGACTGTGTGTCGCTTGCGCCGGCAGCCGATACCCACACGAAGGCGCTCGCGAGCACGGTTATAAATATATGCTTGATCATGAACGAACCCCAGTTTGGAGAAATGCAAGTTCTTCACACTTCCTGCTGCGGTGACAAACCCCAAAACCTGCCGTTGCTTCCATAAATTCGATCTATCGTGGCTTTGTCAGTTTCATATGGCACATCGGCGCGCGCGGTAGGTTAGAAACGGATGGCCCTGTCGTTGCCGCATTGGAGAGGTACACCAACCAGGTGACGCATTCATTTTCCTGGAATTACGATCGAAGCGAAACCGTCGCGGACGCAATCGTTCACGTTGTGGGATTGACACTCGCGACCGGAGGAGCGGCAGTGCTGATTTTTGCGGCGCTCGGCGCGGGCGATCCTGCACACTCGACCGCCATCACGATTTATCTCGCTGGATTCCTGGCCATGTTCGGATTTTCAGCTGCATATAATCTGTGGCCGGTTTCACCCATCAAATGGTGGCTGCGTCGGCTCGACCATTCGGCCATCTATCTTCTTATCGCGGCAACCTATACTGCATTCATGCTGCCGATGCATGGCGCGATGCCCGAAATGATACTTTCGGTCGTCTGGGGGACGGCATTGGCGGGGATTGCGATCAAGATTGTTTGGCCGGGCCGCCTCGACCGCGTATCGATCGCACTCTATCTCGTGCTCGGCTGGAGCGGGGTCTTCATGATTGGACCAATTACGTCTGCCTTGGCACCAGTGACGCTTGCGCTCATTGTAATAGGAGGCGTTCTTTATTCCGTCGGCGTCCTTTTCCACGTGTGGAGTAGACTGCGGTTTCAGAACGCCATCTGGCACGGCTTCGTGCTGACGGCAGCGTTCTGTCACTATGCCGCCGTCCTGACCTCGCTTGGGTGACGACGCCGGAGCAAAGATTTCCCGTCGATCTCGGAACAACAACAAGCCAAAAGCGTTGGTCATTTCGGCAGTCCGCTCTTCCCCACTTTCCCCCAGCGGGTTGCCGACCCCAAACACGTCTCAGGGGCCGCTCTGCGGCCCCTTTTTTTGTGGTGCAGTGATGATTTCAGCAATCTTATTGCGTCCATCAACATGGGCGAGATTGCCGGCTGTATCTTTTGATATACGGATTTCTGTGCGCAAGAAGCCGCAGTTGCATGGCAACGAGGCTTGCACCTCAGTGACGGCGAAGCCGGCGATCGACGCCCGGCAAGCGCATTAAGGTTTCTTCCTTACTGTAAGCCGCTAATGCAATTGCTGGCGCGACGCGCACAAATATCATGCCGGGCGTTCGCTGAGGCCGTGAAGCCGGCATGCTTGCACAAAAAGAAAGAATCCTGAGGCTGATAAGCGCGAAGCCACGACCGCCCTACGAGGAAGTCTGGCATCTGTGGAAAGTTGTGATGCCGCGACGTTCGATCTCAGGTCGCTTGGTCTGGGGAACAGTGCTCCGGCGGCGTGATCACGGCCGCTGGCTTTATAAGAAATTCCCCGACAAGCTGAACTGAATAGACGATCGGAGCTTCGCGAGCGCGGACCGGCCTGCGTGCATGCCGCGAGGCCGCCGGCGCTTTCGCGGCTACAAATTTGATTCCCTGCGCTTAGGCGCATTCTCAGCATATGAAGCACGCGGGTTCACCACCACATAGCCGCGCAACGAAACGACGTGTTCGCGCGTCAAGCCTCCTCCCGAATTCCCGTCGTGCACGAGCCAGTTGTTGCCCTCGACGTGCCTCATCAGCACCATGACATGGTGCTTGCGAACGGCTGCCATGCCTGGCGCGGGCGGGGTCCGCGGGAATTTCCTCATCCAGTTTGCCGCCAAGTTGAGTTCGGGGTGGATACGGCCGAAAAGGTAAAGTGATGCTTCGCAGCCACAATAAGCGCGCGGGCATCCTGCGGGCCTACGGCTCACAACTGTGCCACCATTGGCATCAATCACCACTGTCGACCGGGTCGCCGCATTCTGCGCGCGAACGACATTGTCCGAACAGCCGCGCTGGTCGCACACAATGGTCCGATGAGCGCGATGGTTCTGGGCCCCGTGACGTGGGGTTGCATCGGCATTAGCTGCAAATCCAATCGACAGAAGCGTGGCGAGAACGATCGCTGGATATTTCAACGCTGTACTCCCTCGAAGAATGCGCATCAGCTCTCGAGGCACTTCTTTGAAATGCCTCCGATTTCTCTGCTAAGGGAATAGACGCATGCGCTTGGCGCAGCGACCAAATCTGCGTAGTAAGCAAACCGGGTAAGGTTAAGCGTTAAGACCTGGAGTCCATTACGGCGCGAACCGATCTGAAACGGTCCAGATCTACTAGCCGTCACCATTAACCAGCTTGGGAAAGCAGAACGGACTGGCCACGCAGCTATTCTATGCAGCTAGACGGTGTGGGCGTGCCGCATCCTGAAATTCAGTCTCGAATTTAGCGTGCCTGTGATTGAACCGAATACGGACTTGCTGTTGAGCCATTCGGCAGCGCGGGACCACAAATCTACCGAGTCGGACCGTGTGCCCGGCTCGAATGGATCGCTGTAGCACCTAGCGCCGGCTCCTGCGGCCATGCGCGAGATCACACGGACCATTTCCGGAGCGCCCGCTGCGAAAACAACATCATGAGGCTTCAGCGCAGGCAGGTGGTCGGTTGGGTTGCCGGCGCGGATCGCGGCGGACGGCGCAGCAATATCCAAAACGATCGGGATGATCGTCACGTTGGGAAACAGCGCCAGCCGGCAGAGTGCCGGGACCATGTAAAGCGATCTCAGCGTCCGTGCGCCCGCGATGAGCACGAGTTCGCGCCGCGGCTGTGTCCTGATCGCCGCTTCGGCAATCGACCAGACCGGCGCGAATCCGGTCCCTCCCGCGACCAGGACCAACCGGCTCTCCCCAAACGGACGTAGATAAGCAGAACCGAAAGGACCGTCGAGCCTCACTCGATGTCCAGGGCGAATGGTCCGACCGAGCGCTCCCGATACGCGACCGTTCGGCAGTTGTCGAATGTGAAACCGCAACAGCTTCTCGTCGCAGGGCCAATCGAGTGCGGCCGTCGGGCTGAAGCAGCGGCCCGGGAAACCGCGGAAGTAAACCATGTAATATTGCCCTGGAATGTATTCCGGCCGAGCGAGCGGTTCGACGCATACTTCGAGCACATCCGGCGCCAATCGGTTGAGCTCGGCGACAATGCCAGGCACCGACGTAATCGGAGGCACATCCTCGACTGCAATGCGGACGTCCGACAGCATACGACATTGGCATGCGTGCACGATCTCAGGATCATCTGTCTTGCCGCCAAAGACGCGACCTTCCATCACGCGGACACGGCATGTGCCGCAATGCCCAGACCGACAATCATGGGGGATATCGATTCCGTTGAGGAGCGCCGCGTCTAGAAGCAAGTCGCCGCGCCTCGCCGTCATCGCATCACCATTGATTTCCAGCCTGCAAACCCTCGCCATTATTCGACCTCCAGTACGATTGGACGAACGTGCCTGGTGTGACCGATCTGGGTATGATCGAAGGCGGCAACACGCATGCGTATTCCGCTTCTGATCGGCACGTCATAGGGACTGCCGGTATCAATCCGGCGAACGACCTCAAGTGCCCAGCGACCCGCGCCCCACTTCGCAGCGCAGCGCACATCGGCGCGATCTCCGGAGTGCTTGCCGCTGGCGATCACGCCGGGCACCAGCGTTCCGACCGGAATTCTTGCATCGAACTCGCGCGCATACGCAACCGATTCGTCTTCGGTCATGGTCCAGCGCGCGTCATTGCTCTCGCCATGGTTGGCATCGAGATCGATCTCACCCATGGCCACCAACATGGCGTGCAGATCCTTCGGTAGGCGGAGAGGCCTCACCACCTTGTTGAATGCCTCAGGATCCTCGACCTCGAAATTGTCCCTGTAGCCCGCGTTGCCGGGGTCCGGCGCGAAGCCTCCGCGATAAGGCGTCCGGCCCTCCATCTGAGCGCTCGTCGGCTCAAGCGGTGGACCGAAATGATCGTCATCTAGGTATCCCCCGCTCGTGCTCGTCGCCTTCCATTGCCAGACATCGGCAAAGAGACCAGCATTTGGCGTGTAGTGAAGTCCACGACCAGAGAGCGTTCGCGGCAAACCGGGAAGAGGCGCGGCGCTTGCATGAAAGGTAAGATCGCCGGCCAAAGTGCCTTCTAGACTCGTGAACAGCACCGAAAACTTGTCTTCGTTGTACGCGTGCTCTTCGCCCCGTTCATATCCCTCATGCAGAAGCTTCCAGCCATCCACCGTCTTGAGCAGCGGCAACTGTTTCAACGAACGGGTAGGATCATCCCAACTAAAGAGAAAATAGACAGACTGACCATCGTGAACTGCGCGAATCTCGATCAAGGTTTCGCCGCTGCCATCGAAATTGCTGCCATGCCCTGTCAATACGTAAACAGGGCGCGCTGTCCGCCAAACCGGGTCCGATGTGTCTCCATCGATGAGCGGAACGTGCTTGGCATCCACTTTCGCGATGCGCAGGGTACCCCCGACCTGACGCTCGGCCGTGAGCAGGAAGGAAGTGCCCACGAGTGTGGCGGCGAGTGCGACCAGCAACGGATTTGATTGGATAATCGGCCCCTTATGGCGTGTTGCCTCGCGAGCCTGACGAAATGGAACATCATCTTCTGGCCGTGGGATCCGATTTGCCCGGATATTTTCCGATTGATCATCGCTGTCCTGCCCGCTGCGGCCACTCCGCCTTTCAGCGAATTGCGATGTTCGATCGAACTGGGGCTCCTCTTGAATTGATGCCGGACTTATCGAAGCTTCGCCCCCTTCCCATTTTTCGAGCAGATCTAGCAGATCCATCGGGTCGAATGGCGGGGCTTGCGGCTTCAGGCGGGTCGGCCGCAGGATACGAAGAAGCTGCGGCACGCCGCCGATCTTGAAGTGAATAATCACGTGGGCATTTGTGCAGGCGACGAGAAGCCAAAGGCCGCCCCAATGCAAGCCGATGACCCAGCTGTGTGCGGCATCGAAATAAAGAAGAGTCCCAGTCAATACTTCGCACCCCAGGGCGAGATAGAGGACCCAGTAGAGTGCGACGTTGACCGCTCCCCAGCGCGCCTGCCGGCGCCCCAACAAGCCGTTCAATCGCACCCGGTCTAAACGGATGCGCCGCCCTAGCCGCGCCTTTGCCATGTAGACCGGATAAGCGAGCGTGACGGCAATTATCGCGATTGCCGCCTGCATATGGGTCGACCAGACAAGTTGGCGCGGCAGAATAAAATCGACGTTATTGATCCAGGTCCGGTCGGGAGTCTCGCTGGCGATCCTGAGCCCGCTCAGTGCCGCCAACACGAGCGAGATGACGAGAACCCAGTGCAGTATGACCGTGCCGACATCAGTTTTTCTTTTGCGCGGCGCGCGCCTTCTCATAGCCCCCCCGACATGGACCGCTCAATGATGACTTTCTCGCCAGGCCGAGCGCCCAGCGGGCGCACCGGCCGATCCTGTATCCTGTCAGTCGAGGCATCCCTTGCAGTGCCTCCACTATCCCCAAAGATGTTCGAAGTGATGCTCCTGGGGCCGCACGTCCTGCGGTCCTTGCGCTGATGCGATTTCGACGGTCGGGCCGGCCGGTGCCACAGTTTGTTCTTGCGCGACTTGTGGCAGCGGCTGGCCCAGCACTTCCTCGGCGGTCAGACCATCAGGATTGTAGGTGCCCCCCGTGATCGGGAGATTGTTGCCGCCGACATCCGCGGAGTTGCCGTGCATGACTTCGGCGGCGGCGGCAACCAGCTCCGCGTCCCCGGTCTTGAGACCCCGGATCATCGAGTCAACTTCGGCGCCCAAGGTGCTGGTCTTGCCCAAGAGTTCATTGTCGAATCTGGCACCGAAAATACCTCCTTGCGCGAGGTCGAACTGCGTGACCTCACTTTCGAACGTGCGCAAATCCTGAATGAGGTCGCGAATGGCCCCCTTGTCACCCTGTCCCACAAGCTCGACCGCGCGCTGCCCAAGGGAATTCGAATCCGCGATGAAATTGGCCCAGAAAACCGTCTGCGCCTCGTTGTCGAGGTATTTTGGCGTTTCATTCAATGCATCCGGAAAGGGAGTGAAGCCGCTCACGCCATTCTGATTTGCCATCGCCGCGAGCGTCTCATCTCCCTGGATGATATCGATGATATCGAGAATATTGTCGTTGCTTCCGCGGCCCGAGTCCGGATCAGTCGCGGCGCTCTTGATGTAGCGGAACTCAAGCTCCAGCTGCCGGACGACCGTCTCGGCATGAACGCCGGTAAGCCCGCTGAAAACATCCGGCTGGTCAGCCATGAGTTCCTTCATGCCGTCAATGACGGCGCGGATGTCATCTCTGATGATCGCCTTGTTCTCCGAATTTACGCCGCCGAGGATTCGGCTTGACGCATCATCGAAGATCGCGCCGATTTCCGCGAGGGTCGTGCGCGGCGCGTCCTCGGCCGTCACACCATCAAGAGTTGGCGGTGTTGGCATAAATCCGACAGCCCCGTCCTTCGTGGCAAGCGCTGACAGATTTGGATCGCCGTTGACGATGTTAAGAATGTCGAGATGGCTGTCGCGCAGAGCCGCCTCGGCGGCGGCGACGCTGCCGAACGTGCGGCCGCCCGTTACTGAGGCTGCTGCCGCGGAGACAGCGGTGTCGATATCCGCTAGAATCGCTTGCGCGTTGGTCAGCGTGTCGCCGGCGAACTGATCTCCAGCGATGAGCTCTTCAATGCCCGATTTCACCTTTTGCAGATCATCGACGTATTGGACCACGGTGCCCTGGCCTTGGCCGCCCTCCTCGATCACGTTCTGCCACAGGCCGCCCACCAACGCCCGCGTGGCGTCGTTGAATATCGCGCCGAGCGCGGCGAAATCCTGCGCACCCTCCGGCGGAGGCTCCGGTGTTGTTGGCGTGTCCGGCTGATCTGGCTCTGGCATATTCGGAATATCGGGACGGCCGTGGCCGTGATTGTGGTGCCCGTTATGCGAATGCCAGTGATGCCAATGACGCGCCATTTGTCGCCTCCAAAATTTAGATGGCTGGTGATCAGGATGTAAGCGGAATCAACTTTGTGAGAGCGTCACTGTTTGCGGGCATCATGGCCCCGCGTCGACTGAAATGCGGGAGAAGCGGACAAACAGTGTGATCATTCATTGGCGCTTTGATGGCGCAGGGAACGATCAGACAATTTCATCGCTGCAGTTTTTTTCATCGTCTTCATCGTAGCCGTTTTTTCATCGTCGTAGTTTGTGCAGTTCCTTGACCTTCCATCGCGACGCTGCAGCACGGCACTACCTCCGTTACGATATTTCCACGTGGGTGCGTGTTTCACGGACGTATCATTCGCGTAAACGAAGCTACAAAGCCGACAAGCAATATGTTTCGAGCAATATTTTGATCCGATCGGTCGAATTTTTGTCGTGATCAGTGCTCACCGTTCCTTCGCGTTGACGTAAGCGGACGAGTTGACGTCTTACGTCGGCAGCTTTGTCGGGGGAGCATGCTGTCGCTGGAAGGAGATGATCCTGTAAGTCTCGAGTTGCGGGCGAGCGCACGCCGTCTGTTGGGCGTGGCTGCGTTTAGCGGCATCGTCAACTTGCTGATGCTCTCTGGCTCGCTGTATATGCTGCAGGTTTATGACCGAGTCATTCCGAGCCGTGATGTTGGAACTCTGCTTGGCCTCTCGGCAATCGTGGTGCTTGCCTACCTGTTACAGGGATATTTCGATTCACTGCGAACGCGCATGCTCGCACGGATCGGAAGTCTGTTCGATCTGGCCCTTCAGCCCCACATTCATACGGCGCTTGTTACGCTCCCGCTGCGGGGCACGAAACCGATTCTAGCGCAACAGCCCCTGCGTGATCTCGATCAGGTGCGCGCCTTTCTTTCCGGCGCCGGGCCGACGGCGTTTCTCGATATGCCCTGGATGCCGCTGTTCCTGATCGCGCTGTTCATTTTTCACCCGGTAATCGGGATCGTTGCGACGTGCGGCGCGGCCGCGATCAGCGCCATGACTTTCGCGACGGAGCGCCGATCGAAATCGGCGGCGAAAGTGGCTACTGAAGGCAACGCGCAACGACAGGTTCTCGCCGATGCCTTGCGGCAGAACGCCGACGTCGTGCGCGCTCTGGGAATGACTGGCAGTCTGAGAGCACAATGGCTTTCGACGAACGAGCAATACATTCTCCACAATACCCGTCTCGCCGACGTGCAGTCCCGTCTGGGGGCGGCGGCAAAGATCGTGCGCTACATCCTCCAGTCTGCCGTGCTTGGTATTGGCGCATATCTCGTTGTCATCGAGCAGGCGTCGGGAGGCATCATGATCGCGTCTTCGATTATGATGGGCCGCGCACTTGCACCGATCGAAATTGCGCTCGCAAACTGGAAACAACTGGTTGCGGCGCGCGAGGGCATTACACGACTTCGCGCCATCATCAAAGCGACCGCCGAGCGGGAGTTGCCAGCGGTGGTGCTCAAGCGTCCGAGGACCGCCCTGACGGTCGAGAACCTCAGTATCGTCGTCCCCGGGACGGATAAGGCTGTGATATCGGACGTGTCCTTCGGTCTCCGCGCCGGAACCGGACTGGCTGTACTGGGGGCGAGCGCCGCGGGCAAGTCGTCGCTGGCCAAGGCGTTAGTGGGAATCTGGCCGGCGGCCAAAGGCGTCGTACGGCTTGACGGCGCTGCCCTCGATCAGTGGCATTCTGACGACCTCGGCACGCACATCGGCTACCTCCCGCAAGACGTCGCTCTTTTCGATGGCACGATAGCGGCGAACATCGCACGGTTCGACGCAGCCGCAAGTTCCGAGGCCATTCTGGAGGCTGCCAGAATTGCCGGCGCGCACGAGATGATTCTGCGCCTGCCGGACGGCTACGACACGCGCATCGGTGAACGCGGCGCATCGCTCTCGGCAGGACAGCGCCAGCGGATCGGTCTCGCGCGCGCCGTTTTCGGCCGCCCGTTCCTGGTCGTGCTTGACGAACCCAACGCGAACCTCGACGCCGAGGGCGAGAACGCACTTGTCGGTGCGATCGAACGGCTCCGCCGTGAGAAAAGCATCGTCATCGTCATTTCGCATCGCCCCAACGCGCTTGCAGCCTTGGACATGGGGATGGTGATCTATGAGGGCCGCCTGATTGCCTTCGGAACGAGAGAAGAGATCTTCACGCGCGTAGCGAAATCGACAGTCCGCGAGAGCGCGGTGCGAAGGCAAAGCGGGATTTCAAAAATCGCTGCCGGGAGTACTCTGTGAGCTCATATCGAACCCGCGAGGAACTGCAGGAGGCGAACGAGACCTTCGTTTCGCCCGATGCAGAGTTCGGCCCGCAGGGCGCGGCTCTCATTGTCGAACTGCGCCGGCTGCAGAAGCTGCTCGACCATGAAAATCGGACCAGCCTGGAAGCGGCGTGCTCTTCGGCTGATACCAAATGCAGCAAGCGCCCTGCAATGACCAGAGCTTCCAGGCGCCGGCGGCCGTCTCGTCCTGGCGTTAGCAGAACCGTCGAGGTGTGCCTCGGCATGCTCGGTCTCAAGAAGCACTTTCTCCGGACACCCAAGACGGTCGAGACGCGACACACGATCATCACCTTGCCGAAGGACGCCGCCCGGCGAGATACTTCTGCGGTTGTTCTGCAGCTGCCGCCCAAGAAGCCTCGGCAGACGCCAACAGAAACCGTCAAACGCCATTCGTTGGAAAGGCAATCCGGCAGCGAAAGGCAGTGGACCGCGATCCATGTCCGTGATCCCGGTAATGTGCAAGCGCTCCGCCGGGCGGTGGACCGCCTCCCGTCGCTGTTTGCCACCGTGACCGATCGCCTGAAGAGATTACGCGCGCCAGAACGTATTCGACTCGCGTGGCTGTTTCTTCTCGGCCAGGATCGAGGTGACACTCCTGACTACGGCGCAAACGCCGCTTTGTGTGTTCGTCTGACGCGCAACTTTGAGGACGAGCTCAGGAGTGGACTTCGCGTGCTAATCGTCGGTATCGGACTCCTCGGCGGCTGGGCGGCTTTTGTGCCATTGTCGGGCGCCGTGGTCTTGCCCGGCACGCTCGTCGTCGAATCTGATGTGAAAAAAATCCAGCATCCCGCTGGCGGGGTCGTGGCCAGCATCCCCGTGCGCGATGGGATGCATGTGGCCGCAGGAGACCTGTTGCTGCGACTCGACGAAACGCAACTGAGAGCAAATCACCAGGTTCTTACTCAGCAACTCGACCAAGTTCGCGCCCGGCGGGCGCGCCTGCTAGCTGAACGCGACGGCTTGGAGGAGCCGAAGGCGCCACCGGAGCTTGCGAGGAGGCTGAAGGAAGAAGCCGTGCAGCAACTGTGGACGTCCGAGGTGCAACTTTTCCAAAGCCGTGCAGCGGCCCGGCGCAGTGCGAAGGAGCTGCTGCAAGGCCGTATTGCCCAACTCGGCGAACAGATATCCGGCCTGGATGCACAAGTGAGCTCGAAGTCGGCGCAGCGCGATTTGATATCCGGCGAACTCGAGGGAGTTGAAAGCCTCTTCCAAAAAGGTCTCGTGCCTCTCACGCGGAAAACGTCGCTGCAGCGGGAGGCTGCGCGTCTCGACGGCGAGCGGGGTCAAGCGGCAGCAGCGATCGCGGAAGCCAGATCAAAAATCGGAGAAGCTCAGTTGCAGGCGGTTCGCATTGACCAGGACTTTCGCGCGGAGGTCATGAAGGAGCTTCGCGAAGCCCAGGACAAGGAATCCGAACTGCTGGAAAAAACAGTGGCAGCGCAGGATCTCCTTGCCCGAGTCGAGTTGCGAGCCCCGACCAGCGGCGTCGTTCATCAACTGGCGGTGCATACGGTGGGCGGGGTGGTAGCTCCCGGGGACGTCATTATGGAAATCGTTCCGGAATCAGACGAATTGCAGATTGAAGCGAAACTCCCGCCCCGCAATATCGACCAGGTACACCGTGGGCAGAAAACCTTTGTGCGTTTTTCCGCCTTCAACCAGCGTACCACGCCGGAACTGGAAGGTGTGGTCTCTTTTGTCTCGGCCGATCTGACTTACGACCGCCAGACGAATGCCGGGTATTACACGGTCCGGGTGACTCTACCGGCTGAAGAGCGCCACCGGGTCGGCAATCTGCAACTCATCTCAGGTATGCCGGCCGAGGTGTTCCTGCAGACCGGCAGCCGCACAATGCTGAGCTATTTGTTCAAACCGATTACGGATCAGCTGCTGCGCACCTTCAAGTGAAAATTAATCGCGGCCGCTCATCAGTAATGCTGTACACGGTCGCTGACGATCAGACCCGCCCCTGGTCCAACGTGCGGCGCCTGGTATCACGGCGCGGGTCGGCCCGCCGGATGGTTCGCCCTATTGCTTCCGGAATCGCATCGCGCGTTCATTGGCTCTCTTCTCACTGGCCTCCAAGTTAGCCATCCATCAGCCGATGTCGGGAATAATCGCCACTATGCGAGCCGTTCGTTTGTCGACCAGCACCAAACGATGTTGAGCCAGAACATATTGCATGGGCGTACTGACGCCCACGGCATCCGTCAATGATCCCGACAGCTCACGAGCGCAAGCCCTTGAGGCACAAGCACCTCCAACAGAGATTGTGAAACCGACGTGCTCCTGCTTCTGCAGATCAGCCTTCGCAGCAGCGTCCTGGATCTGCTTTTTCCGCTCGTCGGAGAACAGCAATTCGCCCGTCGCTGTACGACGGATATTTTGGATGCGCGAAATGCCGGCGTGCCCGAGCCCCCTTTTTCGGGTGGATGTAGGAGTGTTCTCCTGCCGGCTGGTCGGTCCGCGGACCGTTTACATCGGTCTGCTCTGCCGCAGAGACAGGAACAGACCGGCCAGTAGAGCGGCGACTGCAAGAACTGTCGCTTTCCGACACATATTGGCTTCCTCTCACTGGCTAACCTAGGTGACATTCCAGCTGAAGCATGGCAGCGGCGTTCACCCCTGAAAGGCCCGAATCGGCTAAGGTTTCCCCGGTGATTCGGGTTTCGATATTTCCAGCCCCGGGGCGACTTTGCCCTGGAGCAGTTTGTATTGCTGACGTGGTGAGTGATTAAGGTGCAGTGCCTTTGCGTTGGCACACCATCGAGGGAGCTCCACGCCATGGCGAAGAAACGAAAGGCAGCGGCGAGAAATCGGACGGTACGCAAGCCCACGCGCGGCCGCCGTTCGAGCCAGGATCAGACAATGAATGCTGTTATGATCCTGGTTGTCATCGTCATCGTGCTCGGCGGCATGTACGTTTACGCGCAAAACAAGAAGGAGGCCGCCCTCTTGCAAAATTTGGTACCGACGATTGCGGGATTGATTGCGCCGTATTCATCGGCTTTTGCGCCTTCCGCCGGCCCCTCGGCCGCTGCGCCGCAGCCGGTAGCGCTTGCGCCATCAGCGACGCCGCCCGCAAGTAGCGGGCCTTCACCCGTCACGGGATCTCTCCAGCCTGTTGCCTCAGTGGAAGCGAAATAACCAAGGCTGGTTAAAGTTCAGATCTTTCCACCAGGGATTTGGAAAGGATTGCGCACTTACCCTCGCTGAATGGGAATAGTGCATCATCTGGGCTTGCGCGCGCGCGGCTCACTTCACGCGCCGTTGCGCCTCTCGCCTGCGATCTTTGCAATTGCCGGCATCCTGGCGATCACAGCCGTCATGGAAAGCAGGTTATCGCTGCGCTCACCCCATGGGAAAACGGTGCCCGCCCGTGTCCAGTCGACCGACACGTTCGCCAAGGTCATCGATGGGGATACTCTGCACACCGGGAACGTAAGAATACGGCTCATTGGCCTCGACGCGCCCGAGTCCGCGCAGACGTGTCGCGATTCGGGAGCCAAAGAATGGTCGTGCGGTCAGGCGGCCAAGACTCGCCTTGCTGAACTGATGTCGGAAGGCACCGTCGTATGCACGCCCCATGGCCACGACAGGTATGGCCGTGTCCTTGCCATTTGCGCCGCCGGCAGCGTTCCGGATGTCGGCGAGGTCCTGGTGCGCGAAGGTTACGCTGTGAACTATTCTTTCGATGGCAAGGGATATGCAGCGGCGGAAGAGGAAGCTCGAGCAAATAGACGCGGCATTTGGCAGGGCCGGTTTGAATCGCCACAGAACTGGCGACACCGCCACCCCTACCACGCACGAGAGCGCGAAGGCCCAGATCGACCTAAGCAATAGGGCTATCGGTAAGCTCGGCAATCCGTCGCCGCAATCTGGCCTTTTCGTCCTCACAACGGCGCAGGCGCCGCGCCCATACCAATGGCACCGCTACTGCCTGCTGGCATTCAGCGAGAAACTGGACGCCCGCTTCTTCAGGGCGACGCCAGATGATGCGCGCCTCATAAGAGCGCTCCCGCTGCCCGATGGTGACTTCGAAGCGATCAGGTACAGTTGCGGTATTGCAGAAGCTGAGCTTGGCACCATCAGCGGAGATGTTCCGCACCTGGCAGTCCATCGTGGAAGATCGCCGATTGAAAGCGATCATACCGCCTAGCAGCGAACGCGAGCGGAGAGCCTTGCGCCTTTCCGACATGAATCAACTCCAACGTAACGCCGTACAGAATATCAGCCGGAATTCGCTCAACAATCGCTGGACGCCGCAAAGCGGCGGTTAGCGTTAAGCGTGAGGGTTACTGCAGAGACTGTAGACCTCGGAAGCGCGCGTTCAGCAACGCGTCACCGTCACCGTCGTTGTCCCACCAGCCTCTGCCGGCACGATCACAGGCTGCTGCACCGGGTGGCACGGGCGCGATGCCGGCAGCACATAGTTTACAACTGGAGCAGAGGGCACCGCTTCCGGGACACTGGCCGGAAGAACATAAGTGCCGTACCAGGGCCAGAGTCCCTTGCGTTGTCGAAAATGATGGATGAATTGGCCGGTGTGTTTGTGGCCCTTCCCAACCGCATGAAAGCCATGTGCGCCGAAGCCCCGCCCCTTCGCAAGAGCAGCCGCCTGCAAGGCCAAGACCACGATCAAGGCGGAGGCCAATGTCAAACCCGGTCGCATCACAATCCCATCATCCTACAAAGGCGAACGGCGTTCAACGGGATACAAGAGACGCGGGCCTTTCACTTGGTCGCCCTTCGCGACCGACGGCGCGCGAGCACTGCATCCAGGCTCCAAGGTCCGCCGCCCGCAAAAGCAAAATAAAGAAATATGAAGCAATACAAGATCGCCGAATCCCCGCGATTGAGAATTGGAAAAAAACTGTGCGGGGCATGGCTGATGAAGTACGCGAAGGCCATTTCGCCAGACATGATCAACGCCGAGACGCGCGTGAATAGGCCGATTGCCAGGAGACTGCCGCCGACGAACTCTATTGCACCTGCAAACCAGGCCATTGAGAACAGAGCGGGAGGCGGAACGGACTGCGGAAACCCGAACAGCTTCGAGAGCCCGTGCTCGAAAAACAGAAGTGCCACAATGATGCGGACTATGCTCAGTACATGCGGTGACCAGCGTGTCCAGTTGTCTTGTTCGTGCAGAGTCGAGCGTGTTGCAAATTCAGTCATATGGCGTTGAACTCTCCGTCGTTATTGCTTTGAAATCTCCGGGACAAATACTTGAATGCCCTCGCGCGTCCACACATCAAATTCACAACCATGTGACGTTCAGACGAGACGCTATTTCCTATCGAATAATCCTCAGTTGAGGCACCACAACAAATGCGCCGTCACGGCCAGCACGGAACTTGGTTTCTACCGACGCGCAGCATGTCGTAGCCGACGGGTTACTGTTCCTTCTCGGTCGTAAAGTACAATGGGTAGCCTTTCGCACGCCCCATCTCTGTCGCCTCCTTTGCCTTTGTCTCGGCGACATCCCGAGTATAGACCGCGATCACGCACGCACCCTTCTGGTGCGCGGTCATCATCACCTTGTATGCATGGCTTTCGTTCATGCGGAAGACCGCTTTGAGCACCAGGACGACGAATTCGCGGGGCGTATAGTCGTCATTAAGCAAAATGACCTTCCACAACGGCGGTCGCTGCGTTCTGGATTTTGTGGTGGACCGCGGCTTTTCGATCGTTTTTTGAGTCACCACTCACTCCTTGTGAGTCATCGCTCATTCCTGTTGTGCCTTGCTCTGTGATTTCGACCGAGCGCTTCCAGCCAGTTCTGTCAGCCAGATGAGCCGCGGGTATTGGCACAGGCACCATATTGGCGCTTGCAATATCGCATCACGGCCGACGCGCGCGAAAGTGCGACCTCCAACCCGCCTGGAATGCTCGCCACGCGCCAAAGGGCCGTAAGACCTATTTGGTTTTAGTGGGCTCAACCGTCGTCTGTGACGATCCTTCGGGAGCAGGCTGCATTGCGGGCGGGGATTGGCCCTGGGGGCTGGAAGCAGGGGCGCCGCCCGTACCGGTTTCGATCGGACCGGTCCAGCCCTGCGGCTGCTTCTGGCCGGTGGTCTCCGGAACTTGGGGCCGTCCAGCACTGTTCGCCGGATCGCCAACCGGCTTGTCTTCAGCCCGGGCGATGCCCGACGCGATGCTGATCAAACCGACCAATGATAGTGCAATCAGTTCCGTACGCATGGCTTCCCTTTCGCGACAAATCCAGCAGCAGATCAACCCCAACCGACAGATGAACCGTGAGTTCCATCCATCGTCGGAGTCGCGTTTCATTGCCGCGGCTAGAATGAAACGTGGTGCCGTTTCTGCGTCGGCGCCGTCGATGAGCTGAGCGATCTGAGATCGAAATTGATGCAGCGCAGCAAGCCTGTAGTTTGGCGGCATCCAAATTGCTCGCCGGTTACGTCAGCGCCACTGCTTCATTCGCTTGCAAAAAGCGGTACGATTTTCACGTTGAGGGGTATGTGCCTGGCGTCATCGGGAGGAGTCCCATGGAGTTAAGTCGGGATATGGCGAAGTTCGTGCGTTCGCGACCGGTGATCGAGTGCGCACAGTGTGGTGAGCGCATCTATATTCCCGAATGGTCCGAATGTGTCGACGGGTCTCGTGTGCGCCATCTTTGGCGATGTGATGCGTGCGACACCGTATTCGAAACAACAGTTCGTTTCGAGCCAGCCTGAAGACCAGACTTACAGCACGCACGCTTTCTGGGGGCCAATCAACGTCGCATTTCCTTTGCGCACGACCAGTCACGAAATTTTGCACCTCAGTTTTTGAAGGCGCGTTATAATCCTTGCATGATTGATCGCCGTCATTTGGTCCTGTCCACTATCCTAGCCCTGGTACCATTCCGCTCGCTCGCCGGCGCACCTGGCATGAGCCGCGTGACAGCCTATGCCTTCAACTTCAAGGGTCTGGACGGCGACGAGATATTACTCTCGTCGTATGCAGGGCATCCTTTGTTGGTGGTCAACACAGCATCTCTGTGCGGCTACACGCCCCAATATGCGGGTTTGCAGGATCTCTGGATTCGGTATCGTGACCGCGGACTGCTCGTTCTCGGCGTGCCGTCGAATGATTTTGGCGGTCAAGAGCCCGGTGGTGCGAATGACATCCACGCGATCGCTCAGGGCCAATATCACGTTACGTTCCCCATCACCGAAAAGGTGTCGGTCAAAGGAAAGGACGCCCACCCGTTCTATCGCTGGGCCGCCGCGGAGCGCCCACTTGAGGCCCCACGATGGAATTTCCACAAATATCTTGTTGGCCGCGATGGCCATCTAAGGGCAGGCTTTACGTCCGCCGTGGATCCAAAGGACGCCCGTCTTCTTGCGGCTATCGAAAAAGAAATATCGTAGAAGGACAAATTCAACTCTCCCGCGACCGTGGAACCAAATTCCGTTCCAAGGCGACAAAAATTCCAAAAAATTAGATTGACGAATCGCTGTGCTCATGACGGAGTGTCAACTCGGGATTTGGTCACGTGGGCCGGCAACAGCCGACCCGATATGAGGTTCCTCCCGCGTGGCGTTTTAACTGGGCGGCCGGAAGGCCGCCCTTTTTCATTCACCGATCTTAGTAGCAGTGCCGGCGAGGGACACGGTGATAGCTTCCGTCCCGATAGCGTACCCAGCAACGGCCATCATACCAGTAGTAGCCGCCGGGCCGCGGCTCGAGCTGCGAGCCAAGCATAGCCCCTGCAGCTGCACCAATTATGCCGCCCGCAACCGCGCCACCCGCCTTTCCCGTCGCAGCACCCCCGATGATGGCTCCCGCGGCGCCGCCGAGCAGCGCACCTCCCAGCGTATTGTCTTGCGCCGACAAGTGGCGCACCGGCATCATCGCAACCAGCAGGCACCCCAAAGCAATTGTGATTGCTCGAATCATGGCTCCCTCCAATTCCCGAACTGATCGTGTTTCTATGCAAGTTGGTGCCAGTTATCAAATGCAGCATTCCCTGCCGGCAAGGCTGCTCACGCTGAGGCGGCAATTGGCGCCTCCGAGGGTTCATCTTTCAGTTCGCGCCCCCCGCTCTCCAGAGGATGGATTGCTTCCAAGAGCTCAAGGAATGATTGCCCGGGAAGCGGCGGAGCAAATACGTATCCTTGAGCCGAGCGTACGCCCAGCGTCCGTAGATGCATCACCTGCTCAAAATTTTCGACCCCCTCTGCGATGACATCCATTCGCATATTTCGGGCGAGGTCGACGAGAGTCTCGACTATGGTCGTTGAATTTCGATCAGTCCCAATCGCATCCACGAACATCTTATCAATCTTGATGATGTCAACTCCGAGCTTGAGCATATAGGAGAGTCCGCTGTGACCGGTGCCGACATCATCTATAGCGATGCGCACACCGAGACCCTGCAATGCAGCAATCGTCTGCCGCGTCTCGGTGAAGTTTTCGATCGGATCGCGTTCGGTCACCTCGAGCACGACCTGGGTGAATTTGATCGGCGAATTGCTGAAGATCTTTCGCACCTCCTTCACCACGGAACGTTTGGTGAAGAGCTTTCCGGCAAAATTGAACGAGATCTTCAGTTCAGGACGGCGGCCGAGGGCAGGACCGACCTCAGCGCAAACTCTCCGCATCAGACAGCGGGTGAGCTCGTCGATCAGATCGCTCGACTCTATGAGGGGAATAAACGCTCCCGGCAGGACTAGCGTGCCGTCGATTTTGCGCCACCGCACCAAAACTTCGGCACCTCGCAAACGACCACTGATGATGTCGACGACAGGCTGATAGTAGGGAACAAACTCGCCCGCCTCCAGTGCGCGTTCAATATCGGCTATCGGATTGTGCCGTAAACGCCATGGGATCACTATGACGAGTGCAGTAGCCGTCACCAGTATCAGGCCGGCTGCGAATAAGCTGAACCATTCAAGGTCTGCATGTTCGGCCACAACCCGAGCCCGTGGGCTGAGGACTTCGACATCGAATCCGTATTTGTCGGACTTGATCTTCGCGGCAAAATTGGAGTCGCTGCCGTCTGCCTGACGCGCGCCCACCTCGCCTATCATTGCTCCTTGAGCGGTTGCGATACGCGCATAGCCTTTGAAAGGCCCTCCTCGCGTGGAGACCTGAGGCAAGAACAAGGCCGCGGGGATCAGGGCGGCAACTGCATTCGTTCCTGGAGCAATCGGCCGTCGTACACGCACCATCCGTTCGCCGGCGGGCAGCGTGACGATGTCCAACAGGAAACCGGGAGCACCAACGAGGGATTCCGAAGAGTTCTGCTTGCGCTCGCCGGGAGGCAAGCTCAAATGATTGCATAACGTGTCCCCGTTTTCATCAGTGATGGCAAATTCCTTGACGGGGATCACGCTAAGCGCGGCTTGACGCATCAAGTCGACGTGATCGGGCGCGCAGGAATTGACTCCCTGACTTGCCAGGTTATCCAGCGCACCGAGTGCATCCTTGATGCGCGGCTCGGCAAGCGCAATTGCACGCTTCGCGGCCGTGGTCACTTCGATCTGCCCCTGGCGATCGATTAGATCGCCCAGCCAGAAGTCAAAGCCGACCAGCGGAGCACTGCTCAGCGCCACGCCCAAGACGATCGCGACGATATTCCGGCGCGTGACTGCGCGCAAAACCAACCCCGTCCCGAGGACAACCCGAGCCCCCACCCGCCGTTTCGCCAGTGAGCCATGACGCCGTAAAGACCGTCTTAAGCTTAAGGGCTCGTAACGGGGGAGAAGACAGGAAACGGCCACAGACGCGCCCAGATGGTTACCAATGGGTTAAGCTTGGGCTGCAAGCGAGCCGAACAAACGACCACGATCAAGGGAGTCTCGAATGAGGGGTGCGCGGAAATGGGTGCTGGCCATCGCGATGATTGCGACTGGATTCTGGGAACCGCGAGCGCAGGAACGCTTAGAGATTTTCGACGCACACCTACATTACAACCAGGAACCTAAGCCACTCTACTCGCTGGATGAGGTCCGCAATGTATTTCGCCGAAACGGGATTATGGGCATCATTGCGACGAGCCGCCCAAACAAGGGTACACACGAGTTGGTGGAAGCAAGATGGAGTGATCTGAAAATTGTTCCATTCATCAGGCCATACCGCACGCGAAGCGATATTCAAACCTGGTTCCAGAATCCCGAAATTCTTGAACTCATACAGAAAGAATACGCGCGCGGGTACTATCGAGGTATTGGCGAATTCCATATCTACGGGAAAGCGGCCGAATCGGAATGGGCGAAAAAGACAGTCGATTTTGCTGTCGAGCATAATCTTTTTCTGCATGCACATTGTGATGAGGAGGCCTTGCTCATCCTGTTCCGCCATAATCCGAAGGCACGAATAATCTGGGCGCATACTGGATTTTCCTTGCCTGCGTCGCGCATCTCCGAACTTCTCGATCAACATAAGGATTCGCTTTGGGGTGAATTGTCGTACCGGAGCGGCATCATCAACCGGGACGGGAAATTGGCTTCCGAGTGGCGCGACTTGTTTGCGCGTCATTCGGACCGTTTCCTGCTTGGTTCCGATACCTGGATCAACGAGCGTTGGCTTGGCTACGATTCGATATTCAGCGAATACCGCAGTTGGCTGGCCCAGCTTCCCCCCGAGCAGGCAACGCGCATCGCGAACGGCAACGCCCGCAGGCTTTTCAGACTATAGCCGACAGATCGGTATTCGTCGAAAGAGGTAGCCAGATCACAAATCCTACATACATCCTGTCTGCATGGACTTGCCTGCAGTCGTCTTTCGTGCAGCACTGGAATCGACAAGGAGCGCGCCATGAGTTTCTTTCCCGGAAAAGATCCAGCCGCCGGCGACGCATACCAGTGCGACTCCATTGACCAGGTCATCGTCCCGCGCAGCGTGGATCTCGGAGACTTCGCCGTACGCCGCGCCCTGCCTTCCGCGCGCACACGCATGGTCGGTCCCTTCATTTTCTTTGATCATTTCGGCCCCGCCGAATTCCGGGCCGGCAATGGTCTCGACGTGCGGCCGCATCCCCACATCGGTCTTGCGACGGTGACCTATCTTTTCGACGGTGAAATCATGCATCGAGACAGCCTTGGCACTGCGGTCCCCATTCGACCCGGCGAAGTAAACTGGATGACCGCCGGCCGCGGCATCGTGCATTCCGAACGCACCCGTCCCGAACGACGGATCGATGGTGAACCTATTCACGGACTGCAGATGTGGGTGGCCTTACCGACCGCAAAGGAGGAGACCGAGGCGAGTTTCACGCATCACGGCGGTGCCGAATTTCCAATTGTCGCTGAGGATGGCAGGACAGTCCGGATCGTCGTCGGCTCATTGTATGGTTCGACGTCACCCGTCCCGACCTTGCATGAAACGTTCTTTGCAGATGTGCATCTTGCAAAAGGCGCCAGCTTGCCACTCGATCCTGATCACGAGGAACGCGCGGTTTACCTGATCAATGGTTCTATCGACATTTCCGGCGACACGTTCGAGCCAGGTCGACTGCTCGTCTTCAAGCCGGGCGACTCAGTTACCATTTCCGCTACCGGCGGAGCGCATTTTGTCATGCTCGGTGGCGCGCCTATGGACGGACCCCGTCACATCTGGTGGAATTTCGTGTCTTCTCGCAAAGAGCGCATCGAACAGGCTAAAGCCGAATGGAAGGCCGGTCATTTCGGGAAAGTGCCAGGGGACGAGATCGAATTCATTCCTCTGCCTGAGTAATTGGCGATTCTTTAGACGAGTACCCTTCGAACGACCGCCTATGTCGCGTTTGGCCGGAGAAGTTATTTCCTTGGCAGATCTAGCCGGATGTGAAGCTCGCGCAACTGCTTCGCCGTCGCCTCTGAGGGCGCACCCATCATCAGGTCTTCGGCGCGCTGGTTCATTGGAAAGAGCACGACTTCGCGCAGGTTCTCCTCGCCGGCGAGCAGCATCACTATGCGATCGATTCCCGGAGCGATGCCGCCATGTGGAGGCGCTCCCAGCGACAATGCATGCATCATGCCGCCAAACCGTTGCTCGAGCACAGCTTCACTGTAGCCGGCGATCGCAAAAGCTTTTTTCATGACTTCAGGACGATGATTACGAATTGCCCCTGAAGATAGTTCCACGCCATTGCAGACGATGTCGTACTGAATTGCTTTTATCGAGAGCAGGCTGTCTTTGTCGTTTGGATCAAGAGCGAGAAATTCCTCCATGGGCATGTTCGGCATCGAAAATGGATTGTGCGAAAAGTCGATTTTTTTCTCCTCCTCGTTCCACTCGTACATGGGGAAATCGACAATCCAGCAAAATTCGAAACTGTCCTTTGCGACAATGCCAAGCTCCTCGCCGATCTTCGCCCGCGCCGGCCCGGCGAATTTGACGAAGTTCCTCGGCTTTCCCGCAACAAAAAAGACTGCGTCGCCGGCGTCGAGCTTGAGCTGGTCGGCAATCTGTTTTGTACGGTCGGGTCCGATATTCTTTGCTAACGGGCCGGCGCCGCTCTCTTCACCCTCACGCCAAAAGATGTAGCCGAGCCCCGGTTGACCTTCCCCTTGAGCCCAGGAGTTCATCCGGTCGCAAAACGCGCGGTTACCGCCCTTGGGTGCGGGGATGGCCCACACCTGCGCTTCTGAATCGGAGCTCAGGATGTTTGCGAAAATCTTGAAATCAGACCCGCGAAAAGCATCGCTGACGTCGTGCATGACGATTGGATTGCGCAAATCCGGTTTGTCGCTGCCGTATTTGCGTATCGCTTCCGCATAGGGGATCATTGGAAACTTCTGCGTCACCGTCTTTCCCCGGGAAAATTCTTCGAATACACCCCGGATCACCGGCTCCACTGCATCAAAGACGTCCTGTTGCGTGACGAAGCTCATCTCCAGATCGAGTTGATAGAACTCACCGGGCGAACGGTCGGCGCGAGCATCCTCGTCTCGGAAACAGGGGGCAATCTGGAAATATCGATCGAAGCCAGCAATCATGATCAATTGCTTGAATTGCTGCGGCGCTTGCGGCAATGCATAGAATTTGCCCGGGTGTAATCGCGATGGCACCAGATAATCGCGTGCGCCTTCGGGTGAGGACGCGGTGAGGATCGGCGTCTGGAATTCGAAGAACCCGCTCTCTTTCATGCGTCGACGCATCGAGTCGATAATTCTCGTCCGCAGCATGATGTTGTTATGGAGGCGATCTCGCCGGAGGTCCAGAAAGCGATATTTCAGCCTGATCTCCTCCGGATAATCCTGCTCTCCGGCGACCGGCATCGGCAATTCCGCAGCCGGACCAAGCACCTCGATCTCATCGATATAAACTTCAATCTGACCGGTGGGCAGATCGGGATTCTGCGTTCCCGCGGGACGGTTGCGGACGATTCCATCGGTCCGGATCACCCATTCCGAGCGCAATGTCTCGGCGACCTTGAACGCCTTGCTATCCGGATCGGCGACGATCTGGGTGAGCCCGTAGTGATCCCGCAAGTCGATAAAGAGAACGCCGCCATGATCGCGAATGCGATGGCACCAGCCCGAAAGTCGCACCCTCGCGCCGACATCAGCCTCGCGAAGTGCCCCGCAGGTGTGAGTACGATATCGATGCATTAAGATTTCGCGCAGCAATCAAGGTTTGAAGCGGGCGAAAAGCGCATGAGGGGTCAGCTTTGTCAAGGCAAGGCGGGCCTGGAAAGCGAGAAAATTGAATTGTACTCACTCGACACGCCGCGCCGGCATCTGCACACTGCGTTCTAGATACGAGATCGCATGCCAATACGAAAAGCCAGAAGGAAACGAAAAAAAGCCGGGACGGCCCCGACCCTGATGTCCACCGCTGAGGCGACTGTGGACACTCTCATCGCGCACGGATTCGACACGGTCTTCGGATTGCCGGGTGTGCACAGCGACCATCTCTTCGACGCATTTGCGCGGGTGCCTGAAAAACTCCGCGTAGTGCACACTAGGCACGAGCAAGGGGCAGGTTATATGGCCCTCGGTGCCGCCCTTGCGACAGGACAACGGCAGGCCTATTCCGTTGTGCCCGGACCGGGCCTGCTCAATTCGGGGTCAGCGCTGCTGACGGCGTATGGGATGAACGCGCCGGTACTTGCCCTGATCGGGCAAATCCCGTCAGAGGCGATCGGCCGGGGTCTCGGGCACTTGCATGAGATCCGCGATCAGGCCGGCATCATCAGGCGACTGGTCGATCACTATGAGCACGTCGCAAACCCGGCTGAGGCCGCGGAAAAGACTGCAAAGGCAATTCGCGCCATGAGCTCCGGTCGGCCCGGGCCTGCTGCAATCGAATGCGCCATCGACATCTGGGGAAAGCGCGGCCCTGTGCCACCGATCCCCTCGCCCATGCCGCGGCGCTTTAAACCCATCGACTTCGACAGGGTACGCGCTGCCGCAAGGCTTCTCGGAAGAGCCCGGCGCATCCTCATCGTTGTGGGCGGCGGAGCGCAGGATGCTTCGCCCGAAGTGACCCTGCTGTCGAGCATGTTGCAAGCGCCGGTCCTCGCCTATCGGCGCGGCCGAGGTGTTCTCGACTCGCGTGATCCGCTGAGCGTGACGCTTCCACTTGGTCGGGAACTTTGGGGCGAAGCCGACGCGGTGCTTGCAATCGGGACACGTCTGCTTAACCCAATCATGCAGTGGGGCACAGATCCCAATTTGCAGATTGTGCGGATCGACGCTGATGTCGAACAACCCGCGAGAATCAAAAAACCTAAAGTCGCGCTCGTGGGCGAGGCCGCGCCGATATTGCGCGCGTTGATCGACGAACTGGCCGCATTCAATATTCGTCGCCCCTCACGCCGTGACGAGTTGCAGGCACGCCAGGCCAGAATGCGAGAGCGACTTGGGAAACTTGCCCCTCAACTTGCGTTTTTGGACGCGATCCGCGCCGAACTGCCGGAGACCGGTATATACGTCGACGAAGTGACGCAAATTGGATTCGTCGCCCGCCTCGCATTTCCTGTCTACAAGTCGCGCACTTTTCTCTCGCCTGGGTATCAGGACAATCTTGGTTGGGGTTTTGCTACGGCGCTTGGAGCGCAATACGCGAGGCCAGATGTTCCCGTCATTTCGATCAATGGTGACGGCGGATTCCTCTACACCGGCAACGAACTCGCCACAGCAGTTCGCCACCGAATTCCCCTCGTTGCAGTCGTATTTGCGGATGGGGCGTTCGGCAACGTACAACGAATCCAAAAGGAGCAGTTTGGCAATCGTCTTGTCGCCTGCGAGCTTGCAAACCCCGACTTCGTCAAATATGCGGAGAGCTTTGGCGTTGCCGGCCGGCGTGCGAAGGGCCCCGAGGAACTGCGGATCGCTCTCCGCGAGGCGCTCGCAAGTCGCGAGCCGACATTGATCGAGGTACCGGTTGGGCCGATGCCGAGCCCTTGGGAATTCATCCACATGCCGCCTGTCCGCGCCCGATAGGTCTTCAATGCCGTCATACGATTCTGCCTGCGTTTACTGCCTATTTGCTGCGCGAAAAACGGCGGCCAGCAGGCACCACATCACGGGCGGGAGTTCATGAGCGACCAAGATCGGGACAGGCCGCGCTCGAAAATGGATGTCATTACCAACACCGCCGATCTTGCTGCTGTATGCGATCGCATGGCGGAGCAACCTTTCGTTACGGTTGACACCGAATTTCTGCGCGAGACCACGTACTATCCCCTCCTCTGTGTTGCCCAAATGGCCTCGCCGCAGGAAGCGGTCGTGATCGATGCACTCGCGGATGGAATCGATCTCACGCCGTTCTTCTCATTAATGGCCAACGCCAGCGTGACGAAGGTCTTCCACGCAGCCCGTCAGGATATCGAGATCGTTTGGAATATGGCCCAAACGATTCCACATCCCATCGTGGACACCCAGGTGGCAGCCATGGTGCTCGGCTATGGTGACGCAATTTCGTATGAACAACTTGTTCAACGAATCACCGGGGATTCACTCGACAAATCGCATCGCTTCACCGACTGGGCCCGCCGTCCTCTTAGCGACGCCCAAATCGCCTACGCTCTCTCGGACGTCACGCACCTGCGTGAAATCTATCTCGCTCTTGCGGCCGATCTCGAACGACGGGGACGGAAGAGCTGGGTCCAAGCCGAAATGGATGTTCTTACCTCGCCGGACACGTACCGCGGCGATCCGGAGCGCGCATGGGAGCGGCTCAAGAGCCGCGTACGAAAGCCAAAGGAGCTTGCAGTGCTGATGGAACTCGCCGCGTGGCGAGAGCGCGAAGCTCAGGCTCGCGACGTCCCTCGCGGGCGGGTTCTCAAGGACGAGGTCGTGGGCGACATCGCAATTCAGGCGCCGACCACCATCGAGCGTCTCGGACAACTCCGATCGTTGCCCAAGGGTTTCGAACGATCTCGTTGGGGAGAACAGATCGTTGAAGCGGTCAAGCGTGGTCTCGAACGAGACCACAAGACTTTACCACGCCTGGAACGTTCGCGGCCTGCCGTGAATGGCGGCGCGACCGTCGAGTTGCTGAAGGTGCTCCTACGCATGACCTCCGAACAGCATGGAGTTGCGGCCAAGGTCATTGCCACAGTCGACGAACTCGATCGTATAGCAGCCGATGACGCGGCAGACGTCCCTGCCTTGAGAGGCTGGCGCCGCGAGTTATTCGGTGAAAAAGCTCTGGCGCTCAAACACGGTCGCCTCGCGCTGGCCGTCGAGCAGGGAAAAGTGGTGGCCGTAAAAAAAGATCAGCCCGGATAGCAGCGAAGGTGCCTCCAAATCGCGCGGTGCCGCCGAAAGAGATGTGCATTTCGGCGTCTCAGCGCATCACTCGGCATCAAGGGGACGAAACAGTTCAGCGGCAAGAGTGCGCGTCACCGGGCGTTGTTGGCGCATCGCTTCTTCATCGAGGCGCCGCACCGCCGCGCGCGCGGCGACGAACGAGCGTTCAATTCGGTTGGCTACATAGCCCGCGAGGGCTTCGTCTATGTCGATCTGACGGTCCGCTGCCAACTTGACAATCAGGGCGCGCAGCAAGGCGTCATCGGGAGGGCTCAGCGTAATGGTCGCGAGCGCGCGCATCCGCGATGCGAGATCCCGGATCGCAACCGGAAAAGTTGTCAATGGCGACCGCGTCGTGATGAGGACAAAGGTGCCGTGCTCCCGCGACAGATTGAGAAGGTGAAACAGCGCTCTTTCGTCCAGCCCAGCGAACTCAAGATCTTCCAGGACCAGGGCGCCGGTAACCAGAGCGGCCGGAAGATCAGTGCGAGACAAAAGTTTAGCCGATAGCACGCGCGCGCCCGATGCCTCCGCCCATATCGCGGCCAGATGGCTTTTGCCTGAACCCTCCGGCCCGACCAGAGTCGTGATCCGGTCCGGCCAATCCGGCCAGCGCTCAACCAACGTCAGCGCGGCGCTATTCGAGGGTCCGCGCAGGAAATCCTCTCGCGCAAAACTAACGGCGTGACCGAGCGCGAGCACGAGCTGACGAGGTGCCACCGACCGGCTCATGCAGATCAGCCCGTTTCTTCACCGGTATAGAAGGAGCTTTGCAAGTATCGGCGCAGTGCGAAACGTGAGAGAACACCTATCGTCGCTGCGAGCGGCACCGCAACCAGCAGTCCTACAAAGCCGAACAGATAACCGAACGCGAGCAGTGCGAATATGACCCAAACGGGATGCAAGCCGACACTTTCGCCTACCAGCTTTGGTGCCAGTACATTCCCTTCGAAAAATTGTCCGACCAAAAAAATCGCAAGCACCATGACGATGGACGCATAGTCCGGCCAAAACTGCGCGACGGCAACGCCGAGCGATAGCACCAGTCCTGTCATCGACCCTACGTAGGGAATGAATGTGATCAGGCCAGAAATAAGCCCGATAAGAAGACCAAAATTAAGTCCGCTGATCGTCAATGCGACGGCATAGAAAGATCCGAGTATCAGGCAAACTGCGGTTTGGCCCCGCACGAATCCTGCGATGGCCGCATCAGCCTCCCGCGCCAACTTGCGAACGACATCCCGATGCTGAATGGGGATCCAGCTGTCGACGCTTCTAATCATGCGATGCCAATCGTAGATCAGATAAAATGCAACGACCGGCGTAACCACGATCAGCGAGAACAACGAAACTAGCGCCCGCCCGCCTGACCACAACGACCTAAGAAACGTCGTAAGCCAGCCGACTCCCTGCGTAACCAGGTCGCCAATCGACTTGTCGGCGTTGAATCCCGCACCGAGTAACTTCTGGACCCACGGCCGACTCGGATCGCTGAGCAAGCCCTGCAACTTGGTCACGTAACCAGGCACGTTGTCTATAAACGAAGACAGCTGCCCCCCGAGAATCGGCGCGACTAGCAGAATGAGATACACGAGTAACAGGACGACCAGAGTGATAATGAGAAGTGCCGCGGCAAGGCGATTGATCCCAAGCCGTTCCAGGTGATCGGTGACGGGAGTGAGCAGATAGGCGATTGCGAGGCCCGCGATAAACGGCAGCAGAATCTCGCTCAAGAGCCATAGCGCCAAAACAAGGACAATCAGCGCTCCAAGCCAAAAATAGAGCTGACGTCGAAATGCAATTTCGTCCGCCAGGGAGCTGCGACGTGGAGGCGGCATGGACTGTTCGCTCACGTTTTTGCAGCTGTCGAGTTCATGTGGCGAACCCACTCGGCCACATAGGCAGCGACCGACAGAAGCGTGAGAGCTCCCACCAAACCCATCAATACCAGCGTGAGCACAGGTAGGCTGAAGTCAAAGCCCAGTGTCGCAAGTACGACGCATGCAAAAACGATCTGTGCGACGGTGTTGAGTTTGGAAATGAGCAGCGGCTTGACCTTGAGAGGACTTCCGACCAGCCATGACAGCATGACCGCACCAATGATCATAATGTCACGTGAGACCACGAGAATAACCAGCCATCGCGGAATCAGGTTATTGATGCCCAAGGTCAGATAGATGGAGACTATCAAAGCTTTGTCGGCGAGAGGGTCAAGATAGGCTCCGAGCACGGTGGTCATACGAAAGCGCTTGGCCAGGTAACCGTCGACTGCGTCGCTCACCCCGGCTGCCAAGAAAAGTACAAATGCAATCCACATCGCGCCGGAAGCAATCGCCCAGACCACGATCGGCACCAGCAAGATCCGCCCCAGGGTGATGAGATTTGGAATACTCAAGGTAAGCCCGGTTCGCGCAAACACGTCGGCGTCGGCTGCCGAAAACGCGTAGGCGGTAGAGTATAACGTTGCTGGAGCCATTGCACGACTTGCGATTTCAACGTACGACCCCCGACGCCAAAGAGGACCCATCATGGCAGAAAAATCGCGCGGTCTCACTTACGCGCTGGCCGGTGTTGATATCGATGCCGGCAACCGGATGGTTGAACTGATTAAGCCACTTGTGCGTGCTACTGCGCGTCCCGGGGCGGATGCTGAAATTGGGGGCTTCGGAGGCCTTTTTGATCTTAAGCGGACTGGATACCGCGACCCCATCCTGGTCGCCGCCACGGATGGCGTTGGCACCAAGCTCAAGATCGCAATCGAGACCGGCCGTCATAACACGATCGGTATTGATCTCGTTGCAATGTCCGTAAATGACCTTGTCGTACAAGGCGCGGAGCCGCTTTTTTTTCTTGATTACTATGCGTGCGGAAAACTTGAGCCGGAGATTGGCGCGGCCGTGGTCGCAGGTATCAGCATCGGTTGCCGGGAGGCTGGCTGCGCGCTCATCGGCGGTGAGACCGCTGAAATGCCGGGTATCTATCGCGGCGATGACTACGATCTTGCCGGATTTGCGGTCGGCATTGTCGAGCGGGACTCGCTGCTTCCAAGCGCAGACATTGCTCAAGGCGATCAAATAATCGGGCTTGCTGCGTCCGGAATTCATTCCAACGGCTATTCACTGGTGCGCAAGATCGTAGAGCAATCCGGGTTGTCTTGGAATGCTCCCGCACCATTCATGCCGGAGCAAACTCTCGGCGATGCGATGCTTACGCCCACACGCATCTACGTGAAGTCGTGCCTGGCCGCAATTCGGGAGCTCAGGACATTGAAGGGCCTTGCTCATATCACCGGAGGGGGGTTTCCGGAGAATATTCCGCGAGTATTGCCCGAAGGATTGGGTGCCAGCATCAATCTTTCAGCCGTGCCGATTCAGCCCGTTTTCAAATGGCTCGCAAGTACCGGCCGCATAGCCGAGAGCGAAATGCTCCGTACTTTCAATTGCGGTGTCGGAATGATCGCGGTGGTTTCCGCCGGTGAGGCTGGAGCTGCGGCCCAGGCATTTGCAAGCGCCGGTGTGCAAACGGCTCTGCTGGGAAGGGTGATAAAAGCGCAGGGCAAGGCGCGAGTCGTCTACGAGGGCAAGCTCGATCTCGGTGTGGTATGAAGCGAAAGCGCGTCGCCGTTCTGATTTCGGGTCGCGGATCCAATATGGCGGCTTTGGTCGAGGCCGCAAAGGACACTGAATATCCCGCCGAGATCGTGCTCGTCGTTTCGAATCGTCCGGATGCGCGCGGCCTGACGATCGCGCAAGCGGCCGGTATTCCGGTCAGAGTCGTAGATCATAAGACGTTCGGTGAGGATCGAAGTGGCTTCGAGCGTGCGATCGATGAAGTGCTCAAGGAGTTCAATGTTGATCTGGTCTGCCTTGCCGGGTTTATGCGGCTGCTGAGCGCGCAATTCGTGGAGAGCTGGAAAGGCCGGCTGCTCAACATTCACCCGGCGCTCCTCCCCAACTTTCGAGGCCTGGATACTCATAAACGCGCCTTGGAAGCCGGGGTGAGGATGCATGGCGCCACCGTACATTTCGTTGTTCCGGAAATGGACGCTGGACCAATTATCTTACAGGAAGCCCTCGCCGTACAATTGCATGACACCGAAGAATCGCTTGCAGCGCGCGTCCTCGAAATTGAGCATCGCCTTTATCCTGAGGCCCTCAAGCTCGTGGCCGAGGGTCGAGCTAAAATAAAGGACGGCCACTGCGTCATTGATGGACAGCCGGTACTCGTTGCCCTCCCGCCTCGCACTTCGTGAACGTGATCACGTGGTGCTTTGCGGTACAAGAACGCAAGTGATTGCCTTCTCGCACGGCGGCGGCCTCTACTCGCTTGATCGTCTGACTGGCAAAAAACTGTAGGATTTGCAGCAAACGGGCGGCTCAGTTATCGATCTCGCCGTATCCAGACCTTGCTGTCGTGGACGGCGGCTCCGCCATAAGGGGCGATGCAATCTGCGCCGACAAGTGTGTTGATGCCGCAACCATCGGCATACGCCGAATTCGGCCAGACCGATTCAGCAATCAGCACACCGGGCCGCAGCCCGGAAAAAATTCTAGCATGCAGCCGCACCTGGCCGCGCTCGTTTCCAAGCACGACGTAGTCGCCGTCGTTGACGCCGCAGTGGGCTGCATCGTCCGGATGGATCAGGACTGTGGGACGTTTCTCCTGCACGAGAGACGTCGGCGTGTCGTTGAAAGTCGAGTTGAGAAAGCCGCGCGCCGGCGATGTCGCCAGCCGAAACGGGTGCTCGACATCCGCCTGCTCGATAGCATTCCAGTGATCTGGCAGCCGCGGCATGTCGGAAACCGGCCCACTCTGGTATGGATTGCGGAAAGGCACATTCGGCCACTCGGGCTTGAACCGAAATTTTCCGTCTGGCCAGGAAAAGCCATCCAGATAATGAGATTGTCGGAAAGGTGGCTGGCAATCGAGCCATCGATTGGCTTCGATGTCGGCAAGCGTCCCCTTTTTCGAGCAGCGCAACATCTGATCCACCAGTTCACGGGGGCTCATATCGAACCCGCGGTGTTCTGCTCGCACACGCTTGGCGAGCGCGCAGACCACCTCGTGATTATTGCGGCACTCGCCCGGCGGCTCCACCAACTTGGGGCCGAAAATCAAGTACTGGTGTCCACCTCCTCGATAGATATCATCATGCTCGAGAAAAGTGGTGGCGGGCAGCACAATGTCGGCCATTTGCGCCGTTTCAGTCATGAACTGCTCGTGAACGCACACGAAGAGATCGTCGCGGGCGAATCCGCGCTTGACCTGGGTTTGGTCCGGGCAGACCGAAACGGGATTCGTATTCTGAACGAATAGCGCGGTAACGGGCGGCCCTCCCTGCAAAGCAGCGGTATCGCCAGTCAAAATCGCTCCTATACGCGATTGGTCGAGCATTCGGACCGAGCGGTCCCAAACGTCAAGACCTTCAATGACTGTCTTATCGAGTTTGTAGATGTCTGCGTTGGCGTGAAAGGCGCCGCCGCCCTCGTATTGCCAGGCACCTGTGACGGCCGGGATACAACTCGCAGCATGCATGTTGGCAGCGCCGTTGCGGGAACGCGAAAAGCCGTAGCCCAGACGAAAAAAGCTGCGTTTGCGCTCGCCGATCAGTCGAGCAAATTCCTCGATCGTCTCCACAGGCGTACCCGTGATTGCTGACGCCCAATATGGATCGCGTTTGCGCAGATGCGCCTGGAGCTCGCGGGGCACGTCCGTATACTGATCGAGATAGGCCCAATCCGCTTTGCCGTCACGGAAAAGGCAATGCATGATGGCGCATGCCAGTGCACCATCCGTGCCGGGCTTCACCAGCACGGGCAGATCTGCCTGCTCCATCGTCCCATTCATGTAAACATCGACCGCGGCGATCTTCGCGCCCCGCTCCTTTCGCGCGCGCACCGCGTGCGTCATGACGTTGATCTGTGTGTTCACCGCATTGGTGCCCCAGATCACCACCAGATCAGCCTTTGCCATTTCGCGCGGATCAACGCCGGCAATTCGACCTACGCCGGCAGCAAAGCCGGCATAGGCGGGATTTACGCATATCGTGGAATGAAATCCGGAATATTTCTTCGCGTGACGCAGGCGATTGATTCCGTCACGCATCACCAAGCCCATTGTGCCCGCGTAATAGTACGGCCAGACTGCTTCAGGTCCGTTGCGCTGCTCCGCCCGAAGGAAATTTTCAGCCACAATATCGAGGGCGGCGTCCCAGGAAATTCGTTCGAATTCACGCGATGCCTTGGCGCCCTTACGTCGCAAGGGATACAGCAAACGCCGCGGATGATGTTCACGCTCGGCGTATCGGGCGACCTTGGCGCAGATCACACCGGCGGTGTACTCATTGTCCTTCGCGCCTCGCACCCGGCCGATCGTTCTCTCGTCCAGCAATTCCACATCGAGCGCACAAGTGGACGGGCAGTCATGCGGGCAGGCCGAATGCCCGATCCGGACCTCAACAGGCAAACGTACGGTTTGATTCATCGATCCCAGTATAACCGGCAGAGTTGGTCGAGCTAGGACTCACTTTCCGGCTGGAGCTTGGAGCGACGCCACAGTCCCCCCACCAAGAGCACCATCGCCGCACCTAACGCAGCCGAGGCGATCTCGACCTGGTGCGCGACACGCGCTCCAAACTGGTTCGTGAGATAGCCCGCGACAACGGGGTCGGTAGCGATCACCTCGCCTACAATCCATCCGAGCAACGCCGCACCTGCCCAGATCAGGATTGGGAACCGGTCCAGTAATGACATGATCAGCGCAGCGCCCGCTACGATCAGCGGAATGCTGATTCCAAGCCCGATGATCAGAAGGGCCATATTTCCGCCCGCGGCCGCAGCAATGGCGATCACATTGTCGAGGCTCATGATGATATCCGCAATGGCAACGATGCGAACAGCGCGCCAGAGATGCTCGGCCGCCTCGGCTTCGCCCTTCTCGGGCTCATCCGGCACCAACAGCTTGGCCGCGATGTAGAACAATGCCAGGCCGCCGATAATCTTCAGGTATGGCAGCAACATCAGGGTGGCCACGATCCCGGTGAAGATCACACGCAAGCCGACGGCAACACCAGCGCCAAGAATCATGCCCCAAACACGCTGCCGGGGGGGCAGCCCACGGCATGCCATCGCGATGACGACCGCGTTGTCGCCCGAGAGAAGAATGTTGATCCACATAATTTTGGCGAGAGCGATCCAGAATTCCGTGTGGCCGATGTCGCTCCAGCCAGACGCGATCATGGCCCACCAACCGGCGGGATCGAGCGTTTGCAATACCCCACTCACTTTCGTATTCCCCTCTTGTCGACTGTAGCGTGTTGTTCTTCTTCGTCAGTCGCGATCGATTAAACGTGAAATTCTGAAATTCAGCCTACAATCTCGTTTTCAGAAAAGAACTGCGAAATTTCCCTAGCTGCCGTATCGGGCGCGTCCGAGCCATGGACGGAATTTTCACCGATCGACTTCGCGTAAATCCTGCGAATAGTCCCGTCCGCGGCTTTTGCCGGATCGGTCGCTCCCATGACATCGCGATATCTTGCAATGGCATTTTCGCCTTCGAGCACCTGTACCACCACTGGGCCCGAAATCATGAAATCAACGAGTTCACGAAAGAATGGTCGTTCGCGATGCACGGCGTAGAACTTCTCTGCCTGCTCGCGCGTAATCCGCACGCGTTTCTGTGCTATGATGCGCAGCCCTGATTTTTCGATAATTGCATTGATCGCGCCTGTCAGATTGCGCTCAGTCGCATCCGGCTTTAGAATTGAAAAGGTGCGCTCAACCGGCATCGGAATTTCCTTCACGAGATCGATCGTTAATGCTTGACTTGATCAGCGAGTTTTACTCGCGCGGCTTATACCGATGTGCCAATGGCGCGGCAAGATAAGCGGCTGCGAAATCCTGCAAGAAGATGCTGTCTCGATATCGCATGTTTTCCGGATACAATTCCTGGTGCAATGAGCGGCTATACGGGATCGCCGCACAGATCGCCGACCAGGATTATCGCGCCGATCGGGGCGCGTTTTTTGGTTCATTGCATGGCACGCTGAACCATCTGCTGGTCGGCGACCGAATCTGGATGCAAAGGTTCACGGGAACCGGCGACGTGCCCGCCAGCCTAGACGCTATTCTGTATGATGACTTTGTCGAGCTCGCGGAGGCGCGCCGCGCTGAAGATAAGCGCATCAGCCAATATATCGCATCACTCAGTAATGCAGACCTTACCAAGACAATCCGCTATCGGACCATGGTCAATCCGCAGGAGATCGAACAGGAGTTGGCACCAGCTCTTGATCATTTTTTCAATCATCAGACGCATCATCGCGGCCAGGCGCATGCCCTGGTGAGCGGGATTTTGGGCAATGCGCGTACACCAAGTTTCGACCTGATCATCTACCAACGCGAAACGGGCGAAGGCCGGCTACGCACGATAGCTTGATGCAATCAGCGAACGTAAGTTCGTTCGAATTCCTGAGTGGCAGTTTTCGGCGCGCCGGATTTCTTCTTCGGCGTTTTCTTGGACGGCCCCTTGGCCGGCTTGGGCTGTTCCGGCGCACGATCGATGACCTTCAGCCGTCCGTCGGCGAAAGTGTAAATTCCGGGCCACGGTCCGCTCAAATAAGTGAGTACGACCCGACGCTCGCCCTTCTCGCCGGCACTGATCGACACACTGCTCGGCCCGCCGGCCCGCTGCACCGTTTGGCATTCTGTCATGCCCAGCGCGATCCCGCCTGCAACTTGTGGGGTTGATGTCTCGAGTTTTTGCAGACCTGGATCGGCCACGCCCGCCGATGAAGTCGATGGCGGCATCGGAGATCCGGCCAAATCACCTGCAACCGAGCCAACCGCGCGATCGGTGGCCTGCGGTTCCTGAGCCGGCGCAGCAACAGGCTCGGATGCCTGGGGGGTTGCAGTAGGCTGCGGAGCACACCGTCCGTCGGGGCCAACCAGCTCTTCAGGTCCAACTGGCCCTTTTGGCCCTAGCGATATGCTGGCCGTGCCGGCGTGTGACCACTCCGGCTTTGTAAAAACATTCAGCGGCTTGGAAAACCAACCACCCTCATTCTGATCTTCAAAGACCTGCGCCGAATTCTTGCAGCCGCTTGTGAGCAGTGCGATCGCTGAAACAAATGCAAAGCCCAATGAAATGCGGCGAATTGACAAGATGCTGACCCCGCGAGCGCGGCCCCTAAGCGGGCGCGCTCCCATAAATCTGATTTTGCGTCATCATCATGGCCGGCTGCAAGATTACTGGTTCAAAGCACCATAAGCTGTCGGCCATTGGCCGATAGTCCAGTGAACGAGATGGGTAATCAGCTCTTTTTGACCCATTTCCCGTCCTCGTCGGCCTGCCAATAAGTAGCCTCAAAGCCCTTCGATCTCACTTCTGACCACTGGGCGCGGGCCGCAAGTAACGCTTCTTCATCATCACCATCAAACAAAAGGACGACACGATTGTAACCCCGCAGCTCGGAAGGCATAGGGGCACGATCAATCAGAAACCTTACCGCCGCCGCATTCGGATTGTCCTCGTTTATCGTAAGAAGGACGGGCTGTCGCGCCGCCTCCGGATCTCGCCAGGTGCCGTGCGGCAGGAAGCCATCATCGCGGTAAGTCCAAAGATGCGCATCCAGCGCTTCAACGCGTTCTTCGGACGCCCCCTGAACGATGACTTTCCATCCGCGATCGAGCGATTTTTCCAACAGGACAGGTAATACCGTTTCCAGCCGTTGCCCGTGCAGGTGATAAAACAATATCTCGGTCATATCGCGGCTCCGCAAAGTTACCTCTCGTAGTAATCGCTTACGAGCCGGTCCAAGAGCCGGACACCCCAACCCGAACCCCAACTCTTGTTGACATCGGTCTGCCGCGAGTCAAATCCGGTTCCTGCGATATCGAGATGCGCCCAAGGTGTCTTCTCATCAACAAAACGCTTGATGAATTGCGCCGCCGTGATCGCGCCCGCCCAGCGGCTGCCTCCGGTGTTCTTCATGTCCGCAATTTTAGAATCAATCATTTTGTCGTATTCGGCAGCCAGCGGCATCCGCCACACCAACTCGCCAGTCTCACCGCTGGCTTTCGTGAGCCGATCTGCCAGCTGGTCATTATTTGAAAACATCCCGGCATATTCCTGCCCGAGCGCGACGATGATCGCCCCGGTAAGCGTCGCCAAATCGATAATAAATTTTGGCTTGAAGCGCTTCGCCGCATACCAGATCAAATCTGCGAGGACGAGCCGACCTTCAGCATCGGTGTTTATGATCTCTATCGTCTGGCCCGACATCGACTTGACGATATCGCCGGGCCGCTGAGCATTCCCACCGGGCATATTCTCCACAAGCCCGATTACGCCGACAGCGTTGATGCGCGCCTTGCGCGACGCGAGGGCATGCATGAGGCCGGTGACGCAGGCCGCGCCGGCCATGTCGCCTTTCATGTCCTCCATATTCGCCGCCGGCTTGATCGAAATCCCGCCGGTATCGAAACAGACACCCTTCCCTACAAAAGCAACTGGCGGCTCCCCAGCCCTACCTCCGTTCCACCGAAATACGACCGCGCGGCTCTCGTGCGTCGATCCCTGCCCAACTCCCAGCAATGCATTCATGCCGAGTTTCTTCATTGCCTTGACGTCAAGGATTTCGACTGCGACACGCAGCTTCTTCAATGCCGTGGCACGGCGCGCGAATTCCTGCGGATAAAGAACGTTGGCTGGTTCGTTGACGAGATCGCGAGCCAGCAGAACGCCCTCGGAAACCGCCGCTCGCGATCCATAGAGCTTGCGCGCGCCTGCAACGTCGCCAACGGCTATCGTCAATGTGCGGGATTTTGGGCGAGGCTCCTCGCCGTTGCGTTTCGTCTTGTAGCGATCGAAGGCATAGGCGCGCAGACACGCCCCTTGAGCAAGATCCGCAGCCTGTGCGGCATTCATGCTCCCACCCGGAAGTTCTGCGAAAATACTGATGTCCGTCGCCCCGTCCGGCAGTTTGCCAAAAGCGGCTCCGCCCAGCCTGATGAAGTCCTTGGCGCTAAGCTCTGCCGGCTTGCCAAGCCCTATGACCACAAGACGGCTCGCTTTGAGGTCCGCAGGGGCGATCAAATCCAAAGCCGAGTTTTTCTTGCCCTTGAAGCGTTCCGTACGCGCGGCCCGCATCAGGGTGCCAGCGGCAGCGCCCAACGCTCTGCGGGTGGCGGGGCCGAGATTCAACGATTCGTCGCAGAACACCACGAGAACGCCCTTACCCGGCACTGTCAGGGGGCCAAAGCCAACCTTGAGCGAGTTGGTCATGCAAAGAAGATCCTTGTTCTGAAAGAAAAAATGGCGGGGCTCGACTGCCCATATGGCGTCGATCGGCCATGACTGCAAAGCCGATTCTCAAGCTTTCCAACCCGCTTTCCGGTGCGTTCACAGGATTTGAGCTAAAGCCGGCCTCCTCAAGCGCTGAGCTGGCTGCCTTATGATACCGCCGACCATTACTGTGCCAATCGCGCAACGCTGGCCATTGAAGCTTCGGTCTTTACGTTTTGTTGTGCATGTTCAACGGCTTTGCCTTTGGGCGGCCACTTTGTCGGGGCATCAAGGATACAGCTGTCGGGGTTGGCTCTAAGCTCAGAGGCATTTCGCGTCCGGTGGGGATCGGCGCGGTCCGGTTCATGCCGGATCAGGGGACTGGCTGCGGATGGGATCGATAAGCCGATACATCTTGCGCACCACCTTGGGTGCATTCCTGGTTGTTCTGGTAAGCCTGACTGCCGTGATCTGGGTCACCCAGGCGCTCCGCGACATCGACATCATGACGAGCCAGGGCCAAAACATTTTGGTCTTTGTCGGCATCACTGGACTGATCATTCCGCTCCTCGTGCTCGTGATCGCACCGATCGCGTTGCTCATCGCCGTTGCCCATGTACTAAACAAAATGTCCAACGACTCCGAGCTCATCGTGATGAATGCGGCCGGCATGTCGCCCTGGGTCCTCTTCCGCGCATTCATGGCCGCGGCATTCGTCGTGTCTGTGCTCGTTGGGGCGATCAGCGCGTATTTTGCACCCAAAGGACTGCGAATGTTGCGCGACTGGGTTACTGAGGTACGCGCTAACGTCGTAACCAGCATCGTTCAACCCGGCCGGTTCACAACGATCGAAAATGGAGTGACCATCCACGTTCGCGAGCGGCGCCCGAACGGACAGCTGGCGGGAATTTTTCTGGATGATCGACGCAATCCGAATGAACGCATTACCGTTTTATCGGAAAGCGGCGAGCTGCTGGACAACCAGAGCGGCACATATCTGGTCTTGCAAAAAGGAATAGTACAGCGCCACGAAACCGGTCAGCGCGATCCGGCAATGGTGGTGTTTGACCGCTATGCCTTCGATCTTTCGCAATTCGCTGGCGGTGCGCAGTCGGTCAAATATTCGATCCGTGAACGTTACCTCTGGCAATTGATTTTCCCGGATCCCCAAGACCAATTCTATCTCGAGCAGCCGGGACATTTCAGAGCCGAACTGCACGATCGATTGATGGCGCCCATCTATCCACTCGCCTTCGTGGTGATCGCCTTCGCCTATCTCGGTGCCCCCCGGACAACGCGACAAAGCCGCACGTTGTCTATTCTTGGAGCAATCGGCGGCGTTGGCCTGCTGCGCCTGCTCGGTTTCGTATCCACTGTTTTCGGCGCAACAGTCCCTTCGATGCTTCTGCTGCAATACGTGGCAATGATCATTGCCTTCGGTTCAGGAATCTATGTCATCCGCCGCGGATTGATTCTGGAGCCGCCGGCATTCCTCACCGACTGGCTTGCCGGCCTCACCGAGCGCATGGGCCGGCGGTTTGCCGCACCATGATGTGACGCCATGCAGATCATCCTGGGAACACTCGCGCAATACTTCGGACTTCGGTTTCTGAACGCGGTTCTGCTGGTGTTTGCCGGAATATTCGCGCTTGTCGGGTTAATCGACTACATCGAGCTCATGCGCCGCGCCGGCGATATTCCAGGGGTTTCGGCTCTCCTGGTCGCAAAGACTTCGTTCTATCGGGTACCTCAAGTCGTCGAGCGCATTCTGCCCTTTTGCGTGTTGATCGGCGCGATGTCCTGCTATCTGAACCTTTCACGCCGGCTTGAGCTTGTGGTTGCCCGTTCCGCCGGCATATCGGCGTGGCAATTTGTAACGCCCGCGATTCTGATAGCTTTCGTCTTGGGCATCGCTGCCACCACCATTTACAATCCGATCTCCGCCAATCTGCAAGAACGCGCCAAACGATTTGAAGCCGAGTTGTTTGGGCAGAAGGCAAACGCACTCAGGTCCAGTGGAGGCACGTTTTGGGTTAGCCAGCGCACGGATGAAGGCCAGGCGATCATCAATGCGATTGGCAGCCGTGCGCAGGGCATCAATCTGAGCGGCGTATCGATCTTCCTTTTCGATACAGATGGCCGCTTCAAGCTTAGGCTCGAAGCCCGTGCAGCGGTTTTGGTGCCAGGCGCCTGGGTTCTGCGGGACGCCCGCATTTACGGAGTCGGGATAGTCCCCTCCGAACACGCCGAGTACCGCCTCAAGACGAGCCTGACCCCCGAACAGGTTCGTGAAAGCTTTGCCACCCCGGAAACCGTGCCCTTTTGGGAGCTTCCAACGTATATCGGGATTGCCGAAAATGCAGGCTTGCTGGCCGCAGGCTATAGACTCCAGTTTCAGAAGCTTTTGGCCCGTCCTTTCCTCCTCGCCGCAATGGTTCTTCTTGCCGCTGCTGTAAGCCTGCGGTTTTTCAGGTTCGGCGGCGTCCAAAAGATGGTTTTAAGTGGAATCGCCGCAGGGTTTCTGCTTTACGTCTTGTCGAAGGTGACTGAAGATTTGAGCAAGGCTGAGCTGATGCACCCCGTGGCAGCAGCTTGGTTGCCCGTGCTCGCCGGTGGGGTCACGGGCTTGATTGCGTTGCTGTATTTGGAGGACGGGTGATGGCGGGGCTGCATGGCGCTCGTCCATCAGCGCCCCGGCGGATTTGCCGTGGGCTCATCATTTCGGCCGCCCTCAGCCTCGTGGCTTGCGGCGGGTTATTTGATGCTGCGCCTGTTGTTGCGCAGCAATTCCAGTTTCCGGAGCGTCCCCCTCCGCCGAAGAAATCCAAGATCGCGCTTGAGCGGGAAAAATCCGGCCAGAAGCAAATGCTCGTCCAAGCAAACGAGATCGATTACGACTACGCGAACAATCGCGTCGCCGCGGTTGGCAACGTGCAAATCTACTATGGCGGCTCAACACTCGAAGCCAATCGCGTCGAATACGACCAGAAAAAGAAGCGCCTACACGCCGAGGGTAATGTCCGACTGACCGAGGAGGACGGCAAGGTCACCTATGGCGAGATCATGGATCTGTCCGACGATTATCGAGACGGATTTGTTGATTCGTTGCGGCTAGACGCACCCGATCAGACGCGCATGGCCGCTACGCGGGCGGAAAGATCGAGCGGTAACTTCACGGTCTTCCATAATGGCGTCTATACAGCTTGCGCGCCGTGCAAAGACGACCCGAGAAAGCCTCCTTTGTGGCAGGTCAAAGCGGCGCGTATCATTCACGACCAAACTGAAAAGATGATCTATTTCGAGGACGCTCGACTCGAATTCTTCGGTCAGCCGCTCATTTGGCTCCCGTATTTTTCGGCGCCCGATCCCACCGTCAAGCGCAAGACAGGTCTACTGATGCCAACGGCAGGGACGAGCTCGATCTATGGCGCTGCACTCGAAATTCCATATTACTGGGCCTTGGCGCCTGACTACGATGCCACTTTCGCGCCTATGATCACGACCAAACAGGGTCCGTTGCTGCAGGGTGAGTTTCGCCAGCGTCTCATGAATGGAGCCTATTCGATCCGAGCCGCCGGCATTAGACAACTCGACAAGGATTACTTCATCCGCGATGACGGCACCACCACGCCGGGCTACCGGGACTGGCGGGGGAGCATAGAAAGTACGGGTCTGTTCGCGCTCAATAACAAGTGGGTTTGGGGCTGGGATGCCGCGTTGCTATCCGACCGCACTTTTTTTCAGGACTACAACCCGCGTCTGTCCAAATACCGAACGACGGATCCATTCCAGAATCCGACCAGCGAAGCTGTCTCGCAAGTATTTCTCGCCGGCAAGGGAAACCGCAGCTATTTCGACGCCCGCGCGATCCATTATCTCGGTTTTTCCGATGCGGACGCGCAGAGCCAAATCCCGGTCATCCACCCGGTCATCGACTATAATTACGTGTTTGATCGCCCAATCATCGGGGGTGAACTCGGTTACCGGATCAATTTCACAAGCTTGAGCCGCCAGGAAGCCAATTTCGATCCGATCACCATGAGTGCGCTGACGAACGGGACGTGCACTCAGACAGCCGATCCCGCGATCAAGACAACCGCGAGCTGTCTGTTGCGCGGCGTACCCGGCTCCTATAGCCGCTTCTCCGCGGAGACGCAGTGGCGGCGGAGCATTACCGACCAATTTGGACAGGTGTTCACACCGTTCGCATCGGTTCGTGCTGATGCGGCCTCAATGAACATCAAGAACGAGCCTGCCGTCTCAAACTATATCGACACGGGAGAAAGCAACCTGGTCCGAGCGATGCCGACGGTCGGTCTCGAGTACAGGTATCCCTTCATCAATATTCAATCATGGGGCACGCAGACACTCGAGCCGATCGCTCAGGTCATCGTTCGACCCAATGAACAGCAAGTCGGCCGCTGGCCAAATGAGGACGCACAAAGCCTCATCTTCGATGACAGCAATCTGTTTCGCGTCGACAAGTTCTCGGGGTGGGATCGCGTCGAAGGCGGCGGCCGGGCAAATTACGGACTACAATACACGGCGCAAATCAATCAAGGCGGATTCTTTAACGCGCTGTTTGGTCAATCCTACAGTCTGTTCGGAGTAAACTCGTTTGCACTCGGCGGCACGACGAATACAGGGCTGGGCACTGGCCTCGATACGACCAGATCGGACTATGTGGGGCGTCTGTCGTATCAGCCGAACAGCACCTATATGTTCACATCCCGGTTCCGCTTCGACAACGACACATTCACGGTTCAGCGCACGGAGCTGGAGGCGCGGGCGACCTTCGATCGCTGGATGGGCACGATTTTGTACGGCGACTACGCGGCACAGCCTGAATTGGGTTTCCTTGATCGGCGGCAAGGTGTTCTCGGATCGGGGCAGGTGAAGCTCGATGCCAACTGGGTGCTGCTTGGGGCCGCCCGCTATGACATCAATGCCGGCAAATTCGACCAGACCCGCGTCGGATTGGGCTATGTCGACGATTGCCTCATTCTCGGTCTGAATTACATTACGAACTACACATATAGCGGCAACGTGGCCGCGAATCATACCGTTATGCTGCAGCTGAGCCTGCGAACGCTGGGGGGCACATCGGTCAGCCAGCCGGTCGGCCGACCGACGGCGAATTAGTTCGCCCATTCGAGACTTTCGTGCTGTGGAATTCGGGATGCCAAAATTGGACGTGAGTTGGAATTGTTGGGTTGCGGGCGCCGTTCTCGCTTTAGGTTTACTCGTCCACGGCGCTGTGCACGCTCAGGTCGTGGTGGTGGCCAACGGCTCACCCATCACCGAATACGACATCCAGCAACGCATGAAGCTGGAATCCACTGCCGCGCACAAGTCGGTCACGCGCCAGCAGATTATCAATGACCTCATCGACGATCGTCTGAAGATATCGCGAGCTAAAACCTATGGTCTTGAAGTGAGCGATAGTGAAGTCAATAGCGCGTTCGACAGCATGGCCACCCGTCAGCACATCACACCACAACAGTTTAGTCAGGTGTTGGAACGGGCCGGCATTTCGCCCAAGACCATAAAGGCGCGCATTCGCGCCGAGCTTACGTGGCAGCAACTGATTAGGGGAAAATTTGGTGCATCGCTGCAGGTGGGCGAGAGCGACATTGCCAACGCGCTGAAGGATCGCGCGGAGGCCGATACGGCCAGCGTCGGCTATGTCTATACGCTTTATCCGGTGACTATTGTGGTACCGCGCGGCGCCGGCGAAGCGACCCTATCTGCAAAACGCGCAGAAGCCGAAAATCTCCGGAGTCGTTTTGTCTCGTGCAACGAAGGCATCGCGCTGGCGCGCGCTTTACGCGACGTTGCTGTACGCGAGCCAATCACACGTAGTTCTGCCGATCTTTCACCGCAGCTGCGTGATCTGCTTGGAAACATGCAGGTGGGCCGCCTGACCGCTCCCGAAACGACCGCGCAAGGGCTGCAAATGTTCGCGGTGTGTAGCAAGAAAGAAAGCACGACGGAATCGCCATTGAAACGCGAAGTACGAGAGCAGATCTTCAGCAAGCGCTTCGAATCCGAGTCAAAGAAATATCTGGAGGAGATCCGCAAGTCGGCAATGATTGAATACAAGAAATGAGCACACCCGCGGGTCTTCCTCTTGCCCTTACGCTGGGTGAGCCAGCAGGCATTGGACCCGATCTGGGCATCCAGATCTGGCGAAAGCGCGCCGAAATTCCGGTTCCCCCTTACTATTTTATTGGCGATGCCGATTTCCTGCGACGTCGGGCTCACTTGCTCGGGGTTGATCTCGCCGTAAAAGTGGTGAAGCCGTCACTGGCGACTGAGACATTCCCAACCGCTCTGCCAGTCGTACAGCTTGGTATACCGGTCACCGCCAGGCCCGGTGAGCCTGACGAATCGAGTGCGCCGGCCGCGATTGCTGCGATCAAGCGCGGGGTTGCGGACGTACTGGCCGGCAGCGCCGCCGCTATCGTGACCAATCCCGTTGCAAAAAACGTGCTCTACCGGTCGGGTTTTGCAGAGCCAGGTCACACTGAATTTCTCGCCAGGCTTTCGCAAGAGTCGACGGGCAGGACCAATCGAGCGGTCATGATGCTCTGGTCCCCCGAGTTGGCCGTTGTGCCCGTTACGATTCACTTGCCACTGAAGGAGGTTGTTACACGCCTCAGTTCGGACCTTATCGTCGAAACAGGACGTATCGTCGCGTCCGACCTCTCGCGACGGTTCGGCATCTCACGTCCCCGCATCGCTGTGGCAGGCCTTAATCCGCACGCCGGGGAAGATGGCGCACTCGGCGACGAGGACGACCTGATCGTTGCCCCGGCAGTACGCCGGTTGCGAGAGGAAGGCATTGCGGTGATTGGCCCTCTTCCCGCCGATACGCTCTTTCACGAGCAAGCCCGTGTGGGATACGACGTCGTAATGGCCATGTATCACGATCAGGCGCTGATCCCCATAAAGACGCTCGCTTTTCATCATGCCGTAAACGTCACTCTTGGATTGCCCTTCGTGCGGACCTCGCCCGATCACGGAACGGCGTTCGATATTGCCGGGAAAAACATTGCCGATCCTTCGAGTCTCATTGCAGCTCTAGCACTCGCGGCGCGACTCGCGGCAGCCAGCCCGGCCCTCTTGCCGACGAACTGATGGCACGCATTGACGATCTGCCGCCCCTGCGCGATGTGATCCGGCGCCACAAGCTCGCTGCCAGAAAATCGCTAGGGCAAAATTTCCTCCTCGATCTCAATCTGACGACACGGATTGCACGGGCGGCTGAACCCCTCGAAAACATAAGTGTGGTCGAGATCGGTCCCGGTCCCGGCGGACTGACGCGAGCCCTACTCGCACTTGGCGCCCGGCGCGTGATAGCGGTTGAGCGCGACGAGCGCGCAATAGGCGCGCTCGAGGAGATTGCCGCCCGCTATCCGGATCGACTGGACATCGTTGCAGGTGACGCCCTGAACACGGATGTTCGGGAGCAACTTGGCCCCGAACGCGCCCGTATTGTCGCAAACCTGCCTTACAACATTGCGACACAGCTTCTCGTCGGTTGGCTGACTATCGAACCATGGCCGCCGTGGTACGACATGCTCTTGCTGATGTTTCAGCGGGAGGTCGCCGAGCGTATTGTGGCCAAGCAAGGGTCGAAAACGTACGGTCGATTATCGGTGCTTGCAGGGTGGCGCACAGAAGCAAAAATACTGTTTGATGTGTCTCGGGCTGCCTTCGTACCAGCCCCGAAAGTTACATCTTCGGTAGTCCGGCTCAAGCCGCGCCCCGAGCCCCTTGAATGCGATGTCGGCGTCCTACAGCGCGTGACGGAGGCAGCGTTCGGCCAGCGTCGAAAGATGTTGCGTCAGAGTCTGAAATCCCTTGGTGTCGATGCTAACGTGCTTCTCGAAATCGCCGCCATTGATGCCGCCGCTCGTGCGGAGGACATCTCAGTTGAAGGGTTTGTTGAATTGGCGCGCGCTTTTGGATCAATGATGCACGATGCTCGGAAGGATGGTCGTCGGCCATGACCCAAATGCATCGGCAATCACTGGTCTCGTATGGCGACCCGCTTCACGAAACGATGGTCGATCTCCCGCATCCGCGGGGGACCGAGGTGCTTGTGCGCATTTCGCGTTGCGGAGTGTGCCATTCCGATCTCCACATGCAGGATGGGTATTTCGATCTGGGAAATGGCAAGACGCTCGATGTTCGTGGCGGCCGCGCGCTACCGTTTACGCTGGGCCACGAGATTGCCGGGGAAGTCGAAAATGCCGGTCAGGAAGCCGATGTAAGAATGGGGATCGCCGTCGCGATCTATCCTTGGATCGGATGCGGCCAATGCAGAGCGTGCCAAGCTGGACAGGAGAACATCTGTGCAGCGCCGCGGCATCTGGGCATCACTGCAGACGGCGGTTTTGCGACGCACGTTCTCGTGCCGAACCCACGCTACCTGATCGAATATGCTCCGCTTTCGCCTGGATTTGCCGGCGCCTTAATGTGTTCGGGGCTCACGGCCTACGCCGCACTGAAACGGCTGGCTGAGCAGGCTCACGATTGGCCGCTTTTGCTGATCGGAATCGGTGGAGTCGGACTGATGGGACTCGCACTTGCCCAGGCGATGTACGGAGTGGCGCCATATGTCGCGGACATCGACGGGAGAAAGCGGGAGGCTGCACTCGCCGCCGGCGCCAAACAGGCGTTCGATCCTTCCAATCCGGACGACCGAAAAGCACTCCTGAAGGCTACTGGCGGCGTTTTTGGTGTATGCGACTTCGCTGGATCCGACGTGTCGCTTAATTTTGCCACGGGTGTCCTGGCGAAGGGTGGCAAGGTCGTCGTCACGGGACTGATCGGTGGCGGCTTCTCGAGCCCTGTCGCCATGTTTCCGCTGAAGGCGATGACTATCGAGGGCACTATGACAGGAACGCTGGCGGAAGCGCGGGAACTGGTCGACCTGGTGCGCAACCGTAACATTCCAGCCCCGCAAATAACCGAAAAACCGCTCACCAGCGCCTCGGAGGCATTGGACGACTTACGTGCGGGCCGTGTGATCGGACGTGTCGTGCTCGACCCTAGATCTTAGCCTGCAGAGCACGCACGAAATCCGACAAACCCGGCTGACGCTCGCGTTTGAGCCTTTCCGCCGCGAGAATCGAAGCCACATCAGAAAACGTGTGATCTAGATCATTGTTGATGACAACATAATCGTATTCAGCCCAGTGGCTCATTTCGTCGGCGGCTTTCGCCATACGCCGATGAATGGTTTCATAATCGTCCTGCGCACGTGCTCTTAATCGTCGCTCCAGTTCGGGAACGGATGGCGGCAGCACAAAAACGCTGACAAGATCGTTCCTGCATTTTTGGCGCAATTGCTGGGTGCCCTGCCAGTCAATATCAAAGAGGACGTCGCGACCTTTGGCGAGTGCCTCCATGACCGGCTTGGCGGGCGTACCATAATAGTTGTCAAACACCTCCGCCCATTCGAGCAGTTCCCCATTCAAAATCAGTTCGTCAAAGCGCCGGCGGTCGATGAAGTAATAGTCGCGACCATCCTTCTCTCCGGGCCGCATCTTGCGGGTGGTCACGGACACGGAAAGCGTGAGGCTCTTGTCGGCTTCGAGCAGTTTCCGGGAGAGGGTCGTTTTGCCTGCCCCTGAAGGCGAGGAAAGCACCAGCATCAGGCCCCGTCGATCACCCTTGTTTTCCGGTTTGCGCGCCATCCAGATTACTCCAGGTTCTGGACCTGCTCACGGAACTGCTCGACGACGCTCTTGAGCTCAAGGCCGATATTCGTCAGTTCTACATCGTTTGCTTTTGCAGTCAGGGTGTTTGATTCGCGATGTAGTTCCTGCGCAAGAAAATCGAGCTTGCGACCGATCGCGCCCCCGCCGGCGAGGAGTTTTTTCGCCTGAGACACGTGCGATGCAAGCCGGTCCAGTTCTTCCCGGATATCGGTCTTGGCGGCAAGCAGCACGGCCTCCTGATATAGCCGGTCTGAATCCAGCCGCTCCGAAGCCGCGATCAACGTCGATACCTGGTCGACGAGTCGCGCCTTGATCGCCTCCGGCTTGCGGCCCGGCGCCTTCTCCGCCCGGGACGTCAGCGCCTCAATTTCATCGAGGCGCTCCGACATGACACGGGCAAGCGTCTGGCCTTCCGCCCGTCGCATCTTGAGCAGGGCTTCGAGGGCCTCGCCGAATCCGCTCTCTATGGCCGCCTCGCTAGCCCGACGTTCGACCTCGTTTTCCTCGGTCTCGCTGACTTCGATGACCCCCTTCAGCGACAGAATTCCGTCCAGCGTCGGCGGGGCCGCCTTTATTTTTGCAGAGAGTCCATCAAGAGCAGCAAGTACTGCAGCGAGAACACCTTCATTGACCTTGACCGTCGGCAAGACACCCTTTCGCTCCACGGTGAGATTGGCATACACGGTACCTCGCGAGAGCACTTGCGCACAGCGCGCGCGAGCTGCCGCCTCAACGTTGTCCCAGCCTGGAGGCACCCGGAAACGAATGTCGAGTCCCTTGGCATTGACCGACTTGATCTCCCAGTTCCAGACATACGTATTCACCGCGCCGTGGCTGCGAGCGAATCCGGTCATGCTCGACAAGGCCATCAGCTGAGCGTCTCGCCTTCGTGGAGATCGGTGGAACTTAGCCGCGAGGAGGTAAGGTCACAAGGCCACGCGCGTCATGGCTTTCCCCCGTTCGCTCCGCCCGAGGAAGCCGATCCGGCGTGCTCGATACCCCGCAATCGCGCAACATTCTTCTGATGTTCGGCGTAATTGTCCGTGAACAGATGCCCGCCGCTGCCATCTGCCACGAAGTAAAGCTCCTTCGTTCGCGCCGGATTTGCGGCGGCTTCTAACGATGCGCGTCCGGGATTTGCGATCGGACCCGGCGGAAGTCCGTCAATGATATACGTATTGTAAGGCGTTGGCTGTTCGATCTCGCTTTTCATGATCGGGCGTCCAAGCGAGCCCTTCCCGCCTGTGAGCCCGTAAATAATCGTCGGATCGGATTGGAGCCGCATCCTGGCCTTCAGTCTATTCAGAAACACGGCCGCGACTCGTGTGCGTTCCTCGGGCTTGCCGGTTTCCTTTTCGACAATCGACGCGAGCGTAACCAACTGCTCCGGAGTCTTGAGCGGCAAGTCCGCCGTTCGATGCTCCCACACTTCCTGCAGCACGCGACGATGGGCCTGCTGCATGCGCTGGATAAGCTGCTCCCGGCTCATGCCTCGTGTGAAGCGGTAAGTCTCGGGAAGCAAACTGCCTTCGCGAGGTATCTCCTTGATCTGTCCGGAGAGCGCCGCATTCTCCAAAAGCCGTGCAACAATCTGCTCGGATGTGAGTCCTTCCGGCACAGTAAAGGCATGCTGGACAACCTTGCCCTCGATAATAGTGCCGACGATGTCAGCCAGGCTTGCGTGTCTGGAAAACTGGTATTCGCCATGTTTGAGATCGCCGCGAGCCTTGAGCACAATCACGCTGCCGATAAAAACGTATGGTTGATCAATAACGCCCTCACGCTGAAGCAGCTCTGCGATGTCTCGAATACCCAGACCACGGGGAATATTGACGACTTTGTCTTCCGCGAGCGGCCCGGGAGCCTCGAACCTCTGCTTCCCAACAAACAGTCCGGCGCCTATTGCAACCGAAACAAGGACGAGCAGCGTGAAAATCGCATTACCGACGATCACAAGCGGATGTCGAGCGCGTTTCGAGCGGGGGATCGGGTTGGGAACGCGCTCAGGCTCGAGCGCTGCGCGCGGACTACGCGGCAATGGCGACTTGGCAGAGGGCAGCCCATTGTCGCCGCCCGGCGGCAGATTGGAAGTCACTTCAGCCGCTCCACCCGTCCAACCTGTGACCCTTTTCGCACGACCGCGCCGAATTGCAAGAAAAACATCTGTGGCTTTCGTCACGTTAGGAAGAATTGTGGCGAAAGCTTGTGAAGCTAGTTCGCGTAGCGCCGGAAAATCAGCGACGCATTCGTTCCGCCAAAACCAAACGAATTTGATAACACAGTCTCTACTTCTCTCTTGCGCGCACTATGAGGTACGAGGTCGACTGGCGTATCCACGGAGGGATTGTCGAGGTTGATCGTAGGTGGGACTACCTGATCGCGGATCGCAAGAATGGAGAAAATGGCTTCGACTGCTCCCGCCGCACCGAGCAAATGACCAATGCACGATTTCGTTGAGGACATCGACATGCGGCCGGTTGCATTGCCAATAAGTTTCTGCACGGCCCCGAGCTCAATTTCATCGCCTATTGGCGTGGATGTGCCATGCGCATTGATGTAATCGATCTCTCCGGCCGAAATCCCTGCGCGCCCGATCGCTGCCTTCATGCAGCGGAGCGCGCCATCGCCGTCCGGCGAAGGGGCCGTGATGTGATAGGCGTCGCCTGACAAGCCATAGCCCACCAATTCAGCATAGATTTTCGCACCCCGCGCTTTCGCGTGCTCCAGCGCTTCCAAAACCACCACCCCTGCGCCCTCACCCATCACGAATCCGTCACGATCCTTGTCATAAGGACGCGAAGCGCGGGTAGGATCATCGTTGAAATTCGTTGAAAGCGCCCGCAGTGCCGAAAAACCGGCAAGCGAAATGCGGTTCACAGGAGATTCGGCACCCCCAGCCAGCATCACATCGGCGTCGCCCAGCGCGACCAGGCGGCCGGCGTCTCCAATAGCGTGGGCTCCCGTCGAGCAGGCGGTCACAACGGCATGGTTCGGTCCCTTCAGACCAAATGCAATCGACACATAGCCGGATGCAAGATTGATGATCCGGCCCGGAATGAAGAAGGGTGACACCCGGCGCGGTCCCTTCTCGTGCAGCGCAATCGCGGTCTCGGCAATGCCTTCAATGCCACCAATCCCGGAGCCGATCAGAACACCAGTGGTTATTTGCTCGTCGTGTGTCTTGGGGTGCCAACCTGCATCATCGAGCGCCTGACGCGCCGCACACATCGCAAAGACAATAAATTCGTCGACTTTCCTCTGCTCCTTGGGCTCCATCCATCGATCAGGATTGTACGTTCCGTTAGATCCGTCACCGCGAGGAATTATGCACGCAATTTTGCAGGCGATATCGGAAACATCGAAGGTTTCAATCTTCTTTGCGCCGCTCTCCCCTTCGACAAGCCGCGCCCAGGTCGGTTCAACGCCACAGCCAAGAGGCGTCAGCATTCCCATTCCCGTAACGACGACACGTCTCATTGCTGGCTCCGAGCCAAATTATTGGCGCCGTTGCACTACGCACATCCTATAAGCGATTGACCAACGAAGCGACGAACGGCGCGTTGCGCGTGCTCAGCTTTTTGCGTTCTTTTCGAGAAATTTTACCGCGTCGCCAACGGTCAGAATGGTCTCGGCCGCGTCGTCGGGAATTTCGCAGCCGAATTCCTCTTCGAAGGCCATCACGAGCTCGACGGTGTCCAGGCTATCGGCGCCAAGATCGTCAATAAAGCTGGCTTGATCAGTCACCTTCTCGGGTTCAACACCCAGGTGCTCCACGACGATCTTTTTGACCCGCTCGCCAATGTCACTCATCGTTCCAACCTCGTGCTTATTAAATTCGGCTGCGAAAACGATCAGATCGCAACCATCGCAGTATAGCCTCGTCGTGGTCGACGGTGATGAGATAATCCCCAGTTACGGAACATCGCACCCGACTTCCGCTACGATCCGCCCCAGCCGGGCCAAAGTTCGGTTACCACACTTCAAATACGTTGACTAGCGCGAGGGGGCGTAGCGAGCAAGTCCGAAACGTCAACATTTCCCGCTAGATCATGGTCATTCCACCATTGACGTGAATGGTCTGGCCGGTGACGTACGCGGCTTCATTGGATGCTAGAAATACCGCGGCCGCCGCCACGTCTTCCGGCATGCCAAGCTTGGCCGCAGGAATCCGGCTGAGGATTGCCTCACGCTGCTTCTCATTGAGCTTATCCGTCATGTCAGAAGCGATGAGTCCAGGGGCAATGCAATTGGCGGTAATATTGCGTCTGGCGTATTCGGCGGCGACAGATTTGATCATTCCAACGATGCCTGCCTTTGAGGCGGCGTAGTTGCCCTGTCCCGGGTTGCCGGTAAAGCCGACCACCGAGGATATCGCTATTACTCGGCCCCACCGACGTCTCATCATCCGAGAGATCGCGGAGCGCGCCAGCCGAAATGTCGATGTGAGATTGACCGCGAGCACCAGATCCCAGTCCTCGTCCCGGAGCTGCACGAACAGATTGTCGCGATTGACGCCGGCGTTGGCGACTAGAATGTCCAGCCTTTCCATCCGATCTTCTGCACTGGGCACCAGTGCCTCGACGGCCGAACTGTCGGAAAGGTCACAGGGGAAAATATGAACGCGGTCTCGAAGCGAATTGGCGAGATCCTCGAGGGCCTGCGCGCGCGTGCCCGAGATCGCTACGGTTGCTCCCTGCATGTGCAGTGTGCGTGCGATAGCGCTCCCGATCGCACCGGTCGCGCCGGTCACAAGCGCGGTTCTTCCAGTCAAGTCGAACATCACGAGCTCCTTCCCGCCTTGAAAGCAGTGATATCCTCAGGGCTTCCGATGGAGGTTGCCGTCGATCCGTCGACGATGCGCCTGATCAGTCCACTCAGAACCTTGCCCGCGCCTGCCTCGTAGAAGATGTCGATTCCGGCTTTTGCCATGTAGATGACCGACTCGCGCCATCGCACCGTACCCGTCACCTGCGCGACAAGCGCCCGCAGTATTTCCCCCGGGTCACGCACCGGCTCCGCAAGAACATTTGCTATGACGGGAACCTTCGGCGGCATGATCTTCGTTTTCGCGAGCGCGTCGGACATGACATCCGCCGCTGGCTTCATCAGCGCACAGTGAAAGGGGGCTGATACGGGCAGCAGCATCGCCCGCTTTGCGCCTTTTGTTTTTGCGATTTCGACTGCTCGTTCGACGGCGATCTTGTGGCCCGAGAGGACCACCTGGCCTGCACCGTTGTCATTGGCTGCTTCACAGACTTCGCCTTGGCTGGCCTCAACAGCGATTGCAGAGCACTCTTCGAATCCAAGGCCAATGATGGCAGCCATTGCACCTGCACCCACCGGCACCGCTCTCTGCATCGCCTGACCACGGGTACGCAAGAGGCGCGCCGCGTCCGAAATTGTAAATGCACCCGCCGCGGCCAATGCGGAATATTCGCCCAGCGAGTGACCGGCGAGGAATTGCGCGTCGCGAACAAGATCGAGCCCCGCCTCCTCCTCCAGCACTCGCATCACCGCGAGCGATACAGCCATCAGTGCCGGTTGGGCGTTCTCAGTAAGGGTGAGCGATTCCGCGGGTCCCTCGAAGATTATGTTGCTGAGGTCAATTTGAAGGGCCGAGTCGACTTCTTCGAATACTCGCCGCGCGGTTGGGAATGCCGTTGCCAGCGCCTTGCCCATACCGACGGCTTGGCTGCCCTGACCCGGAAAAACGAAGGCGATCGCCATAGACTTGCCCGCAGAAGATCATGCTGTTCTTCAAATCGGGGCCGAAACGACACTGCGATGCGAAATCTGTCAAGCCGAGTGAATCTTGGTAAGCGCCAACAATCTTTCGGTGGTCAACATCCGAGTGCAGGCCGTGACGGCCCTGATCAGCGATGAAGATCGCTCGGGCGCGCAGCGATCCATCTTTCGGCGGCACCTTCTGGTCCGAATTCGACTGCCTCATTGATGCTCTGATCAAAGTGCGTCAGGAATGCGCAAGATGCTGAAACTGCCTGTCAAAACATGATCGTGCGGTCAAAATTGCTAAGCACTTGCGGCCGGCCTGCAAGGTTACCCGGGAGAGATTAGAACCCCCTCTTTGCCTTGCATTTTTGTTCGAAATCCCTATAAAACGCGCGCTCATGGGTTTTCGGCTGGAAGCTGAACGGACGGACGGCTGATCCTCAGTCGGCAGGGGCCAATTGGCCCGGCGTCCCGTGCTTCCACCTTCAGAGCATTCGAGCCTTTCCCGAAGGGCTCGAGGGGCTTGGCGCCGAGACTTGGATTGGGCTTGGAACAAAGGAAAGGCATTCATGCCATTGTACGAACACGTCTATCTCGCGCGGCAAGATCTCAGCCCGCAGCAGGTGGAGGACCTCACAGCACAGTTATCCGGTGTGATCAGCCAGATGGGTGGCAAGGTAACGAAAAACGAATACTGGGGACTGAAATCCCTCGCCTATCGAATCCGGAAAAATCGCAAAGCGCACATGACGCTGCTCAATGTCGACGCGCCTGCGACGGCTCTTAACGAAATCGAGCGCCAGGAGCGGCTCAATGAGGATGTGCTCCGCTATCTCACCATTCGGGTCGATGCGCACGAGGATGGTCCGTCGGCGATGATGCGCAAGGCTGACCGTGACCGCGAGCGTGATGAACGTGGTGGTCGCGGAGAGCGACGAGCTCGACGCGACGATGGCGGCGATGAGGTCGAGGGCGCAGAAAACGGACTGGGAGAGGAATAGAGCATGGCACTCGCTCCACAGGGCGGCGCCCGCCGTCCATTTTTCCGGCGTCGCAAGACCTGCCCCTTCTCCGGAGCCAATGCTCCGAAGATCGACTACAAGGACGTCAAGCTATTGCAGCGCTACGTCTCCGAACGCGGCAAGATCGTTCCCAGCCGCATTACCGCTGTATCGGCCAAGAAGCAGCGCGAATTGGCGCACGCAATCAAGCGCGCCCGCTTTCTTGGCTTATTGCCCTATGTGATACAATAAGGTTCACGACAGGCTTCCGGGGAATGCTCGGGTGCCGATGGTTGGGACGAACACGTCCGTTCGTCTCTAACCGCTCGATGGGAGCGGGACAGCTGATGACGATGCAGTTCGCAATCGTGGGAATCGCCGCCGGCGCTGCGGCCGCCTTGTTGTTTGCTTCGGTGACATCAGGCGTGTGGCTCTCGATTCCTTTGTTCTATCTCGCACCACTGCCGATCATGATCGCCGGTCTGGGCTGGGGTCACTGGGCAGCTCTCATCGCGGCTGTAGTGGGTTCGCTCTCGGTGGCAATCATCTTCGGCAGCGTCTTTGCACTTGCATTCATCACCAGCACCGGTGTTCCGGCCTGGTGGCTCGGCTATCTCGCGATGCTTGCCCGCCCTGCAGCAGGGAGCCCGGGAAAAATTCCAGGCGGTTCCGAGTTGGAATGGTACCCCGCCGGCCACCTCGTGATCTGGGCGGCGGTCTTAGCTGCCATTGTGGTAATTGCAGCAATTCCGAATTTCGGACTCGATACTGACAGTTTCCGGGCTGGACTGCGGAACGCGCTCAGCGCAATCCTGCAGGTGGATGCGCATTCAACACCTGCGACCTCCCTCACAACCGATCGCCTTATAGAATTTCTGATCGGCGCGATCCCGCCGGCAGCGGCAGTGCTGGCGACAATCACGAACCTGCTGAATCTTTGGATGGCTGGTCGCATCGTGCAGTTTTCGGGTCGACTTGCTCGGCCATGGCCCGCGATTTCAGACATGGTCTTTCCGACGTCACTGACGTTCGCGCTCGCTGCTGCTGTCGCGTTGAGTTTCCTTGACGGAATGATTGGAATTATCGGCGGGATAATTTCTGCAAGTTTGCTCCTTGCGTATGGAGTCCTTGGTTTCGCTGTGCTGCATCAGATTACGCTCGGCATGAGCATGCGCGGGCTGATTATCGGTTTTGTCTATGGAGCTGTACTTGTATTGGGCTGGCCTATCCTTGCACTGTGCCTGCTCGGCGTCGTCGAGAGCGGGTTCGGCTTGCGCGCGCGTATCGCGCGCCATGGCGGAAAGAACCTGCGGGAATGAGATGTGTGAACCCAGAAACTTCGAATTTGAGGAGTAAGAGCGATGGAAGTGATCCTGCTTGAGCGCATAGGCAAGCTCGGACAAATGGGCGATGTTGTGCGCGTGAAAGATGGTTTCGCGCGCAACTTTCTTTTTCCGCGGGGCAAGGCGCTGCGCGCAACTGCGGGCAATAAGAAGCGTTTCGAGGAAATGAAATCCGAACTGCAGGCGCGCAACCTCGAACTTAAAGGAGAAGCGGGCAAGCTCGCAGCCAAGTTGGACGGGAAGACCTATACCGTTCTTCGGCAAGCGGGCGAGTCTGGCCAGCTGTTTGGGTCAGTATCGACCCGAGACATCGCTAACCTCTTGAAGGACCAAGGCGCGGATCTCGGGCGTTCGCAAATCGTGCTCAACGCGCCCATCAAGACCATCGGCCAATACAACGTGCCGCTGGCATTACACCCGGAGATAGACGTTTCCATTCGTATCGTCGTCGCGCGCAGCGCCGACGAAGCAAGTCGGATCGCGCGCGGCGAGGACGTGAGCGTAAGCCGAACGGAGGCAGAGGAGCAGGCCGCGGCTGCGGCTGCCGAAGCTCAAGCCATGTTTGATCCGGAAGCGCGCGGGCCCAGAGAAGATCTCGAAGGCAAGGACAATCAGGGCCCCTCCTCCGAAGCCGGCGAACCATCCCGGAGAGCACGCGGAAAAAGCAAGGACGGTCCCGAGGCCGGTTAAAGGCGGCTGAGGCCCTTGCGAACAGGCCAGGCATCCGTAGCTCCGCTGCGGAGACGCTGCCTGCGCCATCGCTGGCTATCTATCTGCCGCCTTCGCTCCGCGAGAATTATCTTTTTTGTCGGACTTCACCCGCTTGGCCGGTCGGGACGCCGGAGTAGCGTCGAGGGACCTGAGATAGCCGGCAATCGCTGATGCGGATTCGCGACTGGCCGTGTAATGCTCACGCAAAAAGTTATCGAGGCCGAACAGTCCGCCCGATTTGGCCAGCCCCTTGGGGGACCTGTGGCAGACGGCGCAGTCAGAGGCAAAAAGCTGGGCGGGAGTCTTGCCCTTATCGAGATTTTCCTGCGCAGCGGCTATCCCCCCAAGGCACATTGCCAGTACCGCCCCCGCACATGCGAGGCGGTACAATAATGTCATAGCCATAGGCGCCCTCACTCGATCAATCCTAAGACCCAGCTCAATCCGTCTTAGGCCTTGATACCTCATTCTGCAGCAAAATATGAGCTGCGCCACACATATCCCCGTCTGCAATTGCAGGATTGCTGGTGTCGCGGAACTTTGATTAATTATGGGTCCCGAACGTATGTGGGTCCCGCGGCGTTGCCACTTTGGAGGTGGCAGCAAGGCTGGACCGAAGCGATCGGAGGCGGCCGATGGACCGGTTGCTTCGATTTGTACTTGAGCGATTTATCCGGCGAGGACAGTTCACTCTCACCACCTCGCGCGGGCTTACTTTCACATTCGGCGATGGGACTGGAACGCCGGTGGCGGTGCGTTTCACCACACGCGCGGCCGAGCTCGGCATCCTCTTTGATCCGGAGCTGAAATTCGGTGAAGCCTATATGGATGGCACGCTGGTTGTCGAGCAAGGCACCATTGCCGACGTACTTGCTATTGCGCTTGGCCAGCAGGCGGAGGTCCCGACTTGGGCGCGCCCGCAATGGATCCTCCGCTACATTGCCCGGCGGCTTGCACAATTCAATCCGCGCAAGCGCGCCCGCCGCAACGTGGCCCACCATTATGATCTCGATGGCCGGCTGTATTCGCTTTTTCTCGACGCAGACCGACAATACAGTTGCGCCTATTTCGAAACTGAGGGGATGTCGCTTGATGACGCCCAGTTGGCCAAGAAGCGGCATCTGGCCGCCAAACTCAGGATTTCTCGCGAATACAAGGTGCTCGATATAGGCTGCGGCTGGGGCGGTCTGGGCCTTTATCTTGCCGAGTTTGCCGGTGCCAACGTAACCGGCATCACATTGTCGCAGGAACAGCATGCGATCGCCAATGAGCGGGCTGCAGAGAGAGGTCTTGCCGAGCGAGCCCGCTTCTTGCTTCAGGATTATCGTGACGCCAATGGTCGTTTCGACCGCATTGTTTCCGTAGGAATGTTCGAACACGTCGGAGTTGGATATTACGACGCGTTTTTCCAAAAATGCGCTCAACTCCTTGCCGATGACGGCATTATGGTGCTGCATTCGATCGGACGATCGGAAGGGCCCGGCTTTACCAACCCATGGATTGCAAAGTACATTTTTCCGGGCGGCTATATTCCGGCACTTTCTGAAGTGCTACCGATTATCGAGCGTTCTGGGCTGCTGGTCACAGATATCGAAATCCTCCGGCTGCATTATGCCGAAACGCTTAAGGCGTGGCGCGAGCGTTTTCTCGCGCACCGCGAGGATGTTGAACGTATCTATGAGCCTCGTTTCGTGCGTATGTGGGAATTCTATCTGGCTGCATCCGAGATGTCGTTTCGAGAGCAGAACATGATGGTGATGCAGATACAACTTACCAAGCGACAAGGCGTGGTGCCGATGACCCGCGACTACATTGCCCGGGAAGAGCGTCGCTTGGCCTTGTCTGAAAGCAGCGGACGACCTCCGCTGAGACTTGCCGGAGAATAGCCCGGCGGCACCAACGCTGAGCGGTTAACAACTAACCGGCCTTACCCACCGGCTCCATACCGCTTGTGAATTGCGGGGCAAGCCTGCGAGTACAGGATTGCTCCGGCAAATCGCGTGCTATGCCACAATTTCCGGGTAAGCACCGATATCCATGGCCCTCGCTGATTCGACAGCCCGCAAGCAGGTCGAAGAACCTGCCAAGCTCTATCGTTCCGCTCCGCACAATATCGAGGCGGAGCAGGCGCTCCTGGGAGCTATTTTAGTCAACAACGAAGCTTTCTACCGAGTGTCCGATTTTCTGGAGCCGGCACATTTCTTCGAGCCTATCCATCAGAAGATCTATCAACTCGCCCGTGACCTCATACGCGCCGGCAAGCTCGCAACTCCGGTCACGCTGAAAACCTTCCTCGACGCCAGCATGGACATCGGCGGCCTCACTGTCGGCCAATATCTCGCACGGCTTGCCGCCGAAGCGACGACGATTATCAACGCCGAGGACTACGGCCACACGGTCTACGATCTTTCGATCCGGCGCGCGCTGATCCAGGTCGGCGAAGACATGGTCAATGTTGCCTACGACGCGCCCGTGGACTTTTCGCCGCGTAACCAGATCGAAGATGCCGAACGGCGACTGTACGAACTCGCCGAAACGGGGCGGTATGACGGCGGCTTTCAGCGTTTCGCGCAAGCACTCACGACCGCGATCGACATGGCGGCGCATGCATTCCAGCGCGACGGAAAGCTCTCCGGAATCGCGACCGGACTCGACGATCTGGACCGGATGATGGGAGGTTTGCAACAATCAGACTTGGTGATCCTTGCCGGTCGGCCCGGGATGGGCAAGACGGCTCTTGCCACTAATATCGGCTACAATATCGCTCGAGCGTGGCGCGGCGAGGTAAAAGCCGACGGCCACACCAGCACAGTGAACGGCGGAATAGTCGGCTTCTTTTCCTTGGAAATGTCTGCTGAGCAACTGGCGACCCGCATCATCGCCGAGCAGACCGGAATCCCTTCAAATCAGATCCGGCGCGGCGGCATCTCGGAAAGCGACTTCGAGAAAATCAAGGACTATTCAATCGAATTGCAACACATACCACTCTACGTGGACGAAACGGGAGGCCTTTCAGTGGCGCAGCTTGCAGCGCGGGCGCGGAGGCTCAAGCGCCAGCGCGGATTGGACATTCTGATCATCGACTACCTGCAACTGCTGCAAGGTTCGACACGACGCTCAGCTGAGAACAGGGTCCAGGAAATTACGGAAATCACAACGAAACTCAAAGCACTGGCCAAGGAACTTAACGTTCCAATCCTGGCGCTTTCGCAACTCTCTCGACAGGTGGAAAGTCGAGACGACAAACGGCCGCAACTTTCGGATCTTCGTGAATCGGGGTCTATCGAGCAGGATGCCGACGTTGTTTTGTTTGTTTATCGCGAGGAGTACTACCATCAAATGCGCAAGCCTTTGGAATCGAACCGTGAAAAGTTCGCGGAATGGCTTGCAGAAGCCGATAAGGTGCACGGCAAGGCGGAAGTGATTATCGGGAAGCAGCGCCACGGGCCGACGGGGACCGTCGAATTGCAATTCGATGCTGCGGTAACTCGCTTCTCCTCGCTTGCGCGCGAGAACCACGTTCCTGAGCGTATCGGATAGCTGGCTGGCTGGCGGGCCGGCGGGCCCGGCTGGGCGGCCCGCATGGACGGGGCAACGAGGGACAGCTAAACCCTATCCCGATGTCCGAGATGGCCTTGCATCCTAACGTGCCGAACGAATCTCTGCGGACTGCCTTTGCGACATCTGGAGCAAAGGAGGCCGAGGCAGGTGGAATACTGACAATCAATCTTTCGGCAATCGTGGCCAATTGGGAGGCTCTCGGGCGTCACGCCATGCCGGCTGAATGCGCCGCGGTCGTCAAGGCTGACGGCTACGGTTGTGGTCTGGAGCCTGTCAGCCAATCGCTGGCCCGCGTGGGCTGCAAAACATTCTTCGTTGCAGATCTTTCTGAGGCGCTGCGGCTGCGGGCCGCCGTTCCCGAGGCGACAATCTACGTTCTAAGCGGCGTCCTTCCCGGCACGGCTCCGGCTTTCGCGGATATTAACGCGCAGCCCGTTATCGGCAGCCTCGTCGAACTCGCTGAATGGGATGCGTTCTGCTCGGTCAATCAGTGGCGCGGCGGCGCTGCACTCCACGTCGACACGGGAATGAACCGCTTGGGACTATCGATTGATGAAGCCGCGGCTCTTGCGCCGCGGATAAGGACAGAAAATCACGGCATTTCATTGCTGATGAGCCATTTGGCATGTGCGGAGATTCCGGCGCACCCGCTCAATCACCGCCAGATCCAGCTCTTTCGCGAGGTGCGCCTCCTCTACCGCGGCATTCCCGGTTCGCTTGCCAACTCGTCCGGAATCTTCCTGGGCGACAGTGCGCATTGCGACATGGTGCGCCCCGGAGCCGCCCTGTTTGGCATCAATCCAACGCCGGGCCGTCCCAACCCGATGCAGCCGGTCATCGAGTTACTCGCGCGCGTCGTTCAGGTGCGCGAAGTGGCCAAAGGCGACACCGTCGGTTACGACGCCACCTGGACCGCGAAGCATGCAACGCGCATCGCCGTGGTCGCAGTAGGCTACGCGGACGGCTACCCCCGGGCAGCGAGTGCCTCAGATGCAGCACCAGGAGCCGATGCCATTATCGGCGGGGTCCGGTGTCCCCTCGCAGGCCGCGTTTCCATGGACCTTCTTGCGATCGATATCACGGCCCTGCCTGATGGTGCCGTTCATCGCGGCGACCTGATCACGCTTATCGGTGGCAATTTGACTGTCGATGAACTTGCGGCAGCTGCCGGCACGATCGGTTATGAGGTGCTGACCAGCCTTGGGCGGCGATACCACCGCGTTTACCAGGGCTGAACTATTCTCGATTAAATGTTCTTGTATTGTTCTCATGCCTCAATTACGTTGCGGCCAACGCCGCACGCTTGATTCTCCTTTTTTGGCGGTTCGGATGTCCAAGCGCAGCTTCAGCTTTGTATGCCAAAACTGCGGCTCCGCATTCAGCCGATGGCAGGGCAAATGCGAATCCTGTGGCGAATGGAATACTCTTGCCGAGGAGGCGCAAGGACGATCCACCGGTCCAGGCCGTAAGCCCGGCAGAGGGCGTTTGTTTGCACTCGAAACCCTCGACCAGGAGGCCCATGAAGCGCCTCGCCTGCCCACGGGTATCACGGAATTCGACCGGGTGACCGGCGGCGGCCTCGTGCGGGGCTCCGTTCTTCTCGTGGGCGGCGATCCGGGCATAGGCAAATCCACATTGCTGATTCAGACAACCGCCGCGCTTGACCGCGCAGGTCATCGCGCCGTGTACATCTCCGGCGAGGAGGCGGTCGCGCAGGTGCGGCTGCGCGCCGATCGTCTCGGCCTGCGTGAGAGCGCCGTCGAACTCGCTGCCGAGACCGCAATCGAGGATATCGTCGCCACGCTTTCAGAAGGCAGGACCCCTAGCCTGATCGTCATCGACTCAATCCAGACGATGTGGACCGATACGATCGACTCCGCTCCGGGCACCGTCACTCAGGTGCGTGGCGCAGCGCAGGCGTTGATCCGCTTCGCGAAGAAATCCGGCGCGGCAATCATTCTCGTGGGACACGTGACCAAAGATGGGCAGATCGCCGGGCCCCGCGTAGTGGAGCACATGGTCGACGCCGTACTTTCCTTCGAAGGTGAAGGTTCACACCAGTTTCGAATCCTGCGGGCGGTCAAGAATCGTTTCGGCCCCACTGACGAGATCGGGGTATTCGAGATGACCGGCTCGGGATTGCGCGAAGTAAACAATCCCTCCGAATTGTTCCTGTCGGAGCGCGATCTTGGACAGCCTGGCACCGCAGTCTTCGCAGGGATTGAAGGCACACGGCCCCTGCTCGTTGAAATACAGGCGCTGGTCGCTCCCACCTCGCTCGGCACCCCACGACGCGCCGTTGTCGGATGGGACCCCAGCCGGTTGGCGATGCTCCTGGCTGTGCTGGAAGCCCATTGCGGCGTGCGACTGGGCGGTCACGATGTCTATCTCAATGTCGCGGGGGGCATGCGCATCCATGAACCGGCGGCCGATCTTGCCGCCGCCGCTGCACTCGTCTCTTCGCTGGTAGGCGCGCCGCTGCCATCCGATGCAGTCTTTTTTGGAGAGGTATCTCTCTCTGGCTCGGTACGCCCGGTTGCGCAAAGCGCGGCGCGTCTCAAGGAAGCCGCAAAGCTCGGCTTCAAGCGCGCGGTCGCTCCTGAAGCGGCGCGCACCGAAGCACCTGAGCCTGGTCTTAAGGTTACCGATCTTGGAAATCTTGCCCATCTCGTCGCTGATGTCGCCGCCCGTGGAAAACGACCGCAGTCGGTTTCCAAATCCCGTGGACAAGACGGGTGACGACATCGCGAAGGCCCGCTATAAACCGCGCCATCGAAATCGCCCTCAGCGGCCCCGCCCCATGTCTGGCCGCAGTTGCAGAAACGAGCTCAAAATTAGGCACTTAGCCGACATTGCCGCGCCGCCCCGGAGCCGCTATGGCTTGCCCGGATTCGCCGTCCTGCCGGTGCGGAGCGCTTGAGCGAACATGCCTGTGACGCTGCTCGACATCCTCCTACTGGCGGTCATGTTGATCTCGGGGCTCCTCGCCATGATCCGGGGCTTCATGCGCGAGATCCTCTCGATCGGAGCTTGGGCGATTGCCGCGGTCGTGACGCTGTACTCCTACTCACGCGTGCTGCCGATGGCCAAACAGTACTTCAGCAGCGATATGGTCGCTGCAGCCGCTTCGGCGGGCGGCGTTTTTCTAATCACCCTCCTGATCGTCTCGATCATCACGGCCCGAATTTCGGACATGGTTCTGGACAGCCGGGTCGGTGCGCTTGACCGGACGTTGGGATTTCTGTTTGGGCTTGGCCGCGGGCTGGTCATTGTGGTGGTTGCGTTCCTTTTCTTCGCATGGCTTGTCCCGGACCGCAGCCAGCCGGAATGGGTACGGGGCGCAAAGTCGAAAATCGTGCTCCAGAACACCGGGCAGTGGCTGATGTCGATGTTGCCGGACGATCCGGAAAGCACCATCTTAAAGAGGCTGAAAAGGCCAAAACCCGAGGACCAGGATGCGCCCGATACCGGGCCCGACCAGCGGTCGGAGTTGTTGATACAACCCAGAGCAGGCGGAACCCGCTAATGGACAGCCCCTCGCGAAATATGGCCGGTTTGGCCGACTCTGAATTTGATCCTGATGCCGATCGCTTGCGTGAGGAGTGCGGCGTGTTCGGCATCTTCGGACATCCCGATGCAGCTGCCATCACAGCGCTTGGCCTCCACGCACTACAGCATCGTGGCCAGGAAGCAGCAGGCATCGTGTCCTTCGACGGGAAGCGCTTCCATTCAGAAAGGCGCCTCGGTCTCGTCGGAGACGCGTTTGCCCGACGCGAGGTGATCGATCGACTGCCGGGCACATCGGCGATCGGGCACGTACGTTATTCGACGACAGGCGAAACGATTTTACGAAATGTGCAGCCACTATTCGCCGAACTCAATGCCGGCGGTTTTGCCATCGGGCACAACGGCAACCTGACAAACGGGATAAAGCTGCGCCGCGACCTCGTCCACGATGGCGCAATGATGCAGTCGACGACCGATACGGAAGTCATCCTGCACCTTGTGGCTCGGGCCAAGCGTAATCGGTTTGTGGATCGTTTCATCGAAGGACTGCGCCAACTCGAGGGCGCCTACGCCTTCGTGGGCCTCACCAATAAGAAGCTCGTCGGAGCACGCGATCCGCTCGGTATCCGACCGCTTGTGATTGGCAAGCTCGACGGCTGCCCGATCCTCGCTTCGGAAACCTGTGCTCTCGATATCATAGGCGCCCAATATGTTCGCGACGTCGAAAACGGCGAAGTCGTCATTTTCGACGAGGATGGCGCGCAATCACACAAGCCGTTTCCGCCGATGGCCGAGCGCCCGTGCATATTCGAATACATCTATTTCGCAAGACCGGATTCGATCGTCGGCGGTCGTCACGTTTACAATGTCCGCAAGACCATGGGCGCAGAGCTTGCGAGGGAAGCGCCGGCGCGCGCGGACGTGATCGTCCCGGTCCCAGATTCGGGAGTGCCGGCCGCGATCGGCTTTGCTCAGGAAGCAGGGATTCCATACGAGCTTGGAATCATCCGCAATCATTATGTCGGCCGTACGTTTATCCAGCCCACACAGGCTATCCGCGATCAGGGCGTTCGGCTCAAGCACTCGGCCAATCGTGCGGTCGCTGGCGGCAAGCGCATCGTCCTCGTCGATGATTCCATCGTCCGCGGCACGACCTCACGCAAGATTGTGCAGATGATGCGCGATGCGGGCGCCAAAGAAGTGCACTTCCGCATCGCCTCTCCCCCGATCACGCATCCCGACTATTACGGCATTGATACCCCGGAACGGGACAAGCTCCTGGCGGCGACACATGATCTGGAGGGCATGAGAAAATTCATTGGCGCCGACTCGCTGGCGTTTCTCTCTGTTGACGGCATTTACCGCGCTATGGGGTTCAAGGCGCGCGATCCTATTCGTCCTCAGTTCACCGATCATTGCTTCACAGGCGATTATCCCACGCCGCTCACCGATCTGGCGGCCCAGGAAGCAAGCCCGCGGCAATTGTCCCTGTTGGCGGAAGCTATCTAGCGCCGTATCCGGCCGGCCTTGTTCGGGCTTTCCACGTCCTCTATGGCTGAGTTCAATGCCCGGAGCGGCGACGACCAAAACGACACATGACAGACAATCCCAGGCCTCTTGCCGATCGAATTGCGCTTGTGACCGGAGCATCGCGCGGGATCGGCGCGGCCATCTCGCTCGAGCTCGCCAACGCCGGCGCTCATGTTGTGGCGGTAGCGCGAACGGTCGGCGGACTCGAAGAGCTCGACGACAAGATTAGGAGCCGTGGAGGTTCGGCGACACTTGTTCCTCTCGACGTCAAGGATAGCGACGGAATCGCCAGGCTCGCGCTCGCTATCAACGAACGGTATGAGCGACTCGATGTGCTGGTCGGGAATGCCGGAGTGCTCGGGCCGCTCAGCCCTCTTGCTCACTATGAACCCAAGGAATGGGACAATCTCATCGCAGTCAACGTGACGGCTAACTGGCAATTTATCCGCTGTATGGATCCGTTGCTGCGGCGTGCGGAGGCCGGTCGTGCCGTTTTCCTGACATCAGGCGTTGCGCATATGGGTCGCGCCTATTGGGGACCCTACGCCGCCTCCAAGGCGGCTCTGGAAGTGCTGGCGCGGACTTACGCTGCAGAAACCGCAACCACTGCTGTCCGTGTAAACCTTCTCGGCCCAGGGCCTACTCGCACGCGCATGTATCTCGGTGCCTTCCCCGGTATCGACCCACTCTCGCTACCGACGCCGGAAGATGTCGCAAAAGAAGTACTGCCGCTCTGCCTCCCCTCATTTTCGGCATCCGGCAAACTCTATGATTTCCGTGACCGGAAGTTGAAATCCTTCCATCCGCCGGCATGAGCGGCTCATGGAGCGGGATTGCGCGCGGTGATAAACCAGCTGCTGGACATCGCCCAAATTCCATCGGATCGTTCGTGGGACGCGAGGATCTTGCGCAAGGCGGTGACGACCCGGTCTCGCCGCTTCTCCCCATCTTCCCCTGCGAGCCGAATGATCTCGCCGGCCGGGCCTAGCGCCATTGCAAATTCGATAGCGTCTTCCATTGTGCGCCCGATGCAAATGTCGGTGTCATATCGCTCGAACCCAACGCGCTCATAGCCGGCGATATGGAGCATGTCACTGACCATGTCTGCCCCCGCCATAGAGAACGGACCCGGGCCGCAGTGGATTTGATCCGTCTCCTGATGACTGATGACCGGCACAATGTCGCGAACACAGAGTTCGGCCTCGTGCACCCAGGGATTGTCCTCCCGTCGACGCCAGACGATCATCCTAAGTTCGCCGCCAGGACGCAGCGCGGTCCGAATGTTGCGTAACGCGGGCACCGGCAAGTTGAAGAACATCGTGCCGAAACGTGAGAATGCAAAGTCGTAGGGACCGAAGAGGCTTTCGGTCTGGACATCAGCTGCGAAAAAAGAAACATTTTTTACACCGGCTCGAAGCGCTTCATTCTTGGCAGCGTTGACAAAGTTCGGCGCGCAATCGACGCCGATGGCAATTCCGTCTGGCCCGACTTGTCGGGCGATCAGCTGTGTCGTGTCGCCAAAACCGCACCCGACATCAAGAACCTTTGACGCGACTGGAAACGGTCGACGGCGTAACAGCTCATCACTGTGGTCCGAAAGTCCATCAGTCAACACAAATCGAAAGTGGCAGAATTTATCGAAGAGAATGGTGTTCCAGGCTTCGATTGGGATTGTGTTGTCCGCTTGCGACATCAGGCACTCCCATGGCCAAACCGACGAACGGGTCGCAGGGTAGCTCTGATGGAATCTTCATTCCAGTACGAGGTCGAGTTGGCGAGGCTCAGTGCTTGCGCTTGGCTCGGCCTCTGAAAGGATTCTTCTTCTCGCGCAGGGCCAGCCGGATGGGGGTGCCCGGCATTTCGAATGTATCACGCAACGAGTTGAGCAGGTATCGGATGTAGGCGTCCGGCACCGCATCGGCACGCGTGCAGAATATAACGAAAGTCGGCGGCCGGGCTTTGGCCTGCGTGATGTAGTTCAACCGCAGCGAACGCCCTGAGACCGCCGGCGGCGGGTGCGCACTGACGGCTTGCTCGAACCATCGATTAAGCGCGCTGGTTGGAATGCGCTTGTTCCAAATGTCGTAAGCATCCACGATGGCCTGCATCAGCCGGTCGATCCCCTCTCCGGTCAAGCCAGAGACAGCCACCAATGGCACGCCTTTCAGCTGTGTGAGCTTTTCATCCGCCTGCTCACGGAGCCGGGCGATTGCACCTGGCCTCGCTTCCTGCAAATCCCATTTATTCACCGCGATGACAATCGCACGGCCCTCCTGTTCAATCAGATCAGCGATGCGCTGATCCTGCTCCTCAAACGCGTTTTCCACGTCGAGCAATACAACAACGACTTCGGCAAATCGGACAGCATTGAGGGCGTCCGCAACCGAAAGCTTTTCAAGCTTTTCTCCGACGCGCGAGCGCCGGCGAAGTCCCGCAGTATCGTAGATTCGGAACTTGCGGCCTTGCCAATCGTGCTCGACCGCGATGGCGTCGCGCGTGATGCCGGCCTCCGGTCCCGTCAGCAGGCGCTCCTCTCCAAGCAATCGGTTAATCAAAGTGGACTTGCCGGCATTCGGCCGGCCGACAATGGCAACCCGTATGGAGCGGCTTTCATCGGCTTTGGCCGGCGACTTCTCGGATGAGGCCTGATCCGGACACACCGCCCGCATGGCATCGTAGAGATCCGACATGCCTTCGTCATGCTCGGCCGAAATCGGGATGGGATCGCCCAGACCAAGGACGTAGGACTCGATCCGCCCCGCTTCCCCTGCGGTGCCCTCGCTCTTGTTCGCGACGAGAATAATGGGCTTGCCCGACTTGCGAGCGACCTCCGCGAATGCCTGATCTGCGGCGGTAGGCCCAACGCGCGCGTCAATCATGAACAGGATGGCGTCGGCTTCCTCGATTGCGGCCTCCGTTTGCGCCCGCATTCGGCCCGTGAGCGTTTCAGGCGCCGATTGCTCGAAACCGGCGGTGTCGATGATTGTAAACGCGAGATCGCCAAGACGGCCTTCACCTTCGCGCCGGTCGCGCGTGACCCCCGGCAGGTCATCAACAAGCGCGAGGCGCCGGCCGACCAGCCGATTGAACAGGGTCGATTTGCCGACGTTCGGCCGGCCGACAATTGCAAAAATGAAGCTCATTGAGAGAATCCGGACCGTCCCAAGCGGCTCGTTCTCTTACAGCGCCGTTCGTGTCAGCGCGAGAACGTTCCTGGCGAAGGGGACGATGGCCATGGCGCTGTCGTGCTCGTCTGACCCTGCGTCGGCCAAGGCGACGGGCTCTGCTGCGCCTCGGTTTGCTGCGGCCAAGGAGCCTGTGATTGTTGCTGGTTGGAGGGCGCCTGCACCGGGTGCTGTGCGACACTGCGCGGCTTCGGGGTCTTTTTTGGCTTCGGCTTCGGTTTGGGCTCTGGCTCCGGCTCTGCGGCAGTGGTCTTCTTGTCGGCTTCTGAATCGGTCTCTTCTGTCTGCTTAGCCGGTTCGGGTGCCTGCAACTGGGCCGCATCAGGGGGCGGCTGGTTGCCCCTGATGTATTCAGGCGGAATCCCTTGCGTCACGCCCGGAACGCCGCCCGGAAACAGCTCCTTGCGTTCGCCCGGGAGCTTTTTCTTTTCATTAAGTCCAAAAATGTCCAGCTTGTCGGGATCGAAATTGGAGCACGCTGCCAGTGCTACGCTGGCTCCGGCGAGCAAGAGCACGATAGCAACACGTTGCATAAAGTGCATATCCGTGCCCCTCAGCTCTTGCCTTCGCCGACGATCAGGGCCGACAGAACATCGGCCCGCGCGCGAACACCGATTGGTGTCTCGGCATCCGAGGCAATCATGTCGAGGTATCTGCGCGCGGCAGCGAGGTCGCGGTTTCGCCAAGCCGACAGCGCGAGTAGTTCCCGGGCACTGTGCCGGAATGTTCGCGTCGGCTCCGCAACAGGCTCGAGTCGCGGCTGCATTTCTGACAGTGGAGCGGTATCAACCAGCAACATCCCGGCGCGCACGGTAGCCAGGTCCTGCCAGGCCGCGCCGATCGAGGGATCCCGCGACAAATCCTCATACGCCTTTACCGCTTCGGCAGGTTTTGTTTGCGCGAGCACAGCGGCGGCGCGCATAAGCGCGAGCGTCCGGTATCCTTTTGGCGCGTCGGTCGCGATCTTTGCGAAGGCGGCCTGGGCCTCCTCAGCCTTGCCCTCTTCAGCAAGGCTGAGGGCAGCCTCAAAAGCGGCTCCGGCAGCTTCCGACTTTTTCGTCGCCCAATATTCGTACCCCCTCCAGGCGGCGATAGTACCGACGATCAAAACCGCGGCGGCGATCAGATAGATGCTGTAGCGGTCCCACAGCCTTTTGAGCTGTTCGCGCCGGACCTCTTCGTCAACTTCATGAAAGATATCGGCCACGATGGCTCCCAGACCCGCTCTGTCGGCCCGCCCCCGGACCCTGATTGCGCCGTAACCTAGCGATGTGGCGCGCCCAAGGCAAAGGTTAAGCAAACCACGATAATTCAGGTACTTAAGCCTTCCTTCCCTTCATCCCGTAAACATGTTCGGGACCCGGGAAAGATCGCGAGCGGACATCGCCCGCATAGTCGGCAATGGCCTTCTCGATGCCTTCGGCCAGCGCACCGTAGCGCCTCACGAACCGTGGAACACGAGGCGAAAGCCCGAGCATGTCCTCGAGGACAAGGATTTGACCATCACAGGCGACGCTCGCGCCAATACCAATGGTGGGAATGGCAACCAAAGTGGTGAGCTTTCGGGCAAGCGGCTCCGCGACCGCCTCGATCACAACCGAAAAGGCACCTGCCTGAGAGACCGCAATGGTGTCCTCCTCGATACGCGCCCAGTCTGCTTCTTCGCGTCCCTGCGCCCTGAACGAGCCAATCGTATTGATCGCCTGTGGCGTCAGTCCGATGTGAGCCATGACGGGGACACCGCGTTCCGCAAGGAAGCGGATGGTATCGGCCATGCGCTTGCCACCCTCAACTTTGACCGCACCGCAACCGGTTTCTTTGAGAACGCGAGCGCCGTTCGCAAATGCCTGCTCTTTCGAAGCTTCATAGGAACCGAATGGCATGTCGACAACCACGAGAGCGCGCTTGGAGCCACGCATCACGGCGCGGCCTTGGAGGATCATCATCTCAAGCGTGACAGGGACCGTGGTTTCCATTCCATGCATCACCATCCCGAGCGAGTCGCCCACGAGAATAACATCGCAGTATTTGTCGACGAGCCGGGCCGTGTGCGCGTGATACGACGTGAGGCACACGATCGGCTCACCGCCTTTGCGTGAGAGAATATCCGGAGCGGTAAATCGCCTTAGCTCTTCCTGGACTGACACGCGCTATCTCCCGAATACCGGCAGGCCGATGACATAGGGGTGAAACCAATATCCCAGGGCTAGAAATACGACCGTTCCAATGACAACCACGATGATGTCATTGGTCCATCCGGCGGGAGCCGGCTTGGCGCCTGCCCCAACATCACCACGCCTTTTTGCGGCCACCCGAGCATAGCCGCCCCACAGAACGAATGAACCAAAGAGGACGATCCCACCCAGATCGCCGTTGACCAAGAGATGCGCAAACGCCCAGGTCTTGACGCTCGAAAGCATCGGGTGCTTGAGCCATTTGCGGATGTGGCTCGGTATGAAGGCAGAAATCAGGAATATCACCGCCAGCAGCACAATCGGCATCATGATGTGACGCATGACGTCCGGCGGCGACCAGATCTGCACCCAGCCCTCGGCGCGATATTTCGCAAATCCCCAGATGATCAGCGCAAGCCCGACCAGTGATACGAGCACAAACAGAATACGGTAGGCATTCCGAAAACGCGCAATCAGCTTTGCGCGCGCCGCGCGAAAGGTCACGAAGACATGCGCACCGAGCAGGATGACCAGCCCAAGAACAAGGATGAGCAGACCCATATTGAATACTCCACGGCCGCAGTAGAGGCGATTGCAGGGGCATGACGCAAGGCTGCGTTACGCCGCGACGGCGACCCTTGCCTTCACATCCTTGATGTCGGTGAAAACAATGCCGGGCGCACGTTCGCTCGTGTAGTCTAGAATGAACTGATTGCGGGCCATGAATACCTTGTCGGAATCGAGATCTTCGGCGCAGCTCGAATAGTTGGTCTGCACGAATTCTTCGAGCTTTCTGGCATCCTCAGACGTGATCCATCGCGCCAGCTGAAATTCCGGCTGCTCGAAAGCTACGTCGAGACCGTATTCTTCAGACAACCGCACCTTGAGCACGTCGAGCTGAAGCGGTCCGACCACCCCCACGAGAGCCGGCGCCCCATCCAGCGGACGGAATACCTGGACAACGCCCTCTTCCGCCATCTGCTGAAGAGCCTCTTTGAGCTTCTTCGCCTTCATGGGATCGCCTAGTTTCACGCGCCGAAGGATTTCCGGCGCAAAATTCGGCACGCCGAGAAACGTGATATCCTCACCCTCGGTCAAGGTGTCGCCGATACGGAGGATGCCGTGGTTTGGCAGGCCTACCACATCGCCGGCATAAGCCTCTTCGGCCAATGCGCGATCCTGTGCAAAGAAAAATTGCGGAGTTGTCAGCGTAATAGGTTTCGATGTGCGCGTCAGCTTTGCTTTCATTCCCCGCCGGAGTTTTCCGGAACACAACCGCGCAAATGCGATACGGTCGCGGTGGTTCGGATCCATGTTGGCCTGGATCTTGAAAACGAACGCAGTCATCGCATTCTCATGGGCATCGACCGTGCGCAGATTCGAGATCTGCGCACGCGGTGCAGGCGCAAAGATACCCAAGGCATCCAGAAGATCCTTGACCCCAAAATTCTTTAGCGCCGATCCGAAAAACACCGGTGTCAGGTGGCCCTCCCGAAATGATTTGAAGTCGAAAGATCGGCAGGCCTCCCGAACTAACTCTAGCTCCTCGGCGGCGGCTTTTGCGTCAAGCATAGGATTTTTGGCGGCGAGCGCAGGCAGGTCGAGAGATTGTCGTTCGACGGTTTTGCCGTCCTCACTGACCAGCCGCATCTCACCCGTTGCAAGATCGTAAGTCCCTGCAAAGTCGCGCCCTCTGCCGATCGGCCAGGTCATTGGCGCGGTGTCGAGTGCGAGCGTGTTTTCGATCTCGTCGAGCAGTTCGAACGGATCACGGCTTTCCCGGTCCATTTTGTTGATGAACGTAATGATCGGGATATCGCGCAGACGGCAGACTTCAAAGAGCTTGCGCGTGCGCGCCTCGATGCCCTTCGCCGCGTCGATCACCATCACCGCGGAGTCGACAGCAGTGAGAGTGCGATAGGTATCCTCGGAGAAGTCCTCGTGACCCGGGGTGTCCAGAAGATTAAACACGCGGCCATCATAATCGAAGGTCATCACTGAGGTGACCACCGAAATCCCGCGTTCGCGCTCGATCGCCATCCAGTCTGAACGTGTCGAACGCCGGTCCCGTTTCGCTTTCACCTGCCCAGCCAGATTGATGGCCCCGCCGAAAAGCAGGAGCTTTTCGGTTAATGTCGTCTTGCCGGCGTCGGGATGCGAAATGATCGCGAATGTCCGGCGCCGATCAACTTCGACGGCGAGCGGGCTGGCCGCCACTTCAGGGCTGATCACGGGCTTGTTCATGGGCCGCATGTGGCAGGGATATGCTTGCGGATCAAGAGGCGGCCGGGCGAGCTATTGCAATCCGAATCGCGAAAAGATTTCGAACTCACTCGAACACTCGCGCATACTGCTCAGGCTTGAACCCGACCAGGAGCCTGCCGGCTTCGGCCTCAAGCACCGGCCGTTTGATCATCGAAGGCTGCGCCAGCATCAGGGCGACGGCTTTCCGCTCGGTAATGCCGTTCTTATCTTTCTCCGGAAGCTTTCTGAACGTGGTCCCCGCGCGATTGAGCAAGGCTTCCCAGCCGACTTTCCTGGCCCACTTTTCGAGGCGAGCGCGATCGATCCCTGCCGTCTTATAATCATGGAAGGCGTATCCGATGCCGTACTTGTCGAGCCAGGCCCTTGCCTTCTTCATCGTCTCGCAATTTTTGATGCCGTAGATGGTAACCGGCATGTTCGCTCCAATCTCCAGTTCACTCGTTTAGCAGTGTCATAACGCTGCTCGCCTTGGCAGCCGTGATCCTGCTGGTCAGTTTCACTCCCACTCGATCATTCTAATCACGAAAACGCAACGCACTGATATAGTCGAGCCATTTAGGCTCAGTGCCCCAATCGGGAGGATCTCACGCCCGTCACTCCCACTCGATCGTACCGGGCGGCTTCGACGTCACGTCATAGACGACCCGATTGACCCCTTTCACCTCGTTGATGATACGCGTGGCAACCAGGCCCAGGAATTTCATATCGAACGGATAAAAGTCCGCGGTCATACCGTCAGTCGATGTGACTGCGCGCAGCCCGACGACATAGTCATAGGTTCTGTAGTCCCCCATTACGCCCACGGTTTTGACCGGCAAGAGCACTGCAAAAGCCTGCCAGATGTCGTCATATTGGCCGGTGCGACGAATCTCCTCAATGAAGATCTCGTCAGCGAGTCGAAGGATATCGAGCTTCTCGCGCGTGATTGCTCCCGGACAGCGGATTGCAAGCCCCGGTCCCGGAAACGGATGGCGTCCGACGAAGGCCTCGGGTAGTCCAAGCTCGCGACCAAGCGCTCGCACTTCGTCCTTGAAGAGTTCGCGCAATGGCTCGACGAGCTTCATCTTCATGCGCTCGGGAAGGCCGCCCACATTGTGGTGCGACTTGATCGTGACGGATGGCCCGCCGGTGAACGACACGCTTTCAATGACGTCGGGGTACAGTGTCCCCTGCGCCAGGAAATCCGCGCCGCCGATTTTTCGGGCTTCCCGCTCGAATACGTCGATGAAGAGCTTCCCGATTGTTTTCCGCTTCTGCTCGGGATCCTCGACTTCCGCCAGCGCTCCAAGAAACATCTCGGATGCATCAACATGAATCAGCGGGATATTGTAGCTGTCGCGGAACAGCGTCAAAACTTTTTGCGCCTCACCCAGCCGCATCAGACCGTGATCGACCAGCACGCAGGTCAATTGATCGCCGACTGCTTCATGGATCAGCACGGCGGCGACGGCGGAATCGACACCACCTGACAATCCGCAGATTACACGTCCTTTCCCGACCTGATCGCGAATCTTCTCTATCGCCTCATCCTTGAAGGCACGCATTGTCCAGTCGCCGGAAAGACCGACAATCTTGCGGACAAAGTTGCGCAGGATGGCAGCACCATGCGGCGTATGGATGACTTCGAGGTGGAATTGCGTTGCATAGAATTTGCGTTTTTCATCGCCAATAATTGCAATCGGGGCGTTGGGCGACGTGCCAAGTACACGAAAGCCAGGCGGTAATTTGGTCACGCGATCGCCGTGACTCATCCACACGGGATATTTCTCGCCCTTTCGCCACACGCCCTCGAACAGAGCGGCATCGTCCGTGATTGTCACCTCGGCCCGACCGAATTCCCGGTGATGTCCGCCCTCGACGGTGCCGCCGAGTTGCTGCGCCATGACCTGTTCGCCGTAACAGATGCCAAGGACAGGCACGCCCGCTTCGTAGATCGCCATCGGCGCGAGCGGCGCGTCCTTGTCCAGCACCGATGCCGGGCCGCCCGAAAGGATCACCCCTTTCGGGTTCATCTCGCGAAACGCCGCCTCCGCCTTCTGGTACGGAACGATTTCGCAATAGACCTTTTCTTCCCGGACCCGGCGCGCAATGAGCTGAGTCACCTGGGAACCGAAATCGACGATCAAAATCTTGTCGTGCATGGACGGTCGATGTGTGTCCCGAACGTTGGTCAGTCGGGCGCTGCGGCCGTTCGGAGCGGCTTTTTGCGAGGTTTGAGCTTTTTGGTCAAGCCTGCAGGTAACGCAATATTAGTTGCGAACATGCTTTGTGAGTGGCGTATTCGCCCGCTCACAACCGCCAGCTTGCTAAAGCGAGAGTTTTCGAAACCAACCGTGCCCCTTGGCGCGTAGAAGTCGACCTAGCCTTTATTGCGGATTGGCAGCAACGCGAAGGCTAGTGGCGGCCATTGTCGACAACGGGGCCCAGCAGAGGGATCGCGGAAATCCATTTCCCGAGCCGCGAACGGCCACCTGCTTCGGACTTGGTTATTTCGCCATTTGCTGTCGGTGGTGACGGAATGGATTCGGGCGGCACCGGATGATCGAGGTCGATCTGCGGCGCGGGTTGCGGCGCTATGGAAGCGGCGGGCGGCAGCGGCGGTGCAGACTGCATTGGCGCCGCTGGCGCGACCGACGGAGCTTTTTCCGCAGGAGCGATTTCGGGCGCCGGTATTTTCGATTCGATGGCGGGCGCCCGCTCGGCCGATGCAGGCAACCCTTGCGGCTTCAATTCCGGCGAACGTGAAGATGAATCTTGCTTTTGAGTCAGCAGAGCTTGTCTCACGGCATCGAGCCATTGAACATCGGACACGGCTTCAGGCTGCGACGGGCGTGCGGAGAGGGCCGGAACATTGGCCGGCGCTTTGGCGGCAACAGCAGGGCGCGACTCGGATTTGCGCGGCGCTTCTTTCTCTTTCGAGTTCTCTTTTTTCTCTTTCGAGGCGGCCTCGCTGCGCGGCGTTTTGGGTTCGGCAGGCGCAGCGACGGCGGGGGACACGGGCCTGTCGTTGGCCAACAGCTTTTTGAACGCTGCGGTGGCGTCAGGATCGACCGTCACGCAGGTTCTCTCGAAAGCTTCAATGTCGCGACGAACCAGAATACCCCTGGTCGCAGCATCGACGCCCTTATCGAGCATGGAGACGATATTGTTGCGAAGATTCTGACAGGTTGTTTGGGGAGAAAAATTGGCGCGATAGACGGAATACGCGCTGCCGATTCCGACAGGAAGAGCAAGCACCGAACCAACCATCTGGATGACGGTGATGAATCGCGCGACCTTCGATTTGCCCCCGCGAGCTGGATTGAGATGGGCTGGCGCGTCCTGCGCGTCCACGTGTATCGGCGGATCCCGCCTGGCGACGACCATGGAGTGACCCCGAGGTACGACTTGGCGGTTCCACACTCACGCGATCATCGCGGATAAATTTGGCCGGGATTGAGGCGCAAACTGGGAATTCGGCCCGCTTTTTATTACCGCTGCTAGCAAGCGAGCTCAGCCGGCGCGCCACAGAACCGAGACGAAAAAACCATCCGTGGCGGTGGTACGCGGAGTCATCAGTATCCCTTCCTCTGACAACCGCGCAGCCTTGCTGAACATGAAAGCCCGTTCGCCAAGGGTCCGCGCGACCTCGTGCGGCGGCCGGATGAGGAAGCCGGCATGGCGGGAAAGAAAGGCTCGCACTTGCAGATTGTTTTCCTCCACGAGCACCGAGCAAGTCACATACACGATCCGCCCGCCCGGTTTGAGCAACGGCACTGCCCTGTCGAGAACATCGATCTGCTCCTTTCGACGCTGTTCCAGCGCTCCGGGCCTTATCCGCCACTTGGCATCCGGGTTGCGCCGCCAGACGCCTGTGCCGGTGCATGGCGCATCGATGAAGACGAGATCGACCCGCTTTTCCAAATCGGCAATTTCGCTGCCGATGGACTTTGGCGGACGCACCTGCACATTGCGCGCGCCCGATCGCTTTAACCTTTCGTGGATCGGCGCCAGACGCCGCTTGTCGTTGTCGGTTGCAAAGATCTGCCCTTTGTTCTGCATCATCGCGGCGAGCGCCAGAGTCTTTCCGCCGGCCCCCGCGCAGAGATCAACCACCTGCTCGCCCGGTTTTGCATCCGAAAGCAGTGCGGCGAGTTGCGAGCCTTCGTCTTGAACCTCGATCAGTCCTTTTACAAAGGCGGCTTCAGCATGGATCGGCGGACTTTTCCTCTCAGTGGAGAGACGAATGCGCAGCCCCCATGGAGACCAGCGCGTCAGCTCCAGATGCACGTCTGACAGGCCTGCGGATGCCGTGTCCCGTTCGCCCTTGATGAGGTTCACCCGCAGATCTAGCGGCGCCCGCGAGGCGAGCTCGGCTCCTTCCTCAACCCTTGCTTCTCCAAACGCGCGCATGAAGTACGGGTCAAGCCATTCCGGGTAGTCGCCGGCAACCCAGGCAGGCGCGGTGGTGAGATCCGCCTCTTGCAAGCGAATACGTTCATGCGGCCGCAGCGGTTCCGGCGCATATTTGGAGCCATCCGCCAGCGCAGCGATGCTATCCACGGCCAGACCGCGTTCGCTGCGGAGCGTGCCGAGAAGGATCGCCCGAGGCGTATCTTCGGCCATGATGAATGCGCTCGAAGCACGGCGCCGCAATGCGTCGAATACCAGGCCGGCGATCGCCACGCGGTCGCCCGAGCCGGCAAAGCGATGCGTCAGGCCCCACTCCCGAAGCACATCCGCGGCCGGACGACGTTCGCTTTGAATGGTCCCCAATACTTCGATAGCTGCGGCAAGTCGGGCCGCGGGTGTCATCGCGCTGCGCCTTCGTTCGAACCGCTGTCGCAATGACCTTTCATGGCAACGTGATCAGTATGCGGACGATAAAGACCCCCCACATGATCGCGAGCACGGCCGCGCCCAGACCATAAAATGCGCCCCGGAAGCGAACGTCGTTATTCGTGACATGAACAGCTGCCTGCAAAATCCGCATGAAGACGAAAATCCAGGCAAGCGCTACGAAGAGAAGATCGGCAGTACGCGTGACGATTTCGAGAATCGTGAGTACGTAAAAAAGAAGGGGCAACTCGAACTGATTGGCATATGAATTGGCGAACTGGGTGGCGCGGACCGGCCAATTCGGCTCGCGCAAGGCGATGTCTTCATAACGCGCTTCGCCTTTCTGAAGCGCCGAGGTTCGGTGATACATCATGCCGAACATCACCACGAAGGTGAGTATCACCTCCACGAACAATGGCAGCAGGATGGCCTGAAGAGACATAAGAGCGGTCTGTCCATTGGCAGCAGAAAACAACTATGCGCGGCTCGGATAGTTCGGACTCTCGCGCGTAATTGTCACATCGTGCACATGGCTTTCGCGAAGGCCAGCCCCGGTGATGCGGATGAATTGGGCTTTCGCATGCATTTCTTCCAGATTCTTCGCTCCCACATAGCCCATTGCTGCCCGCAACCCACCCGCAAGCTGATGCAAGACCGTCGCGGCGGATCCTTTGTAAGGGACCTGCCCTTCGACTCCCTCAGGCACCAATTTGAGCGTGTCCTTTATATCCTGCTGGAAATAGCGGTCCGCGGATCCACGTGACATTGCGCCTACCGACCCCATCCCGCGATAAGTCTTGTATGATCTTCCCTGATAGAGAAAAACCTCACCCGGGGTCTCGTCCGTTCCCGCAAGCAATGAACCGACCATCGCACAATCGGCGCCGGCGGAAATTGCTTTCGCCAGATCGCCTGAATATTTGATTCCACCGTCGGCAATCACCGGCGTGCCTGTTGCGCTGGCGGCCTCGACGCAGTCCATGATCGCGGTCAGCTGCGGCACTCCGACGCCCGCGACAATGCGCGTCGTGCAGATCGAGCCGGGACCGATGCCGACCTTGATTGCATCTGCACCACAGTCGATCAGCGCCTTGGCACCTTCAATCGTGGCGACGTTGCCTGCAACGACCTGAACTTCGTTCGACTGGCGTTTGATGCGTTTAACCGCATCGAGAACATATTTCGAATGTCCATGCGCCGTGTCGACCACGACCAGATCGACACCTGCTGCAATGAGGGCCTCCGTACGCGCGTATCCCTTATCTCCCACCGTCGTCGCCGCTGCCACTCGAAGCCTTCCCTGCTCGTCCTTGCAAGCATTCGGGTTGGCAACTGCCTTCTCGATATCTTTGACCGTGATAAGACCGACGCAACGGTATTGAGAGTCGACGACGAGCAATTTTTCAATCCGGTGCTGGTGGAGGAGCCGCTTGGCCTCCTCTTGGCCCACACCTTCGCGAACAGTGATGAGCTTCTTAGTCATGAGCTCAGAAACAGACTGCCGCGGATCGGTCGCGAAGCGGACGTCGCGGTTCGTCAGGATGCCGACGAGCCTGCCCGGCTGCGAGTTGCTGGCGTGCTCAACGACTGGAATTCCCGAAATGCGATTGTCCTTCATCAAGTCGAGAGCCTGCTGAAGCGTTGCATCCGGTTCGATCGTAACCGGATTGACCACCATTCCCGACTCGAACTTCTTCACCTGGCGAACCTGTGCCGCTTGTTCTTCAGGCTCCATGTTGCGATGGAGCACGCCGATGCCTCCCGCCTGCGCCATGGCAATCGCCATTTGCGCTTCGGTCACCGTATCCATGGCGGAGGCGATAATCGGAATGTTCACTGAAATCGAACGCGTAACGCGTGAGCGGATATCAACTTCGGCCGGCAGAACCTCCGACAATCCGGGCTTTATCAGCACGTCGTCGAATGTGAGCCCCTCTCGGGGACTTGCGTTGTTCTTTATGGCCATCACCAACTCCGTTCCGCCCGACAGGCCTTGGACCGGCAGGCAATCGGGTGAAAAAGCCCGTTGCGAGGGATCCCTCGCCTTGCGTCGCGGCCCGCTTTTGGGTTGGCGTGGGTCGATAGCACGGGATGGCTCCGATTCCTAGGGCAATCGCGGATGGCTGTTATGAACTCGTAAACGTGAAGGAGCCTTTCTTCACGCCTTATTTTCCGCTTGAAGACGCGATGTCTGTCCGACCCCGGCACCCCTCGGATTTTCTATGCCTCGTGACCGCATTGTCCCATTGATCATTGCGGTTGCCCTGTTCATGGAGAACATGGACTCCACCGTAATCGCCACGTCACTACCCGCTATCGCTGCGGATATAGGGACCAATCCTCTCGCGTTGAAGCTCGCGGTCACATCCTATTTGCTCTCGCTGGCGGTCTTCATTCCGGTGAGCGGTTGGACGGCCGACCGATTTGGCGCGCGCACCGTGTTCCGCGCTGCCATCGCGGTATTCGTGATGGGCTCGATCGGCTGCGCGTTCTCCAGTTCGCTCACGCATTTTGTGATCGCACGCATCGTGCAAGGGATGGGCGGCGCGATGATGACGCCCGTCGGGCGAATGGTGTTGGTGCGAACGATCAGCAGACGTGATCTCGTCGCCGCGATGGTATGGGTGACGACGCCGGCGCTCATCGGACCTGTACTCGGGCCACCAATTGGCGGGTTTATCACCACGTATGCGACATGGCATTGGATCTTCATCATCAATGTTCCAATTGGTCTCCTCGGAATCGCGCTTGCCACCCGGTTCATCCCCGATGTCCGAGGCAAGGACACCGAGCGCTTCGATGTCGTTGGAATGGTGCTGGCAGGCGTGGGGATCGCCGGTATGGCCTTTGGCCTTTCCGTGCTCGGACTGAACTTTCTGCCGTGGAGAGTGGTCGCTGCGCTAATCTTCGGCGGCGCTTGCTTTTTTGCAGCCTATATTGCTCACGCTCGTCACACTCAAAACCCGGCGCTTGATCTTTCTTTGCTGCGCTTGCCCACGTTCTTCGCGAGCATCTGCGGCGGTTTCATTTTCCGCCTGGGACTTGGCGCACTACCTTTCCTACTTCCGCTGATGCTGCAGATCGGGTTCGGGATGACGCCCTTTGAATCCGGCATGATCACATTCGCCAGCGCCCTTGGCGCGATGGGAATGAAATGGGCGACTGCATCAATCCTCCGGTGGTTTGGTTTCCGCAACATCCTGGTGGCAAACGCGATCATCAGCTCGGCTTTTCTCGCAGCCTGCGCCGCATTCACTGTCGCCACGCCGATTGCTTTGATCGTTTTGGTGCTTCTCGTCGGCGGGTTCTTCCGTTCACTGCAATTCACGAGCATCAACACTATCGCCTATGCGGAGGTGGAGCAGCATCGCGTCAGCCGCGCAACCGCGCTGACGAGCGTGGCGCAGCAACTTGCAGTGTCTTCGGGCGTGGCGCTGGGTGCGACGGTTGTGGAACTGACCGTTTATTTCGAAGGAGAACCGCTGCAGGCTTCACATTTCCCGCCTGCATTTTTGATCGTAGCAGCGGTCTCGGCATTCTCGGCATTGATCTTTGCGCGGTTGCCGAAGGAAGCCGGTGCAGAAATGGCAGACAGGCTTCCGACGCCGACCGAAACATCCGACCAGCGGACAGGCTAGCGATCCGCAGCAACAGCACCACGAAAGCCGGTGGCAAGCAGATAGAGTTCGGCGGAATCTGCGCGGCTGGCTGGCGGTTTAATGTGCCTCACGCTCCGGAAATCGCGCTTGAGTTCTGCAAGCAATGTGGCTTCTGTCCCGCCCTGCAGCACCTTGGCAAGAAAGGCGCCGCCGGGGACCAGCACCTCGCGAGCAAAAGCGGCCGCAGCCTCCACCAATGCCATGATCTTCAAGTGATCCGTGCGTGCATGCCCGGTAGCGTTGGCAGCCATGTCGGACAGCACAACGTCGGCCGGTCCTCCCAACCGCGCCTTGAGTTCGTGCGAGGCCTTCTGATGAAGAAAATCGAGCTGAATGAAGTCGACTCCCGGCACCTCTTCCATCGGCAAAGTGTCGATAGCAACGACCCGACCTTCCGTCGGTGCTGCTACGCGCTTAGCTGCAACCTGGCTCCAGCCCCCTGGCGCAGCTCCCAGATCGATTACCCGGGCGCCCTTCTTGAGCAATCGAGTCTTGTCGTCAATCTCCATCAATTTATACGCGGCACGCGAACGCAGGCCTTCGCGTTTGGCGCGCGCGACATATGGGTCATTGAGCTGGCGTTCGAGCCATAGCCTTGACGAAAGCGAACGTCCCTTTCCGCCGCGAACGCGAACCTTCATCTGGCGTGAACCGATTGCCCTCCCGCGCAAGCTCATGAGGGCGAGGCCTGATTGCTGCCACCCCAGACGCCGTCCTCGCGCATCATCTGAATCAGCATGCCTTCACGCAGCCCACGGTCGGCAACCCGGAGGCGCGGGCATGGGAACGCGCGGCGAATGGCTTCCAGAATGGCACACCCTGCGAGCACGAGATCAGCGCGCTCGACGCCAATGCACGGGCTTGCCACCCGATCTTCATAGCTCATGGCGAGCAACCGTTCGACCACTGCATTGATCTCGTCAGCGCTCATCCAGCAGCCATCGACACGGCTGCGGTCGTAGCGTTTGAGCTTGAGGTGGACGCCTGCGATCGTGGTCACAGTGCCCGACGTCCCCAGCATGTGAATTCCATCAATCGCCTCACGGCCATGCTGGTCTACAAACGGAGCAATCAACCTTCCTACATCGAGCACCATAGCATCATAGCTTTCTTGCGTGACCGTGATGCCACCGTAGCGCTCGGCCAGCGTGACCACTCCGTGCGGCACGGAAGTCCAGCCGCAAATCTGCGGCACCGGCGGTCCTCCTTGAGACTTCTCTGATCGGGCAAGTCGCACAAGCTCGGACGAGCCCCCGCCGATATCGAACAGCACCGCACCCTCGGCATCCGGATCGATCAGCGGGGTGCATCCCGTCGCGGCAAGGCGCGCCTCCGTCTCGCGATCGATGATTTCGAGCGCGAGCCCAAGCTCGTTCTGGACGCGATCAAGAAACATGAAACCATTTACAGCCGCCCGGCATGCTTCCGTGGCGATGAGCCGAGCGCGCGTGACGCCCTTGTTCTTCATTTTGCCGCGGCAGACTGCCAACGCGGCGATAGCCCGGGTGATCGCGGGTTCGCTCAATCGTCCGGACGTTGACACACCCTCACCCAGACGCACGATGCGAGAGAACGCATCCACAACGCGAAAGCCCTCGCCCGACGGACGGGCTACGAGCAGGCGACAATTATTGGTGCCAAGATCGAGCGCCGCATAGGTCGGTCCGCCCCGGTCCGTACCGAAGGCCTCATCAACAGGCGCAGGCGACCGCCGACCCCACCGGGACCGCGGCGGCGGAACCGGGTTGATTGCGGGGTCGAGGCCTGGCACATCCCCGGCCTCGCCGCTCATGCCTCACAACCTTCCTGCTTGCACTGTGATGCCCGCCGGCCCCCGAGGGCGCGCCACAGTTGCAGTGATATTCATTCGATCCATAAAAGTGTAACAGTGCCTGTGGTTGGCGCAACCCTCCGTCCCGAAGGCCATTCTTGTGGAATGGTGGCACGGTGCTTTATTGACGGGGCTTGCCTCCCTTTCAGCCCAAAAGTGCGATGGACGATAGAACAACCGAAACCACCCTTTCGCTGAAGAAATTCGGTGTTGGGCAGCCTGTCCGGCGCGCCGAGGACCCGATCCTCGTCCGCGGTCAAGGGCAGTATACGGACGACGTCAACCGACCTAATCAGGCTTATGCCGTCATAGTTCGCAGTCGGGAAGCGCACGGTATCATCCGCAAGGTGGCGACGTCCGAAGCAAAGGCAATGCCCGGCGTACTCGCTGTCTATGTCGCCAGTGATCTCGCGGCTTATGGGCCACTCAAGTGCCAACTTCCACTTAAGAACCGTGACGGAACGCCGATCCGCTACACCCCGCGGCCGGCGCTTGCTGCCGACAAGGTGCGCTTCGTTGGCGATCCGGTCGCTTGTGTCATCGCTGAAACGCTTGCACAGGCGAAGGATGCTGCCGAAACGGTCGCCATGGATATCCAGCCTCTCCCCGCGGTGCTCACGCCATCTCAGGCGGTGAAACCGGGCGCACCGCTGATCTTCGACGGCGTGCCCAACAATATCGCGCTCGACTATCACTATGGTGATGCGACCAAGGTCGCTGAAGCGTTTGCAAGAGCAAAGCACGTGACGCGGCTCGAGACGTCCAATCAGCGTATGGTCGTTAATGCGATGGAGCCGCGAGCGGCGATCGGCGAATACGATGCCGCATCGGGCAAGTGGACGCTTTTCTCCACGAGCCAGGGCGTGCACGGAATGAAAACATCGCTGATGGACATCCTGGCTGCGCCCGCCGACCGAGTGCGAGTCGTGACAGGACAGGTCGGCGGATCATTCGGCATGAAGGCCGCGGTCTATCCTGAATATATATGTCTCCTCCATGGCGCCCGCATGCTCGCACGCCCGGTGAAATGGACCGACGAACGCTCAGGTAGTTTCGTGTCCGATCACCACGGTCGTGCGCAGGACATGGTCGTCGAGATCGCCTTTGACGAGAATGCGCACATCCTGGCGATCCGACTGAGCGGATACGGCGACATGGGCGGCTTTCTCAGCCAATTCGGGCCGTTGCTCCCGACCGGCAATCAGGTCAAGAACATCGCGAGCATCTACCGCACGCCCCTGATCGAGGTGGCGACGAAATGCGTTTTCACGAACACCACCTTCGTGTCGGCCTATCGTGGCGCCGGTCGTCCCGAAGGCAACTACTACGTTGAACGCACCCTCGATGTTGCCGCGGCTGAGCTCGGAATCGATCGCCTCGAATTGCGCAGGCGAAACATGATCCGCAAGAGCGATCTGCCTTTCAAGGCAGCGTCGGGAATGACCTATGACTCCGGCGATTTTCCCGGTTTGTTGAAACACGCTCTCGAATGCGCCGATTACGCGGGATTCAAAAAACGCAGGCGTGAAAGCAAACGGCGCGGTCTCCTGCGTGGCCTCGGCATCGGTTGCTATCTCGAAGTGACCGCTGCACCCGGCAAAGAGCTTGGTGCCATCCACTTCGAAGCGGATGGCACCGTCACGATCGTGACCGGTACCCTCGATTTCGGCATGGGGCACGCAACGACATACGCGCAGATCCTCAGCGATCTCCTCGATCTTCCATTCGATCGCATTCGCATCGTGGAAGGAGACAGCGACCGGATGACGTTCGGTGGCGGCAGCGGCGGCTCTCGATCCGTGATGTTCGTCGGCGCAGCCCTCACAGAGTCCGCAAGAATTGTGATCGACCGCGGCAAACAGATTGCCTCGCATGTGCTTGAAGCATCTCTGGACGATATTGAATTCAAGGCAGGTCGCTTCGTGATCGCGGGGACCGATCGCTCAATTGGTTTGCTCGAGCTGGCCGCACAACTGCGTGCGGGCCTCGATCTGCCGGACGGTTTCCCGGCGACACTCGACGTGGATCATGTCGTCAACGATCCGGTTCCGTCCGCATTTCCAAATGGCTGTCACATTGCCGAAGTGGAGATCGATCCGGAAACCGGCGCCGCGCGCGTAGTGCGCTACTGCGCGGTCAATGATCTCGGCACAGTCATCAATCCGCTCCTGGTCGAGGGGCAAATCCAGGGCGGCGTTGTGCAGGGGCTCGGGCAAGCGCTCCTCGAGCAGGCGACTTACGATTCGGACGGCCAACTGCTTACCGGTTCGTTCATGGATTACGCCATGCCGCGCGCCCATGATGCGCCGATGATCAAAGTCGAGAGCCATCCGGTACCGACAACAAGCAATCCTCTCGGCGCGAAGGGCTGCGGCGAAGCGGGCACGTCTGGCGGGCTGCCTTCGGTCGCAAACGCCGTCATCGATGCACTATCCGAATACGGGATCCGACATCTCGAAATGCCAATGACGCCCTCCCGCATTTGGCAGGCGATCCAGCGGGCGAAGGCGCGCCAGTGACGCAGGCAGCCGCCGTCATTGGAACGGTGCGCGGGTCGTATTTGCGCGTGGTCGGCGCTGTGAGTACGGCGCACTTCATGTCGCATTTTTACATCATAGCGCTGGCGCCGCTTCTGCCCTTCGTGCGCGATGAGTACGGCGTCACTTACACCCAACTCGGACTGGCCTTCGCCGTTTTCAATATCATCACCGCAGTGTTTCAGACCCCGGCCGGGTTTATGGTGGACAGGCTCGGCGCACGTCTGTTGCTTGTCTGTGGCATGATCATCAGTGCGAGTGCTTTCGTGGTTGCCGGCCTTGTCAACTCGTTTTGGGTCATGGTGGCGATGTTCGCTGTCGCCGGAATGGGCAACACAGTCTATCATCCAGCCGACTACGCCCTGTTGTCGCGCCACATAGGTTCCGACCGTATCGGCCAAGCCTTTTCGGTGCATACGTTCGCCGGCATGATGGGATCGGCGGTCGCACCAGCGATCTTGTTGATGATGCAAACCGCGAGCGGATGGCGCGGGGCTTTCATTGGGACAGGCGCAGTCGGCTTTGCAGTCGCAGTCCTGCTCTTTTTGACCCTCAATCAACCGGTTGCATCCGAGAAATCTCCTAGCCCGCCGCCGTCATCCGACAAAGGCGCCGACGCGTGGCGCATTTTGCTCTCCGGCCCGATTCTGTTGAACCTCGTCTTTTTTGTACTCCTCGCCACCATGAGCGCCGGCATCTACAATTATTCTGTCGTGGCACTGGGCGATTTGCACGGGACGCCGGTTACGGTCGCCAATGCAGCCTTGACGGGATACCTCCTGCTTTCTGCCGCTGGCGTCCTGGCCGGTGGATTTTTGGTCGGCCGAACGACGCGTCACGGCCTACTCGCAGCCATTGGTCTTGCCGCGATGACGTTGTCTGCCTTTCTGGTCGGCGGATTCCATTTCTCCCCAGGAGCATTGATCACACTCATGTCAATCGGCGGCTTCTGTTCCGGCCTCATTATGCCTTCGCGTGACATGCTCGTCCGCGAGGTCACGCCGGCCGGCTCTTTCGGCAAGGTCTTCGGCTTTGTCAGTACGGGCTTCAGCATCGGCGGAATCGTCTCGCCGCTCGTTTTCGGGGCCATCATGGATCGACAACACCCGAGCATGGTTTTCTTTGGGGTCGGCGCTTGCAGCCTGATTGCGATCTTTACCCTCCTCGGCCGCCGTTGGCGGCCGGCATAGACGGCCCGTCCGTATCAACGGACTTGTCAAAGCGATAGATTTGCCCCATGTGATGGTTCTCCTGTCACAGAGATGGCTTGATCCCAGGCCCGTTGGCCTGCCGTCCTGCTGGGGAATAGTTCAACGGTAGAACATCGGACTCTGACTCCGAGAATCTAGGTTCGAATCCTAGTTCCCCAGCCAGTTTAAGTGACCGCGGGCCTAAGCAAAAACGAACAAACGTCTCAGCTGCGCCGCGCGATTCCATGTCGCGCATGTTGCGGTTTGTTCTCGTTGATTTCAGGCATTCCCGACACTTCCCGGAAACTCCACGCGACATGTTTGCGACATGGAGTCGTCTTCAAGGCCCTCTGCCAATCGAGCGGTTTAGAGCAGAGGAAACATGCCCGATATTCCAACCGTCGTCACAGTGGGCGGCTGGAAACGTGCTCAAACCTGCCTGCAGCGTGCAGCAAGCCGCACCGCGAGGCCCGGCTGGATGACGCAGGCCTGACTCTGTTGCCTGTCCGGCAGCAGAAAACCCGGTGGCTACTAAGCGCCAGAAAAAATATTGTTTGGAGACGACAGCCGCCTTCTGTCGCAACACGGGGCACGAAATTCTAAATTGCGCCTATACCCTTTGCTTTGCAACGCTCCATTGCAGCCTTGATGCATGTTGAGCGTGCCCCACTGTGATGTCTCGTACTGGAGCATACTTTCTTTTCCGCCACCGCTTTGCGGCAGGCTCCGGCGCTCGCTCCCGCAGCTTGCCCAGGAGCAGAAAGCAGAATGGCCATCAATGCGATCGCGGCAATCAAAAAGGTTCTCATAGTTGCCCCCCACGCGGTTAAAGTCAGCAGTCTATTCGCTCGCGTTTTGCGCTTCCGCCGCCACCCGAAAGATGGCCGTGCTGCAAATGGCGGCCCGAAACATACCAATTTCCATGGGCATTTCCCTCAACGCCACGCCGCAATGATGACATGCCAATGGCGGCGGGTTGTCAATTCTGACCTGAACCGTTTTGCTGTCTTTTGTTTAAATGAATGCTCGAACGGCGCAGCACCGGCTGGATGATGCCGCCGTCGACAATTGCTAAGACCCTTTCCTACTTCTGGAAAGTTACCAGGGCACAATCGGTGGCAGTGCAATATTGCAGAGTGTAGCCCCCCGCAATCTCTTGCCAAGCAGTGCCTGCAATCTCTAGCGCCTCGTCCGAAACGTCACAGCTCAAAACGTCGTCAACTTTCTCGATGGTCACGTTCATAGCAGTGCTGCCTTCTTCTTCCTGCACAATCCGATCAGAACTAATGCCGAGTAAACGGTCCCAATTCCACAGCTGCATTCTGCCACGAAAAGATCAGCCGTATCAATTCGGCTACACTCCGAAGCGGCATGCTAGCCGTGCGATAAAACCTGGGTGCCCGACTATAGTGTCCGCCAGGTTGCGCTGCGGAGTACCGGCTGGATGATGCCGTTTAAGTTCGCTCTGCTCACGTGTGACAATTTTGCTCCGCCCGGGAACGACCGAGAGAGATACCCGTTCTCCTCTCCACACCCGAGGAGGACATGATGGACTGGAATCGAGTCGAAGGAAATTGGAAGCAATTCAAAGGCAAGGTGAAGGAGCAGTGGGGCCAACTCACCGATGACGATCTTGACCAGATCGAAGGCCGCCGCGAACAGCTGGAAGGCAAGATTCAGCAGCGCTATGGATATGCCAAAGACCAAGTACGGCAGGACGTAGACGATTGGATTCAACGACAAGTGTGATTGAGCAACCGAGCTCCAGCCATCTTTGCTGGAGCTCGACTCCTACAGGAAGCCGAGCACAAATCTCTGTACCCGGCTCTTCCTATCAAGAGCGGCTATTTGGGGCGATCCAATCGCGCGAAACGTTATTTGCGCGAGCTTGTGACTCCTCCAGCAGCATTGTTGTTATTTTTCCGGCTCTAGCAGAACCACCGGGCCTGGTCGCTTTCTGGCGTCTCGCTTTGAGCACTGCCCTGCCGGCGAGAAGCAATCGAAAATCTCACGCCCGTTAGCTCGTGATCGCGCTGCGGGCGGTTGACCTGCAAGGACCGCTATCAGGCAGGGATCAGGAATATGCATAGGACAAACAGCACAAGCCCGCCGAGAACGAATGAAGGTCCGCAAATCTCCTGAATGCACCGTGATCCAGTTTTCCTGGCCTGGCTTTCGATGCGCCCGAAGCGCTGGGTAATAGCAACCCAGTTCGTCAGATTCATGAAGGCGGTTGACATAGCTGCGCTCCAGATTTTCTTGCTCGACCATTGCCGCAGATATACAGCGCTGTTCGCTTTTCCGTGCGTGACGGACGTCACACAGATGTCGTTTGGTATGGTTTTACAGAAGAGCGGAACTTAGTGCGTGGATGCCGTGATCTCGACGGCTGAAGCGCTTGTTGCATTGTGATTATCGGCAACCAAGACGCCGCAATGCCCATGGCCAAGGTGAACGGAACGTGAGGTGCTATCTCTACGTGCATGCCACCGCCCTGTCGGCCGCGGCCGAGCGTGCAGAACCATCAGAAGCGGCATGTCGCTTCGTGAGCTACCGTCCAGTGCAAGGCGCCCTGACTCCGTGCATCGACGTTGACTCCTGATTCCTCAGCCAAATACCCCTTTCCTCAATGAAATCGTATGCCTGTCCACCGGCTGGTCACAGCTTGGCGCAATTTGCTGGTCAACGTTCAAATTGTGGCTCATCCTGTTGACGCTTGAGGCTGGGGTAAACTCAATCAAAAACCTGGGACAGGGAGGCAAACACCGTGGCTCAGACTATAGAGGGATATGTCGGAACCGCTTTGGACGAGGCAAAGATTTCGCCACTGCACGTCAAGGTCGTTGCACTGATCGCCGCTGGTTACTTCTTTGACGTGATCGATCTCATCGTTCTGGGTTCGTTGATCCCGGACATGCTGCAGTCCAATTTCGCGACGAGACCAGAGGCTGCATGGATCGGCAGCGCAACCGTGTTGGGAATGTTCATCGGCGCTGCGGGCCAGGGCGAATTCAGCGATCGATGGGGCCGCAAGACAGTCTACCAGTTCAATCTGCTCGTCTTCGGCGTGTTCACCATCCTCGGTGCTCTTGCGCCGACGGTTTTCTGGCTGATCGTGTGCCGCTTCATCGCTGGGCTCGGACTTGGCGGCGAGCAGCCGCTTGCCTTCGCTTATGCGGGTGAATATTCGCCGAAGGCGATCCGCGGTCGCATTCTTGCGATCGTGCACTTCATAGGAGGCGCCTGCGTGTGGCCTATCGCCTCGCTGTTCACGCTGTTCTTCCGCGATTCGATCGGGTGGCGCGGCGTGTGGATCGTGATCGGCATCGGGGCGCTGATCGTCTGGCTGTTCCGTTTCTGGCTGCCGGAATCGCCGCGCTACCTGGCGACGCACGGGCGAGGCCAGGAAGCACTCGATGTGCTTTCGCGGATGGGGATTCCTGCGCCTACCGAACAGCTCACAACCAGTGCCGCAAGCGATACCAGGAGCGATCCGTTCGCGCTCGTGTTCAGGATGTTCCCGAAGCGCGTGATCGCCGGCATGATTTGCTTCTCGGCCTTCTTCGGGGTCGCGATCGGCTTGGGCAACTGGCTGCCCAGCATCATGACGGCTAAGGGCTTCACCATTACCAAGTCGCTCACCTTCACCTTCGGCATGACCTTGGCGGTGCCCTGCGCGAGCCTGTTCATGATGTACGCCCTTGACCGATGGGGCCGCAAGATCACGTCGGTGTGCGCCTTCATCGGCGCGGGAATCATGGCATTCCTATTTGCCAACGCGCAAACCGACACGCAATTGCTGGTGGCCGGCTTTATCATGATCTTCTTCATCCAGGTTGCCGGCAATGCGATGCAGATATTCGCTTCGGAAGTCTTTCCGACAAACGCACGCGCTTCCGGCTTCGGATGGGCTGCAGGCGTTGGAAGGCTCTCGACTGCAGGAATCAATCTGGCGATCCCATGGATCCAGGCGGGATGGGGTCTCAACGCCGTATTCGCTTGTATCGCAGCAGTTCTTCTGATCGCAGCCTATTCGGTGACGCAGATGGGTCCCGAAGCGAGACAGAAAGGGCTCGACGAAATCGCCCCGCCGACTGGCTGATAGCTTTTCCGTCAGCAATCCTCGGGGCCCGGCTCGGCAACCAATGCCCGGCCGGGCCCTGCTGCGATTGGCACGCGATCGATTGGATTCCGATGCCCCCGCCACCATCAGCCAGTAACGTTTGCTTTCTTTCGCGCTGCGATCAGGGTGGTCGGCCCGACGGCGTTCAGGTCATCGTGCACAAGGGCCATGCCTTCATCGGCCACATGTTCAGCGACGGCTATTCAGTCGTTGACGTACGAGATCCGCGCAGACCAAGGACATCGGCGTTCATCGCCGCCCCCAAGAACACCCGATCACATCATCTGCAAATCCACGGTGACATCCTTCTCGCCGTAAATGGTCCCAACATCTGGGCCATGCAGCAGTATGCGACCCAACAGGATTATTACGCCCGCTCACTGATCGACTCAGTCCAAACCGAGCAAAGTTTTGCATCTGGTGTGCGCGTCTTCGACGTCGCGAATCCTGTCTCACCGCGTGAGATCGCATTTCTCGATATGCCGGGATTTGGCGCTCATCGGATTTGGTGGGTTGGCGGGCGGTACGCTTATGTGTCCGCGCATTTCGAAGGCTTTATCGACCATGTGCTGGCGGTCGTCGACATCGCAGACCCGGCAAAGCCGAAGGTCGCGGGCCGCTGGTGGTTGCCGGGCATGCACCGCGCCGGCGGTGAAACCGCGCCGAAGTCGTTCGGCAAGCGCACAGCACTTCACCACCTGATCGGTGCCGGAGATCTCGGTTTTGCAGCATGGCGCGATGGTGGCTTCACCGTCCACGACTTGAGCGATCCGGAAAACCCGAGGTTGCTCAGCCACCGCAACTTTGCTCCGCCGTTTGCCGGTGGCGCGCATACGCCGCTGCCTCTGCCAGGTCGAAAATTGCTTGTGCTCGCCGACGAGGCGACCTCGGCGAACTGCGCAAACGGCCTCGCCTACACCTGGGTAATCGATGTTCGCGAACCGTCGAACCCTGTTTCAATCGCGACGCTGCCTACTCCGACGGAAGAAGACTATTGCAGCAAAGGTGCAAAGTTCGGGCCCCACAACTTGCACGAAAATCGACCAGGCTCGATGCAGACCGAGGACCTCGTCTTCGCCACATACCACAATGCAGGCGTGCGGATTTTTGACATTCGCGATCAGTTTCAGCCGAGACAAGTCGGCTATTTTGTGCCGCCGCCGCCGGAGCGCCTTGTCGATCAGCGACCGAATCCGGTGAAGGTCATTCAATCCTGCGACGTCTTTGTGGATACCAATGGCATAATGTATGTCACTGATACCAATGCCGGACTTTACATTCTGCAATACGAAGGCAAATAGCCGAATAGACCCGACATGACAGAAAAATTCGGACGACTCGCCCTGCATATGTGGACGATTGACACCACTCCGCTCGCCACTGCCCTCGATGCAGCGAAGCAAGCCGGTTATGACGCGGTCGAACTGCGCCGGACGGACTTCAAGCGCTGCTTCGATGCCGGAATGAACAACGCACAGGTACTCGAGCTCATCAAGAAAGGCGGAATTCCCTGTGGCGTACTGGGAGTCGAGTACGGGTGGTTGTTTGCCACGGGCGAGGAAAGCAAACGCCTGTTCAAAGTATTCCGGCAGACCTGTGAAAATGCGGTGGCGCTTGGATGCGATATGCTGATGAGCGCTCCAGGACAGGTGAATGGCCCCATCAAGGAAGCAATAAAGTATCTCAAAGAGGCTGGAGATATCGCAGCTGAATACAAGCTCAAGCTCGCGATCGAGTTCAATTCTCAGCATGATGTACTCAACAACCTTGCCGTCCTGAGCGAACTCATCGAAGGGGCTGACAAGCAGAATTGCGGGTATCTGATCGATGCCTATCATTTCACGCGGAGCGGTGCCGGCGGACGCGGATTCGAGAACGTGCCCGCGGACAAGATCTTTTGTTTCCAGTACAGCGATCTTTCGCCAAATCCGGTCATCGGCGTGCGTCGTCCGACCGATCGACTTCCCCCCGGAAAGGGTGTTGTGAAATGGCGCGAGATGCTCTCCCTTCTGGCAGAAAAGGGCTATTCCGGCTATCTCAGCTACGAGGCTCCCAATCCGGAGCAATGGGCTCGCTCGCCCTATGACGTCGCGCGGGAAGGCGTCCAACTCACTCGGAAATTATTGCGGGACGCCGTCCCAAGTTACGTCGGTTGAGGTTGAAAGATGTCAGCAGAACAGGAACTGCCGGTTTTTCTCGGCTTGAACGACAAATCGATCACCGAGATTCCAAAGACGGTCGAAAAACAAAGATACATGATGAGCGTGGCTCCGAAAGCTGCCAATCCCGGAAAGTGGATTGAGCAGCCGCGAATGCCCATCCCGACCGGCGAACATGCCGTGATCGAATGCCAAGGCAAAATTCATTCAATTGCCGGCTATGCAAAACACCGGGTCGATCAAAACTTCCATCAGGTGTTCGATCCAAAGAGCCGCTCTTGGTCCCTCAAGGCACCCTACCCGATCCCGTGCAATCACGTCGCCGGCACCTCAATCGGTTCGAAGATCTATACATTTGGTGGCTTCATCGAGCAGAACCGATGTCCGCATTCCAAATGCTTCGTCTATGATACGGCCAGCGATCAATGGGCGCCGATTGCGGGTCTGTCCCGTCCTCGCGGCGCAATGTCGGCTATTGTCCTTGATGGGAAGATTCATCTACTCGGCGGCCGAGACGTACGATCGGTCGAGTGGCATGAAATTTACGATCCTTCGACAGACAAATATACGATCCTCGCCGGCATGCGCGGCTCGACAGGCACACAGCCTTTCGTCGGTCAGCGGGATCATATGGGCGTGGCTGTGGTAGACGGCAAAATCCACGCTATTGCGGGACGCATGGACTCTTACGACTTTAACACCGGACTCAACGCCGTCTACGATCCAAAGAGCGACGGATGGACTTTCCGCGCGCCCCTGCCCACTCCGCGCAGCGGCCCTTCATGCGTCTACATTAATGGCAAGATCGTTGTTTTCGGCGGCGAAGCGACGGGAAGAGTTTTCGGCACCAACGAGGCCTACGATCCAAAGACCGACAGCTGGGAGCAGCTCACGCCGATGGCGGTGCCGCGGCACGGTCTGCATGGCGCAACCTGTGCGGTGATCGGAAGCATGGTCCATGTGCCGGGAGGCGGGCCTGTCCCCGGCGGTCAGGTTCAGGGTGCCTATCACGATGCTTTCACCTTCGACTGAATAGTTGAAGCGGCCCTTGCGTGGGCCGCTTCAATGCATTGACGCACAATTTGGCTGGTGAGCTAACGTGCGGGCCTCAAGTCGAGGCCGGCCACCCCGACCGCGACGTTAAGACCGGCTTGTCCCTGCACCGCAATCGGCTGCAGCGCGATCGTTCGACGCGAGCCGCCGACTAGCGCGTTGGCTCCCAAACCGGCACCGACCGTCGCCTCCGCCGTGGCGCCCGCGTAGTGACCTGCGAGCGCGCCGAAGCGGCGAGTGGTGGGAGCATAGACGGCCCATATCATTTCGCCGCCGGTGGTCGCCCCGAGATCGAGGCCGAATTTGCTGATCAAACCGACATAGATCTCTCGAGGCCCGCGTTGCGCGGGCGTAAACATGCACGCCACGTCTTTCCTCGATGTGACGATCAATCCAATGCCGCCCGAAATATCGCAACTCAAAGTCCCCACGCGGGCACGGCCGGGTTGAGCGGAAGCTTCGATTGGAATCGCCATGATGAGCGCTAGACAAGAAAATACAAGCAAATTCAATAGCCTATGCATCAGATACTCCTGTTTGAAATTAAGATCCGGCGTAGAACGTGTGGAGAGAACCCAGAGTTCCATGCAAAATTCGGTGTGCGCGGCCCGATCCCGGCCCTCGCGTCAGGAGACACAACGCCCGGCGAAATTCGACCGCTTGCCCGTCGACAGTGCACTGAACACCGGCTCGCACCCCATCAACACGGGCGAGCCCAAAGGCGGACGCCGGTCAGTCGCTCTCGGCACCTTTAAACGGTCCGATTTCTTCGTGCGATCGACCACTTGGGGCGTGTTGTCCCCTTCGGCGAGTGGCAAACTTGCGAAACCCAGCCCTTGTCCGAGTGGCGACGCGATCGCGTCCATCAGAACGACGAGAGCTGCCGCCGCAAAAATGCACGTCATGAAATGACGCATGACAGTCTCCACGTCCTTTGCGCAGCCATCGCGCAGTCAGGGAAGCGAGACTGAAAACCAAGATCATCTCCTAAAGTTCCGGTGTTCTCACCGTGCGTCGAGAATCTGTCCGCCAGGGATCACGATGTGACAATGCACGCCCTCGGGGTCGAAAGTGAGATTGACTTCAGCGTCTAGCGCTCTCGCGAGATTGCGCTCGATCACCATGCTGCCGAACCCCCTCTTCCGTCTGAGTTTTACCTTCGGGCCTTGATGCTCGCGCCAATCCAGTTCGACGGCCCTGCCCCCTTCCTCCCGCTCTCGCCATGTGATGGAGATGCGCCCGCTTGGAGTCGACAATGCGCCATAGGTCGCAGCATTGACCGCGAGTTCATGAATAGCGAGACCAAGATTTTGTGCGGCCTCCGGCCTCAGCGCGATGGCCGGTCCCTGCATCGAAACCTGCAATTCCGAACCGTCAAGATAGCTTGCCAGCTGGGATCGGATGAGTTCGCCAAGGGAAGCGCCATACCAGCTCTCTCTCACCAGAAGATCGTGGGATGCCGCAAGGGCCTGCAAACGCGAAGCAAATTGAGAGAGAAAGCCTTCGATCGATCCGGCGCGGTTTCCTGTTTGCCGCGCCATGGCCTGGATAACCGCCAGGAGATTCTTCGAACGGTGTGTCAATTCTCGTAATAGTAGGCGTAGATGGGCCTCGGCCTCCTTTCGCTCCGTGACGTCTACGGACGCGCAGGTGAGCCCAACGACCTCGCCGGCTTCGTTTCGCAATGGGTCGATATGCAAATCGTGCCAGTGAATTCCCGAGACATCTTCAAGCGGAATTTCGGCACGCTTGGATTCTCCGCTCGCGATAACCTCCCGCTTGAGCGCAATCAACGCAGCCGCGTTTTGTTGCGTGAGAATTTCATCATCGGTCCGGCCAAGCAACTGCTCCACGGAGTGGCCAAACATGGCGCCGCTCACCGATGTGTAGCGAAGGTCTCGGTCGTGCGTATATACCGTGACATGCGAGCCGCTAAGAGCGGTCTCGTATCGTGCAAAGCGCGCGCGCAAAAGCCCGATCTCGGACGCCTGCATGGCAAGCTTTTCCAGCAGCCGCCGGTTTTCGTCCTGCAGCCTTGCGAGCTCGTCGGGCGGATTGGACATTAGCAAACTCGTCTATCCCTGCACCCGTCCATTGCGATTCCGTCCAGTGGCTGCTCGCGGTACGAGCCTCGCGCGAAGCGATTCCCTATGAATATGTTCATCGTCCCGGTTCTTCAATGATCGCCTGCCTCATATGACATTTTCCGACCGGCGTTTATGCCAGTCCATTCGTTCACGAGAACGCGCGTGAATGGTTACCGTCGCCTCGATTAGTCCGGTAGCGAGGCGTTTGGGAACAATTCCGGTGCTCGCCAGTTCTCAGCTAGACTTTGAACCGCTAAATCAACGACTTCAGGTGATGAAATGGCGACCCGCACAGGGAAGTCTGCCGCTGCCGAAGAAGTGGCGGCGATCGAGGGGCTGATGAGCGACCTCGAAAAGCGACTTCGGCGCCTGTCCAATGTTGCGCAACGGGAGGCCACCGATGCCTCTGACGAGATAGGTGATTTCGTTAGCGAGGCTCTAAAGAGAATCATGGCCCGAGCAAAAGAGAGCACCGCAAGTGTGAGCCAGTCGGCGGCCGACGAAGCCAAAGCGTTTGGCGGCGACGCACTCCAGAAGCTTGCGGATGAAGTCGAACGCAGGCCGTTATTGATGCTGGCTGTGGCGGCCGGCCTTGGATTTCTCGCGGGATTGGCAAACCGCCGATAGCAATATGCGGGTAGAACCGATCGCTGGATCGCGCTGGAACCATATCTTGGGTCGAGCCGTCCGCCGCGCTGTGCTGGGGCTCGTCGTTCTCGCCTGTGCAATCGTGGCCATAGTCCAGTTTACGGCGGCGGGATCGATTGTCCTCGAATCGGAATACGGCAATGTACAAGCACGACTCGTCATCGGGGCGGTCTATAGTGCTATAGGCCTCTTGGCTGTCGCCTGGCTGTGGGCGATGCGCGGTCAACCCGACACGACCGACACCCGCCGATCGACCCTGCCGCACCATCGTGAAATGCAGATCATCATGCTGCTTGAAGCGGCGATGCTTGGATATAGCCTCGCCCGCAAGAAGAATCGCGTTCCCTGATTGTTGACTCTCTAGCTTGCCCGACGCTCGCGACGTCTCGCGTTACGCTCGAAGAACAGAGCTTGACTGAGAACCGCCGACACGGTCGACGGTTGGAAGGGCTTTGCAATCAGAAAGGCGGGCTCGGGCCTTTCACCAGTCAGGAATCGCTCCGGATAGGCCGTGATGAAGATTACCGGCACTTCGAATGATCTCAGCATTTCGTTTACCGCATCCAGACCAGAGCTTCCGTCAGCGAGCTGGATGTCAGCAAGAATGATGCCGGGCCGTTTGGCCTTGGCAAGCGCGACCGCTTCACTGTGAGTACGGGCAACTCCAAGTACCCGGTGCCCGAGGCTTTCAACAAGACCTTCCAGATCGAGCGCAATAAATGTTTCGTCCTCGATGATCAGAACATCGGTCGCGATTTCGGCAGCGAGTTCTCGACCGGATTCCTCTACAAGATCGCGCAACGTCGGAGCATCAACATCCAGTACCTTGGCGGCATCATCCTCCGACATGCCTTCCAAGGCGACAAGCAGAAACGCCTGACGAGGCTTCGGCGGAATTTGCGCAAGGTGCCGTTCCACCGGCTGGGCGAGAGTGGCCGTCGTGGACCTCCCATTCAGCGCGACTGAATTCCAAATTTTCGTGAACAGCCTGTACAGCGCGATCCTCGTGGAAAGGCCGCTTTCGAGTACCTGAGGGTCCTGTACGAGCGCTTCGAGAGTTGCCGCCACATAGGCATCCCCGGATGATTGGTTGCCTGAAAGGGCCCGGGCATAACGCCGAAGATAGGGTAGGTGCTGAGCAACGGCTTGAGATGTCGACAAGAATCCCTCCCGAATGTGGCGACGCAACGATCGGGGCTGCCACCCCGTCGCTCCCGATCGACCTGTAGCGCCCCAACGCCATTGTCGCAAAAAAGTTCCGTTATGGAGGAACCATCTGCGAGGTCAAAGGTTTTGACAGAACCAAGGGGGCAACCGGAGCCTACCCAGGGCCTCGGAGGTGGGGTGAAAGATGAACGAACGAAAGCCCGTGGGACAACAAAATCCAATGGAAGCGGCGGCAACCCGGAGCAAGAAAAGCAGCGCGAAGCCGGCAAAGCTTGGCAGAGACGTCCAGGCGCGGCTTGGGCAGCAACTCAGGGCTATGTACGACGAAGTCGTGAACCAGGGTGTCCCCGAGCGGTTTGCTGAACTCATAAATCGCCTCGAGGGTGATGGAAAAAAGGATGGGCACTAATGCCGATGGACGAGTCCGTCCGCAAAGCCGTTCTCGGTGCGGTGCCAAGCCTCCGCGCGTTTGCCATCTCATTGTGCGGGAACGTTGACCGCGCTGACGATCTCGTACAGGAAACTCTTCTCCGCGCTTTAGCAAATATCGAGTCCTTTCAGCCGGGTACGAACATGTCGGCCTGGCTCTTCACGATCCTGCGCAATCATTTCCGCTCCGAGTATCGCAAGCGAAGACGCGAGGTCGAAGACAGTGACGGCCATCATGCAGAGTCGCTGAAGTCGCAGCCGGATCAATACGGTCATGTGGAGTTCAGGGAATTCCGTGAAGCATTGGCACAGTTGCCCTCGGACCAGCGCGAAGCACTCATTCTCGTCGGCGCCTCGGGATTTTCCTACGAAGAAGCGGCGGGAATTTGCGGCTGCGCTGTCGGAACGATCAAATCGCGCGTCAATCGGGCGCGCACACGTTTGGCCGAGCTGCTGCACGTAAACAGCGCCGAGGATTTTGGACCTGACGAAACGACGCGAGCCGTTCTGGCAAGCGGCGAGTAGCAATTGGCAGTTCGGATAAAAAAACCCCCGCACGACGCGAGTCGCACGGGGTTTTTTGTCGTTGTCCCGCCCGTCTATGGAACGGTCGGCCTGCGGCCTCGTATCAGCCCGGCGATCACCGAAATTGCGAACAATGCAATTGCAACGAAGAAAACGATCTTCGCCGCCTCGATAGCAACTCCTGCTATCATGCCGAACCCTAATAGGGCCGCAACCAGCGCGATGATGAGAAACGTAATTGCCCAACCCAGCATGAGGACCTCGCTTGTTTGTGGCCCGAAGGCCTCCCGGCAACAGAAACGTCAGGTCGGCGCTCAGGGTTCCACTTCAGGCGGACCTATCTGCGATTCAGTGCACGATCAGAGAGGACGATGCGTGGCGTGAAAAGCGACCGCGACGAGCGAGCAAACGCCATGCCCAAGTCTCCCAGACCTGATCTGAAGACCTACCGTGGAAAGCGGCACTTTGACGTAACGAGGGAGCCAAAGGGAAAGGTCGAGCGCAGGCGAGGCAACGCGTTTGTCATCCAAAAACATGCCGCACGGCGCCTGCATTACGACCTGCGGCTAGAGCTCGACGGTGTCATGAAAAGCTGGGCCGTGACCAGAGGGCCGAGCCTTGTGCCGGGCGAGAAGCGCCTCGCCGTACAAGTCGAAGATCACCCCATTGAGTATAACAAGTTTGAAGGCACGATCCCCGAAGGTGAATATGGCGGCGGCACTGTGCTGATCTGGGATCGCGGGCGCTGGTTTCCGGAAAATGATCCCCATAAAGGCTTGGCAAAAGGGCATCTTTCTTTCCGGCTTGAAGGTAAAAAACTTTCGGGCGGCTGGCATCTCGTGCGGATGCACCGGCGCCCTGGAGAAAAACGAGACAACTGGCTGCTCATAAAGCAGCATGACGACGCCGAGCGTTCGGCCCGCGACAAGGATATTTTGGAAGAGCAGCCCCTTTCCGTTGCGACCGGCCGATCACTGGAAGAAATTGCCAGCAACCCAAAGAGAATCTGGCACAGCAATCGATCGCAGCCGGCTCCTCCTGCGCTTGAAAAAACAGCGAAAAATTCCACTCCAAAAACAGCAAGGAAAAAGATCGCCCGAAAGAAAAGGAGCGCCACGGCGCCTGCCAATTCCAACGTCCAAGTCCGAAGATCGAGAGCCGATGACACCCGATCGAAAACGGCGCATCGAGCCCCACTGCCTTCGTTCGTCGAGCCCTGCCTTGCAACTTTAACCGATAAGGCGCCCTCGACCGAGCAATGGATCCACGAAATCAAATTTGACGGCTATCGCATTCAGGCTCGGCTGGACCGAGGTAATGTAAAACTGCTGACGCGCAAGGGCCTCGACTGGACCCATAAATTTCCAACAATCGCGCGCGCGATCGCCAAGTTACCGGCTGCCAGCGCCATCATCGATGGAGAGGTGGTTGCCGAGGGCGATGACGGCATTTCCAGTTTTTCGCTGCTGCAACAGGACCTGAAGTCCGGACGATACGATCGTATGGCGCTCTACGCGTTCGATTTACTGCATCTGGACGGCGCCGATCTCAAGCCCGAGCCATTGACCCTCCGCAAACAGGCGCTGAGCAAACTGCTCAGAGGGATTTCTGCTCCAGGCCCTTTGAGGCTGAGCGAGTCTCTGACCGGGTCCGGAACCACTCTCCTTCGTCACGCGTGCAAGTTGGGGTTGGAAGGAATCGTATCGAAGCTCGCTGATTCTCCTTATCGTTCGGGCCGAGGACGCGACTGGGTGAAGACCAAATGTTCCGACCGACAGGAATTTGTCGTTGCCGGTGTCGTGCCCTCCACTGCAGATGCTCATGCGGTGGGTGCCTTGGTCCTTGGTTTTCACGAGAACGGCAAATTGCACTATGCCGGCCGCACCGGAACCGGCTTTACCCACGAGACGGCCCGCAGCCTGTTTCGGAAGCTCATGAAGTTGAGAACCGACAGGTCGCCATTCCAGCCGCTGCCCGCAGAGGAACGAGGCGTTCGCGAGCCGATATGGGTAGAACCCCGAATGGTGGTCGAAGTCGATTTCCATGGATGGACCCATGGCGGTCGAATACGGCAGGCATCATTCCAGGGCATCCGAGAGGACAAGTCGGCAACAGAGGTCGTACGTGAAAAAGCCTCCCCGGCGGTCAGCCGATCGGAAGTCAAGCGCAGCACACCTCAGAAAAGCAAAGAAACGACAGTTGCCGGAGTCCGGCTCACGCACCCGGAGCGTCTGTATTGGGAAGACGCCGGCGTAACCAAACGCGACCTGGCCGATTTTTATGCTCAGATCTGGACATGGATGAAGCCACATTTGGTCAGGCGACCGCTGGCACTCGTGCGTTGCCCGGAGGGATCAGATCTAGGCCAATGCTTTTTTCAAAAGCATGCACGCGCAGGTATTCCGGTCCAACATCTGCATCTTGTTGAGGAAAAAGGCGACAACATCATTTCCATCGATGATCTCGATGGCTTGATCGCTCTCGTGCAGGGCGGAGTTCTTGAGATTCATACACGGGGCACGACTATCGATGATCGGGAACGCGCTGATCGACTCGTCTTCGATCTCGATCCGGGACCCGGGACCGGATGGAGAGATGTCGTTTCCGCAGCCCGGGAAGTGCACAAGCGGCTTTCTGATTTGAAACTCAGGAGTTTCGTCAAAACCTCCGGCGGCAAGGGTCTGCACGTCGTGCTGCCGATTTCGCCGACACCGTGGGAAGAGGCAAAGGATTTTACCCGCGCGATTGCCACTTCGATGGAGGCGGACTCTCCCGAGCGCTATATCTCGACCGCTAGCAAAAGCCGGCGCACCAATCGCATATTCGTAGATTATCTGCGCAATAGCCGCGAGGCGACTGCTGTTGCACCTTACTCGACTCGCGCACGCCCGGGTGCACCGGTTTCAGTGCCGGTCGACTGGTCGGAGCTCGGCAACCTGAAATCCGCAAGCCAGTACACAGTCGGAAATCTGCAGTCCCGCTTGTCGCGCTTGCGCAAAGATCCCTGGGCTGGGATCGGTCGCATTAAGCAGCCTCTTCCCGATCCGAAACGGATGTCATTGAGCGGTGTTCGGCGCCCCAAGCCATTCAGGCGCTGAGCGCCTGTTCGTTGACCGATTTCTCCGCAATCTGGGTCAGCAATTCATCGGCGTGTTTTTCTTCCTCGAGGGTTTCATGCAGCAATTTCGCTAGTTGCGGCTTTCCCATCAGCTTTGCCCAGGCACAAAGCGTGCCATACCGGGCAATTTCGTAGTGTTCAGCGGCCTGGCCGGACGCAATCAGCCCTGCATCGAGTATTTGCTCGTCTTCGGCCTCCTCCATCATCTCCTTTCCTTCGTCGATAATTCCGATGATCGCTTCACATTTCTTGCCGCGAGCCGGCTTGTCGATCATCTCGAATGCTTTTTCCAGGCGGTCGATATGTCCTTCTGTTTCCTTCAGGTGGTCGCTGAAAGCCTTTTTTAGCTCGCTGTCGTCGGCTTCCTTGGCCATTTTGGGAAGTGCTTTGGTGAGCTGCTTTTCGGCGTAGTAGACGTCCTGCAAGAGGGCGTGGAACATATCTTCCATAGTCTTCATGGCTGGGTCTCCCAATGTGAATTCAGTATGTGCCTGGCATGTCCCGCAACGTGCGACGCGGTTACCGGTTCCCTGGCACGCGCATTCGTATTCAAAGGCGTTGCTCGCCCAACACGGCTGATGGAACACCGCATCGAAGCCGCGCGTTTTCGTTGTCGCCTAAGCGGGGGATTTGCCGGGGAGATAAAGAAATGAAAGCCAGCAAAGCCAATAATCAAAACGACGGCGTATCCACGTCCGTTGCGTCCGAACTGACCCAGCGGTTTTCGCAATTTGCACATGCGACCTCCGCGTGGAGCGGCCATCCCGTTACATTCCTGCTAGCCGTCGCGGTTGTTGCAGGGTGGATCGTTTCCGGACCATTCTTCAACTACAGCGATACTTGGCAACTCGTGATCAACACGGGGACCACAATCGTCACGTTTCTCATGGTATTCCTGATTCAGAACACGCAAAATCGCGATACCATGGCCATTCAGTTGAAATTGTCGGAACTCGTGCTTGCGATGAAGGGCGCCGAAAACAAATTCGCCGCGATCGAAGATATGAGCGACGATGAACTTCAGTCGCTGCATGAAGAGTGCCGAGCCCGCGCCGAAATGACCGAGAGGCACATAACTCGCCGGTCGTCTCATTCAAAAGACGCCAGCAAACGCGAGCGCGGCAAGTAACGCCGTCGTGTCGCGTCGCGAGCTTGCAGTGCGCTGGAGACCGAAGTCAGCCTTGGAGACTGGGCCAGGATGAAATGGCGCTGATTGAAGGCGAACATCGCACCCACACCTCGTAGCTTGCGGCGATCGGCTCTCTTTTCAAATGGATTGTGTTCTCATTCATCAAGGTCATGAAAATCGTGTTGCCAGCTCCCGGCTCCGGGACGGGTACCACATACGAGAACCAATGGCGGCTATAATCACCGATCATGGTCGCACCGCCCGGCGTCACGATTTCGCGGCCACGAATCGAAAAGTGCCGTCCGTCATTGTGGCACCAATTTCCGTCGATCGCGTCGGCCAATACCGGGCAAGTGAAGGCGAGAGCCCAAATTGTCGCAAGCAACGATTTTAACAGCAGAGCCATAGCGGCTGCTCCGAAAGCACATTTTTTGCATTTGGATTTGCAAATCTCAACAATATTAGCCACCAATCGACGAATTTCCATTTGGTTCTTTTGATTCACACCCGACCGCTAACTTGCAAGGAAAATGCCATGCGGACAAAGCGCCCTGCGCCACGCCTACCCCTGCTCGATGAAACGGCAATGAGCGAGAAGCAACGTGCCCTGCTGCAAAGCTTGCGCGCAGGTCCACGGGGTGCAGCAATCACGGCCCGAGGTCCTTTTGCCGCCTGGATGCACGCCCCGGAATTCGGAGAACTGGCTCAAAAGCTCGGAGCACATTGTCGGTACAAGACCGCGCTGCCGGCACGCCTGTCCGAATTCGCAATATTGTGCACAGCACGGCGGTGGCTTGCTCAATATGAATGGTACGCACACGCCTCCATTGCGGAAAAGGCGGGCGTAAAATTAAAGACGATTGAGGACCTGCGCCGCGGACGGTTGCCAAAATCAGCTCCAAAGGACGAAAGGGCGATTTACGACTTTATCCAGGAGCTATACAGGAAAAAGAGGGTCAGCGACCGTACGTATAAGCGGGTCTCTTCGCTGCTCGGCGATTCAGCGACCGTGGAGCTCGTCGGCGTTCTCGGCTATTACTCGCTTATATCAATGACGCTGAACGTTTTCCATATGCAGCCTCCAGAAGAAGCGCCATTGCCATTTCCGGAACCGCAGTAATCGACCGACCGGAGCAGGTCGCTTCGTCGAGCGTAACGACTTTTTCGGTTTCGCCGCGTCGCTGCCGCATCCGATGCAGCTACGCCTGAGTTGGTCATTCCGCCTGGTGCAAGTTGGTTGCGCAACGCAATCGTCGAATAGTGGCTAGTGCGCCTGGTGATGTTCCATCTGCATGCCACTCCTGCTGGACTTCGATGCACCGATACTTTCGACGGTGAAGTCGACGACGACCTTTCCTGCCTTTTCGAATTGCAGGGTCGCGCTTACGTGCTGGCCTTTCTCCAGCGGCTTTTTCAGCCCGACGAACATCACATGGTAGCCCCCGGGCTTGAATTCGATTGTCTGCCCCGGTTTGATGTCGATGCCGTGCGATATGGGACGCATCTTCATGATGTCGTTCTCCATGCGCATTTCGTGAAGCTCGAAGCGGCTGGACACATCCGAATTACCTCCGAGCAGACGGTCCGGCGTCTTGCCCGTATTTGTAATCGTGAAATAACCCCCGCCGACCGATGCACCTTTCGGCGTGGCGCGCGCCCAGGCCGCTGAAATGCGCAAGTCTCCCACTTTGGTTTCGGCCGCCCACGCAACGGCCGCTCCGCCAATGCAGATCATTGCAAGGACAGCGGCAAGGGGACCTGTTTTCATTGTTGATCTCCAATTTGGCTGAGAAATCCGCTCGATTCGTGCAAACAATCACATGCGATCCAGTCCGCGCAATAATCGAATGCACACCAGGGAACCAAGTTCAAGCTTCACCAGTCAGTGGAGTCGAGCCGCAAGCCTCGGCGTGCTAGAATTGAAGCTATGTCTGCAAATGACCGTTCACAATCCGAGCGACCGCGCGTGATCCGCTTCCGGCGGGAACATCCCTCGCCTGCTACGAGAATGCGTCCGCCATTGGACGATCTCGCGCAATACGAACGTACCGAGGCACCGGACGACTATCGACATCGCATGATTGTAAACGTTGCGGCATTTGTTTTTGTGATCGCACTGATTGCCGCCGGACTGTGGCTTGCGGAAACAATGGCAGCGATGCGCAAGAACCAGGATTGCGTGCTTTCCGGCCGTCGAGGATGCACCCCTGTCGAGGTGAACAAGGACCGCTGGTAGGTATTGGCCAAGGCGAATGCCCGAACCGGGGCCATTGTGTCGACTAAGTGGGCGCCGCCATTGAACTCTCCCCCTTGCTTGGGTATACGGGCAGCCACGCTTGCCGTGGAAGTGCGGATTGGGGGCTGTGACCCAAGGCTCAGGGCAAGGTGGCTGCCGGCTCGTCAGAACTCCGGACCAACCAGAGAGTTAGAGATGTCTTCGACGTTCGACACCATTGCCAATATTATCGCCGAAACGTGTGATATTCCCCGCGATTCCATCAAGCCCGAAAGCCATGCAATCAACGATTTGGGCATCGACAGTCTCGACTTTCTCGACATCGCATTCGCCATTGACAAGGCATTTGGCATCAAGCTTCCGCTCGAGCAGTGGACGCAGGAAGTCAATGACGGCAAGGCAACAACGGATCAGTACTTCGTACTCAAGAACCTGAGCACCCGCATCGACGAGCTCGTTGCTGCAAAGGGAGCATGAAGCGCCGATCTCATGCGTCTTGAGTACTTTCAGCTGATCGATCGGATTGCTGACCTCAATCTTGCCGAGCGAAAAATCAGCACTGAGGCCACTGTCCCCTCCACAAGCACAATCTTCGAAGGTCACTTTCCCGGATTTCCACTTATGCCGGGCGTCCTTCTGGTTGAAGCGATGGCTCAGACGTCAGGCTGGCTCGTCGTTGCGGTAAATCGGTTTGGGCGTATGGCATTTCTGGCTGCTGTCAAAGATGCGAAATTCCGGATGTTCGTCACCCCGGGTCAAAAATTAGCTGTAACCGCCGCGCTGATCCACGAGGGATCGGGGTACGCTGTCACAAAGGCGGGCATCACACTCGAGGGAAAGGCCATTTGTGATGCGACTCTGACACTGAGAGTCCTCGATTTCCCGAATGACGAAATGAAGCTCCGAATGCGGGAGACTGCCGCTCGGGTCGGCTTCCCGGCCGAGGTGCCGGCTGATGGTTGAAGCGCAGCGTGAAGTTTGGATTACCGGCATCGGAATTCTGTCTTGCCTCGGCGAAGGAAGTTCCGCGCACTGGCAAAGTCTGATGCAGCGACCAAGTGCGGATGTGAAGATATTCGCGCCTTTCATCGTGCATCCGCTCGCGAGCGTGGATTTTGATGCACAGATCCCCAAAAAGGGCGACCAACGCCAGATGGAGGATTGGCAGCGAATTGGCACTTACGCCGCCGGGCTTGCGCTCGATTCCGCCGGGGTCAAGGGCAAGGCAGAGATCCTCTCGCACATGGATATGATCGTGGCCGCGGGAGGTGGCGAACGAGATCTTACCGTGGATTCGACTATCCTGAGTGGTATCAGACATGCTGCAAATCCTGCCGCATTCTTGAACGAGCGACTCATGAGCGACCTGCGCCCGACGCTGTTTCTGGCGCAGCTGTCCAACCTGCTCGCGGGCAATATTTCGATTGTCCATGGCGTAACGGGTTCCTCGCGCACGTTCATGGGAGAGGAGTCCGCCGGGATCGATGCAGTTCGGATTGCTCACGCACGGATCGGCGCAGGACAAAGCGATATCGCTCTCGTGGGAGGATCCTACAACGCAGAGCGACCCGACCTTCTGATGCTCTATGAATTCGCTGGGCTGGCGTTGAAGGAAAAGCATGTACCGGTGTGGGAGCGCTCGGGCAAAGGCGGCTTCGCATTGGGCTCACTGGGCGCATTCCTAGTCATGGAAGCGCGTGCTCACGCACAAAAGCGGGGCGCAAAGCCGTTGGCACGCCTGACGTCGGTGCTGTCGGATCGAGCCAACCGTCAGCCTGGGACGATTACCTCCACCCTTTCGCGGTTGTGGGATGCATTGCGCGAAGAAAAAGTACACCCTCGGCACGCCGCAGTCCTGTCGGGCGCCACTGGCGCAAACCCGGCAACCGCTGAGGAGCGGCTGTTCCTGGAGCAGCATTCGGAGCTTGCCGTGCGCGCGACGGGATCGCATCTGGGGCACGGGCTGGAGCCGCAATTCCCAATGAACATAGCTCTGGCAACCGTGGCGCTCGAACATGCTAGTCTGTTTCCGCCTTGTGACTCGACCAGCCTGGAACGGCCGATGGAAGAGGAACTGAAGCAGGTTGTGGTGACCGGGGTTGGACACTGGCGTGGCGAGGGACTCGCGCTCGTTGAACGCGTTGGCTGAGGGGAAGCTATGGCAAGTAAAAGGGACAACATGGGCCGTCCGGTAGTCGTGGTGACCGGTCTGGGTGTCGTCACGTCTCTGGGAGCGGGCAAGGCGGAAAATTGGGTCAAGCTCACCGCGGGTGAATCGGGAATCAAAGCGATTACCCGCTTCCCTACTGACGGTCTCAGGACGCGTATTGCCGGAACAATCGACTTCCTCCCTCCGCAACCTTGCGCCGCGGCTCTTACAGAGTCATTTGCCGAACTTGCAGCCGAGGAGGCTATTGCGCAGTCGGCGCTCGGCAGTGCGTGCCGCTTTCCCGGTCCCCTATTCCTTGCCGTCCCCCCTATCGAGATGGAGTGGCCGCAACGCCTGGAACTTGGTTCGAAATCGGGCGCGAACGAGACTGTAACCTACGCCGACTTGCTTCGTGTCAGCGCGAACTTTCCGGATTATCATCGACGTTTTCTACTTGGCTCGGTGGCGGACAATCTCGCCGAGAAGTTCGGCACCCAAGGTTCGCCGGTTTCGCTCTCGACCGCATGCGCGTCCGGCGCCACTGCAATCCAACTCGGAGTGGAGGCCATCCGCCGCGGCGAGACGGACGCCGCGCTTTGCGTCGGGACCGACGGATCCATAAACCCCGAGGCCGTAATCCGGTTCTCGCTCCTTTCTGCGCTATCTACGAGCAATGATGTTCCGGAAAAAGCAGCAAAGCCATTTTCCAAGAACCGCGATGGCTTTGTCATGGCGGAGGGTGCCGGAGCTCTGGTCTTGGAAAGTTATGAAGCTGCTAAGGCTCGCGGAGCTAAAATCATTGGCACCGTCGAAGGCTGCGGCGAGATGACTGACGCATTTCACCGCACGAGATCCAGTCCGGACGGGAAACCGATCATCGGATGTATTGCGAATGCCATTGCAGATGCGGGCCTCACACCTGATGACATCGATTATGTCAATGCCCACGGGACGAGCACGCCCGAGAATGACAAAATGGAATATCTCGGGTGCGCCACCGTCTTTGGCGATCGCATCGGAAGTGTTCCCATATCGTCCAATAAATCCATGATCGGGCATACGCTGTCTGCAGCCGGCGCGGTCGAAGCAGTGTTCACGTTGTTGACACTGCAGAATCAACGTATTCCGCCAACGATCAATTACGCGATCCCGGATCCCGCCATTCCCCTCGATGTCGTGCCGAACAAAGCTCGTGATGCAACCTTGCGCCATGCCATATCAAATTCGTTCGGATTTGGCGGTCAAAACGTCTCTTTGGTCATGGGACTCGAGCCGGTCTGAACCGCCGAACCGATTTGCATGCGTGCCCTGAGATTGATTGCAGACCGAAAGCTGGAGCTGATCGACGTCCCTCCGCCGCCCGCGCCCGGACAGGGCGACGTGCAAATTCGCGTCAAGGCGGTGGCTCTCAATCATCTCGATCTGTGGGGATTTCGCGGAATGGCCTTTGCCAAGCGGCAGCTGCCCTTGGTGGTTGGAGCCGAAGCCTCCGGTGAAATAACGGCCGTCGGCAGCGGTAATTCTGGCTGGCAGCCGGGCGATAGGGTCGTGATGTACGGTGCAATGACATGCGGCAATTGTCCCGCATGCAGCGAAGGCCGCGATAATCTTTGCGAAAATGTTCGCGGCATCATGGGTTTTCATATCGATGGTTTCGCTCGCGATCTAATCAATTTGCCGGCGCGCCTCGCGGTCCGCATCCCGGAGGGCGTGTCAATGCGCGACGCGGCCTGCGCGCCGATCGCATTCGCAACCGTCGAGCACATGTTGTTTGACAACGCCAAGCTCAAGCCGGGCGAAACAATTCTCATTCACGCCGGCGGCTCCGGAATTGGCTCCGTGGCCATCAAAATGGCAAAAGCGCTCGGTTGCACTGTCATTACGACGGTGGGCGATGACACGAAGAAAGAAAAAGCCAAGGCGCTCGGCGCCGACCACGTCATCAATTATAAGACCGAGCGGTTCGAAGGTGTTACGCGCAAGATCACCGGCAAGAAAGGCGTCGACGTCGTGTTCGAGCATGTGGGAGGCGAGGGATTCAACGCTTCCCTGCTCTGCCTCAAGCGTGGCGGCCGCCTGGTAACTTGCGGATCGACTGCCGGTCCTACAGCGACGATCAATCTGATGCAGTTGTTCCAGCAGCAGTACAAAATTCTCGGCTCCTTCGGCGCGTCAATGCGCAATATCCGAGATAGTCTATCCAAAATCGCAGCTGGCATGACACCTATCATCGACACCGAAGTCCAATTGGCTGATTTCGATCGCGGGCTTGCTCGGCTGGAAAGCCGGCAGGTGTTCGGCAAAGTAGTCGTGACCCTCTGAGGACACCGATGCAGCCGACGATCCGGCGTTTTCAGCGCCGAATGAAACGTGTCGGAAATGCCGTCATCGGCGCGTTGACCGTCGGCTTGCTGAAATTGCTTGCACGGATCGATGCTGATTTCATGGCCGATCTCGCCGGCTGGTTTATGCGAACCGTTGGACCGTTTCTGCCAGAGAACCGGATCGGGCGGGCCAATCTCGTCGCGGCATTCCCGGAAAAGTCGCCGGCAGAAATCGCCTCGATCCTTAGCGGCGTTTGGGACAATCTTGGTCGAATGGCTGCCGAATTTGCGCGTCTGGACCAATTATCGGATTTCGATCCTTGGCACCCCGACCGTCCCTCCCGCATCGAAGCGCGGCAGGCCGATATTGACCGGTTCTTCAAGCTCTTCCACAGCGGAAAGCCGTCTTTGGTGTTCGCTGCCCATTTCGGCAATTGGGAGCTTCCGGCGGTCTGCGCGGCAAGCTGCAAGATCAATAGCGCTGTTCTTTATCGCCGACCGAATGTACCGGCCATCGACAGATGGCTCCACAAGACAAGAGCGGCAACGATGGGGACTTTGATTTCGACCAGTCTGGATGCGCCCGTGAGGCTTGCCAATGCTCTGGAAAATGGAATTCACGTGGGCATGCTGGTGGACCAATACTATGGACGGGGTGTGGATGTTACGTTTTTTGGCCGCCGTACCAAGGCCAATCCCCTGCTTGCGCGGCTGGCGCGCCACTTTGACTGCCCGATCCACGGGACGCGCGTAGTTCGCCTACCAAATCATCGCTTTCGTGCCGAGCTGACAGAAGAAATCGAGCCTGTGCGCGATGAACGCGGCAAGATCGATGTCGCAGCCACCACGCAACGCATTACCACAGTCGTCGAAAACTGGATTCGGGAATATCCGGAGCAGTGGCTGTGGCTGCACCGACGCTGGCGGTGAAGAACATCAGCGTCCGGTCTTTATTCGCGTCCATAAGCGATTGATGAGCCGCTGAGTTCTCTGATCTCTTGCCCCGACCGTGTAAAGCCGACTCATGGTGGCATCATCGGGATAGATGCTTCGATCTTCGAGTATGCTCTTATCGATAAATTTCTGACTCGCCAGATTGCCATTCGCGTAAGCTACGAAATTTGTATTCATGGCCGCCACGTCTGGACGCAGCAAATAGTCTATGAAGGCATATGCTTCATCGACATGTCCGGCATCTTTGGGAATTGCGAGGTTATCAAAAAACATTTGGGCGCCTTCTGTCGGAATGGAGTACCGAACGTCGACGCCGTTCTTGGCCTCGCGAGCACGCCTCTGGGCCTGCTTGACGTCGCCGGACCAGCCGACCACAAGGCAGATTTCTCCCCCCGCCAACCCATTCAAGTATTCGGAGGAATGGAATTTCCTTACAGAAGGGCGAATTGCCATCAGGAGGTCGGCGGCCTTTTCGAGGTCTTTTGGATTTGTCGAATTTGGATCAATTCCGAGGAAATTGAGCGCGGCCGGAATGATATCGTCGGCCGAATCGAGCATGTGGACACCGCAATCACTGAATTTGGAAATGTTTTCTGGTTTGAAAATAACTTTCCAGCTGTCGATCTTTGCATCGGGACCGAGTCTCTCGCGCACAGCGGCGGCGTTGTAGCCTATGCCGGTTGTGCCCCACATGTAATTGACTGCGTATTGATTGCCCGGATCATACACGGCGAGTCGACGAGCAATCTCAGGCCAGACATTGTCCAAGTTCTTCAATTTTCCCTTGTCCAGTTTCTGAAAGACGCCGGCCTTGATCTGCCTTTCCAGGAAATAGGCGGTCGGCACTACGACGTCATACCCCGATCTGCCCGCAAGCAGCTTGGTCTCGAGCGTTTCGTTGGCATCGAAAGTGTCGTATTGGACCCTGATGCCAGTCTCTTTTGCGAAGTTTTCGAGGACTCGCGGGTCGATGTAGTCCGACCAATTGTATACGTTGACCACACGCTCGCCTTGTGAGGAAGCAGAGCGAGCAACCAGCGTGCTTAGACTGAAGACGAGGGCACCTGCCGCGAATACTCGTCGATTCATCACTGGCATCGAACTTGTTCACGTCTTGGTGGGAAGCCCGGCTTGCTTCCAGGCAATCATCCCGCCTGCCAGATGCGCACGATAGGGGTACCCTGCATCCTGAGCGGCAACGGATGCCGTAATCGAGCGTCGTCCCGAGCGGCAAGCGAATACGACCTCCCTACCCTGCGGGTCAGGTATGGTCGAGGGGTCAAAACATGACAATGGAACGATGACTGCATCGGGATAACTCTCTACGGCCGTCTCGTTGGGCTCGCGCACATCGACCAACAGGATCCGACCTTCGCGCATTCCTTCAGCGACCTCTTCCGGAGTGAGGTTCCTCACCTCGTCCGCGCGTGGGTTGCCCTCCGTCATTTTTCGTCCTCCTTAGACGAATATGGGCGCTTTTACCCGCAAAGGCGGCCTCCCGACCACCCCTAATTTCCTGATGCGGGAGCGAGTGTCAGATCGTTGTCTGCGTGCCCACCTCCACTATCGGTCCTGTCGGACTCTGAAGCTAGTCGGTCGCATCATTCGCAAGTTGGGTAAGCGCAATGAGAGCGAGCGGGATGCGCTATCAATGCGAGCTTGCCGCCCTCACCTTTGCCTCCGGCGAGAATTGCCGACGGTCTTCACCGCCGAAATTCGCGACGTCCATATGCCTATTCTTCGCGTTATACGGTGACTTGCGTACCGACCTCCACGACCCTGCCGGTCGGGATTTGGAAAAAGTCGGTTGCATCGCTCGCCGAACGGGCGAGCCCAATGAACAGGTGGTCCTGCCAACTGGGCATGCCGGACTTTGCGGATGGTTTTAGAGATCGCCGCGACAAGAAGAACGAAGTGGACATGATGTCGAACTGCCAGCCGTGCTTGCGGGCGATTGCTAGCGCTTTGGGAACGTTCGGCTGTTCCATGTAGCCGAATTTGAGCGACACCCTCGAGAAGAGTTTGGAGAGTGGCGTAATGCGAACACGCTCATCTTCCGGCACCCGCGGAGTATCGGAAGTGACGATCGTAAGCACAACATTGTGCTCGTGAAGGACCTTGTTGTGCTTCAAATTATGCAAAAGCGCAGTTGGTGCAAATTCCGGATCGCTGGTGAGAAACACGGCCGTTCCGGGAACGATGTGGGGAGGCTTCTTTTCGAGGCTGCGCAAGAGAGTCTCCAGCGGAACCTCCGTTCGGCGCGTCTTGCTGACAAGAATTCCGGTGCCGCGGCGCCAGGTCAGGATCAGAATGACCATCGTTACGCCGAATAAAATTGGCGCCCACGCTCCTTCAAACAACTTGAGCAGGTTGGCCGAGAAGAACACGACGTCAACAACGATCAGCGGCGCAATCAGCAGGAGAGATTGCCAGAGCGACAATTCCCAACGTTTCCAGACCACGACCAACGCCAACAGCCCGTCTACGACCATCGTTGTCGCAACAGCAATTCCGTAGGCTGACGCCAGATTGCTTGATGTTCGGAACAACCCAACCAGAAGCAGCACGCCGATCATCAACGAAACTGTTACTCGTGGAATGTAGATTTGTCCGACATGCGAGGCCGACGTGTGCAGGATCGTGAGACGCGGCAACAAACCGAGCTGAATTGCCTGGTGCACCAGAGAATATGCTCCGGTGATCACCGCCTGGCTTGCGATGACGGTGGCGGCAGTCGCAAGCACGATCATAGGCAGAAGGAGAGTGTCCGGCACCAGCCGATAGAAGGGGTTCTCGATTGCGGCCGGTTCGGCGAGCACCTTGGCTCCTTGACCGAAATAGTTGATGAGCAACGAGGGCAGCACCAACCCGAGCCACGCTGTTTGAATGGGCTTGCGGCCAAAGTGACCGAGATCGGCATAAAGCGCTTCCCCACCCGTGACCACGAGGAACACCGCCCCAAGCGTCACCAAGCCGACGGTGCCGTGATGAAGCAGAAAGTCGATGCCGAAAAGAGGATTGATCGCGGTCAAAACTGTCGGGTCGTCGCGAATATGCAGGCCTCCCGCGATGGCGATCGACAGGAACCAGACGACCATGATCGGTCCGAACATTGCGGCTACTCGCGCCGTACCTCGACTTTGAGCCGCGAACAGCGCGATGAGAATAACCACAGTGAGCGGTACGACGAATTCGCCGAATGTAGGGCTCGCGAGTTTCAATCCCTCGACAGCGGATAGCACCGAGATAGCGGGCGTGATGACGGAGTCACCGAGAAACATCGAGGCGCCGATCACACCCAGAATGAATACGAATGCTGTACGGCGGCCGAGAGCCCGTGTTGCGAGCGCAGTCAGCGAAAGGGTCCCCCCTTCCCCGTTGTTATCGGCCCGAAGGAGAATAAGAACGTATTTGATCGTCACGGTCACGATCAGCGCCCAAACAATGAGCGAGAGGACCCCGAGAACGATCTCGCGCGTGACGCCATGATGTTCGCTCGCGGCCATAGCGGCCTCGCGAAACGCATAGAGAGGACTGGTTCCGATATCCCCGTACACGACGCCGACACTGCCCAACGCCAGCGCCAACAGCGTTGGAGGCACGTCCTGTTCGGCCCGAACAGACGCCGCCGTATCATTCGCGCCGCTATTCATTGTGATTAAATGTGGTCCGCCAGAGCGATTTAAAGGCGGGCCTTATATCACCGCGAGAAGACCGGGAATACGCCCATTTTATACTGCATGATCGCGTCAGCTATGCAGAATTCGAGCTTCACGGGCCTAGGTCTGGCGGCAACGGCGGCTCTTCACGCATCAAGGTAATTGTCACGCGCCGGTTCGGTGAAAGGTAAGGATCGTCGGGAAACAATGGTTCAGTGTCCGCCTTGCCGGCGACCATGTAAATGTTGCCCGATGGGACGCCTTCGCTCTCGAGGATCTGCCGGACGGCATTCGCCCGATCGGCGGACAATTCCCAAGGTCCGTAGCCGGGCTTGGGAGGCACCTTGGTGGACGAGGTGTGCCCCACAATCGACAAACGATACGGCATCGCTTTCAATTGCGGCGCGATCTTCTGAACCAGCCGTCGTGTGCGTTCATAGGGCTCCTTTGCGCCGTCGGGAAACATGGAGCGCCCATCCTGATCGACGATCTCGATATTCAACCCCTGCTTGGTTTCCTCGAGCATGATGTGCTTCGAGGCCTCCGTGATCTCCGGCATCTCCTGCAAAGCCTGGCGGAGCGAGGCTGAAGCCAGTGCAAATTTTCGATCTTCCTTGAAGCGGGCACCGTAAGTGCGCTGCCGGTCGTGTTCATCGGGCGTCGGCGAAGCTGATGCCTCTGAGGGATCGATGTGTGCGGCGTTCTTCAGTCGAGGTCTTGTCGGCAATCCGAGCACCTCGATGATTCCTGAATAACGTACGCGGTCCTGGACACCGAAAGCGTCGCGCATTGACCCCGCAACGACCTGCAACTTGGCCTGATCTTGAGTTGAGAAGGCCACTAGCATCACGAAAAAGCTGACCAGCAAACCCATGAGATCGGCAAAGGTCACGAACCAGCCGTGCCCTCCACCGTGTGCCGCTGCTCTGCGTTTGGACATTGCTATACTTCTCGCAAATCGCGCTAGGCAGCGACCGCTTCGGCCTCTTGCTCACCCTCTTCGTCGGCGTGCCGATGCTTCTCAGGGAGATAGGCAAGCAGCATCTCGCGCACCAAGGTCGGACTCTTCGCCTCGCGGATCATCAGAATGCCATCGATAATCAACGTGCGGTTGATTTCCTCATCGACCAACTTGAGATGTAACTTGTCCGCGATCGGCAGACAAAGGAGGTTGGCGACCGCAGCGCCATAGAACGTGGCCAGCAACGCGACGGCCATGAAGGGGCCGAGTTTCGATGGATCGGTCATGTTCGCAAACATCTGGACCATGCCGATCAGCGTTCCGATCATCCCGAACGCCGGCGCACAGTCGCCAACTGCGCGGTAGATCTTTTGCCCCTCGTCCAGATGAGTGAGGAAATTGTCGCGATCGCGCTCCAAATTGTCGCGAATGAAATTTCCGTCATATCCGTCGGCGACGAACCGAATTCCCTTGGCGAGAAACGGATCTTCAATCTCGACCTTTTCCAGCCCGATCGGGCCTTGCTTGCGGGCCACCTCAGCAAGCCCTGCGAGTTCATCAACCAGATCGCGTTGGCTCATGCGCCGCAGCGTGAATGCAAACTTTGCCCCGAGCGGCAGGCCATGAAAAATGGAAGCGAGCGGGAAGCGGATAAGGGTAGCTGCAAAGGAGCCGCCGAAAATCACGATGGCTGCGTGCATGTCGGCAAACATGCGCAGATCGCCGCCAAGCAGAATGAGAGTTGCAAGGACGCCGGCGCCGGCCAGAAGCCCAAGACCTGTGGAGATATCCATTACCTATCCACCCAACGCGCACGCTTTCCAGAAGCCGGTTGCGAGACCCGCCGTCTGACGACCCTAGACTGCCGCTGTTAAAGGGGGGTAAAGGCTAATCGTTGGTGAAGAAAAAACGCTCCGGGAAGGGCTCCCCGACGGCCCCACCCGGAAGCCCAGACAAGCCTAGGAGTGCGAGACATGCGAGAGATCGGCCATTTCATCGGCGGAAAGCCCGTCAAGGGAAGTTCGGGGCGATTTGGGGACGTTTTTGATCCTAACACCGGTGAGATCCAGGCCAGGGTAGCACTCGCGAAGCACTCTGAAGTCGAGCACGCCATCGCCAATGCGCAGACTGCCCAACCGTCATGGGCAGCGACAAATCCGCAGCGGCGCGCGCGCGTGATGTTCAAATTTCTCGAATTGGTTCAGAAGGAATTCGATTCACTCGCGAAACTTCTCTCCTCGGAGCACGGAAAAACCATTCCAGACGCTCGCGGGGACATCCAGCGCGGTCTTGAGGTAGTCGAATTCGCTTGCGGCATTCCGCACCTGCTCAAAGGCGAATTCAGCGAAGGGGCCGGACCGAGTATCGACCTTTATTCGATACGGCAGCCGCTTGGGGTGGTCGCCGGCATCACACCATTTAACTTTCCGGCCATGATTCCCATGTGGAAATTCGCACCCGCCATTGCCTGCGGCAATGCCTTTATCCTGAAGCCGTCGGAGCGCGACCCCTCTGTGCCCATGCGCCTCGCCGAATTGATGATCGAGGCCGGATTGCCTAGCGGCATCCTCAATGTCGTAAATGGAGACAAGGAAGCCGTCGACACGCTGCTCACCGACCCCAGGGTCATGGCGATCGGGTTTGTCGGATCCTCCGCAATCGCCGAATACATCTACAGCACTGGATGTGCCTCCGGAAAAAGAGTGCAATGCTTCGGCGGCGCCAAGAACCACATGATCGTGATGCCCGATGCCGACATGGATCAGGCGGTGGATGCACTTGTCGGCGCCGGCTACGGCTCTGCAGGTGAACGCTGCATGGCGGTTTCAGTGGCAGTGCCGGTCGGCAAAAAGACGGCAGACATTCTCGTTGAAAAGCTCATTCCCCGGGTGGAAGGCCTCAAGATCGGTCCATCCAACGATCCACAGGCCGACTACGGCCCGCTGGTGACCAAGTCTCATCTTAACAAAGTCAAGGAGTATGTGGATCTTGGCGTAAAGGAAGGCGCCAAACTCCTCGTCGACGGGCGCGGTTTCAAGTTACAGGGATACGAGAACGGAAACTTCATGGGCGGCTGCCTCTTCGACGAGGTCAAGCCAAACATGCGGATCTACAAGGAAGAAATCTTCGGCCCTGTGTTGTCGGTCGTCCGCGCCAAAGATTATGAAGAGGCTGTAAGGCTTCCTTCGGAACATGAGTATGGAAATGGCGTGGCCATTTTCACCCGCGACGGCGATACGGCGCGGGACTTCGTGAGTCGTGTCCAAGTCGGCATGGTCGGCGTGAACTTCGCGATACCAGTACCCCTCGCCTATCACACGTTCGGGGGGTGGAAGCGTTCAGGGTTTGGCGACCTCAATCAGCATGGACCCGACTCGATCAGATTCTATACCAAGACGAAGACCGTCACCTCTCGTTGGCCGACTGGAACGAAGGAAGGTGCGGAATTCGTCATTCCAACAATGAAGTAAAGCTCTGAAGTTTTCCTCCCCGCAGATTGGCCGCGGTTTCATTCACGGCAGCGGCGTGATCCACATCGATTGACACTGTGCCCCGCAAAAAGCGCTCGGAGCTCTCATGGCCGAATTTGAACTCTATTGTTTTGCGCAGTCCGGTAACTGTTATCGTGCAGCGCTCATGCTCAACCTGATCGGAGCGGATTGGAAGCCAGTCTGGGTTGATTTCTTCGGAGCCATGATTCAGCGCACTCCGGAGTTCCGGGCCGACGTCAATGAAATGGGCGAGGCGCCGGTGCTCGTTCACGGCGACAGGAAGCTCAGCCAATCGGGAGTCATTTTGACCTATCTCGCCAGGCTGAGCGGAAAGTTTCGGCCAAAAAACGAGGAAGAAGAACTGGAAGCGCTGCGCTGGATCATATTCGATAATCAAAAGGTCAATGGATTTCTCGGTCCCTTCCGGTTTCTGAAAAACTTTGCAAAGCCGGCCGGCGACGAAAAGGTGTTGGCATTTCTGAAAGGACGCGCCGAAGGCAATCTCTCAATCGTAGATAAAAGATTGAGTGGACGCGAATTCCTCGTAAGCGACAGGCCGACGATCGCCGACGTTTCAATGACAGGGTACCTTTATTACCCGGCCGCAGAGTTTGGCTTCGATATTGCTAGTCAATATCCTTCCATCGGGGCGTGGCTCCAGCGCATGAAAGCCTTGCCCGGCTGGAAGCCCCCCTATGAACTGATGCCGGGCTATCCGCTTCGCACGAATTAAAATCAATTCAAGCGTGCCGGGCGATTCTGGTCAGCATCATGCGCCGGTGCAGTCGCCGGATAGTCCGCGGGTGATGCGCCGCTCGAGGCTGCTGCCGCGACCGCATCCTTGCGCTGGTATTCCCGGTAGGACAGCCACCCCAACGGCAGACAAGCAAGATAAGCGAATGTACCGATTGCCAGCACCTGCCAGGGATAGCTGAGCAGCAAAGCAAAGAACAACACCACAAGAACGAACACCGGGAGCACCATCTCCGGCGGCACCCGTTTTCCGACTCGCTTTCCCGAAAAAACCGGAAGACGCGACACCATCAGGATTGCGATCGCCAAGGTGTAAAAAAAGGTAAGCCAAGTCGTGATCAGCCCGTCGGACAGGCCCAGGAAATTCAAGTAGATCGGCAGCAATACGGTAATGGCACCGGCGGGTGCAGGAATGCCGGTGAAAAAATTGCCCGCCCAGGCCGGCTTGTTGGGATCGTCAATCATCACGTTGAAACGCGCGAGACGAAGGCCCGCGCATATCGCAAACACGAGCGCAGCAATCCATCCGGCGGACTTGAGTTCGTGAAGGCCCCAAAAATAGAGTATCAACGCGGGCGCCACACCGAAGTTGACGAAATCCGCAAGACTGTCGAGTTCGGCGCCAAATCGCGAAGTGCCCTTGAGCATCCGGGCAATACGACCGTCGACGCCGTCAAGCAGAGCGGCAAACACGATTGCGGCGAGAGCAAGCTCAAGCTTGTTTTCTACGGCAAGGCGGATTGCGGTCAGTCCGGCGCACAGCGCCAACAAAGTGATCAGGTTGGGCAGTAAAGTCCGGACAGGTATCGCCTTGAACCGGCGGCGAAAACGAGGCGGAGCTGGGTCGATGGGCTGAAATACCATGGCCTCAGTATAGGCATCCGGAACGTCTGATGCCACGGCAACGAACAAGGAGCTTTCGGCATATCGTTAACCGTCTATCCCATTCGGAAGGACCGGCTCAGATCGCCCCCGCGCAGGTCGGCAAGAACGGTTTCCCCCGCAATTGCCGTTTGACCGACTGCAACCAGGGGCAGCGTTCCTTCAGGAAGGTAGACGTCCAGCCGCGACCCGAAACGAATCATCCCAAAGCGCTCGCCGGCGCCGAGGGCCTGTCCTGTTCGCGCAAAGCAGACGATCCGGCGCGCAACGAGGCCAGCAATTTGCACAACGGCAATTCGACCGCCCGGCACCACGATCACCAACGCGTTGCGCTCGTTGTGGACACTGGCTTTGTCGAGATCGGCGTTAAAGAACTTGCCGGGTTGGTAGACAATTTTTTCGATCTTTCCCGAGACCGGACTGCGGTTGATATGACAGTCGAACACGCTCATGAATATCGAGATGCGCGGCAGCGGTTTCTCGCCCAATCCGAGCTCAGGAGGTGCCGAAACCGAAGTGACATGACTCACGCGTCCATCAGCCGGCGCCAGCACCAGACCCTCTCGCACGGGCGTGACACGTGGAGGGTCGCGAAAGAAAAAAGCGCACCAGACGGTCGCGACCGTGCCCAACCAACCTAGCGGGCTCCACAACCAGAACAGAACGAGGCTGACTAGTGCAAACGCGCCGATGAACGGATAGCCCTCAGGCGTGATGGGCACAATCTGCGATCGAATGGAGTTGTAGATTGACATCGTACCATTCTACTCCGCAGCGTCGGCTGGCGCTTCGAAAGGTGCGACTGTTTCGATTGCGTCCTCCACCAGCGGAGGATTGCGGTTTGGCGCCAACTGCTCCTCACCGGCGCGAGCAAGTTTCTCTCGAGCTTCCTCAGCTTCGCGTTGCCGATTCCACATGCTTGCATAAAGACCGTTTTTGGCGAGAAGTACATGATGAGTGCCCCGCTCCACGATCTCTCCCTTGTCAAGCACAATGATGTCGTCCGCGCTCACGATCGTTGACAGTCGATGGGCAATTACCAACGTTGTACGATTACGCGACACTCTTTCGAGCGCGTCCTGAATTTCCTTTTCGGTATGACTGTCGAGTGCCGATGTTGCTTCGTCCAGAACCAGAATGGGGGGGCCTTTCAGGATTGTTCGCGCGATGGCAACGCGCTGCTTTTCGCCACCCGAGAGCTTTAATCCGCGCTCCCCGACCTCCGTCTCGTATCCCTTCGGCGCCATGCGAATGAGAGGATCGATTTGGGCTAGCCGCGCGGCCTCTTCTACCTCCGCGTCGGACGATTCCCAGCGTCCATAACGGATGTTGTATCGAATAGTGTCGTTGAACAGCACCGTATCCTGCGGCACCATGCCAATCGCCTGGCGCAACGATTGTTGCGTTACTTTTGAGATGTCCTGGCCATCGATCAGTATGCGACCGCCGGAAAGATCATAGAAACGGAACAGCAGGCGAGAAATCGTCGATTTGCCGGCGCCGGAGGGTCCAACGACTGCTACCGTCTTTCCGGCCGGCACTTCGAAACTGATGCCCTTGAGGATCGGCCGCGCCGGGTCGTAGGCAAAGCTGACTTTTTCAAACTTTATTGTACCGGCGCTGACTTTGAGTGGTGGAGCGTTCGGCGCGTCCATTATCTCTGGCTCGCGCTCAAGGATCGAGAACATGATTTCGATGTCAGTGATTGCCTGCTTGATCTCGCGATATACCATGCCCATGAAATTCAACGGCTGATACAACTGGATCATCATCGCATTGATCAGAACAAAATCGCCGACTGTCTTGTTGCCCGACTGAACCTCGATTGCACACATGACCATGGCCGTAGCCAGCCCGGCCGTGAATATCACGGCCTGCCCCGTGTTTAGGATGGCGAGAGAGGTGTAGGCACGTACGCTGGCCTCTTCGTATCGGGCCATTGCCCGATCATAGCGTGAGGCCTCGCGCTGCTCGGCAGAAAAATACTTCACGGTCTCGTAATTGAGAAGCGAGTCTACGGCCTTCACATTCGCATCTGTGTCGCTGTCATTCATCTTGCGACGGATGCCGATGCGCCATTCTGTGGCATGATACGTGTACGTCATGTATACGGCGACCGTAACCAGAATAACGACGACATAACGCCAGTCGAACTGCCACATCAGGACAGCCACGATAAAGACGAGCTCGATGATTGTTGGTGATAGTTGCAGAATGACCATTCGAACGATGGTCTCGATCCCGTTGCGACCGCGTTCAAGGACGCGCGTGAGCCCACCGGTTTTTCGTTCGAGATGGAAACGGAGAGAGAGCTCGTGCATGTGCACGAAGGTGCGATAGGCGAGGCGCCGCACTGCGTGCATTGCGACCTTCGCGAATAAGCCGTCGCGCAATTGCGTCAGGCCTGCCATTAAGATGCGCATCCCGCCATAGGCAATCGCCATGGCGACTGGCGCGCCTATCGCCCAAAGCAGCCAGCCGGAAGGAGCAATGGGCGCCGTTCCCTGCCCGGCAAGCGCATCCGTCGCCCATTTGAAGGTGAATGGAACTGCGACCGTGGCTAGCTTGGCGGCAACGAGCAAAAGCAGAGATGCGAGCACACGCAGTTTCAGATCTCGCCTCTCGGACGGCCAGATGTACGGCCACAAATGCAGGATAGTGGAAACGAGCGTTCCCCGGTTGGCGGAGACGCTTGATTCGACAGGCGTACGATGGTGGTGGTGCTCGCTCATGAATTAATTGATATAGGGCGATTCAGAGCGTGAATCACCCTGCCCTGCCCTTCCTGCGTTCGAAGTGAGAAGTCGCTACAGGCCTTGACCCTGCCGCATCTGCATCGCACATCCTTAACTATGACCGAAAGCGAGAATATCCAAAAAATTAGACGAATCTGCGTTTATTGCGGTTCAAGTCCCGGGACAAATCCCTCCTTCGTCGAGAGCGCACGTGCGTTTGGCGCCGTGCTCGCGAAGAATCGTATCGGCCTTGTTTTCGGCGGCGGTTCGGTCGGCATGATGGGCGCTGTGGCCAAATCCGTGCTCGATCACGGCGGCAGCGTAACCGGGATCATACCCGAGTTTCTGGTCGCCCGCGAACGCGCCGTGAAAGGTGCCAACAACCTTGTTATCACCCGCGATATGCATGAACGTAAACGCAAGATGTTCGAGATGGCCGATGCTTTCGTGGCAATGCCCGGCGGTATCGGCACCTTGGAAGAACTTGTTGAGCAGATTACCTGGGTCCAACTGGGCCGTCACCGAAAGCCGATCTTGCTTGCAAACATCGATGGGTTCTGGAATCCGCTTCGAGCCCTGATCGATCACATGAAAACACTTCAGTTTATTCGCGGAGATCTCGATTTCGATCTGTTGATCGCCGATCGCGTTGCCGACATCCTGCCGACTCTGGAAAAAGCCATAGCTGCCGTCGGCGAACAGGAAAGGGAAATGCCCGCCGCGATCGCCGATCGCCTTTGAACGGTTTATTTTCCGATAAATGTCACCGCCTCGATGCGGTTGCCGTCGAGATCGCGAATAAAGGCTGCATAATAGCCTTCGCCATGCTGCGGACGCAGGCCGGGCTTTCCATCGTCATATCCCCCGCTCACAAGTGCCGCCGCATGGAAAGCATCGACCATTGCGGTGCTTCGCGCGCGAAAGCACACGTGAGCGCCGCTCGTCGCGGCAATCGGGCTCAGGCTTGGTCGAAGGTTGATCCAGAATTCCGGATATGACTTACCGAATGCAATGGTCGCTGCGCGCGTATCCAGTCTTTGAAAACCCAGCGTCGCAAGCGCCGCTTCATAGAAGCGAGCCGAAGACTCCAGGTCACGAACCGCAACTGAGACATGGTCGATCATCTGCTGTTCACGCCGGCGCGCCGGACTTCACTAATTTGAAAACGATGGAGTCCATCAGGGCCTGGAACGACGCATCGATGATATTGGGCGACACCCCCACGGTAGTCCAGTGTTCCCCTGCCTCGTCCTCGCTTTCGATCAACACTCGCGTGACGGCTTCACTGCCGGAATTGAGGATACGAACGCGATAATCCGTCAGCTTCAGACCGGAGATGTATTTCTGGTACTTGCCCAGATCCTTGCGCAACGCGAGATCGAGTGCATTGACCGGACCATTTCCTTCAGCGGCGGAGATCAAGTTATCGTCGCCCACTTTGACTTTCACCACAGCCATGGTAACCGTCACGCGCTCGCCCTTGGCGTTATTGCGCTGTTCGACATTCACATCGAACTGTGTGACATCGAAATAGTTCGGGACTCTGCCCAAAGTGCGGCGTGCAAGCAGTTCAAATGAAGCATCTGCCGCCTCATAAGCATAGCCAAGCGCTTCCCGTTCCTTGACGACCTCGAGCAGATGTCCGACGCGGGAATCATCCTTGTCGGCCTTGATCCCGATCCGCTCCAGCTCGGCAAGGATATTGGACTTTCCGGCCTGCTCGGAGACGAGAACTTTGCGGCGATTGCCGACCTTGTCAGGCTCGACGTGCTCGTATGTCGACGGATCTTTCAGGATTGCGGACGCATGGATGCCCGCTTTCGTGGCGAAGGCGCTCTCACCCACATACGGCGCATGGCGGTTCGGCGCCCGATTGAGCCGTTCGTCGAGGGCACGGGAAATATGTGCCAGATTCCTGAGTGCGGAATCAGTCACGCCGATTTCAAAACGTTCAGCAAATTCGGGCTTCAGCTTGAGAGTCGGAATGATCGAGACGAGGTTTGCGTTTCCGCAGCGCTCGCCCAGGCCATTGAGTGTCCCCTGTATCTGGCGCGCGCCCGCACGAACAGCAGCCAACGAATTCGCGACCGCTTGGTCAGTGTCATTGTGCGCGTGAATACCCACATGATCGCCCGGAATGGCTCTTACCACTTCGCCGACGATCTTTTCGACTTCGTCGGGAAGCGTGCCTCCGTTCGTATCGCATAGAACAACCCAGCGGGCGCCTTCGTCGAAAGCCGCCTTCGCGCAGGCAAGCGCGTAGTCCGGATTCGACCTGTAGCCGTCGAAGAAATGCTCGCAGTCGAGCAAGACCTCCCGGCCACCGCCTCTGGCAGCCCGGATACTGTCGCGAATTGACGCGAGGTTTTCCTCCTGTGTGGTTTCGAGCGCAATCTTGACGTGATAGTCCCAGGATTTGGCAACGAAGCAGATTGCCTTGGCCTTCGCCTCGAGCACCGCGGCAAGACCGGGGTCATTCGAAACCGAGCGGCCCGGGCGGCGCGTCATGCCGAACGCCGTGAACTTGGCTGCAAGCTTTCGGTCTGCGCCGAACAGCTCCGTATCGGTCGGATTCGCACCAGGGTAACCGCCTTCGATGTAGTCCAAACCCAGCTCGTCCAACATGGCTGCGATCGCCAGCTTGTCGGCGAGGGTGAAGTCCACGCCATTCGTCTGCGCGCCGTCACGCAAGGTCGTGTCGAAGAGATAAAGTCGTTCTCTGGACATGGCTGGCTCAGGTCAGCCTGTAGAGGACGTAAAGTGCGACCAATATGGCGAGCGCAAGCACACCGTATTTGAGCACAATGTAGTAGAGCCAGTGACGTGGAAATGGCGTGTCGGGTCTCGTCATGAGCTCCCCCGCTTTGTCCCAAGCTGCTTTTGCAACGTCGTATTGGCGAGCCATTCGTCACCCACCGATAGTGTATTGCGCTGCTGGGCGATATAGCCGCGCTTTTCGAAGAATCCTCGCGCCGTATCGCTGGCGTCCACGCTGAGTGTCGTGGTGCCGCGCGAACCGGCAAGCCTTTCGAGCGCATCGATGAGCATGGCGCCGACGCCTTGACCGGCGGCAGCAGGGTGGACGTACAGCATGTCGATCCTGTCCCTCCCCTTAAGCGAAGCAAAACCGACCGGCGAGCCCTCGAGGGTGGCGACGAGCGTAAGTTGTCCGGAAAGCTGGCTGCCGAATTGTCCTAGGTCGTCAGCAGCCGATGCCCAGGCCTCCTGCTGGGCTTCGGAGTAATCATCCGCTGTCAGTTCCTCGATGCTGTCGCGGAAAATCTCGCGCAACACCGGAGCGTCCGCGGGCAGGAACGGCCGCAAGGCAAGCCTCGGATGGGCGAGCGCCATCATGGCATTGCCCCGCAATTGGCGTTCTGGCGACGACCGATTTCCATAAGCCAGACGCTCGGCGAAACACGGGACTCATCGCCGCTACCGGCCCGCCGGTGCGCAGGAGAAATCATCGCACAATCTCCCAGGTCGTGCCTTCTTTCGAGTCCTTCAGCACGACACCCATTTTGGCAAGCTCGTCCCGGATACGGTCGGATTCCTTAAAATTTTTTGCCTTGCGGGCGTCACTTCGAGCCGAGATCAGGGCTTCAATCACGGTCCTGTCCACGGCCAGTCTCTTTTCCTTTGCAGCGCGCCACTCCGCCGCGGAACGAGTTAGGAAGCCAAGGAACTGAAGCGAATTGACCAAGGAGGCAACGCCATCAAATCCTTGCTGGCGTGCCGCCGAATGGCGAAGTTGGTGAAGTTCAGCGATAGCATGCGGCGTGTTCAGATCGTCGCAAAGCGCCTGCAAGACTTCTTCCGCGACCGGCGTCATGTTCTTTTGCTCTGATAACGTCTCGGTCGTCATCGTCGAGGCGAGCGCGTACCATTCGTCGATAATTTTCTCGCTTTCGGAAAGGCCCTTCACAGTCCAGTCCAGCGGCTGCCGATAATGCGTACGCAGCATGTTGAACCGTATGACCTCGCCCGGCCAATCGCTCAGCAGATCGTGAATGGTTACGAAATTGCCGAGGCTTTTCGACATCTTCTCGCCTTCTACCTGAAGAAAGCCGTTGTGCATCCAGAAATTCGCCATCACGGCGGTATGGAACGCGCATCTTGATTGCGCGATCTCATTCTCGTGGTGTGGAAAGACCAAATCGATCCCCCCGCCATGGATGTCGAAAGTCTCGCCGAGATGTTTCCAGGCCATGGCCGAGCATTCGATATGCCAGCCCGGCCGGCCGGCCGTTTTGATTCCGGCTGGCGAAGGCCAGCTCGGCTCGTCGGGCTTTGACGGCTTCCACAGCACGAAGTCCATCGGATCTTTCTTGAACGGGGCGACCTCGACCCGCGCGCCCGCAATCATTTCATCGAGGGACCGGTTCGAAAGCTTCCCGTAATCTTTCATCGAAGCGACGTGAAAAAGCACGTGCTCCTCCGCAACATAGGCGCATCCTGCCTTTACGAGGCGATCGATCAGCGCCTTCATCTCCTCGATGTGCTCGGTTGCGCGCGGTTCGACAGTCGGCGGCAGACATCCGAGCGCCGATACATCCTCCTTGAAATTCTTGTACGTCTCTTCGGTCAGGTCGCGGATGGAGATCCCCCGCTCGACGGCGCGAGCATTAATTTTGTCGTCCACGTCGGTGACATTGCGCACATAAATGACGTGATCTTTGCCGTATATGTGCCGCAGAACCCTGAAGAGCACGTCGAATACGATCACCGGCCGGGCATTGCCGATATGGGCAAAGTCGTAAACGGTCGGACCGCAGACATACATGCGTATGCGTGCTGGATCGATCGGCGTAAACACCCGCTTTTCGCGGGTCAGCGTATCGTAGAGCTTGAGTTCCATACCGAATGACACCCGTCAGCCTGTTGGCCGGGCGCCTGATATCTCGAGCTTGAGAAAAGACGGCCGCAGCCAGCGTGATGCGCTAGCGGATAATCTCCAGGCAAATGCCACAGATAGAGTTAAGGCCGTTCATAAGCCGCACAATGATTTGTCGGGGCAATGCCGTCAAGCCGCCGCCGAAAGGCCTAGAGAATAAGGAAAAAAATGGGTGAGCAAAGGCCTCGCTATGCCTTAAGCGTCGCTTAACATTTCGACCGCATCCTTACATCCATCTGAAATCCGACGCTCTTCATGCGCTTCCTCCTCACCGGTGTTGTCGCCATTCTACAGGCTTCACTGACGCTTTCGGCCGCTGCCGAGCAGCGCACATTTATTGTCGCAAATGATGCGGACGCTTATGGCGTCGATCGTTGCCTGGTTTCGGGAGCAAAGTGTGGAGCGGCGGTGGCCAGAGCCTATTGTCGGGCGCAGTCATATGTAGAAGCGGCGACATATCACAAGGTCAGGGGCCAGGAGGTCACGGGAATTCTGCCGGCACGGAAATCGACTGCCTGCAGCGACACGTGCGACTGGGTGGCGATCATTTGCGTTCGCTAGCTCGCCTGCTGAACCGCTGGCCAAAAATGCAGACAAATCAACTAATTATGACCACGCATTCGACTTGAACCTAAGGGTGAACTTCGGCTACGCATCGCAAAGTGGAACACTGGCTTGGAACCGGCGTTATCTGCCTGTCTGTAGGGAGCGGGGCTTGAGAGTTCTGTTCTTCAAGTTTTTGGGTGGCACAGTGCTCCTCTTCGGGTGGATGGACGAGCACGCCCCGGGCGTTCTGTCGAAGCGCTTGGCGGCTCTGAGATTTTGGCCTTCGATGTCACGATGGCAACCCCGAAGATGAATGAAGGTGGGTAGCGACCATCTTCGATTGTCGGCCGCGATCTGCAGCGAATCCAGGCACAAAATATCCGGCTTCTGAAGCAGAGATCGCACACGGCCGCTGCATGATCGCCCTTGCACACGGGCGATCGCTTCGCGTATCGCCAACACCCCGCTAGATTGGGGCACTCAGACCGAGGGTATTCCGTGAAGCTCTTTTCTTATTTTCGTTCATCCGCTGCCTATCGCGTGCGTATCGCCCTGAATCTCAAAAATCTGGACTACGACATGGTCGCGGTTCACCTGACAAAGGACGGAGGCCGCCAACACACCGCGGAATATCGGGCGATCAATCCGCAGGCCCGAGTACCCGCACTGGAGCTTGACAATGGCGAGGTCCTCACCCAGTCGCTGGCGATTATTGAATACTTGGACGAGGTTCAACCAGATCCGCCGCTGTTGCCCCGCGATCCCGTGGAAAGGGCGAAATCACGGTCGCTTGCTCAAACGATCGCTTGCGACATTCACCCTTTGAACAATCTGATTACTCTTCAGTATCTTCGTAGACAGCTTCGGCACGAACAGCCGGAAATCGATACCTGGTACCATCATTGGATCCTCGAGGGCTTTACCGCCCTGGAAAAAATGCTGAAGGCTTCGCCCTATGCCTGCGGCTCACAGGTAACCATCGCTGATATATGCCTCGTGCCGCAGGTCGCAAACGCCAGGAGGCTCAACGTGCCACTGGAAAATTTCCCCAAGATCGTCTCGGTTGATAGCGCGTGTCTCAAGCTTCGAGCATTCGACAAAGCGCAGCCAAGCAAGCAGCCGGATGCCGAATAGCGCTACGTCCATAGATCGATTCCCGCTTCTCCGCCCTCCTCAATCGCAGACCGCACGTGACTCTCCGCAAGCTCGTCCACCTCGTCCTCTGGATGCTAGGCGCCCTGCTCTCATTTTGCGTCATGGCGGTGTCGATCCGCGAGCTGGCGCGCGGCGGGCTGAGCATCTTCGAGATTCTAGCCATCCGCAGCGGGGTCGCATTGCTTGTTCTCGCTTCCCTTCTTTTCGCACGCAAGGATCTGCGTGTGCATGCATTGCCGCGCCGCTTGGCGCTCAATCTGTTTCGAAATTGCGTCCACTACGCTTCGCAATTTTCGTGGGCGCTAAGCCTCACGATGCTGCCCCTTGCAATGGTGTTTGCGCTGGAATTCACGATGCCGGCCTGGACAGCAGTGCTCGCGGTCTGGTTTCTGCACGAACGCATGACCCCAAGCCGGCTTGGCGTCGTCGTGCTCGGTCTCGCGGGAGTGCTGGTGATCTTGAGGCCCGGGCTCGCCGATTTCAATCCCGCAACCTTTCTGGTGCTGATGGCGGCCTTCGGCTACGCCATCACCATGATCACGACGAAAAAGTTGACAATGACCGAATCGACATTCGCTATCGTGTTCTGGATGGCGGTGATCCAGTTTCCGCTTTCTTTGCTGGGCAGCGACCCCAGCGTGTTCGTTCATCTGGAAAAACACCATCTCCTCCCCGCAATGGGCGTGGGGCTTGCCGGCCTCTCGTCGCATTATTGCCTCAGTAATGCGTTTCGGTCGGGAGACGCCACGCTCGTCGTGCCGCTGGATTTCATGCGCATCCCGCTCATTGCCGTCGTGGGGTGGGCATTTTACAGTGAGCCTCTGGACGTTTTTGTTTTGCTGGGCGCCATGATCATCGTCAGTGGCGTCGTCTGGAACCTGCGCTCCGAAACCGCACGCGTACTTCGATAAGACGCTCGCCGAGAAAGCAATTTCGGAATAGAATACTTCAGATGAAGAAATGCTCATACAGAGCTGCTGCCGCCGCCCTGGTGGTGCTGTCCGGGGTTTCCACGGCCTACGCGCAATCTAACAATCCCGTCTGCCAACGACTCGAGATGCAGCTTGGCACGCTTGACCGCGGAAATGCGGACCCTGCAAAGGCCGATCAGATTCGCCGAACGGAGGACATGGTCAATCGACAGCAATTCGAGGTTGATCGGTTGGTGTCGCAGTCGCGACATATGGGATGTGAAGTCTCGGGATTCTTCTCGATCTTCAGCAATCCGCCGCCGCAATGCGGTCCATTGCGACGTCAAATAGACCAGCAACGTTTGGCACTTGAGCGGATAAGAAACCAGTTGGAGCAACTCAACGGCGGCACGACCGAGCGGGCAGCGCAACGTCAGTCGCTGCTCATTGCATTGGCAGACAACAGCTGCGGACCACAGTATCGGTCGGCCGCTCTGGCTGGACAGCAAGGCGGCTTCTTTGATCGTCTTTTCGGCGGAAATAACAGCGGTTTCTATTCGACGCCGCCGGGCCCGATGGGTGGAACCTTCCGAACGATTTGTGTGCGCACCTGCGACGGATATTATTTTCCGATTTCCTATTCGACCTCGCCCGAGCATTTTCGCGAAGACGAACAATCATGTCAGAGGCTGTGTCCCGCGGCCGAGGTCGCGCTCTACACCTATCACAACCCGGGAGAGGAAGTGGCGCAAGCAGTCTCGCTCAATGGCCGCCCGTACACCGAACTGCCAGCCGCGTTCCAGTATCGAAAGGCGTTGAACCCAAGCTGTAGTTGCAGACGCCCTGGAGAGAGCTGGGCGGACGCATTGAAAGCCACAGGACCGGACGACACCGTCGTTCCCGGCGATGTGGTGGTAACCGAACAGAACTCGAAGCAGCTGTCGCAGCCGCGAAAAGGCAGCGACGCCAAGCCGACGCGCGACGATCGTTCGTCAGCCTCTCAACAGTCAGCACCATCTTCGAATTCGGAGACGCCCGCCGAGTCACCGTCCAAGCGCAAGGTGCGCACGGTTGGACCGACATTCCTGCCGTCCAACTGACTGCGGTCGCTAAATATCCACAGCTTCTGATTTGACCGGCTTGCCTGTGATCAATGAAACGTCGGCAGCGGGCATCGATGTACCGGCATCGCGGAATCGATTTGTAATCGGGTAACGACGATCCCGGCCGAAATTTTTCAATGTGACTTTGACACCAGGTGCCGCCTGACGCCGCTTGTACTCCGCATTATTGATCATCCGATCGACGCGCAAGACCGTATCCCGATCGAACCCTGCAGCGACTACAGCAGAGATTGGCTCCTCGCGTTCGACAAGCCGTTCGAGAATGGGATCGAGAACGGCGTAAGGAGGCAGAGTATCTTCATCCTTCTGGTCTTCGCGCAATTCGGCGCTCGGAGGTCGTGTGATGATGTTTTCCGGAATGACCTGTCCGTCCGGACCTTTCGCGTCACCCGGCTTCCACGCGTTGCGCAACCGAGCGAGTCGGACGACTTCCGTCTTGTAGATGTCCTTGATCGGGTTGAACCCACCATTCATGTCGCCATAGAGAGTTGCGTACCCAACGGACATCTCGGACTTGTTGCCGGTGGTCACCACCATCAGATTGAATTTGTTCGATATGGCCATGAGGATCGTTCCGCGCGTCCGCGCCTGGAGGTTCTCCTCCGTGACGTCTCTCGGCAGCCCTGAAAACACCGGCGCGAGAGCCTTGGAAAAACCGTCGACCGCTGGTGCGATCGGCAGAACATCATATCGGATGCCCAGTGCTGTGGCGCACGAGGCGGCGTCCTGAAGTGATTCCTGGGAAGTGAACTTGTACGGCAACATGATCGAGCGGACGCGATCAGCGCCGAGAGCGTCGACTGCAATCGCTGCGCACAACGCGGAATCGATGCCTCCCGACAACCCAAGCACGACGCCTGGAAAGCCATTCTTGTTGACGTAGTCGCGCAATCCTAACACACAGGCGCTGTAATCGGCGCGATCGGTCTCAACCGTCTCCACCATTGGGCCGCGTTCGCAGCGCCAGCTCCCGCCCTGCCGGACCCAATGCGTTGTGACGATCGATTCCTCGAAGGCACCGAGCTGAAAAGCCAGCGAGCTGTCCGAGTGCAGCCCGAACGACACGCCGTCGAACACCAGTTCGTCCTGGCCACCAACCTGGTTTACGTAAATCGCAGGCAGACCCTGCTCGGTGACCCGTGCGACAGTTATGCTCAGGCGCACGTCGCCCTTTTGCCTCCAGTAAGGAGAGCCATTTGGCACGACGAGCATCTCGGCCCCCGTTTCGGCAAGACACTCGACGATTTCCGGGCCCCAAATGTCTTCGCATATCGGCATTCCTAACCGAACGCCACGAAAATTGACCGGGCCCGGCATCGGACCGGTGGCGAAGACCCGCTTCTCATCGAACACACCGTAATTGGGCAGATCGACCTTGTACCGCAGCGCCGAAATCGTGCCTTCCTGAAGCAATGCGACGGCATTGTACAATTTTCCGCCGTCGACCCATGGCGTTCCGACAAGCAAGGCCGGACCGCCGGATGCGGTTTCCCGCGCAAGCGTCTCCACGGCCGCCCGACAAGCGGCCTGAAATGCCGGCTTGAGCACGAGATCTTCCGGCGGATACCCCGCGATGAACAGTTCGGGAAAGACTACGAGATCTGCGCCCTCGGCAAGCGCCCGTGCGCGCCGCACTTTTTCGGCATTGCCGGAAACATCCCCCACCGTCGAGTTCAGTTGGGCGATCGCAATGGCCAGCTTGTCGGGTCGAGAGTTCATGGCAACGCTACCACCGCGATACTGCATTTAATCCGCTGAAAGAAAGGGCAAGTGCCAGGTTAGAGTCCCGCCGCCGCGCTCAGCGGGGCGGCATGGGTAACTGACCGCTCTTTCTTGAGCAATTCAGCGAGCAAAAAGGCAAGATCGATCGCCTGCTCTGCATTAAGCCGCGGATCACAAACCGTATGGTACCGGTCATTAAGGTCAGCGTCCGTGATCGCGCGTGCACCGCCGGTGCATTCGGTCACATTCTGGCCCGTCATTTCCAAATGGACTCCGCCGGCGTAAGTGCCTTCAGCCTGGTGGACCTCAAAAAAGCTGCGCACCTCTTTGAGAATGAAATCGAACGGCCTCGTTTTGTAGCCTGTGGCCGAAGTAATGGTATTTCCATGCATGGGATCGCATGACCAGATCACGACCTTGCCTTCACGTTTCACCGTCCGCACCAATTGCGGAAGGTAGTCACCGATCTTCTCCGCGCCGAAGCGGCCAATCAGAGTGAGGCGCCCCGGTTCGTTGTCGGGATTCAGAATATCTATCAGACGCAGAAGATCGTCGGCTTTCAAAGTGGGGCCGCATTTGAGTCCTATCGGATTCTTTATTCCCCGCGCATATTCGATGTGTGCATGGTCATGCTGTCGCGTACGATCACCGATCCACAGCATGTGACCGGAAGTGGCGTACCAGTCGCCGGTGGTCGAGTCGATACGCGTAAGTGCCTCTTCGAAGCCGAGCAGCAAAGCCTCATGACTGGTGTAGAAATCAGTGGTCCGCAACTCCGGGTGACTCTCTAGATCGAGCCCACATGCCTGCATGAATTCGAGCGCCTCCGATATACGATCGGAGAGTTCGACATAGCGCCGAGACTGCGGACTGTCTTTCACAAAACCGAGCATCCACTGGCGCACGCTCGCCAGATTGGCGTAGCCACCTTGTGCAAATGCACGAAGCAGATTGAGCGTTGCCGCGGATTGGCGGTAAGCTTCGATCTGCCGTCGCGGATCCGGTCGGCGCGCCTCTTCAGTGAAGGCAATATCGTTGACGATGTCGCCGCGATAACTCGGCAAATCGACGCCCTGGCGTTTTTCCACCGCCGAAGATCGCGGCTTGGCAAACTGTCCGGCGATGCGTCCGACCTTCACCACCGGCGATGCCGCGGCGTAAGTCAGCACGACCGCCATTTGCAAAAACATCCGGAAAAAATCGCGAATGTTGTTCGCGCCATGTTCGGCAAAGCTTTCCGCGCAGTCCCCACCCTGCAACAGGAAGGCATGGCCGCTGGCAACTCTTGCCAGCTGCTTTTTCAAGCTCCGCGCTTCTCCGGCAAAGACCAGAGGTGGAAATGTTGCCAGTTGCTTTTCCACGTCGGCCAGTGCCTGCCGGTCCGGATAGTCCGGAACCTGCTGGATCGGCTTCTTGCGCCAGCTGTCCGGCGTCCAGCGATCGACCATCGCAATACTCCGAGATTGGCCGTCTTATACACGACCTGCTGCCGTGGAAGCCAGTTATTCCAGGAAACGCGGTTAGCTAAGCCCTATTCGGCGGCGGCGCGCCCGTAGCTGAACGCTTTTTCGCGCATCGTGACCAGCTCCTCTGCCGCAGTGGGGTGCACGGCCATTGTCGCGTCGAAATCCGCTTTGGTCGCACCCATTTTCACCGCGATCCCGACGACCTGAATCAGTTCGGCGGCATAGGGCCCGACGATGTGACAGCCGACAATGCGGTCGCTGGCTGCGTCGACCAACAGCTTCATGAACGAGCGGGTATTCCGGCCTGAAAGGGTTGCCTTCATCGGTCGGAAGGTTGTCTTGTAAACATCGAGCACGGGAATGCGCTCGCGGGCCTGCACCTCGGTTAAGCCGATCACCCCAACCTCCGGCTCCGAAAAGACCGCTGTCGGCACATTGGTATGATCGACCGGCGTCGGCTTTCCCCCGTAAAGCGTGTCGGCAAATGCGTGGCCTTCCCGGATCGCGACGGGAGTGAGATTCACGCGATTTGTGACATCGCCCACCGCATAAATGTGCCGCTCTGACGTGCGCGAATACTCATCGACATCTATGCCGCCGTGTTCGTGAATCTTGATGTTCAGTTTCTCGAGGCCCAGCCCCATAATGTTGGGGCGCCTCCCAATCGCGAACATCACCTTGTCGCTTGCAATTGCGGCACCATCAGAGAGTCGCGTGACGAATTCGTCTGCCGACTTCTCGATCGACTTGACCGTGTGCCCGCATATGACCGTGATACCACGACTACGCATCTCGCTTCGCAGATGCTCGCGCACGTCATCATCGAACCCGCGCAATATGTTCTCGCCCCGATAGACAAGTGTGACTTGACTACCCAAGCCGGCAAAAATACACGCAAATTCGACTGCGATGTATCCTCCGCCCTGAATCACGATCCGCCTGGGAAGCTCCGGCAGATAAAAGGCCTCGTTCGAGGTGATCGCGTGCTCAAGTCCCGGAATCTTCGGACCCAGATGGGGCCACGCGCCCGTCGAAATCAGAATCGTTCCCGCGCGAATGCGTTCCCCGCTCGACATGCGGATCGTGTGACTGTCCTGAAAGGTCGCCCGACCCTTGAGCAGCGACACTCCGAAGCGCTCGAGCGTATTGATGTAGGCCGCTTCAAGACGCGCGATTTCACGGTCCTTGTTGGCAATGAGCGTAGGCCAGTTGAAGATCGGCGGCGCGACTGTCCAACCGTAACCTGCCGCATCTTCGAACTCGTCCGCAAAGCGTGATGCGTACACGAGAAGTTTCTTTGGCACGCAGCCCCGGATCACGCACGTGCCCCCAACGCGGTGCTCCTCGGCAATGACCACGCGAGCACCATGGGACGCCGCCACGCGAGCAGCACGAACGCCGCCAGACCCTGCACCGATTACGAAGAGGTCGACGTCTCGATCTGCCATGGGCAGTCGCCTCGAGACGCTAGGCGCCAGGGTTAAAGTGCATGGCCGCGCTTTTTTAATTCATCGCGCATTTTTGCAATCACCTGGTCGGAAAGCTTGTTCGCCCAATCCTGTGCGAATTTCATGCTCGAATCGACAATCTTGGGTTGCTGCATCAGCAGCTTGGTGCCGGCAGGAGTTTTATAAAACGCAAGGACTTCCTTGAGCTCCTGCTCGGTGAAGTTGGCGGCATACAGACGGGCCACCTCGTCGGTCAACTCGCTGAACCTCGGCTGGAGCTCGGTCCGCATCTTCGACGCGACCTCGTTGAGGTCTTTTGCGAGAGCCGGGTTTTGTTGGAGAAATAGCAGCTTGGCCTGTTCGACCACACCCGCGATGAGAGGATTGAAAAGTGCGGTGGCTCCAGTGACAACGATCAACTGTTTTGCGGTCGCCATCGCCCCCGGCGAGGCCTGCTGGGCGTGCACTGCGGGACCGAGCACCGTTAGCAGCACACCAAGACCGGCGAGCCGGGCAGCTTTCATTACGGCCTTCGCGACGCTCATTTTAGAAACTCCATCTCTCAAGGATCAGGCCCTACGCAGGATCTTCACGCCGTCCGAGCTTCCGATTATGGCAGCCTGTGCCAGTCCGATAAACAGACCATGTTCTACTACCCCCGGGACCGCCGAAATCGCATGCGCCAAAGCGTCGGGATCGTCAATCCGCCCCAAGGCGGCATCGATGATCCAGTGACCATTGTCCGTGACGAAAGGATGGCCGTCTTTCCCGAGTCTTAAGGAGAGCGCACCCGATGGCTGCACCGTCCTTATGGCGCGGTTTAGCGCGCGTTGTGTAGCGGTAATTCCAAACGAAACGACCTCTATGGGCAAAGGAAATCGGCCCAAGACATCAACGCATTTGCTTTGATCTGCGATGACGATCAGTGACGCTGAAGCGGCAGCCACGATTTTCTCGCGCAGCAATGCGCCGCCGCCGCCTTTTATGAGGCAAAGTCCCGGTCCGATCTCATCGGCACCATCCACCGTGAGATCAAGCTCCGGGGTCTCTTCGAGGGTCGTGAGCCTGATGCCGCACTTCATGGCATCCGCCAGTGTCGTTTCTGAAGTCGGCACCGCGACAATCTCAAGACCGGATCGAATTTTTGCCCCGAGCAATTCGACGAAGTATTTCGCGGTCGATCCTGTTCCCAGTCCTAATCGCATTCCCGGACGCACGAATTCGAGTGCACGAGCCGCAGCAGCGCGCTTTTGTTCATCGGAATTCATCGGCAGCAGCTCTGCATCAAGCATTGTAACGCCTGTTGAAGGTATGCCTATCTAGCCCCGAACATCCCGACTGAACAGCCGAAAATAGCTGAGTACCGACCCAATTTGGCCTTGCAACGAGGGGCCCCCAAGGCTAGCGATCGTTCATGGTTGATTACACCATTGTATTTGACCTCGACGGGACGCTGATCGATACGGCTCCGGATCTGGTCGATACTCTAAACGTAATTTTCGCACGGGAAGGATTGAGTCCGCTTCCGTATGAAATTGCGCGCAAGCTAGTGGGCGGTGGGGCCAAGGGAATGATTGCTCGTGGCATAGCGGCAGAAGGCCGCGTGCTGCCGGAAGCGAGAATGGAGCAACTGTTCGCGGATTTCGTCACATACTATTCCGAACATTTAACCGATCGATCGCGTCCTTTTCCAGGGTTGAGAGATTCGATTGCCTCACTGCTGGCCAGTGGGTATCGACTTGCGGTTTGCACCAACAAGCTGGAAAAGCTTTCGGTTCGTCTGCTCGAGCAGCTTCAGCTTGCCGAGCACTTCGAGATCATATGCGGGCAGGATACATTCGGAGTGCAAAAGCCCGATCCGGAAGTTCTACGTCGTACCATATCGGCCGCGGGAGGAGTGCTGGAACGATCGGTCATGGTGGGAGACTCGATAACCGATATTCGGACCGCACGCGCTGCGGGAGTTCCAATCATTGCCGTTGATTTTGGTTACACCGAACGGCCGATCGAGGAATTTAAACCGGATCAGATCATCAGCCATTTTGCGGAACTGCCTGCCTCTATCGCCACCATTCGATCTGATTTGACTTTCCTCAAGCCGATTTTTGGCTAATCTGCCTCACCCGACATTGCAATCTTGTTGCGCCTGTTGGGCTGCGCACCTATCCTTGCGCGGGGTGAGTGACCTACAGTCACTTGGGTGGGACGGTCGACATGATTCACCGAATTTTAGCGCTCGTCGGAGCTGCTCTTGCGCTTGCGGCGTGTTCATCATCACCTGACTGGATGAATCTGAACGCCCTGCAGTCCGGACCTGTGCTCGATACCGTGAGCTTCGAATCTGAACCGGCGGGAGCCGAGGCGAAGGTGTCAAATGGGCAGACCTGCCGCACACCATGTTCGCTTGCTCTGCCGGTTGAGAGCGCAATGGCTGTGACATTCACTTTGAATGGCTACCTTCCTGAATCAGAGAAGTTGCAGATGATCCAGGAGACTGGCGAACCTCCGAGGCTGGGCCCGAACCCTGTGGTTGTCGAACTCACGCAAGCACCCCCGCCGCAGAAGCCGGCGAGAAAGCCTGCGAAAAAGCCGGTCGCAAAAAAACCCGTGGCGAGTGCCAAACCCGCTGCCGCAGCTCCGCCCCCACCGCCGATGACTCCCGCACCCGCTCAGGCATCATCGCCCTGGCCATCGAGCCCGCCCCAGGTCCGTTAAATCGTGGACCTACGATAGGGGCTGGTTTCCTGCTTTTCTGATAAGTAGAGCACGAGCAGAAGTGCGGCATCGGAAACTATGGCCAATATCGGCCGGAATTCCTACATTACCGATTGCACAAGCGCGCTAGGGCGCGAGGTCTGACCAGATGCTACGGACCGACGAGATCAAATCTGATCGCAATGGCCGCGGGCGCGAAGCTCGTGCGCTAGTTGATCCATTTCAGCGCGCGATCACTTATCTGAGGGTATCGGTAACTGACCGATGTGATTTCCGATGCGTCTACTGCATGTCGGAGCACATGACGTTCCTGCCCAAGTCCGATCTGCTAAGTCTGGAAGAGCTTGATCGTTTATGCAGCGCATTCATTGAAAGGGGAATCACGAAACTGCGGTTGACCGGAGGCGAACCGCTGGTCCGCCGTGGAATCATGACATTGGTTTCTTCCCTCTCGCGCCACATCCAAAGTGGCGCACTCAAAGAATTAACGGTCACCACGAACGGATCGCAGCTGCAAAGATTTGCTTCTGAACTGAAGGCGAATGGCGTGGAGCGGATCAACGTTTCCGTGGACACTCTCGACCGCGACAGATTTCACGCAATCACCCGCTGGGGAGATTTCGACAAAGTCATCGCCGGCATCGACGCCGCGCAAGCCGCCGGTCTTCGGATCAAGATCAACACCGTCGCACTAAAGGGCGTAAACGAGCACGAGCTAGGAGACATGATAGAGTGGGCCCATGGGCGTGGCATGGACCTGACGATCATCGAAGTGATGCCTCTTGGCGATGTGGATGTATCCCGTCTCGATCAGTACCTGCCATTGTCCATCGTGCGTTCGCGACTGGCGGAACGCTACACGCTCGAGGATATCGATTACAGAACCGGCGGGCCTGCTCGATACGTGACAGTGAAAGAGACCGGGGGCCGTCTGGGATTTATCACCCCGCTCACACATAACTTTTGTGAGTCTTGCAACCGCGTCCGCCTGACCTGCACCGGAACCATGTTCATGTGCCTCGGTCAAAACGATGCGGCTGATTTGCGCCGGCCTCTTCGCGCATCGAAAAGCGATGATCTTTTGCAGGCGGCTATCGATGAAGCGATCGGGCGCAAGCCGAAAGGCCATGATTTCGTGATCGATCGGCGACATCAGAAGCCCGCCTTGCCCCGTCACATGAGCATGACGGGCGGGTAGGTTCTTCCAAGTTCATCTGGGCCTATGATGGACTCGGGTCTTATGGTTCCGAACGCGGCTGCATTCGAATAGCCTCGCGCTGCTATTGGACCCGCGTCCGGTGGGGATGTTGGCTAGCCCCCGTGTCGGTGCCCCTGCCCGTCCGCGATTTCCAATGTATTCTGCGCGGCCTCGGACCCCCACTATCCGCATTCGACAAAGTTCGCCTTGACGGCGGCATAGCAGCCCCGATTAAGTGCATGGCTTGCCTGGAACTGTGGGGTTGGGGAACGAAAAAATAACGCCGTCTAAAAAGCCGGCAGAGGGGAGTAGTTCAAGTGGGCGCCGTAGACGCATTGCTGCGCGCATTGCTGCCTTCGACCCGCGTTGTCGATAGCTTCAACACCTGGGTTGGAAAACGGCTGGCGTGGCTGATCCTTGCCGCGGTCGTTGTATCTGCAGCCAATGCCACGATCCGCAAGATTTTCGACACATCGTCGAATTCATGGCTCGAGCTGCAGTGGGTTCTTTTCAGCATTGTTTTTCTGCTGTGTTCTCCTTGGACATTGCTTTCCAACGAGCACATCCGAATAGATATCGTGAATAACCTTCTGCCAAAGCGAGTGCGTGACACTATCGATGTGATTGGCCACGCATTTTTTCTTTTGCCGCTCGCTTTTATCATGACTGTAACCGGAATCCCCTTCTTCATTCGCTCCTATGAAATCAACGAGCAGTCCGGGAACGCAGGCGGTTTACCGCAATGGCCGACAAAATCGTTGGTTATGATCGCTTTTGCTCTGCTTTTGATCCAGGGCCTTTCCGAATTGATCAAGCGCATCGCGGTCATGCGCGATCTGATTCCTGACCCGCACGCTTCGCAAGTTCACGCTCTCGAAGCAGAGGTTGAACACATCGTGGAAGCCATCGAAAAGCACTGAACGCTACAGCGGGTCTGGGAGCTGCGAATGGAAGCCTTCATCATTCACAACATGGCGCCCATTATGTTCGCGGCGCTGGTCTTGTTCCTTTTGCTGGGCTACCCAGCGGCATTTTCACTCGGTGCTGTCGGCCTGATCTTCGGACTGATCGGAATTGAGCTCGGACTGTTTGCGCCCGACTTCCTTCAGGCGCTTCCGGAAAGAATTTATGGCGTGATGAGCAACGATACGTTGCTGGCCATTCCTTTCTTCACGTTCATGGGACTTGTTCTTGAGCGATCCGGCATGGCCGAGGATTTGCTCGACACCGTCGGGCAGCTGTTCGGAACGGTCCGTGGAGGTCTCGCCTTCGCGGTGATCTTCGTCGGCGCACTACTCGCCGCGACGACCGGTGTTGTTGCGGCGTCCGTCATCTCGATGGGCCTGATTTCGCTGCCTATCATGCTGCGCTATGGATACGACCGGCGTGTAGCAGCGGGTGTGATTGCCGCGTCCGGCACGCTCGCCCAGATCATCCCGCCTTCCCTCGTCCTCATCGTGATGGCGGACCAACTTGGCCGTTCTGTCGGGGACATGTATGAGGGAGCTTTCATCCCCGGGCTCGTCCTTGCCGGGCTTTATGCGCTGTATGTCCTCATCGTCACGGTGATCTACCCGAAGGCTACGCCGGGCCTGCCCGCCGAAGCCGTCGGATTTCGGGAAGAGTCGGGCGGCCGCGGCCTGAGCTCCCTTGCGGTCCTCGCTATTGCGAGCGCCGTCTTCGGCTGGGGAATGATGCGCAATTCCGATACGCGAGGGGCCGATTTTGTCGTCTTGAGCATGTTCTTCGGAATCATGTTCGCTTTTGCAATCGCGGTAATCAACTGGCTAACGAACCGGTTTTTGAAGATTCGTTTCCTCTCGCACATCGCGCAACAGACCACGTTCGTCATGGTCCCGCCGCTGTTCCTTATCTTCCTGGTGCTGGGAACGATTTTCATCGGAGTCGCAACCCCGACGGAAGGCGGGGCGATGGGAGCGAGCGGTGCATTGCTTCTTGGCGCCGTGAAGCGACGGCTGACTTGGGATCTTATCCGTCAGGCGGTCGAGTCTACCGCTAAGCTGTCCGCCTTCGTCGTATTCATCCTGATTGGCGCTCGCGTGTTCTCGCTGACTTTCTACGGTGTCAGTGGTCATATCTGGGTTGAAGATCTGCTGGTCTCCCTGCCGGGCGGTCAGGTCGGATTTTTGATCTTCGTGAACGCGTTCGTTTTCGTCCTTGCGTTTTTTCTGGACTTTTTCGAGCTCGCTTTCATCGTCATTCCCCTGCTCGGGCCTGCGGCCGAACGTCTCGGCATCGACTTGATATGGTTCGGAGTCATCCTCGGCGTGAACATGCAGACGTCGTTTATGCATCCGCCGTTTGGGTTTGCACTTTTCTATCTGCGGTCGGTGGCGCCACGCGAAACGTTCCTCGATCGGATCACCGGAAAACGTACCGAGGGGATCACGACCGGCCAGATTTACTGGGGAGCGGTGCCATTCGTCGTGATCCAGGTCATCATGGTCCTGCTCGTCATTCTGTTTCCAGCGATGGTCATGCACTACAAGGGCCTTGGGACCGGAGTCGATCCAAGCAAGGTGAAAATCGAAATCCCGCAGATCGAACTGCCGCCG
>DASTHI010000025.1:0-276829 GCA_035718275.1 Pseudolabrys sp. | reverse complement strand
CAGCGCCGGCATCGACAGCGTCACCGTCGGGCTCTATGCCGGCGGCAAACTCGGCGCCTTCAACCTGCGCAGCGGTGCTTCCTTTTCCTATGACAGCATCGATGTCAGCCGCGCGATTGTGTTCCCCGACTTTGCCGATGCCACCAAGACGCGCCTGCACGGGCAGGTCGGGCAGGTGTTCGGCGAAATCGGCTATGGCATGGCGCTGGGCAGCTTTGCCATCGAGCCGTTTGCGGGGCTGGCTTACGTGCATCTGCATGATGGCGCGTTCGCGGAGAGCGGGGGACTTGCCGCGCTCTCGGGTGCCAGCGCGCGCGAGGATCTTGGCTATTCCTCGCTCGGCTTAAGGGCAGCCACCTTCCTGCCGCTCGCCAATGGCACGGTGCTGGTGCCGCGTGCTTCGGCGCAGTGGCAGCACGCGTTTGGCGATGTGAGCCCGGAGACGGCGTTCACCTTCCAGAGCACGGGGACGGCGTTTACGGTGGCCGGCGTTCCGCTCGCGCGCAATGCGGCACTGGTGGAGGCCGGTCTCGACTGGCGCTTGAGCCCATGGACCAAGCTCGGCGCCTTCTACCAGGGCGAGCTGGCCTCGCATGCGCAGAGCCACGCCATCAAGGGCGCCTTCACGCTCGGGTTCTGAGGACTGTGAGTCTCGGGTTCTGAGCGGCCGTGAGTCCCGGGTTCTGAGAGGCCGCGAATCTTTGCGCTCATTCTGGCGCGGCGAATCTTTTCGCTCATTCTGGGCCGCCAGTCTTTTCGCTCACTCTCATTCGGCGACGCCGCGAACCTGTCCGCTCATTCCGGGACGCCGCGAACCTTTCCTGTCATTCCGGGACGGCGCGCAGCGCCGGGCCCGGAATCGAGCGATCGAGGCACCGAGCTTGTTTCTGGATTCCTGCTCGCGCCCGTAGCCAGAAATTGTGCTCATTCCCGCGCAGTCTAAATCCTTGTCTTGACTTCGTTCCTATAGGAACATAGTCATAAGGATATAGACGATGGCGCTTGCCTTCAGGCGGGCTGTTTGACAATTGAATCGGAAGGCCGGCGCGTAGCTTGTTGAGGACGAGCGGCCAGGGCGATTGAGAGGCGGCACCGATTCTCATCCGCTCATTCCCGCGCACAGGCCGGAATCCAGCGCCAATACTGCGGCCGTTCACTTCGGCTGCGCTTGCAAGTTCTGGATCCCCGCGTTCCGTGGGGATTAGCGGAAGTCAACTCGGCCTCTCTACGTAATCCCCGCGGGAATGAATTGATGAGAGTCTGCACCACCTCTCACGTCATAGCCGGACTTGTTCCTTACTGATCACTGATACTGATTCTGGCTACTGACTACCGGGCACCCGCTTTCTCCAGGATCGCGACCATCTCCTTGAAGCCGCGCCTGCGGGCGAGCGTGAGCGGAGTGTCGCCCGAGCGGTCTGCTATGTTGATATCGGCTCCAGCATCGACGAGAGCCTTGAGTGTCGCCACATGGCGGCTGCCGCCGTCGCCGAGCACGATTGATTCGATCACCGCGGTCCAGCCGAGATTGTTCACGTGATCGAGCGGCGCTTTTGCCGCGATCAGCCTGCGCACGACTTCATCGTGGCCCAGATGCGCAGCCGCAATCAGCGCGGTGCCGCGATAGGGACTGGTGATGTTGCCCGCCTTGCCGCCGCCGGCGAGTGCAAGTTTGAGCATCGGCACATCATCAGCCACGGCAGCAATCGTCACGATGTCGTATTGCTGGGCATCGAGCGCGTTCGCATCGGCGCCGAGGCGCATCAATGTCCGTGCCGCCTCGCCCCGGCGCAGGAACACGGCGACATGCAGCGGCGTGCGTGCGTGAGCATCGCGCGCGTCAATCGCGGCGCCCGCCGCGACCAGCTTTTCAATTTCAGCGGCATCTCCGCTTGCAGCCGCCGCATGCAGGCCGCGATAGGCGCTGACTTCGTCGGCGCCGGGCGGAATTTGCGCAGCCGAGGGTCCGCTCAGGATCAGGCAGGCCACAAGCAGCAACGCCGTGCAAAGGCCGGCGCGGAACAGCGTTGCAGTCCGGCGACGAATTTTGCGGATATACGACATGAGCATCAGCGTGGCTTTGCCAAATGAGCCTGAAGGACGCCCAGAAAATCCCAGATTTCCCGATTGAGCCGCGTCATGGAGCGGACCGCCTCCTGCATTTCCTTGATTCTGGCATCGTCCATGGGCCGCACCGTGCCAAGCTGCAGCCGGCCGCGTACGTCCTGGACCCTCATATGGTTCGTGTGCGTAATTTCCCCACGGGCATCGACCACGTACATGCAATGATTGAATTCGTTGCGGATTCGCGTGGTGTCGTTGAAGCGCTCGATCACTTTTTCCAGTTTCTGCTGTACGGCCTTGTCCTTGATCTTCAGCCGCGCAAGCCGCTCGATCAAATCGATGCGCGCGCGGGTTGTGTTTAATGTTCCGAACACCACCGCCGCGGCGACCTCGTCGGAGTCCATAAGCAGCATCAATACATAGATGAAGAGGCTTTCGTTGTTGGACCAGCAGTAGACCAGATTTCCGATCAGAGTCAGAATGGCCATGCGCCGGCTGGCGCCTTTGGGTGCTGCCGCCTCGATCGCTGCAAAATCCGGCTTTGGAGGCAAGTGCGCCATGGATTGCTTCGCTCCGGGCCCACGATGATAACCGGTGCGGAAGTGGAATGCGAGATGCGGGCTGGGTAACGCATTTCGGCTGACGGTGGGGCGATGTTCAGAATCTGGAAGACACGGCGTGCGCGCAAGGTTGCCGTCTCGACAATTCTGCCATTCGTGACGCGAAGCAGGGCGGCACGCGAAATTCCGGACTCGTTGTGGTTCGATCCCTATTTCGTCGGTTATATCGGCATGCTCATCACGCTGACAGCGTCCTGGAAGGGCAGCGGTCTGGGCACGGACGACCTCGCTTCGGTGCAAAGCCAGTCATGGGCGACGATCACGGGATTGAGGGGCGAGCTGATTGGTGACGAAATCTGTTCGCTCAGCGCAGCACATGACGAGCGGTTCGAGCTTGGATGCCGCAACGCACTTGCTTTCTTTCAGGCCCTGCAGTCGGACACCGCGCCCGATCTTTATCCCGGCATGGCTGACGACCCGGAGCGGGAGAAGAAAGCCGCGCTTTGGGCGCGGCACTTCGATTCCTATGTCAGCGAATATATGACCGTGTACATGCGATGACCCGGGCTCAGTGCTCGCGGAAGGCCCGCTGCATGCTGTCGGTGACCGGCTTGATGAGATACTCAAAGAACGTCCGCGAGCCGGTCTGGATGTAGACCTCGGCCGGCATACCCGGCTTCGGCTTGAAGTTCGGGTCCTCGGGCGCGAGAGCGCGGTGATCGAGGCGAACTCTGGTGACGTAGGTGTCGGGCGTCTGTCCGGGCTTGGCATCGTCCGGTACCGCATCGGCAGACACGTAGACGACGTGCCCATGTGCGATCGGGGTGACGCGCTGGTCGAGGGCAGTCAGGCGGATCGCCGCAGTCTGTCCGATTTCGACGTGATCGATGTCCCGCGAGCGCACGCGCGCCTCGACCACGAGATCGTCCGGCGTCGGCACGATTTCGAGGACCGGTTTGCCCGGCTCGATCACGCCCCCACGGGTGTGATAGCGAAGCTTGACGACCGTACCGCGCACCGGAGCCTTGATTTCGATCCTGCTCAGCACGCCCTCGGCGGCCCGCATCCGCTCCCGTACATCGGCGAGTTCGGCACCCACCTGATGCAGCTGCTCGACGGCATCCTTGATCGCCGCGGCGCGCACGCCTGCAATCTCCTCGCGCGTGCGGGCGATGCGGGCTTTCGCGTCACCCATATCGCCGCCCAGCCGTCCGATCTCTCCCATCAGGCCGGCCTCGGTACGCTGCAATGCGAGCAACTCGGATTTCTTGATCAACCCGCCTGGAAGCAGGGTGCTCTTGCTCGCGAGCTCCTCGCGGATCAAATGGACCTGCTGCCTGACGGCGTTTTCCTGCAGGCCGCCGGCATCTATGCGCTTCTGCAGTGCGTTGATGGAATCCGTCAGCGCGGCAATCTGCGTGTCGAGGTTCTTGCGGCGCGCCTCGAAGGCAAGCTTTTGCGTCTCGATAATCTCATCGATATCACGGATATCCAGGCGCGCAGCCTTGGGGGCGAGGTCGGTAGGGAAGTCCACCTCGCGGTCGCCCTGAATTTCGGCCGTGTAACGAGCGATCTTGGCGGTATCCAGGGCATTGCGGAGGGCAAGCCTGCGCAGCTCGGCACGCGGCGTCGTGTCGTCGAGGACGACAAGTGTCTGCCCGGGTTCGACGATGTCGCCCTCGCGAACGAGTATCTCCTTGATGACTCCGCCCTCGAGATGCTGGACGATCTTGTTCTGGCCGGTGGTGACGAAAATTCCGGTCGCGACGACGGCGCCTGTTATGAGTGCCGTGTTGGCCCAGATCCCGAAGCCCAGGACTGCCCCCGCAATGGTGGCCCAGCCGCCGAGTTTGTGAAACGCCGTCGAGCGGGGGATGTCATCGTACCAGGTGCGCGGCGGAGGCACTGCGGCGAGCACGCCCGCTGTTTTCGCCGGAACGAGCTTCATGCGAAAACCTCCGGTGCAGGGGCGCCTTTGCCATTGGCGGCGCCATTACCGGTCAGCAGCGGGATGATGTCTTCACGTTTGCCGATGGCCTGGGCCGTTCCTTCCTTGATGACCATGATCTTGTCCGCGCTCTGCAGCAAAGCAGGCCGCTGCGTGATTGCGACCACCGTGATCTTGCGCTTCTTTGCTCTGCTGAGCGCGTTGGCGAGTGCGAGCTCGCCCGGCGCATCGAGGTTCGAGTTCGGCTCGTCGAGAACCACCAGTCGCGGATCACCGAAGAATGCGCGCGCGAGCCCGATCCGCTGCTTCTGTCCGCCCGAAAGCGGGCTGCCGTCGATCAGCACCTGCGTCTCGTAGCCGTGCGCAAAATGCGAGATCATCTCGTGCACGTCGGCGAGCTCGGCTGCATCGTAGATCATCTCGTCGGTGACGTCCTCGCGCATGCGAGCGATATTCGCCTTGATCGAGGCCGGGAATAGCTGCACGTCCTGCGGCAGATAGCCGACGCTCTGACCGAACTGGCGCGGATCCCAGTTCCGCAACTCCATGCGATCGAGACGAACATTGCCGGCCGTTGGAATGATCGAGCCGACGAGCATGCGCGCCAGCGTCGATTTTCCCGATCCAGAGGCGCCAACAATGGCCAGCGACTCTCCGGGCTCGAGCTCGAAAGAAATGCCGTTGAGGATGACTTTTTTAGTAGGCGGCGGCACATAGAGGATGCGTTCGACAGTGAGCCGGCCCTCCGGCCGCGGCAGGCGAAGCCGTTCCCAGTTCAGCGGCGAATTCTCCAGGAGTGTGCGGATCCTGGCATAAGCCGCACGGGCCTGGATGAAGCTGCGCCAGCCTTCGATGGTTCCTTCGACCGGCGATAGGGCGCGGCTGCCGATGATCGAGGCCGCAATGACCATGCCGGCGGTGAGGTCGTTATCGAGGGCCAGATAGGCGCCCCAGCCAAGGATGGCGACCTGGGTAAAGAGTCTCACCATCTTCGAAATGGCCGTCATGTAGATGTTGCGGTCCTGTGCCGAGAGATGCGCCTTGAGGGAGGCAGCCGTCTCGCGGCCCCAGATCTGCACGCCTTCCGGGATCATGCCCATCGCGTTGATCACCTGCGAATTGCGCGACATCGCGTCGGCGGCGAGATTGGCCCGCATCGCGAAGGTGTTTGCCTGCGTATAGGGGACCGCGGTGAGCTTCTGGTTGATGACCGCGATGAGAAACAGAATTGCGCCGGTGCCGCCGACGATCCATCCGAGATGGGGATGAATTAGGAATGTCGCCGCGAGGTAGATGGGCGCAACCGGCACGTCCATCATCAGCAGGATCACCGGCCCGGTGATGAAATGGCGCAGATGCTGAAGGTCGCCTAGCAGCTGAAATTCGCGATTCGAGCCGTTCTGCGATGCGCGTGCCGCCGCGCTGAGAACCGGGGCTCCCAGCTTTGCCTCAACGTCGACCGCCACGCGCATCAGGATGAAACGCCGCATCATGTCGAGGAACACATGCGCGACGATGGCACCTCCGACCACCACCGAGAGCATGATCAGGGTATCAATGCTCCGGCTTGTGTAGACGCGGTCCGACAATTGAAAGAGGTAGATCGGCATCGCGAGCAGAAGAAGATTGACAACGAAGGAAAACATCGCAGCAGTCAGAACGTTGCGGCGGCACGCCGCCAGTCCGGTTCCGAGGACATTGCGGAAGTCGCTGTCGATGCGCTGCTGCAGCACGGGGGACGCCTGGCGCCCGTTGGCTGGCTTGGAATGGCCATTGGCGCCGCCGCGGCTGCCGTTGGCAGCGCTCGGGCTTTTCGCTGCTCCGCCATGACCGTTCGCTACGGTGCCCGTTTCCTGATTGTCGGTGAGCGCGGCTGCCGCCTCGTTTTGCGAAAGGGAGTCCACGGTGTCCCTCAATGAAGCGTACCGGCCAGGATGTCGCCGTTGTGCTGGTTGTCCGCGACGGGAGCGAAGAGCTGCGGGGCATCCACGGCATGATCAGGTGCATCGGATCCAGTGAAGGCGACAAGCTCGGGGACGAGCTTGGCCGGGTCGTTCGTCGTAATGTTTGGATCGGTTGTGATAATGTTCGTCTGGATCAGAATCGTGTCGCTGTAGGAATCGCCCTGCACGTAAGGGGTCGTCAGGCTTCCGGTGTCGAGGATCGCTGCTGAGTTGATCGCCGAATTGCTTCCGGTCGTCATCGACTGCTGGCCATTGCCTTCCGTCGTCAGCAGCTGCGCAGCGACATCGACATCCGATATGACGTTCGTCTGTGAAAGGTAGCTGAGGTCGTAATAGTCGCCTTGCACGTAGAGGACGTGGATCGTTCCCATGAGATTGGGGAAGGCAGTGGCGATCAGGGATGAATCCGGCGTCTCGCCACTGGCGAGCACGTTGGCGAGGTCGAGCATGCTGTCGGTCGTCCCGAGACTGCCCGTGGCTCCAAAATAGACGATGGTGGCGTCGTTGAGCAGCGCGTTGTTTCCAGCGATGATGCCCTGCGCGCCTGGATCCCCGCCGCCAGATCCGACCCAATCCTGCGAGGCGTGGTTCATGTCGAGAACCACGTTTTTTTGGTCGATCACATTGAGCCGGTGATAGCTGCCCTCGATGACGATGAGGTCCCATTGGCCCATGGGGCTTTGAAAATCGACCGCATTGACCTGTTCGTTGGAGCCGGCAAGGACAAGGCTGTAACCGAAGGACTGCGTCTGCGAGACGACGTCGTTGTCGCTGATGTAATTGGTCTGCAACATGCATTTGACGTCGTAAAGCGAGCCGTGCAGGACGTCGACCGACCAGTTCAAGGGGCCGCCCACGATCCATGGTCCCTCGAGGCCGCCATCTTCGGAAATATCCGCGATATTCTGGACGACATTCGAAACGAAGCTGATGCCGGCATCGCCACCGGGGGTGATCTGAAAATGATCGCTCTGCGTCAGCACATTGGTCTGGAAAATCGCCTGGGTTTGATAGCTGTTGCCGAGGATCAGCATCGAGCCGCAGAGGCCGGAATCGCTGAAGATCGTGGCGTCGTTGACGGCCGTATTGCCTCCCAATGAGAGATTCTGAATGGCCGTGTCGGAGTAATCGCCGCTGGGAATGGGCTCTATTCTTCCCGTATCCAGCCCGGCGGACGCGGTGTCGAGCATGTCATTGGTGAGCTGATGGACATCCGTATCCAGGTCCTGCAGCTCCCCATTGATGTACTTGCCCGACGTAACGGCGTAGGGGGCTTCGTTCGCCTGGGTCTGGACCGGATCGGAGTCGCGCGCGGCGACGAACTGTAGCACCGAGGTGGAGTTGACCTCGTCCGGAATGAATTCGCCCGGAACGGCATTTTGCGCGTCGAGGAGCATCGACACGAGGGTCGAGGCCGTATCGAGAGGCTCGAGCGGCAATATCGTCGAGCCGACACTCGCCTCGTCATTGTTGTAAATGATGTTGACCTGCCGGAGATCGATGATCTCCTGGTTAATCATGGGCTCAATCGTTATGAGCCCGAAACCGCCGTCGCCGACAACATCGCCGCCCGCATGGGGCAGCGTCAAATTCTGGAGCGGCAGGGGATGGGCGGTCGCGATGTGCTCCGGATGGAAATGATCCTGCTGGGGATGCCATCGCAGGAGCGTCCATTGCAGCTCGTCCGCATCGGGCAGGGTCACCGAGGGAGACGGATCGCTGTCGAGATCTTGGGGTAGCGGCTTAAATGGTTGGAGCGTGATATCGGGTGGCGTTTCGTCCTGCGGTGCCTGAACAAGGGCGCCGTTATAGTTGATGCTCACCCTTGCGACGCCGTCGGGATCAAGCCGGAGATAGCCGGTGAAGTGCCAAATCAGTTCGACGATCTCGGCGAGGCCGCTCGGAACCATACGCACACCACCCGGCAAGAAAGCGCGTTATTCGTCTGATTGCGCTACGCCTTGTCACTTCAGAGCAGAACCCGCGCGGTGTCCTGCGCGGGTTCTGAAACAGGTAATCCTTAGCCCGTATGATCAGCGGTGCTGCCGTGATCGGCAACGACGCTGTCATGACCGGTGAAGGTCAGGTTGTTAAGCTGGACGTTGGCGCCGAGCACGATGCTCTGGCCAATGGCGTCCACCGAGCCGGCGCTGTCGAGCGACTGGGTGAAGGCCGCGCCGTCGCCATTGTGGCTGCCGACGCTTCCGCCCCAGTGATCGTCACCATTGCCGATGCCGACGGTGTCGCCGCCTTTCAGTCCGAAGACATTGGCGCCGTCGCCGTTGCTGACGCATGACACGTCGCCATTGCTGACGAGGTTGTTCACCTGGTCGAGGTTGAACACAACGTTGTTAGCGTTGCTGCCGCTGCCATCTATCGTCTGATAGATGTTCTCCGGCATCAGGTTTACGATGCCGTCGTTGTCGGGCATGCAGATGCTCAGCTGGCTCATGTCGATCGCCGCCTGCTGCGGCGATTCGCAGATCTGGTCCGACACCTTCACGTCGACGCAAACGGTCGTGCTGCTGACGTTGTAGTTCGCGTTGATGTTGCAGTTGGCGTTGTCGTTGGCATTCGCGTCATAGTTGACGTTGCCGTTGACGTTGCAGTTCTCGGAGCTCTGATGCTGGCTCTGGCCCTGGTATTCGCCCTGGCCTTGGCCCTGCAGCTGACCTTGCAGCTCGCCTTGCGCCTGCGCTTGCGCTTCGAGTTGCGCCTGCAGGTTGTTCTTGTCGTGGTCTTCTTTGGGTGGATCATATTTGGGATCTGTAGGATGACTCATGATGCACTCCTGTTGATGGAGGCGCACCGCAATTCATCGACATCCGCCAATCTTCTACGTCAGCGAATGGCTCAGATCTGCGGCCGGCTCCTAGGTTGACTTCCAGTTACTTCAGCGAAGAACCCGCGCGGTGTCCCGCGCGGGAAAACACGTAAGTATTACCCGCTGTGATCAGCATGGCTGCCGTGATCGGCAACGACGCTGTCATGACCGGTGAAGGTCAGGTTGTTGAGCTGGACGTTGGCGCCGAGCACGATGCTCTGGCCAATGGCGTCCACGGAGCCGGCACTGTCGAGCGACTGGGTGAAGGCCGCGCCGGCGCCGTTGTTGCTGCCGACATCGCCCCAAAATCCGTCGCCATCATTGCCGATGCCAACGGTATCGCCGCCTTGCAAGAAGCCGACATCGGCGCAATTGCCGTTGCTGACGTTGCTGACATCGCCATTGCTGACGAGGTTGTTCACCTGATCGAGGTTGAACACGATATTGTTGGCGTTGCTGCCGCTGCCGTCTATCGTCTGATAGATGTTCTCCGGCATCAGGTTCACGATGCCGTCGTTGCAAGGCATGTCGATCTTCAGGCAGCTCATGTCGATCGCCGCCTGCTGCGGCGATTCGGAGATCTGCTCCGACACCTTCACGTCGACGCAAACGGTCGTGACGCTGGTGTTGTAGTTAGCATTGATGTTGCAGTTGGCATTGTCATTGGCGTTCGTATCGCAGTTCAAATTGCCATTGACGTTATAGTTGTCGGAGCTCTGGTGCTGGCTCTGGCCCTGATATTCGCCCTGGCCCTGACCTTGCAGCTGACCTTGCAGTTCGCCCTGCGCCTGCGCTTGCGCTTCAAGCTGCGCCTGCAGGTTGTCCTTATCTTTCCCATCGTGGGGATAATCGCTCTGACTCATGATGCATCTCCTGTTAGTGGAGGCGCACCGCTAATCATCGACACCCGCCAATCTTCTACGTCAGCGAATGGACCGATGGTTTTTGCGGCCGGGCTCCACATCGGGTTGGCTTCATTTCCGGCGACAGCGAAATCCCGTAGCAAGAGGAAGCAAAATTGGATTGCGCGGACTGCCGGACCGATGACCATAGAAGCTCAATGTTGCGAGAGTTCTGGTGCTCCGGTGACAAGATTTGACAAATTGTGATGAGCCGGGTGCCAAGCGATGCGGCTCGACCAGCGCCACCGGCGACGGGAATGGATTGATCAGGTGCGTGGCTCTAAATCAGCCCGCGGTTGGATGGAGGCAGAGTGATGCGACCGAAGACGCCTGTCAGCCGCGCTCGTGGTTATTCTCGGATGGAATCCAAAGCTCGAACGTGGTGCCGCGACCGACCTCGCTGCTGACCCGCACGGTTCCGCCGACAGCTTTTGCGAACTCGCGCACGGTCGCCAGACCCATGCCGTTGCCCTGCGGCTTGGTGGTGAAGAACGGGTCAAACGCGCGGCGCAGCGTCTCCTTCGGCATTCCGCGGCCATGGTCGGTGACCCGGACCACAACAAACGGTCCGGATTTCACGCGCAAGGCGGATGCTTGAGCACCATCGAGGAGGGCTTCCTCAACGCCAATCACCACCCGCCCGCCACAGGGCATGGCGTCGCGTGCGTTGATAGCCAGATTCATCAAAGCCGTCTGGAATTGCGCCAGGTTGATGCTGGCCTTCGAGGATGTCCTTATCTCGAGATCGACTGCAATTCCGTCCCCAAGGATCCGCAACAGGAAGCCGGCGGTTGTTCGGGCAATCTCGCCGATCTCGACAACTGAGCGATCAAGGGGCTCCTCCCGCGCATAGGCGAGCAGGTTGGCTGCAAGTTGCGTCATGACGGAGCCGACGCGGCAAGCCTCGGCAACGAGTCTGCTCCGTTCGCCTAGATCGTGCGCCCGCGTCATTGCGAGCATTTCGAGATTTCCATTCAGGACCGTGAGAAGATTCTTGAGATCGTGCGCGATGCCTGTGGTCAGCTCCCCAACGACTTCCATCTTTTGTCGCTGGAGGCGGGCGTGGCTGGAATTGTCGGCAGGATCCGAGCGCGGCGCAGAAGGCAATTCGCGATTGCCGGCGGCGCGGTGCTTGCTGCGCCGCGTCTTCGATGGGATGGCTGCGATATCGGCAGTCTGATGCGGTGATAGTTTCTCTTCCGACGCCGTGGCGGGGGTAAGACCCATCTTTTTCAGCATCTCGTGATCATCACCGGCTTTGTCTGTTTTGCAAGGAAGTGACCGAATCAAGCAATTATCCAACCGCCAACTCTTTGACGTAAATCAGATTTGCGTGTTCGGCCCGACGCCTTCTTTTTTTGGTGAATGGGCGGCTCGCTTCTCGGCGACAACCCACGAGCGCTCGCGATCAAAAGAGTAAGGCGCGGGTGCACGATAGCCCGCACTGCCGAGACTAAAGTCTAGTCTCGAGAGGTATATTGCTATGCCGACCGGCCTAAGCCGCAAGTGTTAAGGGGCGCGGCGGATCATCAAGATACCTCCCTGGCAAAGAATTGTCACAAAGCAGTCATCGGAATACCTGAGTTCCATTGTCCAATTTACCGCCCGGATCATCCTTTCACGCAAAAGTTGCTGCGCAGTCACAATTTGTGCCAAATTCTGCAACCGGGTGTAGCATGTCTCAGTTCGCGCCTGCAGAATCGAGTTTCCCGCATGTGCTCATCGTCGACGATGAGAACGCAATCTGCGAGATGCTATCGAGGTACCTCTCCAAAAACGGATTTCGGACGACTGTTGCGAATTCTGGCACGAGCATGATGGCGCGCCTTGAACGCGAGCCTTACGACCTGATCCTGCTCGATCTCAATCTCGGTGCTGAAGACGGACTCGATTACTTGCGCGCATTGAACGGGCGCCGCCGAAGTCCCGTTATCGTCATCAGCGGACGCAAAAATCCAGTCGACAGAATTATCGGTCTTGAGCTTGGCGCCGATGACTACGTCTGCAAGCCCTTTCACCTCCGGGAAGTTCTCGCCAGGGCAAAGAAGGCCTTGCGTCACACGGCTGCCGTGCAAGATGTCAGGGGCTGTGAGGAGGACGATACGGTCCTGTCGTTTGACGGCTGGAAGGTGCACCTCGAACGGCGACAAGTAATTTCGCCGAGCGGCTGCGATGTGGAATTGACCGGCGGCGAATTCAAACTGCTGTCCGTCTTCATCAAGAATCCCGGCCGTGTCCTCAGCCGTCAGCAGCTGATGGACGTCACGCATGGGGCAGGATGGCATGCCTATGAACGCACCATTGACGCGCAGATATCGCGATTGAGGAAAAAGATCGAGGTCGATCCAAAACGGCCCAAGCTGATCAAGTCAGTGCACGGAGACGGTTATGTCTTTACGCCGAATGTTTTGCGCCTTGCCGCGCCAAAACATGGCTTCCTGGGTGACGGCGCGATCATGAATCGGGAGCCGGCGTAACCATTAGTTTTCGGGTGCAGGTGTCGCCCGCGGAAATCAGCCGCGCCGGCGCGAATCCGGCTGTGCCGGGCTGAACTGTCGGTGGTATGCGAAACCAATGTTATCTGGCTTGGAATGGAAGATGCGAATGCTCCGATGACGACAGCGATCGCATGCGGGAAGTGTTCTTAGCGTTATGCGGGAAGTGTTCTTAGCGTTGTCGCTGGCCGCGTCGCGTCGTGCGAGCAATTTGCACTGTCGGTCACGAAGCTCTGTTTGAGTCTTGGCCGGCAGAGATTCGCCTGTCCAGGCTTCAACTGAGGTGGGCGGGGACGGCCTGCCAACGCATTGTGCAAATCATCTCTGTATTTTGCCGGCGGTATCGCAACTCGATTCATCCGGCACGTTCGATACGGATCAGGCGCACTTTGGGATTGCCGAACTCGGTACCGACACAATTGAGATAGGGCCAGGGCTGCTGCTTGCAGGCACCGATCGCATCCGCCGCCGGCTTCGGCAGAGGACTCGCGACGACATCGGTTGTCGGCGCGGAGAAAAGCGTGATCGCAGCGGCAATGCTGGCGGCGACGAAAACTGCAGCGAAAGATTTCAACATAACGGCCCCCTGTTAAGGCAATGCCGGAGCGTTCGCTCTCGACCTGCTCAACGTATGAAAGGTCCCGTTTTGCTTCTGTGACGGCAGTCACAAAAGTGCGTATTTCCGGGCCTTGTCAGCGATTAGTCGCGGCAGCCGGAAAGGAGGTTCAAAGCCCGCAAAGATACCGGTCTTGCGAGGGTCCAAGGGCCGGGTTAGACCCCGAGTTATGGTGAGAATCGCGCTGTATGCCGGCTCCTTCGATCCGGTGACCAACGGTCACCTCGACGTGGTGCGTCAGGGCGTCCGGCTTGCCGACCGCCTCGTGATCGCGATCGGCGTGCATCCCGGCAAAGCACCGCTGTTTTCCGCCGAAGAGCGGATAGCGATGCTGGAGGAAACCTGCGGGCCGCTTGCGCGTGAAGCGAAATGCGAACTCTCCTGCACCACCTTCTCGGGTCTTGTAGTCGAGGCAGCTCGTAAGGCTGGCGCGCACATGCTGGTGCGAGGACTGCGCGATGGCACCGACCTCGACTATGAAATGCAGATGGCGGGCATGAACGGGGCCATGGCGCCGGAACTGCTGACGGTGTTTCTGCCCGCTTCGCCAGCCGTGCGCCCGATCACCGCCACATTGGTCCGGCAGATCGCCGGCATGGGCGGTGACGTTTCGCCGTTTGTGCCGGCATCGGTTGTCGCGCGCCTGAAAAAGAAGTTCGCGCGCTGATTTGATCCGCCCTTTCGAGAGGAACGAATGAAGAGAAGACTAATGGCCGTACGGACTCTTGGCGCAGTCGTGCTGATGTCAATGTTTGCTGCTGCTGCGCTCGCGCAATCGGCGCTGAGCAACCCGAGCGCCTTGCGCGAACAGGCGCCAGCAACCTACCGCGTTCGCTTTGACACGAGCAAAGGGCCTTTCGTGGTCGAGGTCACGCGGGCATGGGCCCCCAAGGGCGCAGATCGTTTCTACAATCTCGTCAAGAACGGGTTCTACGACCAGACCCGCTTCTTTCGGGTCATTTCCGGCTTCATGGTTCAGTTCGGCATCAACGGAGATCCGCAGACGATGGCGCGCTGGCGCGCGGCGCAGATCGGCGATGATCCGGTCACGCAAAGCAACAAGCGTGGGACGATCACCTTTGCGACCGCGGGTCCGAATACCCGCACCAGCCAGGTATTCATCAACTTCGCGGACAATGCGCGTCTCGACCAGTCGGGATTTGCGCCGTTCGGCCGAGTCGTCTCGGGGATGAATGTGGTCGACTCGCTCAATGCGGAATACGGGGAGGGCGCGCCGCGCGGCCGCGGCCCCGACCAGAGCCGAATCCAGAATGAAGGCAACGCCTATCTGGTGAAGGATTTTCCGCGTCTGGATTACATTAAGAAGGCCACGATCGAACGCTGAAGGCTGCGCAGAGGGGCTGTTTGTTTAGAGTGCAAGGAGATCTGACATGGCAAAGCCTGAAGATACGCTCACGCTCGAAACGACCAAGGGAAATGTGGTCATCGAGATGCGGCCGGACCTTGCACCCGGACACGTCGCCCGCATCAAGGAACTGGTCAGGGATGGTTTCTATGATGGGATCGTCTTTCACCGGGTGATCGACGGGTTCATGGCACAGACGGGCTGCCCGCAAGGCACCGGAACTGGCGGCTCAGGAAAGAAACTCAAGGCCGAATTCAATCGGGAGCCGCATGTGCGCGGCACGGTGTCAATGGCGCGCGCGAGCAATCCGGATTCCGGCGACAGTCAGTTTTTCATCTGCTTCGATGATGCGCGCTTCCTTGACAACCAGTATACCGTTTGGGGTCGGGTGATCGAAGGCATGGAGAATGTCGACAAGATCAAGCGCGGCGAGCCGGTCAAGGATCCGGACAGGATCGTGAAGGCGACCATGGGGGCATAGGCGCTGCTCTCCTCGCGTGCCGATCATGGCCAGGCTCGCACGCATGACAGCCGAAGGTCATGAAAACAGATCTCTTCGATTTCGAACTGCCGCCCGACCGCATTGCGCTACGGCCGGAGATTCCTCGTGACGTCTCGCGCCTGCTCGTGGTCAGGCCAGGCAAGTTGCCGGAATTCGAGGACCGCTGCATTCGCGATCTGCCGGATCTGCTGCAGCCGGGCGACTGCCTCGTGGTCAACGACAGCAAGGTCATTGCCGCAAGGCTCAAAGGCCGGCGCATCGGGCGCGGTAGCGGCGAGCCAGCCATCGAAGCGACCTTGCACAAGCGGATTGATGGGTCGCGCTGGCTTGCTTTCGTTCGACCCGCGAAGAAGCTCGAAGTGGGTGACATCCTCCGGTTCGGCACAGAAGGCAAGGTTTGCTTTCTCGGTCAACTGGATGCCGAGGTGGCGGACAAGCGCGACGGCGGTGAGATCATCCTGTCTTTTTCCTTTCACGGGCCGGTGCTCGACCAGGCGATCGCCGAACGGGGCGAGATGCCGCTTCCGCCATACATCGCCTCGCGCCGCGAGCCCGACGAGCAGGATCGGAGCGACTACCAGACTCTGTTTGCCCGCGAAGAAGGTTCTGTAGCGGCGCCGACTGCCGGGCTGCATTTCACCGAGCAGCTGCTCGCGAAACTGGAAGAGCGCGGCATCCTTGTGGAGAAACTCACGCTGCATGTCGGCGCGGGCACATTCGTCCCGGTAAAGGCCGACGACACGATGGGACACACGATGCAGCCCGAATTCGGGACCATTTCGGCGACGACGGCCGACGCGTTGAACGCTGTGCGGACAAAGCGCGGGCGCATCGTCGCGGTCGGATCGACCGCCTTGCGCCTTCTGGAAAGCGCCGCTGGGGACGATGGGCAGATCAACGCGTTCTCAGGCGAGACGGCGATCTTTGTTACGCCAGGCTATCGATTCCGCGCCGTCGACATGCTGCTGACGAACTTCCACCTGCCGCGTTCGACTTTGTTCATGCTGGTTGCGGCCTTCAGTGGGTTGGAGACTATGAAGCGTGCCTATGCACATGCCATCGAGACCGGATACCGATTCTATTCGTACGGTGATGCGTGTTTGCTCTATCCCGAGGATCCGGGTCGTTCGATGTCCGCTGAGTGACAGCCACGCTGACCGAGTGACGAATAGGTTTAGATGACGCAGCCATTTTCGTTCCGCATTCTCGAAACGGACGGAGCTGCACGGCGCGGCGAGTTCGTCACCCCGCATGGGGCGGTACAGACGCCTGCGTTCATGCCGGTGGGCACGCAGGCGACCGTGAAGGGACTCACGCCGGATGCCCTTCGCGCGACGGGCGCTGAGATCGTTCTCGGCAATACCTATCATCTCATGTTGCGGCCGGGCGCTGAGCGGATCGCCGCTCTTGGCGGCCTGCATACTTTCATGAATTGGCCTTACCCCATCCTCACGGATTCGGGCGGCTTCCAGGTGATGTCGCTTTCCGACTTGCGCAAGCTCGATGAAAAAGGCGTCACCTTCCGTTCGCATCTGGACGGCGCCGTGATCGAGCTTACGCCGGAACGCGCCGTAGAGATTCAGGCACTACTGGGGGCCGATATTTCCATGCAACTCGATGAGTGCCTGAAGCTGCCTGCTTCGCGGGACGAGATCGGGCGCGCGATGCGGCTTTCATTGCGCTGGGCAGAACGCAGCAAGCGTGCCTTTGAAATCCAAGGCAGGGAAGGCTGTGCCTTATTCGGCATCGTGCAGGGCGGAGATGATTTTGCGCTGCGGCTCGAGAGCGCTAGGCAGATCGTCGACATGGACTTCGACGGCTACGCTATCGGCGGACTGGCTGTCGGTGAATCCCAAGAGGTGATGTTGAGAGTAGTCGAAACGACCGCACCGGCGTTCCCGGCGAAGCATCCACGCTACCTCATGGGGGTGGGCACGCCGCACGATCTCCTCGAATGCGTAAAGCGCGGGATCGACATGTTCGACTGCGTGCTGCCGACTCGCAACGGCCGCCATGGCATGGCGTTTACGCGCTTCGGCACGATCAATCTTGCCAATGCGCGGCATGCGCAGGACCCGCGGCCTCTCGACGAGCAATCGGCGCACCCCGCAGCCCGCACTTATTCGCGCGCCTATCTGCATCACCTCACCAAGGCCAACGAGATGCTCGGCGCGGTCCTCTTGTCGACGCTCAATCTCGCCTACTACCAGGCACTGATGGCGGGCATGCGCAATGCCATCGCCAATGGAAAGCTTGCCGATTTCCAGGCTGCGACCGAGGAGGGATGGGCAAAGGGTGATTTGCCACCGGTGTGACCCGTAACGACGCGCGCCAGCCGCGCAAAAGGCGGATCCCGCCACAAACTGGCAAAGGATTGTCTTGGACGACCCGCTTCGCTAAAGCCACGAGAATGAACCCGCACGCTCCTTTTCTTGCCGGCCGGCGCAAACCACGTTTTCAGCTTCCGTCCGGCAGCTGTGATGCGCATTGCCACGTGTTCGGGCCAGCCGCGAAATTCCCTTATGCGCCAAATCGGCGCTACACGCCCGCCGATGCGCCAAAGGAAATGCTCGCCGCGCTGCATGCGCATCTCGGTGTCGACCGCGCTGTGATCGTGCAGGCGAGCTGTCACGGCGCCGATAATGCCGCAATGCTCGACTGTATTGCATCCGACCCTGCTCGGTATCGCGGCGTTGCTATCGTCGACGACAGTTTCGCCGATCGGAATTTCGACGAGCTCCACCGCGGTGGCGTCCGCGGTGTAAGGTTCAACTTCGTCCGCCATCTCGGCGGCGCGCCGGACATGGCTGTGTTCAACCGGGTCATTGATCGCATCAAGGGACGCGGATGGCACGTCGTGCTGCATGTCGACGCCCCCGACATTATTCCGCTGTCCGAGATGATGAAAAAGCTGCCGCTGCCCTTTGTCGTGGATCACATGGGCCGCGTTCCCGCCTCTGCCGGGGTCGATCAGCCGCCGCTGCGGGCCCTGATCGAGCTTTCACGCCTCGAAAACTGCTGGATCAAGGTCTGCGGCTCCGAGCGGATTTCCATGCCGCCTTATGATGTGGCGGTCCCGATTGCGCGTGCTCTCGTCGAGGCTGCTCCTGACCGCGTGCTCTGGGGCACCGATTTTCCCCATCCCAATTCCACGCATGAGACCGACGAGGCCGACCTTGTCGACCTTGTGCCGCAGTTCGCCCCGGATCCGCTGGTTCGCAAAAGCCTGCTGGTGGACAATCCCGCGCGGCTTTATGGTTTCGGCCCATAACAACAAGGTTCACGCGAGGAGGATGCACATATGGCCAACAGGGTAAGCGGAATTGCACGCTACTGGTTTCTGGGCGCGGCATTGCTAGCGCTTGCGCCGGCAAAAGCGGTGCAGGCGGCTTGGCCCGAAAAGCCGATCAAGATCGTCTTGCCCTTCGGGGCAGGGGGCGTTGCCGACGTGACGTCACGCATTCTGGCAGAGAAGCTGAGCCAAAAGCTCGGCCAGCGCGTGGTGATCGAAAATATGCCGGGTCCGGGCGGCATCAATGCTGCTCGCGCTGTGATCAGCGCAGCGCCGGACGGCTACACGATGGGCTTGGTAACAAACGGCACGGCGATCAGCGTCGCGGCATTCAAGAATTTGCCTTTCGATCCAGTGAATGACTTCGAGCCCGTGTCGATGGTCGGCACCTTCGACCTCGTATTCGTGGTCAACAGTCAGTCCGAGTTCAAGACGCTCGGCGATTTCATAACGGCGGCCAAGGCACAGCCCGGAAAGCTGAACATTGGGACCATTGCCGTCGGCGGCACGCAAAACTTGGGCGCCGAGCTGTTCAAGTCGATGGCGGATCTGAATGTGCAGATTATCCCATACAAAAATTCGCCTGACATTGTGGTCGCCCTGCTGCGCAACGACGTGCAGATGCAGGTTGATTTCCCTCCGGCGGTGCAGGGTCAGGTCAACGACGGAAAGATCAGGGTGCTGGCCACCTCAAGCCCGAAGCCGTCGCCTCTCCTTAAGGGCGTGCCGACCGTCGATCAGGCCGGAGTGAAGGGGTATGAAGTCGTATCGTGGAACGCGATTGGCGTTCCCAAGGGAACGCCAAAAGAGGTCATCACGACCATGAACAACGCCATGCATGAAGTGCTGGCCATGTCCGACGTGCAGGAGCAATTCGCGAAGGTCGGAGTCGTTGCGCATGCAAGCACGCCCGACGAAATGATGATGCGCCTGACCAGCGATATCAAGAAGTGGAATGACGTGATCGACAAGGCCGGCATCCCACGCAAATAAGCGGAACAGCCGATAAGCCAAGCGGCAAAGATCCTCGCCCATTGATGGGAGGCCCGGACCTGGGGTCCGGGCCGGGCGCGCGGGATGTGGTCGGAATCCATTGATCTCTATTGCGAGCGCCTTGGTGCGCCATTCTGGGCGGAGCCGGTCAATGCCCTGAGCAACATCGCATTTCTGTTCGCTGCCGCGACCGCTTTCCGGCTCTGGCGCAAGGATGGCGGCGGAGACCTTGGCATCCTCGCACTCATTGCCGTCGTCGCAATGGTCGCTCTCGGCTCGTTTGCGTTCCACACCATCGCCACGCGTGGCGCGATGCTGCTTGATGTCGTCCCGATCGGCATTTTCATCTATGGATATTTCCTTTTCGCCGTTCGCCGCCTGCTCGCTTTTTCATGGCCTCTCGCAGTGGGGCTTCTCGCTGTATTTGCGGGAATGTCGACCTGGCTTGCAGTATCGGTGCCGCGAAGCGTGCTCAATGGCTCCTCCGGTTACTTCCCGGCTCTAGCGGCGCTGCTGGCGATTGGATGGTGGACCCGCGCACGTACCGCAGGAAAGGCACTGCTTGCCGCTGCCGGCGTGTTCGGCCTCTCGCTTTTCTTCCGGATTATTGATCTCGACATTTGCCGGGCGATTCCGTTCGGCACACATTTCCTTTGGCATATCCTCAACGCGATCGTACTTTACCTCGTGCTGCGCAGTGCGATCGCGGAAAGGACGCAGGCGCCGGCGCAGGCATGAGGGTGGTAATGAGCAGGAAGAAACTGTCAGTCGGCGTCGTCGGTGCGGGCATGGGCGGACTTGCCGTCGCCGCGACGATGCTGCGGGTCGGAATTGACGTTCAGGTGTTCGAGCAAGCGGAGCGGTTCGCCCGAATCGGCGCAGGCATTCAAATGATGCCGAATTCGATGAAGGTCCTGCGCCGGATTGGGGTGGAGGATCGGCTGCGGCAGGTCTCGTTCGCACCCTATTCGCACCTCAACCGGATCGCCGACACCGGCGAGGTGACGCGTGAACTGCCGATGCCGGAAAGCCTTTATGGCGCACCATATCTCTGCATGCACCGCGCCGATCTGCACGACGCACTTGCATCGGCCGTGCCGTCCGCGATCGTCCATCTCAACAAGAAGCTTGTGAGTCTGGACCAGACATCCGGCGGAGTGCGGTTGCGCTTCCAGGATGGCAGTACGGCGACCGCGGACGCGGTTGTCGGGGCGGATGGCGTCCATTCCGTCGTGCGGGATATCATTATCGGGCCCGACACTCCCATTCATCGCGGACGCATCGCCTATCGGGCAGTCTTCGCCGCCAAGCTCATGGGCGGTTTCGATATCGGTCTCTCGCGCACCAAGTGGTGGGGCACCGATCGCCACATCGTCATCTACTATACAAACAGGGAAAAATCCGAGGTCTACTTCGTGACCAGCGTGCCTGAGCCGGCAGAGTGGCTCACGCGCGAATCTTGGTCGGCCAAGGGCGATGTCAGGGAGCTACGCGCTGCTTACGAGGGCTTCCATCGGGATGTTCGCAACGTGCTTGATGCCTGTCCGGATTGCCACAAATGGGCAATTCTCGAGCGCGAGCCGCTGCCGCGCTGGAGCAGCGGCCGGATCGTGCTACTGGGTGATGCCGCCCATCCGATGACACCTTACATGGCGCAGGGCGCGGCTACCTCGATCGAGGATGCAGCGGTTCTTGCGCGCTGTATTGCTGCGGTCGAAGGCGAAGACCTCGAGGGCGCTTTCAGACGCTACGAAGCGCACCGAAAACCGCGCACTTCGATCGTGCAGGCGATTTCGAGCGCGAATACCTGGATGCGCGAAGGCGACGGAGATACCAGTTGGCTCTACGGCTACGATGCCTGGAATGCAAATCTTGATCAGCCGGCAGCCCATCCGCAGACGCTGGCGGCGTAAATTCTGAGGGGAGGATTGTTACGGCCCGCCGTAAAGCCAGGCGATGCCTTCGTAGCTTTGCTCGGGCGTGCGAGGCGCGAGCATGAGCTCTCTCAATTCGGCGGCGACCCCGCGGGCGTGATAGAACTCACCGTAGATACGCGCCATGATCTGCGTGCGGCCAGTGCGGAGATAGCGCTCGCCCTCATAGGCCTTAAACGCTGCGGCGATATCATGCGGCGATTCCGCAACTTTCTCGGCCAGCACGATTGCATCTTCGGTCGCCATGCAGGCGCCTTGCGCAAGGTACTGCAACATCGGATGGGCTGCGTCTCCGAGCAGCGTGACACGGCCGCTCGACCAGCTCTTGACTGGCTCGCGGTCGCAGAGAACCCACATGCGCCAGGTTTCGATGCGCTCGAGCATGCGCAAAACCTCCGGCACCTGCATCCTGAAGTGCTGCCACATGATCTCCTTGCTGCCCTCGGCGTTCCAGCCTTCCTCATAGTGGTCCGAGTGAAACACGGCCACGAGGTTGTAGAGCTCGCCCCGGCGAAGCGGGTAATGCACAAGATGTGTTCGCGGGCCCGCCCACAGAACCACGTCGGGCCGCCATAAATCCTCGGGGACTTCCTCGCGTTTGAGGACTGCGCGGTACGCGATATGCCCGGAAACGCGCGGCTTGCCGTCTCCGACGACCTGCTCGCGAACTTTGGACCACATTCCGTCGCAGCCGATTAACGCGCACCCTTGAATCGTTTCACCGTCATCAAGTGTGACGCTGACGCGGTCGCCATGGTCCTTGAACGCATCGACGCGCCGGCTGGTCTCCAGCGTGATCAGGTTGCTTGTCTGGCATGCCTTGAGAAATGTGCCGTGGATGTCAGCACGGTGAGTGACTGCGTAGGGCTGACCGAACCTCTTGGCGAATGCCTCGCCAAGCGGAATATTGGTGATGAGCTTGCCGGTGAGTGCATCCCGCATTTCCTGGGCCGGAGGGCGATGGGCGTCGGCGAGGACGGCTTCTTTCAGCCCCACCTTTTCGAGAACCCGAAAGATGTTGGGTCCGAGCTGAATCCCGGCGCCCACCTCGCGAAACTCGGGCGATTGCTCGAAAAGGCGGATCGGGAAGCCCTTTCTTGCGAGCGCGTAGGCTGCAATCAGGCCCCCAATTCCGCCGCCCGAGATCAGAAAAGGGGCAGAACTTCCGTTCGTAGGGGACATGGATCACCTCGGCGCGACAGCAATCGATGGCCAGGAACATAAAACCTGGTCTGGCCGGACGCAAAGCAAAGCCGTCCGAAGAGAATCTGCTGGATGAGCCAGTGGAGCGTCTTCTGCGCGCGGAATCCCGAGGAAGAACTGCTCTCAGCCGAACGGCGCCGTCACCTGTTCAACTGGCCGCGGATTTCACCTGCCTTGTGGGACTGGGTGTGTATGTTGACGTACCATTTACCTGCCAGCAGATCGTTGGCCTGCGGGTCGGTGAGTGTCGCCGTGCCTGCAAAGGAGCCCGTGTCAGCCCCGGTAATTGGAAGAACGACGGCCCCGTTCTTTCCGGCCTCGCCCGCGTGAAAATGAGCGGCTGTCGCGGGTCCGCTTAGGCCGGAGACGCTGCCCTTCCACGAGAGTTGTTTGCTCGCGGTATCGAAAGTCGCGGTGACCGAGCCGCTCCCACTGCTGTTCGAGGGTGGAACTTCGTTCGAGCCTTTGAGATCGGCTTGGAGGTTGATATTGGCTGCAATGCCCGGTGCGGCATACACGATGACGGCCGCGCAAGCTAGGACGGCGACGCCATTCCGGATGACTGCTCTGATCATGGAAGCTCCCTCCCTTGCGAAGGCAATGCATACAGGGAGGGAACACTCTAGATCAGCAACTATTCCGGGTATAGCGGGCTAAACGGAGCCCATTGGAATTGTTGTGCACGAAGGCTGGCCGCAGCTGTCGCACTCCCAATGGTGGCGGATCTCTCCGCTCTCGACAAACTCCGACGAGACGGGCGCCACCATGACATCGCCGCAGCTAGGGCAACGCGTCGGAGCGGCGAAGGCGCGGATTGTGGAGAGCTTCGCTCGGTATTCATGAAGCTGCATATCACGGCCTCTTTTCTGACCTCCCCGATCGATCTGCGAGATAGCGTGGCACCGTGGCAATCACGCGACGGTTTGATGAAACTGTGATGTCGACAGTGAAAAATTTTGATCCGCCCCGATTTTGCATCGCGTATTGGAGCATCACGGCGAATTGATTGAACGATTCGGCGTTTCCGTTGCAGAGCGGTGAATTATCTTGCACTGCGGCAACACATTTATCGTGGAAGTTCAAAGACCCGTGCGCGGAGCCACTCAGAAGCGGGCAGGGTTTAGCCACCTGGCATTGAATTCGCGTAAGGCCTGGTCGCGACTGACGGCATAGCCGCTGTTCTGGCTGCTTTCAGGTCGAGCCGTGATCGTCCAGAACCACGGCTTTCCCTCCCGCGCTTCCGTCCTCAGCATGATGTGACCGACGCAGCGACTGCCTTCGAAGACGTCATAGTCGTCTGCAGACCATTCACCCTCGCGTTTGGCTGCTCGTATCAGGGAAAGCGATGGTGCCATGGCGTCGGTCAACTGGCTGTTTGAAATCGCCCTGGGCTGACTTCCCCTCATGGGCAAATCTTACGTGCGCGGGAGGGCATCGGGCAACATGGGAAGTCTCACTCCTGCAATTTGCAAGCGGTTTGTGCCTTGCCACGACGGCCGGAATATTCTCGGCAGTTTCGGTGTTCGTTTTGCAAAATGGAGGATCCGATGATCCGCCTTGTACTGAGCGCTGCTGTGGTCTCGTTTGGCTTTCAGGCAAGCGCTGCTGGAGCCAAGGAGGCTCCGTGGTGCGCCGTGATCGAGACGAGCAAAGAGAGCGTCTATTGGGACTGCCAATATCGTTCGATTGAGGAATGCCGGCCTCATATTCTGGCCGGCAATCGCGGGTGGTGCAATCCGAGCCCATACTATGTTGCGCCGAGCGAGCGACGGCGACCCGTAAAACGACACCGGGCGCAGTAGGCGGTCGGAAGCTCTCGGCTGCTGGAGCAGGCGACGTCCTCGTGACCAATGATGTGCGCAGCAGGCTGGCCAGGATCCTACCCGGTTGGATCTCCGCGGCGGCTAGTTTCATACAGGAACCAGACACGTCTTTCGGCTTCGTCGATAAAGGCTTCCAGTAGGCTTGTCGTTGCAATATCGTTGTATTCCTCGCAGACATCATGCGCTTCACGCAATGTAGTGATGAAGCGTTGATTGTCGTCGCGAAGTTCGGCCAGCATATCATCGGAATTAACATAGGGTTCGTCGTTGTCAGCAATACGCTGGCGTCGGCCGATATCGCCAACCGAGCGGAGCGTCGACGCGCCGATCTTCCGGACCCTTTCCGCGAGCACGTCGGTAGCAGCAAGGATCTGATCGGCTTGCTCATCGAACAGGAGGTGATAATCGCGAAAGTGCGGTCCGCTCACGTGCCAATGGAAGTTTTTTGTCTTCATATACAACGCGAGCGAGTCGGCGAGCAGCACGTTCAGAGCTGCTGCGATGTCCCTTGTCGCGCTGACCCCGAGGTCAGTCGGCGTACCAAGGCGTGGAGCGGTCCGCCCAGCAACGGGTTTTACAGTGGTCATCGAATGGTCCTCCGCTTATCTTGAATCAAGAAATCAAGCACTCTTGTTTGCATTAAACTGTCTTCACATTTGAAGGCGGCTCCACACGCGGAGATGGCGGCTGGACGTGAGTGAGCCACCACTCAAATTTCGTAGATCCCAGCTGTGGGTTGCGGCCGGGCACGAGCGAGTAATCGGTCAGTTTGGCTCCAAAATACGGTGCCTCCGGATCAACAACGACTTTCCTAGGATCGTGGTCATATGCAAGAACTTTTCCGACGATCTCGTCCATGTGGAATTTATCGGGCCCGGCGATTTCAATCGTGCCGTTTAGCGGTTGTGCAAGCGCGGCCCTGGCGACTGCCGTCGCGACGTCATCCGCCGCCATCGGTTGAAAGAGCGCGTGCGACAGGTGGACAGTGTCGCCTTGGGCGGCTGCCTGCGCGATGCCGCGGAGGAATTCGAAGAATTGCGTGGCGCGCACAATCGTATATGGGATTGGCGAGCTTTTGACGAGTTTCTCTTGCGTCAATTTGGCTCGCAAATAACCGCTAGTTTGCAGACGCTCGCTTCCGACGATCGAGAGAGCGACATGATGTGCGATGCCGGCGGCCATTTCCGCCGCAATGAGCTTCTTGCTTGCTGTTTGGAAAAACTCCATCGCAGCTTTCTCTTCGAACGACGGTGAGTTGGCCACGTCGACGACGACCTGAGCGCCGGTAAGCGCCTGTGTCAGTCCTTCGCCCGTGATCGTGTTCACGCCAGTATTTGGTGCCGCCGCAAGCGCCTCGTGACCTTTTTTTCTTAGCTTGGCGACCACCTTGGATCCGATCAATCCAGTTCCGCCAATAACCACGATCTTCATGACCTCACCTCTCGTGATTCAATTCTGAAAACAACACGACCGTGCCACCCTTGCCGCAAGGTCGGTATCGTGCGGGAGGCCGTGTTATGCTCGCCAATGGGTGATGAGACCTGCACCTCGGGATAATGGGACGCCCTCGTGAGGCAGCGATGCTGAGGTTTGGACTGGTCTCCATTATCGACGCGGCCGCCAACCCCATGTGGAAACCGCCGGCATGATCACCCGTCGGTGGAGGGCTGTCCTGCGTTGAAATGCCGAGCGGTTGATCCGCGTTCTAGCATGACGTACGGATCATGACCTTTCAGCCGCTTACGCTTTGGAATCCAAGACAGGCTCGGCGATTGTCTTCGGCAGCGGCCTGGTCGTTTCAACAACACCGAGTATCGGCAGCACCAACACGAAAAATGCGAAATAGTAGAACGTCAGCACGCGCGACAGAATGAGATAGATGCCGTCGGGGGGCTTGCTGCCGAGCCAGCCCAAACCAATGCAAGCGATCGCAAAGGCCCAGAAGAATTTTGCGAACAGCGGCCGATAGCGGGCTGACCTGACGGGCGAGGTATCAAGCCAAGGGAGAAACAGCAGAACCATGATTGCGCCAAACAACGCGAGCACGCCGAGCAATTTGTTCGGGATCGAACGCAGAATGGCGTAGAACGGCAGGTAGTACCACTCGGGTACAATCTCGGCTGGCGTCGACGATGGATTGGCCGGGATGTAGTTGTCAGAGTGGCCCAGATAGTTTGGGGTGTAGAATACAAACCACGCAAAGATGATCAGGAAGCATACGGTCCCGAAAATATCTTTGACCGTTGCATAAGGCGTAAATACGACGGTGTCTTTGCCCGTCCTCAGGTCGATGCCGGCCGGATTATTCTGCCCCACGACATGCAGAGCCCAGACATGCAGAACGGACACGCCGACGATCATGAATGGCAACAAATAGTGCAGGGCGAAGAACCGGTTCAGGGTCGGATCGCCGACAGCGTAACCGCCCCACAACCAGGTTACGATGGCATCGCCAACCACGGGGATTGCCGAGAACAAATTTGTGATCACGGTTGCGGCCCAGAAACTCATCTGACCCCAGACCAACACGTAGCCGAGGAAGCCGGTGACTACCATGAGCAGGTAGACGATGACGCCGAGGATCCATACCAGCTCGCGCGGTTCTTTGTAGGACCCGTAGTACAGGCTTCGAAACATATGGACGTAAACAGCGAGAAAAAACATGGATGCGCCGTTGGAGTGAAGGTAGCGCAACAGCCACCCGTAATTGACATCCCGCATGATCACTTCGACTGATTTGAATGCCAAACCGGCATTCGGCACGTAGTGCATTGCAAGGACGATGCCTGTCGCGATCTGAGCTCCGAGCAGGAATGAGAGGATTGCTCCGAAGGTCCACCAGTAGTTCAGGTTGCGAGGTGTCGGATAGTCCACGAACTCGGCACGAAACAGTCGCCCGACGGGCAGCCGCTTCTCGATCCAGCGTAGAGCGGCATGCCCCGCTCGATATTGATCAGGATTTTGGATTCGTTCTCGCCGAGACATGATCCACTCCTGGCGTGATGCCGTATCGGCCGCGCTCAATTGAATTTAAAAAAGGCGGAGCATTACGCGCACAATCGGCTGACGCTCGGGCGCGCGGGCTACGACCTGGGGAGCATTGCCGAAGATTTGCGCCACCATTTTTGCCACATCGGTCTCGGGACCGATGTCGCCGAAGCCCAAAATTGTTCTCGGCTCATTAAAATCCCAGTCGCTCTCCTGCAGGCCTATGAAGTTGCGGATCGCTGGATCAGATGACCAAGCGTGCCGAAGGGCGGCAAGACGCAATCCAGCCGGCACCCCGTCGTGAAGAAAGACCGTGATGTCCGTGTCGGCGTCAATGGATGTGAGCGGTGGCAGGGTGGCGATATCGAACGTCGATGGATTTGCGCACGATGCTGGATTGGCGAAGACGGTAGTCGCTTTAGTGTTTTCTTCGGCGGATGCCGCAGCGACGGACCCGACGAGAAGCAAAGCGGCGCAGAAATTAATGAAACCCGTGCTGCCGGGATACGTCTGCTGGTTCGTGGAAAGCGTAGCTGCGTAATTTGGTTTCGTCTGCGGCATGGCCTGCTCCCATTTGTTGAGGACATGTGTCGGTCACGAAGTAGTGCCGCGGACGCTATGAGAGAGCGGGCCGACAGTCGATTGGATCGGAGGAGAGTCAGGGCTACACTGGGGAATAGGGTGATCTGTACTCTCAGTGCCGGAGTGCAAATCCTTGCAGACGATGGTGCGATCTTGTCTTGCCATGCATTCTCGAGCATGCGCAAACGCAACGCGAATTACGACAATCCGATGAATGGGACGCGGGCAGCCATTTGCCGCCTGGGCGCCGCCAGGCAAGTGAAAGGAGCGCGCATGCGGGTAGATAGCTTAGGTCTCATAACTTCAACTCGTCTCGCGGTGATACCCGTCGACGCGACACTGCGGACCGGGGCTCTCGCGCTTTCTAATACTCGTATTGGACTTCTCGTCGTGTGCGACGAGAACAGGAGAACCGCAGGCGTCGTGAGCAAATCCGATATCGTGCGCCATCTGGCGGATGTAGGGGTGACAGACACGTCCATTGCAAATCTGATGAGCCGGAATGTGCGCTCGTGCCGTCGTGAGGATGACCTCTATGCCACCTGGCAAAGAATGGCGGGGCAAAATCTCCAGAACATGCCGGTGCTTAGCGCAGAATTGGTCCCGGTTGGCGTCCTCGATATCCGTGATGCGCTCAAAGTGCTGTTCGAGCAGGAGGAGTACCAGGAGCAGCTGCTTATCAACTACGTTGCCGGCGTTGGTTACCAATAGGCTTTCGTAGCGACGCGTTCAGTCGGCAGTCATGAATTGCCTGAGCCAGTCCCGCACAGTGCTGGGGCCGATCCGCGGGTTGGCGCCAGGGATAAGCGACTGAGGGTCCAACCGGGCGCCAAAAAAGTTTGCACCCGGATCGGCTATTATGTCCCGCGGATCTTCGTGTGCGCTCAGGATCAATCGAGCCAGTTCATTGAGACAAATTCTTTCAGGTCCGGCGAGTTCGATCGTTCCGTTCAGAGGCGAGGCAACGGCGATCTCAGCGAGCACCTCAGCCACGTCGTCGGGAGCCACGGGCTGGATCAGTGCAGGCGGCACCCGAATAGCATCACCATCCGCGGCCAATTGTATGATCCTCTCCATGAATTCGAAGAACTGCGTCGATCGAACGATCGTGTAGGGAATAGAGGAGCCGGCGATGAGTACTTCCTGCGCTGCTTTTGCGTAAAAATAAGGGCTATCTCTCACCCGATCGACCCCGACGAGCGACAGAGCAACGTGGTGGCGCACGCGCGCGACCTTCTCCGCGCCAAGCACGTTCCTGGACTCCTTAACGAAGAATTCGTGCACCGCCGGGTCGTCGATCAGGGGCGATTCCGCGACATCAACGACCACCTGGGCGCCGGCAACCGCTTCACTTACCCCCTCGCCAGTGACGGCATCGACGCCGTACGAACGCGATGCAGCGATAACGTCATGACCGTTGGCACGCAGGATGCTAACCAGCCTTGTACCAATGAATCCGTGTCCGCCGATGACTACGATTCGCATGCCTGCGGTTCCGACTCCGCTCTACTCGGCGAATGGAGCGTGCATCACAAGATCGACGGTGGAGGGGGCCTTGTACCCTGGGATAAAGCGTTCTCCAAAATCGCGAACGAAATTGTCGTAGGTCGTTTCGGGGTGAGACCGCGCAATACCGCAAAAGCAGCGGGTCATCCGTGATTTCATTTGAAGCCGAGGAAACGCGGCGATTATTTTTCTGAGTTCGTTTGCCGGCACGACGTCATACTGCAGACCTACAACATCTAGACAAATGCCGGTCGTACACAGCGCGACCTCGGTCTCCTTGTAGAGGCCTATCGAAGGCGTGGAGTTCAGCGCGACGCTGTCCCAGATTAATTGAGCCCGACGCCTGTCGAATCCGATATCCTTTGCGAAGCTCCGCGCAAGATCCGCTGCTTCGACTTCGAAACGCCGTGGACCGGTAAAGTGCTCGTTGAGCGTGATGTCGTGTAACAGAGTTCCGACGGCTACGACTTCGGCATCATATTCGATGTCTTTGACTTGTCCGATCCGCGCGGCAAAGAGCCATGAGCGGACAACATGATTGAACAGGTAAGGCTCGCACTTTTCCCGCGCATATTCGAGCGCATGGTCAATGATTGGCGATTCGGGGATCTTAATCCCGGCGAGCATTTGGTTGTCTGTTGATACTGCGTCCATGGTTGTCCTCCAGACGCCTTTCTTCAAGAACGGTTTCTGTGCTGTCGACTTCGAGCATGACCGACAGCCGCGCCACGTGGGATCGTCTGATAGTCTGTGCCCGCGGATCAGATGGATGGGGACCGCCGACACCTGGAGTCGGCGGTTTGCCCGTGACATCTGGCTAGTCCGCGATGAAGGCAAGTAATGCGGGGTTCACCACCTCGGCGTGGGTCGTGCACATGCCGTGGGGGAATTTCTCATAGATCTTGAGAGTGCTCTTTTTCAGGAGCTTCGCCGAGAGCGGTGCCGAGTCCGCGACCGGCACGACCTGGTCGTCCTCGCCATGCATCACGAGTGTCGGCACGTTGATGCTTTTTAGGTCGTCGGTGAAATCGGTCTCCGAGAACGCCTTGATGCCGTCGTACTGTGCCTTGGAGCTCCCCATCATGGCCTGCCGCCACCAATTTTGGATGACGCCTGGGATTGGCTTCGTACCCGGCCGGTTGAAGCTGTAGAAAGGGCCGCTGGCAAAATCGAGATAAAACTGCGCTCGGTTGTCTGCGAGCGCCTTGCGTGCGCCGTCGAACACCTCGATCGGTTGGCCCCCCGGATTGGCTGGCGTCTTCACCATGATTGGTGGCACAGCGCCGACCAGCACGAGCTTGGCGACGCGACCCTGGGGCTCGCCATGTCGCGCGACGTAATGGGTCGCTTCGCCGCCTCCGGTGGAGTGACCGATATGGACGGTGTTTCTCAGGTCGAGATGTTCGACCACGGCCGAAGCGTCAGCGGCATAGTGGTCCATATCGTGACCATCGCTCACCTGTGCCGAGCGCCCATGCCCGCGTCGATCATGGGCAATAACGCGATAGCCCTTGCCGAGAAAATAGAGCATCTGCGCATCCCAATCGTCGGCGCTCAATGGCCATCCATGGTGAAAGACGATCGGCTGGGCGCTCTTGGGGCCCCAATCCTTGAAGTAGATCTCGGTCCCGTCCTTGGTGGTGATCGTGTCCATTGTCTGATTTCCTTTACTTGCATGAGAAGACGTCTGGGCAAGTGCGGTCGGTGGAATTCCAGCCGCGACGGTTGCCATCAACCCGCCGAGCAGAACATCGCGGCGCGATGCATCAGCAGCGGAATAGGCGTTCTCTTTCACGGAATTGTCCTCCTGTGTTGGCGAGGAATTCGTCAGCACAGAGAGAATGCGTCGCTCTGTAGGGAAAACCTATTCGACGGGAGCATCTGTCATATGATGCGAAAGTGTAGGGAGCATTAGACCCACGGGAGAGACGAAGCGCAGATTTGCACCGCGGGCAAAGGGCGCACAAATCTCAATCAGGAGCTCGCGGTCTCTCCGATGATCGCGCGAGTCAAAGTCGTTCCGCGTTCATGAAATTTTGGCGGAAAATCTAAATGATTGGCCGGGCGGGGAACCAAATCTTCAATTCCGCGCCGCCACCAGCATGCCTTTGACGCAATAAGGATCAGAACGAAGGATCAGAACGCGCGAGAAGGCGGCAAACGAAAACCTTCAGCCCAGCATGTATCTGTCAAGCTCCCAACACGGCAGCGAGCTGCCAACGTAGGCAAACGTCCCCTTATCCTGCGTCTCCCGTGCTGCCGTAATGAGCCCGCTCATCGCAGCGCTGTAAAGCGAGCTGGCAAGGCTGATCCGGCGTACGCCGACCGCCTCAAGCTCCGGGACGCAAAACGATTTGCCGGGGATCCCAACCATGAAGTTGAACGGCTTGCTGATCTCGGCGCAGACTGCCTTCACCGACATGAGGTCCGGCAAGCCAGGCGCCATTAATACGTCGGCGCCTGCCTTTTCGTAGGCTTGCAAACGGCGGATCGCGTCGTCGAGATTGGTATGGCCGTGAAGGAAGCCATCAGCGCGAGCGGTCAGCAGGAACGGAAATCCAAGCTGGCGGGTTGCTTCGGTTGCTGCCGCGACGCGCTCGGCCGCTTCGCCGATATCGAACAGCGTGTCCTTGTCTGGTCCATGAGTTGCATCCTCGATTGATGCGCCGACAAGCCCCGCAGTGGCAGCCTGACGGTATGTTTCGGCGACCTCTGCCAGCGTGGTACCGAACCCGTTCTCGAGATCGGCCGAGACGGGAAGCTCCGTGGCGTCGGCGATGGCACGGGCGTGCGCCAGCGCCTCCCGGCGGCTAATCCCATGGTCGCGTTTGCCGTAAACGTTCCCCGATGCCCAACTCGATGTGCCGATGGCGGGAAAACCAAGGCCTGCCAGAATGCGCGCCGATCCGGCATCCCAGGCGTTGGCGACGATAAAGGCTCGCGGTCCTTGATGGAGCGCGCGGAACGCATTGCCTTTGTCGAGCTGAGTGAAGGGCATGCTAATCTCCTCCAGCTGACAACTTGGGTGTTTTTAATGGTCTCGATATCTCGCACTTCGGGCCTATTAACGCCCATTCCAAGCAATCCTCAATCTAAATCCGAATTTGCGCTCACTCCACGCTGTTCGTGTCGTGCTCGTCCTTCGGCCGCGTTTTGGAAACTAGGCAAACTCCCATTTTACCAGGCGGTGCGCGAAACGAGACTCTCGCCAGCTGGACGCGGCTCGCGATGTGGGGTTGGGCGCACTGCAACCGACAGGCTGTTGCCTCGTTGCTAAAGAGATTTTGCGCTTTCTCAAAAACAGCAGGTGAGAGCTAGACCTAACTGGCTCCGTATTCGCTAGACTTTGGGCCAATGGCCAGCTGTCGCCCGTATGGATTTCCATAGGATGTCGGGCAATCGACCGCTCGTTACCGTGTGGCATGTACTGGCAAAGCCGGAGCGCCGACCAGAGTGCTAGGCTGAACTGCGGGGCCGCAGAACGAGACCCGCCTCGACAGGAGCAGCCAATGACAACAGGTTCCAACTCCGCGCTTGAAAGCGGGGCTCGTGCAGCGCGTGCGCTCAAAATCGTCGAAAGCATGCCCGCTTTCGCTTGGTCGGCCGATCCTGACGGGAGATTTACCTATATCAGCCCAAACACTCTCGCTTACCTCGGGACGACGCAACACGATCTGGATCTTTTGTCAGATGAGGATGAGTTCGGTTGGCGGCAAGTCGTTCATCCTGACGACTACGACCGCGTTGCTGCCCGATGGCGGCATTGCATCCAAACAGGCGAACATTACGACACCGAGCACCGCATTCGAGGCTGCGATGGCGCCTATCGTTGGTTCCGTAATTCGGGACGACCGTCACGGAATAACGAAGGCGAAATCACCGCCTGGTACGGGACTACGATTGATATCGAAGAACAAAAGCAAGCCGAGGCGGCTCTGCGTGATCGCGAGCGGGAGCTTTCGCAGTTCGTGGATTTGGTCCCAAGCCACCTTTGGCGGCTAAATCCAAAGGGTGAACCAACTTTTTTCAACAGGCAAATGATTGACTTCATCGGTTTTGACATCGCCGAGACGGACAAAATGGGTGTGAGCGGGATCGATGCTGTCATAGGGGCGGTTCATCCAGATGACGCCAACGATTTTGAAGCTACTCTTAGGCGCTGTCTCGTCACTGGCGAGAGCTTCGCCATGCAGTATCGGCTGCGCCGTTCCGATGGCATCTATCGCTGGATGTCTAGCCGCGCGCAACCGATGCGAGATGAGAGCGGGCGAATAATCCAATGGTACGGTCTTTGTCACGATGTCGACGATCAGAATCGCCTTTACAGCGACCTTGAGGAACGAGAAGCCAAGATTCGGAGACTGGTCGATTCGGACATTATCGGGATTGTTATCTGGGACTTGGACGGACGGCTTATCGACGCCAATGACGCGTTTCTCGGAATGGTCGGGTACGAACGCGAGGATTTACAAGCAGGACTTCGATGGTTCGACATGACGCCGCCGGAGTGGCAGGACGCGCATGCCCATTTCGAGGCTGAAGAGCTCAGGACGACGGGCAAGATGCAAGCCCGCGAAAAAGAGTTCTTCAGGAAAGATGGGAGTCGGGTGCCTGTACTGATCGGAGCTGCCTGCTTCGAGGGGGAGTCCAGCCAGGGCGTCGCCTATATTCTCGATTTGACCAAACGTAAGCGTGCGGAAGGTGCATTGCGCGATCGGGAGCGCGAGCTCGCGCAGCTTGTAGACATTGTTCCGGTCCACATCCGGCGCCTAGCGCCCGACGGTGAGCCGACTTTTTTCAACAAACGTTTGATCGATTTTTTAGGCCTGGACGTCGCGGACTTGGGCGAACCCGGCATGAGGCGCTCGACGACGCCGTTGCACACTCTTGTCCACCCCGATGATGCGGCCGACGTGAGAAAAACGGTAGACCAGTCTCTCGCCGTCGGCGAACCTTATGCCATGAAATATCGCATCCGCCGCGCGGATGGCACCTATCGCTGGGTTGATGGGCGGGCGGTACCCGTACGGGACGAGAGCGGAACGATTGTCCAATGGTACTCCGTTTCCTTCGACATCGATGATCAGGTTCACGCGCAGGAGGCGCTGCGCGAGAGAGAAGAAGAGCTGCATCTGGCTCAGGAAAAAGTGGCGCGCGCGAGTCAGGCCGCAAGCCTCGCTGAACTGTCGGCGTCGATCGCCCATGAGGTCAATCAGCCGCTTGCAGCCGTCGTCGCCAATTCTCATGCATGCCAGCGTTGGCTCGCGACCGATCCGCCAAATCTGGAACGCGCGGGAAGGACCGTCGAGCGTATTATCCGCGATGCAAACGCTGCATCGGATGTCGTGAGCCGGATCCGTGCTCTGTTCAAGCAGGCCATCGACTTAAGAAGCCACGCGGCTCTCCAGGAGGTTATTGCGGAAGCGCGCGATCTCATGGCCGAAGAGACGGCGCGGAGCCGTGTTCGGATGGAAATTGATCTCGAAGACGATCTTCCTCTCATCGCTTTCGATCGCATTCAGCTTCAACAGGTTTTTGTGAATCTCATCCGCAATGGTGTGGATGCGATGGACGGCACCTCGGGCGACAAGGTTCTTCGGATACGGGTGTACCGGGTTGGTGACGTAATTCAGATACAGGTCAGCGATCTCGGCTCCGGCATTGCTTTCCCGGAGAAAATATTCGAGCCGTTCTTCACAAGTAAAGAGAACGGGATGGGAATGGGTTTGGCGATTTGTCGCTCAATTGTCGAATCCCATGGCGGACGGTTATGGGTTGAGAACAATGAGCCGCGTGGGGCGAAGTTCGCCTTCACGCTACCGATTGACGTGAAAGCGGCGTCATGAAGAACAGCGATTATATCGTCTTCATCGTCGATGATGATGCTCGCATCTGTGAGGCGCTGACCGAACTGTTCGAGTCTCATGGAATGCGGGCGATCGCGTATAGATCGGCCAGCGAATACGTGCAGGCCAAGAAGCCGGACTTGCCAGCAAGCCTCATCCTCGACGTAGAACTTCCAGATATCAATGGTCTCGAATTTCAGAAGCAGATTGCCAATGGGGATCACCCGCCGATCGTTTTCATTACCGGGCATGGTGATATCCCTTCGTCTGTCCGGGCGATCAAGGAAGGCGCGGTGGACTTTCTCACCAAGCCATTCAGCGACAGCGACGTGATGAAGGCGGTCCAAGCCGGGGTAGCTCTGGACCGCCAGGCGCGCGTTGATCGCGTCGAAATGGCGACACTTCGGGAGCGCTACGCGGCGCTAACCCCCCGCGAGCGAGATGTCTTGCCACTGGTGGTCAGCGGACTTCTCAACAAGCAGGCGGCGGCGGAGTTGGGGATCAGCGAGGTCATGCTCCAGATTCATCGGAGGAATGTCATGCAAAAGATGGCCGCCGCTTCGCTAGCCGATCTAGTGCGGATGGCCGAGAAGCTTCAAATTCAAATTACCCATTCTCGCCGTAGAGAGAGGGACGAGACGTGAGAGGACGAAAAGCAATGATGGCTGTCGTCGATGACGATACGAGGCTCCTCGAATCTCTGGAGAACCTGTTCGAATCTGCCGGCTACAATGTCCGCACCTATGTGTCGGCCAAGGCGCTGCTCGATGCAGGATTGTCAGACATTGATTGTCTGGTCACAGATATTGGCATGCCGTCTATGGACGGTTTTGATCTTCTTGATGCCGTGAAGAGAGAACGTCCGGACCTGCCGGTGTTCTTGATTACCGGCCGTCACGAAATAGGTGACCAGGAACGTGCGAACACAAAAGATATTAGAGGGTTTTTTCGCAAGCCATTTAGCGGTCCTACATTGTTAGCAGCTGTCGGCGATGCCTTGCGCGCGTGATAGATGGAGATAGACATGATGCAGCAGCCTCAAATGACGAGAGTGTCGTTATCGAAGTCTCAGCCGAAGGACGATGAACCTCTCGTGGTGATTGTAGACGATGATGCGTCCATACGCGAAGCGCTTCACGAGCTCATACTCTCTGCCGGAATGAAGGCAGTGTCCTTTGCCTCGAGCCGAGACCTGCTCGGTTCGACGGTGTTGGATGGACCCGGCTGCCTTATTCTCGATGTTCGCATGCCGGGTGCAAGCGGCCTCGATGTGCAACGTCAACTCGCCGCCAATGGGAACCCCATGCCGATTATTTTCCTGACTGGCCATGGTGATATCCCCATGACGGTGCAGGCCATGAAGTCGGGCGCTGTGGATTTTCTGACCAAACCCGTTCGCGATCAGACGCTGCTGGATGCGGTGATTGCCGCGATCGAGCAGGACGTTGCACGGAGAGCCAGGGCCTGCGTGCTGAAGCGAACTCTAGAGCGTTGGGAAACATTGACGCCGCGCGAGCGTGAGGTCTTGGCAGAGGTCGCAAGGGGCCGCCTCAACAAGCAGATCGCCTTCGACCTCTGTATCAGCGTGGTTACGGTCAAACTCCATCGCAGCAATGTAATGCGGAAGATGCAGGTGAACTCGATCGGCGAACTCATCCGCACTTGGGAAGCGTTGCCCGCGGAAAAGCGCCAGCATCCAAGGTCAAGGAATGATGTTCACTGAACGGGCGAGCCAAATCCGGAGAACCTCGCTTTTCCTATTGTAGTTGATGAACGTAAGAGTTTTTCCCCATTCCTCCTGCGGTCAGCGGAAGTGCAGACGAGGATCCAACCTGTCCGGCTTGCTAGCAACGGACGTCAGCACATGAGCGGCGTTTGTACTGAGCTATTCTGTCTCGCGATCGGATTTTTCGTGCTGAGGTGATTCCGTGTAGCAGACGCCACACGGATCGCACTGGAAAGTCTGCAACTCAGTCATTTGCCGCAATTGCGGGATGATACGCAGGAGCCGCATCGGTCTTGCACAAGCCGGACAAATTGGTGTTTTCAGCCGCTCCTCGATCATGCAATGAGAATGGGCCCAATGAAGCCGCTCTTCCAGTGATTAATGCCACAGATGGTGAACGAAGATGGTGAACGGCGTGGGGCCGTTCACGGTTGCATGGAAATCGGGAGTTCGTGCTTTGCGGCCATCGCTTGGCCGGCCTGAAGTCCTGGCTCGGAATGGTTCCCATCCTGATAGCTTGCAAGATCTCAACTGCGTCACGGGCTTCACTACATGCGCGTCATGACAATTCAAATTCGTCGAACTCGAAAATTCGAAGAGAATGGTCTTAATCGGCACCCAGCGGGACGCGCCAGGCATGACGACCAGAGTCACGGCTGAGCCAGGCTGCGCAAAGACATTGGGTAATCGATCTCGAACTGACCTTTATCAAAAGGAACGGTCCCGACACCCGGATTGTTCAGTCGGGACCGTCCTATGCCGCCGCGCACTGAAAGACCGGCGACGTGCACATCATCGGCCGGCAATGAGCAGGGACGCTGTGACCTGGGTCACATAATTCGTTTTTTGGACCCGCCTTTAGCCGCGCCCTGAGGAAAGTTCCCTATTGCAGTGGCACCTGCCAACTCGCTTTTTAAGCTATTCTTGGGCATTTCTTGCCAAATTCAGAGGAGTGGATGGAATTCATCGTTCCGGTAAGTCGTTGCGCGCGAGCAGGGGATTGAATCGATGCGCGAATTGGTCGGAAAAATAGCCAGGAATCGGGGCCTTCTTGAAGAGGTCTATCTCACCGAACACGTTCGCTGCGTCCAATGCCAGAAGACAGCGCCCATGGGCATTGAAGTTGTAACGACGAAGAAAGAGGGCACCTCGAAGAAGATATTAAAACGTGCCTTCTATTGCCGCGTGCATGGCGGAGAGTACCAATCGAAGGCACAGGGGGATGGTTAGGCCGGACACTGTTTTTCCACCGCGCAGCCAAAGCAGTCCGATGCGACCTGCTGGTGCAGTCCCGTTGCGCTAGCGTCAGCCAACAAAGATTTTTGAATCAGGAAAGCAACTCGATAAGCATATGTTCAGGGTTTCTCGCCAACAGCGCCTGTTGAACTGAAAGCTGGTTGTGTTTCGACACGCGGTATCGAAGCGAAATCGATGACCCAAGGTTGCGCTGAACGAGACCACAGCTGTAAATTTGGTATGATTTGGCCGCGTTGCCGAACCGTGCCGAGACGAAGGATATAGACTTTCGGGTCTTTTCCAGATGACGTGGAATAGATCGGTGTTCCGCAATTCGGACAGAATGATTGCGGCCGGGCAGCACCGCTTTCGGCCGTCTTGACATATATTTTCAATTCACCGGACCGAAGCTTGAAAGAACCCTCTCGGGTCGGAAGTACCGTACGGAAGGCCGAACCTGATAATGTCTGGCAATCCGTGCAGTGACAGATATAGGCATTTGCGGGGTCGGCATCCGCCTCATATACGATGTAGCCGCAGTGACAGCCTCCGTCGATTTTCATTGCAGACCTCCTGTCGAACAATCACGTGGGCCAAATAGCAGGGCGCGCTAACACTAGGGGCGAATATGCGGTTGCAATCTTGTCATAATTTTCAGGACTTTCGAAAGCTCGCGAGGCAACGTCTGCCAGGCCCGATATTTAATTACATCGCTGGGGGTGCGGACGATGAGGTCACCCATCGCCGGAATACCGAAAGCTTCGAAAGCTGTGACCTAGTCCCCAATGTCCTTCGTGGGGTGGGCGCCGTTGATACTTCCGTGAAGATAATGGGTCAGAAGCTTGCGGTACCCTTCTATTGCTCGCCAACTGCGCTGCAAAGGCTGTTCCACCACGACGGTGAGCGCGCAGTGGCTGCTGCGGCAGCAAAGTACGGGACGATGTTTGGTGTGTCCTCCCTCGGCACGGTCAGCCTGGAAGAGTTACGAAAGAAACACGACACTCCACAGGTGTATCAATTCTACTTCCACAAAGACCGCGGGCTCAATCGTGCAATGATGCAGCGCGCGAAGGAGGTTGGCGTCAATGTGATGATGTTAACCGTGGATAGCATCACCGGCGGCAATCGCGAGCGTGACCTGCGAACCGGATTTGCCATCCCATTCCAGTTGACCCTAGGCGGAATGACTCAATTCGTAATTAAGCCCAGATGGGCTATCAATTATCTTACTCACTCTCATTTCAGGCTTCCCCAGCTTGACGAACATGTCGACATGAGCGGGGGTTCACTGTCCATTGGGCGCTATTTTACGGAAATGCTGGACCCGTCCATGAACTGGAATGACGTGGCCGATATGGTTCAGATATGGCGTGGCCAGTTCTGTCTGAAAGGCATCATGTCGGTGGATGATGCAAAACGGGCGATCGACATCGGCTGTACGGGCATTGTTCTGTCCAATCATGGTGGACGGCAACTCGATGGCTCGCGCGCTGCATTTGATCAGTTGGCCGAAATCGCGGATGCGGTCGGTGACCAGATCGATGTGATGATGGATGGAGGCGTGCAGCGCGGCACTCACATCCTGAAAGCACTTTCTATCGGTGCCAAAGCCGTCGGTATTGGAAGGTACTATCTCTATCCTCTTGCCGCAGGTGGTCAGAAAGGCGTCGAGCTGGCGCTTGGATTACTACAGGCAGAAATCGAGCGCGACATGAGACTGATGGGCTGCACTAGAATTGATCAGCTTTCGCGCGGCAATTTGCGATTCCGATAGCGTTTTACCGTTTCGACATTGTCGGGGCGCGCACACAGTGTTCGGTTTTGGGCGAAGTGGAACGACAATCTATTTCGAGGAAGGACTTTTGTGATACCGTGACACTTCAAAACTTTCAGGTGAGGCCGATAAAATGCGTTGGCTGCTTTCAGTTGCGGTTGTGATCGGGTTGTTTGGAACAATACTCCGGCCAGCATCCGCTCAGTTCTATGGACCGGGCCCATGGTGCGCGGTCACCAACACGGGCACAGGCAATATGCATTGGGACTGTCACTATTGGTCGTTCCAAAGATGCGTGTCGAACGTGCTCGCGGGTAATCGCGGATTTTGTAACCAGAACCCGAGTTTCATTCCTCCGGATCGAAGGTATCGACGGCCTTACCGTTATTAGTCTTTCTGAGGTTTTATGAGCCGCGCCTTCGAAATCTGGGACCACTTGCCAAACGCCGAGGGCGCCGGCCTGTTGAAACGTAAAGCTCCGATCGCGGCGGCAGGTTTCTTGTATTGCAAATAATTAAGCCGCCGGGGATCAGTCTGAGCGTTTTCGGTAAAATATGTGCACAGATGTGCGCACGAGGGCATAATTTCGTGCTCGGATACGAACGGGGAAAATGAGTGTTGGTGAGCGCGGATGGGATCGAACCATCGACCTGTTGATTAAAAGTCAACTGCTCTACCACTGAGCTACGCGCCCGCCTTCGGATAAATGACACGAAATCTGGTACTCAAATTCGTAAACAGAAACTTGATCGACCAACAATTCTTGCAGCACAAACGCCTTCGGTACGAAGTTAGTTCTTGAAAGTCGCTTGCTCTACCACCTGAATTAAGCGCCGTCACCGCCGCGATCGAATCCGGATGGGCTTAGAGTACCAGCCGGAAAGTCAAGCTTGGGATCGGACGGCTGGGGGCTGTGTAGGGGCGTGGACACGCGCGGTCAATAGCCGCTGAGCATTCCTGGGCGCATGCGAGACCCGATTTTGCTACAGTATCTATTCGTTCGTCCTGCGGAGACCCTCGATGCCGATCGTGAACCGGATTGCCGACCTCCACGCCCAGATCGCTGAATGGCGTCATGACCTGCATAAGCACCCGGAATTGCAGTACGACGTTCAGCGGACTGCGGGCTCCGTCGCCGAGAAACTCAAATCCTTCGGCTGCGACGAAGTGGTAACGGGGCTTGGCCGCACCGGAGTAGTGGGGGTCATTCGGGGGCGCAAGACCACGTCGAATCGGACGATCGGACTGCGCGCGGACATGGACGCGCTTCCGATCGAGGAAGCTGGTGACCGCCCCTACAAATCCATCGTTCCGGGCAAGATGCACGCCTGCGGCCATGACGGCCACACCGCGATGCTATTAGGAGCGGCGCGCTACCTCGCGGAAAACCGGAATTTCGATGGAACTGCTGTCCTAATCTTCCAGCCGGCCGAAGAAGGCGGCGCCGGTGCGAAGGCCATGATCGACGATGGGCTGTTCGATCGCTTCGGCATTGGGGAGGTCTACGGTATGCACAATTACCCAGGCATGCCCGTCGGTTCATTCGGAATTCGCTCCGGCCCTGTCATGGCGGCGGCAGATTCGATCACAATCGACATCGAAGGCGTCGGCGCGCACGCGGCCCGGCCGCATCTAGGCGTCGACACGGTTCTCGTTGGCGCGCAGATCATCAATGCTCTCCAATCCGTTGTCTCGCGGAACGTCGATCCGCTCAAGTCGGCGGTCGTTTCGATCTGCATGTTCCGCGCAGGGAATACGGACAACGTCATTCCGCAGAGTGTTCAGCTCCGTGGCACAGCGCGGAGTCTTGCCCCTGAGGTTCGCGAGCTCCTCGAGAAGCGCTTGCCGGTCGTCGTCGAAAATACCGCCGCTGCGTTCGGGGCAAAGGCGATTCTCAACTACAAGAAAGGGTATCCCGTACTCATCAATCATGAGCAAGAGGCACGGTTCGCCGCGACGGTAGCGACCGAGATCGCCGGAGGAGACAAGGTTGACAGGGCGCTCCCGCCGATGATGGGCGCAGAGGACTTCTCTTTCATGCTCAATGACAGGCCCGGCGCCTTCATCTGGCTGGGCAACGGACCGAGCGCCGGACTGCATCATCCTTCGTATGATTTCAATGACGAAGCAATCCCGTTCGGAACGTCGTACTGGGTGAAGCTGGTTGAGGCCGCGTTGCCGGTGTGACGCACAGCCGCGGTCGCTTCGACCGCCAGCCTTATTCTACTGCGTAAGATCTCCGGGCTTTTGCACCGATGTTGTCGAAGCGGCATTGGCGATCGTTGCGCCCCGCCTGACCACCGGCAACAGCGCCGCAAGCCGCGCCTCGATATCCCGCCAGTAGACGAAGTCGTTGAATTTCGTGCGTTCGATCAAGGCAAGTCCGACGGCGGCTACAAACGGTATGCTCTGCACTAGTAGGACCAAGGCAAATAGATTGATCTCCCGGATCTCCTTGTAATTCGTCGAGATCAGCACGATCGCTCCGAGCATCAGCAGCCCGGCCAGGACGGCTTCCCAGAAAGCGCTGAACTCGCCCGAGCCGGTCCGACCTCCTTTCGACGTGCGTACGAATGGCAGGTGATCCTTCACCACGCCGAATCCGACAGCCCGTGCCACGGTCCACTGGACGGACATGGCGGCAAAGACCGCGCCGAGCAGTTGCGGCATGCGCGGCCGTACGCGCAGGCGGTAGAGCGTCGCGAAGTGAGCGACCGACACGATGAAGCTCACGATGATTGGTCCGGTCAGGATGCGATCGGGGACCGCGATATCGAGAAAGGCAACGACAGGAACCCAGATGATGTTCAGTATGGCGACCGCAACACCGATGCTTTCCGCGCCGAGCCAGTTCAACCATCCAAGGGCGAACTCGCGCTTCTGCTCGCGCGTCAGCAGGCTGCCGCCCGGCAGGAATCGGCGCCAATGCTTCTTCAAGATCTGGAAGCCTCCGTACGCCCAGCGGTGCCGCTGCTTCTTATATGCCTCGAAGCTGTCAGGCAGAAGCCCGTAGCCATAGCGCCGATTGGTGTAGTGGGCCTGCCAACCAAGCTCGAGCAGGGTCAACCCCAGGTCAGTGTCTTCGCAGATCGTATCGCTCGACCAACCCCCGGCCGCTATGATCGCCTGGCGCCGGATGAGGCACATCGTGCCGTGCGCGATGATGGCGTTGCACTCGTTCCGTTGAACCATGCCGATATCGAAGAAGCCGGCATATTCGCCGTTCATCGCATGATGCATGACGCTGCGATCGCCGTCGCGGTGGTCCTGCGGGGCCTGGACGAGACCAACCGCAGGATCTGCGAACTGAGGAACGAGATCCTTGAGCCAGTCCTGGTGCACGACATAGTCGGCGTCGATGACACCGATAATTTCAGCATCCTCGGCGGTGTGCCCTAACGCAAGGCGCAAGGCGCCCGCCTTGAACCCTGCCAGATTGTCTGCGCGAAGGAATTTGAATCGCTCGCCGAGCGCGCCACAATGCTCTTCGACGGGCTGCCAGAGTGCGGGATCGGGCGTGTTGTTGATGATGACGATGCATTCGAAATTCGGATACTCAAGCCTTGCGACCGCATCCAGCGTCTGCTTGAGCATTTCCGGCGGCTCGTTGTGCGCCGGAATATGAATCGAGATCTTCGGTGCGTAGCCGGTCAAGCCGGGCGCCGGCCGTGCGAGCAAGCGCGCAGGCTTTCGGCCGAATGCAATCGCCGCAATTTCCTCGATCCGCGCGAGCGCGATGATAACCAATGGAATCAGTAAGACCATGCCGAGCGCAAGCGCGAATGCGGCACCGGGAACGAAATAGTGGCCATTCCAATAAGCGAATATTGCGGCGAACCATGCGCCCACGATGTTCGCAGCAGCCGACAGTAGTGTGGCCTGCCGCAAGCTGAGGGCTTGCATCGACAGTAACGGAAGCGAAAGCAATATGCTTACGAGAATGGCAATCGTCGCGATGCGCCAGTGGTCCGGAGCGACGATTGGCCCGGTCCAATTGAATTTGGGATGGCGCGAGGCATCAAAGATTCCCCAGTACGGTCCGACGCCACCTTCGAAAATCTTCCAGGGCTGGTCGATCGCTTCAACGATATTGTAGTCAATGCCGTAGGCCTCTGCTCGTGTAACGAAATCGCGCAGAACGACCGCCTGATCAATGCGTCCCGGATTGGCATTCTTGAGGTTGTACCCGGCGCTCGGCCATCCAAATTCCGCAATGACGATTCGTTTTCCGGGGTAGGCTTTGCGCAATTTGTCGTAGATCAGCACGGCCTGGTCGACCGCCTGATTTTCGGAAAACCCTTCCCAATAGGGGAGAATGTGTGCGGCAATGTAATCGACCGCGGACACCAGTTCGGGATGCTCGATCCACACGTGCCAGATTTCGCCGGTCGTAACCGGCACGTTGGTGGAGCGTTTCACGCGCTGGATCATCTGGATGAGATCGCCGACCTTCTGCTCGCCGCGGAAAATCGTTTCGTTCCCGACAATGACGCCATTGACGTTGCTGTGGCGTTTCGCGAGCTCGATCACCGAGCGTATCTCGCGCTCATTGCGATCCTTGTGCTTGTCGATCCACGCTCCTGCGGTGACGCGCAGGCCGAATTGCGAGGCGATGCCGGGCACGAGTTCGACGCCGCCGGTCGACGAATACGTGCGGATCGAGCGCGTCAGAGGGGAAAGCAGTTTGAGATCGGAACGGATCTGAGCGGCCTGGGCCACTCCTCCGGAGTCCGGATGCGCTGAGCCTTCAAAAGGGGCGTAAGAAATGCTTGCGAGCTGGCCGTCAAAATTGGGCGCGCGAGCCGTGTCGCGCATCAGTGCCCACAATCCAGCGTGCACGCACGCCACAAGGGCGACCACGGCAGCAACGGTGCGCATAGAACTCAAGACCAAGTGGGGCTGGATGGCAGACCCTCGAACCCGTCCCCTGGGTTCAGCCGACACTGCTTCTGCGCGAGCATGGCGCAGCGCGGCGCAAGGTGTTGATTCAAGTAATCAGCGGTCATGGCAAATCCTAGGCACGTGATGATGCGCCCCAAAAAAATTCTCACCGGAAACGCGGCTCAACGCTGGGTAGTTCCGCCGGACGTTGCGGCCGGCGCCCCCTGCGAGGCTGTCGCCGGCGTCGGCTCAAGTCCTGGATTGAGCCAGCAGGCGTGCACCCGGCCATTAAGCGTCTCCTGGGCTTTCGGATCGATGTTGCCCTGCCGGACGAGGCACCGAAAAGTTGCCTGGACGTGGCCGCTTGGGCAGCCAAACCGGTCATAGAGGTCGAGATGCCTGAAAGCGGTATCGAGGTCGTCGCGCCAAAGCAGGCTCACAACCCGCCGTCCAAGCCATACACATTCGGGATTTCCGGCGGGACCGCTGAGGGTGCGTGAAGCTTCGGCGATCTCATCAATCTTCTTCTGCCCTTCCTTGGCGCTTTCCGCGGCGGGTTTTTGCTGCTCTGCGGGCTTGCCGTTCCCGCTCTGCGCCATCGACGGTACTGTGGAAACACACACCGCCACGCCGCACAGCACGGCGAAAATCTGACACAACGTGAAATTAGCCCACATAGTCCCCGTCGGAGGTTCGAATTCAGCCTGTCCGCGCCCCTGGATAAACCTGTCTGCGACCGGATTGGGACGCTAATACGGCGACGACTCGCCCGATCCGCCTTTCAATCGTCAGGCCGCGTCGGCCTAAACTCATTCAAGAAAAACTTGGCCCCAACCGAGTACGTTGTCCAGCTTAACCGTAAACCGTGCTTAAGAGGCGCCAGCTTGGCAGCGGGCGCCTTGGGCCTTAAGGCGATATCGGGTCGAGTCTGCCGCCGGAGTTCTGATGCGCAACGTCCTGGCCTGCTTCACGGTTACAGCGGCAGCGATCGCGGTCATCTGGGTGTGGTTGGGGAAGCCGGTCGACATGCCGTTTCTTTCCGCGGGACCCGACAAAATACTCTACTGCGTGTCCTATGCCCCGTTCAGGGGATCGCAGACCCCCCTTGATCCATCAACCATGATTACCGCCGCCCAGATCGACGACGACCTGCGGCACCTGGCGCAAATCACGGATTGCGTGCGCACCTATTCGGTTGACTTCGGGCTGGATCAGATCGCGGGAGTTGCAGCCAAACACGGGCTGAAGGTCATTCAGGGCCTTTGGCTGTCGAGCAATCCCGAAAAGAACCGCTATCAAATCGACACCGCCGTTGCTCTTGCGAACAAGTTTCCGCAGGCGGTCCGGTCGCTTGTGGTTGGAAACGAAGTATTGCTGCGCGGGGAAATGAGCGCCACCGATCTGGCGAATACGATACGGGCGGTAAAGGCGCGGGTAGGGGTGCCGGTCACCTATGCGGACGTTTGGGAATTCTGGGTGCGCAACCGAGACCTCGCATCTGTGGTTGATTTCATCACCATCCATATCCTGCCTTATTGGGAAGATTTTCCGATTCCCGCTGACGATGCCGTAGCCCACGTCGAGGCGATTCGCAAAAGAGTGACGGCTGCTTTCCAGGGAAAGGACATCCTCATCGGCGAAGTGGGGTGGCCTAGCGCCGGACGCATGCGGGAAGGCGCGCTTCCCTCTCCTGTGAACCAGGCCAAGGTCATTCAGGGCGTCCTTGCGCTCAGCAAACGCGAGCATTTCAATTTGAATGTCATCGAGGCGTTCGATCAACCCTGGAAGCGTGCCCTCGAAGGGACCGTAGGCGGCCATTGGGGACTGTTCGATAGCCTTGGGCGCGCGCCGAAGTTCGCCTGGGGACAGCCAGTGTCCAATCATCCAGCGTGGCTTTGGCACATCGTTGGCGGAATCCTTTTTGCCGGTGCAGTGTTCGGTGCCGCACTTTTCGCCGGGGCATCGAAAGCCGCAATGGCGCCTCTCGTTGCAGTAAGCGTGAACGCACTCGTTGGGGGCGGATTGGTCGGCTGGACGATCGAGAATGCCATGCTTGAAAGCCTCGGACCTGGCGGCTGGATCCGTTCGTCGGCCCTGATGCTGCTAGCCGTTTGCGCGCCACTGGTGTTGACCGTGGTGACAATCCGGGGAATTCGCGTGCCTGTATTCGCCGAGATTTTTGGCCCCAGAGAACTGCGAGTTCGTGATCGCATGACTGCCGGGGCGGGCCTCATTCTTACCCTGACGGTTCTGCTGGCATTCGTTGTCGCATTGGCGCTCGTCTTTGATCCGCGTTATCGGGATTTCCCGTTCGCCCCATTGACGGCTGCTGTCATACCATTCGTGACCCACAGGCTCGTCGTAGACCCGCACGGAAGTGCGCGCCCCCACGCCGAACTGACAGCGGCCATCGTCCTGGCGCTTTCCGCCGTCTACATCCTCTTCAACGAAGGATTTGCGAACTGGCAGTCGTTGTGGTTATGCGCCGTTCTGGCGGGTCTTGTCTTTAATCTGTGGCAGGCGCGGGACGGGCGAGACTAAGCACGAGCAGGCCGGCCGCAACCGAAGACAGGCCGGTATTATAGAGCACGAGCCCGCAACAGACGGCCGCAAGTGCAGCCGCAAAAATCAAAAGACTGGGGCGCGCAAAATTGACCAGGGCGGCTATGAGGGCAGTCCATCCGAAAACCGAATAAGTGAATAATGCGATCGTGATCTGGCGCGTGGAGCACAACCAGGTTTTCAGGCCAGCCTGACACGCGAGTCCCACTGACGGCTGCTCGATCCCGAGGTATCGCATGTAGAAGGCAAAACCGATCGAGCAAAACCCCACGATCAGGAGCCAGTTTGTCGCGCGTGCGCTGGGCAGGAACAGGTTCATGGCGCAGGAATATGCGCCTGCATGATCGTCACAACAACTAGTCCACCATGCCGCCCAACGCCTCTCCCTCGAACCTGACCGCACGGCAGGCGGTATGCGCGGCATTGAAATGCGCACACAGGCCGGATGCCACGGGGCTGTTCGGAAGCGGACCCACTAGCAGGCGATAGCCGCTATTGCCGGGGCGCCGGTCGCGTGCAGCGAGCGGATGCATGCCGCTCAGCAAAGGTCCGAAATTCGCCTTCATGCCGATCCAGCGCTGTCGGATGCCGTCCAAGGTGGGTGCGCCTCCGAGGTCCAGCGCGAACTCGCTGCGGGGCTGTGAGCTGCGCGACGGCTCGCTTGCGGATGCGGTCGCCGCCCGCGCAAGCGGCAACGGAATTTTTGCAGCTTCTTCAGAAGTGGTCTCAGGAGTAGTTGCAGGCGGCGCTGCAGCAACTGATGCGGTCGGTTCGATCGATTGCGCTGTCGGCACTCCCGCTTTCACCGCGGCTGCCGAAGCAACCGCAGTGGGCAAAGTCGCAGCAGATGGGGCAAGTTGGGGCGGAGCTTTGGCGGCCAGCGCCGAAGTGGCAGCTGCCTGCTTCTTTATTGCGCCTGTCATATCATCGATGGTGCTCTCCAGAAGTGCAATACGCCCTTGCAGCCGGTCGCGATCGGATCGCAACGCGCGAACCTGCTCGATGAGCAGCCTGGTATCGTATTCAAGCTGGGCCACCCGCGGTGGCATCTGCGCGACGGCGGCCGGTTCACTCGCAAAGACCGACCGCAGCCGTTCGCTGGCAAGCCTGGTTTGACTGGTGATAGCCAGGCCGGTCAGCGCAATGGCGGCCGCGCCACCCCAGCCGCAAAGCCAAAAAAGTCTGTGGAGTTCACGGCGGCGGCTTGACTGGCCACGCACTTCGTTTTCGAGCAGCGCCATATCGATCGCCATCGGCTCCTCGACGGGGCGAATCATTGAAAACATTAGCAGAATCCTTAAAGGCGCGCCTCGGCGGAGAGGAAGCGCGTTCGGATCGGCCTTTTGCCTCGAGGCAGGCTCGGCTATGGGGATGCCGATGAGCCACCAGAGAGGCGAGAGCAAATAGCAGCATGGAGCGGAGATCGTGCCTGGCAATCGTTCTTGCGGCAGGCGAGGGAACGCGCATGCAGTCGCTCACTCCCAAGCCGCTTCACCATATCGGTGGGCGTACGCTGCTGTCGCATGTCATGGTAGCTGCGCGGGCATCTGGTGCGAGCGACCTCGCGGTCGTAGTCGGCCCGGAGCAGGATTCCATTGCAGCGGAAGTATCCAGGATCGCGCCAGACGCCGAAATCTTTATTCAGCGCGAGCGTCTTGGTACCGCGCATGCGGTCCTCTCGGCGCGTAAGGCTATCGAGCGGGGGAGTGACGACATCCTCGTGATGTTCAGCGACACGCCTCTGGTGCAAGCAGCAACCCTCACGAAGCTTCGGGCGACGATTGCCAAGGGCGCAGCGGTGGCCGTGCTCGGTTTCACGCCCGCTGATCCCGGCGGCTATGGCCGGTTGATCGTGCGCGGCGTTGACGTTATGGCTATCAGAGAAGAGCGTGACGCCACGCCTGACGAGCTCAGGGTTGGCTTCTGCAATGGCGGTATAATGGCGCTTGCCGGCGAGCACGCCATCGCCATGCTCCGTCGCATCAGCAACGACAATGCCAAGAGCGAATACTACCTCAGCGATGCAGTCGCTGTCGCAAGGAGCATGGGCCTGAGGGCCGAGGCTATAGAAACTTCGGAGGATGAAGTGCGCGGGATCAATACCAAGATGCAACTCGCCGAAGCAGAGGCGGCTCTCCAACAGCGGTTGCGGGCCGCAGCATTGCAGGCGGGGGTCACCATGATCGCGCCGGAGACCGTTTTTTTGTGCGCCGACACCAAGCTCGGCAAGGATGTCATCATCGAGCCGAACGTTGTGTTCGGGCCCGGCGTCCAGGTTGATGACGGCGCTATTATCCGCTCGTTCTCCCACCTCGAGGGCGCCCGTGTCGGTAGAGGTGCGCGCATTGGCCCATTCGCTCGTCTTCGCCCAGGCGCGGACCTGGGCAAGGATGTGCACATCGGTAATTTCGTCGAGGTGAAGGAAGCCCAGATCGAGGCCGGAGCCAAGGCCAATCACCTCGCCTATATCGGCGACGCACGAGTGGGCGAGGGCGCCAATGTGGGAGCCGGTACGATCACCTGCAACTACGATGGCATCGCCAAGCATCGCACCGATATCGGCAAGGGCGCATTTATCGGGTCCAATTCTGCTCTGGTGGCGCCGTTGAAGATCGGCGACGGGGCCTATATCGGCAGCGGAAGTGTAGTCACGCAGAACGTTCCAGCAGGTGCTCTGGCCATCGCGCGCGCTCGGCAGATGGTTAAGGAAGGATGGGCAAAACGCTTGCGGCAGGTGAAGGCATTGGGCAAGACCCTGAGCGGAAAAAGGGCAAAAAGAAGCTGAGCGGGCGACGCCACGTCGCCTGTCACACGAGGAAATGTCTTTTGATTCTCTTGTACTTGCCCTAGACGGCTAAACAATTATCGAAGGTTGAAGGGTCATCGAGGCGGATGTGCGGAATAGTCGGCATCATCGGAAATAAGCCAGTTGCCGGCCAACTGGTCGATGCGCTCAAGCGTCTCGAGTACCGCGGTTACGACTCTGCTGGCGTAGCGACCCTTGAAAATGGCGTGCTTGACCGCCGAAGAGCGGAAGGAAAATTGCGCGCGCTCGAAATGCGGCTGGAACATGAACCGCTGCAGGGTGCAATCGGCATTGGGCATACCCGATGGGCAACGCATGGACGGCCCAATGAAGGCAATGCCCACCCGCAAGCCACCGACCTGGTGGCTGTCGTGCACAACGGCATCATCGAGAACTTTCGCGAACTGCGCCAAGGATTGATTGCCCGCGGGTGCAAATTCGTAAGCGAAACCGATACCGAGGCGGTCGCCCATCTGGTCACTTTGGCAATTAAGGCCGGACAGTCGCCGGCCGAGGCCGTGTCTTCTTCGTTGAAACAACTGCGCGGAGCATTTGCCCTCGGCTTTCTGTTTGCAGGCAAGGATGATCTGCTGATCGGCGCGCGCAAAGGGTCGCCGCTCGCGATCGGATATGGCGACGGGCAGATGTATCTGGGCTCCGATGCCATCGCCCTGGCGCCGTTCACGGACAGGATCAGCTATCTCGAAGACGGTGACTGGGCTGTCCTCACGCGCCACGGCGCAGACGTTCGGGACGACCAAGGCCGCAAGGTTGAACGTCCTGTCATTAGGTCGACGGCGTCGGCGGCCCTGGTCGACAAGGGCAACCACAAACATTTCATGGCCAAGGAAATTCACGAGCAGCCGGAGGTAGTCGGCCACACGCTTGCTCACTACATCGACATGATCAATGAGCGCGTCGCGCTTCCGGCCGATCTGCCCTTCGATTGGAAAAGGCTGAGGCGAATATCGATTTCCGCGTGCGGCACTGCGTTCTATGCAGGGCTCGTCGCGAAGTACTGGTTCGAACGTTTCGCCAAATTGCCCATCGAGATCGATATCGCATCCGAATTCCGCTACCGTGGTGCGCCGCTCGAGCCAGACGATCTTGCGATTTTTATTTCCCAGTCGGGCGAAACTGCGGACACGCTTGCGACCTTGCGTTATGCAAGAGATCAAAAGCAGCACATCCTTTCGGTTGTGAACGTGCCGACCTCGACGATCGCTCGGGAAAGCGACGTTGCGATGCCGACATTGGCCGGCCCCGAGATCGGCGTCGCATCGACCAAGGCGTTCACCTGTCAGCTTGCGGTGCTTGCAAGTTTGGCAATAGCGGCCGGTCGCGCACGTCTGGCGTTATCGGCTGATGATGAACGCAAACTTGTTCGCGCGCTCATTGAAATCCCGCGGCTGATGGCGTCTGCGCTGGCCTTGGAATCGCAAATTGAGAGGCTTGCGCAAAATCTCGCCAAGGCTCGTGACGTCCTCTACCTCGGACGCGGGACGAGCTTTCCCATTGCGCTGGAAGGCGCACTCAAGCTGAAGGAGATTTCGTACATACACGCGGAAGGCTATGCGGCCGGCGAGCTCAAGCATGGACCGATCGCTCTCATCGACGAGACGATGCCGGTCATTGTGATTGCTCCCTACGATCAGGTATTTGAGAAAACGGCATCCAACATGCAGGAAGTCGCGGCGCGCGGGGGCCGGATTATCCTCGTCACCGATCGAAAGGGCGCCCAGGAAGCGACCATCAATTCGGTTGAATCGCTCATTCTGCCGGACATGCCCGCCACGATCACGCCTTTGGTGTATGCCATTCCCGTCCAGCTGATCGCCTATCATACGGCCACGGCTATAGGGACCGATGTCGACCAGCCGCGCAATCTCGCGAAATCGGTGACGGTGGAATAGACTGCTCCGCAAGATGGATATGAAAAACGAGCTCGACCGGGAGAACCCCGATCACAAGGTGACTGCCACGCATTCCAGCGTGGCAGGGCGCTTGCGCAACTACTTCCTGACGGGGCTGGTTGTCGCTGGCCCCTTGGCTATTACGGCTTGGCTTGTCTGGTCGCTGATCACATGGGTGGACAGCGGCGTGCGGCCGCTGATTCCGCCGGCTTACCGTCCGGAAAGCTATCTGCCGTGGCCAATTCCGGGAACGGGTCTCATTATCGCGGTCCTCGCGCTTACCTTGCTTGGATTTCTTACAGCAAACCTAGTCGGACGAACGCTGGTTGGCTGGGGCGAAGAGCTCCTTGGACGCATGCCTATCGTGCGACCGATTTACAAGACGATGAAGCAGATCTTCGAATCTTTGTTCTCGAAGTCAGGTTCAAGCTTCCGGAAAGTCGCGCTCGTGGAATTTCCCGCACCGGGAATGTGGTCGCTGGTATTTCTTTCACAGCCGCCGGGCGGAGACATAACCGCGAAACTTCCGCAAGGCGAGCATGTTTCGGCATTCATGCCCTGCACGCCAAATCCGACGACCGGCTTTTTCTTCTACGTGAAGCGCAACGAACTTATAGAGCTCGACATTTCGGTCGAAAACGCGATGACGCTCCTGATATCTGCCGGCATGGTGCAACCGGACTCGGAGGCACAGAAAAAACTGTCCGCTCTCGCGACGACGGCAAGGACAGCAATGACCAAAGAAAAGATCGAACCGGCCGCGTAATTCTATCCTGCCGCCAGCAATCTGACAGCGTCGTCCTTCCCAAAAAGATAGAGCAGGCATCGGGCTGCGCTGCCGCGCTCGCTAGAAAGCGAAGGGTCTCGTGACAACAGCAGTTGGGCGTCGTGTCGTGCGGCTTCGAGGTACTTCCCGTGCAATTCCGGCCGCGCGATCCGGAAATCCGGAGTGCCGCTCTGGCGCGTGCCAAGCACATCGCCTTCGCCGCGAAGGCGCAAATCCTCCTCGGCGATCCGAAATCCGTCATCCGTCTCGCGCAGGATTGCGAGCCTCGCCTTGGCAATCGTCCCGAGCGGCGCCCTATAAAGAAGCAGACAGGTCGAACCGCTGCCTCCACGTCCCACGCGTCCCCGCAGCTGATGCAGCTGTGCCAGTCCGAAGCGCTCGGCATGCTCGACGACCATGATGGTTGCCTCGGGCACGTCCACTCCAACCTCTATGACAGTCGTGGCTACAAGTACCTGCGTCTCTCCTCTCGCGAAACGGGCCATTGCCGCATCCTTGTCGGGGCCGCTCATCCGTCCGTGCACCAGATCCACCCGGCCGCCGAACTTTTTGCGCAGATCCTCGAAACGCGCCTGTGCTGCTGCGAGATCGATCTTTTCCGATTCCTCGACGAGGGGGCAAACCCAATACGCTCGGCGGCCGCCGAGGATCGCTCGACCGACGGCATCCTCGACCTCCGCAAGGCGCGACAGGGGAACAGTACGCGTGTCGATCGGCATCCGTCCCGCCGGCTTTTCCCGTAGCTCGGAAATGTCCATCTCGCCGAAATAGGTCAGCACGAGAGTCCGCGGGATCGGCGTAGCGGTAAGGACAAGCACGTCCGCGGCCGCGCCCTTTTCGGTTAGTGCGAGGCGCTGGTGCACACCAAATCGGTGCTGCTCATCGACGATCACGAGAGCTATATCATGAAATAGCACGTCGTCCTGAAACAGCGCATGGGTGCCGATCACAAGATCGATCTCACCGCTGCTCAGTCGGAGAAGGATATCCTTGCGTGCGGGCCCGCGTTCGCGACCGGTCAACACGGCAATGCGAATTCCGCCTGCCTCAGCAAGCGGCGCGATCGTCGCGTGATGCTGCCGGGCGAGGATTTCCGTCGGCGCCATGAATGCCGCTTGGCGTCCAGCCTCGATGACTACGGCTGCCGCCAACAGCGCTACGACCGTCTTGCCCGACCCGACATCGCCTTGCAGGAGTCGCAGCATGCGGTGAGGGCGGGCGAGATCGGTAGTGATTTCGTCGAGGCCCTTCTGCTGCGAACTTGTCAACGTATAGGGAAGAGCGTTCAGGATGCGCCTACGCAGGCGGCCCTCGCTGGCCGTTCCGCGACCGGGCTGATGGCGCATGCGCGCGCGCATAAGCGAGAGGGCCAGCTGGCCGGCGAATAGTTCGTCGTAGGCAAGACGGATCCATGCCGGATGCTCTGGAGCAATATCCTGCGGTTCCGCCGGCCGATGTAGCATTCTTAGCGCGGCCGAGAACGCCGGCAGCCGCTCGCGGGCGAGCCAGGATTGGTCCTGCCATTCCGGTAGAATGGGCAGGCGTGTAAGCGCTGCGTCCATGGCACGCCTGAGGCTTCCGAGTGTGACGCCTTCGGTGAGCGGATAGACGGGCTCGACCAGCGGAAGGACGGCAAAACCGGCTTCGTCGACGACCCGATCGGGATGCACCATCTGCAACACGCCATCGTAGAATTCCGCACGGCCGGAGACGTATCGCAGTTCACCAGCCGGCAGCAGCTTTTCCAGATAGTCCCGGCGGGCGTTGAAATAGGCGAGAGTGAGGTCGCCCGTCTCGTCGTGGGTGTAGATCCGGTAAGGGGCTCGCGAGCGGTAAGGCGGAGAGGGCCTGTGTTTTTCGACAATGACGGCGACTGTCACGACTTGTCCCGGAACGACATCACGCAATTTCGGGCGTGCCCGGCGATCGATCGCGCCCGACGGCAAATGGAACAACAGGTCTATGGTGCGGGGATGATCGCGACCGAGCAAGCGCGCATAGGCTTTTTCCAGCTTGAGCCCAATCCCCGGCAGAGTGCCGATGGATGCAAATAAGGGATTGAGCAACGCGGGCCGCATGGTGGCATGCTGGCGTGTCAGCAGATCCTGCGCAATGCAGGCCTGTGTAAAGCAGCGGCTGACATTTCCGGCGAAACGTTTATATAAACGCGCGCCCGGCCACGTCCGGGTTTTTCGCGTTGGAGAACACTGTGACGAGCGCCATCTCCAGTGATGGTCTTGATCCGCGTCGACGGCGTCTTTTGTTTCGCTGCCGCCATCGCGGCATACGCGAGATGGACCTGGTTCTTGGCGCATTCGCAGACGCGAGCCTTGCTACGCTGACTGAGGAGCAACTTCAGGAACTCGAACGCTGGCTGGAGATTCCGGATCAACTCATTTTTTCCTGGATCAGCGGAGCGGAGCCCACTCCCGCGGAATTCGATACCCTGCTGTTCCGGGGCCTGAGCCGCTTTCATCGGGGAGGTCCCGAGTGAACACCGTCACACGCGCGCTCGCCTCACGGCTTGAACCGCGCAAACCTCTCAACCTGACGCAGGTCGCAGACGGGGCGGAGGGCATGGTGTTGGCCGATCTCGCCCGCGAGATTGCAGCGGCGGCAGGTGCTCCCGCGGTGTCTCTCGCCGTGGTCTGCCGTGACGGGCAGCGAATGGCGGCCCTGGCACGTGCGCTCGCATTCTTCGGACCCGACATCGAACGCATCGAGTTTCCAGCCTGGGATTGCCTGCCCTACGACAGAGTGTCTCCAAACAGTGCCGTAGTGGCTCAGCGCATGATCGCGCTGTCGCGCTTGGTGCGAGTGCAGGGCCGCGATAAGCCTTCGATCCTCCTCACGACCGTCAACGCATTGCTGCAGCGCGTGCCAAGCCGCGAGTTTGTGGCTAGCCATGCCCTTTCGGTTGCGCCCGGCAATGTCATCGGCATGCAGGGGATCGTCGGCTGGCTCGAGCTCAACGGATTTTTGCGTTCTTCAACGGTGCGCGAGCCCGGCGAATATGCAGTTCGCGGCGGCATTCTCGATCTTTACCCGCCGGGAATGGATATGCCCGTGCGGCTCGATTTTTTCGGAGACATGCTTGAGAGCATGCGGGCCTTCGATGCGCAGACGCAGCGCAGCGAGGATGAACTGCGCGCCCTCGATCTCGTGCCCGTTTCGGAATTCCAACTCCTAACAGAGACAATTCGCCGATTCCGCACGGGGTATGTTGCCGAGTTCGGCGCGGTGCCTCCGGACGATCTCCTTTATCAATCGGTGAGCTCGGGGCTGCGGCATGCGGGCATGGAGCACTGGCTGCCTCTCTTCCATGAGCGCCTTGAGACCCTTTTTGATTTCCTCCCTGCGACGGCGTTTGCACTCGAGCATCTGGCGGACGATGCGATGCAGGAGCGGCTCGCGCAGATTGAGGACTACTACGAAGCGAGATGTGACGCATTGAGGCAGGGGGTCACGCCGGTATACAGGCCGCTGCCGCCTGAACGGCTTTATCTCGCGGCGGCTGAGTGGAAATCGAGACTCGAAGACTCTGCGGTGGTGCGACTCTCGCCCTTTTCCGCTCCGGATGAGGGGGCGATCGAGATCGGCGCGCGGGCAGGACGAAATTTTGCCGCAGAGCGCGCAGAACCGGGCACGAATGTCTTCGAGGCGCTGAGCTCCCACATTCTGGCGCTGCAGGGACAGGGAAAGCGAGTCGTCATCGCCCTCTGGAGCGAGGGCGCCCGCGAGCGGATGCTACGTGTTTTGTCCGATCACCGTGTCGGAAGCCTCACGCCCGTCGGCGATTGGCTGCAGGCCCTGAGCTTTCCGAGAACGACGTGTCTGCTGGCGGTATTAGGCCTCGAGTCCGGATTCGAAACGGCCGATGCGGTAATCGTCAGCGAGCAGGACATTCTCGGCGATCGCCTGGTGCGGCCGCGGCGCGCCGCTCGTCGTCCAGAAAATTTCATTGCCGAGGCGACAAGCCTCGCCCCGGGTGATCTTGTCGTGCATCTGGACCATGGAATAGGGCGATTTGCGGGTCTGCAGGCAATCGAAGCAGCCGGCGCTCCGCATGACTGTCTGGAAATCCACTACGCTGGCGGCGACAAGCTGTTTCTGCCCGTCGAGAATGTGGATCTCCTCTCGCGTTACGGTTCCGAGGGCACAGCGGTCGAACTGGACAGACTCGGGGGCGGAAACTGGCAGGCGCGCAAGGCGCGCATGAAGAGCCGAATACGGGAAATTGCCGGCGAGTTGATCAAGATCGCCGCTGAACGGCAATTGCGGGCGGCGCCGCGTTTGACGGCCGCAAGCGGAGCTTACGAAGAGTTCTGCGCTGGGTTTCCCTACGAAGAAACCGACGATCAGCTTGCAGCGATCGATGCAACCCTCAAGGACCTGGAGTCGGGACGGCCGATGGACCGGCTCGTGTGCGGGGACGTCGGTTTCGGCAAAACGGAGGTTGCTCTTCGCGCCGCCTTTATCGCTGCCATCGACGGCAAGCAGGTGGCGGTGGTCGCGCCGACGACACTGCTCGCCCGCCAGCACTTCAAGACTTTCTCGGAACGTTTTCGAGGTTTCCCAGTCAAGATCGCGCAGGCATCACGTCTGGTCGCCCAGGCTGAGCTGAGTAAGGTCAGGGCAGGGCTTGCGGACGGCAGCATCGACATCGTCATCGGCACCCACGCTCTCCTGGGCAAGAGCATAAAATTCAAGGATCTCGCGCTCATCGTCATAGACGAGGAGCAGCATTTCGGGGTCGCGCACAAGGAAAAGCTTAAGGCGCTCCGATCGGAAGTGCATGTTCTGACGCTGACTGCGACACCTATTCCGCGGACGTTGCAGCTCGCACTAACCGGGGTGCGCGATCTTTCGATCATCGCATCGCCGCCGGTCGACCGGCTGGCGGTGAGGACTTTTGTATCGCCGTTTGATCCGATTACCGTGCGTGAAGCCCTTTTGCGCGAGAAATATCGGGGAGGACAAGCATTTTATGTTTGTCCCCGCATTGAGGATCTGCCCGGAGCAAAGGAGTTTCTGGATAAGACTGTGCCGGAGGTTCGCGTTGCGGTGGCGCACGGTCGCATGTCTGCTAGTGTCCTCGACGACATCATGTCGGCGTTCTACGACGGCAAGTATGACGTCCTGCTGTCGACGACCATTATTGAATCCGGACTCGATATCCCCACTGCCAACACCCTGATTGTGCATCGTGCCGACCGGTTTGGCCTCGCACAACTGTATCAGCTGCGTGGTCGGGTGGGACGAGCAAAGCTCCGCGCCTATGCGTTGCTGACTCTCCCTCCACAAAAGCCAATCACGCCTCAGGCTGAGCGACGGCTGAAGGTCCTGCAGTCGCTCGACACGCTCGGCGCCGGTTTTCAGCTCGCGTCGCACGACCTTGATATACGGGGAGCAGGCAATCTCCTTGGCGAGGAGCAGTCCGGCCATATCAAGGAAGTGGGCTTTGAGCTCTACCAACAAATGCTGGAAGAAGCGGTAATGACGCTCAAGGCCGGGATTACGGCACCAGCCGAGGAACGATGGTCGCCGCAGATCACGATCGGTACTGCATTGCTCATTCCGGAGGACTATGTAGCCGACCTTTCCGTCCGCCTTGCTCTTTATCGGCGGCTGGCGGAGATCGACAACGAGGCGGAGATCGATCCTTTCGCTGCCGAGCTCGTGGATCGTTTCGGCAAGCTTCCGCAGGAAGTAGAACATCTGCTCCAGGTCGTCGCCATCAAGGCGTTTAGTCGACGGGCGAACGCGGAGAAGGTCGAGTCTGGGCCGAGGGGGATCGTACTTTCGTTCCGTGATAATCTTTTCGACAATCCGGAAGGATTAATGCGTTTCATTCGCGAAAGAGGAACCAGCGTGCGCATGCGCAATGATCCAAAGAATCCTGCGGTTCAACAGCTCGTTGTTTTCGAACACTGGCCGCGGCCTGAGGATCGCTTGAAAGGAACAGCGGAAGTTCTGCGCAAACTTGCCAGTATCGCCGAGGAGGCCAAGGCCGCGTGAGTTTCCGATTTGCCCGCGGCGACGGATAGCACGCTGAACTAGTGCGGCATCCGGAGCACCGGCTTGATTGTACTGCCGGCGGTGAATTCGGCAGCGGCGCGATTGATCTCTGCAAGTGGATAGAAAGTAATCATTCTTTCAACAGGGAATCGTCCTGCAGCGATGTGCTCGACAAGCACGGGGATGAGTTCCTGGGGAACGCTGTCGCCCTGAATGACTCCGCGCAAAGTCCTTCCGTTTTGAAGAAATGGCGTCTCAATAGCGACCTCAGTTCCCTTCGGCGCGCTGCCGAGGAGCACGGCGTCCCCTCCTGGCATCAGAGCCTCGACTGCCTGCCGCAACACGGATGGCAAAGCTGACGTTTCGACCGCATATCGGACCCCGAAGCCCGTAATGTTCCTAATCTGAGCGACGCTGTCCGAGGAGCGCCGATGATCGATGGTGTGTGTCGCACCCAGTTCGCGCGCGAGTGAAAGACGATGCTCATGCACATCAACCGCAATGATCGGGTCGCATCCAGCAATTTTAGCCGCGAGCAGTGAGGACAGTCCGACCGTGCCGACACCAAAAACTGCGAAACTGTCACCACTTCGAGGCTTGAGCGTATTGAGGACTGCACCCGCGCCGGTCTGACCACCGCAAGCGAGTGCGCAGACGTGCTCGAGCGGGGCAATATCCCGCACGTTCACTGTGTAACGCTCATTGGCTATCGCAAAATTCCCGAATGAAGACTGCTGGAAGAATGCGCCGAAAATCGGAGCGCCGCCTTGCGAATGAACGGTCGATCCATCGGCGCGCGTGCCGTTCATCTTGAGATCGAAGGCATGCAGGCAATAGGTCGGGCGCTGCGATTTGCAATTTGGGCACTCCCCGCACCATGGATAGGCCATCACGACGTGATCGCCGGGTGCAAACCCTTTGACGGCACTGCCGATCGCCCGAACAATGCCAGCACCCTCGTGGCCGAAAATTTTCGGAAATTGTGTGGCATAGTAGGCGTCGCGGCCGTGAAGGTCTGTGGCGCACATGCCGCTGGCCACGACTTCGACCAGGAGTTCATCGCTTCGTGGATCGCAGAGTTCAACCTGCTCAATCACGAAGGGGCCGGAGCGCTCGCGCACGATCGCAGCAGTAATTTTCATCGCGAAACCTGATCATACCGCCGCGCGCGCGGACTGGGCCCGCGCTATCGCTTCAGCGAGATAATCCGGCGCCTGGGCGCCCGACACAGCGAACCTGCCGCCGAAAATGAAGCACGGAACCCCCTCGATGCCGGCCTCCTTAGCGGACAGCGCTTCCCGCTCGGTCTCGAGGACATCGCGGTCACTTTCGAGGGAATTGCGCACGTGATCTGCATCGAGCCCTATGCTTCGGGCCGCCTCGACCAACACCTCGCGATCCGACAGATCGGCGCCCTCGGTGAAATATAGATCCATGAGCCGCTGCTTCATCTCGGCGGCCTTTCCGGCCTCACCGGCCCATCTAATGAGGCGATGCGGATCGATCGTGTTGGGCTGGCGACTGATCTTGTCGATGGCGTAGGTCAGACCTTCGGCTGTCGCGGCGGCAGACACGCGTTGGGCTATGGCTTTGTAGCGCTCAGGCGAACCGAATTTCGTCGTGAGATATTGCTCACGTGAAATTCCTTCGCGAGGAATCCAGTCATTCAGGAAATAAGGCCGGTAGTGCACATCAACGGCTATGTCGGGATTCATCGCGATCGCCTTCTCCAGCCGGCGCTTGCCGATAAAGCACCAGGGGCAAACCACGTCAGATACAACATCGATGCGAACGGGCACGCGATCTACCATGCAATCCTCCTTTTCGGCCGAGCCTAGGCTGTTCGCTATGCTGCCGCAACGTGAATGACTTGGCTCAGCCGTTGGGCACGTGCGTAAGCTTCATGCGGTTTTGGACGGACCCCTTGGCACGAAGGCCCTGCAAATCAGCGCATTGACACCTCTCGATTGAAGACCAGCAATCAACCGCTCAGGGTGCTCAGAAGTGCCGGCCAACCGGTGGCCCAAATCATTGTCCGGCAGGGAAACGATCGTTGCATCGGGTTCGATCGAACAGATGCTTTCCTCGAGCTCTTGCTGGAAAAAGCAGTACCCGCCGACAGCTACGGTACCGGAAGGAGGCGCGGTAATGGCAAGAGTTTGTGTCGCGCGATTGAGCTGACAGACGAACCCGGTCTCTACCCATGAGAAGGCGGGATTTTCCGGATCGTCTGAACTCGCATCTTGTCCAAAGGTCTTTGGGACCATTGCTCCGCGCAGAGAAAGCAGACCCGCGTCGCTCAATCCTGTTTCGATGATGCTCAAAGCGCCGATTGCATCTCGCGGTGCGCTCACGACCCCGTGCGGAATTGGCATTGGTGACTGTGCCAGGCGCCGGGCCGCAATAAGGCCGACCTCTCCGAAGCTCAAGATATCGACAACCCCGGCGGCGTTTTCGACCGCCTTTGCTGAATGCAGTCGTTCCGGAGACCGCCAAAGCGCGACGACTCTCGATTGTTTTTGTCCGGGTCGCTGCTCCACATTCAGTGCCGGTGCGACGGACGCCGGCAATATGACAATTGCGCCTTGGAGAGAGTCGCACTGCTCGCGAAAGGTTCTCCGATCAAATCCATGATGGAGGTGCAGCGTACCACCCGAAAGAAGCCATGACAGGAGCGTGACAGCGAGCCCAGCAAATGAGGTGATTGGAATGCTCGACAGCAGACAGGCATCTTGCCCGGCCCCGCATTCGAGGAAGGCGGCCAGCCCGCCGCTCGTGAGCTGGACGTGATTGCGAGCGAAGGGAAAAAGACCGTTTGTAGTACGACCGAACGTGATTGCCGCGATGCGGGCGGCGGCTTCCGGGCGCGTCGAGGTGTTGGGCAATTCCGACTTGCTACCGAAAAAAATCCGGTCAAGGGATACGACCCCATCCGGCAAATCGCTGCCGAACGCGCATACCTGGCGAATCTGAAAGAGATCGACGGCGGCTTGCATCGCAATTTCGATGTGGTCCGTTGATCCAATCCGAGAGCAGGTCAGGATTGCCTTGGCTCCGATGAGCCGCAACGCGTCCACGATCTCGCCCCGGCGCCAAAGGACCGGCAAGGGAACGGCCACCATCCCCGCGCGCAAAATGCCCAAGAACGCCACGATGCTCTCAACGGTGTTGGGCAGTTGGAAGGCTACTGGGGCGTCTTGCTTGAGGCCAAGGCTCTGCAGAAGGGCAGCGAGTGCGGAAATGGCGCGGTCCGCTTGGGCAAAAGTCAAAGACCTTGGCGTCCCATGCATAAAGTCCTGCCGGTTTGGAGGATCGAGCAGCGCCAGCTCATCGGAATGGCGCACGCCTGCGCGGCGAAACAGTTCGTCAAGGGTCGTTGAACTCGAAGTCATGCCGCCGACGATCATCGCCGATGCCTCACGGCTTGAGGTCGTTCTGCCACCAGGTCTCAGGCAAATAGCCAAAAAGAGACGTTTGCGAGGGATGCGCGATTCGCGTCCAGCGCGCCAGCCACTGCGACGGAGGAAAGTAAAGAGGGATGACGTAGAAGCCCGACAGGAGCACACGGTCGAGAGCTCGCGTTGCGGCGACGAAATCGGTGCGCGTGGTGGCGCTGAGCATCGCGTTGATCATGGCGTCCACGGCTTTCGATTTCACGCCCATATAGTTGCGGCTGCCTTGCTGGTCGGCCGCTGCTGAGCCCCAATAGAATAGCTGTTCGTTGCCGGGAGAGAGCGACTGTTCCCAGCGGTATTCCATCATGTCGAAATCGAAGCTGATTCGCCGCCGCTCGAATTGCGTTGCATCGACCGTGCGCACGCGCGCTTCTATGCCGGCTCGTCGAAGGTTTCGTGAAAAGGCTAGCGCCAGCCGCTCCTGGTCTCGGGTCGTAGTCAGGATTTCGAATGAAAATGGACGGCCGCTCGCGCGGTGAACAAGATGCGTGCCGGACAGTTCATACCCGGCACTCTTGAACAAGGCGAATGCCCGGCGCAAAGTCGCTCGATCACGGCCCGTTCCATCGGTCACAGGCGGCGCCCACGTGCCCGCCATCATTTCCGCACGCACGTCATTCGGGAATCTCGCCAACAATTCACGCTCGCGAGGATTTGCCGCAACACCGCGCGAAGACAAATCGCAGCCGTCGAAATAGCTGGCAGTGCGTTTGTACAGGTTGAAAAAATAATTGCGATTGATCCATTCGAAGTCAAAAAGTTGAAGAATTGCTTCGCGCACGCGCACATCCGAGAACATCGGCCGCCGCGTGTTGAACACGAGGCCATTCATGCCCTTCGGAAGTCCGTACGGGATCTCCTCCTTGGTGACCCGGCCCTCGCGTAGCGCAGGAAAGTCATATGCCGTTTGCCAACGCCCCGGATCGGTTTCGACGCGCAGGTCATAGAGGCCCTTTTTGAATGCTTCGAAATGCGTATTCCCGTCGCGGTAGTAGTCGTAACGGATGCTGTTAAAATTCCAGAGGCCGCGATTGATGGCGAGGTCACGCCCCCAGTAGTTTTTGTCTCGTGTGAAAGTCACGCTCTCACCTGGCCTGACTGCCGTGACCGTATATGGCCCGCTCCCGAGCAGCGGCTCGAAGCTCGTATCCTCGAAAGTATCCGGGTTGACCGCATGCCTTGCCAGGATCGGCATCAATCCGATAATCAGCGGCAATTCGCGATCGTCTGCATCGCTGAGGTCAAAGCGCACTGAACGTTGGTCAAGCGCCACGGCTTTACGAGGTTTCACGTAGTAAGTGCGGAAATTCGGGCGTCCTTTGTCCCGAAGCAGCTCCCAGGAAAATATCACGTCATCAGGAGTGATCGGCTTTCCGTCGGAAAATCGCGCCTTTGAGTTGATACGGAACGTGACAAAGCTTCGCTGGGCGTCAGTCAAGACGCCGTCCGCAATCAATCCGTAGAGCGTGAAAGGCTCGTCGTACCCGCGTGCAAGTAGGCTTTCGACGACATAGCCCCGGATATTTGCGGCAGGGAGGCCTTTTACAATGAACGGGTTCAGGCAGTCGAAAGTGCCGAGCACCCCTTGGGTAAGATGCCCGCCTTTGGGCGCCGCCGGGTTCGAATAAGTGGGATGGGTGAAATCGGGTCCCCACTCAGGCTCACCGTGCATGGCGATGGCGTGTGATGCGCGTTGCGCGAAGGAACGCGGTATGGCGAGCATCGGCGCACCGGCAAGAGCGCGGAGAACGGAGCGTCGCGAAAAGCGAAAATGCGTCATTGCCCAGCGGGATATTCCACGTCAGAAGTACGCGCGATTCGTACTGTTCTGACAGGAAGCTAGCACACGGCGACGCAGGTCGATCCGGCCGTATTTTCCGCGCATTCGTGGCTTTATTGCAGAGCGGAATTCGGCTAACAGCCTCGGTCGAGCGTCACGCTCTCGCCGTATTTGACCCCGACAGAGCCGGGCCAAGGCGCGGCGGGGGTGTGGGCCGCCGACGGGAACAGCAAAAGGACAACTGCGCATGAATGACCGGACCGCATCGGGCCGTAAGCGAGGCTTGGCTTTCACTGCCGCCTTGGCAGCCGTGCTTGTAGCCGCTCCCGCGCTGGGCCAGCAACAGCCGAAACCTGCCGCCAAGCCGGCGCCAAAGGCGCCAGCGGCGCAACAAGCTCCGCAGCCCGCGCAGCCGCAACAGCAGCAACAGCAACAGCAACAGCATGCGGGCGCCGAACAGCCACAGCTCATGTACTCGCCATGGATGAAGGTCTGCGGCAAAGGGCAGGACACCAATAACAAGCAGGTCTGCGTCATCACTAAGGATGGCCGGCTTGAAAACGGAATGCCGGTAGCCATCGTCCAGCTGTTCGAACCGGAAGGCGAGCAGAAGGTACTACGGGTCACCGTGCCGCTCGGAATGCAGCTTGCGCATGGCACGCGCCTGATCATCGATCAGCAACAGCCGGCACAATCTCCATACAAGATTTGTTTTCCGGTGGGTTGCATGGCGGATTATCCGGTGACCGACGACCTGATCGCCAAGATGAAGAAAGGACACAACATCATCGTGCAGGCGATCAATATGCAGGGGACCCCGATCAGTCTGCCGTTGCCTTTGAACGATTTCGCAAAGGCGTATGACGGTCCGCCGACCGACCCGAAGGCGTTTGAAGAACAGCAGCGAAAATTGCAGGAAGAGCTACAGAAGAAGGCGGAAGAGGCACGCAAGAAACTTGAAGGTCAGCAAAGCCAGGCACCTACTGCTGCGGCGCCTGCGCAGAAAAAATAGCGGACCTCGTATTCACGAGAGAAAAGGCGCGGCACGAGCTGCGCTCTGTCCATATTCAATTCAATGCAGTTGACTATTCCGTGGTCGGTAGCCGCCGGTCTCGTCGGGCTCGAACACTTCGGCAACGTCAGGATGTCGCAGCGGCGTTCCGGAGGTGTCGGCGATCAGATTCTGCTCCGATACGTAGGCGATGTATTCCGTCTCTGCATTTTCAGCAAACAAATGATAGAATGGCTGGTCCTTGTGCGGCCGAATTTCGGCGGGAATGGACTGCAACCATTCCTCGGTGTTGTTGAATACCGGGTCGATGTCGAAAATTACCCCGCGGAACGGATGCACCCGATGTTTGACGACCTGACCAATCTTGAATTTGGCGTTACGCATTTTGTCCATCGGTGACTGTCCTCTGCGCATTCTTACAATCGATATCGCGCGGCCATGTCGGGGTCCTTGACGGCCACCAGCTTAGCGAGATCGAGAAGAACCTTCGCCTGCTTCCAGGTTGCGTCATCTTGCATTTTCCCGTCAATCATCACTGCTCCGGTACCGTCGGGCATTGCGGCCACGATTTTCTTTGCGAATTCGACATCGGCGGGATCCGGAGAGAAAACTCTCTTTGCAATTTCGATCTGGGAAGGATGCAACGACCATGCGCCCGCACAGCCCAAGAGGAACGCGTTTCGGAACTGTGACTCACAGGCCACAGGATCGGAAAAGTCGCCGAAGGGGCCGTAGAACGGCTTTATTCTGGCGGCCACGCAAGCATCTACCATTTTCGCAATGGTATAATGCCAAAGATCCTGCTGATGCTTGCGTCGGGGCCCATTACCATCCGGGTCTTCCAGCACGCTGTATTCAGGATGCCCGCCGCCGACGCGCGTCGTCTTCATTGCCCGTGACGCGGCGAGATCGGCAGGCCCAAGGCTGATGCCGTGCATGCGAGGAGAGGCCGCGGCAATCGCTTCGACATTGTTGACGCCCTGGGCCGTCTCCAGAATCGCGTGAATGAGGATCGGCTTAGTCAATTTGTGGCGGGCTTCCAGCTGCGCCAATAACTGGTCGAGATAGTTGATATCCCACGGGCCATCGACTTTCGGGAGCATGATCACGTCAAGTTTGTCGCCGACGGCAGCGGTAATCTCCATGATGTCCGCAAGCGCCCATGGGGAATTGAGCGCATTGATGCGCACCCACAAGCCGGTTGACCCGAAGTCGACCATGCCTGCCATGGCGATAAAGCCTTCTCGTGCAGTCTGCTTGGCCTCGATAGGTATTGCATCTTCCAAGTTGCCGAGAACGACATCGACCTCCCGGGCGATCTCGGGCACCTTGGCCCGAAGCTTGTCCACGTGCGGAGGGACAAAGTGGATCATGCGCTCCAGACGAATCGGGAGTTCGCGCAACGGGGCCGGCGCGCCGATTGCAAGCGGCGAAAAATAATCCCGCGGAGGTCTCATGCTCTTATCCAAAGGGGCCGGAGTGCCGTTTAGAGGAATGTAACGCCCGGGCCAAGTGGCTGGGTGCAAATGCTCGCTGCTTCAGCGGACGGCGCGACGCCTTCGCTCTGCCTGATCCCATGCCGTCAGCGCCTGGTAGTCATAAACGAAGCCCAAACCTTTGCGGGCATCGGACGATTGGACCGACTGGGAGGTCAATACATCGACGAGGGCGGGAGCATTTTTGAGAGCGCGTTCGATGGCGCCAGTGAGATCGGAGGGCTTTTCGACGCGCTCGCCATGTGCACCCAAGGCACGGGCAAGCGCCGCATAATCCGAGTGCCGCAGCGCTGTCCCTACAACTCGGCCACCATAGTTCATTTCCTGGTCGAGGCGCTCGATATTCCAGGCTGCGTTGTTGGAAACGATGAAGACTGCCTTTGCACCATGCCTGACGGCCGTGTCGATTTCCATAGCATTGATCCCAAAAGCACCGTCGCCATTGACCGAGATCACCTGCCTTTCCGGCATAGCAAGTGCGGCAGCAACCGCGAAGGGCACACCGACTCCAAGGCATCCGAATGCACCGGCATCCATATAGGTATTTGCGCGAAGTCCGGTTCGGGCAAAGCTGAGCAAGTCGCCACCATCGGCGATTGCAATGTAGTCCGGATCGGCCACTGCGGCGATTGCATCGAAGATCACTGCCGGATGGATTTTCCCATCGGCCCCGGTCGTCGGACGATCCTTGAAGCTTCGTGCGGAAGCCAGACGTTCAAGATGACGGCCCCGTAGATCGCGAGCCCAGGCCTTGTCGATCGCGGATTCCCTGTTACCCGCAGTCGCAATCATCATCTCCAGTGCAAGAGCCGGTGAAGCCAGCAGTTCAGGTTGGCCGCGCCTGTTGTCGATCAGTTCCCCGGGATTGTCTGCAATGCGAATAAAGCGCGCCTTCGAAAAAACAGCCGGCGATCCGTAGGCTAACTGGTAGTCAAGCTTGCGGCCGATCAGCAATACGACATCGGCGTCCGCCATGGCGGACGCACGCACGGCGGCGACAGTTGAGGGATGATCGGCAGGAACGAGGCCGCGGCTTTCCTGGGTATCGAGATACAGAGCACCCGTTGCGTCCAGCAGGCGAACCAGCGCGCTTCCGGCATATCTCGCGCCGCGTCCAGTCATCACAAGGGGACGCTTCGCAGACCAGAATGTCTCAACCGCATCGGATACAGCCGCAGGATCGGGAAACAGGTTTCGTGGCGGTTTGGCCGCAATCCACTCATCCAGCACAAGATGCGCCGGCACGTGTGTTCGCAGAACGTCGGTGGGAAACTCGATGTAGACCGGCCCGGGCTCGCCTGAGTCGCCCAGCGCCCGTGCCACCACTTCGTCCAGTTCTCGAACAACCTGCTCTGGAACGCGGGCGGTGCGTGCCGTGCGGGTAACCGGCCGCAAAATGTCAACGTGCGGAATATCCTGCAGCGGGCCCATATTGGCTTGCGGCCGCGACGTACAACCGCCGATCAACAGGACAGGAATACGCGCAAGCGATGCGTTGGCAACCGCGGTGACAGTGTTGGTGACGCCAGGCCCCGCCGTCACCATGGCCACGCCAAGTTGGCCGGTCAGTTCGGCATGCGCATGTGCCATGTGCACTGCTGCGCCTTCGTCCCGCACGTCTATGATACGAATGCCTTGACGGGCTACGTGGTCCCAAATCGGCTGGATGTGCCCTCCCTGCAGGCCGAAAATCCTGTCGATGCTTCGCTGCTTTAGAAAGCGCGCAATCCATCCCGCACAGGAAAGTTCGTCGGTGTTGAGGTCCTGCTGTGCAGGTTGCGCATCGCTCATGAAGCGACTCCCTTGTCGGTCTGCCCGTAGCGTGCTCGCAAGATGCGGTGCAAAATCTTCCCGGTGGCGGTCCTGGGCATTTCGTCTTCACGAATGACGGATACCGACCGTGGCCGCTTGTAGCCTGCAATCCGATCCTTGCACCATTCGACGATTTCTTCGCTCGTCGGCGCCTCGCCGTCTCGGGCGATGATTACGGCATGAACACGTTCGCCCCATTTTTCATCGGTAACCCCAATCACGGCCACATCCTTTACCTTGGGATGGCCTCCGATGAGCGACTCCACTTCTGACGGATAGACGTTCTCTCCGCCAGAAATAATCATGTTGCTCTTGCGATCGACGAGGAAAATAAAACCATCCTCATCGCGTCGTGCCAGATCGCCCACAGTGCAATAACCGTCACGGAAGGCTTCCTTTGTTTTTTCCGGCAATCTCCAGTAGCCGTCGAATGTATAGGGGTTGGATGAGTATAGTTCGCCGGGTTGTCCATCGGGTACTTCGCTTCCTGACGCATCCAGCAGACGGATGCGACTCGAACCCACGCATTCGCGCCCCACGGAGCCGAGCTTGCTGAATTGCTCGTCCGGGTGAAGCATCGTGACCCACCCAGCTTCCGTCGAGCCGTAAAGTTCGAAAAGGCCTGTGTTCCGGAAGTACTCCATAATCGCCAGCTTTGTATCGCGACGCGCAGGAGCGGAAGAGATCATGAGTTTCGTGACCGTGTCCACGTTGTAGCGGCAGCGAACGGCGGCCGGCAAACCGAGCATCATGATATAGTGAGTAGGGACCAGCGAGGTGAAGGTCGCGCCTCCTTCTGCAATCGTGGCGAGGAGATGCTCGGGATCAAAGCTCTTGCGGCTATAGATGGTGCATGCCGCTCCGCAATAGCTAAAGGCTCCGTAGAAAAAAAGCGAATTCGCGTGACACATCGGCATGACAAGAAGCGCGTGGTCTTGCCGGCTGAGAGCAAGCTCAACTTCAGTGATCAGCGAAAGCATGGCACTCCCCGAGTGGGAGCGTATGGCGCCCTTCGATCTTCCCGTCGTCCCGGAGGTGTACATCAGGGTCCACGGATCATTCCCGCTGACCTCTATCGCCGGCGCGCTGTCGTTAGCGGCCGCAATCACGTCCTCATAGCGCCGATATCCGGATCTTGGACGGCCTTCGCCGAAGATGATGAAATTACCGGCGCTAATTTCAAGATCTTCGCGGATCGCTTCAATGGCATCGGCCAATTCATTCTGAACGATGATGAGGCTCGCCTCACAATCCTCGATGACGTATTTGATTTCGGCGCCAACCAGTCTGAAATTGAGCGGCACAGTCACGAGACCGGCTAGGGCAGTCGCCGCATATATCTCCAGCCATTCGACGCAGTTGTATGCGAGGACGCATACACGATCCCCCTTGCTCAGACCTAAGCCGAGCAGGGCGTTGGCCAGGCGGCACGCACGGCCGTACCAGATGCGGAACGTCATCTCTCTTTCAAGATCGCGGGCGGCGATCTTTGCGGGAAACATCCGGGCATGCAGACCTAGCACGGAGCCAAGATGCGGCAGCGGCACCATCGCGAATCACTCCATTGTCTACAGGCGGATGAATCTGCCCGGATGATTTCTCCGGACAATTTGCCGCCAGGGACGAGAGTCTTTGCCGGCAAGGATCCATAACGTAAAAAGGAAATGGTTTCGACCGATCGTAAGGGCGGCGCAGAAGCACCATGCAACCATTGTCTGGACTTAAGGTCTTGGACTTCACCACATTGCTTCCTGGCCCTCTTGCCACGCTCATGCTCGCTGAGGCTGGCGCCGATGTGCTTAAGATCGAGCAACCGGGGGGCGAAAACGCTCGACGCTTTCCACCACATATCGATGGCGAAAGTGTTCCTTTCGCCATGTTGAATCGGGGAAAGCGGTGCATCTGCCTTGACCTCAAGAGCGAAGCGGATCGCGCAAAGCTCAACAGCCTGATCGAAGAAGCTGACATCCTGACTGAGCAATTTCGCCCCGGCGTCATGGAACGAATAGGGCTGGGCTACGGCCAACTGAAAAAGAGCAATCCACGACTGATCTATTGCTCAATCTCAGGGTATGGCCAATTTGGTCCCCGCGTTCATGAGGCAGGTCACGACCTCAACTATATCGGCAACACGGGTTTGCTCGATCTGCAGCCTGGTCCGCCCGATCGACCGGTCGTGCCACCCATGCTTGCCGCCGATATCGCCGGCGGCAGCTTTCCGGCTGTGCTGAATATCCTGCTGGCCTTGCGCGCGCGCGATCAAACCGGGTCAGGTTGCCGCCTCGACATTGCGATGACGGACGCGATGTTCACCTTTGCCTGGGCGGCGCTGGCGATCGGGGCCGCGACAGGACGATTTCCCAAGCCTGGCGAGATGTGGCTGGTGGGCGGGTCGCCGCGATACCAAATTTATCCTGCCAAGGATGGAAAACTGATTGCCTGCGGCGCGCTCGAGTCGAAATTCTGGTCGGCCTTTGCAAAAGCCATCGGCCTGCCGCAGGAGTTTGTCGACGACACACGCGATCCAAATGGGACTCGTGAAGCCGTTGCAAAATTGATTGTCAACAAGACCTCCGACGAATGGCGGAGTATTTTCGCTGAGGCCGACTGCTGCGCAACCGTCGTGGCGTCACTCGAGCAGGCGATGCGCGATCCTCATTTCGTGCAGCGGGGATTGTTTGCGCATAGTGTTGAAACCGGGTCTGGCAAACTCCTTCCCGCCTTGCCGCTCCCGATCGTACCTGAATTTCGCGACCCGAAAACGCGAAAGGCGCCTACGCTGGGCTAGAGTATCTCCCCGCGCATGAGCCGCGGTTCGGACAAAGCCGGCGCAATGCCCTCACGCATAATGGCCCGGCGCAAGGGCCCAATTCGGCCGAGCAGGTACAGGCTCAGTCCGCGTGCGCCCTGCACCGGCAGGAAGTCACTCAGCAAAGAGCGGTTCACCAGATCAATGGCAAGCGCGCGGGTTTCAACATCGGCTCTGCGCATGCGCTCGTAGCGGGCAAGCACGTCAGCATCACCCGGGTCCCTGTGCCCACGTAGTGCGGATACGATGAGTTCGCCGATGGCCGCAGCATCGCGAAGCCCGAGGTTGAGCCCCTGCGCTCCGATTGGTGGAATGACGTGGGCCGCCTCGCCGACCAGCGCAATGCGCTTCTCGGCAAACGGAGTCGCGACCGCTGCATGGAGCGGGAAAACGGCACGGCCGGGCTCGACTGTTATCTTTCCGAGAATGGAATGTGATGCATGCTCGATTTCGTTTGCGAGATCGACATCGGAAGCTGCGGCGAGTTCGTCGGCGCGCGAGGAGTCGACTACCCAGACCAAGCTCGATCTATTCCCGGGAAGAGGGACGAGTGTGAATGGTCCAGTTCGTGTATGGAATTCCGTGGATGCATCATCGTGGGAACGCGAGTGACGCAGGCAAACCGTCAACGCCACCTGCGAGTAATTTCGCTCTCTAAACGAAATGCCAGCCGCCTTGCGGCACATCGATTGCCGGCCGTCGGCGCCAATCACCAACTCCGCGCTTACTGATCGTCCCGATCGAAGCGATACGGCAACACTGTCTTTACGCGGGAAAACGGCTACAACCTGATCATCAGCGAGTCCAAGTTCGGGGAGCTCGCGGGCCCGGCTTGTGAGCGCCGCTACGAGGTCCCGGTTTTCGATATTGTAGCCGAAGGCGTCTAATCCGAGCTCTTCGGCAGCAAATTTCACCTCCGGGGCCCGCCAGAGGCGATCTGTGTCATCGACGATCCGTATGACCCTCAGCGGAGCAGCCTTGTCGGAACAATGAGTCCAGACGCCCAGCGCGCCCAAGGCGGAAATGGAGCCGCCGAGCAGGGCCGTCGTGCGGTTATCCGAACGGGAAAGGTTCTGGCCGACCAGAAGCGTCCGAACGCGGTTTTGAGCCAGCAAAACCGCTGTCGTGAGCCCGATCGGCCCGGCGCCGATCACGATGACACGTGGCCTGTCGGCTTTGTCTAAACTCAAAGCGGGGATCCGTGATTTTCGCTAGGCGGCCTAGCATGGATCAAAGGTGGGCCGGAAGCCGTGCCACGCGATATCCGAGCGGCGTGCGATGCGGTATGCAAGGGAACCATGACAGAGACGACCGGCAACGACATCCACGGACTGCCATTCGGCTCAGGCCGTCTCGGCAGAATTTTGGCCCGGCCTCGGACGGTGGCTTGGCTTTCCGTCGTCCTACTTGCCAGCCTTGGATGGGCCTATCTTGCAGCCTTGGCAGGGCGATCGAACCAGTCAGCCGATGCTACCGGTAGCCTGTTGGCGCAAGCGCTTTGTCAGGCATTGCCCATTAGCGAACTTGATCCGTGGACGTGTGCGCTGGTTTTCTCGATGTGGGTTGCGATGACCGTCGCAATGATGCTCCCGAGTGCAGCGCCGATGATCCTGACCTATGCGGAAATCGCAGAGACCGCGATGCGAAAAGGCGAACGGATCATTTCGCCTTTGGTGCTGGCGACCGGTTACACAGTCGTTTGGCTTGGATTTGCCGCGATAGCCGCTGTTGCGCAAACTGCAATAACGCAAACCGCGATGAAGGACCCAGGTGCAGTGACTGCAAGCGGTCTTCTTTCCGGAGCGACCTTTATCGGAGCGGGATGGTATCAGTTCTCTGCACTCAAGCATGCCTGCCTCACGCGATGTCAGCACCCATTTCCTTTTTTCTTTGTGAATTGGGCGAGCACGGCCGCGGGCGTGTTCCGGCTGGGGATTAGACAGGGTCTCTACTGCCTCGGCTGCTGTTGGGCGATGATGCTGGTGATGTTTGCAGTCGGTTCGATGAACATCGCCTGGATGGCCTTACTCGCAACCGTCATGGCAATCGAGAAAATAGTCTTGGGCAGGCGTCTGACCACTGCGATCGGTACCGCTCTGATCCTGGGCGGAATTGCTGTTGTTGGAGGATCATTCATCGCGCACTGGCCACGAGTATGATGAAAGAACGGAGAGAGTAAGCCTTGGTAGAAAGCTGGAGTTTGAAAGGAGAACTGGCGCTGTCATGCAGCTGTACCGTGTTCTGTCCGTGCGTCTTGTCTCTCGGCGAGCATCCTCCGACCGAAAGCAGATGCCAGACATGGGCCGGGATCCGCATTGACGAGGGCCATTACGACACGGTCGACCTTTCGGGCGTTAAAGTGGGACTGATGATGGATCTTCCAGGAATCATGTCTCGAGGCAACTGGACAGCGGCTCTTTTCGTCGATGACTCAGCATCGGTGCACGCGGTCAAGGGATTGACTCGCATCTTCACTGGGCGCGTCGGGGGAACTACACACCTGTTATCGATATTGGTGGGCCAGTTCCTGGGTGTGCGACAGGTGCCCATCACTTATGAAACGCAAGGCGAGACGCGCATCGTGCGGATAGACGGCTATGTGGATGGCGCCATCACGCCCGTGCGCGGCAGGGATGCGAGCGGGAATGTCGTGATTCGCAATAGCCAGTACTGGATTGGACCCGATGTCATTGTCTCGCGCGCGGACAAGTCGCGCTTTCGAGGTTTCGGGCGTAACTGGAATCTGGCCGGGCGTTCGGCGGAAATCGTAAAGCTTAATTGGAGCAATGCCTAGGTGGCAGGTTTCGAGCGCGTCCGCGCTTTCACGGTTCATGTCTTCACGGCAACTGGGGCGGCGATCGCATTCCTGGCGCTGATCCTTGCCACGGGCGGACATTGGGCTGCGATGTTTCTTTGCCTTGGACTGGCCTTGATCGTGGACGGCGCCGACGGTCCGATGGCGCGCGCATTCGATGTCAAGGGGACTCTACCGCGCTGGTCGGGAGATACACTCGATCTGGTGGTCGACTTTACAACTTATGTGTTCGTTCCGGCCTACGCGATTGCTGCAAGCGGAGTGCTCCCGAACGGGCTTGCAATCCCAGCAGGTATCGTCGTCGTCATCACGGGCGCTCTTTATTTCGCGGATCGCGAGATGAAAACGGAAGGTGATTACTTCCGCGGATTTCCTGCGGTCTGGAATCTCGCCGCTTTCTATCTGTACCTGCTGGAGCCGCCGGGATGGATTGCCACCATCTACATCATCGTTCTCGCAGGACTAAGCTTTGCGCCCATCAAGTTTCTGCATCCGTTGCGCGTGCAGCGCTGGCGTCCCCTGAACATTACCTTGCTGGCGATCTGGGCCGTTTTGGCGACGGTTGCGGTGCTGGAAGACCTCGCGCCCGACGCTGTAGTAATAATACCGCTTTGTCTTATCGCGATATATTTCTTCGTCGTCGGCTTCTTGCGTATCCCCGCGTGATCGTGTTCGATCGAGGCGGGTGATCGAGGAACAAATCATGTCTAGACCGGTGCTGCTGATTGCCGGCGGCAGCCGGGGAATCGGAGCTGCCACTGCCAGGCTCGCCGGCGCTCGTGGCTACGAGCTCGCGATCAACTACAAAAGCAATTCGAACGCCGCGGCGGCAGTCGTTGACAGCGTCAAAGCCGCCGGCAGCAAGGCGGTGGCAATACAGGGCGACATGGCTTTGGAAGCCGATATCGAGCGGGTGTTCGATACCGCAACTCGCTCGCTTGGTCCGCTCACTCATTTCGTACATAGCTCGGGAATTATCGGCGAAAACTCTCGTCTCGATGATGCAAGCGCGAGCACGATTCGGGAGGTGCTCGACGTGGATACATTCGGCGCCTTGCTGTGCCTGCGTGCTTGCGTGCGCCGGATGTCGACCAAGCATGGCGGTAAGGGCGGCTCGGTGGTCATGCTCTCGTCGATGGCTGCTCCGCTCGGCGGCGCCAACGAGTGCGTCTGGTATGCGGCCGCCAAAGCAGGCGTTGATTCCATGGTAATCGGGGTCTCACGCGAGGTCGCGAAGGAAAACATGCGCGTCAACGCCGTCACACCGGGCGTGATCGACACCGACATACAGCCGCCGGGCCGCATCGACCGCGTCGCTCCCATGCTCCCCATGGGAAGGCCAGGGCAGGCGGAGGAGGTGGCGGAAGCTGTGTTATTCCTGCTTTCAGATGCGGCTTCTTACATTAATGGCGCAAATCTGAGGGTCTCAGGCGCGCGGTGATCCCGCCTTGCGCTCGGCGTGCGGCTGCCTATTATCGCCGCCGAATTCCGCCAGATTGAATTGTCCAATTAATATCGAAGGAGTGCGACATGGTTGCGGCAGTGCGCGTTCATAAACCCGGTGGCCCTGAAGCTCTGACGTTCGAAGATGTCGAAATAGCCGCACCTGGGCAGGGCCAGATCAAGATCAAGCAGCACGCCTGCGGGGTCAATTTCATTGACGCGTATTTTCGCATGGGCATGTACCCCTCGCCGGTCGGGATGCCTTTTATTGCTGGGAACGAAAGCGCAGGCGAGGTGATGGCTGTAGGCCCGGGTGTCACGGACCTCAAGGTCGGCGATCGCGTCGCTTTCGTGGGTCCCCTTGGCGGTTATGCGGCCGAGCGGCTCGTCCCGGCCGACCGCGCCGTAAAACTTCCTGACAACATCAGCTATGAGCAGGCAGCGGGCATGATGTTGAAGGGCATGACAGTGCAATACCTGCTCAACCGCACATACAAGGTCGGTAAAGGTACGGTTTGCCTCATACACGCGGCAGCCGGCGGCGTAGGTATGATCGCGAGCCAATGGGCCAATCATCTCGGCGCGACCGTGATCGGCACCGTAGGCTCGAAAGAAAAGGCAGAAATAGCAAAGAAGAACGGGTGCCATCACACGATCTTGTATCGTGATGAGGATTTCGTGGCCCGAGTGAAAGAGATCACCAGCGGAAAGCTTTGTGACGTCGTCTATGACGGCATTGGCAAGAGCACATTTCCCGCGTCGCTCGACTGCCTGCGACCACTTGGATATTTCGTCAGTTTTGGCAGCGCATCAGGTCAAATCGATGCGTTCAACATCAATATCCTGCAAACAAAGGGGTCGCTGTTCGCGACGCGTCCGACACTCAACCATTACGTGGCCAAGCGTGAAGACCTGATTGCGACCGCCGCCGATCTGTTCAAGGTCGTCGGTTCGGGTGCGGTGAAAATTCCGATTAACCAGAAATACGCACTGAAGGATGCCGCAAAGGCGCATAGAGAGATGGAAGGACGCGACACTACGGGATCATCGATCCTCGTTCCCTAACGCTGGCAGAACGCTGTACCGATTGCGTCGGCGGGCCCCGTTTTGCCGCCGTATGGACCGCCTTGTCGGAAGCGTGCCGAAATGTGTCAAGTCACACGCCAAAGTCGTGCCTTCTGATGATGCGTTGCGCTTACGGACAAGCGAAGCTTTGACAATGGTTCAAGATGCTTCATTGAGAGGATCTGCGGAGCCGTGGGGCCGGATTGCGACATTTGCAATCGGGCTTTTCGCCTTGCTCGCCGGCCAGTTCGCCGGTATCGCCGCACTCACCGGCTCGTACGGGCTCGACCTGCAGAGGGTTCCGGACCTGAGCGAACTTGGCGGCGCGATCGTACTTTTCATGTATCTGTCCGCGCCGATCCAGGTGGCGCTGCTCGTATTGGCCGCCAGTTACAAGGGGAGCGCGGCCGAGTATCTCGGATACAAACTGCCCCGGCGAGGCGAGATTATATTCGGGGTTCTGGTATTGGCCTTAATGATCGCTATTGGCGATGCGATCAGCTGGATCGCGGGCCGCAGCGTGGTCGACGGTTTCCAGACCGATATCTATCAGGCCGCAAAGAGCGTCGATCAGTTGCCGTTGCTGCTGTTTGCGATCGTGGTGCTCATTCCGGTGGCTGAGGAAACCCTGTTTCGCGGCTTTCTCGTGCGAGGCTGGCTGCGTTCGCCTCGATCCGCATGGCCCACCATCCTGTTGACGGCGGCATTGTTTGCGGTCGTCCACGTGCAATACGATTGGTTTTTGATCGGGCAGGTATTTGCCTTCGGAGTCTTGTTCGGGTGGACGCGATGGGCCAGCGGATCGACGGTTCTGCCCATTCTGCTACATGCCATGGTCAATCTTGAAGGGATGGTCGAAACCTATTTGAACACCTGATCGGGGCTCGGTGACTCAGAGTAGTGCGGCCAGGCCGGCGATAGCTGGATGATGCGTGATGCCGCCGGGCAGGCGCGGCAGCCCGATCACACCGACCGAGCCCGAGAAGCGGGCGATGCTCGAAACGGTGTCGTCCAATTCGACGGTTTCGCGCTGGCTTTCGCTGACCACGATTGCAGCTATGGCGAGGTTGCGTTGAGCCAGCACGTCGAGAGCTGTCAACGTGTGGCTAATGGTCCCCAGATAACCCCCGACGACGAGCACGATCGGAATGCGGAGCGAAGTCATCCAGTCGAGCACCGTGTATTGCCCAACTAGCGGTACCATCAGTCCGCCGACGCCTTCGATAAAGAGCGACCCGCGCGACTGCGCGATCGCCTTGCGGCTGAACTCGACCAGATTCGCGAAGTCGATCGCGCGACCTTCCCGTGCGGCGGCGAGGTCGGGCGAGAGTGGTGCGCGAAACCGCCAGGGCGAAATGCGCTCCACTTCCTCGGCCGTAACGCTGCAACCGAGCGCCTTCAATAGGATCGCCGGATCGCTTGTTTCGGCAACGGATGAATCATACCCGCTGACCACGGGCTTGAGAGCGGAAACGGGCTGGTTCGACTGCCGCAAGTAGCGAATGAGCGCGGCCGTAACGAACGTCTTGCCGATGTCGGTTCCGGTCGAGGTGACGAAATACGCGGCCACGGCTTATGCCAGAATCTTTTCGCGAATGATGTCCGCCATCCGGCCGACGTCTTCATCCGCGTGTTGTGCCGTGAAAGTCAGCCGAAGTCTTGCCGTCCCGGCAGGGACGGTCGGCGGGCGGATTGCAATCACCAGATAACCTTCCTTCTCCAGCAGTCGAGACGCCCATAGCGCCTTCTCTTCATCGCCGACGATCACAGGCACGATCGGGCTCTGCGCCTCGGGCAGGCCAGCGCGCTCCGTAAAGAATCGGGCTTTGGCGAGAGGTCGCGCCGCATATTCGGGCTGTCGATCGATCAAATCCAGAGCCGCAATCGCCGCGCCGACGCATGCTGGCGGCAGTGCCGTCGAATAGATCAGAGTACGGGCACGATTTCGCATGAGATCGACGACCGGATTCGAGGCACACAGATAGCCTCCATAGGATCCAATGGCCTTCGAGAGAGTGCCCATTTGGAGGGGAACGGGGATCTGCCGATCTGCGCGGAAGCTCGAGCCGCGCCCAGCTCCGAGCACGCCGATGCCGTGCGCGTCATCGGACATCAACCAGGCATCGTATTCATTAGTTAATGTGAGAAGCTTATCGAGTGGCGCGAGGTCGCCATCCATCGAGAACACACCATCGGTGACGACCAGAGCGCGATCGTGACCGGAGCGATGGGTGCGCAGGAGCTCGCCCGCATGATCCACATCATTATGTCGAAATTTCTTTACGCTAGCCCGCGAGAGCTGCGCGCCCGCGTAAATGCAGGCATGCGACAGCTCATCGATGAGCAACAGTCCGTTGCTGCCTATCAAGGCCGGGATGATGCCGGTGTTCGCGAGATAGCCGGAGCCAAAGACGCAAGCCGCTTCCGTTCGCTTGAGCCGTGCGAGGCGACCCTCCAATTCGGCATAAAGCGGATGATTTCCGGTCACTAGGCGCGAGCCGCCGGACCCCGCGCCATACTCTTCGATCGCGGCGATCGCCGCGCGCTTGATTTCAGGATGTTGCGTGAGATTGAGATAGTCATTGCATGAGAAGGACAGCAGGCGGCAGCCCTCGCGATCAACCCAGATGCCGTCCTCGCGCATGGTTTTCGTCAAGAACCGAAAACGGTGACGGCGCTCGAGATCGTCGAGCTTGTCCTGCGCAAATCGATCGAGTGAACGCATGTGTTGACCTTGCAACCCAGTTGCCCAGATGCTTAGCACGAAAGGGAGACGGAAAACGCCAAATGGGAAGAATGAGCACGAGAGGCGGGGGTATTCCCGACTGGTACGCGGTTGGCCTTGAGCATGTCTGGCTCCCTTATGCGCAGATGAAGACTTCGCCGTTGCCAGCCCCCGTCATTCGGACGGAAGGCTCCCGCATTGTGCTGGCCGACGGGCGCGAACTCGTCGATGGGATCGCCAGCTGGTGGACAGCATGCCATGGATACAACCACCCCTACATTCGACAAGCCCTCGAGTCGCAATTGAGAACAATGCCTCACGTGATGTTTGGCGGGCTTGCTCACGAGCAAGCCTTTCGCCTAGCAGAACGACTATCCCGCTTATTACCGGGAGATCTCACGCGCGTATTCTTTTCGGACTCAGGATCGGTTGCCGTCGAAGTCGCCCTGAAAATGGCGAGGCAGTATTGGGTCAATCGGGGCGTGGCTGGAAAAGAGAAGTTCATTGCCTTCCGGCGCGGCTATCATGGAGATACTGCAGGAGCCATGGCGGTCTGCGATTCAGAAAGCGGTTTGCACTTCACAGCCAGCGCCATCTCATCCGGACAGTACATTGTCGACTTACCGCGGGACCAGGAAAGCTCGGCAGCGTTGGCAAAGCTCCTGCAGGCAAAAGCCGGCGAAATTGCCGCGATCATCGTCGAGCCGCTGGTGCAGGGCGCAAGAGGCATGGTGTTTCACGAACCGGGTGTGCTCCGGACATTGCGGTTGCTTGCGGACGAGCACGACCTCCTTCTGATCTTTGATGAGGTGTTCACCGCGTTCGGCCGCACGGGATCGATGTTCGCCTGCGAACAGGCCGCCGTCACCCCTGACATCATGACCGTTTCGAAAGCGCTCACAGGAGGAACGCTTCCGCTCGCAGCGACAGTGGCTACACGCAGGGTCTTTGATGCCTTCTGGTCGGACGATCCGGAAAGAGCTTTGATGCATGGCCCGACATTCATGGCAAACGCGCTCGCCTGCGCGGCGGCCAACGCTTCGCTCGATCTTTTCGAGCAGGAGCCGCGGGCGCAGCAAGTCTCCGACATCGCTGCCGCCCTCGAGAAAGGCTTGGCTCCGTGCTCGGGCATGCCGGGCGTGACCAACGTTCGCGTTAAAGGCGCGATCGGAGTTGTCGAACTCGATAAGATCGAAGATCTCGACGTGATCCGTTGCCGATTCCTAGGAGAGGGCGTGTTCATCCGCCCGATCGAGAATGTCGTCTACATCACGCCGGCTTTCACGATTTCGATGGAAGAACTGGGCGTTTTGACTGGTGCAGTCGTCAAGGTGGTAGGCGAACTAAGACGCTGAAGGGGTTGCAATGCGCTACAACGGACCTGTTATCGATACCCACCATCACATCTGGCTGAGAAAGGATGTCGGATGGCTCGCCGAGCCGCCGATACCGCGGATGTTCGGGGACTATTTCGGAATCCGCCGGGACTACCCCGTCGAGGAGTTCATCAACGATGTCACCCCGCAGGGGGTTGAGAAGTCCGTCCACGTCACCGCGATGTGGGGACCCAGTCGCGCGATCGATGAGTCGCGATGGCTGCAGGAAATTGCAGACAAATACGGCTTTCCGCACGGGATCGTGTGCAACGTCGATCTGGCCGATCCGGAGGCCGAAGCAATGATCAAGGCGCAGAAGCAATTTCCTAATCTGCGCGGAGTGAGGCAGATGCTCTATTGGGACAGCGATCCTGTGCGGCAGGCCGCGCCGCGTCCCGACTTCTGCAATTCGCCGGATTTTCGGCGCGGATTCGAGCTGCTGGAGAAGCACGAACTGCATTTTGAGCTGCAGGTGTATGCCGGTCAGGCGGCATTTGCCGCGGACTTGCTGCGGGCGTTTCCGGGTGTCCGCATGATCCTTGTGCATGCCGGAATGCTGACGGCGCGAACCCAGCAGGCGATCGATCAATGGCGTGGAGCGCTTGCACTGCTTGCCAGCTTCCCGAACGTCCACGTCAAGCTTTCGGGATTGGGCATGTTCAGCAACGGAATCACCTTCCCGCAGGTGCGTCAGGTCATTCGTGACGTGATTCAACTATTCGGAATTGAGCGTACAATTTATGGAAGCAATTTCCCCCTGGAGAAATTGCACGCAAGCTACGCAGATTTCCTCGACATCTATCGCAAGGTTCTGTGCGAATACCCTGAACGAGATCAGCGTGCCGTTCTGTATGACAACGCGTTAAAGTTCTACAGGCTATAGAGAGATATCGCGGCCTAAAATCCGACCACCGTGCCGTGAAGGTCGTAGGCATCGGCACGATCGATCTTCACGGTCGCAATCTCGCCGACCCGCAATGGCCTGCGGCTTGTCACATGGATGGCGCCGTCGATCTCAGGTGCATCCCCCATCGAGCGGCCTCTCGAGAGTGAGGCCCCGGCTTCATCGATGATGATTTTCTGCCGAGTTCCTACTTTGCGCTTGAGGCGGCGCGCCGAAATACTTTGCTGGGTCTGCATGAATCGATGCCAGCGTTCTTCCTTGATCTCGTCTGGCACTGGCGCGGCAATCGCATTGGCCGCGGCGCCCTTGACCGGCTCGTACTTGAAGCACCCCACGCGGTCGAGTGAGGCCTCTTCCAGCCATTCGAGCAGCAGCGCAAAATCGTGATCAGTTTCACCGGGAAAACCAACGATAAAGGTGGAGCGCAATGTAAGGTCCGGGCATTGACGGCGCCAATCGGCAATACGGTCGAGAGTCCGTTCCTGAGCCGCCGGCCGGCGCATGCGCGTGAGGACTTCGGGCGATGCGTGCTGAAAAGGAATGTCGAGATAGGGAAGAACTTTTCGCTCGGCCATCAGCGGAATGACTTCGTCGACATGCGGATAGGGATAGACGTAATGCAGTCGTACCCAGACGCCCAGCTCGCCTAGCGCGCCGGCTAAGTCGACGAATCTCGCGCGCACCTCTCGATCTCGCCAGTTGCTGGCCGCATATTTGATATCGAGCCCGTATGCCGATGTGTCCTGCGAGATGACGAGTAACTCTTTCACTCCGGCGGCCACCAGCTTCTCGGCTTCGCGAAGCACATCCGCCGCCGGACGCGATACCAGATCCCCTCGCAATCGAGGGATAATGCAGAATGTACAGCGGTTCCGGCAGCCTTCGGATATCTTCAGATATGCGTAATGCCGGGGCGTAAGCTTGATGCCTTCCGGCGGCACCAAGTCGAGAAACGGATCATGTCTCGGCGGCAGCGCCCTGTGGACGGCATCGATGACCGTTTCGTATTGCTGTGGCCCGGTAATCGCGAGCACCTGGGGATAGGCGGCCGATATCGTTTCCGGCTCTGCCCCCATGCAACCGGTCACGATGACCTTACCGTTCTCCTTCAGGGCATTTCCGATCGCCGCAAGGGATTCGGATTTCGCGCTGTCGAGGAAACCGCAGGTATTGACGATCACCAGGTCGGAGCCCTCATGGCGTCGGGTGAGCTCGTAACCCTCGGCGCGAAGGCGCGTGACGATGCGCTCGCTGTCGACGAGCGCCTTGGGACAGCCGAGGGAGACAAAGCTGACCGTCGGGGCAATTTCTTCAGACTTTTTGGGGCTTGGCATGCGCCAAGGAGCTAGTCGTGATTGCGTGGAATAGCAACCCGGATTTGAAAGGCCTTTAGCCGTTCCGCAACGCTTCGGCTTGCCTGTAGAACTTCTTTTCCCACGCCTTCTGGTTATCCATTCCCTCGCGGATGAAGGGCGTGAACATGGCCAGATGCAGCAACAGCCAGTTGATGACGTTCGCCGGAAAGCGCAACGGCTTGCAGAAATCCACGAACAGCACCACACGTGTTTGCGTGGTGTGGTTCCAGGCCTCGTGCTCATAGGCGTCATCGAACACGACGACCTCACCTTCGCGCCACCGATAGACCTCGTTCTCTACCCGGATGCCGAGCTGCTCGCGTGGTTCCGGCACGATTAGTCCAAGGTGCAGGCGGAGGACGCCGTTGTATGGTCCACGATGGGGCGGCAAATGCTTACCCGGCTCGAGAATTGAAAACATCACCGTGATCAGGCCCGGAATGTTCTGGCAAATGCGCCACGTATAAGGGCACGCGCTGATATTATTCTGGGAGCGGAACCCATAACCGGCGAGCAGAAATGTCTTCCAGCCACGATCCTGGCTGATCGTCGAGACGTCTTTTGCCAGTTCATGGAAACCCGGCAGCTCCTCCTTACGCATGAGCACGCGTTCGAGCTCGGTGCGGATAAGGCGCCAGTCGCGCTCAATCGCCTGCACCCATGGAAACACGGCATTGTCGTAGATCGGCGGATTGCCCACCTTGCTGAATGCCAGATTGACCTTTTCCGCCCATGCGACGATCCGCATGAAAAAACGGGTCACGCCGCTCGGGCGCTCCATCGCCTTGAGGCCTTCGGTCCCGAATTTCTGGACAGGACGCTTGCCGCTGTCATTCTGCTGTTCCACGGCGCTGGTCAATGAAAACATCCTCGGAAGGTTTGGCAACGACTTTCGGGCACATTAGCAAACGGCTTCTCAATCTTGAAGCTGACAGCCCAAAAGGCCACTAGGGGACGTCCGATGGGGACGGTATCATTCCACACCACGATGGAGTCGGGGATGAAAGCATTACGTCCTGCGTCAGTACTGGCCTTGGTTTTTCTCTTGCTGAGTGACGCGGTCCTTGCCGCGGGCGGCACTCGACACAGCTGGAGTTTCAATACACGAGATAACGCTCTACCGTATCCAAGGAGCGAGCGCGCACAATCGGTATGGACGGCAGGACAATGCTGGAGTGAGTGCGTTTCCTACTGTGCCTGGGGCTTGCAGGAATGCCTCGGGCACAAATCACAGGCAACCAAATCGCAGGCAAGCTGTCTCAAGCTGACCGACAAATGCGATCGCTATTGTCAGCGCGAATGCCGCACCGGGGCCGGGCCTTACCTTCCGGTGGAGTTTCCTTGGGAGTAGCTGCGCCTCGCTAGCGCCTTTTTAGTGCCTCTTCGGAAGTCGTCGACGTAAACGAGGCACCGCACTGCTTGCATTCATAAACAAATTCCGATTGCTCCCAGTCGTCCGAAAGCTTTTTCTCAACGCGAACCAGCCACATCTGCGCTCCGCATTGTGCGCAAGCAGGCGCTTTCTCAGCCATGGGCTCATCGGCGGAAATGGTCTTGTTTTCACGAAGGAAAGTCGAATTCATCGCCGGAGCTTTCGTCAGATCTCCCACATACCTTGCTTCACAAGCCCTCGTCGCTCGCTGGTGGCAACATTGTCGGCGCCTTGCGGTTCCAAAATCGCTTAATGCGTTGAAAGCTGCCGGTTGATCACTTGAATGCGGAACAGGGCAAATATCGCCGAGTTATCAGATAGAATATTTCCAAAGTTCCACTGGACAAAGTCATGGGCAGAGCAAGAAAACGCGTGTCGCGGCGAACATCGCGAGCGGACGCAAAGTTTCGCGATAGAGCGGAGAAAACAGCAAGCCGGGAACGAGCAATCCAGCAACGCATCGATCGTCGTGGGGCCTCCAGAAAAGACCGATCGTCCAAGAAGAGTGGTGCAATGCAGGCAGGAGCTCGCCCGTATCCGGAGCCGAAGATGCCAGCGCAGCATCTGCCCAAGCCCGGAACAGAATCCAAGCTTCAGTTGGCACCCATGTACGAGGCGCCCTCGTATAGAGGATCCGAGAAATTGCGCGGAATGGCTGCGCTCATTACAGGTGGCGATTCAGGGATCGGACGGGCAGTCGCCGTGCTATTCGCGCGCGAAGGAGCGGATGTCGCAGTTGCGTATCTCAACGAGCATGAGGACGCCGCGGCGACGAGGCGCGCCGTCGAAAAGGAAGGTCGTAGCTGTTTTGTCATGGCAGGAGACGTGGCAGATCCCGATTTCTGCGAAAGCGCAGTCAAGCGAACAATCGACAAGTTCGGCAAGCTAGATATCCTCGTAAACAATGCCGCATTCCAAGAGCATGCGGTCACATTCGAAGAACTTTCCGACGAGCATTTTGATCAGACCATCAAGACCAATCTGTACGGCTACTTCTACATGGCGAGGGCGGCGGTACCGCAAATGAAAAACGGCAGCTCGATTGTCATGACCGGATCCGTAACGGGCCTGCTCGGCAACAAGAACCTGTTAGATTATTCGCTCACCAAGGGCGGAATTCACGCATTCGCCCGATCGCTTGCGACGCATCTGGTCGATCGTGGAATCAGAGTAAATGTTGTCGCGCCTGGGCCGGTCTGGACCCCGCTCAATCCGGCGGACAAGCCCGCGGAAGCGGTGGAAAAATTCGGCGCGCAGACGCCTATGGGACGCCCCGCGCAGCCGGAAGAAATCGCGCCGGCCTATGTTTTTCTCGCCGCACCGAGTTGCTCGAGCTACATCACCGGCGAGATACTGCCGATCATCGGCGGCTATTCGGGCGGTTAAGGGCGGGGATCTACAGTCCCCAATTGATCGTCGGCGGAAAATTGGCGCGTGTCGAATAGTCGGTGAAAGCGAGCCAGAAGAGGATGGCAAGCCAGAAGAATCCCGCCGTTGCAAATGTGATGATAAAACCATTCTGCCGCCGAAGCTCCATGAACACTGCCGCGACGATTGCCGCCTTGGTGAAAGCGATGAGCAGAGCCACGATCGTGTTGCCCGCGCCAAGAGGCAAGTAGGCGGCAATCACCGTGATGGACAGCAGAACGAGTGCCGCGAGCCATGAGAAGACGAGAACTGCTGGCGGCCGGATCACAGGAGTCATCCGCTCCTCCCGGGAAGATAAATGAGTGCAAACAGGAATATCCAGACGATGTCCACGAAATGCCAATAAAGGCCGAAGACAATCACCGGTGAATGATAGGAACCGGAATAGGCGTGTTGGTAGGCCCGGCGCCCAATAACGGCGAACACGGCGATACCAACCGCGACGTGAATGGCATGGATCACCGTTGCGACGATGTAGAAGGAAAAGAACAGTGCCACTGATTGCGAAGCGGGACCGTCATATCGGAATCCAAAACCGGGCAGCAGGTGTTCCCCATACTCCATGGCGTATTCAACGCCCTTGAGGCCAATGAAAGAAAGGCCCAAAGCAGCCGCGCTCCAAAGAAGAAAAGCGGCAAAGCGCGACCCTCCCGTCTTGACGACCGCAACTGCCCAGGCAACAAGGAAGCTGCTGGTCAGCAGGATCGCCGTGTTTATGGTGCCGATGGCAATCTTTGTGTGCCGGGCAGCCTCGGCGAAGGCTGCGGGATCGGCCGAGCGGTATACGGCATAGGAGAGTAGCAACGCGCCGAAGAAGAGAACTTCCGTCGCCAGGAAAGTCCATATTCCAAGCTGCGCCACCTCATGCTGCTGAGGCAGATGGGCAAACTGAGCGGCGGGCTGCGGTTCAGGCATTTTGCGCGCGGGGCTCGCCGTTTACGTTGAAGTCGTATGGCTTTCGGGTGACCGTCGGCGTTGCCGCAAAATTGTGCGGCGGGGGCGGTGACGATGTCTGCCATTCAAGTCCTGTGGTCTGCCACGGATTGGCAGAGGAGCGCTCGCCGAAGAAGATCGACCAACCCAGATAAAAGAGCGGCAAGGCATAAGCGACCACCAGGATCGAGGCTCCGGCAGATGAGAGCACGTGCCAGATCTCGAATTCGGGCGGGTAGACATGATAACGCCGCGGCATCCCCAAGACGCCAAGAATGAATTGCGGCAAGAATGTCATGTTGAAGCCGAAGAAGATCAGAATCGCCGCGGCACGCGCCCAGTATTCGGGATACATGCGGCCTGTGATCTTGGGCCACCAATAATGCAGGCCGCCAAAATACGCCGTCACCATTCCGCCGACCATGATGTAGTGGAAGTGCGCAATGACGAAATACGTATCCGTGACATAGACGTCATAGGCGAGGCAGGCGAGAAACAGTCCTGACAGACCGCCGAACGTGAAAAGGCCGATGAAGCCGAGCGCGTAAAGCATGGGGGCATCGAAATGCACCCAACCTTTGTGCATCGTAGCGGTCCAGTTGAAGACCTTGATCGCAGAGGGAACTGCGACGGCGAAGCTCATGAACGAGAACACGAGACCCGCAAAGGGCGACTGACCACTTACGAACATGTGGTGGCCCCACACGAAGAATCCAATGCACGCGATTGCGATCGCGGACCACGCGACGAAGCTGTAGCCGAACACTTCCTTGCGCGAATAACATGCGATCAGTTCGCTCACCACTCCCATTCCCGGCAAGATCATGATGTAAACGGCGGGGTGGGAATAAAACCAGAAGAGATGCTGGAACAGCAGCGGATCGCCACCTCTGGCCGGATCAAATATGCCAATACCGAAAACCCGGTCCAGCGCAATTAACAGCAGCGTCATCGCCAAAACCGGCGTGGCCAGCACCAGGATTGCCGAAGTCGCGTACAGCGACCAGAGAAACAGTGGTAGTCTATACCAGGTTAGCCCCGGCGCCCTGAGACGATGAATGGTAACGATGAAGTTGAGCCCAGTGAGGATCGAAGAAAATCCCACGATGAAGACGCCGGCAACAGCAATAGCAACATAGCTGTTGGAGTACATCGTGGAAAATGGAGTGTAGAACGTCCATCCGGTGTCGATGCCGCCCTTGAAGAGGGCGTAGAGCGTCGTCGCCCCACCGGCCATGAACAGATACCAGCTTGTCAGGTTTAACCGAGGAAAAGCGAGGTCACGCGCGCCGATCATCAGAGGCACGATGAAGTTTCCGAGCGTGTTTGGGATAGATGGAATAAGAAAAAACCAGACCATGATCACGCCATGCATCGTGAATAGCCGGTTGTATTCATCCGATGTAAAAAAGTGGCCGGCGGGCGAGACGAGCTCGAGCCGCATCAATGCTGCTGCTGCTCCGCCGATAAAGAAGAACAAGGTAATGCTGGCGAAATACAAGATCGCAACGCGTTTGTGATCGGTGGTGAACAGCCACGAGCGGATGCTGTTGTTGACGGTGATGTAGTTCTTGTCACCGCTCACTGTGGGGCTTCCGGATTTGCTGCAAGGGATTTAACGTAGGCGAGGAGTCTAACGAGCTCATCTTCGGAGAGTTTTCCTTCAAACGAAGGCATGAGGGGCTCGTAGCCAGCGACCACCTGCTTGCGCGGCTGCAGAATCGAATCGCGGATATATCGCTCGTCGGCAACTTCGATGGTGCCGCCGCTCAGCGGTACCGGCCTGCCGTAAAGGCCTTCGAGCGGCGGCGCGCGCACGCGCGATCCTGACGTATGACAGCCGCTGCAACCGAATTGGCGAAACAGTGCCGCTCCCTGCGCTGCCAGCGTTCCATCGACGTCCTGCCTCCGCAGCCAATCGGAGAATTCTTCATGCTGCATCACCACGATGCGCCCAGTCATGCGTGAATGGTCCGTACCGCAGTATTCGGCGCAGAACAGGTGGAATATTCCGGTTTTGACGGGTTTCACCCAAAGCTCCTCGGAGGTGCCCGGAAGCACGTCATGCTTGATTCGAAATTCCGGCATGAAGAACGAATGAATGACATCCTGTGAGGACATGATGAGGCGCACCGCTTCATTGACAGGGATGTGGAGTTCGTTGATTTCGCGCTGGCCGCCGAGATGTTGCACCTTCCACATCCACTGTTTGCCGACGACATAGATGGTGTCGGCGCCAGCGGGTGGCCGGTAAATATCGAGATAAAGTGTAGCTCCCCAGAAGAAGAGTGCGACGAAACCGACAAACGTCGCCGCGGTCCAGGCACTCTCAAACATCCAGCTTTTCCTGATGCGGGCATCGCGATCTGCGTCGCGGTTGCCGGCGCGGTAGTGGATTGCAAATCGAAGCAGCAGGACCAGCAGAAGTGAAAAGACGAGAAAGGCGACTGCGCAAAGCGCCAGAAAAAGTAGATCGACGGAGCCGGCATACGCTGAGTCTGCATTTGGCCAAAACGGATTTCCACGCGGCACCCAATTCCCCATTTCTCAATGCCGACGCTCTGTTGACGTTGAGGATGCGGACGGCCATTGCGACAGCCCGCGTTTCACGAGCAATTGCATGGCGCGGTCGATCGGCATGCGGACGATCCCGCTGCTGCGATCTTGCCAGCCATAGCTGGAAAGGCGATCCGCTTCAGCCGTTCGAAAAGTTGCAAAATCGGAGGACGGTGCGAGTTGCAGATGAGGTTCGGGCTGTTGCGGCAAGCCTCCGATCGAGCCGACCTCGGTCGAGTCGGGATAAATTGCGTGGATCACGAATGGAACGGCTATCAGAAATGTGGCCACCCCAGCGGCCAGCGCTCCGATGAGCCAAGGTGCTGCGTCTGATCTCTCGAAACCAGTCGGACCCGTGCTCTCGGTCATCGTCGCAGCCCAGGCGAACGGCCCCGCTGTTTTCAACGGATTGGAGCAGTGGCGGTTCCACATCGCGCATGCGACCGATCGTTTGCCGGAACCTTTCTGGATCACGTCCGGTTTGCATATCGGGGCGCGTATCCAAAGCTGCGTCCGCGAATGGGCCAGATTTTTTCTCCGGCGGCTGACACGTGGCTGCGCCTTTTTCTGATTGGTGCTATTTCGCTGAGCATCGGAGCCATCGTGGCTTCCATTGGCCTGGCGCGATCGGATTGGGTCACCGGCGCGAATATCCACCCTCCACGGCAACCCGTGCCATTCAGTCACCGTCATCACGCAGGCGAACTGGGAATCGATTGCCAATATTGCCACACGTCGGTAGCAGACGGACCTCACGCGGGCCTGCCTCCGACCCACACCTGCATGACTTGTCACTCACAGATCTGGACCGCTGCCGCGATGCTGGCACCAGTGCGCGAGAGTCTTGCAAACAACAGATCACTGAACTGGAATCGCGTCGCCGTGTTGCCGGAGTATGTCTATTTTCGGCACGATATTCACATCGCAAAGGGCGTGGGCTGCGTCGAATGTCACGGACGCGTCGATCGCATGGCGCTCACGTTTCAGGCCCAGCCGCTGACGATGGCATTCTGCCTCGACTGTCATCGCAATCCGGCACCGCATCTGCGTCCCCGGGACGAGGTCACCAACATGAATTGGAATCCTTCCCTGGATCGCGGAGCACTTGGCCGCCAACTGGTCAGGGAGTACGGAATTCGAGTCGGACAGATCACGCACTGCTTCGTATGCCACAGGTAGAAACAACGCAGCGCACACAAGATGAGCAGGTCATCCAGAGCCCCGCAATTTGACTTTGACCGCATCCGGGCTGCAACGAGCCGCAAGCAGTTCTGGTCGAGCATCGACGAGTTGCTCGATGAGCAGGGTCTTCGAGAATGGATCGAAGCGGAATTTCCGGCGCCACTTTCAGTGCACGATAAGCCGCGCCGCCGTCAATTTCTCAAGCTGATCGGCGCATCGCTTCTGCTCGGCGGGCTCACTCGCTGCGGCGACAGACCGGCAAATCATGCGCTTCCTTACGTGATCCAGCCGGAAGAGGAGGTTCCAGGAGTTCCGCGCTATTACGCGACCGCAGTCGCATTCGAGGGATATGCGCAGCCCGTTGTCGCAACCACCTATTCAGGGCGGCCGATCAAGCTCGACGGAAACCCGGACCACCCAGTCACTCGCGGCACCAGCGATGTCTTCATGCAGAGCGCGGTGCTGGACCTCTACGATCCCGAGCGTTCCAAAATCCCACTGCGCAACGGCGCCCCCGCAAGCTGGGCGCAATTCGAAACCGCGCTCAGCGGCTTGCGCGAGTCCTGGCGCAACCGCAAAGGCGAGGGACTGCGCATTCTCACCGGTGCAACGACGTCACCGACTTTGATCCGCCAATTTCGGGCAATGCAAGAGGCCTATCCCAACATGAGGTGGAGCCGGTGCGAGGCTATCGGCCACGCCCAGCAGGACGAAGCGATGTCAGCCGCTTTCGGACGGGTTCTGACGCCGCACTACAGGCTCGATCAATGCGACGTAGTGGTCAGTCTTGATCACGATGTGCTCGGCGCGGGCCCACGCCAGGTTGCGCATGCGCAGGCGTGGGGAGTGCGGCACGGAGAGGTGCAATCCGGATTGGGCCGCATGCGAGTGCATGTCGCCGAGTCAGTTCCATCCCTTACCGGCACCGTTGCCTCCACGCGAATACCCGTCGATCCTTCGCGGATAGAGGCGCTTACGCATGCCATGGCCGCCGAGTTCAAGGTATCAGGCTTCGCGCGTCCAGATCTTCAGCCAGGCGAAGGCAATTGGCTTGATCGCGCTTTGAGGGAACTGCGAAATTCGGCCGGTCATTCGCTGCTGATGATAGGTCCATACTGTGATCCGCATCTTCAGGCGCTTGCGCCGGCCATTAATGCCCAGCTCGGCAATGTCGGCAAGACCGTTTGGTACAGCGAACCAGCGCATGTCCCGGACGCCACACAGCCGCTCGCCGAATTGACTCGTGAGATCGCGAACGGTGCCATTGAGACCGTCGTGTTCATCGGCTGCAATCCTGTCTACACCTGTCCCGGCCCGCTCGGTCTTGCCAACCAGCTTGCGCGCGTGCCCAATCGCATTCACGCGGGCCTGCACGCGGACGAGACGGCAGCATTGTGTCAATGGCACCTACCTTTGTCGCACGCGCTAGAGAGCTGGAGCGATGCACGGGCAGTAGACGGCACCGCGACGATCATGCAACCCGTCATCGCGCCTCTTTATTCATCGCGCAGCGCGCATCAGATCGTGGACATGCTGCTTGGCTCGGGTGCAAACGCTGCGAATGCGGCTGTCCGCGAGACTTGGGAGCAGTCATTCGGGGAGGATTTCGACCGGAAATGGATACGCTCGCTACACGACGGATTTGTCGATAACAGCGGCGCGACTGCCATCGCTGTAACGCCAAACTCGCTGGTGCCGACACAAACGTCTTCCGGAACAAACCTCGAAGTGGTGTTCAGGCCCGACCCGTGCATTTGGGACGGTCGTTTCTCGAATGTCGCGTGGCTGCAGGAATTGCCCAAGCCATTGACCAAGATCACCTGGGACAATGTGATCGAGATTAGTCCTGCACTCGCCAACGAACATAGCGTTTCCAATGGTGATGTGGTGGAGGTCTCGATCGACGGCCGCAAGATCCGGGGCGCGGCGTGGGTCATTCCGGGCCAGGCGCCCCGCACCGTTGCGCTTTATTTCGGCTATGGCCGCCGCGGCGGCGCCGAGATCGCGATCGGAGCGGGTTATGACGCGTTTTCGATCCGCCCGAATGAGGCCGCTTGGAAGGCTACGGGCTCGATATCGCGTCAGCGAGGACATCGCCTGATTGCTACGACTCAAGCACATCATCGAATGGACGGGTTCGATTTTGTGCGCGAGGTGAGCGCGAAGAATCCGCGGCTGCCTACGCAGCAGAAGGCACCGACATTTTATCCCGACTGGAATGTTGAGAAATCCTCCGAGAAGAACAGTCCCGATCATGCCTGGGGGATGGTCATAGACCTCGACCTGTGCGTCGGCTGCAACGCATGCGTATCGGCCTGCAATGTCGAGAATAATGTTCTCGTCGTCGGCAAGGACCAGGTTTCGCGCGGCCGCGAAATGCTTTGGCTGCGCGTGGACCGCTATTTCACCGGTGATGTCGACAATCCGCGCGCCTATTTTCAGCCGGTCCCCTGCATGCATTGCGAGAAGGCGCCGTGCGAAATGGGATGCCCGGTGCATGCGACGGTTCACTCGCCCGAGGGCGTGAACCAAATGGTCTACAACCGCTGCATCGGCACGCGGACATGCTCCAGCTACTGCCCCTACAAGGTGAGACGTTTCAACTGGTACGATTACCGGCACTTCGAGGCCGCCGAGGAGGCGGCCAAAAATCCCGACGTGACCGTGCGCTCGCGTGGCGTTATGGAAAAATGCACCTACTGCACGCAGCGCATTCAGGCCGCGCATGTGCAGGCCGACAAGGAAAATCGCAGCTTTCGCCGCGATGAGGTCGTCACCGCCTGTCAGCAGGCCTGTCCGACGCGCGCCATCGTCTTCGGCGATCTCAAAGACGAGGACTCCGCGGTTTCGAAAAGGCGAAGGAGTGGACGGCATTACGTCCTGCTCGAGGAACTCGGGACGCGGCCACGCACAACGTATCTCGCTCGCTGGAATGACTCCCCGGACGAGGAGAAGTGATGAGCGCAACCGCTACCAGCGAACCCATCCTGCCGACGGGGCAGACCTACGCGGATGTCACCGACCAGCTCGCGAGCATTCCCCTGCATTTCCCGGCGCGCCGGCGTTGGATTATTGCGCTTCTGTGCTCGTCATTGCTGCTTGGCCTGCTGTTTGTGGCAATAACCGTTCTATTCGCCAGCGGCGTCGGCATCTGGGGGCTGAACATACCGGTCAACTGGGCCTTTGCGATCCACAATTACGTCTGGTGGCTCGGCATCGGACATGCCGGAACGCTGATTTCGGCGCTGTTGCTTCTGCTCGGACGCGATTGGCGCAATTCGCTCAATCGGTTTGCCGAAACCATGACGCTGTTCGCCGTCGTTTGCGCTGGCCTCTATCCGATCCTGCACCTAGGGAGGCCTTGGTTCATCTACTGGATGTTTCCCTACCCGGCGACGATGGACGTATGGCCGCAGTTCAGAAGTCCGCTCGAATGGGACATCTGGGCTGTGCTGACCTATCTGATCGTGTCGATCGTGTTTTGGTATATCGGTCTCATTCCCGACCTCGCGGCGGCGCGTGACCGGGCGCGGCGGCGGCGATGGCAGATATTCTTTGGTATTCTGGCACTTGGATGGCGAGGCTCGGCAATTCACTGGCAGCGCTGGCATCATGCTTATCGGCTGCTGGCCGCTCTCGCTGTTCCACTGGTCGTCTCTGTCCACAGCGAGGTGTCGCTGCTGTTTGCCGTCGGCACGATCCCAGGATGGCACTCGACGATTTTTCCGCCTTATTTCGTGCTTGGCGCAGCATTTTCCGGCTTCGCAGTGGTGTCGATGATCGCGATCGGCATCCGCGCGTTATTTCACCTGCAGAACTTGGTAACCGATCAGCATCTCGACATTCTCGGCAAGGTCCTGCTCGCGACTGGATTGATGACGGCCTATGGCTACATCTTCGAAGTGTTCAACGCTGCGTATTCGGGCGAGGCGCACGAGCTCCAGACGTTGCACGACCGTTTCTTCGGTCAATATTGGTGGAGCTACTGGGGCGCCGTGTTTTTCAATTTCATCGTACTGCAGCCGCTCTGGTTTCGTAGTGTCCGACGCAGTCCTTGGATGCTTTTCACCATCGCAACCAGCGTCGCTATCGGAATGTGGCTCGAGCGCTACATGATCCTCGTGACGAGTCTATACCGCGATTTCCTCGTCTCCTCGTGGGGTGTCTATCACGCGACTTTTTGGGATTGGGCCATCTACGCCGGCACGATCGGCCTGTTCATGGCACCATTCCTGCTGATCATCCGCCTACTGCCGGTCATTTCGATATTTGAGGAAAAGGAAGTCCTGCGCAGGGAGCAGCAGGAGCAAATGGCCAATGCCTGACTCCGACTATTACGGTCTGCTGGCCGAGTTCGATACACCGGAAAGGCTTGTGGGCGCCGCCGAGCGTGCGCGCGGCGCGGGATATCGTGCCCTCGATTCGTTTACGCCGTTTCCCGTGTACGAGATTTTTCCCGTCCTCAACCTACGTGACCGCCGGGTTCTCTGGCTTGGCCTGTTCGGAGGCATTTTTGGATTCCTGCTCGCGCTCGGCCTGCAGCTGTTCACCAATTTCGACTATCCGATCAATGTCGGAGGACGTCCCCTTTATGCGCTTTCGGCCTTCATGGTGGTCTGCTTCGAACTAACGGTGCTGTTCGCCGCACTGACTCCCGCAGTCGGCATGCTCGCATTGAACGGATTGCCCCGACTCAACCATCCGATCTTCGCCGCCCGCAATTTCCACCGTGCATCGAGGGATCGTTTCTTTCTGTGCGTGCTTGCGAGCGATGACAAGTTCGACGCCAAGGACACAAGGAGGTTTCTCGAAGACATGGAGCCCATATCGGTTGAGCTCGTGGAATGTTGATGCGCTGCCTGGTTCTCATTGCGTGTTGCGCTGTACTGATTGGCTGCACACGCTCGAATATGGACTCGCAGCCGAAATACAACGAGTACAAGCCGGGCGAGCTTTTCCGCGACGGACGCTCGATGCAGCAGGCGGTCAGAGGGACAGTCGCGCGCGGCGATCTGGCGCGCGCGAATGAGATCACCAGCAGACCGGCATTGACCCCCGAACTACTGGCGCGGGGGCGCGATCGGTTCAACGTCTTCTGTTCGCCCTGCCATGATCGTGCCGGCAGCGGCAATGGAATGATCGTGCACCGCGGCATGCCGCGGCCACCGAGCTTCCACGACGATCGGCTGCGTACCGCGGATGACCAGCATTTCTTCGACGTCATCACGCATGGACACGGCGCGATGTACTCCTATGCCGATCGCGTGCGGCCGCGCGACCGCTGGGCCATCGTCGGCTATATCCGTGCGTTGCAGCTTAGTCAGCACGCGACATTAAGCGACCTTCCGCCCGAGATTCGCGACCGGATGCAGGGCGAGGCTTTGCAATGATCTCCTCGCGCAGAACAGAAGCTGTCGTTGCCGGGCTTGCCTTTCTGGTTTTCCTGGTCGGTCTCGCCCTTGATGCCAGGACCGCGCTTGCTGGCTATGCGGTGGCCTGGTTCGCAATTTCGGCCGTTCCGATCGGCGCATTGGCGGTGATGTTCACCACTTACCTCGTCCGGGGAGGGTGGACCTCCGACCTGCACGTTATTTTGTCGAGTGCGGCGCTGACCATGCCTGTTACAGGGCTACTGTTCATTCCGCTTCTTGTCGGCGAAGGCCATATCTATCCCTGGGCTGCGGATCCGGGTCAGCTCAACGCCTTCAAGTCGGTCTATCTCAACGAGTGGTTTTTCACGCTCCGCGCGCTTACTTATTTTGTCATATGGACAATTCTCGCCGTCTGGGCATCCCGCAGTTATGCAAACGAGGCCCGCATGATCCGGACCGGATCCATCGGCCTCATCATATGGACGCTGACCGCTTCCTTCGCCGGAATCGACTGGATTGAATCGTTCGACAGCGGATTCCATTCGTCGATCTTTGGGCTTCTGGTGATCGACCATTATCTGCTGGCCGGGCTTGGATTCGGCGTGTTTGTGCTCGCGGCAGGCGGCAGCCCTCGGCGGATGAGCGTCAACGCCTACGCGGGCACGTTTCTTTCGGTGCTCTTGCTGTGGGCGTATATGCACGCGATGCAGTACATCATCATCTGGGCCGGAAATATTCCCAGCGAAGTCGCCTGGTATCTTGCCCGGCTCGAGAATGGCTGGGGCGTGGCGCTCTGGGCCCTCATCATATTGCAGTTTATCGTGCCATTCTTCGCCCTGCTTTCGGAGCGCGTGCGCGGCAGCATCCGTGCGCTGCTGTGGCTCGGGGCGGCAACCCTGGCGCTGCGCTATCTCGAGGCAGCAATTCTGGTGCTGCCGGGGCTTGATGTGTTGAACGCCGGGCTGCTGATCGACATTCCGGCAGCGATCTTTTTCACAGGCGCGGTCTGGCTGCTCGCCTGGCGCCATAGCCTTGAACGCGCTCTGGCGGAGCTGCTGTCAGGACGCGCGTCGGCGTCCCAGCACGTATAGAACCAGGAGAAAGCTTGCGAAGGCGAGCGCCCCGCCGAATGCGGCGAGCTTGGTCGCTTGCCAGATGACGAGGTCATAGGTCCCCCGGCGGGGGTCGAAGTGGGAGCATAGCACTCGGACCCTGTCGCCAAGCGTACCGATCCTCCCACCGCTTGCCTCCGTGAGAGCGAGGCGCATGTCATTGCCAGTGATTCCGACTCCCGACAGCACGCGCGAGACTGTGCCCTCGGTAGTGAGCACGTAGGCAGCAGCCGGGTGCACAAAAACATCGTCATCCTCATCGTAGACAGCCCGGTAGCCCAGCGCGGCGACGATGGCGTTGAGCGCATCCTGTCCCGAGGTGACGAATTCTGTAGTCCCGGTGAGCTTAGAGCCGGGAGGGAAATGCGCGGCGCGCATCCTGTTCGCCTGCTGCGTATTGTCTTTTGGATCGAGCCCTACCACCAGTAGCGCAAAGCCCTCGGCGTCGAGTCCGGACTGCTCCAGAGCGGTTGCGACAAAATCGATGACGGGTCCGCATAGTGTCCGGCATGTGTAATCGGCAAGCACCAGCACCGTTGGACGCGAAATAAAGTCTCTGAGCGGGCGCGAGCGGCCGCTGGAGTCAATCACCCTTTCAGCTAGTGGAAGGCGAGCCTGCACGGGAAGTGAAATGCCGACCTTGCGGTATTCTTCAGGAGACACAGCCGCAGATGCCGCGTGCGGCGCGTATGCGCCCGCCGCAACGACTACTGCCGCCAGCCAACACGCTAGCCGCATCAGGACATCCCGCAGCACGAGCCCTGCCGTGACAATGGAATTGACGAAGGAAAGTTCGACGCGGGCGTGAACAGCAAGCGCTTGCCTTGATTTTTTTATCCCTCAGGGAACCACGACGTGCAGTCGATGTTTGCCCAGTGGGGCGACGGGTTGACCGTAATGCCGGACCCGACGCTAAATCGCCGCCAGCTTCTTTCCGCCAGCGTATTGATCGGATCATCCGTCGCGCTAGAAGCGCAGGCTCGCTCGATCTCGGGCGAGGTGCCCTGGCAACCCGGTCAGGCAAACAAGCCAGATGCGGTCGAGGGCGGCGCCTTCAAATTCTTCACTCAGCCGGAAGCAAAGTTCATTGACGCCGCCGTATCGCGGCTCATCCCGAGTGACGACCTCGGCCCGGGCGCCAAGGAGGCGGGCGCGACCTTCTTCATCGACCGTCAGCTCGCCGGCGACTTCGGCAAGGCTTCCTCCTGGTACATGCAGGGGCCCTGGAGGGACGGCGAACGGAGCCAGGGCTATCAAAGCCGAATGTCGCCGGCCGAGCTTTACCGCGCGGCCATTAAGGCAATCGATGATCATTGCCGCGAACAGCTCGGAGGCAAGACGTTCTCCGAACTGGAGGCCGAGCAGCAAGACAACATTCTCTCGAAGCTGGAAACCGGAGAACTGGAGCTCACCGGCGCAGATGCCAAAACGTTTTTCAAGGTGTTTCTGCAAAATACGGTTGAGGGCTTCTTCTGCGATCCCATCCATGGTGGAAACCGGGACATGGTCGGCTGGAAACTCATCGGCTTTCCTGGCGCACGCTACGATTATCGGCCTTATGTCAAACGGCATGGCGAGAAGCTGAATCTGCCGCCGGTCGGACTGAAAGGCCGACCGGAATGGACGCCCTCATAAGCAGAGGTTGTGATGCCCAACAAACTGCCAGCCGTCGACGTTGCCCTGGTCGGCTTCGGCTGGACGGCCGCAATCCTCGGTCAGGAGCTCACCGAAGCCGGGCTCAATGTCGTTGCAATCGAGCGCGGTGGCTGGCGCGACACGTCTACCGATTTCGCCGTAACCTTCGCGCAGGATGAGTTGCGTTATTACTGGCGGCGCGCACTGTTTCAACAGCCGGCCCGCGAAACGCTGACTTTCCGCAACAGCATTGATCAAACGGCACTTCCTATGCGTCATCTCGGCTCGTTTCTCCCAGCGACCGGCGTGGGCGGCGCAGGCATTCATTGGAATGGACAGAACTGGCGCTTCCTGCCGAGCGATTTCCTCGCAAAAAGCCACAACACTCAGCGCTATGGCCAACTGCCGGACGACATGACGATACAGGACTGGGGTGTCACCTATGACGAACTCGAACCTCACTACGACAAGTTCGAGTACCTTTGTGGCATCAGCGGCAAGGCTGGCAATCTGAAAGGAAAGATTCAAGAGGGCGGCAATCCGTTCGAAGGCCCGCGGTCGCGAGAGTATCCCAATCCACCTCTCGACATGGTCTATGGGCCGACCCTCTTCGCCAAGGCTGCGTCGGAGCTCGGCTATAAGCCTTTTCCATGCCCCGCTGCCAATATGTCGCGCGCCTACACCAATCCCCTCGGGGTCACGCTGGCACCGTGCACCTATTGCGGATTTTGCGAGAAATACGGCTGTGGCAATTTCTCCAAATCAAGCCCGCAAACGACCGTTCTCCCGGTGCTGATGCGCAAATCGAATTTCGAGGTGCGTACTGACTGCGAAGTGCTCAAGGTCGAGAAGGACACGCAGGCGAAACGAGCCACTGCGGTCACCTATGTCGACACGCAAGGAATCGAATGGGAGCAACCGGCGGAAATCGTTATTCTTTGCGCGTTCGCGCAGCACAATACACGATTGCTGATGTTGTCGGATATTGGCGAGCGATACGACCCAAACACAGGTCAGGGAGTGATCGGGAAAAACTACGCCTACCAAATCGTCAGTGGCGTGGATGTGTTTTTTGACGACAAAATCATGAACCCTTTCGTCGGTGCCGGAGCTCTCGGCATGGGTATCGACGAATTTAACGGCGACAATTTCGACCATACTGGGCTTGGATTTATCGGCGGGGGTTACCTTGCGTGCTGGAATACGAATGGCCGTCCAATCGAAACGCATCCAACGCCAAAAGGCACTCCGAAATGGGGCTCCAAGTGGAAGCAGGCGGTCGCAAAGAACTATCTCACGACCCTGACTATATCTACTCACGGCGCGGTCATGAGCCACCGCAACAACTGCCTCGATCTTGACCCGACATATCGCGACATTCACGGCCGCCCGCTACTGCGTATGACGTTCGACTTCACCCAGAATGAGCACAAGATGTCCGACTTTTTGACGAACCGCGCGGCCGATATTGCCAAGGCGATGAATGCGCGCGAGCTCCACGAAAAGAAGCGCAGCGGCCACTATTCGATCGTGCCCTACCAGACGACGCACAATACCGGGGGCGTCATCATGGGAAGCGATCCGAAGTCGAGTGCGGTAAACCGCTATTTGCAGAGCTGGGATCTGCACAATCTGTTCGTGATGGGCGCCTGCGCGTTTCCGCAGAACCCCGGCTACAACCCGACCGGCACCGTGGGCGCGCTGACCTACTGGGCCGCCGATGCCATTTGCAATCAGTATCTCAAAAAGCCGGGACCGCTCGTGCAGGCTTAAGGTATCCGCATGCGACGTGCATGGCTTCTCATGATGGCGGGATTATCGGCGGTGGCATTTTGTGTCGTCGCGCGCGCGGCTGACAATTCCTATACCGAGATTGCGCGCGGCAAACACCTCGTCGATGCGGGCGATTGCGCCGCCTGCCACACCGAAAAGGGAGGTCGTGCGTTTGCGGGCGGGCGGGCGATCGAGACTCCTTTCGGTGTCATCTACTCGGCAAATCTGACGCCGGACCCGGAGACCGGAATTGGCGGATGGTCGGAAGCGGATTTTTACCGCGCGATGCATCTCGGGGTGCGGCCCGACGGCTCTCACCTTTATCCGGCATTTCCGTATCCCTATTTTACGAAGCTTTCGCGCGACGACGTCAGGGCGATCCGCGCCTATCTCAACACGATGGAGCCCGTAAAAAAGCCGAGGCAAGGTCCTGATTTGCCGTGGCCTTTGAACCACCGCGTCGTGATGCGCGGCTGGGACATGCTGTTCTTCGAGCCCGGCACGTTCCAACCCAACAAGGACAAAAGCGCGGAATGGAATTGGGGCGCCTATCTGGTGCAAGGACCCGGGCATTGCGGTGCATGCCATACGCCAAAGAACATCTTGGGCGGTGACAAGACCGATAAGCCGCTGAGCGGAGGATTCATCCAGAACTGGTTTGCGCCGCGGATCGCCAACAGCATGAGGGAAGGCACCGGGTCATGGAGCGTCGACGACATTGTCGAGTATCTCAAGACCGGACGTAACCGGCATAGCGGCGCGGCTGGATTGATGGAGGAGGTGGTACGGGATTCCACGTCGAAGCTGCCGGAATCAGATCTCCACGCCATTGCGACCTATATCAAGGAGGTCGAAGGAACTCAGGAAACGAAATCCTCCGCGCCCGACCCGAAGATGATGGCCGCCGGCAAGGCAATCTATGAGGACAGCTGTTCGGGCTGTCATCAGGCGAACGGGAAGGGCGTTCCGCGCATGTTTCCGCCGCTGGAGCACGATGCAGTCGTGCAGCAGCATGACCCGACTACCGTTCTGCGTGTAATTCTGGAGGGAGCAAGAACGGCCACAACGGCCCGGCAGCCGACGCCCTCGCAAATGCCACCATACAACTGGAAGCTCAGCAACGCGCAGGTCGCGGCCGTCGCCACTTATATCCGCAATTCGTGGGGCAATGCGGCCGAGCCTGTGAGCGCCGACGAGGTGCATTCCCTGCGCGAAAAGCTTCATGAGCAGAGAACCGTCGGCATGAAGTGATCAAGACGGCGGTGGCCGGAACGACTGCTGGGCGGGTTCTGAATACATTTCAACCGATATTTTTCGTTTCTGCCTCCGCCATGGAATGCCTGTTCTGGAGCACGGAACCGCGAGCCTGCTGGGCGGTTCATGGCGTGCATGCTGGCGCGTTTCCGAAAGATGTCCTTCAAGCCGCTGATATTTGCAGTCGGCGGTCTGCTGTTCGTGGGCATGTCGTTCGCGCATGCAACCAGCATTGAATTCGGCGAAGTGCGAACACGGTTCGAGGTAGAGAGCAGCGGGAAGCATGCGACCCTTCTTCGCCCATGGCGACATAATTGGCGCCACACCTATGCCTGGCAGCGAGGAAGCGTGCGGGCCAAACGGTGTTTTGCTCCGAAGGGCTGTTTCATCAGGCGCAGCGTGAGCGTGGAGCGCGATCACGCGTTCGGTAAAACTGTCGTGCACCGGCCAGCCGAGGACATGTACATCTGCCGCTGAGTTATTTTTTTGGCTCGTGCGACAATGGTTGGCCGCTCTCACTTAACGGCAGGCGAGCGCACCTTACTATGAGCGGGAATAGGTCCCGACCAACTCGGCTTGCGCGATGATGTGATCGCTGGCCTTCTTCCAAAGGTCGGCGACCTTGACCGAAGCCGGCGGATCGATCGACTCGACGTCGAGCGCCGCGAGCTTGAAATGGTAGTGATGCGTGCCATGTTTTTGCGGGGGCGCCGGTCCGCCATATTCGGGCTCGCCGAAATCATTGATGGCCGTGCGGATGCTGTCCGGCCGATCGGCGCTTGCGAATCCCTCCCGGAAGGCCGCTCGTCTGGAGGTTGAAGACTCCCCAGTGGTAGAAAGTGCTGCCCGGGGCATCAGGATCCTCTACCACCAGCAGGAAGCTTTTGGTGCCTGCGGGCGCGCCCGACCATTCCAGCGGTGGCGAGACGCCCTCGCCATCCGCTGTATACTTTGCGGGGATTGCCTGACCGTCGGCGAATGCCGGACTGCTTATCGACATACTCATTGTGATTTACTCTGCGCGTAATCGTGAGGGTCGTTGCGATCCGCTCTGAGGCGGCTTCATGCAACGGATCGAACGTACCGATGGCAGCATGGTTCCTAGAGGAGGAAAGGCATGGAACCGCACGCACAGACTTCGGTTCTCACCAGCATGAGCGAGCCGGCAATCGTCATCCACACCGCAGTCCTGATTCTGGCAGGATTAGCCCTTCTGCTTTCGCTTGCCGGGATAGCCTATTGGTGGATCGGACGAAAAATTCGTAAGATCACGTAAGCGGCGCATGCTGAGCCGAAGTGTGAATCCGCGGGTGCAGTACGGACGTCAGGTAGCCTTAACGGCCCGCAATTGAACGGCTACCATAGCTTTGGCCAAACCACCCGGTGGGCGTGAAAAATGAGAGGCAGGAGTTTTGCACTTCCTTCCTTGTTGGAATTGTTTCCGAGCAGCGAGGTGACGGCGCGGAATGCGGAAAATGGGAAGGCGGTCTCCAGCCGATCTGTCGCTTAAAAGGCGTGGCTCCGAGTCATCACACAAAACGACGCGCTAACGAGCAATACAGAACGAAAACGGGGCGCCTGGCGGAAGGGGTGGGATTCGAACCCACGAACGACTTGCGCCGTTGCCGGTTTTCAAGACCGGTGCCTTAAACCGCTCGGCCACCCTTCCATTGCAACATGGTCAATGCCGTAGCGTATACCGTTGAAAGTACAAATAGGAAATTGGTGCCGGACCCGCCATTGGCGTCCGTTCGTTTCCCTTCTGTTGACCCAGTCACCGACAGGACGGCAACTAGTCATGCCGGCCCAATGGCCCTTTGCCATCTAGCCGCAAACTTCCGATATTTTTTTCTCCTGCTGCCGCATGTCTGCTAGCACCGATTGTGTATCCTCCCCCATCTGGATTCTATTCGCAAAAAATCGCAATAAGTCGACTGTATGCCGCAGTTCCTTTTCACAGCTTTGCGTTGAAGCTGTCTGATCAACGGGCGGTTCGGCAATTGCCGACTGGCTGGCAGCCACTTCGTCGCGCGGATTGCCCTGTTGATGCCCATCCTCTGATGTGTCGAGTGTGGGGGCCTTCTCTGGCGCTGTTATGGGCGACTTGTCTTCTGTTGTCGCGGATTTCGTTTCACTTCGCGGCGCCTGCATAATGAGCAACGCTCCGATGACCAGCAGATACAGCAAAAAAAAGAGTGTGTCCCGTTGCATATCTCGTTCCAGTTGGGACCCCGGACATCAAAGAGAATACCACACGGGCTCTCCTCCGATCCCCATCTCCAGTGCAGTGTCGTTTGTTGCAGCCGGTTCGCAGGGCACTCGCTGCTGGCATAGAATATCCACCGATGTTTTCTCTGAATTCAACTGGTTTTGATCGAGAGATCGCCTTGAAGACGACGTGATCCAGCGCTGCGCCGGGCCAGGAAGCAGTCCACGCACCAGCGATAGTGGAGGCACGGACGGCAGGGCTATGGTGACAATGTTCACAGCCGCTGAGCGATCTCGCTCTCTCTTTGGATGGGAGCGCGCCGACGGAATCTTGACGTCGCACGCACATCGCAGCGATCTCACTTTCCAGGCTGCCCCATTGAGAGGAGACTAGTGTGCTGCGCCTACAAATGGCAACTACCGAGAACAATCAAAAAAGCTTGGCATTCCATACGGAGAGGAACTTGTCGGAACATGGCGCCGTTTTGAATTCTGTTTTGCATTGATTCGTGGAGATGCTTTGGTCATGGATGTTCGCCATGACCGAACCGTTTCAATGCGCGGTACGCCTGCTCTTTGGCTTGGAAGTCCGCTTTGCTTTCTGTCGCGGTACGTTGCCGCTTCTCTTCAAGTTCTCAGGGCAAAGTCTCACATCCTGGGCGAAATAGAGACCTAACGGCAGGCCCGGAGGTGCAGTTTCGCAATATCCTGAGGTCGGCGTGTCATACGCATCCATCCAAGAGGCTTTAGCTGATGAGATCCAGACGTATGCCGGGACAGTGAGAAGCACCAGTATGACTGACTTTTTGATCGAACTCACCTCTCTCTCCCTCCCATGATTCCGACAGCCCCGCATACAAAGAGTGAAACTGCGCATGACGGCCAATAAGGTAACTACCAGATGCCGCTTTCGGCTTACCTGAAGGCAGGATTCTTTCTGGTCGCCGCCGCCGTCGCATTGTTCGCGGCGGCCGGTACTGGCGCGATTCCGGAATTCTGGATCTATCTCGCGATCCTGGCGGCGGTGCTGATCGTTTCGTTCGCGACACTCGATCCGGATCTCCTGCGCGAGCGCATGCGCCCGGGCGGCCGCAAGCCGCCGCTGTCGCTGAGGTTCTTCTCGCTCGTTTTGTTTATGCATTGGATCGTGGCTGGCGTCGATCGAGGCCGTTTCCACTGGAGCGACAACGTGCCAGTCTGGCTGCAAGGCGTCTGCCTGTTCCTGATCGCAGCCGGTTACGCGCTCGCATTGTGGGCCATGCGCGTGAACCGGTTCTTCTCCTCGGTCATTCGCATCCAGACCGACCGCGGTCAGCACCTCATCACCACCGGACCATATGCCTTCATCCGCCATCCGGGATACACAGCCGGGCTTGTGATCATCGCGGCAAGCGGACCCGCGCTCGGATCTTGGTTTGCGACTGCATTGGTTGTGATCTTCGGACTGCCGTTCCTGCTTCACCGGACCGTCACGGAGGATCGAATTCTTCAATCCGAGCTTGCAGGCTATTCCGATTACGCGGCTCGAGTCCGATGGAGGCTTTTCCCGGGTCTTTGGTGAAAGAGTTCACTCGCGCCTTCGTAGGCATTAGGGCAGGAAGGAGCCGCAAAAATTTGCGGCTCTTCCTGTTGGGACCGACTATCGCGACCTCACAGTCGTTTCGTCCCTGTACAACCGTCCGCCGGGCACTGACGCGTTGTCACTGTCCATCGAACGGGAAGCGCCAAACCGATATCCGCGAGGAGGCCGGTCGTATCCCCGTCCGTAGACGGCCGGCGCCTGAGCATAGGCACCTGGCGCGCCCATACTGAAAGCGGGTGGAATAATGTTGCCGGTCCCGAAATCCTGCGAGTATGACTGGCCAAACGCGGGCGCTGCGATAACGCTTGCCAGTGTCGCAAGGGCTAGAGTCTTCTTCATTGCGGTCTCCGTTCTTGTTGGTCAGGAGCCCGCCTTTGCGCTTTCTCTCCCCCGTCTATCGACATTTTTGTGAAATCTTTTTCGACAGACGTCGCGCCAACACATGTGGGGGCAGGGTTGTTCCGCAATGTTCGACCAATTGCCGATACATTGCGGTGACGAAATAACAGTCTTCAAACCGAGCCTGCGGGAGGAAACATTTTCTAGCGCGAGGCACCTCAAGTAATGCCGTTCTCGCGCCCCGACGCCGTGGTTTGGCGCATCAGGTCGCTCAGGTCGTGCGGAACATTAAGGTATTCGCAGTCCCGGTGCGGGCGGGTACTTTGCGCCAGCAACTGGAACTGATCCGCGTCGACCTCGAAGAGGCGTACAAAGTAGGTGCCGAAAGAGGCTTCACCGGCCGAACTGGCTAACGCGATCATGGTCATCTCCCATGCCGACTCTTGCGGGAGTCAGCGGGAGAATAGTTGCTCCAGGGTGGGTGTCAGTGATGCGCGTCACAGAAAGTGAAGTTTTGCTCACCAGGGCCCTGGTGCCTAGGGAAGGATCCGTTCAATGGGATCCTCGTAGCCGGCCCCCTTGTGAGCACCTAAACGAAACCAGACGGGCAATTAAGGCCTACTATCGGCCAAAACCGATCTTCGCGTCCGGTTGTCTCGACAGGCCGGCCTTCTCGCGCATCAGCAGTTCAAGGCAGCCAACGAAAACGGCAGCGAGTGGAAGGCCGAACATCCAGACTTCCGTTCTCAGCAAGAGCTGCCCGAAAGCGTTGATGTACTGCGGACGGTGAATGACGAACTCTACACAATAGGCCAGCCAGGCCAGCCAAAGTAGCCAGCGTGTATAGCGCAAAAGCATCCAGATTTGTCTTGACGACATAAAGGTCCTCTCGCGGCAAGCCATACTACCCAATGCTGCGAGATCGGCAAGGTGACGTTCGTCTGCTATCGCCTCGGACCTTCACGCGTTCTGCCACGTCACATTGTATCAGAACCGTTCACCGAGGCGATCGCGTGACGGATGGAGTGCCATGACGCAGTGAACATAGCCAGGAAAGAGTACGGCCATCCTCCAACTCGTTTGATTGCCGTGCCACAGAGCTCGCCCACTTGCCTTGCGCGGCGTCCTTTTGCTTGCTCGATTTTTTGATGAATTTCCAAGAGACTGAGATCGCGCGACATTCCTTCTTCCTCACGAGTCCACCGACCTGAGGAAGATCTATCGCACGACCCGATGAGTTGAATGTGAAACAGGTCACACGGGCGTCAACGGCCAATCGTTGCAGTGTAATCGCGTGCGCGCTGGCGTGAATGCGCCGATAGGGCATGTCGAGTTTTCGCCCGGTGAGCGATCTGCGGCGCGGGCTTATGCGACTGCGCGACGCAGAAGCTCTCAACCGCATCGACAACAGCCGCACTGATCTGCTGCTGCCGCTCGGGCGAAGCCATTGCTAATTCCTCATCCCGGTTCGCGATCGAGCCTGCCTCCAACAGCACCGCTGGCATTCGCGTCTTCTTAAGCACGAACAGGGTGTCGTAGCGATAGACGCCCGCATCCGCGTCCAGGAGCTTTCGCCTCCACCGCCCCATGAAGCTCTCCGTATAGTGCGGCGTATAGTGCAGACCTCGCTCCTTCAGTTGCCGGCCAAGCATACTGCCGAACAGAAGGCTGTCTTTGGGATCGCGGTTGTCTTCGGAGATGAAGATCGAATGACCTTTGAATCGGTCGCTGAACGACCGCCGCTTGCCGTTAAAAAACCATTTCTCCAGGAAGCGATCGGGGACTGAATCGTGATGGATGGAGAGCAGGAGATCTGCGGAAAGCTTGTTCGCGCGTTCCACGCGCGCGTGCAGGCTCCTGTTCGCGCGTCCCTCACTGACCATGAGCACCGTTCGGGAAAATCCAGCTTTAAGGAGATCTTCGTCTATCAAGCTGGCGAGGCGCCGATTGAAATCAAATTCATCGACGCCGCGGGCGCTCTTCGCCCCTGGGGATTTCACCGTATGACCCACGTCGATTACGACACGAAAGCCTGGACGGGCGCAGCTTGCGCCGCTCGACTTCGCGGAAGCATCCGGCGGCTCGCCGCGAGCAATGGGGACCAGCAGGACAGAGAGCAGGGCCCCAACCGATACTGCAGCACTGTGGTGATGACGGACCATTGCGATATCCTGTGATATTTCCCGCGCACAAACAATCACATCGATGAAACGCCCGGCAGCTTGCAGTTCATGTCGTCCGACGCTCGAAAATCACGGCCGCGGCGGCAGAAAGCGCCTGCCATTCAACCCAGCCAGAAATAATAGGCCAGCATGACTGCGCCGATCGCGCAGAGGCCGGTAAAAATTCGTACTCGCATACCGATTGATTTAAGGACTGCCCCGATAACGCCCGCCAAAAACCAGAGCAGCACAAGGACCAGCGCAAATTTCCACAGCATGGATGGCCCCCTGGCTCACCCGTCGCCTGCAAACGAGTCTTATTGCGATTCCGGCTTATGTTACAATCAGCTTTTACGCGCGGGCATCACGGCTAATGGTGTGCATAGGCGCTGCGAATTTCGCGCTTGAAGTGCGCTCCAGGGGGCCTATGTACTGTAGTGGTGTCGGACGCTGAGAAGGTGTCTCCCACGTCCGGCATTGTGAAACCGACGCGGAGGTTTTGATGACGCCACCGGGTCAGAAGCGCCGCAATGACCGTTAGAGCCAAGCGTTCGGGCCTGACGTAGCGGCCAGTGCAAGGACGGCACGCCGGGAACGGCTCTCGGGGTCGCATCAGTGAGGCAGGACCCCACCTGAAGTCGTTCCCGCCGTGCATTTTGCAAAGCACTATTCCTGCTTCCGCGTGCGCAGGCGTTCAGCTCATGGTTCCATAGTTCTGCATGGGCCCTCGTAGGGGATCTCTTGCACTGCGGTACCATCGGTTGTGACACTCACATTTCCCAGTCAGATCGCTTCGCCATCAGCATGACCGACTTGATCTACGCCGTGAGTGCATTCTGATCGGGTATGTGTTTCCGACTTCCGAATGCGAACCTTCACCAACGTAGCTGGCTCGTCCGCGTACTTACCTCGTGGTCCGCTTGTTGTTCACACTAAATGGAATCGATTGCCGTAATGTCATCGATCACGATCTGATCGAAGCTTCGCAAACTTCGCTTAGCGTGGCCAACGAGGGTAGGTGGGTATGGTCGACGAAATCGCAACGGATGATCAAAACTGTTGAAAACCGGCCGACGGTTTTCCGGTACTGGCCGTCTCTTCCTCTCGGGTAATAGTTTTAGCGGCGGGGGGTATCACCGGGGCTGACGGGAATGAACTGGGGCGATCGAATAGTCGAGGCTGTAGCAGTGATTGCCTTAGCGACGATCGCAAGCTCGGTTCTCTTGTATTACAGTAGCGTATCCTGAGGCAGTTTCTATGGGAGCTGCCCCCCAACCTTCTTGCGCCGTCGAACAATCGGGGTGATCCGCACGTGCAAGAATGATAATGATAATGATAATGATAATCATAGAGTGATGCCCCAGATCTCCTTTCGTGCGAGTGCGCCCGCAATCCATTGGCGGAGAGCGTGCTTGCCGCGTTCGGACGCATGGTTCTAACGATCGGCGCAATCGATGGAAATTGGCCTCGTCGCGAGCCCCGTTAACGACTCGACCGTGTATGTCGTCCTCGAGGACCTCGGGAATGGCACCCGTGTCTGGCGCGAAACCCATGAACAACGGGCGACTGAACAGGCCGTCATCGATGACATTCTGGCTGGGAAGTACCGATGTCCCCTGCGTATTGTGGCATTCGACGCAATTGAAGGTTGGTCGCTAGACGTGACGAGGGAAATCGCAGCGAAGTTGCTCGATGCGGCTGGGTCGCAGGGCCGCGCGCTTGGACCCGCAGCGTGGGATTTTGTCGAGCGGACGACCTCGGCTGCCCGGCCAAATGACCCCTCTGCGGGTTCATCTGCAGCCGATGCCTCGGCGTAGCCATCCCGTCAGCGCGGCACCGGAACATAGTCAGGCGGTATCGGCAAGGGCGGCGTAGGGTGATTGGCCGGCCGGCTCGAAGGCGGTGGCGGCAACGGCGCTGGCTGTTCGCGGGTTACTTCCGCAGGAGCGGTCCTGCGCGCCTGCGTTGGTATCGGCCGCGGCTGGGCCGTGACGCTGCGCTTAATGTCATGATCGGCTTTCTGTAGCCTCGCGATATTCTGAACCATCTGCTCCTGCTTGGCAGCGAGCTGCTTCTGGGCGCCCGCGAGATCCTGCTGGGCGACTGCCAGCTGTTCGAGCTGCTGCTGCGAGGCGGCAAGTTGCTGTTGCCTAGATGCGAGCTGCTCGACAGTGTTTCGAAGTGCAGCAAGATCTTTCGTGATGGCATTGATCTGCTCAAGAAATTCCCCCGAAGGAGAAGTGACCGGTTGTTTTGAATCAGCCTGCTCCGCAGGTCGGCTCGGCATCTTCGGGATTGCACCATGATCAACCGAGTTGCCGCTGGTTTCCGCAGACGCCAGCTGAACATTCTTGGCGGGATCATCGGGCGTCGAACCGCTCGGCTGCCACGCAACGATCGCTGCCCCGCTCAGCAAAGCGAAGGCAACTGCGAGCAGAACAATGCGCTTGCCTGCTCGCCTCGGCACAAACACGTTCTCGCCGATGTCGGAAAGAGCGGGAGAAATGCGGATTGACTGATCAACCGCCGGCAATTCGGCGGACAGACTTGGCTCTTCGTGAGGCCGCGGTGAAGGCTTGGTAACGGGAGTGCTGCCGCTGGCTCTGGCGAAATCCTGGGTCAGCGTTTCCAACTGACGCAGCAGTTCGAAAGACTTTTCTGAGGGCGCAGGAGCGAGTGCAGCAGCGTACTCCTGCTTATCGGTGAGGCCGACGCGCACGAACTGTTCCGCCGATGTAGCGACAAACGGCTCGGATTTGAACGGCTCTGCGGCCGCTGCGGGCGGGAAGTCGGAAGCGCCATGTGCCTGATCGGCGTCGGCTCGGTCGTGTTCGCACACTGGGTTAGGCAGCGTCGGCGTGACGCCGTCACTGTGGCGCTGATCGGCCGATACGCGGCTGACGAAAAGATTCATGTTCGCCATTTCCAATCTGTGTTGTTTAGGGCGGCCGACGCTTTCGGCCAAACGCAGCAGGCCACTGCCATTTGACGAAACAAAGGCACAAAACGTCGCGTGAAATGAGGAGCGGAACCTAGTCGATCAGTGAAATCGAGAACTTCGCGAGCCTACCTGGTCCAAACCAGAAAACTGCGGATCAGAAGCGCGGTGCCCAGGTACTGGTAGTGATCAATCATCAGCGCCGCGCCGACCGCAAACCAGAAGCTGGAGGAAACATATCGCATGGGCTTTACCGCCTGCGGAGCTTATGCCGCAAATGGTCGGAAATGTGTTCAACGCTCATCTCAAATGTAGGCGTCGACGCGCTCCGTTATCGCTAGTTGGCAATTGATCATAGGCGCGAGTCACATACGCAGATCGGTTAAAGAAGTATCGGTCAGTGACTGACACTAGACCTTTCACAACGTCACAGCCGCAGCGCTGGACGTGCTCCACTCGTCTTCGCAAGGCATCTGCAGTGAGATCGCGGGATGTCACGCTTCGCCATCGTCCAAGCATTACTTAGGGTCGGAGTTTAGCGATTTGCGTGTGTCGGCATGATCTCAGTAGCAGGCACGACTCAAGACTATGCTTGCAGACAATATTCGCGAGCGAGGAACGAGAGGGTGAGCGCAAATAAATGACCATCGCGGTGGATCGATACCCACGAAATGCAAAGCGACTCGGTGACAATCGAAATGCTTGGGGGAGCGATCGGGGTGACAGCCATGTCTCGTTCGGATCCGCCAATGTTGTCTCGCAAACACGCCATATCCGATGACGCGACCACGCGCGAGCAAGCGCCACAATTTCAATCACATCAAGATCTGGAAGCGCTGCGCAAAGAGAATTCAGAACTTCGAAAGCTGGTCGTCGAATTGTCCAGCATCGTTATCCGCGGCGTGGCCGACCGAAAATGATATTTTCGCAGCCAACAGATTTGACGAGAGGTAGCCTGTTAGCATTCTCTGCAAGTGCAGGTAACTCATTGCCATGTAATGCGTTGCGCGCTCCACTGCCTCCAAAAAAGCACAAAGTGAATATTTCATTTCCGACTGTCGCCATGCATCAGGGGAGATGGTCACATGTGGCTCTTGATATTCTCCATCGTCTTTGCGGCATCCGCAGCACTCGGATTTACCGCCATCATGATGGATGTGATCGAGGGCAGAGATTCCACTGCTTCGTGACGAGGGAGCGAAGCAATGCCTGAGCTTCTGAAAAATCCCGCTCACTGGCAATTGCGTGCACGCGAGGCACGCAAGTTAGCCGAGATTCTTTGTGACCCGGACGCCAAGGCAGCGAAAATGCAAATGGCCGAGAAGTACGAGCGACTCGCCCAACGGGCGACTCAGTGGGTGAACAAGACGGAAGATATCCCGACATTTCTCAGGGCGGCTCCGCCAACTGTGCCGTAATCATTGAGTCGCCTGCTTGTCAGATTGTCGCAGTAAGTCCTGTGCGCGTAGGCGGTTATTTCGCGAATCTGTTCGAGCCTGTAGTATCGGCCGCACGAACGCCACAGATGTGAGACAGTGAGTCCGCTGTCGGGTGTGTGACCGTGTTTCGACTTCCCATTTTCTGGTTCGGAGGAGAGCATGAAAGTCATCTCACTCGCGGTCGTCGCTTTGCTTGTCGTTGCGCAAGCGCAGGCCGGGGAAAATCTGCATCGAAAAAATGTGCCGGCTCCGGTTTGCGATAACAATGGGCGCTGCACAACTTTCCGCGCAGGTGAGACGTCTGCAAAGTCTCCTGGGCACCATGGTGAATTTGCAAAACGGACCGCCTCAGTCCGACATCGGGCCGCCGCGTTCGATGCCAATGGAAACATGACGGGCCTCGTCATATCGATGAAAACGGGCGCACATGCGCGCGTCGGAATCGCATATGCCGCAAGATTTCAAGCCTACATCGATGACCTCGAGAGCAACCATGGCGCGCGGGTGCTGTTCATGGGCGGACTGCGGCCGGGCCGCTGCTCGCCATCGAGCGAGCACCCGTGCGGAAAAGCGCTTGACGTGTGCCAGCGGCGGAGGGGCGTTGTCGATCCGCGATGCAATTTACCGGCCCGGAGCACACTTGCTCGGATTGCCGCATCGCATGGCTTGTTTGAAGGCGGGCTATGGTGCAATTCGGATTACGGTCATGCACAAGTTGGCGTAACGGCGGCCGCATGTGCCGGCCGCGCGCTACGTCTCGTCCAGCAATAGAGTGGTGCGGCCCCACTCGTCCGATCCACGCACGAAACGAGGCAATCTGAAGCAGGAAGTCTTACCTTCAAAGACGAGCGACAGGGATGTCGTGCCCGCGTTCGATGTCGGCCCGCATCCTCTGTCGAATTTCCCAGATCCGGCCGAGCACGAAACCAACCGCCAGTGCAGCAAGCAATTCGAATACCAGGAGCATATGGCGTCCTCGTTTTTAGACAGCATGCGACCTTGGCTGGGAAAACATTACTGAAGCGTTGCTGGGCGTATCATCTCTGTGCCGATTTCGTCCGGTGATGAAGAGCCCGACGTCGCCTGTGCTGGCCGCGGCAAAGATCAAGGGCCGAACCGGCGGGTAGTCATTGTCCACGAAATTGCGAGTGCGAGTGGAACCCGGGAGGGCAGATTGCGGTTTCATTCGTATGGTCGAACATTTGATGTATGCCGCCATCGGCTTCCTATTGGCCGCGTTGCTGGCGATCATGGTCATGCCTCTCGTCCATCGCCGCGCCGTGCGACTGACAATGGCGCGGCTGCAATCCGCGCTTCCCCAGTCGGTAGCCGAAATTCAGGCCGATAAGGATCTGCTTCGGGCCGAATTTGCGATGGGCATGCGCCGTCTCGAGCTGGCACTCGAAGAAGCAAGAAACAAATGCGCACGCCAAATGATCGAATTGGGAAAGAGAAATGATGCGATCAACAAGCTCAAGGAGCAGCGCGAGGCCTTGAAAGTGGAGATCATCACGCTTCGCGCCCAACTCAAGGCGGCTGCGAGCCGGCCGGCGCCGCGCAGCACATCACAGACCAACGTCTCGGTTGTTCGTCAATGGGGTGCAGACGGTATCCTTCGCTGAAACGCGACAGGCAGAGCCCGGTCTCACACCCCCAAGACGTCCGATTACGCCGACGAACTGGCGAGCGCCTTCTTTGGCGGAGGCAATGAGACGGTCTCGTCGAATATGGATTTTATCAGCGAGTTCTCGGAGAGGTATTTGTGGTATTGCGTCACCACGGCCTTAGCCTCCCTGAGCGTCGCCAATCGCCATTGGATCTCTAAATTTTCGTTTCCGGCGATGCTCTCGACGATCCTGCGTTCCTCTACGAGAAGCTTGAATTCACTCGGCTGATCGGCCTCGGGACCATCGCCGTTGAGACGGGTCGCAAAGTCGATGCGACCAGTCGGTACCCAATCACGCTTCACGACGCCTTGGTACGCAAGTTTCTTGCCATTTTTCCAATTCTTCCAGGCATCGGATTTCGGCATGTACGTCAGCACATGGGCCATCGCTTTGTCCTTTCGCGAATTCGAAATGGAATCAGATGGGTGCGGAAGTTCCCCAAGCGCTGGATAACGCCAACCGGGCCCCAGAAGTTTCATTTGCCATGGCGCGGACCAAGAGGCGGGCGCAAGCCCCAATCGTTAACCGACCCCGCTGGCCGGGCATCTGTAAGTGTCACGCTACCTCCGGTGGAACTAAAAAGACCGATACCATCATGTCGTTGGGGAAGAGTTCGGGGGCTCAGCATCAGGATACCCGTGACCGCTTGTTGAGGTTTGGTGAGGGGTAGTGTCATGAGTACACCGATCCGACAGCACGAATTAAGCCCGGACGATCCCCGGTATTTCGCGCCGCCAAAATGGCGAAGATTCCCGGTGGAGGCGCCGCCCACACAGCCGGCCGATGGTCCAGTTCGCCATCGTGGTAGTGCTCTTGCCGCAGAGACGGGCCCTTCAGGTTTCGCAGACGGGATCAGGCTGACCAATTCCGTGGAAAGGATCATGGATGAGTTCGAGTACCGGCGCGTGCGCAGAACGGCGTTCTTTGCGGCCGCCGCAGCAATTGTCTGGACAGCTTTTTGCGTGATCGTTGTATTTGGGCGGCTCGATACGATGTCAGCTGCACAATTGCGGACCACGGCTCTTGCAGCCGACGATCGTCAGCCTGCTTTGGCTGTGCACGCCCTCGCAACGACCGTGACAAAGGCATCTCAACCCGAGTTGAAAGCTTCGCGGCCCGAGTCGCTGCCCGCGATTGCCGGCGAGGAAACCAGCGGCGATGTAAATTCGGCGCTCCCTCTCCGCATAACGCTCACGAATGTTGCGCCCGGATCGAAAATCCGCCTGACCGGACTTGCCGCCGGCACGAAGCTCAGCGCCGGTTCGGAAGCCGCGTCCGATCAATGGCTCATTTCCAGCGATGACTTGCCGAATGTGAAAGTGATTCCGCCTGCGGACTATGCCGGTACCATGACTATCGTGGCGGAGCTGCGTTCAGATGATGAGCGAACCGTTTTGCGCACCCCGGTGCGTTTGCACTGGCGGCTGGCGCCGAGCCAATTGCCCACGCCTCCGATTCCGCCCTCGCCGTCGAAATCCGAGAGTTCTTCCGATGAAATCCTTTTCACGCAGTTTCTCGCATGGCAGAGAGACGTCGATGCGAAGAATGCTTCCGCTGCTGCAACGGATCAAAAAGCGGCCAAGGCGAAGCGGCACGCAACGAGAGCCGGAAGGAAGCACGCGGTCTCACAACGACGGGAAAGAAATCAGCCCGATCCGGACCTTGCTGCGTACACCGATGTGCACCGCCGCCGGGGACTGGCGACGAACTGGAGATTTTCTTCCCGGGGTACCGAGGAGCACAGCTGGCGAACCCCGTTCTGGAACGGCGAATTCGAGCGCAAGCCAGACGCGCTTTTGGATCCATGTGATGGGCTGTTGTCCGCCTGCCGCGGGTATGCTCGGCGCCAATAACCGGGCCTAATGACCTAGGAGGAGTTCCCGTTCGACACAGAAGGCCTGCGTAATAGATCGGTAATGAACCGCTTATATACAGGTTATCGCTATTTATTAGCGATGTGGTTATGAACGGGTCCGACAAGCGCCGCTGGTTTCGGGTCTCGCCGAGGGGGCTAGTACCGCGGGTGGGAAAAATTCTGCTCGGGCCAAATGTGACGCCGATCGAATGTCGCGTGATCGATATGTCGGCCGGCGGCGCGTGCCTGGAGTTGCCCCGGGCGCATGACTTGCCAAAACGATTTGAATTCCTGCACGGGAGTACCCGGCGGTTCTGCAATCTCGCCTGGACACGAGGTTTTCGAATCGGGATCTCGTACGAAGGCACGATTCAACGATCATCGGTCAGTGGCGGTCTGAGCCGGTCCAAGAATGGCGTAAGCGTGCTTTCGCGCGATCGTTAGGGCAACGTTGGCGATCCGCTTGCATGCGCTCGCCGGCTTGGCTAAGCGCTTCCCGTTTGCAGCCGGGCTTCGCAATCAACCGTTTACCACCGCCGCCGCCAGCCATTTCCGTTCGCCGCAGCCCGCGATATGCTTTCTGATTGATTGGGACCGTTCGCGGGATGGGTCAATTGGGGTCTTTCTTCCGATTCGGAATTCTCGCGCGTGCGGCTGCCGTTGGAGCCGTTTCACTGGCGGTGGCGAATTGCTCGAACAGCCACATCTCGGGAAAGATCGATCCGCGCTACGGCGTGGCGGCAAGCCCGCGGGTTATTGAGCCCGGGCAGCCGGTCCCGAAGGGCGGTGGTGTCTACCGCGTCGGAAAGCCCTATGCGGTCGGCGGCCGATTCTATGTGCCCGAAGAGAATATCAACTACAGTGCCGTTGGCCTTGCATCCTGGTATGGCCAAGACTTTCATGGCCGCTACACCGCCAATGGCGAAATCTTCGATATGAATTCGATTTCGGCAGCACATCCCACGCTGCCTTTGCCGTCCTACGTACGCGTCACCAACCTTGCGAACCGGCGCTCCATTGTGGTCCGGGTCAATGATCGCGGCCCTTACGTCGGAGATCGCCTCATTGATGTTTCCGTTAGAACCGCGCAGCTTTTGGGATTTCAGGGCCACGGTGTTGCACGGGTGAAGGTCGAATACATCGGCCGCGCGCCACTCCAGGGCTCCGATGATCGCAAGTTGGCCGCAACGCTTCGTCAGGGTGCCCCTGGTGAAGCTGGAGTGCAACTCGCCTCCAGCACATCCTTTGCAGCACATTACCGGGATCGCTCGCTATCACATGCATTGCCTTCTTCGGGCATTCCGACGCCCCCGGACCGGCCATATCGCCTGGGCGAGACTGCGCGGGACCCCACCATCGGTGAAGCGCCGACCATGGAATTGGCTGCGGCTACAAGGCCGAGGGTAAGCGCCGTAGGAGCAGCGGCCCAGCCGCTGACAACGCCCGTTTCTGCATATGCGACCCGTTATCCTCCGGCAGCGGGCTTTATGACTGGCCGCGGCCTTTACTGAGCCCTATTTTACCGCCAGAAATTTCCCGGATTCGGGACTGAACTGATTTTGGAGATCGGTGGCGGAAAGAAGCCCTGACGATGGCCAAGTGTAATTTTCCGTTCGCATGCTGGGTCGCGGTAATTGCTTTCGTCAGCATGCCCGCGGTCGTGGCCTTCGCCGCGCCGGCGCACAAGCCGCACGCGATCGTGCAGAAGAAAGACGCCGGCAAGAGGGACACCGCAAAAAAAGAGCCGCCGAAAAAGGACGAACCCAATATCGATGCGCCGCACGCAATTCTTATCGATGCGGAAAACGGCGCTATCCTGTTCGAACGGGATGCCGATCGGCTGATATTCCCGGCGAGTCTCGCCAAGCTCATGACCGTTGAATACGTGTTTCATGAGATCAAGGAAGGCCGCGTAAATCTCACCGACGAATTCACAGTGAGCGAGAATGCCTGGCGCAAGGGGGGCGCTCCCTCGCACGGATCGACAATGTTTGCTGCCATTCACAGCAAGGTCCCGGTTGACGACCTGCTGCGTGGAGTGATTGTTCAATCGGCCAATGATGCCTGCATCGTATTGGCGGAAGCTCTCGCAGGAGATGAGGCCAGCTTTGGTGCAAAGCTTACGGAACGCGCACGACAAATCGGTCTGCAAAAATCTGTTTTTGCGAACTCCAACGGGCTGCATGACCCGAACGAAGTCATGACTACACGCGAACTGGGAATACTCGCGCGGCATATCATCCGCACATATCCCGAATTCTATCCGATATTCTCGCAGCCCGATTTCACCTGGAACAAGATTCGCCAGCAGAATCGCAACCCGATCCTTGCGACGGTCACAGGGGCCGATGGCCTCAAGACTGGATTCACTAAGGAGGCGGGATATGGCCTCGTTGGCTCGGCGGTGCAGAACGGGCTACGGCTGATCGGGGTCATTAACGGCGCGTCCAGCGCGAAGGAGCGCGCCGAGGAAGGTAAGAAGCTGCTGGAATGGGGCTTCAAGAATTTCGAGCACCGTATTCTTTTTGCCGAGGGGCAGATTATCGGGAGCGCAAAGGTTTTTGGGGGAGCGACCGGGCGCGTTCCACTCGTCGCCGATGGTCCCGTGCGCGTGATGTTGCCGAAGACCGGCAGCGACAAGCTGATCGCCCGTATCGTCTATACCGGCCCGGTTCCGGCCCCCGTGAGGAAAGGAACGCCGATCGGCCATCTCAAGGTGTGGCGGAACGACAATCTCATCCTGACGACACCACTGCAGGCAGCGGAAAACGTTGGCAAAGGGAATATGCCGCAAAGGGCATTCGATGCCGTAACCGAGATGATCATTGCGTTGTTCCGAGCCGGAGCCGAGCGACTATGACGATCGCCGCAGCCTGGCGATGATCGGTATAGGGTCTATTGGCGTGCGCGGATGTTTCATCACCTTCGAAGGCGGCGAGGGCAGCGGCAAGTCCACGCATGCTGCAATGCTCGCCCAGCGGGTGAAGTCGCAGGGTATCGACGTCGTGCTGACCCGCGAACCAGGAGGCTCAACCGGAGCCGAAATCATCCGCCACATCCTGCTTTCCGGAATTGCAAAACCGCTGGGTGCCGAGACCGAAGCTATTCTCTTTGCCGCCGCGCGCGATGATCACGTCCGCAACACGATCTTGCCGGCGCTGCGCGCAGGCAAATGGGTGATTTGTGATCGCTTCATCGATTCGACGCGCGTTTATCAAGGTGTGCTGGGCAATGTCGATAAGCGTCTGATCCGCAGCCTCGAACGCGTGACGGTTGGTCCTGCCCTGCCTGATCTGACTTTCATTCTCGACGTACCGGCACAAATCGGCTTGGCGCGCGCCAAAAGCCGGCGAGGGCAGGGGCAGGCGGACCGCTTCGAGGCCGAGTCGCTGGAGTTTCACGAGAAGCTTCGTCAGGCTTATCGCGCTCTCGCCTTGGAGGAGCCGCAGCGTTGTATCGTGGTCGACGGCCGTGCACCGCGCGATGTCGTCGCGGAACGAATCTGGACGATCGTGCAACAACGCATGCGACCAGAGCGTATAGGAGCAACGGAGACAACAGGACCTTGAACACCGCGGAGAACGATCACCCGCCGGCAAGGCTGCCGCGCGAGACAACTATCTTGTTCGGACACGCGGAGGCCGAGCGCGAGCTGCTGGATTCGTACAAAACCGGCCGCACTGCCCATGCCTGGCTGATCGGAGGTCCGCGCGGCGTCGGCAAGGCAACGCTTGCGTATCGGTTCGCACGTTTCATTTTCGCCCACCCGGATTCGGCATCACCTCAAGTGCGGAACGCGTCATCTCTCTTAGTGGATGCCGAGCATCCGGTAGCTCGCCGCATGGCGGCGCAGACGCAGGGGGACTTGCTGGTGCTCGAGCGCACGATCAACGAGCAGACCGGGAAGTTGTATACCGTCATCAGAGTGGAGGACGTGCGCCGCACGACCTCATTCTTTGGCTCCACGCCAGGAGAGGACGGCTGGCGAATTGTAATCGTCGACTCGGTTGATGAGCTACAGCGCGAGGGTGCCAACGCACTTTTGAAAGCCCTGGAGGAGCCACCCGAACGCTCGCTGCTTCTCCTCATAAGCCACTCTCCCGGACGCGAACTGGCCACTATCCGATCGCGATGCAGGCGCCTGCTTTTGCGCCCGCTCGAGGTGCAGGACGCCGCACGCGCGGTTGTCGAGGCGACCGGCTGCGATCCTGATGATCAGGATCTTTCGCAGGCCCTGGAAGCGGCAGAAGGAAGCCCAGGGCGTGCGGTTGCTCTTCTCGATGACGGGCAAATGCTCAAACTCCGTCGGCGCGTCACTGAATTGCTGGCCCAGCTTCCAGACCCTGATATGCGTGCGCTGCACGCGCTCGCTGATGGCATGGGGTCCTCCGATCCGAAGGTCCTGGATGCCTTTCTTGATCAGGTCAGTGGCTGGCTCTCGAGCCGGCTGCGGGAGCGCCTTCAGCAGCCCCACCATATGGCTAGACTCGCTGCGACATGGGAGGCGGTCAATCGCGCTACGCGCGATGCGGAAGATTTCAATCTTGAGCGCAAACCGTTGGTATTTACGGTTTTCGGTGCTCTGTCAGAAGCTGCCCGCGGCTGACCGTGATCGCCTTATTGGGAGAGGTGGGCACATGAGGGGTTCGCTTCGCCCGTACGTTATGGTTGAATCACGCGGGCCGCATGAGAACGGTCGAAGCCCGGGAGGATTTCATGAAGCACCGAACCACTCGTCGCCGATTTCTCGCGGGATCTGCCGCATTTGCAGGTGCCGCTTCTTTTCCAATCCCTGCGGTCGCCCAGAATGCCCCCATGAAGGTGGGCCTGCTCACCGTGAAGACCGGGCCCCTCGCTGCGGGCGGGCAGCATGCCGAAGAAGGCATCACATCATTTCTCAAAGACAAGAACTTCACGCTCTCCGGCCGGAAAATAGAACTCCTCGTCGCCGACACAGGCGGCTCTCCGGCCGGAGCCAAAACCAAAGCGCAGGAACTTGTCGAACGGGACAAGGTGAACGTGGTTCTTGGCCCGTTTGCTGCGTTCGAGCTTCTCGCGACGCTGGACTATTTCGCACATTCAAAAATGCCGACGCTTGCATTCGCCGGCGCCGAGGATGTGACGCAGCGGAAGGGTAATCCCTATCTCACGCGTACGTCGTACACCTCCGCGCAATGTCTGTATCCGCTGGCCGACTATGTCCACAACGAGATGAAGCTGAATACTGCTGCTACGATGGCCGACGATTTTGCCTTCGGTTACGAGCAGATTGGCGGTTTCCAGCGGGTTCTTGAGGAAGCGGGGGGGCGTGTTCTCAAGAAGCTGTGGTCGCCGCTGAACACTGCCGACTATGCGCCATACATAGCACAGATACCTGACTGCGACGTCGTCTGTGTGGGGCTTGCCGGGTCGAATCCGATCAAATTCATCAAACAGGCCAAGGCTCTGGGGATGAAGCAGCAGCTCGTCGGCGGTTCGACAACGGCGGACGACACCATTATTGCAGCCTATGGCGACGAAGTGCAGGGATTGATCAACACAAACCCGTATTCCCTCGACATCGATAGCGAGGCGAACAAGCGGTTTATCGCGGCGATGCGGAAATACTACGGTCCCGATGTGCGCATCGGGCACTATGCTGCCTGTTTTTACATCGATGGGCAGGTCATTGAAGCCGCTCTCGCAAAAACCGGCGGAAAATCGGATAACCCGGATGAGTTCGTCAAAGCAGTGCGTTCGGTCAGCCTCGCGGACACGCCGCGCGGACCGATCAGCTTTGACGACCATGGCAACGTCGTTATCGACGTCTACGTCCGGCGTTCCGAGAGACAGGGCGACCGGATGGTGAACAAGACCATCAAGACCTATCACAAGGTCAGTCAATTCTGGACGATGGACCCAACCCAGTTCCTGGCCCAGCCCGTGTTTTCTCGCGACTTCCCGCCAATGAAGAGTTGATGCGGATTGCCCGCCCCGGGCAGCCCGCTCGATGCTTTTCGACGCTCTCGCCTGATTCCCGTGGCAAGGTTCAGTGCGGCCGCTGCGGCCGATCGGGCATCCGGTGAAAATCGAGGATCTGCCTGGCTGTGGCCTGCCGAAGCCGCTGGAAAGAGGGCATGGCATGATCGATTCCGGCGATTGATCGGCGAAAACGTTTGGCGGCCAGTGTCATCACGCTGCGCGTAGTGTCCCACGGCAGTCCAACGGCTCTTGCCAGCACGAGCAGCGACTGTGTGTGGCAGTCCCGCATGTGCTGCTCAATCGTCGAAATCGGCACCTTCGACATCACTGAAAGAGCTGCGACCATTTCCTCGAAGCGTCCCGCAACGGCGAATTCGTCAACTTTGGCAGTATTCAAAAGACCTGCGCGATGCAGCGAGTCGGCGAGGACCTGCGCCGTGGCATAGCTGACCGGCTGCGCCGCGGCAGCATCCGCGATCTCGTCCGAGACCTCGGAGACGACGCTGTCGACAGCGCTTTTGGGATGTGTGCGCTCAGCCACAAGTTTCGCACGGACGGTGTCGGATGCAACCTGCAGAAGTCTCCCGAATACGCCTGGCGGTAGATCAGGTCGCGTTCCAACACACGCGGCAAGCTGATCGTCGCCGCGCGAGCGCCTGACCAGCGTTTCGAAGCCCTGTCCCGAGAATTTCGCGCCCGAATTCTTTGCTGTACTGAGCACCACCTGCTGATCGCCGCGCTCCACCAGTACGTCGGTCAATGCCTCCGGAAGCATTTTCCGACGTGAGATCGCGAGCAGATGCTCCTGGTTTTTGGTCCGAGCGCATTCGATCAGAGTCTCAAGATCGAGGCGCTCAGCCTGCGAAAGAACGGGTGAAGCAACCTCGATGACGTCGTCACACGCAAGTAGACGTAAAATCTTCGGAGGAGCGGTGGGCACGGGCCCGAGGCGGATCGCCAGAAGCGCGCGCGAGGATTCTTCAATGGTCTTTACCAGCCGAACGAAAACATCATCGATAAGATCGATCTCGTCTTCCGAATATTGGTCCGATCCGACAAGAAAAAGATCGGTTAAGTGCCGCAGCATTGCCGATCGCCGCTCGTCCGAACTCTGTGCGATCGAGTTGTCCAGCTGGTGGATGAGTTCGAGCGGAGCGCCCATAGGCCCTGCAAACCGTTCTGGTCGGCCACGGAATGGCAATCTGCAAAGTTAACGCGCGATAAGAGTGTATGCGAAGTCGGTTTAGCAATTCGTAAAGAACGAAAGTGACCCCGGTTATTTCCTCAGGAGCCCGCAGTATCTCTGCGCGCCGTTGTCCCAACAGCCGGTCCTCATGCAGATCGAGTGCCTAGCCCCGCAATTCGTGACGCAGATCGAGAGCGAGCTTCGGCTAAGACTCTTATTGCAGGCGGCTATGCAGGTCTTTTCCTCGCGGCTGCACTGCATCGGCTCGGCCAGGGCTGACGCCGCGCATAGAGCCGCCAAACCCGCAGCGATCAAAGGCAAAAATGTCGTGCCCAGGGGCAAGCTTTGCGCTCGGGAATCAAAATGTTGCGCCATGGAAAAGTCTTACGAGCACAACATCCAAACTGCAACGCTCAGGAAAACGAAAGCATGGTGCCCCAATGGCTTGCTCCCTTGCGCAGCCATTGGTACCTAGGCTGCACAAGCGATGGCCGGGCGCTCCCGGCCATCGGTGTTTGGCTTCGAAGGCTGTCGCAGGCTCTTTTTCGAGTGCTTTCATGGCGAGAAGAAAAGCAAGATCGGTGAAGCGGAAGCGCAGAACAGGCGCACGCAGCAGGAAGAAATTGCGCCCGCTCGCGAGCAGGAAAAAATCTGCCAGCAAGCCGAGTAGGAAAAGAAAAGGCGGCAGGGGCGGCCAGGGCACGGCGGCCAAACGCGGTTCGGGCAGGAAACAGACGACAGCTGCCCGTGCGCGATCCCGAGTGAGCGCGAAAACCGAACGGGTCAATCCTCAGCATGCGGGCGCGGCCAAGCTCCCTGCAGTCAGGGGGAAAGCGCCCTTTTATATCACGACAGCGATCTCATATCCGAACGGCCCGCCCCATATTGGCCATGCCTATGAGGCGATAGCGACCGATGCCATCGCACGTTTCATGCGGCTTGACGGCTACGACGTGTACTTCCTCACTGGAACCGATGAGCACGGGCAAAAAATCCAGCAGACCGCCGCAAAGGAGGGCCTGACCCCGCGCCAGCTGCTTGATCGCAACGTGCCGCGCTTCGAGGCGATGGTGAAGCGGATGAACTGCTCGAATGACGATTTCATCCACACCACCGAGGCGAGACACCACCGGTCGTCCGAAGCCATTTGGCAGCGGATGGAGCAAAACGGAGATATCTATCTCGGAAAGTACGCCGGCTGGTATTCGGTCCGCGACGAGGCTTATTACGCGGAAGATGAGACGCAACTGAACGAGCAGGGAGAACGCGTCGCGGCCAAGACGGGCACACCAGTCGATTGGGTGGAAGAGTCGAGCTACTTCTTCAGGCTGTCGGCATATCAGGACAAGCTGCTAGAACTCTACGAACGTCCAAATTTCGTGCTCCCGAAAGAGCGCCTCAATGAAGTTGCGAGTTTCGTGCGGGGAGGTCTGCAGGACCTCTCGATCTCGCGCACCACATTCGATTGGGGCATTCGTGTCCCAGGGAGCAGCGGCCACATCATGTATGTGTGGGTCGATGCGCTCACAAATTATATCACGGGTGTTGGTTTCCCCGACACGGAGAATCCGCTGTTCAAACGTTACTGGCCCGCCGCGCTCCACGTCATAGGCAAAGATATCGTGCGCTTCCATGCGGTGTACTGGCCCGCATTCCTGATGTCCGCCCGCCTGGAAGTGCCGCAGCGGATTTTCTCGCACGGTTTTCTGTTCAATCGCGGCGAGAAGATGTCCAAGTCGGTCGGGAACGTGGTCGACCCGTTCATCATGGCCGATGCCTATGGCGTGGATCAGTTCCGTTATTTTTTCCTGCGCGAGGTTCCTTTCGGACAGGACGGCAACTACAGCCATGAAGCCATCGTCAACCGCATCAATGCCGACCTGGCGAACGACCTGGGCAATCTGGCACAGCGGTCATTAACGATGATCGCTCGGGCATTTGACGCAAAAATTCCAGTGCCAGGCGCCTTCACCACGACCGACAACGCCATCCTGGCTGCGGCCGATGCGATGATCGGTACCGCTCGCGAATGCATGAAGACGCAGCAACTGCACCAGGTGCTCAACTGTGTCTGGTCCGTGGTCGCTGACGCCAATCGTTATTTCGCGTCTGAGGCGCCGTGGGCACTGGCGAAAACGAACCCGGGACGGCAGGGAACGGTGCTTTACGTCACCGCGGAAGTCCTGCGCCAGATTGCCATTCTCGTGCAGCCATTCGTCCCCATGTCGGCTGCAAGGCTGCTCGATCTGCTCGGCACACCAACCGAGGCGCGCGACTTTGCGGCTCTTGGACCACAAGGGCGGATCAAGGCCGGCACCATCATGCCGCCACCTTCGCCCGTTTTCCCGCGTTATGTCGAGCCCGAGGCAAAGGTCCCATAATGCTGGTGGAGATCTTACGAAAATTGTTTTGCACGGTGGATCACGCCATTGTGCCGCGTTTCCTCCGAGCCGCCCAATAACTTGTTTGGCGCAGTAAGCGTCGATTTAACTGAGGTCAGCGGCCGCCGCGTAAAAACGCGCGCACCATTCCAATGACGAGCACGGCGGTGCCTATGAGGATCAGCACCGGTAGCCAGATGAGCATTGTACTCAGCAGCAATACAAAGAACGCGGCCAGCAGAAGGCCCGTAATCAAGACCACCAAGATGCTGCCGACTGAGCCCGGCTGCGCTATGTAAATGCGCTCGGTGCCGCGGCCATCGATGAATACCCGCGTTCGCTGCTCGCCGCGTTGGCTCTTTTCAGGTGGGATGATCTCGGGTTCTACTCGTTCATCCGCCATATGCTCTCACCACCACATGTGCTCTCACCGCGAAAATTTGTACCCTCAAGGTTATCAGATTTCGCGTGATCGGTTGACCAATATGCATATTGGAGCATGCGCTGTGATGACGCGCGACGAATATGACGTTCTGCGGCGCAGGTTCGAACGACCCAAGACGACGAAGCTCTTGGGATTGCCAAGAGTCAATGAGAGAAGGGTTAAACAGCGACTTATTGCGTTCCGTGGGCTGGCCATCACGTCGTCCGCTTCGCAGGAAGAGCATCTGTTCACGTGTTCCAACCTGCCTGGCTGCGCGAACAGGAACTTGCTGTCGTCGTCTACTTCAAGACACCTGGGATAGACGCGGAGCTCTCCTTGGCCGACGAACTCGTGAAGAGCATCTTGTCTGGAACGCGAGGACGCCGGCCGATCCCACGACGACGTGAAAGCGTCAGCCAACATTAGGAAGTCGATGACTGATCAACTCGGCACGTGTCGCCGAATTGCCCATCATCCCGTCACACAGAGCGAAGACAACGTGAAACAGCGCGCTGCCCTGCAGGGTTTCTCCCGCGCGCTTCGGTTGACGCCAAGCTACCGACCCAGCCTGCACTGGGGGTGACGTTTTCCCCGGACAAACTGGCAACCCGGACTCGGAATCATTGATTTGTGTCAACGCACAGGAACAGACGGTGACCATCTGGCTGCGAGATGGCTTGCCCCGGTGCCGGTCGGCCGTTATTTGGTCCGGGGCAGGGACCGGCGGCTGTTGTGGCCCCGTCAGGCTCCGGCCCAAAGAGCCCAGATGTGGCACGGCGTTTCCGAGCGTGTCAGGAAAGGACTTCCGGCTATCCGTTATGCTGGTGGACAGCCATTGCCATCTCGATTTTCCAGATTTTGCGTCGGAGCTTGATGCTGTTGTCGAGCGCGCGCGTGCGGTTGGCATCGGCCGGATGGTCACGATTTCAACCCGGGTGAAAAAACACGCACAAGTCCTCGCAATTGCGGAAAGATTCCCCGACGTATTCTGTTCGGTGGGCACCCATCCCAACCACGCGCATGAGGAGATGGACGTCGGGGTCGACACCCTTGTCGCGCTGACTCAACATCCGAAAGTCGTGGCTCTGGGAGAGGCCGGGCTCGACTATTATCGCAACACGAGTCCGCGGGACGTTCAGATCGCCAGCTTCCGCGAGCACATCGCGGCAGCGCGACAAACGCGCCTGCCGCTCGTGATCCACTCGCGCGAATGCGATCAAGACATGATGCGGATTCTGACCGAGGAAAACGGGAAGGGCGCCTTCCCCGCCATCCTTCACTGCTTCACCGGCAGCCGCGAACTCGCATTCGTAGCCATCGAATTGGGACTGCATGTCTCCTTCACCGGAATTCTTACCTTCAAGCGGTCCGACGAACTTCGCGAGATAGCGCGATTATTGCCGGCCGATCGCATCATGCTCGAGACCGACGCCCCCTATCTGGCGCCGCTTCCATTCCGCGGCGAACGCAACGAGCCCGCCTATGTAGTGGAAACGGCCAAAGTTTTGGCACAGACGCTTGGCGTGTCGACCGACGAGATCGCTCGCCGGACGACCGAAAACTTCTTTACCCTCTTCTGGAAGGTTCCGCGGCAGCTGGCTGACGCCGCATGAGTTTGACGTTCACCATCCTGGGCTGCGGCTCGTCCATGGGCGTTCCGCGTGTCGCGCTTGGTTGGGGTTCCTGCGATCCGAACAATCCGAAGAACCGGCGGCGCCGATGTTCACTATTGATCGAGCTCAAAAACTCGCGCGGGCACCGGACGCGAGTGCTCGTGGACTGCTCACCAGATTTGCGAATGCAGTTGTTGGACGCCCAAGTGGATTGGCTGGACGGCGTGCTGATCACCCATGAGCACGCGGACCACACCCATGGGATCGATGATCTGAGGCCATTGTTCGTCCACAAGCGACGCCGCGTCGACGTGTACCTAGATGAGCCTACCTCGCGCGCAATGCACGCTCGCTTTGGATATTGCTTCATGACGCCTCCCGGCAGCGGATATCCCCCGATCGCCTCCGAAAAGCGCCTTGTGGCAGGGAACGCCATAACCATCGAGGGGCAGGGCGGACCAATTGAGGTGCTTCCAGTGCTCCAGGGGCACGGCGATATTCCTTCGCTCGGCTTTCGCTTCGGGAGGGTCGCCTACTCCGCCGACATCAAGAACCTTCCTTCAGAAAGCCTTGAAGCGTTGGCCGGGATCGAGGTCTGGATCGTGGACGCGTTGCGCAAGGCGCCGCATCCGAGTCATTTCAATCTCGAGGAAGCACTGTATTGGATCGCGCGGGTCAAGCCCAAACGCGCCATCCTGACTAACCTGCACACAGACATGGATTATGGGTGTCTCCGCGCCGAGTTGCCTCCGGGCGTCGAGCCTGCCTACGACGGCATGACGATCACGACCTGAGAGCGATTCCATTCGACCCAGGGACTTCGCCAAAGAGAAGGACACGCTACGGGGGTGACCAACTTGCACAATTTGCAAAGAGCATGCGCTGAAGTCCAGTATTTCCGGGCATACTCGCGCATGTTCCATAATATGTCTTATGCGAATCGGGGACGACGCGGGCGGAACCAAAGGGTTTGCCGGTCGTGACGAAGTCATCACGTGATGAAGCAAGCGCTGTGAAACCGTCCCGGGACATATCTCGCCTTCTAGAAATCATGGCGGCCCTGCGTACGCCGGGGAGCGGATGCCCGTGGGATCTCGATCAAAATTTTTCGAGCGTCGCGCCATATACGATCGAGGAAGCTTACGAAGTAGCGGATGCGATCGCTCGCCGGGATCTCACCTCCCTCAAGGAGGAGCTTGGCGACCTGCTGCTTCAGGTCGTCTTCCATGCCCGCATGGCGGAGGAAACCGATGCCTTCGATTTCGGCGACGTTGTGGAAGCCATCACCAGCAAGCTTGTCAGGCGGCATCCGCACGTATTCGCCGATGCCGAGGGCAAAACCGCGGAAGCCGTTGAAGGCCTTTGGGCGCGCATCAAGGCACAGGAGAAGGCGGAGCAGGGCAAAGCTCCCGGTGGCATCCTCTCAGAGGTACCAGTTGCCCTACCCGCGTTAACCCGCGCGCTGAAACTGCAAGAGAGTGCCAGCCGCGTCGGATTTGACTGGAATGATGCACGCGTCGTTCTCGCCAAGATACGGGAGGAAGCGGACGAGATCGACGCTGAACTCGAAAAGCAAAACAAGGAGCGGGTCGCAGAAGAAATCGGCGATCTCCTCTTCGCTGTGGTCAACCTCGCGCGTCATATGCGGGCGGATCCCGAAGGTGTGCTGCGCGACACCAATGTCAAATTCGAAAGACGTTTTGCGGAAATCGAACGCGCATTGGCAGCCCAGGGAAAAACATTGTCGGGGGCCAGCTTGGCTGAAATGGATAGACTATGGGAGCAGGCGAAGACGACCGAAAAGTAAATTCAGAACCCAAATTTTGCCCGCACTCGCGCCGCGTTGTCGCGGTCGGCACAAACGGTCACTGCAAGTTGACCATCCTCTTGCAGGTCCTTGCTCAGCACTTGCGAGTGGCGGTAGAGCCAACTGAGGCCGGCACCATCTGATGGATCTATGCGTACCTGAACTGTTTCACGATTTTCGCCCAAGCGCCTTTCGACGGCCTCCAGAATGCTGGCAATTCCCTCTCCCGTCATGGCCGACGCCGGTATCGCCTCTAACGCCGCGCTCCGACGACGAGCGAGGTTGAGCAGTTGGGCACGGCCCTGCTCGTCAAGCAGATCGATCTTGTTCCACACTTCGATCAGACGTCGGTCGGTAGCATCTATTTCAAGTTCGTGCAGCACGCGTTCGACGTCGTGCCGTTGTGCATCGGAATCGGCGTGCGAGACATCGCGAACATGCAATATGACGTCGGCTTCAATGACCTCCTCCAGCGTGGCACGAAACGCCGCAACTAGCATCGTTGGGAGATCCGAGATAAATCCAACCGTGTCGGAAAGGATTACTCGCGTGCCGCGAGGCAACTCAACGGCCCGCAGGGTCGGATCAAGCGTTGCAAACAGCATGTCAGCCGAGAGCACGCGTGCCGCCGTCATTCTGTTGAACAAGGTGGATTTTCCAGCGTTCGTGTAGCCGACCAGGGCGACGATCGGATAGGGCACCCTCTTTCGGCTGTCACGATGTAGCTTGCGTGTCCGCTTAACCTTTTCGAGCTCGGATTCGATACGCGAGATACGCTCCTCGATCACACGTTTGTCGACCTCGATCTGCGTTTCTCCGGGACCTCCGAGAAAGCCAAATCCACCACGTTGGCGCTCGAGATGGGTCCAGGAGCGCACAAGTCTGCTCTTCTGGTAAGTCAAATGTGCAAGCTCGACCTGCAAAGCCCCTTCCCTAGTACGAGCACGCCGTCCGAAAATTTCCAGAATCAAGCCCGTCCGATCAATGACTTTCGTGTTCCAGGCCTTCTCCAGATTTCTCTGCTGAACCGGAGAAATCGGGCAATCCATCACAATAACGGACGCCGAAAGACTTTTCGCCACGCCGGCAATTTCATCGACCTTGCCTTTGCCCAGATAGGTAGCTGGCTGGATCTCATTCAGTCCGACCAGACCAGCCTGGACGATGTTGAGATCGATGGCGCGCGCAAGCCCGGTGGCCTCCTCTAGGCGCGCCTCAGGAGTCCGCGCGCCGCTTTGCCCGCTGGACACGGCCCCACGTGAAGAAGCCTTGATCCACGGTTCAATGACGATCGCACGGCCGGTCTCAGGCCTCGAGCCAGTCGAGCCCAACCGGTCATCACGGTGATCTCGACGGACTTCCAATCAGACCTTTTCTCCAGCCGACGGTGGCTCGTCGGCTCCTTCGAACAGCTGGATCGGATGGCCTGGCATGATCGTCGAGATTGCATGCTTGTAGACGAGTTGCGAGTGCCCATCCCGTCGCAGCAACACGCAGAAATTATCGAACCAGGTCACCACGCCCTGCAGCTTGACTCCGTTCACCAGGAAGATGGTGAGAGGTATTTTGCTTTTTCGAACATGATTGAGAAATGTGTCTTGAAGATTTTGTGTTCGCTCGGCTGCCATGGCCGTTTTTCCATTTTTTGCTCGCGTCTGCCGCGCGAGACCTTCTTTGCCCAGGTCCTTCCGCATCCCAGCGGATCGGCATGCGCCCCTTTGCCCCACGCAAAGATGGCCCGGGAAACGCTATTAGATTGCAGCAACTGTTCCGGCGCAAGCACAACTTCACTTGGTTGCAATCAAGGCTTTGAAATGCCACGTTTTTCTATGCCTCAACAGTCGCTTGGCCAAACCTCCTGCCGCTGAAAAACAGGCTATTCGGGACTGAGTTCCGCGTAACGATGGTAATCCTGCCGCAACTTCGTTGCGATCAGCCCGGGAGAGCCGTTGCCAACCGGCCTACCGTTGATTGTAACAACAGGAAGCACGGTCTGGCTTGCCGAGGTTATGAAAGCCTCTCTGGCGCCGCAGGCCTCCTCGACGGTGAAACTGCGCTCCTCAAAGAGTATGCCCTGCGCTCTAATCGCGTCGATCACGACGGACCGAGTAACACCCGAAAGGATGTCGTGACCAAGAGGATGAGTGATCAGCGTGCCTTCACGGCTTACGATCCAGGCGTTGGAGGAGGCGCCTTCGGTGACGTATCCCTGAGCATCGACAAGCCAGGCTTCCCGGGCACCCTTCTCGCTTGCAATCTGCTTGGCCAGGACATTGGGCAGCAGCGCAACAGTTTTGATATCCACCCGTTTCCATCGAATGTCAGGCACAGTGACCACGGCAATACCTTCGACGGCCAATTTTCCTAGGCGCTCGGTATCGATGTTCCGGGCCGTCACGACCAGAGAGGGCTTAGTGCCTTCAGGTGGAAAGGGAAAATCGCGCCTCGCGACCCCGCGCGTAACTTGAAGGTAGACAATGCCGTCGCGTACGCGGTTGCGTCGCACCGTTTCACGAAGAACGACTGACAAAGCTGCCGGCGACATGGGCCGGGGAATACGCAATTCATTCAGAGAGCGGCCCAGACGCGCCATGTGCCGCCTTTCGTCCACAAGGCGGCCTCCCCTCACCTCGCAAACCTCGTACACGCCATCGGCAAATTGAAAACCGCGATCTTCGACAGCAATCGCTGCGTGATTGCGCGGCACATAACGTCCGTTGACGTAAGCGACGCGGAACATGGGATCAATCAATTCCGAGAGCTTTGAGCTTGCGGTGCAACGCCGAGCGCTCCATGCCAACGAATTCTGCTGTTCGTGAAATATTGCCGCCAAATCGGCTGATCTGTGCGACGAGATATTCACGTTCGAACACCTCGCGGGCATCCCGCAACGGCAGTCCCATGAGATGCTCTCCGCCGTTTCCGTTCGGCATGCTGGGCACCATCGATCCCACGTCCGGTGGCAGCATGCTTGCGCTCAACACCGCGTCCGGGTCGCCACCTGCTAGAATCAGCAAACGCTCGATATTGTTTCGCAACTGCCGCACATTGCCGGGCCAATTATGCGATTGCAAAACTGCCATCGCGTCTTCGCCGATACGGCGCTTGGGCAAGCCGGTCGCCTGTGAAATCTGATCCATGAAATACCCCACGAGATCGGGGATATCCTCCCGCCGCTCCGAGAGTGGCGGCACACGTATCGGAACCACGGCAAGCCGATGGTACAGGTCCTCGCGAAACTTCCCATCGGCGATCAGATTCTCAAGATTGCGCGCCGTCGAGGATACGATACGCACATCCACCGAGATCTTTGCACTGCCTCCCACCCGCTGAAAAGTCTGATCGACGAGTACGCGCAAAATCTTGTTCTGCGTTTCGCGGGGCAACTCCGCAATATCGTCTACAAACAACGTCCCGCCATGCGCATCCTCCAGTGCGCCGGGCTTGCGACCTTCGGAGCCATTGGATTGATCGACGCCGAACAGTTCCACTTCCATTCGCTCTGGCGTTATCGCCGCTGCGTTGATGACTACGAAAGGCCCGCTTGCGCGTCCCGACAGTTGGTGAAGGGTCCGCGCGGCGAGCTCCTTTCCCGCTCCTGATGGACCAACGATCAGCACGCGACTATTTGTCGGGGCGACGCGATCAATCGCCTGGCGCAATTGCCCGATCGCGGCTGAGTGGCCGATCAGCGTCGGCGGCAGCGGCGCGAGCTGTTTGAGCTGCTTGACTTCTCTTCTCAGGCGCGAATTTTCCAAAGCGCGATTGGCCACCAATACCAACCGATCCGCCTTAAATGGCTTCTCAATGAAGTCGTAGGCGCCGAGCTTGATCGCTGCGACTGCCGTTTCGATGTTGCCGTGCCCGGAGATCATCACAACCGCAAGTTCCCCGTGCTCCTGCTTTATGGCCTCCAGCAACTGAAGCCCGTCGAGCTTGCTGCCCTGAAGCCATATGTCGAGAAAAACCAGATTCGGCCGTCGCGTTGTGATGGCCACAAGCGCTTCATCACTATTCCGCGCCGTGCGCGTGGTGTAACCCTCATCCTGCAGGATCCCGGCGACCAGGTCGCGGATGTCGGCTTCGTCATCGACAATTAGAATTTCAGCGGCCATGACCTACTTACCTGCGTTTTGACTATGCTGACTGGCGCCGTCAGAATTTCCCGCCGCCGAAAACCTCACCCGGACCCAGGCACCACGCTGATCCGGAATCCTCTCCGCAGCATCACGCAACTCGATGCTGCCGCCATGTTCCTCGATGATACGCCCCACGATCGCGAGACCCAGGCCCGTACCTTTTTCTCGCGTTGTGACATATGGTTCGAGCAGACGACTGCGGTTTGATTTGGGCAAGCCAATGCCGTTGTCTACGACATCAATCACCACGTCCGAACCATCTCTCGTTGCGTAGACGCGGATCACTCCCTTCTCGATTTCCTGCGATGGAACGGCGCCGATGGCCTCCGCGGCATTCTTGACGATATTTGTCAGCGCCTGCGAAATCAGACGCCGATCAAATTTCGCGGGCATGGGGTCTTCGGAAATTTCCGTCTTGATGTCGATTTCCGAATTGCCAACGCGCATTAGAAAGGCCGTCTGACGTACCGCGTCTGCGACATCCTCGGCCGCCATGACTGGCTTCGGCATTCGGGCAAAATGCGAGAATTCGTCGACCATGCGTCTGATGTCATCTACCTGGCGCACGATCGTGTCGGTACACTGCTCAAAGACACCTTTGTCCTCGCCGATCATCTTTCCGTATTTACGCCGTAGCCTTTCGGCCGATAGCTGTATCGGAGTGAGCGGATTTTTAATCTCATGTGCTATTCGACGCGCCACATCTGCCCAGGCGGACGTGCGCTGTGCGGCGACGAGTTCAGTGATATCGTCGAGTGTCACTACATAGCCTCGATCGGACTCAGTCGACTGCTCGCTTGTTACGCGAACAGAAAGATTGCGCTCGCGGCCATTGCGGTTGATGGTCACCTGATCTTGAGCCCGAGCTCCCGACTGAGCAGCAACCATGATATCCGACAGCTCAGGCAGCACTTCCACCAGCGGTTTTCCGAGCGCCTCTTTTTCGCTCCGTCCAATGAGCTTTTCCGCTGAGCGATTGAGAATGCTCACAGCCCCGCTCCCGTCGACGCCGATAACCCCGGCGCTCGCGCCCGCGAGTACTGCTTCCATGAAGCGACGACGGCTGTCGATGAGGTCACGTGCTTGCATGATGGCGTCATGTTGCGTGCGCAATTCCTGAGTCATGCGATTGAAGGTCTCGCCAAGATGCGCCAGATCGCCTTCGGACTGACGCACAGGCACGCGCACATATAGGTTGCCGGTTGAGACAGCATTGGCTGCACTGATGAGGCGGCGAATGGGCGCCACGAGACGATTGGAAAAATTCAATCCGATCCAAACGGCGGAAAGAAGCACAATCAAGGCGATCACGGTGTACATCAGTGCAAACGCCACCTGCACGCCGAGTCGCCGCGCCTCGAGCGCTGTATATTCGGTGACACTCGCGCGCGTCGCCTGCAGCTGCGGCACCACACGCGGATCGAGCAATCTTGTTACGTAGAGATACTGGTCGTCATACTGCTCGAGCTTTATTACGGCCGCTACGTAGTTCGTGTCCGGCAGTAACACCACCTGTGGTTCCTTGCTGCTGATATGCGGTAAGGCATCGCGCGGCGGCAAAGCAAAAGTTTGATTGGCATTGATGTCCGCGCGCGCAATGGTCCGCAGGTCCTTGTCAAGCACGATCGCGGTGCCAAGACCTCGGACAGAAGCTTGAAAGGTCAGAAACTGCCGAAGCTTGTCGGGATCCTGTTCCAGCACCGGCTTCATACGCGCGATGTCGAATGCCATCACCATGATGTCGGAGCGCACAATTTGAGCGTGGTCGCGCAGATACGCTTCGGCAACGATCAGCGAGTTTTCGATCGCCGCACGGGTGCGGGTAGAAAAAAGTCGGTCCAACCCTCGGTCAAGCGTGACGCTCGCGACGATTGCAACCATGATCGCGGGCGCTGCCGCGATGATTGAAAACAGTCCGACAATCCGCACATGAAGTTTGGCAGCGGCACGCCCGGTCCGGCGCGCCTGCACCACCTGCCAAACCTCCCGAATGATAAGGCTCAGCAGGAACACGACAGTCGCCGCGTTCACAAGCAGCAGCGTCACCACCACGTAATGGGTTGGCGATAGCGGCGTAAGATCGGCAAGAACGATAAAGGTGACGAAGGCCGAGAGCAGAGCCAGACCAACGGCCAAAGGCCCCAGAATCCGTATTTCCCCTCGCTTCGGGGGAGGGCCAGCAAGCGCGTTTTCAGCGGTGGTGGCCTGTTCGACGCTCATGACCCCCCGACAGTGGAAATTGGGACGGACCGTGTCCCTACCCCGGCTAGACCCCCTAGCGGGTGATGCTTTTATACAACAATGTTGCTGAATTGCGACAAATCCGGGGCGCGATAGCCGTTCGGAGCGTCCGGCAACTGAACCGTTAGTTGCTACCGCGATACACTTGGATGTCGAGATCTCGAATCTTCTTGCGGAGCGTATTGCGGTTCAGACCCAGCAGGTCCGCCGCGCGTATCTGATTGCCGCGCGTCGCGGCCAACGCGGCCGTCAGAAGGGGATGCTCGATTTCGCGCAAAACCCGGTGATAGAGGCCAGCGGGCGGCAGTCCCTCTTCAAAGCCCGCAAAGTAGGCGGCGAGATGCCGTTCCACGCTACTGCTGAGGGTGTCCTCGCCGCTCGATGCGGCGGCCCCGGACGGCAGATTGGGTTGGGCCAGTTCGGCGTCAATGACTGCCTCATTGATCGTCTCCTGCGGGTAAAGCGCTGCAAGCCGCCGCGCGAGGTTCTCCAATTCGCGCACGTTTCCGGGCCAGCGATGGCGTTTAAGGCGCTCAATGCCCGCCTGATCAATTTGTTTTGCCGGCAGTCCGTCGCGTTGGGCCTGCAGGAAAAAGTATCGGATCAGGTCTGGAATATCCTCGGTACGCTCACGCAAGGGCGGCAACCGCAGCGGCACGACATTGAGTCTGAAGAACAAGTCTTCGCGAAAGAGACCTTGCTGAATGAGAAGCCGCAGGTCCTTATTCGTCGCCGCGACGATGCGCACGTCGCTCTTGATCGGAGTACGCCCACCGACCGTGGTGTACTCGCCCTGCTGAAGCACCCGCAGTAGTCGTGTTTGGGCTTCCATGGGCATGTCGCCGATCTCGTCGAGGAATAAGGTGCCGCCTTCCGCCTGTTCGAACCGCCCCGAGCTGCGGACATTGGCACCGGTAAAGGCTCCCTTCTCATGGCCGAACAGCTCCGACTCGATGAGGTCGCGCGGAATTGCGGCCATGTTGATCGCGACAAATGCGCCGGCCCGGCGCTTTCCGTAGTCGTGCAATGCCCGCGCAACAAGCTCCTTGCCTGTACCAGATTCACCGGAAATCATGACCGTTAGGTCGGTCTGCATCAGACGAGCGAGCATGCGATAGATTTCCTGCATCGCCGCGGACCGGCCAACGAGTGGAATGCTTTCCAGATCGTCGTGCTTGCCGGCCGATGCACGGGGCTCTTTCGGCTGCGACAGCGCGCGCCCGACAATGGCGATGAGCTCCTTGAGATCGAAAGGCTTCGGCAGGTAATCATACGCGCCGCGCTCGGAAGCGCGTATCGCCGTCATGAATGTATTCTGAGCGCTCATCACCACTATCGGCAGGTCGGGCCGAAGCTTCTTTATTCTCGGGATCAGATCGAAGGCGTTCTCGTCCGGCATCAAGACATCCGTGATCACAAGGTCACCTTCACCCTGACTGACCCAGCGCCAGAGCGTGGCCGCATTTCCGGTTGAACGGACTTCATAACCGGCCCGCAACAAGGCCTGATTCAAAACGGTGCGGATTGCGGCATCGTCATCAGCAATCAATATGCTTCCGGTCGGCATACGTTATCCCGCTGAGTTTGCTACAGACGGTGATTCTGCGATCTTGCCGCCACCGTCATAGATGGGCATGAGTATGCGAAAAGTTGTTCGCCTTGGCTGCGACTCGCATTCGATAATCCCGCCGTGGTCACCAACGATCTTGGCGACCAGCGCGAGCCCGAGTCCGCTCCCGCTCTGTTTGGTAGTCACGAAAGGATCGAACAGATGCGGCAGCAAATCATCCGGCACGCCGGGTCCGTTGTCCTTCACGCAAATTTCCAGCGGCAACGAGACGCGCGCCCTGCTACCTGGCGCGGACAAGCGCACACCCGGTCGAAAGGCCGTTGTGAGCTGAATCTCTCCGTCCGTATGACCCTCTCCGATGGCTTCGGCGGCATTCTTGACGAGATTCAAGAACACCTGCACCAACTGGTCACGATTACCGAGAATAGGAGGCAGCGACGGATCGTAGTCCGCAACGAATTTAAGCTGACGCCCGAACCCGGTCTCGGCCAATTTCTTCACATGATCGAGGACCACGTGAATGTTGACCGGCGCGCGATCGCGGGGCCTCTCATCGGCAAACACTTCCATGCGGTCCACCAGTTTGACGATGCGATCAGTCTCCTCGCAAATCAGTTTGGTGAGCGGCCGATCTTCGTCTCCGGCGGACTGTTCAAGCAATTGCGCTGCTCCGCGAATTCCGGAAAGCGGATTCTTGATCTCGTGGGCAAGCATGGCTGCAAGCGCGATGACCGAGCGAGCGGCGCCGCGGTGGGTCAATTGACGATCCATCTTGTCGGCTATCGTACGCTCCTGAAGCATGACCACGACGTGTTCTGGATATTCCGGCAGCGGCGCCACATGAAGATCGACCAGACGCTCACCTGGATTGCGAGGAGTTGCGAGATCGACCTTGTATTCATTGACGGCGGCGCCGCGGCTGCGCACCTGGTCTATGAGGCTGAGCAAGGGCGAACCGAACGGCACCAGGTCACGGATAAGATGGCGACGGAGCATGATCCTGGATGCTTCGAAAAACTGCTCCGCCGCGGCATTGGCGTCCTCAATCCGGCCGTCAGGCGATATCATGACCACGGGATGCGGAAGTGCATGCAGGATCGCATCCGAGGGCGAATTGCTGACTGCCGAGAGTGCCTGAGAGCGGTTCATGCCGCAGCTCTCCAGGCGAAATCATCATAGGCTTCGGCGAGCAATCTACGCACGCTCGCCGGCTCCTCGGTTGTCAGGACACGATTGCGATGCTGGGCAAGGAGATCTAACGAAATCCCTGCGCTGGCCGCTGCGCATTCGAGTGCCCAGCCCAGATGCTTCCGAGCGTGACGACGCCCGATCGGAACTCCATGATGATGCAGGATTTCCTCGTACAGTTGATCGATCAGTCTGAACTGCAGAGCGAGCGGCGGCGCCTCCTCATTCGACCCGGTATCAATCTGCCGTGCGATCTGTCCCGGAAGCCATGGGCGCCCCCTCACGGCCCGCCCGACCATCACCGCATCGGCGCCGGACTCTTGCAGGGCGGCAAGCGCATCGGCGCGCGAGCGAATGTCTCCATTGACCACCACGGGTATCGAGACCGCCTGCTTCACGGCGCGCACGGCCGCCCAGTCTGCGCGTCCATTGTAAAATTGACAGCGGGTTCGCCCGTGCACCGTGACCAGCTGGATCCCAACTGCTTCCGCGCGCCGCGCGAGCTCCGGCGCGTTCAGATTGAGATCGTCCCAACCGAGTCGCATTTTCAATGTGACCGGAATGCGCACCGAAGAGACGGTCGACTCGATCAGGCGGATAGCATGATCGACATCGCGCATGAGCGCCGAGCCGGCGGCCCCGTTAGTCACCTGCTTGGCGGGACATCCCATATTGATGTCAATGATGTCGGCTCCTTGCGCCTCTGCAATCCGCGCCCCCTCGCTCATCCACCTTGCTTCACAACCCGCAAGCTGGACGACATGAATGGCAACACCCATTCCATCGCTGCGGACAAGCGCTTCGCGCTCTCGTTTTGCAAGGCCAGCACATGCTGTCATCTCGGAGATGACAAGGCCCGCGCCCAACCGCTCGGCCAGCCGCCGAAATGGAGCATCGGTGATGCCCGACATTGGCGCCAGAAATACCCGGTTCGGGACCCGAAGTGGTCCGGCCGACAATGGCGACCTTAGAGTGGGACGCGGCATGGTCAAAGCTGCTGCCTATGAATTAGGCTAACTATTATAGTGCCCATAGTTTAGCCATTTCGAGACGCCGGTGCAACTGCTGCGGTGCAAAAGGAGACCCGGTGCAAGAAGCGGTTTTTCCAAACCGCAATAACGCGCTACACGCAGGCGCTTGAGGAGTCGTAATGATCCAAGTGGCGGCAGTGATTGTGGGCGCCGGCAAAGGCGTGCGCGCGGGCGGGGACGTGCCGAAGCAGTACCGGGAGGTGGGTGGCGCACCGATGCTCCAGCGCACGCTGCTGAGCTTTCTCTCGCACCCGAAAATTGATGCAGTGCAGCCTGTCATCCGCGCCCACGATCTTCCACTGGTTCAGGAGATCACGGCCGGCATGGACATCCTGCCTCCCGCGTTCGGCGGAAGCACACGACAGGCTTCAGTGCATGCGGGTCTGGAGGCACTGGTCGATTTCAGCCCGGAGATCGTCCTGGTCCACGATGCCGCCCGGCCCTTTGTCAGCGCTGGCATCATCGCGCGCGCGATAGATGCGGCCGAGCGGACCGGGGCGGCGATCCCTGTCCTGCCGGTCGCCGATACAGTCAAGCGGGTCAAAGGCGATATCGTTGAGGAGACGATCGATCGGGGCAATTTGCGCCTCGTCCAGACACCCCAGGCATTCGCATTCTTGCGGCTCATCGAAGCGCATCGGCGCGCTGCTGCCGAGGGTCACAATGATTTTACGGATGACGCCGCCTTGGCCGAATGGGCGAGCATGAAGGTTACCGTATTTGCCGGAGAGCATGGCAACATGAAAATCACGACCGCGGATGACTTCCAGCGCGCCGCGGTAACGCATAGCGCCACCCTGGCCGATGTTCGCACCGGCTCGGGATTGGACGTGCATGCCTTCGGCCCGGGGGATCACGTGACCATCGGCGGAATCCGCATTCCGCACACGCGCGCCCTCACCGGCCACTCCGACGCAGATGTCGCTCTTCACGCGCTCACCGACGCGCTTCTCGGTGCGCTGGCGGAAGGAGATATCGGAGCGCATTTCCCGCCGAGCGATCCGCAATGGCGTGGAGCGTCATCAGACCGCTTCTTGCGCTTCGCAGTCGACCGTGTTCGAGCACGGGGCGGCCGTATCGCCCATCTCGATCTCACCATCGTATGCGAGGCCCCGCGGATCGGCGAGCACCGCGATGCCATCCGCTCAAACATCGCCAAGATTGCCGGAATAGGAACCGACCGCGTGGGCGTAAAGGCTACCACAAGCGAGAAGCTCGGTTTCACGGGCCGCGGCGAAGGCATCGCCGCCTATGCCACAGCAACGATTCGTTTGCCCTGGGACTGACATGCCTGACCAGGATGCCATACAGAGCGCAAAAGCAGTTCTGGATATCTGCATGAAGAAGCAATTGACGCTTGCGACCGCCGAATCCTGCACAGGCGGCTTGCTTGCCGCTACCATCACCGAAATTCCTGGCTCTTCCGCAGTTTTTGATCGAGGTTTCGTCACCTACACCAACGCGGCCAAGCAGCAGATGCTGGGCGTGACGCCCTCAACAATTGACGTGTATGGCGCCGTGAGCACCGAATGTGCCGAGGAGATGGCGAAAGGAGCGCTCGCACATGCCTCGGTCGATCTGGCCGTATCAATTACCGGCATTGCCGGCCCAACTGGCGCGGTGCCTGGCAAGCCGATAGGCCTAGTGTATTTTTGTGCTGCATCCCGAAGTGGCCGCGTCATCGCACATGACCGTAAGTTCGGGAATATCGGTCGCGCTGAGGTCCGTCATCATTCCGTCCTCCAGGCGCTCGCCATGGTGCGCGAGCTTGCCGAAAAGGAAGAGCCGGAACCGCCCGCTGGAAAGAGCTAATTGCTGCACGCCTGAGTGTGTGAAAGCGTCAGGCCGGACTTCGTCCGTAGATTGCGTTCGCGCGTTGCTCAAACGCCGCTGCAAAACGTCGGAAAGCCGTATCAAACATGGCGCCCATGAGAACAGCCAGCGTGCGGCTTCGGAACTCATATTCGATGAAGAACTCGATATCGCAGACGCGGTCATCGATCGGACTAAATGTCCAACGATTCTGCATACGCTTGAACGGGCCGTTGAGGTACTCGACGAAAATCCTGAGGTTCTCCCTATCCAAAGTGACGCGGCTCGTGAAGGTTTCGCGGATGATCTTGTAAGCAATAGTCATATCGGCGACCAGAACAGTGTGGCCATTCTCGTTCTTACTGCGGCTCCTCACTTTCAAGTCGCTGCACAACGGCACGAATTCCGGATATTTCTCGACATCCGATACAAGCTCAAACATCTGCAAAGCGGCATGGCGTACGCGGCGCTTGGTAGAAAACCGCGGCATCAATCAACTCAAGCCGCGCCCGCACGCGCGGCCTTGAGCCGAGCAAAATCCTCGCCGGCATGGTGCGAGGACCGCGTCAACGGCGAAGACGCCACCATCAGAAAGCCCTTTGCATACGCGATCGTCTCAAGTGCCTGAAACTCTTCGGGAGGCACGAAGCGACTGATTCCGTGATGCTTGCGCGTAGGCTGCAGGTACTGGCCGATCGTCAGGAAATCCACACGCGCGGAGCGCAGATCGTCCATGACCTGAAGTACTTCGTTTCGATTCTCGCCGAGGCCAAGCATGATACCTGATTTTGTAAACATGCCGGCATCAAGCTCCTTGACCCGCTGAAGGATGCGCAGCGAGTGGAAATACCGAGCCCCCGGCCGCACGGTCAAATAGAGCGACGGCACGGTCTCGAGGTTGTGGTTGAAAACATCGGGCTTGGCTTCAACCACGAGATCGATCGCGCCCTCCTTGCGCAAAAAGTCCGGCGCGAGAACCTCAATAGTAGTGTGCGAGCAGCGCTCGCGGATCGCACGGATCGTAGCTGCGAAATGGGCTGCACCTCCATCTGGCAAGTCATCCCGGTCGACGGATGTGACGACGACGTGGGCAAGTCCCAGTCTTGCGGTCGCTTCAGCGACTGAACCTGGCTCCTCCACATCGAGCGGCTTCGGCAGTCCAGTTTTCACGTTGCAGAACGCGCATGCGCGCGTGCAGGTATCGCCCATGATCATGAACGTCGCGTGCTTTTTGTCCCAGCATTCGCCGATATTGGGACAGCCGGCCTCTTCGCAGACCGTGTGCAACCCGTTCTCGCGAACGATTTTCTGCGTTGCAAAAAATCCCGGCGACACTGGCGCCTTGACGCGGATCCAGTGCGGTTTTTTGAGGATTTGCGAATCAGGCTTGTGCACCCTCTCCGGATGGCGCGGGCGCGGATCGTTCGACAGGTCGAGAACGACAGTCATGGTGCCTACTTACGGCCGCGGGTCGATAGCCGCAAGGTCAGTTTCGGCGTGCTGGCCTGCTCAACTGCGGGTAATGGCGCGCCAGACTAGCAGGAAGACAATCGCGCCTATTGTGGCGCTGATTAGCGCGCCAAGAAAGCCGGGTTTGACCACAATTCCCAACTGATCGAACAGGATACCACCCACGATCGCGCCGATCAGGCCAACCGCAAGGTTGCGCAGTAGGCCGCCTGTTCCACCAAGCAATTGCTTCGCCAGCCACCCTGCGAGCAGGCCTATGATGATCCAGATGATGATGCCCATGCGTATCCCTCACAGGATTCGCCAACTCTAGTCTATACGAAAATAGCAAGAGCGAATGATCCGCGGCGGTTGGAGCAACCTCCGCAAAAATCCGCCGGCTCAAGACCGCGAAGTCGGTTTCAACGTGAGTATGGCAGGAGCCGCTTATGCGGTCTTGGATGGCAAATGATGGTTGGGCGTCGAATGTGAGATCTTCAGCTCTTCGTCGTCCATGTCCACTCCAATATCACCGAACAGTGGGGTGGAAAGATATCGTTCGCCAGTATCCGGGAGCATGCAAAGCACTGTAGATCGCGCTGCGGCGCTCTTGCAGACCTCGAGAGCGCCGGCGAAGGTCGCACCGGCGGTGATGCCGACAAAAATGCCCTCTTTCTGCGCGAGTTCACGACTGCATTTCATGGCATCGGGAGCAGCCACAGTGATGATGCTGTGGATGACTCCCATCTCGACAGCATCGCCTGTGATTTTCGGAATGAAATCCGGACTCCAACCCTGCATCGGATGAGGTTTGAAGGCCGGGTTTGGCTTGGCCGGCGACCCATCGGCGTTTCGCTCCTGCTTGCTACCGCTCGAAAGCATCGGGGCATCGGCAGGTTCGCAAACGACAATTTTTGTATCCGGCCGTTCCTTGGCGAGTACCCGAGCAACCCCTTTCAATGTTCCACCGGTGCCGAATCCGGTGACCCAATAGTCGAGCCTCTCGCCCTTGAAGTCATCAATGATTTCGCGCGCAGTCGTACGGGAATGGATGTCTGGATTCGCCTCGTTTTCAAATTGGCGCGTCAAGAACCATCCGTGGGCCTTTGCGAGTTCGATAGCCTTGCTCACCATTCCCATGCCACGCTCCGCAGCCGGCGTTAGTACAACTTTGGCCCCAAGAAATCGCATGAGCTTTCGTCGTTCGATGCTGAACGTTTCCGCCATCGTGACGACCAGCGGGTAGTTTTTCGCCGCGCAAACCATGGCAAGGCCAATGCCGGTATTGCCGGAGGTCGCTTCGATCACCGTCTGTCCGGGCTTGAGCTCGCCGGATTTCTCCGCGGCCTCGATCACCCCCAGCGCCAATCTGTCTTTCACCGACCCCAGAGGATTGAACGCTTCGATTTTCACGAAAAGGTTGATCCCCTTCGGAGCCAGCTTGTTGATGCGGACGATCGGCGTGCGGCCAACAGTCTCGATAATGCTCGTGAATTTGCTCATCTTGCCTCGGATCACACGTTGAGTGCCCGCCCATAGGCATCAAGCACAGCTTCTTTCATCATTTCGGATAAGGTCGGGTGGGGGAAGACGGTGTGCATCAATTCTTGTTCTGTTGTCTCTAGATTCATGGCGATGACGTAGCCCTGGATGAGCTCAGTCACTTCGGCACCTATCATGTGCGCGCCGAGCAACTGACCTGTGCTGCTGTCGAAAAGGACTTTGACGAGACCTTGCTCCTCCCCGAGGGCGATTGCCTTTCCATTGCCGATGAAAGGGAAGCGTCCCACCCGAACATCGATTTTTTGCTCTTTGGCAGCCTGTTCCGTCAATCCTACCGACGCTATCTGAGGCGAACAATAAGTGCAGCCGGGAATAAGCCCCTTGTTCAAGGGGTGCGGATTGAGTCCCTTGATCGCCTCAATGCAAATTATTCCCTCGTGTTCAGCCTTATGCGCCAGCATAGGCGGACCTGCGACGTCACCGATCGCATAAAGTCCCGGAATGTTTGTGCGGTTGAACGCATCGACGGCGATTATGCCGCGGTCCGTCTTTACCCCCAAATTCTCTAAACCAAGGCCCTCGATATTACCGGTTACACCCACGGCAGATATCGCCCGTTCGAAGCTCAAGGTTTCGGATCGCCCGCCCTCCTCGATGGTGGCAACAACGCTATCCGATTTCTTTTCCAGTCGGACGACTTTCGCGTTGGTACGAAATTTGATGCCTTGTCGTTCAAAACTCTTGCGGGCAAAGTTCTGGATTTCCTGGTCTTCGACGGGAAGGATTTGTGGCAGGACTTCCACGACCGTCACCTCACAGCCCAGCGCGCGGTAAAAAGAGGCAAATTCGATTCCGATCGCGCCGGAGCCGATAATCAGAAGAGATTTCGGCACATGATCGGGCGCCATGGCCTCAAAATAGGTCCATATCAGTTTCTTGTCGGGCTCCAGTCCGGGCACGACGCGCGGCCGCGCTCCCGTGGCGACAATGATGTGCTTTGCCTGATACCTGCCGGGGCCGGACGCTCCTTTCGGGGCGTCCGCTTTTGAAGCCCTCACATCGACCTTGCCCGGAGCTGTTATCGAGGCTTCGCCCCAGATCACCGCGACGCCATTTTTCTTCATCAAAAAACCGACGCCATCGTTGAGTCTCTTTGCAACCCGGCGCGAACGCGCGACAACGGCCTTGGCGTCGTAACCGACGTTGTCCGCCTTCAGACCGTAGTTGTTCGCGTGCTGCAGGTAGTGAAAAATTTCCGCGGATCGCAACAGCGCCTTGGTGGGGATGCAGCCCCAGTTCAGACAGATGCCACCTAGGTAATCGCGTTCAATAATTGCGGTCTTGAAGCCAAGCTGTGCGGCACGGATCGCCGTTACGTAACCGCCCGGTCCGGAGCCGATTATGAGAACATCGAAATTAGTATCAGCCATAGGGAATCCGGAGGAGAAATCTCGGGTCAGACCAGCATCATGACGGGATTTTCAATCAATTTCCTGAAGGCCGCCATTAATTCCGCACCAAGTGCGCCGTCAACGGCCCGATGGTCCGTGGAAAGCGTAACGGTCATCATATGGGCGACAGCAAGCTGACCATGTCTTGCGACGGCGCGTTCCTCTCCTGCGCCGACCGCCAGGATGGTCGCGTGCGGTGGATTAATCACAGCTGCAAAATCCTTGATACCATACATTCCGAGATTTGAAATTGCGGTCGATCCGCCCTGATATTCGTGGGGCTTGAGGCGCCGCGCCCTCGCTCGCGCGGCATAGTCCTTCATTTCGCCAGAGATCGTCGAAAGAGACTTTGTCTCGGCTCGCCGGACAACCGGCGTGATCAAACCGCCAGGTATTGCAACCGCCACCCCGACATCGGAGTGCTTGTGGCGCAACATGCCTGCATCGGTCCATGTGACATTGGCATCAGGAATTTGCTGCAGGGCAAGCGCAAACGCCTTGATCACGAAATCATTGACCGAAATCTTGTACGCGGAATTCCTCTCCTTGTCCTTCGGTGCGGAAGCATTGAGTTCCGCGCGAGCAGCGATCAATTTGCCGATATCGCAATCGATGGTCAGGTAGAAATGAGGAATGGTCTGCTTCGAAAGCGTCAGCCGCTGCGCGATGATCTTGCGCATGGAGTCGTGCGGAACGAATTCGTACGAGCCCTCCTCGTAGAGCGCGCGGACTTGCTGGTCAGACATGGAAGGCGTCATCGTCGGAGCAGCCGCGGCACCCCGTAGTCCATCGCCCGATTTCGCAGCAGCAATATCGCGTGCGATCACCCTGCCGTGCGGCCCAGAGCCTTTGACGCGACCGATATCGATGCCGCCTTCCTTTGCCAGTCGCCGCGCCAGCGGCGAGGAAAACACGCGGCCGGGTGCCGCAGCATCAACGCTGCCTTCTCGCCGGGGCTCGGTGTCAGGAGGGCGAGCGGCGGGGGCGGCCTGTTGCCGCGAACTCCTAGATACGCGCTCATCTCGCGGCTGAGTTGGGGCCTGGGCGGAAGCGAGCTTTGTTTCGGGCCGCTTTTGAAACTGGTCCGCTGCGCTCGCCGCCGCCTTGACGTCTTCGCCCTCACGCGCAAGCACCGCGATCACAGAGTTCACCGCGACATCCTGCGTGCCTTCCGGCACCACAATCTTTGCAAGAGTGCCGTCATCGACGGCCTCGTATTCCATAGTCGCCTTGTCGGTCTCGATCTCCGCAATGACATCGCCCGAGCTAATTTTCTCGCCCTCTTTCTTTAGCCATTTTGCGAGATTGCCCTTTTCCATGGTGGGCGAAAGTGCCGGCATCAGGATATTCGTGGGCATCGGCCGCTACCGGTAACATACGGCTTTGGCCGCCTCGACAACCTCAGCGACGGAGGGAAGCGCCAGTCTCTCGAGATTGGCAGCGTACGGCATTGGCACATCCTTTCCCGACACTCGATAGACAGGCGCATCCAGATAGTCGAAGGCACGCTCCATGATGCGGGCGGCGAGCTCGGCGCCCACTCCGTTCTGCTGCCAGCCTTCCTCGACCGTCACGGCGCGGCCCGTCCTTTGCACGGAAGCAATTATCGAATCCGAGTCGAGGGGCTTTAGACTGCGAAGATCGATGACTTCGGCATCGATTCCCTCGGCCGCGAGCTCTTCGGCCGCTTTCAGGGCATAGATCAGGCCCATCGACCAGGAAATAATGGTCACATCCCCGCCGTTGCGCACGATTTTTGCTTTCCCGATCGGCAGCACGAAGTCATCGAGTTTCGGCACGGGTGAAGAATGACCGTACAGGATTTCGTTCTCGAGAAAGATCACCGGATTGGGGTCGCGGATGGCCGCCTTCAGCAGGCCTTTTGCATCCGCTGAATTGGAAGGTGCAATGACCTTCAGGCCGGGGATGTGCGAGTACCACGCCGAATAGTCCTGGCTGTGCTGGGCGGCGACCCTCGCCGCGGCCCCGTTCGGTCCGCGAAACACAATCTGGCAGCCCATCTGCCCGCCCGACATATAGAGGGTCTTCGCGGCCGAATTCACGAGTTGATCCATCGCCTGCATGGCGAAGTTGAAAGTCATGAATTCGACGATGGGCTTGAGGCCGGCGAGTGCCGCGCCGATACCCAGTCCTGCAAAACCATGCTCTGTTATTGGCGTATCGATAACGCGGCGGTCACCAAATTCCTGCAGAAGCCCTTGCGTGACTTTATATGCGCCCTGATATTCCGCGACCTCCTCTCCGAGAATAAAGACATCCTTGTCGCGGCGCATCTCCTCGGCCATTGCATCGCGTAGCGCCTCTCGCATGGTGATGCTCACCATTTCCGTGCCTGCCGGGATATCGGGATCACGGGTCGGGTCCGCTTCTTTCACCTCCTGACGTTTCGCGGCTACGGGCGCCGTACCGGGCGTCTTGGCCTCACTTTTCTGAGCCTTCGCGGGGGGCGCGGACTCGGCGGCCTTCTGCTGCTGCGCCGTTCGCGATTTTATTGATGACTTATCTTCTCCTTCTCCAAGGATGATAGCGATTGGAGTGTTGACTGCGATATCGGTGGAACCTTCAGGGACCAGAATCTTCCCCAAGGTGCCTTCGTCGGCAGCTTCCACCTCCATCGTCGCCTTATCGGTCTCGATTTCGGCGATCACATCGCCGGATTTGATCTTGTCGCCCTCCTTTTTGAGCCACTTCGCAAGATTGCCCTTTTCCATGGTGGGCGAAAGCGCGGGCATGAGCACTTCGGTTGGCATGGCAAGCGATCGTTTCCGAACAGAATCCTCAACGATATACGTCGGTATAAAGCTCGGAGACATCTGGCTCCGGATCGTGCGTGGCAAATTCAGCCGCCTCGTTGATCAGATCGCGAATCTCTCGATCGGTTTTCTTCAGAGCATCTTCGGTAGCGAATTTCCTCTCTAGAATTCGTTGGCGAGCCATGTCGATCGGATCGTGCTGCGTACGCACCTCATCTACCTCCTGCCGCGTGCGGTATTTCGCGGGGTCAGACATTGAATGTCCGCGATAACGATAAGTCAGCATCTCAAGGATATAGGGTCCTTTGCCGGAACGGCACCAATCCGCGGCATTTTCGCCGGCGGCCTTTACTGCACGAATATCCATGCCATCCACCTGCTCGCCTGGAATGTTGAAAGACGATCCGCGGCGAGACAGGTTCACTTCGGCGGAGGCTCGCGTAATCGCCGTGCCCATGGCGTATCGATTGTTCTCGATAACATACACGACCGGCAGCTTCCAAAGCGCTGCCATGTTGAAGCTTTCGAAGACTTGCCCCTGGTTGGCCGCTCCGTCGCCGAAATATGTGACGCAGATGTTGTTGTTTCCGCGATAACGGTTTGCGAATGCAAGTCCTGTCCCCAGAGGGACTTGCGCAGCTACGATACCGTGCCCGCCGTAAAATCCTTTCTCCACGCTGAACATGTGCATGGAGCCGCCTTTGCCCTTTGAATAGCCGTGGGCTCGCCCGGTGAGTTCTGCCATGATGCCTTTGGGATCCATTCCGGTTGCAATCATATGGCCGTGATCGCGGTATCCCGTAATGACCTGATCGCCCGGCTGGAGCACCATCTGCATGCCAACGACTACAGCCTCCTGACCGATGTAGAGATGGCAAAATCCGCCGATGAGCCCCATTCCGTACATCTGTCCGGCTTTCTCCTCGAAGCGCCGGATGGTCAGCATCATACGGTACGCGGACAATTCCTCTTCCTTGCGGAATTCGGCGATGCGCTGGTTTTCGCCGCTCGGATTCTTCTGGGCGACCGCCATTCTCACTCCCTCGAAAGCGTCCGACGGTTATGACGGGGGTATCGGTGGGCTTTCCGGAACCCCAATAGCTTAAAATCTGCTGCCGCGAAAGCGCGTGACTGCCGCGCGGAGTTGCGGAAAACGCCTCAAAATCGGCTGAAAATTTCAAGGCGAATGGGTTGATAACGCAGTCGGGCGGGCGCGGTTGCTAGCGTCGATCCAGGAGCAGGATCAGGTCACGCCGGTCCACATACCCGATCAGGGCTCGTGCCCGCTCATCCAACATGTCGGGATCGATACTCTCAGAGCGCAGAAGGGACACCTTATGCTCCCACAGACTCCGCTCCGCCTTAAGCTGCGCCAATTCGGTCTTTAGCGCTGAAAGCTCCTGCTCGAGATCCTGCTGTGCTCGCAGGCCGTGGTTGCCGGTATACGCATTGGCCGCGAAATAGCCAATGAACAAGGCAGCAAAGGTATAAAGCCCGAGTGCCGTGAAAAAAGCACGGCGTCGCCGGTGAGTCACCATGCCATCAAGATCGCCAAAGTACGTTAAGGCGACTTTAACGGGGAGATCCGCAATGCCGCGGCCGACGGTGTATCGAACCGCGTCGGTTAGATCCGATAGCGAAGTTCGTTGAGCAGAAAGTTGCCCACCCGCTTGCCGCGGTTGCGCAAAACCTTCAGCCATCCTTGATCGACAAAATAGGTCAGCAGAATCGAATCGCGCGTTTTCACGCGACTATGTACCGGATCCGCCGAATGCCATGTGTCGTCTCCGACGGCGAAGGCATAACCCGTATTTGGTGCAAAGCGCATTTGCATCCGTTTTGGCATTGAACCGTCAGCAAGCTTTTCGTGGAAGATAGTGCCGATGTCTGTGTTGGCATCGTCTTTCGGCAAATACAGCTGAACCGTTATCCCCTTCCAGTGGGTATCCGTATGCGGCGTGATGAGATAGCCGGGAATATCTCGCGTGAGGATAGGGATCGGGTACATGCCCACTTTGGCGAAATCTTTCCCAAATCTTTTTGACAATCCCGGCGCCAGGCGCCGGATGAACGCCAGCTTGACGGCCTGCGAGCAAAGTGCGCGTCCAACAACATCCCACAACGCCCGTTTCTCTGCCGGCAAGTTCCGAATGTATTCGGGAAACAGATCGATCTTGACGCGCGTGTGCGTGCCGTCAGCGAGATCGTGGCCCTTGCTGCGCCCGTGCATCGGCCTGTAATCGGTCGACTCTGGCATCAACGCGAGAACCTGCGCATAAATGTCGCCGGGGAATACGCGATCAAATTCGAGATGGTAGAAAGGCTTTTCGACCGCACGCGCTGCCTCAATCGACTCCACAATGTAGTTAGCCAGGCGGTCGGACGCCCTGCGGCGATCATAGGTCGAGAGAGTAGTGGTCTGATCCATTGTTCACCCGCGAATTGGCTGCGCACCAATGTGCGGCATCTTGGCGCTCTCCTGCAAGCCGAAATAGACGAACAGTCACCGTTCGCGCTTTAAAATGTCCCGTCCGGCGAATTTGGCCTGCGTGCCGAGTTCCTCCTCGATGCGCAACAGCTGATTGTATTTAGCAATCCGGTCTGACCGGGCAAGCGACCCAGTCTTGATCTGCCCACAATTGGTGGCGACTGACAGATCGGCAATGGTGACGTCCTCGGTCTCTCCCGAACGATGCGACATCACGGTGGTATAGCCGGCCTTGTGGGCCATCTCGACTGCGGCGAGAGTTTCGGTAAGCGTTCCGATCTGATTGACTTTCACCAAAATCGAATTGGCGACACCGTCCTCAATACCTCTTGATAGTCGCGCAACGTTCGTGACGAAAAGATCATCGCCGACGAGTTGACACTTGCGGCCGATCTCGGCGGTCAGGATTTTCCAACCCTCCCAGTCGTCTTCAGCCATCCCATCCTCGATGGATACGATGGGATATTGGGACACAAGCTCGGCCAAATATCTTGCTTGATCCTCTTTCGAACGCTTCTTTCCCTCGCCTTCATAGACGTAAAAGCCATCCTTGAAAAATTCGGTCGCGGCGCAGTCGAGCGCAAGCGTGACGTCGACACCGGGCTTGTAGCCTGCCTGCGCGATGGCCTGCATGACGAAGTCCAGCGCAGAGTCCGCCGATTTCAGAGCAGGCGCAAATCCGCCCTCGTCGCCGACATTGGTGTTGAACCCCGCCGACTTCAGGGCCGCACGCAAAGTGTGGAAGATTTCGGCACCTGCCCGTAATGCTTCGGCGAAGGTCGGTTGACCGACCGGCATGATCATGAATTCCTGGAAGTCGATCGGATTGTCTGCATGCACGCCGCCGTTCACGATGTTCATCAGGGGGACAGGCAGGAGGCGCGCGGCAGTGCCACCGACGTATCGGTAGAGCGGCACGCTTTTTGCTGCCGCCGCGGCCTTCGCCGTTGCAAGCGAAACCCCAAGAATTGCGTTCGCGCCAAGTCGGGCCTTGTTCGGTGTCCCGTCCAGCGCGATCAGCGTCTCATCGATCTTGGTCTGCGCCTCGGCGTCCATTCCACCCAATGCGTCGAAGATCTCGCCGTTTACGGCATCTACGGCCTTGCAAACGCCTTTGCCGCCGTATCGGCGTTTGTCGCCGTCTCGCAGTTCGACCGCCTCATGCGCTCCGGTCGATGCTCCTGAAGGAACCGCCGCGCGCCCGCGCCATCCTCCCTCCAGCACCACGTCCACCTCGACCGTGGGATTGCCCCGGCTGTCGAGAATTTCACGCCCAATAATATCGGTGATCGAGGTCATGGCTGATCCGGATGCTGAGTTTGGGCTTCTACAGGATGGGAAGCATGTTTGCCATGCCCACCCACCCCCTTGTCATGGGTCGCAAAACAGGGGCATCCAGTATGGCCGGTGCGCAAGAAACGCGCGGCTGCTTGTTCAAACCACTGCATTTCTGATGGCAAAAAAAATAGTACAGCTCGGCCGCCCAGTACCCATTCCGCCTTCGCCGGCCAAGGCAAATCTGGAGCGCGTCGCCAACCCGCATGTCGGCACCGATTATGTTGCGCGGTTTACCGCTCCCGAATTCACCACCCTTTGTCCGATCACGGGTCAGCCCGACTTTGCGGTGCTCGTGATCGATTATGTGCCGCAGCGTTATCTGGTCGAATCAAAATCGCTCAAGCTTTACTTAAACAGTTTTCGCAATGTCGGGGCTTTTCACGAAGACTGCACCGTTGCAGTCGGAAAAAGGCTGTTCACGCTTCTAAAGCCGAAATGGCTTCGGATAGGCGGCTATTGGTATCCGCGCGGGGGCATGCCGATTGACGTTTTTTGGCAGCGCGGAAAATTGCCAAAAGGCGTGTGGCTGCCCGATCAAGGGGTACCGCCCTATCGTGCACGGTCCTAACGAGCGACCGCGCTCTGCGTCAGGCGAGAAGCGCAGATCGCTCCAGTGACAGCAAGCGAAGCCGCGCCTACGAGCAGAACCGGCGCAATACCGACGCTCGTCAGCCCGATTCCGTAAATGACGGGCCCGACCGCCTGTCCAAGGAAGAAGAACATGGAATGTCCTGCCGCTGCCGACCCTCGCGCCGCGGGTGCGAGTTCGGTCGCATAGACCTGCACGCAGCCGTGGAGCAGATAGAACCCGAAGCCGAGCATAACGAAATTGATGAACTCGACGGGCCAGGGCATGCGCAGGGCAATTATGACAAGACAAAACGCCATCGTTATGCCGCCCGCCATCATTAGCCGCTGCTCACCAAAATGCGCCAGCAGCCAGGCGACGATGAACGTGTAAATCACTCCTCCGATGCCGAAACCGGCGATTACGATTCCCGCAATCGATGCATAAGTCTCCCCCTCGCTTCGCAACAGGACGGCCATGTACGGAAAGACGCCAAATAGAAACATCGCTTCGATGAAGACGGCGCCAAAGCAATATTTTGCCAGCGGGTTGCTGAACACGGCGCGATAATTCGGAATGAAAGTGGAGAGATCGAAACGGCCGACTTTCTCATTGACGCTGCGAAAGCCTGGAAGCGCCACCGCGAGAGCGATCAAGTCGATCGCGCCTGTGGCGAAGAAAACCCCGCGCCATCCCACGAGATCACCAATCACCCCGGAACCCGATGCTCCGATCAAGTTGCCGCTCATTGCCGCAAAGAGCAGACGTCCGATGGCAACCTGGCGCTGCTGGATCGGCACTCGGTCACCGGCCACTGCGAGAGCGATTGGGAAAACGCCGCCTGCGGCTACTCCGGCGATGACCCGCAAAACCATCAGAGTCTCGAAGTTAGTGGCGAGACTGCAGGCAATCGTGCTCACGCCGACGACCAGCATGCACGCCGCAATCAACCGCGTTTTGCTGAACATGTCGGCAAGCGCGCCGAGAAGCGGCTGAACCAGCGCATAGGGCAAAGTAAAGCCGGTCGAGAGCAAAGCCGCCGTAGCCGGAGCAACGTTCAACCCATTCGCGATTTGCGGAATGACCGGATCTACCGAGCGCATGAATAGCGTCGTCGCAAAGATGACGAACGCCATGAGGTTCAGGACGCGGCCCATTAAATTTTGTTTGCGTGTTTCAGCGCTTAGCCAGGCGATCGAACTCGACGAGAATACGCAATAGCGGCTCCAACTCTTTCAAGGGCAGCATGTTCGGACCATCGGACGGAGCGCGGTCAGGATCGGGATGCGTCTCTATGAATATGCCCGCGATACCCACTGCGACAGCTGCGCGCGCGAGAACCGGAACGAACTCACGTTGGCCACCGGACTTGTCGCCCCGCCCGCCGGGCTGTTGAACCGAATGCGTAGCGTCGAAGATCACCGGCGCCTGTGTTCCGCTCTTGAGAATCGGAAGCGCGCGCATGTCCGACACGAGCGTGTTGTAGCCGAAAGATACGCCGCGTTCGGTCACTAACAGGTTGCGATTGCCTGCTGCCAGAACCTTATCGACCACATTCGTCATGTCCCATGGCGCAAGGAACTGGCCTTTCTTAATATTGATCACCTTGCCGGTTCTTGCGGCCGCGACAAGCAAGTCGGTCTGCCGGCACAGAAATGCGGGGATCTGCAGCACGTCGACTGCTGGCGCCAGCCTCGCGCATTGGTCGCACTCGTGCACATCGGTAAGAACCGGCACTTTCAACGTTTCGCGAATCTCCGTGAAAATCGGTAGCGCCTGATCAAGACCGATCCCGCGGGCCGACTTCACCGATGTGCGGTTCGCTTTGTCGAACGACGTCTTGTAGACGAGCCCGATCCCCACCCGTCCGGCAATTTCCTGCAGTGCCGTTGCAACCTCGATCGCATGGACTCTGCTTTCGAGCGCACAGGGACCGGCGATCAAAGCCAGCGGCAGTTCGTTGCCGAACCGTGTAGTTCCGATAGTGACGGTCGAATTGGGGGACTGGTTCAAGTGCTCAAATCCTCGCCCCGACCATGAAGGGCACGGTCGCGCCGGTCAACGGTCCCACAATCATTGGTTTGCGAATATCAGCACTGCGCCCATGGCATTATCGGATGCAATCACCGCTCGATTTTCTGCATGCGTCACGTGGATTCGGGCCTGGTTAAAGACGGCTCTTAAGCGCTCCAATTCATTGACATGAAATTGAATGGCTGCGAGGCGCGCGCCGCGACGAGCGTCCGGTGGCGTCGTGCCGAACTGCTGCAGAAAGCCAGAAGGGGTCAAGACCTCGATCCTTCCGCGCGGCGTCGCGATTGCGAACCCATAATCGGTGAGCGCCGGCGATCCGCCGGTGAAGGCCGTCCAAAAATGCATTTGATGCTCAGGCCTTTCAGCAACTGCTACAACGCCGGCAAGGCCGACGGCCCCATTAGCATGGCTCTGAAACGCGGGACTCCAGAAGTTTTCCGGATAGTGCTGGCGGCAAGCCGCAAAACGGATGTCGGGAGCCGCTTTGTTCTGGGCAAAGATCAACGAAAAGGCGACCTTCACTGCCGTCCCGTCAGGCCGCCTGCCTTCCCGTTCGAAAGTGATGGTGGGCAGGGCCAGGATCCCCGCCGCAAGAAATTCAGTTTCGTCCGCCTGCACATCCGTCGATTCGACGACCATGACCGAGAGCCCTTCGCGGCGGTCAAGGAAGTCGCGATTGTAAGCACCGAAAAGTACCGACAATCCGTCGTCGCCGAGCTTCTCCGGCTCGGCAACCGTCAGAAGCTCGACAAAGAATCCCGGAAACTGGACGATCCGGTTATGTGTGCCCCATGGGTGCCGATTGCGCGCACCGACGGAGAAGCCCAGTCTTTCGTAGAGCTCGGCCGCCGCCTCTAGGTCGCGCACCGCATGGACGATGTGCTCGAGTCCGCGCGGCATCGCTGCGCTTACACCAGCCGGCTCTGCTCGACGGCAGCACCGATGAACGACGCGAAGAGCGGATGCGGCTCGAACGGCCGAGACTTCAGCTCGGGATGGAATTGCACCCCGATGAACCAGGGGTGATCGTGGTATTCGATGATCTCGGGCAGAATTCCATCCGGCGACATGCCGGAGAACCGTACACCCCGCTGCTCCAGCCTGCCCTTGTAGGCCGTATTGACTTCATAGCGATGGCGATGACGCTCGGAAATCTCCGTCGTGCCGTATATCTGAGCCACGCGACTGCCTCGGGTGAGAACCGCATCATAAGCGCCCAGCCGCATCGTGCCTCCCATATCGCCACTTGCGGTGCGCTTCTGCAATTCATTGCCCTTCAGCCATTCTGTCATCAGTCCGACTACAGGCTCCGAGGTAGCGCCAAATTCCGTTGAATTTGCGTTCTCGATACCGCACAGATTTCGTGCGGCTTCCACCACAGCCATCTGCATACCAAAGCAAATGCCGAAGTACGGAACGTGGCGCTCGCGCGCAAATTGCGCCGCCTTGATTTTACCTTCCGCGCCGCGCTGCCCGAATCCGCCCGGCACCAGGATCCCGTCGACGTGCTCGAGGAAAGGAGTTGGATCCTCAAACTCGAAGACTTCCGACTCAATCCAATCGAGATTGACCTTCACCTTGTTGGCAATGCCGCCGTGCGAAAGCGCTTCGATCAGCGATTTGTACGCATCCTTCATGCCAGTATATTTTCCGACGATCGCAATCGTAACGTCTCCTTCCGGATTGCGGATGCGCTCGTTGATCAGACGCCAACGATCGAGATCAGGTGGCTGGCGCGGTTCGATTCCGAAAGCCGCAAGCACTTCCGCATCGAGACCTTCCCCCGAATAGGCCTCAGGCACTGCATAGATATTGTCCACGTCGCGGGCCTCGATAACGGCGCTTTCGCGAACGTTGCAAAACAGCGCGAGCTTGCGTCTTTCCCCTTCGGGAATCGGACGGTCAGTGCGGCATAGCAGAATGTCGGGCTGAATGCCGATCGATCGCAACTCTTTTACCGAGTGTTGCGTCGGCTTGGTCTTGAGCTCGCCGGCACTGGGAATGAAGGGCATCAAGGTGAGATGAATGTAGATCGCGTGTCGCCGCGGAAGATCATTGCCAAGTTGCCGGATTGCTTCGAAAAAGGGCAGGCCCTCGATATCGCCGACGGTACCGCCGATCTCGCAAAGGACGAAGTCGAAGCCCTCATTGCCGTCGCGGATGAAATCCTTGATCGCATTGGTCACGTGGGGAACGACCTGAATAGTCGCACCCAGATAGTCGCCGCGGCGCTCGCGGGCGAGAATATCCTGATAGATGCGGCCGGTTGTAATATTGTCGTGCCGCGTCGCGGGCCGACCAGTGAATCTTTCATAGTGCCCAAGATCGAGGTCGGTTTCCGCACCATCGTCGGTCACGAACACCTCGCCGTGCTGATAGGGCGACATCGTGCCAGGATCGACATTCAGGTAGGGATCGAGCTTGCGCAGACGGACCTTGTAGCCGCGCGCCTGCAGCAACGCACCGAGCGCCGCCGATGCAAGACCTTTTCCCAAAGAGGAAACCACGCCGCCGGTGATGAAGATATACCGCGCCATGGGACCTAACGTTTAGCCCCCGCGAATCGATTCGACGAGGTCCAAAATGTCAGAGCCGCATTGCGCCTGTGAGGAAGCGGACAAGTGCTCACACTTACAGGCACTTGCGATCCCGTCTGCAAGCTGCGCTCAAAGTTCCTCACCATTCTGATCCCACAATGCTGAAGGGGCCGGATTTTCCGGCCCCTGGCTAAGACTTTACTGTGACTGCGGCACCTGAGGCCCGGAGGGGGCGGGTGCGGTTTGCGGCGCCTGCCCCGACGGCGCTCCTCCTTGCAACTGATTAAGCAGACCTCCACCACTACCGCCGCCAAGCGGCGCGGGTGCTGTTGGCGCTGAGGGCGCATTTCCTCCGCCCTGCAGAATGGAGGTCGGCTGACGTCCCGCCCCTGCGAGCATCGAGAGGATTAGACTGGTGACGAAAAAGAGCCCTGCAAGGACCGCTGTGGCGCGCGTCAACACGTTCGCCGTCCCGCGGCTCGTCATGAATCCGCCCGTGGATCCGATACCAAGTCCGCCGCCCTCGGAACGCTGCAGCAGCACAACGCCAATCAGGGCGAGGACCAGCATCAGGTGAATGACAATGATGACATGCTGCATAAGCTTGAAGTCCAATCAAAACGTCGACAGCCAGGTCCCCCCGGCCCCGCGCTCAACCGTCATATGGGAATTCGAGGCGATCTCTACACGATCACCCCTGTTTTTTCTACCCCGAGTCGATCAAAGGTAAACCGAAGCAATACCAAGGAAATCGTCCGATTTGAGACTTGCGCCGCCCACGAGGGCTCCATTTACCCCATCAATCAGCAGCAGTTCCCTGGCATTTCCAGGTCTCACCGAACCACCGTAGAGAATCCGAACGCCTTCGCCTTCCGCCGCAAAGCGGGCCTTGAGGTGATTGCGGATGACACCATGAACTTCCGCAATGTCCTTGGGTGTGGGGGTCAGTCCGGTTCCAATGGCCCAGACTGGTTCGTAGGCGATCACAAGATTTGAGGATGTCGCCCCCTTGGGGACTGACGCTGCCAGTTGTTGTTCCACCACCTGCACGGTTGTGCCGGACTCGCGTTCGCGCTGCTGCTCGCCGACGCAAACGATCGAAATCAATCCAGCGCGCCATGCTGCCTGCGCCTTTGCACACACTTGCGCATCTGTCTCGTGGTGATCGACGCGACGCTCGGAATGGCCCACGATGACTGCACGCGCGCCGGCGTCCGCGAGCATCTCGGCGGAGATGTCACCCGTGTGCGCACCTGATGGTTCGCTGTGACAGTCCTGTGCGCCGATGATCACGCTCGTGCCCTGTGCGACTGCGGCAAATCGCGCGATCAATGTTGCTGGCGGACACACCATGATCTGCGCCTTGCCATCAAGCCTACTCGCACCCTGTGTAATTTTTGCGAGTTCGATCTCGGACGCCATTCGCCCATTCATTTTCCAGTTGCCAGCCACGAGCGGCAAAAGGCTCGATATCGTCATCGCATGGTCCCTTCGCGCGAGCGGTTATCAGAGCGGCCCAGACAATGCCAGCCTTGCTCGATGAAAGCTGATTATTCTGCTGTTGCAAGGAGTTGGGCCGGTCACTATGGTGCACGCGCCGTGCTTGAGCTAGACAGGCGCGGATATCCAGCCCGTTCTGCAATGAAAGCGCGCAATGCTCCGCGGTATTCACAAAGCCTCATCGACCTGGCTCGGCAAGGCCGTCATGGCGGCGGTGATGGGCTTCCTTGTCATCAGCTTTGCAATCTGGGGCATTGGCGACATTTTTCGGGGCTTCGGGCGCAACGCGGTCGCAAGCATCGGCGATGCTGAAATTTCCGTCGAGCAATTTCGCCAGTTTTACAACGAGCGTCTTCAGCAGCTTGGGAGACAGCTCGGTCATCCGATAACACCGGACGAAGCACGCGCGCGGGGTTTCGACCGCCAGTTGCTTGCGCAGCTCATCGCGGAAACCGCCTTTGATGAACACGCCAAACAGCTTCGACTGACACTGCCCGATTCCGAGATTGCGAAGCGAATTACAGCTGACCCTTCCTTTCGTGGTCCAAACGGGGAGTTCGATCGATCGCGTTTTGAGCAGATCATCCGTCAGGCGGGATTCACGGAGAGCCGATTTATCGACGAGCAGCGGCGAACAATGCTTCGGCGGCAGATTGCACAAAGCATTTTCGGTGATCTCAAAGTGCCCTCGACCGCCTTGGCGGTCCTCAATCAGTATCAAAACGAGAAACGGCGCATCGATTACTTAGCCTTGGGCCCGGTACAGGCGGGAGAAATTCCCACGCCGACACCGGAAGTGCTGAGCACGTATTTCAACGAGCGCAAAGCCATGTTCCGTGCTCCCGAATATCGCAAGATAACGCTGTTATCGCTTGCACCAGCGGATCTAGCGATGCCCGAGTCGATCAGCGACGCCGATGCAAGGGCATATTTCGACCAGCACAAGGACAGTTACGGCAAGCCCGAAAAGCGCGAAATACGCCAGATCGTGTTCGCGAACGAACAAGAGGCTGCCGCAGCACATGAGCGGATCTCCAAAGGCGAAAATTTCGATGATATTGCGAAGGAAAAGCAGCTGAAACCGTCGGACACCGATCTCGGTATGGTGGCCAAGACCGACATCATCGATCCTGCGGTTGCCGAGGTCGCCTTCTCGCTCAAACCGGGCGAAACCAGTGCTCCGGTCAAGGGGCGGTTCGGCACAGTGCTGCTGCAAGTCGGAAAAATCGAGCCAGGCGAGCAGAAGACTTACGAACAGGTTGCGGCGCAGATCAAGCGCGATCTCGCGGAGAGCCGCGCCAAATCGCAATTGGGCGAGCTTCGCGACAAGATCGAGGACGAACGCGCGGCGGGCTCGACTCTGGCCGAAACCGCGAACAAGCTCGGGTTAAAAGCGGTCACGATAGAAGCCGTGGATCGATCAGGTCGCGGACCGGACGGCAAAGCGGTGAGCGCATTGCCGAAAACGCCCGATGTCGTAAGTGCAGCCTTTTCATCCGACGTCGGCGTGGATGCGGAGCCTCTGCAGCTAACGAACGGCGGATTTCTTTACTACGACGTGACCGGGATAACTCCTTCACGCGAGCGCTCGCTAGACGAGGTGAAGGAACAAGTAGCCGCGCAGTGGCGAGATGATGAGATCGCGCAACGACTGCAGGCAAAGGCGGATGATCTCGTGGCCAAGCTCAAGTCGGGCACTCCGTTCGCGGATGCTGCAAAAGCGGTAGGGGTGAACGTTCAAACGGCTGCGGATTTGCAGCGGGGAAAGTCCGGCGGCTTCATCCCGGCGAAGACGGTCGAGGTCGTGTTCCGTACCCCGAAAGATCAGCCGGCGAGTGCAGAGGGTGAAAAAGAGACCGAACGTTTCGTCTTTGTGGTCAAGGACATCACGGCTCCTCCGTTCGACGCCAATTCACCACAAGGCAAGGCGATCGCGACGACACTGCAAAATTCCTACAGCGACGATCTTATCAGCCAGTATATCGCTCGGCTTGAAAGCGACCTCGGTGTCAGCATCAACCAATCCGCACTGAATCAAGTAATCGGCGGCACTCAACAATAATCAGGCCATGCAGATCGAGCCGTCGGAGTCCTTATTCGCCGACCGCTACGGGCGCGGCGAGCCACAGGTGGTATGGACCACGCTCGTTGCCGATCTAGAAACGCCGGTTTCCGCGTTTCTGAAACTTGGCGGCGGCAAGAAAGTCAGCTTCCTTCTTGAGTCCGTCGAAGGTGGCGCCGTTCGCGGACGGTACTCGGTCATTGGTCTTGACCCGGATCTCATGTGGCGAGCGAACGGAAGCAAGGCAGAAATCAACAGAGCTGCTGCTAACATGCCGAATGCATTTGAGACCTGCCCTGATCCGCCACTGCAGGCACTTCGAGAGCTTATTGCGGAAAGCCGCCTCGACATCCCCGATGCTCTGCCGCCGATGGCAGCCGGCATCTTCGGCTATTTGGGCTACGACGTCGTGAGATTGATGGAGGATCTACCGCCGCCCAACCCAGATCCGCTCGGAATTCCGGATGCGATGCTGGTACGTCCGACCGTCGTCGTGGTGTTCGACTCAGTGCAGGATTCGATCACTATCGTAACTCCCGTTCGGCCCGAGAAAAGCGTCGATGCGGGCTCCGCTTTCAAACGCGCTGTCGAGCGACTTGCCCAAGTGATGAATGGTCTGGACAAGCCGCTGGACATGTCATTGCCGAAGCACGACAGATCACCTGCCGAGTCTGCAGCAAAGTCGAATACTGCACCGGACGAGTTCAAGTCGATGGTACGCAAAGCGAAGGAATATATCGCCGCCGGCGACGCGTTTCAGATCGTCCTGGCGCAGCGCTTCGAAGCCCCGTTTCAATTGCCGCCGTTCTCGTTATATCGGGCATTGAGGCGAACCAATCCTTCCCCCTACCTGTATTTTTTCGATTTCGTCGGGTTTGCTATTGCTGGCTCAAGTCCTGAGATTCTCGTTAAGGTCACGAACGGCATTGTCACAATCCGGCCAATCGCTGGCACGCGACCGCGCGGGCCGACGCCGCATGAAGACAAGGCGCTTGAGGAAGAATTGCTTGCCGATCCTAAGGAACGGGCCGAACATCTCATGCTTCTTGATCTCGGCCGCAACGATATCGGCCGGGTGGCCGCAATCGGCACGGTGAATGTCACCGATCAGTTCTTTGTCGAGCGTTACAGCCAAGTCATGCACATCGTGTCAAACATCGAAGCCAGGCTCGCAGGTAATCGTGATGCACTCGATGCGCTCATCGCCGGTTTTCCCGCCGGAACCGTTTCGGGAGCTCCGAAAGTGCGAGCCATGGAGATCATCGACGAGCTGGAAAAAGAAAAACGCGGACTCTATGCAGGCTGCGTGGGCTATTTTTCCGCCGCTGGCGAGATGGATACGTGCATCGTGCTCCGGACCGCCTTGATCAAGGACGGCAAAATGTACGTTCAGGCCGGCGCCGGAATCGTTGCCGACAGTTGCCCTGATTTCGAGCAGCAGGAATGCATCAACAAGGCGAAAGCCTTGTTTCGTGCCGCCGACGAGGCACGGCGCTTCGCCAGCGCCGCAAGGCGCAGCCGGTAACCACTGCAAAGGCGGGCTGCTTGACCCCCTTTCGACCCGCCCTTAAACCGAGGGCAGGCGGTGAAAGCATGATTGTTCTCATCGACAATTACGATAGCTTTACCTTCAACCTCCTCCACTATCTTGCTGGACTGGGGGCGGAGGTCGCCGTGCATCGTAACGACAGGATCTCCGTCGACGAGGTATTGGCACTCGAGCCTGAGGCATTGGTGCTATCGCCTGGGCCGTGCACCCCGAACGACGCTGGTATTTGCCTCGATCTTGTTGCGAAAGGGGCGCCGAGCATCCCGGTGCTTGGTGTTTGTCTTGGACACCAGACCATTGGACAGGCTTTCGGGGGGAGGATTGTGCGCGCAGCCCCTGTCCACGGAAAAGTTTCGGAAATCAGGCATTCGGGGAACGGGGTATTTCGGGGGATCAATGGACCGCTGAAGGCGACGCGATATCATTCCCTGGTGGTCGAGCGAGCGAGCATGCCTTCAGACCTTATCGTCAATGCGGAGACCGCCGACCATCTCGTAATGGGCTTGATGCACGCACATTTGCCTCTCCATGGGGTCCAATTTCATCCTGAAAGCATCGCTTCAGAGCATGGGCATCTCATTCTGAAAAATTTCCTCGATGTCGCCGACGGCTGGAACAAGAAACGCGGACGGCGGCCCGCCCGTGTGCGGGACGCCAACATGCATGCCGCAACCTGAGATGCCGGCATGGCCGACGATTTAAAAGCGCTCATCGCCAAAGTCGCAACTGGAGCAAGTCTCACGCGGGAGGAAGCCGCAACCGCCTTCGATCGAATGATGTCGGGCGAAGCTACGCCCTCGCAAATGGGCGGCCTTTTGATGGCCTTGCGCGTGCGCGGAGAAACTGTCGACGAGATCACCGGCGCCGTGACGATCATGCGTGCGAAGATGCTCGCCGTCAAAGCACCACCGGATGCCATCGATGTGGTTGGGACGGGCGGCGATGCATCAGGCTCCTTCAATATCTCGACTTGTGCCGCGTTCATTGTCGCTGGCGCGGGAATCCCTGTTGCCAAGCACGGCAATCGCGCATTGTCGTCAAAGTCAGGCGCCGCCGATGTGCTGCAAGCGCTTGGAGTCAAGATTGACCTCGATGCGATTCGAGTCGCGGCGTGTATCCGTGACGCCGGTATCGGATTCATGTTTGCACCGGCGCATCACCCTGCGATGAAGAACGTAGGCCCGACACGTGTCGAGCTTGGCACGCGAACGATCTTCAATCTCCTCGGTCCCTTGTCCAATCCGGCACGGGTGAAGCGGCAGATGATCGGAACTTTTTCCAAGCACTGGCTCGAGCCGATGGCGCAGGTTCTTAAGAACCTTGGCAGCGAAAACATCTGGGTCGTGCACGGGTCGGACGGCCTGGACGAGATAACGACCACGGGTCCCAGCAGCGTCGCTGAACTGAAAAATGGCAGCATCCGTACGTTCGAGATCAGCCCCGAAGCCGCGGGGCTGCCGCGCTGCTCACCAGAGGCACTTCGTGGCGGCGATGCTGAATTCAATGCGCGGGCTTTGCTTGACGTGCTCAAAGGCAAGCCGGGTCCGCTGCGCGACGTGGCGCTCCTCAATGCCGCCGCAGCGATCGTCGTCGCCGGAAAGGCCAGCGACGTCAAACAAGGAGTGACTGTGGCGGCAAAATCGATCGATAGCGGCGAGGCCGAGGGCCGACTGGACCGTTTGATTGCGGTATCGAACGCGGTAGAGGAATAGCGATCATTCCCTTATCGCCAAAAGCCGAACGGTGCAGGAAAGCCCTATGACCGACATCCTGGCGAGGATCGAGGCCTACAAGCGAGAAGAGATCGCAGCCGCAAAAGCTGCCCGACCTCTGGCCGCGCTGGAAGTGCAAGCGAAAGCAACTCCTGCCCCGCGCGGCTTTCTGCACGCAATCGAGAGCCGAGTGGCGCACGGAGACTATGCTCTTATTGCCGAGATCAAGAAGGCAAGCCCTTCCAGAGGCCTCATCCGTGCCGATTTCGATCCCTCCGCCCTCGCCAAGGCCTATGAAACCGGGGGTGCGACCTGTCTCTCCGTGCTAACGGACGCACCATCTTTTCAGGGCAGCCCAGAATTTCTTTCGCTCGCGAGGGATGCCACGTCCCTACCCGTTTTGCGCAAGGACTTCATCTACGAGCCCTACCAAGTGGTTGAATCCCGCGGGCTAGGCGCAGACTGCATCCTCATTATCATGGCCGCCGTCGAGGATTCAGCCGCTCGTGAGGTTGAGGAAACGGCCCATCTTCACGGAATGGATGTGCTTGTTGAAGTTCATGATGAAGTTGAGCTTGAACGCGCATTGAAGCTCAAATCCCGCTTGATAGGCGTCAACAATCGCGATCTGCGCACCTTCGAAACCTCGCTCGGGGTCAGCGAACGGCTGGCCCCCCTCATCCCCCGGGATCGCATCGTCGTTGCCGAAAGCGGCATCGGCTCGCCTGCGGATCTCGCCCGACTTTCCCGACTGGGCATTTGCACATTCTTGATCGGCGAAAGCTTGATGCGCCGACAGAATGTTGCGGCGGCGACGCGCGCACTTATCACGCGAACCCGCAACGCAGCTGCGGAGTAAGGCATGCCAAGGCAGTCGAGCCCAAAGCCCCGAGGCAACCACAGAGGCCCTGCCCGCCGCGGCAAGCCTCGCAATGTCCTTTCGGCCACCCCGAAGAAGACGAGTCCGCTGACGCATATTGACCAACGCGGAGAAGCCCGCATGGTCGACGTTTCCGCAAAGGGGGCGACCGAACGCGTTGCAATTGCCGAAGGGCGCGTGGTCATGCGCAAGGAAACCCTCGACGTCGTGCTCGAAGGCAACGCCATGAAAGGGGACGTGCTCGGTGCTGCCCGTCTTGCCGGCATCATGGCTGCAAAGCGCACGCATGGCCTCATCCCGCTCTGCCATCCCCTACCCCTCAGCAAAGTCGAGATCGAGATCAACCCCGAGCACTCGCTACCAGGATTTCATGTGCAGGCCACCGTAAAGGTCACTGCAAGGACCGGCGTGGAGATGGAAGCCCTCACGGCGGTGTCCATCGCCTGTCTAACTATCTACGACATGGTCAAGGCGGTGGAGCGCGGTATGCGCATCGAGGGCATTCGCTTGTTGCACAAGAGCGGTGGCAGAACGGGTGAGTGGAAGTTGGAGAACTAGCCACATGTTTCGGCTTGCATTGCGGTCAATGGCTCCGAGCCGAAAGTCCGTGTCATCAGAGTCTCAGGAAAGCGCGTTGCCTCGCCCCTCTTGCCATAGCCGGTGCTTCCATGGCGCTGATGCCGGTTGCTGAAGCTTTAAGCCTCGTCCTTGCTGATGCAAAGCCATTGCCATCAGAAAGCGTCGTGCTCGCTGATGCGCTGGGCCGTGTTCTCACCGAGGATCTCGTCGCTCGGCGAACGCAACCTCCTGCCGCCGTGTCTGCTATGGACGGTTACGCGGTGCGCGCGGCGGATATTGTCCAGGCGCCAGTGGCGCTCAGGCTCATTGGCGAAGTCGCCGCGGGACACCCGTTCGAGGGGGCGATCGGCCCCGGCGAGGCGGCCCGCATTTTTACCGGTGGCATCATGCCAGCCGGCAGCGATACCGTCGTCATCCAGGAACTGACCTCATGCACCGGTGATCGCGTCACCATTCAGAAACCGACAGCACGCGGACGCAACGTACGCGAGAGGGGCATCGACTTCACGCAAGGCGAGACTTTGCTGCGGCGCGGGGACCGACTGAGCGACCGAGATCTGATGCTGGCAGCCGCGATGAATCATGCGCGCGTTCCCGTGCATCGGCGGCCGAAAGTTGCGGTTCTCGGTACGGGTGATGAACTCGTGCCTCCCGGGCATGAGCCAGCTCCCGGCGAGATCGTCTATTCGAATGGCTTCGCGTTAGCTGGCCTGGCGCAGAGTCAGGGTGCCGAAGTTCGCGACATGGGCATCGCGCCTGATCGCATTGAGAGCATCGTAGCCGCCGTACGCCAGGCGCGGGCATGGCCTGCCGATATTCTGGTAACCTCGGGCGGCGCTTCCGTTGGCGAACACGATCTCGTCCAGCGCGCATTGGCAGCCGAAGGCCTTGCGCTGTCCTTTTGGCGCGTTGCACTTCGGCCCGGACGGCCGATGATGCATGGGCTGCTGGGCAACATGCAGGTGTTGGGTGTGCCGGGAAACCCGGTTTCGGCCTATGTGTGCGCCTTTTTGTTTCTCGTGCCGCTCATTCGGTGCCTTGCAGGCCGGAGTGATATCGAATCCCGCACCGAGTCCGCGCTGCTCGGCCGCGACCTCCCGGCCAATGACGAGCGGGCCGACTATCTGCGCGCGACGTTGGCACCCGGCCCGGATGGCCCCGTGGCAACCCCCCTGCCATCCCAGGACAGTTCCTTGATGGCTCCGCTGGCCAGAGCAGACTGCCTGGTTATTCGTCCACCTTACGCGCCCGCCGCTGTGGCCGGTTCAGCCTGCGTCATCCTTAAGTTGGGTCTTTAGTTCTCGACTTTTTCCTAAGTCTTTTTCACTCAAATGTCGCTTTAATTCCGGCTGAGTTGACCTTCTGCACCGGAGACGGCGTCCATGAGCCGTCGGAGATCTGCACTTTCGGCCAGGCCTTTCAGTGCCAACTGCTCCTCTGAGCTGGCGACGGAGCGCGAGTTCGGTCTCACCGGGACGCCGGCTGGCCGGCCATCATGTTCTTCACGAGGCCAACGAGGACGGTGAGGATCGCGCCGGCCACGCCGCCGCCAACCGCCTGTCCGAGCACCGCGCCGATATCGATGCCGCCGTCAGCGCCTGCGAGCATCGGTATCAACGACTGGAGAACCGTTCCGGCAGCAATGCCGCCGATGGCTCCCGAGATCGAGTTGCCGAGTGCGCCGAGGTCATAGTTTTTGATCGCACTCCCCGCGACGTTGCCGCCGATCGCGCCGGCGATGAGTTGAATGATAAGATTGATCAGTGTGCTCGACATAAAAGCCTCCATTGTTGCCAAACCAAATCATGAGTCACCTACACGCCGGCCTCGGCTCGAATTGTATGCTGCGTGCCATCGTTTCACTTCTCCTTGTGGGCCCGCGCGACGAAATCACTTACCGCAAGGCGATGGACCGGCGCTTCTAGGGATAGCGCCTGTCCGAACTCATGCGGAACGTGCCGCCGGGAATCCGGATCATGTCCGCAGTGCTCGGGATGCGAGAGATTGCGTCCGCATCGTCGCCCGTCGAAAAGGGTGATCCGGTTGCGCCGACGCATTCTCGCCCATGAGATTAATGCTATGCGCAGGCACGAAACAATCGAGTTGGACCAAGGGCCTATGTTTAGCCCCCGCTGCGAAATGCGCGAGGCGGCAGGGGGACGGGGAGATGGGGGGATTGCTGCCGCCTCGCGCATCCTGAGGCCGACATCACAATGGATGCCGTAGTATGAGAGCTTGGGTCCAAAAAACGGTCATGTCGATTGGACCGTGGTCCAATACCCTTCTCAGGCGCGTCGGCATCAGCCGTTCCGAAAACGAGCCGGGCTCGTTTGTCTGAACGAGGGGTGCTATAGATATTCGTCACGGTGACGACGGGACGATGCACCAAATCGCGCCTGACAATTCCCTACCATCGCTCCAGGAGGCCGGGGCGCAGCTTGTCAGCACCAACATCATCCGCAATGTCGTCATTGTTGGGGTTGCTTATTACATCGGTGCCCAAATCGCGTTTTTGATCGGGACGCTGTCCGACAAGATCTTCGCACCCTTCTGGCCTCCGAACATTGTCCTGTTTTGCGCACTTCTGATCACGCCGCCTCGGCAATGGTGGATGTACATCGCCGCCGCCTTCCCCGCTCACACGATTGCGGAACTGGGGGTCGGCATGCAGGCGCCGCAGTTGCTCGTCGCCTTTGCAACGAACTGCATGGTTGCTGTCGCGAATGCCCTTGCTGTCCAGCGCCTCATCGGCGAGCCGCCGTGGTTCGAGACCATTTCCAAGATGATCATCTACGTCCTGACAACCGCTTTCCTGGGCCCCGCAGTTTGCGCGCTCGGAGGTGCCTTCGTTCAGATTCTTGGCGGGGGGGCCATCGCCGACTACGGATTATTCTGGACGCGCTGGTTCGCGTCCAATGCTCTCGGAAGTTTGACGCTCGGACCGATAGTGATGAGTTGCATCGAGAGCATGCCACGTGTGCGCCAGGCATCGACCGGCCGTGTCCTGGAGGCTCTGGTGATCGCAACTCTTCTTGTTGCCACTTGTGTCGTCGCGTTCCAGGACGTGCTCTCCGTCACGAGCGGTTATCTTCCGATGCTTTTGTATCTTCCGTTGCCGATCATCGTTTGGGCTGCGTTGCGCTTCGGCATCAAAGGGGCCAGCGGCGCAATATTCGTGATCAGCGTCGTGCTGCTATGGCACTCGCTCAACGACCCAAGCCCGTTCGACATCGGCACGCCCGAGACAAACGTCTTCGCCATGCAGCTTTTTCTGATCGGCCTATCGCTGCCCATCCTGCTGCTTGGATCCGCCATCGAGGAAACGCGACGCGCCGAAAGGACGACGAGGGAAAGCGAAGAGCGCATATCATTCGCTGCAGCCTCCTCCAATGTCGGACTCTGGCAGTACGAGTTTGCGACACGTAGCTTCTGGGCGACGGAATATTGCCGCACATTATTCGGGCTTCATGCGACCGACCTTCTGGATTTAGACACCCTGCTCAGCCGAATCCATCCGAACGACTCTTCAACTGCGGGCACAGCTCTGCGGTCGGCGATCTCGCACGGGAAGCCGCTCGACATCGAGTTTCGTGTGCAGGATGGCGATGCGTTTCGATGGATTGCGGCCCGGGCACGGCCCATTACCAGCATCAATGGCCGCTCGTCGGCAATGGCGGGCGCCTTTGGGGACGTGACATCGCGCAAGATGGTGGAAGCCGAAGCCGATGTGCAGCGGCAGGAAATCGCGCATTTGATGCGCGTCTCGATGCTGGGCGAGCTTGCGGGCGGGCTGGCGCACGAATTGACGCAGCCGCTGACGGCAATTCTCGCCAATGCGCAGGCCGGAAAGATGCTTCTCGCTCGGGGTCTCGGGCGGAGTAACAGGTCGGCCATCGCCGAAATATTCGATGACATAGTAGCAGAGGACGGGCGAGCAGGAGAGGTTATTCATCGCCTTCGCGGCATGTTGAAAAAAGGCGAAATCAAACACGAAACGATCCATATGAACGAGCTCATTGGCTCGACCATACAGCTCCTGCACAGCGAACTGATCGATCGCCGTATGTCAGTGCGGTTCGAAAAGGCTGTCGATCTGCCGACCACGCGGGGCGATCCCGTGCAATTGCAGCAAACACTGCTCAACCTCTTGATGAATGCCATGGATGCGACCGAAAACGTGCCCCCGGAGCGGCGCAACATAATGGTCAGCACAACGAAGACCGATGATGGGGGGGTCGAAGTCAGGATTTGTGACAGCGGTATAGGGCTGCCTCCTTCGACCGAGGTGGATGTATTTCAGCCGTTTTGCACCACAAAAGAGCGAGGCCTGGGTCTCGGCTTGTCAATCTGCACCTCGATCCTGAAATTTCACGGCGGCGCGCTTTCACTTCAAAACAACGTGAGAGAAGGTGCAACCGCATTATTTCGTCTTCCACCGCCGTTGGATTGACGTAGTGTTTTCTACTGTTGAGTGCGTGAGTTGTGACCGATGGGCGACGCAGGCTTCACAACCTACCTTGTCGATGACGATCCCGCTGTCCTTAGATCGATTTCTCGGCTTTTGGCAGCGGGCGGTTACAAGACAAGGTGCTTCTCGTCCCCGCAGAAATTCCTGTCCGAGCACGATCCTTTCGCTCCCGGCTGCGCAATCATCGACCTCGTTATGTCGGAGCTCGATGGTCTACGAGTGCAGGAGGCGTTGATGCGATCCGGCTGCCAGCTCCCCGTCATTTTTCTGACCGGGCGCGGCGATGTATCGACTAGCGTCAAGGCAATGAAAGCGGGCGCTGTCGATTTTTTGAGCAAACCCGTCACCCGCGCAGCGCTTTTTTCCGCCATCGTTCATGCCGCCGAGCTTGATGCCGCCTCGCGCCAGAAGCGCCACGATCTAGAATTGATCGAAGCCCGGCTCACCACCCTGACCCGCCGCGAGCGCGAGGTTTTGGAGCACGTCATCGCCGGGCGCCTCAACAAGCAGATTGCCGCAAGCCTGGGTACCGTCGAAAAAACGATCAAAGTGCACCGTGGGCGTATGATGACCAAGCTCGGCGTACGAAGCGTCGCCGAGCTCGTTCGCCTTGCTGATCGCGCGGAAATATCCCCGGTTCTCAGTGAGCCGTAACTTTCCATGTAGGACCATGGGTCAACTCGACCCGGCATGCGATCTCGCATGACAATACGGTGATATGCCGAAATCACGCATCCGCGTCGCGATCGTCGACGATGAAGCATCGGTGCGCATCGCATTGGCACGCCTGCTGTCGGCCTCGTCATTCGAGCCGCGGACTTACGGGTCCGCACGGGAATTCATTGATTCCATCCGCACTGAAGTACCGGAATGCCTGATCGTCGACGTCCACATGCCGGATTTCACCGGGCTGGACCTACAGCGATACCTCAACCGCATCGATAAGAAGATTCCAGTGGTCGTCATCACGGCCTTCGACGACGCCGAAGCACGCGAGCGCAGCTCGGTCTTGGGCGCAAAGGCGTTTTTCACCAAGCCGCTGCAGGGACCGATCCTGATCGATGCTATTTTGAGCGCAACGGGAAGGGCCCAGCCGAATGCTGCGCCGGCGCGGCCGCTAAATCTGAGGAAAAGGAGATCTTAGTCGTTTCCGGCATGCGCCCATCCTATAGCTTCGAGCAGAGAACGAAGGGGAAGCTGATTATGAGGCAGATTGGCTGGCGGGGTTTCGCGAATAAGAATCTGTCGGCTCGTGTGAAATCGCGCTTGCGGTCCTGGGGAGTCGCGACAGTGATTTTGGCGCTCACTGTTCACGCGCTTCCCAATGAGGGGTTCGCCGACGAAGCTGGCGTCAGCTTCTGGATCCCGGGACTTTTTGGAAGCCTTGCGGCAACGCCGCAAACACCTGGGTTCTCGGCTGCCTTCATTTACTACCATACATCCGTTAGGGCCGGAGGCGACGTTGCGTTTGCGCGGCAAGTCAATCGCGGCAATATTACTGCCAATTTCTCCGGGAATCTGAACGCTAATCTCGATGCCGATGCCGATATTGGATTCTTCGTTCCGAGTTATGTTTTTGCTGAACGCTTTCTCGGTGGTCAGGCCGCCATCTCGATGCTGGTCCCCTATGGCCGCTCCAAGGCGAGTGTCGATGCCACGCTGACCGGTGCAGGGCCTGCCGGCTTTACACTTTCCGGCAGCCGGACCGATACGGTGACCGGCTTTGCCGACCTCGCCCCGCAGTTTTCGGTGCGCTGGAATGCGGGCGTCCACAATTTCATGACCTACCTGACGGGAAACCTCACGACAGGTCGTTACGATCCGGCGCGCCTTGCCAATCTCGGCCTCGGTCACAACGCCATCGATGGCGGCGGCGCCTATACTTATTTCAATCCGCAAACCGGACACGAATTCTCGACCACACTCGGCTTCACCTACAACTTCGAGAATGAGCATACCCAGTACCAGAATGGCGTTGACATGCACCTGGATGTGGGCGCCTCAAAGTTTGTCACCAAGCAGTTTCAGGTCGGCCTTGTCGGATATTGGTACAACCAGTTGTCGTGTGACAGCGGCGCCGGCGATCGTGTCGGCTGCTTCGAATCCCGGGTGGCTGGTATCGGGCCTCAGATTGGCTACATCATTCCCCTCGGCACCGATTATCAGGGCTATATCAATCTGAAAGGCTACAAGGAATTCGCAGCGAAACACCGTCCCGATGGATGGAATGTGTGGCTGACATTCGCCATCTCTCCAGCCGCCAAGCACGAAGTAGTTTCAAAGGCGACGATTACAAAATAGGCGGCGCGGGTTACGCCTGACTGACGTTAGTCGGCAAAAAGGCATGGAAAACCGTGCCGCCTGAAGCTCCAGGCGATGCCCACAGACGTCCATCGTGGGCCGCAATAATCGAGCGGCAAATCGCCAGGCCCATTCCCATTCCGGTCGGCTTTGTGGTGAAAAACGCTTCGAAAATCTGTTCTGCTTTTTTCGGATCAATACCGATACCGGAATCCTCCACAGTAATAATAACTCGTTCCCCATCGCGCTTTGACGCGATTGCCAGAACACGCAAGTTTTCAGGCGTAGAGTACATGGCTTCAATCGCGTTCATGATCAGATTGATCAACACTTCCTGCAGTTGGATCGGATCAGCCGAAACACGCGGAAGATCTGCTGCCAGGTTCGTACGGAGATCGATATTTCGTGCGCGCAATTCGCCGCGCGACAGTTTGAGCACATCGTGCACGACTTCATTAACGTGAACAGGCACCCGTTTGCTCGTGTTCGTTTTGAATATTGCGGTGAGGCCCGTGATGACCTCACTGGCGCGGTGACCTTCCGCGTCAATGTTATTCAATACGGTACGCACTTCATCGAGATTGGGTTCGGCTCTTGCAAGCCACCGTATGCCCGCCTGTGAACTCGTCACTATTGCCGCAAGCGGCTGCCTGATTTCGTGAGTGATAGAGGCAACCATCGCACCTATGGTCGCCAGCCGCGATACGCGAGCGATCTCATTCTGGCTCATGATTTCCCGCTCGCGCGCGATCGCAAGCGCGTGAAGCATTTCGTTAAATGCAGCTGCGAGCCGACCAATTTCATCCCGACTTTCATATTCAAAACGTAAGCTGTAGTTTTTGCTTTCCCGAATGGTATTCGCCAAATGTGCGAGGCTCCTGATGGGTACGATCATGTCCCTATAAGTCAAAAGAGCCACTAAGAGGCCGAGCGCGCCGAGTGTTCCAATCAATATGAAACTGAAGAGGCGTCGACTGCGCAGGTCGTCGATCCTCTGAGTCAACAGCTTATCAAGTTCGCGCTGAGCAGCGTGCCAGGCGTCGAGTGCGCCAGTCACTGCACCGGCGTATGATTCGTTAATCTGGCTGCTGTTCCCAACGTTGCGCAGCGCATCAAGATAGGCATTCGCACTCGCGGCAAATGTCGTCACGCTGGGGGCGACAAGCTGTTTCAGGCTCTCACTATGATTCCCGCGTTCAGCAGCTGTCAGTTCATTGGCTATATTATTCAGATTTGCGCGCACCAGACTCTCGAGGGCAATAATCCGCGCTTCGCGGTCGACGGCAGAGCCATTCGCGGGCTTTGGCACTCGTGCCAGCAAATGCGCCTGACCAAGCTCTTCCAGCACGGCCGGCAAGCGCGTTACCACGATGTTTCCGACATGGTAGGCATCAAGCACAGGGTCCAGTATCAGATTTGAATCGTCGCCTATACGAGCGGCGAGCTCGCGAAGGTTTTTAAGAGCGGCTAAGTAACTTTCCTCCTCCTCATTACCAGACCTGTTGGTACGCAGGTCGCGCAGCGTCGGCGCCAGCGTCTTAACGACATCGGCAATACGCAATCTGCCAGCAGTTTTCGTATCTGCTTGCGACAGTGAATCGGTGAGCTCTGACACGGATGCGGTACGCTCATTACCAAGCTGCCCACTGGCCTGGGTCGCCAGCACAGCCCGGTAGATCGGACGAACAAATGCCAAATACTTGCTACCGACAAGCTCGCGTTCGGCGAAATCAATGGCGATCTGTTTTTCAACCAAAAGAGCGTAAGTGGCAATGCTCGTAAGTCCTAGTGATATGACGCACAGGATTAGAAATTTTGTACCGGCGCGCAAATCCTTGAACATGGATTACCCGAACCGCTTTCCCAGAGTTAAGTCCCCTCGCGAATTGGCAGCGTAATCCCTCTCACCGTTGAGTCCCAACCAGAATGAGTGCTCGAAATACCGCCGTAGGTACCGGCAACGACAAACGCTTAGTGCGAGTCATTGCCGAGATCACAAGATCGTGATTGGTCGGCAATCATTTTCCTGACGCTTCGCTTCGCGCGCGCATCGTCCTTTCTTAGTTAACTGATGCCGGCTGCTCATGGAGCAAGCTGAATTTCGAGCTCATATCCGGCGTAAGCCATCGCGCCCTGGGGTTGCACGATTGAGCGGGTTATCGTGGGTTGATAATATTCCTTGCGCCTTACGGGCGAGTGAAAATCAATGGACCCGCGCCCACAGCAGTCCGCCGTATTCATCGTCGACGACGACGCTGCCGTTCGTGAATCCCTTTCGAGCCTTTTCCGCTCGATCGGGCTAGAGGTCAAAACTTTCAGTTCTGCGTCGGAATTTCTGCAAAGCAAGCTGCCAGATTGCCCAAGCTGTCTGGTGCTCGATATCAGACTCCCGGAAGTGAGCGGCCTCGATTTTCAGACTGATCTGGTCAAAGCAAATATTCAAATTCCGATCATTTTCATGACTGGCCACGGTGATATCCCGATGACTGTGCGAGCCATGAAGGCGGGAGCGGTGGAGTTTTTGACTAAGCCATTCCGTGATCAGGACATGTTGGACGCCGTTCAGGTCGGGCACCAAAGGGATCGCCGCCGGCGCGACATGGAACAGTCGACCTCCAAGGTGAGATCGACCTATGAAACACTGACACCTCGTGAAAAGGAAATCCTGGCTCTTGTCACGGCAGGCCTCATGAACAAGCAGATTGCCGGCGCGATAGGTGTAAGCGAGATCACCGTGAAGGTTCATCGTGGAAGCGTCATGCGAAAGATGGGCGCAAAGTCGCTGGCTGACCTGGTGCGGATGGCTGACTCGTTAGGCGTTCACCGTACGACGACACCATAGCCTATACATAGGTATAACCTGGCTACACTTTCCCCCGTTTGATAATTGATCTGCATCAATGGCGGATTGCAGCCAACCTACCTATCATATCACTCAAATTAGCGATGCTGGCAAAGAATGCCTATGATTTCCATTGTGGATGACGACGAAGCTGTTCGTGAGGCCACCAAAGGCCTCGTTCGCTCGCTCGGCTACTCAGCTGCTACTTTTGCTTCCGCCGAAGAATATCTGCATTCCGGTCACGTCAAAGACACCTCCTGTCTTATTATCGATGTTCAAATGCCGGGCATGAATGGAGTGGAATTGCAGGAGCGACTGATCGCTGACGGTCGGGAGACAAAAGTCATCTTTATGACGGCATTTTCCGAAGAAAGGCTGCGTGCACGCGCGATGCAGGCTGGAGCAATTGGGTTTCTGAAAAAGCCATTCGACGACGCCAGCCTCATCAAATGTCTCGATAGGGCCATTGGGGACGCGAACTCGCACTCTCCATAGCAATATTTGGCTCTGCAAATCGGATCGGCGCAAGCCGGACAACGGTCGTTACCGCGCTATTCGACCGGCACTCTCAACATCCATATACCGACGTATAGGCTCACTTTGGTTTTCGATTACTGACTCTTACGAACGTGCAATGGTGCGATCGGCTGTTCAGACCCTAGCCTTCCTAAAAACAAAAACGCCGGAATGGAGGGAGGACGTACATGGCCGGTCCTGATCGCCAGCATTACAGCCATGAATTCATGCGCGAGCGCAAGCGCGCCATCTCTTTCATAGCCAAAAAGGAGATGCCCATGAGCGAGCGCATGATTACCGAACTCTTCGGCATATGCCTCACCGCCATTTTTGTCGGCCTCCTTGTATTGAACGCTATTTCTTTTTGACACGACCACACCGTTTGGAGAAATGTCATGCGTCAATTCCACGATAGGCCCAAGAAAATTGCGACAGCTTTTCTTTTGAGCGCGTTCATTGCCGGCGCGATTAGCATGCCGGTAAATCCCGTCGCAGCCAACAAAGCAGCCGTTATCGCCGATACGGTCGACCGGACCAACAAGGCTGACCGGCTGTCACGACCAGCGATAGCGGAACATCGCCAACCTAAGTCCGTCTCGGCGAAGCCGATCCCGATGCAAACACTTGCCGGCTGCGAGCCCGCTTTCAGCCCACTCGCTGATCCGACGCGCGGGCGCCTACTCGCACATTGCATGTCGTGATGTCGAAGCTTTATTCGGCGTTGGAGCGCGGTCATGATAGTTTGCCGAGCGTCGCAGAAAATCACTAGTGCGTTTCTGCCTCTTGATCAGAGCAACTCTGAGGAGAAAGCGGATTTCATTGTCTCTGTCGTAGGCAATGATCCTCGTTTGCGAATGCTCGCTCGACTCGTTGAGGGGTCGGGATATCCGGTGCAAGGATACTCTTCTGCAGCGGATTTCATTGGCCAGCGCGGACCGAATACTTCCGGCTGTGTCGTGGTGGATCTTCAATCGCCTAACGTTTTCACACTTCAAGACACACTTGCGCGCGAAGAGCCACCACCACCGATCATCTTCATATCGGAAGCCAACGATTTTGTGGCCAGTGTCCAGGCCATGAAAGCAGGTGCATTCGACGTTTTGACAAAGCCGGCCGACAGGAAGTCCCTGCTGTGTTCGATTTCGCTTGCCCTGAAACGGTATGCGAAAGCGCGCCACGAACATCAAAAACGCAGCACAATTCGTCGCAAATTCGCGACGCTGACCAAGAGGGAAATCGAAGTTCTGCGCCATGTCATTGCCGGTAAATTGAACAAGGAGATTGCATTCGCGCTGGGCACCGTCGAAAAGACAATCAAGGTCCATCGCAGCCGTGCCGCCAGAAAGCTTGGCGCGCATTCAGTCGTTGAATTATTGCGCTTAGCGTCAATGGCGGGCGTGACGCCATACGTTACGGACAATAATTGAGAGCCCCGAGATTGATGCCAATGCCGCCTTCGGCGCGCGTTTTTCCAATTTTCTCATCGCCGCCCCTCTGCTGTGCACTCTGATCTGTGCGACGGAGCCACGCGGGATAGGTTTCGCCCCCTCGTGATCGCCCTGCTTTCGTAATGAGCGAACGAGCGCTTGGGGATCGCTCTGCTTGGGGATCGTTTTCGCGACAACCGGGGTGGGCGGCCGCAGAGAAACTGACCAGGCGATCGTGCCGGATTCTCGACGACCTGCCATTGCCTTAGGACGCATGGCTCAAGGCTTTTCTTGTTTATATCGGGCGTGAAAGGAACCTCATGCGCATCAATCTTGGGATGCGCGGGTGCAACGAAAGTCGAGCTATTTGTGCAGAAATCCAGGGACAAACGGGGGTCAAAGACAAACCCCTGGAGAGGGATTGCGTAGAACTCGAAGAGAATCGCTAGGCCACCTGAGGGTTCAAGACACCCTTACCTTCCATCCAGCTCCACTGGGTCACGGGAACCCGTAAAAAAGGCGAGTAAAATCAAAAATGTGCGCCTAAGAAAATTGCGCAAAACTTTCACCCCAAATTAAACAGTTGCGGAACACATATCGAACAGATAGTGTCCGTTCATGATTTGTTTCTGGCTTGGCCGCACTTATGGCCTGCGGGGAGAGACAGATGCTGACCCGAAAGCAATTCGAGCTTCTGCGGTTCATCCACGAGCGCCTGACCGAGGCTGGCGTGCCGCCTTCCTTCGATGAAATGAAGGATGCTCTGGACCTGCGTTCGAAATCCGGCATTCACCGGCTCATTACGGCCCTCGAGGAGCGTGGGTTCATCCGACGCCTGCCCAACCGGGCGCGCGCGATTGAAGTCATCAAGTTGCCGGATTCGGTCGGCCACGGGCTCGGGTCGGCACGTTCGCGAGGCTTCACCCCAAGCGTTATCGAAGGCGATTTGGGCCGCGTGCGGGCGAGTTCGGAAGACGACGGCGGTCGGCCCGTGGCGGTACCGGTGATGGGACGCATCGCTGCCGGAACGCCGATCGAGGCCATACAAACGCGCAGTCACGTCCTCAACATGCCTCCTGATCTGCTTTCGGCGGGCGAGCATTTTGCCCTTGAGGTGCGCGGTGACAGCATGATCGAGGCAGGCATTCTCGACGGCGATATCGCGCTCATTCGCAAGTCCGAAGCGGCCGACACCGGCGACATCGTAGTAGCGTTGATTGATGATGAAGAAGCAACACTGAAGCGTTTCCGCCGGCGCGGCGCCTCGATTGCGCTTGAGCCGGCTAATACCTCATACGAAGTGAGGATACTTCCGCCCAATCGCGTGCGAATACAGGGCAAGCTCGTCGGACTGTTTCGCAGATACTAGTCGTCATTCCTGAGATCAGACGCATGCGGATTCGCGTCGGCCGGAACGGCGCGGGCGAACAGCGGCGACTCCTTCGATTGGCTGCCCGAAAGGCGCCTCGTCCAGGGCCGCTCAATTGAAGGGTCGAGCGCCGGTATTAATGCAAACCGTTCTCCCGTCCAACGAAGCGAAAGAGCGCCGGTCTCTCTCCAGACCCTGCGATCGATCACGACGGCGCGGCAGGCAGAAGACGCCGCTTCCCGTTGTGAGATGATGATGGATGCGCGCGTACAGTCCTCTGCCAAAGCCTCCGCTGAAAACGGCATAGCCACTATGCGCCCATCTGCGAAACGCCCAACGCACCCTATCGCGTCGCAGCTGACGTTCTTGCGCAAAGCCGGATCGTCTGGTTTTCGCGGATCCGCGTCGGCTGCGAGCCATTCTTTTAGGACGAAGTCATCGCGATCGCCGTGAAGTAACGTCAGCCGACCGTCGCTGCCGCGGAATGCGACGGTGCTTCCGTCGGGCGCGATCAGCACATCGGGCATCGGAGTCAGCAATGCCCAGCAGGTCGCTGCGAGGATGATGATGGTTCCAGACCAGCGCAAAGGAGTGCGCAACATGCAGACAATAAGCAAGCCGGCGGTTCCCAATAGAAGCGGACCTGTACCAAAGGCATGCATGCGCCCGATCGCGCCAGGAAGGCTGGTCACCCAAAGGGCAACGCCGTTCATCCATTCGATACCCTCTGCCATGATTTTCCAGAAGACTGCGTCGAACCCGAACGGCATCGTTGCCACGCCCAATATTCCCATGGGCATGACCACCGCCGATACGATCGGCATTGCGAGCAGGTTCGCGAGCACTCCATAGGGAGCCAGCCTGTGGAAGTGATAGGCCGCATATGGCGTGGTCGCGAGCCCGGCGACAAGCGACGCGGCCACCAGGCCAATGACCTCCCTGACGCCCCAGAGTGCGACCCGCACGCCGATCGAGTCGTCGCGGTCGCCTGCACCCCAAAGCGGCCCGTTCTGATACATGGCGACGAGGGCGAGCGTGGCGGCAAACGACATCTGGAAGCTGGGGTGCACGACGGCTTGCGGCGACAGAACCATCACGGCGAGTGCGGCAACAGCGAGAGTGCGGAAGGTAAGCGTCGGTCGGTTGAGAATGACACCGATCAACACGATTGCGACCATGATGAATGAACGCTGGGTGGCTACTTCGGCGCCAGACAGAAGCAGATAGAAAGTGGCCGCCACAAGCGCACTGAATGCGGCCCATTTCTTGATGGGATGTCCGTCGGTGAGCGTCGGAATGAAGGCGAATATCGCACGAAAGACAAAGAAAACGATGCCTGCGACGACCGCCATGTGATAGCCCGAGATCGACAGCACGTGAGCGAGGCTCGAGGCGTACATGGCCTCGTTGACGGGAGCGGATATCGCGTCTCTTTTGCCGGTAATCAGCGCCGAAGCGATGGAACCATCATCGCCGGAAATTACTGATCGGATGCGTTTGTCAATCGATCCGCGGAGATTCTCGATTATCATCGCATATCGGAGCCGGTAACCAGACTCCGACGCGCGCGGAGGCAATGCCTTGATCGCGCCTAGCGCATAGCCAGACGCACCGATGCGCTGGAAATACATGTCACGCGCGAAATCGTACCCTCCCGGTCGAACGGGGGATAATGGCGGGGACAGATGGGCCTTCAACTCGACGATGCTGCCGATAGGCGGCGCGCTCCCCTTCCGCACTGCCACTCGGATTCGTTCGGGAACCGAGGTTGCGTGCGGAGCAGCGAAGCTCTCGACGCGGACGACGATGCGATCACTTCGTTCGCGTTCCTCCCGAAGTTCGACCACGCCGGAAAGGGGTGTGCTCCAGATCACGTTCTGCAGGACCGGATGATCGAGCAACAGCGTGTGCAGCGTTGCAATTGAAAATCCCACCGCGACGGACGCGAGCGCAGTCGCTGCCGCAAATCCAAAGGGTCTGCGCCGGGCCGCGAATGCCAACAGGATGCATCCGATGGCAGCGGCAATCGTGGCTGAAGCGGCAGGCTCCCCGCCGACCTCGAAATAGAAAAGAATCCCAATGCCAAGTGCGACGGGCACCCATGGCATCAATCGCCCCGGCGCGATTTCCGCAGAAATCCATTCCCTGAGTAGCCCGCGCAGGCGTCTCGCCAGGCGCGCCAATCCATCTGGCATCAACAGGCCGGTCGGCCTTTTTGCTGCTTCAAATTCGGGCGACCAAGTCTTGGCATCGACACGGGGCCGCGCGGTGCGGGTATTCTGCCGGACCAAGACGCGATGCGCTCCCGACGCTACCCGTCCACAACCGTCACATGTTACCACACGTTACGGTTGTGGTCACTCCCCTGATCTCAGGCTGTGGCCTTCTCCTTCGCCCAGGTGTCGCGAAGACCGATCGTGCGGTTGAACACCAGCTTGCCGGGCCTTGAGTCTGGATCCAGACAAAAATAGCCTTGCCGCTCGAACTGGACCGGCTCTTCCACATCTGCCTCTGCAAGGGACGGCTCGAGGCGAGCGTCACTGATTTCCTCGAGTGAATGCGGATTGAGATCAGCGCCGAAAGCCTCGCCGCCGGACGGATGAGGCTTCGTGAAAAGAGGGTTGTACAGTCGGACCAGCGCGGGGATTGCGTGTGCGGCCGAGACCCAATGGATGGTGGCCTTCACCTTACGCCCATCCGGCGCATTTCCACCCCGGGTGGCTGGATCATAAGTGCAGCGAAGCTCGATGGCATTGCCTTTCCCGTCTTTGACAATCTCGCGACAAGTCACAAAGTAGGCGTACCGGAGACGTACTTCGGTTCCGGGAGAGAGCCGGAAAAACTTCTTCGGCGGGTTCTCCATGAAGTCATCCTGCTCGATATACAGCTCTCGCCCGAATTTGATCTTGCGCAGTCCCGCGCTTGGGTTATCCGGATGGTTCGCCGCTTCGACCTCCTCAACGGCATGTTCCGGATAGTTTTCAATCACGACCTTCAGCGGCCTGAGCACAGCCATGCGCCGAAGCGCAGTCTTGTTGAGCGCTTCTCGCACTGAAAAATCGAACATTCCGGCATCGACGACGCTGTTCGCCTTGGCGACGCCGATGCGCCTGACGAAATCGCGGATGGCTTCCGGCGGAACGCCACGCCGACGCAATCCTGCCAACGTCGGCATGCGCGGATCATCCCAGCCCCTGACGTGCCCGCCGCGCACCAACTCAGTCAGTACGCGTTTCGAAAGAACCGTGTATGTCAGATTGAGCCTGGCAAATTCATACTGGTGCGGCCGTGAAGGCACCTTCAAATTTGCAATGAACCAGTCGTAGAGGGGCCGGTGATCCTCAAACTCTAGGGTACAAATCGAGTGTGTGACGTGCTCAATCGCATCCGACTGCCCGTGCGCAAAATCGTAGCTCGGATAAATCTTCCATGCGGTGCCTGTCCGCGGATGACTGGTATGCAGAATTCGGTACATGACCGGGTCACGCAGGTTGATATTGCCGGAAGCCATATCGATCTTTGCGCGTAACACGCGCGCTCCGTCGGGAAATTCACCGGCGCGCATGCGGCGAAACAGGTCCAGATTTTCGTCGACGCTGCGATCACGATAAGGACTGTTTCTGCCAGGCTCCGTGAGAGTGCCGCGGTTGGCGCGAATCTCCGCGGCGCTTTGATCGTCGACATAGGCTTTGCCAGCCCGGATCAAATCCTCGGCCCAGGTGTAGAGCTGCTCGAAATAGTCCGAGGCATGATACAGGTGCTCTCCCCAATCAAATCCCAACCAGCGCACGTCCCGTTCGATGGCATCGATATATTCCTGCTCCTCGCGTGTCGGATTGGTATCATCGAAGCGAAGGTGACAGCGCCCACCGAATTCTTCAGCGATGCCGAAATTCAAACAGACCGACTTGGCGTGCCCGATATGCAGGTAGCCGTTCGGCTCCGGAGGGAATCTGGTCACGACCTCTTTGACGCGTCCGCTTTCCAGATCGGCCTTCACGATGTCGCGAATGAAATCGCGGCCCGTCTCCGCAACCGCCGCAGCGCCCAATTCCATGTCTTACCGCCTCGAAGCCGAATTGCGCGTGCGCCCACAAGGGCATCGCGCGGCGCCTATGTGCCAAATCCGGGCTCACCTCTCAAGCTGGATTTTTCCGTCCAAGGCCCGATAGCGAAGAAACATGAAGGACAATGAATCCTCCTGTCGACTTGCCGCTCTAGCAACCTTGAACTGAGCGCCTGATATCCGCTCGCGGACTCCGATCACGGGCGGATGGCCAGGACACACAGTCTGAGTGGTGCACCCTTCTGTTTGTCGTCAGCGAACCACAAAAGTGATGAACGGAGGATCTCGGTGAATGGGCTGACATCTTTCACAACAATTGTGCTAAGTCGGCGGCGATGAGCGAGCCAGTCATCACCCGTTTCGCGCCCTCCCCCACAGGCTTCCTTCATATCGGCGGAGGACGCACAGCCCTGTTTAATTGGCTATTTGCCCGCCGCCATGCCGGCAAGATGCTGTTGCGCATCGAGGATACTGACCGCGAACGTTCTACCGCCGCAGCGATCAATGCGATCATTGACGGACTGACCTGGCTAGGTCTCGCCTGGGACGGCGAGATCGTCTTTCAGTTTTCGCGCGCTGCCCGCCACCGTCAGGTGGCCGAGCAATTGCTGGCCACAGGACATGCCTATCGCTGTTATTGCAGCCCGGAGGAGTTGGCAGCGATGAGGGAAAAGGCGCGGGCTGAAGGGCGCACGCGGCTCTACGATGGACGCTGCCGCGATCGCAACCCCAAGGAAGCACCTGCGGGCGCAAGCGCAGTGATCCGGCTCAAGGCGCCGGTCACTGGCGAAACTGTGGTCGATGACCTGGTGCAGGGTCGTGTGGTCTGGCAGAACGAAAACCTGGACGATTTCGTTCTGCTCCGCTCGGATGGTTCCCCGACCTACATGCTGGCGGTGGTTGTGGACGACCACGACATGGCTGTCACCCACATCATTCGTGGTGACGACCACCTGAACAATGCCGCTCGACAGACGCAAATCTATCAAGCGCTCGGCTGGAAAGTCCCGGCCATGGCTCACATCCCGCTGATTCACGGCCCCGACGGATCCAAGCTGTCGAAACGGCATGGCGCGCTCGGCATCGATGCCTATCGTGCGATGGGCTATCTGCCTGCCGCCATGCGAAATTACCTTGTCCGCCTCGGCTGGTCGCATGGAGACCAGGAGATCTTCAGCACCGAAGAAATGATCGCCGCCTTCGATCTCCGACAGATAGGGCGCTCTCCCGCACGCTTCGACTTCACAAAGTTGGAGAGCCTAAACGGACACTATATTCGCACAAGCAACGATGCCGATCTCATCACGGCCATCGAACAGCTGCTGCCGCACATAGCCGGCGGCCAGGAGCTCGCGAGCAAGATGACACCGGCGCTGCGGGCTAGGCTGCTCGCCGCCATGCCGGGCCTCAAGGAGCGCGCCAAGACTTTGGTAGAGCTGTTCGATGCCTCCCGCTTTCTGTGGGCCAGCAGGCCCATTGAATTGAACGAGCAGGCGCGCGCCCTTCTTACGATGGAAACCCGGAACCTGCTCTCAGCGCTCTTGCCGCAGCTAGAGGGTATTTCAGAATGGAATTCAAATTCGGTGGAGGCGGTCGTCCGCTCTTACACCGAAAAAATGGGGCTCAAGCTCGGGGCCGTCGCCCAGCCGTTGCGCGCCGCGGTAACCGGACGCACCACATCCCCCCCGATCTTCGACGTTCTCGCGGTTCTTGGGCGCGACGAAAGCCTAGCCCGCTTGCGGGATCAAGTCGCTCAGTAGCGCGCAGCATGGCCGCGGTCCAGCGCATGCCTATATAGCAAAGAGCGCCGGACCGCTCGATCTTGCAGCGCACAGTTGGATGGGTTACGCACAAACCTGGTCCGGAACATCGATGCCTGACACGAAGTCACGTCCGTCCGGCCGGATGTTTTAGCGCGTATCGCTCGCGACCAATTTCGAGGGCACGACCATGGACGCAAAGACCAGGACCAAGAACAAGACGGGGACCTTGACCGTCGGAAACAAGAACTGGGACTTGCCAATCCATCCCGGCACCATCGGACCTGATGTCGTCGACATTTCCAAGCTCTATGCCGAGAGCGGGATGTTCACTTACGATCCTGGCTTCACCTCAACAGCGAGCTGCGAATCCAAGATCACGTATATCGATGGCGATGAGGGTATTCTCCTCTACCGTGGGTATCCGATCGAGCAGCTTGCCGAGCACGGTGACTTTCTCGAGACTTGCTACCTACTGCTCTACGGCGAATTGCCGACCAGTGCGCAAAAGGCCGACTTCGATTACCGCGTCAGCCGACACACCATGGTCCACGAGCAGATGAGCCGTTTTTTCCAGGGCTTCCGGCGGGACGCCCACCCGATGGCCGTCATGACCGGATGCGTCGGGGCCCTTTCAGCATTTTATCACGACTCCACCGATATTTCCGATCCGCACCAACGAATGGTGGCTTCAGTTCGCATGATCGCTAAGGTACCGACGCTTGCCGCCATGGCCTACAAATACTCGGTCGGCCAGCCATTCGTTTATCCCAAAAACGATCTCGATTACGCCTCGAACTTCCTGCGGATGTGCTTTGCCGTCCCGACTGAGGAATACAAGGCGAATCCGGTTCTGGCGCGCGCAATGGATCGCATATTCATCCTGCACGCCGACCACGAGCAGAATGCGTCGACTTCGACCGTGCGGCTTGCAGGCTCCTCGGGGGCAAATCCCTTTGCCTGTATTGCCGCCGGTTGCGCCTGCCTGTGGGGGCCCGCTCACGGCGGTGCAAACGAGGCCGCCCTCAATATGCTGCGTGAAATCGGGTCCGTCGAAAGGATCCCTGAATTCGTCAACAGGGCAAAGGACAAGAACGACCCCTACCGGCTCATGGGATTCGGGCATCGCGTTTACAAGAACTACGATCCGCGCGCCAAGATCATGCAGAAGACATGCCACGAGGTCCTGGTCGAGCTGGGCGTCAAGGACGACCCGTTACTCGATGTCGCGATGGAGCTCGAAAAGGTCGCATTGCATGACGACTATTTTATTGAAAAGAAGTTGTATCCAAACATCGACTTTTATTCAGGCATCACGCTGAAGGCGATGGGATTTCCAACTACAATGTTCACGGTGCTCTTTGCCGTGGCGCGAACAGTCGGCTGGATCGCGCAATGGAAGGAAATGATCGAAGATCCGAAGCAGAAGATCGGACGGCCGCGCCAACTCTACACCGGCGCGGAGAGAAGGGACTACGTTCCGATCTCACGTCGAAAATAGAACGATGTAGGTGGGCGGAACCCACGCGCGGGCGCTCGCGTCCAGATCCCCATGCTGTTGCCAATACTCGAGACAGCGTGCTCGACCAGTCTATCGTGACCAGTCGTCCCCAGATCTGGATTGGCCGCGCAGTGCAGATTGCTTGCTTTGCTGCTGGCAGCCATGCTGGCATAGCAGCAGTCAAGCGAACCACCTGTGCTGATACCTGCGCACAGAACTTTCCTCGCCCGGACAACTTGCCGCCAGTTCCTTTGGCCGCGGCGCGCACTTTCGAACCGGTCGTGCAGAAGCGATGACTGCTTCGCTTAGAAATCAGGCTGGCTTGCCGTTGCCTTTTCCGTTGAGCTTCGGCGCGCTCGCGCCATCATAAGCCCATTGCACGTAGATCCCCGCCCAGGTGAAACCGCCGCCAAAAGCGGCAAGCACCATTCGGTCGCCGCGCCTCAACATGGGCTCGTAATCCCACAAGCAAAGCGGAATTGTTGCATTGGTCGTGTTGCCATACTTGTCGATCGTGACCATCACTTTATCCATCGACAGCCCCATTCTCTCCGCCGTCGATTCGATAATGCGCTTGTTCGCCTGGTGCGGCACGAGCCAGTTGATCATGTCGGCGCGGAGGTTGTTGCGCGAAATGATCTCACCCGCCACCTCCGCCATTTTTGCAATTGCAAATTTGTAAACAGCCGCTCCCTCCTGATGCACATAATGCAGGCGCTTTGAGACGGTATCTGCCGTCGCCGGCATGCGGCTGCCTCCCGCCTTCTGGTGCAAATGGATCATTCCGGAACCATCGGAGCGAATCAACGTGTCGATGATTCCCAGCCCGGATTGGTCCGGTTCGAGGAGCACCGCGCCTGCAGCGTCTCCAAATAGGACGCACGTCGCACGATCCGTGTAATCGATGATCGAGGACATCTTGTCTGCGCCCACCACCACCACTTTGCGCGCCGTGCCATTTGCGATGAACTGGGCGGCGATTGCGAGCGAATATAGAAAGCCGGAGCAGGCCGCCTGCACGTCGAAACTGCCAATGTTGCGCATGCCTACCATGTCGCAGATCAAATTGGCCGTTGAAGGAAACTGCAAGTCAGGCGTCGTGGTCGCGCAGATCAAGAGATCGATCTCCGCTGCCTTGGTGCTGGTCTTCTCCAATAGGCCGCGCACCGCTTGCGCGGCCATGTGTGAAGTGCCCAAGCCATCTCCCTTGAGAATATGACGCTTCTTGATCCCGGTGCGTTCGGTTATCCAGGCGTCGCTGGTGTCGACCATGCGCGCAAGCTCGGCATTCGTGAGCACGTCGGGCGGCAGATAGCCGTGGACGGCCGTGATCGAGGCGCGCGGGGAAATGGACAACGGCTGGAATCCAGTTTCTACAATCAAATACGCTGATCGGAGTGTCCGGGCAAGCCGCGCCGCAAGCCGACGCATGAATTCTTGTGATGTAACGGTGTCTTGTTGCCAGACATGGCATCAAGCACGACCTCGGCGGCCCGATCACTCGGGCTGGCGGTGCCGATCTCCATCACCGCATCGAGGCGCGCGAATGCGGCCGACTGGCGCCGTCGCTCCGGCGTGTCTCCTAGCAGCGGCAGAACTGCCTTGGCGAGTCTCGTGGCGGTGCACTCCCGCTGCAGGAATTCCGGGACGACATTCTCTCCAAGGACAAGATTGGCGAGAATTACCGAGGGCACATTGACGAGTAGACGCGCAGCCATCTCCTCGATCAAAGGGACTCGGTACGCTGCGACCATGGGTATTCCCGCGAGCGCGAGCTCAAGCGTCGACGTCCCGGATTTCGTCAGCGCTGCGCGAGCCGTACGAAAGGCCTCGTGTTTTTCCTGGATTTCAGAGACAACACGGGCCGGCACGCGCCAGGACGCGACCGCTGTGCGGACCATCTGCGCAAGCCTGGGGACGGCTGGTACTACTGTTTCAATGGGACCATAGTTTTCGGCGATACGCGTCACTGCCTCTCCAAACACAGGCGCCATCCGGCGAATTTCCGCCGAACGGCTTCCCGGAAGGACCAGCAGGAGCGGAGGATCGGTCTGCCTGAGGCGCGCTTCCAGATCGTTCGGGCGCAGGTCCTGGACCCGCTCAGCAAGAGGGTGCCCGACAAAACTGCACGGCGGCCCGCCCAGTTCCTTCATGGTATTCGGCTCAAATGGCAGCAGCGCCAAGACGTAATCAACAAATTTGCGCATCTTCCGTGCGCGGCCAGGTCTCCAGGCCCAAACGGACGGGCACACATAATCAACAATCGGGATTTCAGGCGAGCGCTTGCGCACCTGACGCGCGACACGGTGCGTAAATTCCGGGCTATCGATGATGACCAGAACATCGGGACGGGCTGAAATCACCGCATCGGCCGATTCCCGAATGCGTCGAAATATTTTTGGCAGACTCGCGGGAATACTCGCAAACCCGATCACAGCGAGATCACCCAGCGGAAAAAGACTGTGCACTCCCAGAGTGGCCATATGGGGTCCGCCGATCCCGGAAAACTGCACGTCGTGAGCCCGACGTCTGATCGCCGCAATGAGCGCAGCGCCCAGTCGGTCGCCGGAGTCCTCTCCCGCCACCACGAAAATGTGCGGCCTCATCGTTGTAAACCGGATGCTAAGCCCGCGACAAAAACATTCTCGCGGTCTGCGATTTCGACCAGCCGCGCCGATTGTGCAGCGATGGTTTCTCCCGCAGCAACCGCGACGCCCGCGAGCCCCGCGCTCGCAACGCCTTTTATTGTCTGGGGACCGATGGACGGCAGATCAAAACGCCGATCCTGTGTCGGCTTGGGACACTTCACAAGCACCCCGCGCCCTTCTCCCGCCGCGAGCCTGCCTGTCCTACGCAACTCAGCCACCCGCACCAGCATCTGGTCGGTTCCCTCGGCGGCCTCGACCGCAAGCACGCGATTGCTTGCGACCACCACCGCCTGACCGACATCAAACATGCCGGTCGCATGCAGGTAGCGAAAGCCCAATGCTGCATCGGTTTCGTCCTGCGGGGTCGGCTGAACACGACCCAGCACGCCTTTGGGCACCAGGATTTCCGGAGCCACCTCATGCGCCCCGAGGAGACGGAAGCCCTCGCCTTCGATCAGGCGCGCAACCCCTGACAACAGGTGATCGTCCCCACCTCTGAAGGAGGCGGCGATGCCGGGAAGCATGCGCAATGTCGTCAGGTCGAATCTGAGCTGCCAGAACGAGGGTCGCACCAGCGATCCGATGAGCACCAGATCTCGGCATCCGGCCGCCCGAGCTGCACGGATGAACGTGCCGAATTTAGCCAGTTGGAGCCAGATGGGAGCACGGCCCGCATAGTCCTGCGGAGCGGCAATCCCCCGCAACGGGAACAGCAACACGCGCCGTCCGCGAGCGGCGACGGAATCCGCGACTGCCAGAGGCAAGCTGCCACTCCCGCAAATCAACGCGAGCGGGCTCTCCTCGCCCGCAACCGGGGCGCTCATTGGTCGCCGTTTACCTCTCTTCTTTTGACAGCCATGGTCAACGGCCGCGTGCCGCCGCGAATGAACTCTATGATCCTGGACACGAGGCGCTCGCCGGCATACTCGATTGCAACCCGATCGACACGCTCTCGAAACTCGCCGTTTCCAAAAAAGAGCTCCTGGTAGGCGGCTCGCAAACGATGAATCTCCGCCTTACTCACACCCCGGCGCCGCATCCCAACAACATTGAGGCCGATGAGATCGGCCAGAGGGCCGTGCGCCATTCCGAACGGAATGACGTCGGCTCGCACACCGCTGAGACCGACAATCATTGCGCCTTCCCCGATCCGAACGAACTGCCGTACTGCTACGCCCCCACCAAACACGACGCGATCGCCAATGGTCACATGGCCTCCGAGAACCGTGTTGTTTGCAAACACAACTTCATTTCCGACTTTGCAATCGTGACCGACATGCGACCCGACCATCAGGAAGCACCGATCTCCCACTTCGGTGACGCCGCGGTCATTCTCAGTGCCGGTGTTGATCGTCACATTCTCGCGAATATCGCATTCGGAGCCGATAACCAGGCGCGTTGGTCCACCGCGATAGCTATACGATTGCGGCGGCGAGCCCAGCGAGGCAAACGGATGAATGACCGTTCCTGGCCCGATCGTTGTATGTCCGGTGAGATTGACATGCGCGATCAAGCGGCAGCCATCACCGATGCTCACATTCGAGCCGATCGTGCAGTATGGACCGATTGTCACGTCCCTTCCGATGGATGCCCCGGCTTCGATCCGAGCCGAGGGATCGATCACGCGCGCACTCATGCGTCGGAAAGCATGGCGCCCACCTGCGCTTCTGCCACGGTCTGGCCTGCCACTCTGGCCTCACCCTTGTACCACCACATCGACTTGCGGCGCGTCAGGCGATTCATGTGATACTCGATCGTATCGCCGGGAAGCACGGGCTTGCGAAACTTCGCCTTGTCGATCGTGAGAAAGTACACCGATCTTGCCTGTGCTCCCGTGGCCGCGATGCAAAGCACGCCCGCGGTCTGGGCCATGCCCTCGATCATCAGCACTCCGGGGAACACCGGATTTCCCGGAAAATGCCCCTGAAAGTGAGGCTCGTTGATGGTGACGTTCTTGATGCCGATCCCGTGCTCATCACCCCGAATATCGATCACCCGATCAACCATGAGAAATGGATAGCGGTGCGGCAGCATCTTGAGTACAGCCGCAATGTCGGCCGCCTCGAGACTTGTCACGACCTTGTTCATTGCATCCATCTCATTCATCGGCCGGCGGAGTGGGACCGCCTTTTTGCCGCGCGAGCCGCTCGAGAAGCATCATTTCGCGGAACCATTGCTTCACCGGCTTGGCCGGCGTTCCGCCCCAGCGTGCGCCTGGCGGTACATCGCCGTGGACGACACTTACCGCCGCGATCTGTGCGCCTTCTCCAACCGTGACGTTGTTGTTGAGCCCAACACGCGCACCTAACACAACAAAATCCTCGAGAGTTGAACTGCCTGAAATCCCCGTCTGCGCAACGATCACGCAATGTCGCCCAATGGTCACATTGTGACCCACCTGCACCAAATTGTCGATCTTCGTACCCTCGCCGACTACGGTGTCCCGGATAGCACCGCGGTCGATGGTCGTCCCGGCACCAATCTCGACATCGTCCTGAATAATCACGCGACCGACCTGCGGGATCTTCAGATGACCCTTCGACCCCATCACAAAACCGAACCCATCCTGCCCGATCGTGCAGCCGGGATGGATGATCACGCGATCGCCAATCAGCGCATTGGAGATCGTCGAATTCGCCCCGATACCACAATCGCGTCCGATCCGAACATGAGCACCTACCACGGCATTCGCGCCGATGATGCTTCCACTGCCGATTTCCGCACCTGGTCCGATTACGGCGCCAGGCTCGACCGACACGCCATCTTCCAGACGCGCAGCACTATCCACCTGCGCTCCGGCGACGTCCCCGGGTTGCGAGAAGGACGAGGGACGCAATGCGTGCGGAAAGAGCGCCCGTGCTGCGATCACAAAAGCCCGGTACGGCTCGCGAACCGCAAGCACGACGACATTTTCTGGCAGCACTTTCGCGAGGGCCGCTGTCGTCAGGCATGCCCCGGCATGTGTCGCCGAGGCAGCCGAAGCAAAACTACGGCTGTCCAAAAATGCGAGGTCTGATGGACCGGCGCGATCGAGAGGTGCGATATTCGTAATCGCTCGCTTTGCATGCACGGACGATACGTCCGCGCCCGTAAGCGCTCCGATCTCTTCGATCGTGAGCCCACGTGAACGCCGCAGGAACAACGGCTCGGTCATCGTGATGAAGCCTGATCTCCGCTGCCGACAGCGATCGCCAAGATCAGAACTTGGTGCCGCCGCTGAAGCGGAAGAACTGGGTGCGGTCGCACACCTGGCCGCCCCCGGCCACGTTCGCACAGTATTTCGAAAGCGGATAGGCGAGATCGAAGCGCAGCGGCCCAAGCGGCGAGTCCCAAAGAAGACCGACGCCGACAGAGCTGCGAATCATCGATGCGCTGTCTAGCCCGACCGTAAGCGTCTCACCAGTTACGTTCCAACTCGTCGGCCCTTCGTAATTCCAGAGCGACCCCGCATCGGCGAAGGCCGCGATCTTGATGCCGACATCCTTGGGCAGGAAATAAAGCGGCGTCTGCGCTTCCAGCGTTGCACCCCAGTAGAGCGAGCCGCCCAGCGCGTCATTGGTCGTCCCCGGGGTCAAATCGCGCGGACCAATGCCCGCCGGCGAAAAGCCGCGCACGAGATTGGGGCCCATTTGGAAATGATCAAGCATGCGCAGGTCCTTGCCGCCCCAGGCGCTGACATTGCCGGCCTGGACCTTGAACACGCTCACGACGTCGTTGAACACTTCATAGTAGTTGCGCGCTTCGACCTGCGTGCGGATGAAGTTCACGTCGCCGCCGGCGCCGGCGAAGTCCTGCTTGAGCTCGGCGTAGAGGCCGCTTGTCGGCAGCTTGTTGTTATCGAGCGTATTGTAGGAAACCGTGTAGCCGAGCAGGGACACGTTTACCGGACCCGATGCGAGTTCTTTGCGGACTGCCATTGAGGCTTCGCCGTTGGCGTAACACCCGAACGGCACGTTGACTATCGAATCCAAGCCGGCGGCCTCGCCCGCAGGAGTTACACCTGGGCCCCCATTACCTGGTGTCAAACTTGAGAATTGACAGTCGTTTAGCTGCCCCGGCAGCGTAATCTTCTGTTGATAGAACGAGTAACGCGGCTGGAAGGCAATTTCTTCCGTCAGCGCAAAACCGAGCCGCAGGTTGGTGCCGATCGTCTGCGAGTCGTATGAGACGAAGTTACTGGCGAGGTTCTGCCGCGCAAACACGTCGATGCCACCCGCCATGCGGTAGCCGAGCAGGAATGGTTCGACGAAAGAGAGGTCGAATCCCTTCACGTACTGGCCGTAACTCACCGAAGCCTTGGCGTACTGGCCGCGGCCCATGAGGTTGCGGTCGGCGACGCTCACCTCACCGATGAATCCGTCGGCCGTCGAATAGCCACCAGAAATCGAGAACTCGCCTGTCGGCTGTTCTTCAACGTCGACATTGACGACGACGCGATCGGGCGCCGATCCGGGCTCGTTAGTGATTTTCACAGTCTTGAAATAATTCAGGTTTTTAAGACGACGCTCGGCGCGATCGATGAGGGCGCGGTTGTAGGCATCGCCCTCCCCAAGGTCGAATTCGCGGCGGATCACATAATCACGTGTCCGCGTATTGCCGCGAATGTTGATGCGCTCGATATAAGCTCTGGTGCCCTCTTCAACCACGAAGGCGAGATTGATCGTCTTTGTTTCGAAATTCCGGTCGCCGCGCGGCCGCACCGTTGCGAAGGCATAGCCTTGCCGCGCAGCCTGGACCGTCATCGCCTCGACACTCTTTTCGACGAGGTCGGCATTGTAAACACTGCCAGGGGTGAGCTTTACTTTTCCACGCAGAACCGCTGGATCCATTGCACGGACATTCGAAATCACGTCGACGGTGCCGACGCGATACTGCGCGCCCTCATCGATCGTGAAGGTCACGATGAATCCTTTTTTAGCGGGGTCGTATTCGCCCACCGCCGAGACGATGCGCACATCGGCGTAGCCGTGCTTGAGATAGAAGCGACGTAGCAAATCCCTGTCCGCTTCGACCCGGTCCGCGTCGTAGATATCCGTCGTCTGCAGGAAACTAAGAAGATTACTCTCCGACGTCTTGATGACGTCCTTCAGACGCCCCGAAGAAAAAGCGCGCGCGCCGACAAAACGGATGTCCTTGACGCCGGTCTTTTCGCCTTCCGTGATTTCGAAAACCAAATCGACACGGTTGTTGGGCAGTTCGATGATTTTGGGATTGACCGAAACATCGAAGCGGCCGCTGCGGTGATAGATTTCAATAATCCGTTGTACGTCGGCCTGCACGGTGGGGCGCGAGAGAGTGCCGCGAGGCTTTGATTGCGTTTCGGCCTGAAGCTGCTCGTCTTTCGCTTTCTTGTTGCCTTCAAAGGCAACTCTGTTGATCACTGGGTTCTCGACCACGGTAACCAGGATCCGATTGCCGGGATGCGTGATCCGGACATCGGAAAACAGCCCAGTCGCCAGCAACGCCTTCAGCGCGTCATCTTCCTGCTCGGGTCCAAGCCGCCCGCCCGGGCCCGGTCTGAAATAGGAGCGAATCGTATCAGCTTCGACGCGGCGATTACCTTCGACCGCAATCGAGCTGATGGTCTGAGCAACAGCAACGCTCGTGGACGCGAGGGTCGCCCCGACCGCAGCGATAAGGATGCCCCCGAGGATCAGGCAGGTGGCGGCCAATCCCCGAACTTCCCGCCCACAAATTCCCATGCGCTACGCGCCCTTATGATCCATGCGGCCGCCCCCACTGCGGATTCGACAGACGATCCGGGCTGGCATGGGCAAAGTTTTTACAGCGTTTTCCTCGCGCTGCAAACGAAACTGCCACCCCAACTTTCCCTTTTCCCTCAAAAAGTTGCAGGTGAGCAACGGTCAGGAAGTAGCCAGGTGCAGGATGTCGTTAAACGTTGCAAAAATCATCAACATCACGACGATCGCCAAACCGATGCGAAAGCCAAGCTCCTGCGCCTGGTCAGAGAGCGGCCGGCCGCGTATCGTCTCTATGGCGTAGAACAAAAGGTGACCACCATCGAGCAATGGGATGGGAAAGAGGTTCAACAATCCGATCGAAACGGAAAGCACAGCCGTGAGGTGCATCAGTGCCGTAAAGCCAGCGGTCGCAACCTGACCTGATACCTGCGCTATGCGAATCGGTCCGCCGAGTTGATCCGCCGCTTCGCGGCCAACAAATACGCCGCTGATATAGGCCAGGGTCCTGTCGACCACGAACCAGGTCTCTTGCGCGCCCATGACAATCGCGCGCAGCGGTCCTGCCTTTTCGGTCTTGATGTCGCCCGGAGCCATCGAGCGACTGATACCGAGCACGCCAAGACGATGCACATTGCCGAAATTGTCCTTGATTTCCTTGAGCTGGGGAACCGCCTTCAGCGTAACTTGGACGCCGCCACGATCGACATCGATCGACAAGGGCTCGCCTGCGCTGATGCTGACGACGCGCTGCATATCGGAGAAGCTTTCTACCTTCTCGCCGTTGATCGCGAGCACCAGGTCACCCGGCTTGAAGCCGGCGGCCTGGGCGGCGCTGCCAGGTTGAACCGCATCCACCCGCGCGCTGGTGGTCTGCTTTCCGACGGTCATGAAGATTGCCGCGAAAATGACGATCGCCAACAGGAAATTGGCGATCGGCCCGGCGGCGACGACGGCGGCCCGCGATCCGACAGGCTGAAAGGCGAAACTGTCCTTTCGTTCGGCTTCCGTCATGGCGGCGAGCGATGACTGGTCCGGAACGCTCGCCGCATTGTCGTCCCCAAAGAATTTCACATAACCGCCGAGCGGCACCGCGGAAATTTTCCAGCGTGTTCCATACCGGTCATAGAAGCCCGTGATTTCAGGTCCGAAGCCAATGGAAAAGGTGAGCACCTTGATGCCGCACATGCGGGCGATCAAGAAATGTCCAAGCTCGTGAAAGAATACAACAATCGTCAGAACGAACAGGAAAGGCACAACGTAGCCGATCACGCCGCCCCCGAATGCGCTCAGGCCGCCGATGATTTCACTGCCCATTGCTGCCTCGTCCTGCCACTCTTTCGGCTTTGTCGACCCTTGCTCAACCTAGAATGCCTTTACGGCAATTTCGGGCAAGAGCTCTCGGGCCAGATTTCTTGCAATATGGTCAATCGACATTGTGGCATCAATCCCGGCTGGCTCAACAAGAAGACCGCGTTTTCCAGCTGCCTCAAGAGTGGCTTCCACCAAAGCCGTGATCGCCGGAAAGCGAATGCGACCCGAAATGAACTCCGAGACGGCAATCTCGTCGGCAGCGTTCAATACTGTAGGGGCTGCTCCGCCAGCCTCCATCGCCCGCCTCGCGAGTGCCAAAGCAGGAAATCGATCGTAATCCGGGGCCTCAAAGGTGAGTTCACGCAACGCGGCCAGATCCAGCCGCGCTGCCGGCCCATCGATTCTCTCAGGCCAAGCGAGACAATGCGCGATCGGGATGCGCATGTCCGGAGAGCCAAGCTGCGCCACAACGGAACCGTCACGGAACTCGACTAGGCCATGCACGACCGACTGAGGATGCACGAGAACGTCAATCTCGTCCGACTTTAACGCGAACAGGTGATGCGCCTCGATGATCTCAAGTCCCTTGTTCATCAACGTCGCGGAGTCGACCGTCACCTTTGGTCCCATGGACCAGTTTGGATGACGCAACGCCTGCTCCGGGGTGGCCGAGCTGATTGCTTCCTTCGACCACGTGCGGAATGGGCCCCCGGATGCAGTGAGGATCGCCCTCCTCACATCGACACGGTTTCCGGCAGCGAGCGCCTGAAAAACAGCATTGTGCTCGGAATCAACGGGCAACACAGTCGCCCCCGAATGTGCCGCCTGCCGCATGAAAAGATTGCCCGCGCATACAAGGCATTCCTTGTTGGCGAGAGCAACCGTCGCCCCGCGCTCGACAGCCGCGAGCGTCGGCCTCAATCCAACCGATCCGCTGATTGCCGCCATGACCCAGTCCGCCGGACGCTGTGCGGATTCTACAAGCGCGGCATCGCCTGCGGCGGCCTCGATCCCCGAGCCGGACAATGCATCCTTGAGATCGCGATAGGAGGCGGGATCCGCCACCACAGCATGACGCGCTCCAAGCTCCCGGGCCGCCTTGCCGAGGGCGGCCGCATTGCTGCGTGCCGTAATGGATTCGACGCGGTATCGGCCGGGCGATCGCTTGATAAGGTCGATCGTGCTTGCACCGATGGAGCCCGTTGCCCCAAGAATGGTGATTCCACGCACCTCGAGTGCAGACTGCGATTGCACACGAGCGGTGTCGGTCGCGCGCATCGTCCTCACCATATCAGCAGTCCTTTCGCCGGGGCTTCGAACCCACCTCGCAGCAAGCCGATCACGCATGCCGCCACGGCAGCGGCCCAGAATCCGTCGAGCCGATCCATCGCGCCGCCATGCCCGGGTATGAGATGACCGGAGTCCTTGGCCTGAAATTTCCGTTTGATCCATGACTCCAGCAGGTCACCGACTTGCGCCAACACGCAAAGCGCAAACGCAATCGCGACGATCCAAAGGCTCAAGGTGCCCGAAAGTCTTGCCACTAATACGGCGGCAATAACTCCGCATACGGTACCCGCGATCGCACCCGACCAAGTTTTTTTTGGGCTAATGGCCGGGAGCAATTTCGGCCCACCAAACGCGCGCCCGGCAAAATAGGCCAGAATGTCCGTCGTCCACACGATCGCAAACAGCAGCACGATGGCCATAAACCCATAGACCTTGTCGGCTCGAAGCAAAATCGGCGCGAGTAGCATCCCTCCTGCGTAGGCAACGCCCGAAGCAACCCACCGTCTTCGCTCACGCGGGGCGAACGTTGCCGAAGACAACATGCCGAGACCGACCATCAGCAACGCAGCGATTGGCCGTTCGAGCCATGCAACAAGGGCGGCTACGCCGAGCGCAGCCGCTCCGGATGAGAATACCAGTCGGTAGACTGGTCCGAGAACCAGCGTAATCCATTCCCAAAGCACGACGATTGCAGCAAAACCCCAAAACAGCGCGAAAGGCCAATCTCCCAGGTAGGCTGCTGCCAGAGCGAGCGGCGCAAGGACGAGAGCCGATGCGACGCGCATTCCCAGATTTTTCGTGGCCATGCTTGGACCGGCATTCTCTGTCCCGGGCAATCGATCAATACCAGCCACAGGCTCAGGATCCCGTGCGGGCCACGAGCCCGCCGAAACGCCGCTCGCGCTGCTGGTACTCGCGAATAGCAGACTCGAGCGCGCCGCCGTCGAAGTCCGGCCAATAGGTCGGCACAAACACCAACTCGCTGTATGCCGATTGCCAGAGAAGAAAATTGGACAATCGCTGCTCCCCGCTGGTGCGGATGATAAGGTCCGGGTCGGGAATGTCCGGCGCGTCCAAATAGCGCCCGAAGCTGTCGATGCCGATCTCCGACACATCAATACGGCCCTGCTGCACAGATTCGGCGATCTTGCGCGCGGCGCGTACGATTTCCTGCCGTGCACCGTAGTTGAAGGCGACTACAAGCGTCAGCGCATCGTTGTCTTTGGTCAGCTCTTCAGCGTCAACGAGCAGTCTTTCGATATCGGCATCGAGCCCCGAACGCTCTCCTATGACACGCACACGAACATTGCTCTTGTGAAGCTCGGCGAGATCGTTGCGTACAAACCGGCGAAGCAGACCCATCAACTCGCCGATCTCGCTCGCCGGACGCGACCAGTTTTCCGCGCTGAAAGAGAAGATCGTCAGAAACTTGATGCCCATTTCCCCGGCTGCGCGAACCGTCCGTCGCAATGCCTCGACGCCTCGCCGGTGCCCCTCTGCGCGTGGCAGCCCGCGCGTTGCAGCCCAACGGCCATTTCCATCCATGATGATGGCGACGTGGCGAGGCACGTCGTATCCCGCCACAATGTCGCGTTTGGTTTCGGCCTCGGGCATGCGATGCGACCTCAGACCGTGAGGATCTCCTTTTCCTTGGCCGCGAGCATATGATCGATCTCCGCAATACCCGCGTCGGTCGCCTTTTGGATCTCACTCGAAAACCGATCGTGATCGTCCTTGCTGATCTTGTGATCCTTTTCCAGTTTCTTGATCACATCCATGGCATCGCGACGAACATGCCGCACTGCGACCCTGGCTGCCTCGGCGTATTTGTGAGCGACTTTGACAAGCTCCTTGCGTCGCTCCTCATTCAACTCGGGAATGCGCAATCGTATCACTTGCCCTTCAGTCGCCGGCGAGAGACCAAGATTTGAATTCACGATCGCCTTTTCTACTGGATGAACGAGGGATCGGTCCCAGACATTCACGGATATCATTCGCGGCTCAGGCACGCTGACCGTCGCCACCTGATTCAACGGCATCTGAGAGCCGTATGCTTCCACCATCACCGGATCGAGGAGGTGTGCTGAGGCACGCCCTGTCCGCAACCCCGACAGCTCGGTCTTCAAAACGGCACTCGCGCCCTGCATGCGCCGCTTGATTTCATTGATGTCATAATTTGCGTTTGCCATGAAATCCTCCGACCTGCCCCTCTTCAGCGAGCCGGAACCCTCATTCGATCTGCGCCCGCACCCACTGGGCAAACCGCCTAGCCGACGATTGTCGCGCGGCCCTTGCCGCGCAGGACGGCCTCGATGGCACCCTTTTCGGCTATCGAGAACACGATGATAGGCATCCGGCATTCTCGGGCAAGCGCGAAGGCTGCGCCGTCCATAACCCGCAAATCCTTCGCCAGCGCTTCCTGGTGACTGAGCTTGTCGTAGCGTTTTGCGTTTGGGTCTTTTTTGGGGTCGGCGGTATAGACTCCATCTACATTCGTGCCCTTCAGAACGGCCTGGGCATCCAGTTCCGCCGCACGAAGGACAGCCGTTGTATCGGTCGTAAAGAAAGGATTGCCTGTCCCCGCAGCGAGCAGGACCACCCGTCCCTTCCCAAGATTCTTGAGCGCGCGTTTACGATTGTATGTCTCGCATACGGCTGTCATGGCCAGTGCAGACAGCGTCCGCGCCTCGCATCCTGCCCTTTCAATTGCGGCCTCAAGCACTAGACAGTTCATGACGGTGGCCAACATGCCCATCGTGTCGCCGACGGGTCGAGGCACCCCCCGCGCGGAGACTTCAATGCCGCGGAAGATATTCCCGCCGCCCACGACGACGCCGAGCTCGACTCCAAGCTTGGCGGCTCTCGCAAGCTCTCCAGCAAGCCTCTCTACCGTCGCCTCATCGATCCCAAAGCCATTGGCTTGCGACAGAGCCTCACCCGATAACTTCAGGATCACGCGCCGGTAGATCGGGTCACTCATTCATCGCGATCCATTTCACGTCGCGGCTCGCCCTAGGCCGGCGAGCGCAACTCGCTGAGAGCGAGCGTGGTCACAGCGGCGATCAGGTCTGACCGGCAGCCGCGGCCACCTCGGCGGCAAAATCGGTTTCCTGCTTCTCAATGCCTTCGCCGAGAGCATAGCGAACAAACCCGGTCACCACGATGGGGCCGCCAACCTTGCCCTCAACTTCCTTAAGCGCCTGGGCCACGCTCTTCTTGTCGTCGAAAATGAAGGGCTGATCCAGCAGACAAACTTCCTTGTAAAAGGTCTTCAAGCCCGACTCGACGATCTTTTCGATCACGTTAGCGGGTTTCCCCTGCTGCTTGAACTTGTCGGCGAGGACGTTCTTTTCTCGTTCCACAACAGCCGGATCAAGCGCCTTCGCGTCAATCGCCAGGGGATTAGCGGAGGCCACATGCATCGCCACTTGCCGCCCCACAGCCGTCAGTTCATCACGATTTCCGGATGACTCCAGCGCGACGATGACACCTATCTTGCCGAGCCCGTCCGTAACCGCATTGTGGACGTAGGAGCCGATTACGCCCTGCTTCACTGAGAGCCCGTCGGCGCGACGAAGGCTCAAATTCTCCCCGATCTTTGCAATGGTTTCGGAAATGGATTCGCCGACAGTCATGCTGCCGGCCTTCGCCATCTTGATCTTTTCAACATCCGTGCCAACCGAAAGCGCAACATCCGCAATCAACTTGACCAGCCCTTGAAAGAGATCATTGCGTGCCACGAAATCGGTCTCAGAGTTGACCTCGACCAGCACCCCTTTCCCGTCCTGCACCTTTGCCGCGATAAGGCCTTCTGCCGCGATCCGACCTGCCTTCTTCGCGGCCTTGGAAAGCCCCTTCTTGCGCAGCCAATCCTGCGCTGCAGTCATGTCGCCATTGGTTTCGCTGAGTGCGGCCTTGCAATCCATCATGCCGGCACCAGTGGAGTCGCGCAGTTCCTTGACCATTTGCGCGGTGATGTTAGCCATGAGTCTTTCCTCGTTGCGTCATGGTTGGGCGGCGAGTCTCCCTAGCCTCTTTTCTAACGATGCCAGCAGCCGGTGCCGGTCATCCGGCACGACATATTACGATTCACTCGGCCGTCAGTTCCTTGGCCTTCGCGATCCAGGCCGGCACGCGACCCGGCAAGCCGACCTCTTCGCCCACATTGTGCGCGGCCTTCTCGTTAAGCTCGGCAATCTGTGCGTAATGGAAGATGCCGAGATCGTTGAGCTGTTTTTCGATTGCAGGTGACACGCCTGGCAACTTCTTCAGATCGTCGGCGACCCCGCGCGGCCCGGGCAGTTGCTCGAAGCCAAGATCTCCCGCAGCAGGAGCCGTCGGTACCTCCTCGGCAACAACCGGCTTTTCCGCTGCTCCGACGTCGATCCCCATTTCGCCCTGGGCTCTCGAAATGCCATCCAGCGCGGCCCTCGCGATCAGGTCGCAATAGAGCGAAACGGCACGGCTTGCATCATCATTTCCCGGAACGACGTAAGTGATGCCTGCAGGGTCGCAGTTGGTATCGACCACGGCAGCAACCGGAATGTTAAGGCGTTGCGCCTCCTTGATCGCAATGTCTTCCTTGTTCGTGTCGATCACGAAAAGAAGATCGGGCACGCCACCCATGTCCTTGATACCGCCAAGCGAGCGGTCCAGCTTGTCGCGCTCACGCTGCATCGTGAGGCGCTCCTTTTTTGTGTAGCCGGCCGCCTCGCCAGAATTAAGCATCTCGTCGAGCTTGCGCAGTCGCGAAATCGATGCCGAAATGGTTTTCCAATTGGTGAGCGTGCCACCAAGCCAACGTGAATTGACGTAATACTGCGCGCAACGCTTGGCTGCATCGGCGATGGCGTCCTGGGCCTGGCGTTTGGTGCCGACGAAAAGGATCCGGCCGCCCTTCGCAACAGTATCGCTCACGGCTTGCAGTGCACGGTGCAGCATTGGCACTGTCTGAGCGAGATCGATGATGTGGATGTTGTTACGTGTGCCGAAGATGTATTGGCCCATCTTCGGGTTCCAGCGGTGGGCTTGGTGCCCGAAATGAACGCCAGCTTCCAACAGCTGACGCATCGAATAGTCAGGAAGCGCCATTTCGAATTTCTCCGGTTGATCCGCCGCGGACGGTTGTGAGCCAAGTTGGCCACCGGACGGCCTCGCGACCCATTGTCGGGGTCGAAAGCCGCACATCCGCGTGAGTGATGGGCGGGCTTATATCGTCGTGGCGGCAAAGATGCAAGCCACACCAACACCTTAAGAAGACCCGGATTGTAAGCCAGACCTGCCTCAGCGGCAGAAATGCAGGCGCGCTTCGACGAAATGCCTTCCGACAAGAACAATCGCCCGCCTCCATGCGTTACCCATGAGCTTGCTGACCAACGCGTGGGGCGACATGGAAGGACATGCCATGGCCACACACATTGACCCCACCGAACCAGATCCTACCGCCACCGACCGTCTGCACCCGCTAGTCTATGGTTCGATCGTCGTGCTGGCGATCTGGCTCGTTGGATCCGTGTGGGCGCTGTTCAGCCGCGGTACGTATGCGGGCGTCACGGTCATCGTGGTCACGTTGTTTTTTCTGGTCGCTGTTGGCATTCCAGTTCTCATCTGGCTCACGTGGCGGCGGAATAGCGAACCGGATGTGCAACGTGCCGACGCAACACCATTCAGGGAATGGGCAGCGAATTCCTTCGAGACCTGGACGGGAGCAATGAAAGCGCGCGATGCGTCGATACAAATTCTCTTGCCCATTGCCGCGGTCGCGCTGGGCATGACTATTTTCGGAGTTGTGTTCCTCTTGGTGGTGCCTCACCTGAATACGTAGTGAATACAAGGCCAGCATCGGTGCCGGGTCACGGGTAGCTTAGATCGCTTCGACCTGCACCACGCCTGGGACGGTCTTGAGCGCTCCCGCGACCTGCGGCGACACTTTGTAGGTTCCCGGCAGCCTGACCTCCACCTCTGTCCCTTTGCCGAGCATAAGGATAAGGCTGACCTCACCATCGCCATTTGCTTTCGCAGATCGTGAGCCAGGCTCCAGCCGTTTTGCCACGCCCTCGATCGGCAATTCATTGCGGAGGAACACGCGGAGGCCTTTTTGCAGGTTGTGGGCGGCGCGGTCGAGCGGCTCCGCCGACTGAATACGCGCGCGCACCTCGTCCCCCTGCATTTCTGCGGAAAGAAACAGCAAAACCGCATTTCCCGGCTCGAGCAGGTCACGGAACTCGGCCAGCCCTTCCGAAAAAATTACCGCTTCGAAATGGCCGCTGGGATCCGAAAGCCCGAGAATCCCCATCTTGCTGCCGGTGCGTGTGCGCCGTTCGGTCCGAGAGACAACAGTGGCGGCCACGCGGCCTGCCGTGGCACCTGCTTTCACCGCGCGCGCAAATTCCGCCCATGGCTGCACGCGGAGTTTTTTCAGTACGGCTGCGTAATCGTCGAGTGGATGGCCCGAGAGGAAAAATCCCACAGCTTCATACTCCCGGCGCAGACGTTCGGCCGGCAGCCACGGGTCGGCTTGCGGCAACACGATCGGCTCGCGTGAAGCACCACTTCCGAACAACTCGCTCTGTCCAACAGCAGCCGTATCGTGGCTTCGCTGCGCCCGCGCCAGAATCGTGTCCACCGAGGCAAACACGCGGGCCCGGTTCGATTCGAACTCGTCAAATGCTCCGGCGGCAACGAGACTCTCGAGCACGCGCTTGTTGACAGCACGAGGATTGATACGATCGGCAAAATCCGCGAGATCGTCGAAGGGCCGATCCTCGCGCGCGGCCACGATCGCCTCCACCGCTTGTCTACCCACCCCTTTAAGTGCAGCGAGTGCGTAGATGATGGTGTTGCCATTGACTTCGAACTCTACCGCCGAGCGGTTGATCGACGGGGGATCGACGCGGATGCCGAGTCGTTCGGCTTCGGCACGGAATTCCGCAAGCTTGTCGGTATTTCCCATGTCGAGCGTCATGGTTGCCGCGATGAATTCGACGGGAAAATTGGCCTTCATGTAGGCGGTCTGGTACGCGACGAGCGCATAGGCCGCGGCGTGGCTCTTGTTGAAACCGTACTCCGCAAAGCGTTCAAGCAGGTCAAAAATCGCATCGGCCTGGTTGCGCTCGACACCGCGCTCGATCGCGCCTGAGACGAAACGATCCCGCTGCGCCTGCATTTCTTTCCGAATTTTCTTGCCCATCGCCCGGCGCAGCAGGTCGGCTTCGCCAAGAGTGAACCCGGCAAGGATCTGCGCAGCCTGCATCACCTGTTCCTGGTAGATGATGACACCGAAGGTCTCGCGCAGAATGGCTTCGAGCTTCGGATGAATGTAATCGGGTTGCTCCATTCCGTGCTTGCGTGCGCAGTAGGTCGGGATGTTTGCCATCGGTCCGGGCCGATACAGTGCAACCAGCGCGATGATGTCCTCGAAGCGGTCGGGCCGCATGTCCAGTAGGGCACGGCGCATGCCCGCACTTTCCAGCTGGAACACTCCTACCGCTTCGGCGCGCGCGAGCAGATCGTAGGTGGCCGTATCGTCGAGCGGAATCGACGATAGGTCGATCTCGATCCCGCGGCGCTTCACCAGGGCGACCGCTGTTTGCAGCACCGTAAGCGTCTTGAGGCCCAGAAAGTCGAACTTCACTAGGCCAGCCTGCTCCACCCATTTCATGTTGAATTGGGTCACAGGCATCTCCGATTTCGGATCGCGGTAGAGCGGCACCAACTCGGAGAGCGGTCGATCGCCTATGACGATGCCCGCGGCATGGGTCGAGGCATGACGGTTGAGCCCCTCGAGCTTTTGGGCAATATCGAAAGCACGCTTGACGACCGCGTCGCTGTCGCGTTCGGCCTGCAGGCGCGGCTCGCCTTCGATAGCGACCTTGAGCGAGATCGGCGCCGCAGGATTTTGCGGCACCAGCTTGCAGAGCTTATCGACCTGTCCATAGGGCATCTGCAGCACACGACCGACGTCACGGAGCACACCTCTCGCCTGCAGCGTGCCGAAGGTGATGATCTGCGCCACCTGATCGCGGCCATAGCGTTCCTGCACGTAGCGCAGAACCTCGTCACGCCGGTCCTGACAAAAATCGATGTCGAAGTCAGGCATGGAGACGCGTTCGGGGTTTAGAAATCGCTCAAACAGCAATCCGAAGCGAATGGGGTCGAGGTCGGTGATCGTCAGTGCGTATGAGACGAGCGAGCCGGCGCCGGATCCACGCCCGGGACCAACCGGTATGCCCTGTTTTTTTGCCCATTGAATGAAGTCTGAAACGATGAGGAAATAGCCCGGATACTTCATCCTATGGATGACGTTAAGCTCGAAATCGAGCCGTTCGCGGTACTCATCGACCGTGTGGCCGCTGGCCACGCCGGCAGTCTGCAGACGACGCTCAAGCCCGGCTTCTGCCCGCTTGCGCAACTCGCTCGCTTCGTCCAGCGCCTCTCCGTCCCCTCCGACGGAGAAGCGAGGCAGAATGGGTTGGTGTGTGCGCGGCCGGAATGAGCACCGCCGCGAGATCTCCACGCTGGAGGCCACCGCTTCCGGCAGGTCTGCAAACAGCTCCACCATTTCGCCGCGGCTCTTGAAGCGATGTTCGGGCGTCAACTGCCGCCTGTCGTTTTCGGCAATCAATCGTCCTTCGGCGATGCAGATGAGAGCGTCATGCGCCTCGTAGTCCTGGCTGGTGGCAAAATACGGTTCGTTGCTGGCCACCAGAGGAACGCCGCGCTCATAGGCAAAATCGATGAGCACCGGCTCGGCAACTCGTTCAGCCGCCGTACCATGACGCTGCAATTCGATATAAAGCCGGTCGTCGAAGAGCTTCATCAGTGCCGCTAGGCGGCTGGCGCCGAGATGATGCTGCCCGGCAGCAATCGCTCCATCGATCGGGCCGGCCGGTCCTCCGGTCAATGCAATAAGACCGGCGGTTTCATTCTCCATCCATTCGATCTTGACCCGTGGCGGCTCATTCGGTGGCGAATCCAGAAATGACCGCGAACTGAGCCGCATCAGGCTGCGATAGCCTTCCGGACGAGCTGCAAGAAGCACGATGCGCGAGGGCCGCGCTTGGACATGACCATTGCGTGATCCCTGATCGGTATCGCCGAAATCGACCGCGAGCGCGCAGCCGATGATCGGCTGGATGCCGCTTCCTGCCATCTTTTCTGAGAATTCAAGCGCCCCGAACATATTGTCCGTGTCTGTCAGGGCGAGCGCCGGCTGATGGTCGGCCTTCGCGAGCTCTGCAAGGCGGGCGATGGTCAAAGCGCCTTCAAGCAGCGAATAGGAGGAGTGCACGTGCAAGTGCACGAATTCGGTATTGGCCATGCGTGATTCCCTGTCGTCAGGCAGAGTGAGGGCGGCCTTGTGCCCTGTCCACCTGCGTGGCCTCCCGATCTGGGCCTTTCCCCGTCATCCTGACCGGCCAACCAGGATCTTGCCTTGTGCGCCAAAGGCGCATCACAAATTCCCGAGCACCTGGGACCAGATCGCAATCATGCCGACGAAAAGCGTCAGCGAGGCCAATGCGGCGGCTTCCTGAATGAGCAGTTTCAGCATCCGAATCCCCACTTGGAACGAACGCAGAACATAGTTCTACTTTTGTTCTCAAGTCAAGTGGGTTTTGAATAGCCTGCTAAAGCGCCAGCCAGCGCGGGTACCCCCGCTACTCTAGCTCGATAATCTTGCCGTCCCGCAGAGTGACCCGCCGGTCCATGCGTGCCGCAAGATCCATATTGTGGGTCGCTATAATGGCCGCGACGCCGGAAGCGGTCACCAATTGCGACAGGGCACGGAAGACGTGCTCAGCTGTATGCAGGTCGAGATTGCCGGTGGGCTCATCCGCCAGCAGCACCCGCGGGGCATTGGAAACGGCTCGCGCAATCGCGACGCGCTGCTGCTCTCCGCCCGACAATTCCGCCGGCCGATGGTTTAATCGTCCGCCCAAGCCAAGATATTCGAGCAGTTCCACTGCTCGCTTGCGCGCCTCCGCGCGTGCGAGGCCGCGGATCATCTGCGGCAGCACCACATTCTCCAGCGCGGAAAATTCGGGCAACAAATGGTGCGATTGATAGACGAAGCCAATCTCATTGCGCCGAATGCGGGTGCGCTCTGAATCCGAGAGGATCGCGGTGGAGCGGCCATCGACATACACGTCGCCGTGATCCGGATGTTCCAGCAAACCGGCGATGTGCAGCAAAGTCGATTTGCCGGCCCCAGAAGGCGCGACCAGCGCTATCGATTGACCTGGCCACAGGGCAAGCTCGATACCGTTAAGAACATGCAGAGTTTCGTTGCCCTGCCGATAGTGCCGCTCAATATCATGCAGAAACAGAATTGGGATTTCTTCCGGCTTCGGAGACTGCTGCTCTTCCTCAACCTCGAGATGGACCGCTGCGTACACCTCACTCATAGCGCAGCGCCTCCACCGGATCGAGACGCGCCGCACGCCACGAGGGATAAAGTGTGGCAAGAAGCGAGAGCACCAGCGCCATCACCACTACCGCCGTGGTTTCCGCCGAATCCATTTGGGCGGGCAGATGCGAGAGGAAATAGAGCTCTGGCGAAAACAGCTCGGTATTTGTGAGCCAGGAGAGAAACTGACGAATACTTTCGATGTTGAGGCAGATGAGAATGCCGAGAAGAAATCCGACGATCGTGCCGACCACTCCGATCGAAGCGCCAGTGATGAGGAACACGCGCATGATCGCTCCCTGCGTCGCTCCCATGGTGCGCAGAATTGCTATATCCTGGCCCTTGTCCTTCACGAGCATAATCAGGCCTGAAACGATATTGAGCGCCGCCACCAGCACGATCAGCGTCAGGATCAAGAACATGACATTGCGCTCGACCTGCAGCGCATTGAAGAATGTGGCGTTCCGTTGCCGCCAGTCGATCATGAAAATCGGCCGCTCGGCAGCATCCTGGACACCTTTTCTGTATCGGTCCACCCTGTCCGGATTGTCGGTGTAGATTTCTATGGCGGTCACGTCGCCCGCGCGATTGAAATACGCCTGCGCCTCCTTGAGAGGCATAAACACCATCGCGCTGTCGTATTCGGACATCCCGATCTCGAACACAGCGACGATCTTGTACACTTTGATCCGCGGCGTGGTTCCCATCGGAGTTACGGCACCGCGCGGCGCCACAAGGGTGATGTTGTCTCCGGCACGAAGCGAAAGCTGATCCGCGAGCCGGCGACCAATCACGACTCCCTGGTTTTCATCGAAGCCCGTGAGCGAGCCTTGTTTGATATTGTTTGCGATCGAGGGCAGCTTTTCCAGATCCATGAGACGAATGCCGCGGACAAGGACACCGCCGGCATTGAATGGCGATGACGCAAGGGCCTGACCTTCAACGATCGGAGCAGCCAGTCGAACGCCCTGCACGCCCGTGACCCGCGCCGCAACTTCCGCCCAGTCAGTCAATGGTTTTTCCAGCGGTTGAATGAGGAGGTGGCCGTTGAGGCCTAAAATCTTGTCCAGCAATTCCTTGCGGAAACCGTTCATTACGGCCATCACGATGATCAGCGTGGCGACGCCAAGCATGATGCCGAGGAAAGAAAAGCCGGCGATGACCGAGATGAATCCTTCCTTGCGCCGCGCGCGCAAATATCGCAGCGACAGCATCCATTCGAACGGGGAAAAGGGCCGCGTCCCGTTGGGCTCGGTCATCAATAAGGTCCCACGTTCGACTGTTCACAGAGGATTCTGGCGGATTCGTGCCCGCCAAAACAGCCAAAGTCCTTGTCAACACACAGGATTATTAGGTCGCGGCAGCATGTGGGCTAACCAGATTCACGTATCTTTTTCAAGCAATCCCAATGCCCGCCGCAGCGCCTGCGACGCCGCTTTGCGCTCATCGGCGGTCATGCGGTCGATTTCCAGCTCGAGCCGCAGGTGCGCGGTATCAGCCTCCCCGGCGGACTCCTCTACCCCTACCACCGCGTAAATTGCCACCGGCTGGGCGATGCCTTTGACCTTGATGGAACCGCGCTCCTCGCAGCGCACAGTGTCCTTTACTAGCGCATAAGTTTCAAACGACAGCAATATCCCTCCGGGAGGCGCTTCATGTTCCAATCGCGATGCAAGGTTCACGGTTCCACCAACTATGGTGTAGTCCATTCTGTCGTCGCTGCCGAAATTACCGACTGTGGAATACCCGGTGTGAATTCCGATCCGGCATTGTAAAGGTGTGTCAACACCCATGTTCCGCCACTCACGTGCAAGCTCACGGACGCGGCTCTGCATGGCGATCGCCATTTGCACGCACGCAAGTGCGTCCTCCTTTATACCCAGCGTTGCCGGATCACCGAAGAACATGACAATTGCATCGCCGACGTACTTGTCGATGGTCGCACCATACTGGAGTGCGATCTTCGACATCTCGGTCAGATAATGATTGAGTAATTGGGTGAGATCCTCGGCCTCCATCTTGTCGGTAATCTCGGTGAAGCCGACGAGATCGGAGAAGCAAACGGTCAATTTTTTTCGTTTGCTCACAATCTTTACCTCCTGCTGACCGGTAAAGATTGAATCGTAGACTTGCGGCGCCAGATACTTCGCGAGCTTGGAGGACAAAGCGGCCAAAGCCTTGGACTTTTCGGTCAGATCCTGCTCACGCTGCTTGAGTTCCGTGATATCGGAATATACGCAGACGGTGCCGCCGTCGTCGGTGCGGCGCTCGCTGACCATCATCCAGCGTCCATTGCTCCGCTGCTGAACCTGTGGCTCACGAGGATTACGGTGCTGCTGCAGGCGTTCCGCGATCCATTCCTCGACACGCCCTTCGGCATCCTTGACGTATCCCCGCTCGGCAGCCCGGCGGATAATGGTTTCGAACGTCGTCCCAGCCTTCAATTCGACGTCGAGGCCGGGATAGAGCAGGTTTCGATAACAAGAGTTGCAGATGACAAGCTGGTCCTCGCCGTCGTAGCAGGCGAAGCCCTCGGAAATGCTTTCGATTGCCTCAGCCAATCGCCGTTCGCTTCGCAGCCTGGCCTGCTCGGCACGTCTTAGTGGCGTGATATCATAAAGCCAGTAAAGCCTTTTTCCTCCGGCAACGGCGACGTGTCCGCCGTGATAGGCAACTTGGACGTACGAGATGAGCAGATTACGGAACTCTCCCTGCTTGGTCTTCCAGATCACTTCCTCGTTCAACAGCTGACCTCCGCGCGTTCGCAAGAGATCGACTATGTGCTCACGGTGAGTGAGGTCGTGCCAGAATCTCCTCGTGTCAAATAGATGCAGCTCTTCTTTCTCATAGCCTAACAATTCGCGCAGGCGCCAATTGTGGAACAGGAGGCGGCCCTCCTCGTCAACAACTCCTACTGCGGCAGGGCTGTAATCCAGTATTTCGCGAAGCTGGCGTTCCTGTTCGACTACCTTTGCTTCCTGCTCTATCAGGCTCGTGATGTCATAAACCCAAACAACCCGCTTTCCTCCGACAAAGCTGATGTGTCCGCCCTGATAGGCAACCTGTACGTACGACAAGAGAAGATGAACGAACGTCCCTTTCTTGGTCCGCCATATCACCTTTTCATTCAGGATTTGGCCGCCGCGATTTCTCAGTTGCGTGATAATTCGCTCGCGCTGGCTCAGATCGTGCCAGTGCGCGCGGGTATCGCAGAAATCGAGCTCTTCTTTGGTGTACCCCAAAATTTCGCGCAGGCGTGCGTTGTGAAACAGCAGGCGACCATCTTCATCGACGATCAGAAGTGCGGCCGGGCAAAATTCCAGAATCTCGCGAAATTGACGCTCGTGCTCGGCCGCTTCCGGCCCTAAAGCCCGGCCGCCATTGGCTGATGTCGATGGTGCTACACCTGTGTCAGAAGACATGTGCGTGGCCAAGGTCAGCCACGATAGTACCAGCTTTTAACGCAGATACCTCCCCGCTTGGCCAGTCATTGTGGCTTCGGATGCGTCAGCAGATCGACTGCGGCCCCCGGACTTAGAGTTTCCCTGGTCCCGTCGGCGCGTCGCTTGACCTCAACCTTGCCCTCCGCCAGCCCACGCGGGCCCACCAGGATCTGGTAGGGAATCCCAACCAAGTCCGCGGTAGCGAATTTCGCGCCGGGCCTTTCGTCGAGGTCGTGATACAGCACCTCGACACCCTTGAGAGCAAGATCCCTGTAGAGCTGCTCGCAAGCGGCGTCGGTTTCAGATGAGCCCTGCTTCAGATTCAGGATCATCACCCTGAACGGTGCAACCGGCTCCGGCCATATGATGCCGGCATCATCATGCGATGCCTCGATGATGGCCGCGACAAGTCGGCTCGGGCCGATCCCGTATGAGCCCATATGCACCGGGACCTCCTTGCCCTCCGGCGTGGCAACCGTGGCCTGCATCGGCGCCGAATATTTGGTCCCGAAATAGAAAATATGCCCGACCTCGATGCCACGCGCCGACACCTGCCTGTCCGCGGCGACTTTGGCAAAAGCGGCCGCATCATGCTTTTCGGATGTCGCGGCATACTCAGCGGTCCATCTGTTGACGATCGCCTGGAGACCCGCAACGTCATCGAAGTCGACGTCGGCGGGGGGGACCGCCATATCGAGATAGTCCTTGTGGCAGAAGACTTCCGACTCTCCCGTCTGCGCCAGAATGATGAATTCATGCGAGAGATTGCCGCCAATAGGTCCCGATTCGGCTCGCATCGGAATTGATTTCAGCCCCATCCGAGCGAAGGTGCGCAAATAAGCAACGAACATCTTGTTGTAGGAATGGGTCGCTCCATCCTGATCGAGGTCGAACGAGTAGGCATCCTTCATCAGGAATTCGCGGCCACGCATGAGACCAAATCGCGGCCGGACTTCGTCACGGAATTTCCACTGGATGTGATAAAGATTGAGCGGGAGATCCTTATAGGAATTGCAGTAGGCCCGGAAAATTTCGGTGATCATTTCCTCGTTTGTGGGGCCATAAAGCATTTCTCGCTCGTGGCGATCTTTAATGCGGAGCATCTCTTTTCCATAGGCCTCATAGCGTCCGCTCTCGCGCCACAGCTCAGCCGACTGGATAGTTGGCATCAACAACTCGATCGCTCCGGAGCGATCCTGCTCCTCGCGCACAATCTGACAAATTTTTTGCAGCACTCGAAAGCCGAGGGGGAGAAAGGCGTAGATACCGGCCGCCTCCTGCCGCATCATGCCCGCGCGCAGCATCAAGCGGTGGGACACAATCTCCGCTTCTTTCGGGGTTTCACGCAGGATCGGCAAAAAATAGCGGGAGAGGCGCATGGAATCCTTCAAAGTTTCGGCAACGTGACAGCGGAGTGAAAGCGGATCAGGGGCAAAAACACAAGAGCGGCCCCACTTTATGGGAATTTTTTGCAGAATGCGGCATCTATATGCCTGTTAGGACGCTCTATATTTGAGGAGAGCAATGTGCACATACCTAGGCTCTGACGCCTTCACGAGGGGCGCCACTTCGCCATCTGCGGCCGTCAGCGTATCCGATTCAATCTCGACAGTTCGATATCGTGGAATGCACACCGGTGGTGCGGTCGCATTTGCCTGCGGCAAGAGAGTCGCAGCTCAAAGCTATTTCGAACATCGATGTTTGATCGTCCGCTTCGTTTCGATGCTCATCATTTTATTCGCGGCAACTACGAGCGCCTTTGCCCACGCGCACCTCGATCATGCAAGTCCCGCCGCCGGCAGCACCTTGGCGCAGGCGCCGAACGAGATCGTGCTTACATTCACGAGCGAAATTGAGCCGGCATTCAGCAGCATCGAAGTGCGCGATGCAAAGGGCGCCTTGATGCATTCAGGAAAAGCGGCCGTCGACGGCAAGCGGACGCAAATGCGTTTGCCGCTCGACGTGCTGCCGCCCGGAACGTACAAAGTTATCTGGCAAGTTCTGTCGGTGGATACGCATCGTTCGAAGGGCGACTTCACTTTCCGCATCGGCCCATAAGGCTCCATTTTTAGAGAGCGATTGTGACCGTCGATCCGCTCGCATTCATTCGTGCAGCACACTTTGCAGCGACCCTGCTGGCCGCCGGTACTGTGTGTTTCATGATTTTCGTGTCGGTGCCGGCTAAAAGAACGCCGCCGCGCTTGCAGCGACAACTGCTCGCGCTTACCTGGACCGGCCTTAGCCTGACGGTTCTCACTGGTGCGGCTTGGCTATTTCTATTCGTCTCGGAACTCAGCGGTGAAGCCGTCAGCAGTTCTTACTTCAGTAACACCTGGTCGGTGCTTGTTGACACGCGGTTTGGATGGGTCTGGAGCGCTCGCGCGCTTCTCGCCCTGTTGCTTGCGGTTTTGGTTTTTTCGTCAATGCTGCCGATCCTGCAGATCGTCGCTGCAGCCGTTCTGCTCGTCTCTCCAGCATTCATCGGCCACGCCGGTGCGACACCAGGCCTTCCCGGAGATGTCCATCTTGCTTCCGACATCACGCACCTTCTTGCTGCGGGTGCATGGCTCGGCGGGCTGCCGGCATTCGTGCTCCTGCTATGGTCTGCACGGGCCGCGGATCAGCCGGTCCGGAACTTTGCGATGCGATCCACGCGCCGTTTTTCCCATCTGGCCGCGGCAAGCGTAAACCTTTTGTTCGCGAGTGGCATCATCAATAGCGTGAATGTGCTTGCGGGGCTGCGCGACCTCTGGGCAACGGATTATGGCCGCCTGATCAGTTTGAAAATCGGACTTTTCGCAGGCATGACGGCAATAGGCGCAATCAATAGGTTCTATCTCACGCCGCAGCTGCCCAACCGAGCGGCCCTGCGCAACCTTGCCCGCTTTAGTATGGCTGAGATCGGCCTCGGAATTTGCGTGCTGCTGGCGGTCGGAATTCTTGGACGGCTGCAGCCGACTGCGCACGTGCACGCCAGCCACTCGGAGCCGCCAGACGAAGCGGCCTTTGTCCATATCCACGACGTGGAGGCGATGGCCGATGTGACGTTTGAGCCGGGACGCACTGGACACGTGGCGGTCACGATACGCGTATTGCGGGAAGACTTCTCTCCCTTCCCCGCAAAGGCGGTGCGGCTTGTCCTGAGACCGCCAGCCGGAGGGGAAGCATTCGACCGGCCGGCGCTCGAGGGCGAGCAGGGAACGTGGACCATTGACCATGTTGAACTCTCGACCGGAGGTGTCTGGGCGATCCAGGTCGTCGTGACCCCTCAATCGGGAAAATCTATCGTTCTTGATGGGCCCATCGTGATCGACCGCTGACGGCAATTGGTGATGACACGTCATGCCTGATCGGCTAGCTTGGCCAGGTCCGTAAAAGCGGAGCCGGCCAAAGTGGTTCCAAACTACGGTCCAAGTCTTGGGAGGGACAGAATCCTTGGCGCGATGAACGCAGCCATCTCATAAAATGAGAACAGGAAAAATCAATGCGATGAGCGGGGCTTTGCGCCCTGCTCTTTTTTTTTCGCGCAATTTCAATGGCGAGGTGGCTCGGATATCGCCATCAGCAGATCGATTGGAATGAGACCTTGCGTGTAGACGACGGACAGGATTCCAAAGATCACCGTCGCGACGATAGTGGTCCAGCCAAGCTTGCTCCAGACGCGGTGTACCGCCGGTGCGCCCGGGTCGGTGCCGGGCGTCACTTCTCCACCGCCTTCCTCCTGATTGCGCACTCCCCACGGCAGCACGGCGAACAGTGTCACCCACCAGATCAGGAAATAGATCGCAACGACCGTACTGATGCTCATTTAGGTGTATCACCGCCTCGGGCAGCGACCTTCCGCCTCAGGCCTCTTCCAGTTCGACCAGGGTTCCGCAGAAGTCCTTTGGGTGGAGAAACAGAACCGGCTTGCCATGTGCCCCGATTTTCGGCTCGCCGTCCCCCAAAACTCGCGCGCCCTGACGCTTCAGGACCTCCCGCGCAGCAAGGATATCAGTCACCTCGTAGCAGACGTGGTGAACGCCACCGTCGGGATTACGCTCTAGAAATTTTGCGATCGGAGACTCCTCGCCTAAGGGCTCCAGCAACTCGATCTTCGTATTCGGCAGCGTAATGAATACTGTGGTCACGCCATGATCCGGCTGAGGGACCTGAGGCGAAACCTCGGCGCCTAATGTATCGCGATACACTTTCGAGGCCTTGACGATATCGCGTACGGCAATAGCCACATGGTTCAATCGCCCTATCATCCAGCTCCCCGCTTCCGATCGACCCATCATACCGTCAATACATGCACGTAGCACATCGGCTTCTTACCCCATCGCTGTGCGATGGCGGAACGAACGCCGCGACGGACCGCCTCCGCGACCACATCCGGATCCCTTCGACGGCCCCGCGGCAGCGAGTCGAGCGTCTCGAGAGCAGCCTCGTGTGCGACCTCATGCATGGAGTTGGCATCCCGGTCACGCTCCGGAATCCCGATCAGATCAACCGACGGACCGTCCACCAGCTCTCCTTTTTCGGTTATGGAAAGTGCCACGGAAACGCTCCCGGCGAAGCTCAGGCGCTTGCGGTCCGCGACCGTTCGTGCCTCGGCTTCCACCAATATCATGCCGTCCTTGTAGATGCGGCCCGCGGGCACCTCATCGATCACGCGAACCTGCGGCGCAAGCTGCACGAGGTCACCGTTGCGACACTCGATCACATCGCGTACGCCGCAGCGGCGCGCAAGCGACGCGTGCTCATGCAAATGCAACGCTTCTCCATGGACGGGCACCAAGACCTTTGGACGCACCCACCCGATCAAGGCCTCAAGCTCGGCCCGACGTGGATGCCCCGACACGTGAACGAGGTGAGTGCGATCGGTGATCACCTCTACTCCTTGCTCGATCAGCAGGTTCATCACCCGCCCTACGGCTTTCTCGTTTCCAGGAATCGTGCGCGCCGAGTAAATCACCAGGTCTCCGCGCGTGAATGTCACCTCAGGATGCTGCTCTTCGGCTATACGCGACAGCGCAGCGCGCGGCTCGCCCTGGCTGCCGGTACAGAGAGCCACGATTTTGTTCGGCGGCAAATGGCCGTAAGCCTCCACAGGCCGGAAGTCCTGCACGCCTTCGAGATATCCTGTCTCGCGCGCGATCTGCACAATACGCTCCATGGCGCGACCTATGACGACGACTTCCCGCCCCGCCGCACGAGCCGCCTCCGCCACGGCTCGCAAGCGCGCAACGTTGGAAGCAAACGTGGTCACCGCTACACGTCCTCTCGCCTTCATAACGAGTTCGGCGATTGTTCTGGCGACGTCCGTTTCTGACGGCGATCGGCCCTCACGGATGGCGTTTGTTGAATCGCCGACCAGAGCCAAACATCCTTCGTCACCCAAGGCGCGCAGCTTTTTTTCGTCGGTCGGATCACGAAGAATCGGCGTGGGATCAATTTTCCAGTCGCCGGTATGCAGCACAGTGCCAGCAGAGGTGCGGATAATCAGCGCATTCGATTCGGGGATTGAATGGGCCATCGTGACCAATTCGATATCGAAAGCACCGATATTGAATCTGCCACCCACCGGAACGACCTTGACGGGGATTTTCGGTGCGCCTGGTTCCCCAGCGCATTTGGCTTCGAGCAAAGCCGCGGTAAATGGTGTGGCATAAACCGGAACATTCACTCTCGGCCACAGGTCCAACAGGGCACCGAAGTGATCCTCATGTGCATGCGTCAAGACGAGGCCTGCAATATTCCTGCGCTCTTCTTCGAGATAACGAATGTCGGGCAAGATCAAGTCGATGCCGGGCAGATGTTCCTCGGCGGCAAATGAGACGCCCATATCCACCGCAAGCCATGTCCGCTGCCGCTCATCGCCCATGCCGTAGATCGACAGATTCATGCCGATCTCGCCCGCTCCACCAAGCGGTGCAAACACCAGCTGCAGCGGCCCAGCCATGATTAGCGCCCATCCAAGCCGAAAACGTCGCCGGTCGCGACGGCAATAATGCCGTCTTGGTTTTCCAGCAAAAGACGGCCAAACTCATCAAGACCCTGGAAGCGGCCCGACAACTCGCGATCAGCCAACCGCACCTTCAGCGTTTCACCAAGCCCCCTCGTCCGCTCTAGCCACTCCGCACGGATGCACGCGAAGTCGTGGCCGCGGTTCCATTGCGACAGCCTTCTGCACATCGCGGCGGCGAGTTCGGCCATGACGGCGTCGGCCGAAACCGCCCCGCCTGCCTCAGCCAGGTCCGTTGCGGGATAGAGGCCGCCCTCCGGATGCGCCGCACAGTTGACCCCGATCCCAATGGCCACAGCAAAGACGGGTTCGCTCTCGCCCTCGATAAGTATTCCTGCAGCCTTGCCGCCGTCGAGCAGCAGGTCGTTCGGCCATTTCAATGCAAGTCTCGAAGCTAGATGAGCAACTGATTCAGCAACGGCATCGTGCACCGCAAGGGCCGCCACCAACGAGAGCTGAGGCGCCTTGGCGGGGACTGATGGCTCGGTCAGCAACAGCGTCGCGTGCAAATTGCCGGCAAGCGATACCCACGTGCGTCCGTACCTGCCGCGGCCACTTGTCTGGGTCCGCGCGCTGATCCACAGCGGTCCACGTTCGCCAGCGCGCGCACGCGACAGCGCCTCGGCATTGGTGGAGCCGAGCGTCTCATATGCTAAGTGTCGGACCCCCGCCAGGTCCGTGGCTTCGCGGCTCATTCAGAACAGCGACTTTGCGGCCACCGTTGCTGCGCCGAGGAGTGGCGCCGGATAGACGAAGAAAAGGATATTGGCCAGGCCGGAGACGCCGAGCACAACGCGCAGTAGCGCGGGCATTCGCTCGAAGCCGCGGGCCGGCGCGTCGAAATACATGATTTTCACGATAGCCAGGTAATAGTATGCGCCGATCACGCTGGTCAGAACGCCGATCACGGCAAGCGTGAACAGCCCTGCTTTGATCGCGGCCAGAAACACGTAGAACTTCGCAAAAAAGCCCGCGAGCGGTGGGATTCCTGCAAGCGAGAACAGGAGCACGCCCAGGAAGAAAGCCATCGTCGGATGTGTGCTTGCAAGTCCCGAGAGGTCGCCGATGTTTTCGACGAGCTTTCCATCCCGGCGCATCGCAAGAATGACCGCGAACGTCCCGAGCGTCATCGCAACATAGATGCTCATATAGACGAGGACGCCTTGCACGCCTTCCGCCGTCCCCGCAGCCAGCCCAACCAGCGCGTAGCCCATGTGACCAATGGACGAATATGCCATCAGGCGCTTGAAGTTGCGCTGACCGATAGCCGCGAAGCTACCCAGCGCCATCGACGCGATGGAGACGAATACAACAATCTGCTGCCACTCCGTCGTGATGCCGGGAAAGGCGACGACAGTGGCGCGCGCAAAGATCGCTATTCCGGCGACCTTGGGTGCCGCGGCAAAAAATGCGGTGACCGGCGTTGGCGCGCCCTCATAAACATCCGGTGTCCACATGTGGAACGGAACGGCAGAAATCTTGAAGCAGAAGCCGACGAAAAGGAAAACGAGGCCGAAGATCAAGCCTATGGAAGCACCCGCCTGCACTGCTTTTGCGATGCCGTCAAAATTGACGGTGCCTGTGAAGCCATAGATCAGCGAAGCTCCATAGAGAAGCATGCCTGACGACAGGGCGCCCAAAACGAAATATTTCAGGCCAGCTTCGGAGGATTTCGCATGCTCCCGGTTCGAGGCCGCAATGACGTATAGCGGCAGGCTCATCAGCTCAAAGCCCAAATAGAGCGCTATCAGGTCGGATGCCGAGATGAGCAAGAGCATCCCGAGCGTAGCGAGCAGGAACATCGCGCCGTATTCAAACTTCTGCTGTCGTTCCAGCGTGAGATAGTCGAGGGAAAGCAGCAAAGCTCCGCCTGAACCGACAAGGGTGAGGATCTTCAGAAAACGCGCATATTCGTCGACAACGAAGCTTCCGCCGAAAAGAACGTGTGTGCCAGCGGGCACCCAGCTCAATGCCACTCCAACCAACAGTAATATGATGACGCACCAGCCGTTCACGATCCCGGAGCTACGCTCGCCAAGAATGACTCCGACCATCAACATAAGCATCGCACCGCAGGCGAGGATCAGTTCCGGCGTCAGGGGAATCAGGTCCTGCAGCATTGGGGCTTCGTTCATCGCGAAGCGCTCCAGGTGACCGTACCCGTTCCCGCAGGTGGCAATCTGAGAGCACGATCGGCATGCATGCTGGCCGCTCGAGCCTCATCCTGACTTATTTCCAACCCTTGCGGCTCGGCCGCCGCTCTCGTCTTCTTCGCCTGATCATAGTTCTCAAGCAAACGCGCAACCGAGGCTGCCGAAATGTCGAGTACCGGCTTTGGCACTACTCCAAACAGGATTGTCAATGCGACGAGGGGCGTGAAAATGACTGTCTCGCGCCATCCCACATCACGAATGCCTTCAAGCGATGGCCTCAAATTGCCGAAAATCATCTTGCGATAGAGCCACAGCGCATAGGCGGCAGAGAGAATGACGCCAAGGGTGGCAAGTGTCGCAACCGGCGTGCTGACCCTGAAAGTACCGATTAGTGAAAGAAATTCGCCGACGAATCCCGACGTGCCTGGCAGACCGACATTGGCCAGCGTGAACACCATGAACACGAATGCGTAAACCGGCATCCTGTTCACAAGGCCGCCGTACGCTGAGATTTCCCGCGTGTGCATGCGGTCGTAGACGACGCCGACGCAGAGAAACAAGGCGCCGGACACGATTCCATGCGAGATCATCTGAAAAATGCCGCCGGCGACACCCTGCGCCGTGGCAGCAAATATACCCATGGTAACGAAGCCCATATGGGCGACGGAAGAATACGCAATCAGCTTCTTCATATCCTCTTGCATGAGCGCGACCAGCGACGTGTAGATGATGGCCACGACCGAAAGCGTGAAAATCAAAGGGGCGAACTCCTGGCTCGCAGCGGGGAACATGGGCAGCGAGAAACGCAGGAATCCATATCCGCCCATCTTCAGCAGTATGGCAGCGAGAATGACCGAGCCGGCGGTCGGCGCCTCCACGTGCGCATCGGGCAACCAGGTGTGGACCGGCCACATCGGCATTTTGACTGCAAACGATGCGAAGAAAGCAAACCACGCCCATTTTTGAAGGCCGAGCGGGAATCCGTGGCGAAGCAGAGCCGCTATGTCGGTCGTCCCCGATTCCCAGTACATTGCCATGATCGCAAGCAGCATCAGCACCGAGCCAAGCAGCGTATAGAGAAAGAACTTAAAGCTCGCATAGACGCGCCGTGGACCACCCCAGATTCCGATGATGAGAAACATCGGGATCAGCCCGCCCTCGAAGAACAGATAGAAGAGCACGAGGTCGAGCGCAGAAAAGGTGCCGATCATCAGCGTTTCCAGCACCAGAAACGCGATCATGTATTCCTTCACGCGCGTCTGAACGGATGTCCAGCTCGCCAGGATGCAGATCGGCATCAACGCGGTCGTGAGGATCACAAACGGCAGCGAAATCCCGTCGACGCCCATATGGTAGGCGGCGATGCCGAGCCAGTCGTACTTCTCGACGAACTGAAACTCCGGTGAGCTCGTATCAAAACGCCAAACCATGACCAACGAAATGGCAAAGGTCACGAAGGTCGCCCAGAACGCGATCCAGCGCGCGGTGCCACGCGCTATGCGTTCGTTACCCCGGACCAGCAGCATCACAAGCACTGCGCCTAGGAGCGGAAGGAATGTCACTACCGAAAGGATTGGCCAGTTCATCAGCGGGCCCCCAGCGCAAACATGAACCAGGTGATGAAAGCCGCCGCGCCGATCAGCATGGCGAACGCGTAGTGATAGAGATATCCGGTCTGCAGGCGAATGACGTTCCGGGTCACGTCAAGCACCCGAGCCGAGACACCGTCCGGCCCGAAGCCGTCGATAAGCCAACCGTCGCCGCTCTTCCACAATAGTCGGCCCAGCCACTTGGTCGGCCGGACAAAGATCAGATCGTAGAGTTCGTCAAAGTACCACTTGTTGAGCAGAAAACGGTAAAGGACATCGTGCTGGCGGGCGAGCTCGACAGGAACGTCCGGACGCCGAATGTAGAAGTGCCAAGCGATGACGAACCCGAGCACCATCATGACCGTCGGAAGAATTCCGATCTGAAAGGGCACATGGTGCATATCATCGAGCACGTGGTTGGTCTTTGCGAACGTCAGCGATTCCCTAAAGAATCCTTCGACGCCGTGGCCGGCAAATATTTCTTTGAACGGCAGGCCCGCCAGCACCGAACCTGCGGCTAGGAAGCCGAGCGGCACGAGCATGACCATTGGACTTTCGCGCGCATCCCGCCAATGCTTGCGCTCGTGCGGTTCGCCATGGAAAGTCTTGAAGATGAGACGCCACGAATAGAATGACGTCAGGAGCGCCGCTGCCACGGTGCAGACGAATGCATAAAACGACATCGGATTTTTCCCGACGAATGCCGATTCAATGATGGCATCCTTGGAAAAGTATCCAGCCGTGAGGGGGAAACCGGTCAGCGCCAGCGTGCCGATAATCATGACAATGTATGTGTAAGGGATGCGATCCTTGAGGCCTCCCATGTGACGGATGTCCTGCTCGTGATGCATCGCGTGTATCACCGAGCCGGCGCCCAGAAACAGCAGCGCCTTGAAAAACGCGTGGGTGAACAAATGGAACATTCCCACGGAATAAGCGCCGACACCCATCGCGACAAACATGTAGCCAAGCTGGGAGCACGTCGAGTAAGCAACGATTCTTTTGATGTCATTCTGAACGAGCCCGATCGTAGCCGCAAACAAGGCGGTGGTGGCGCCGATCAGAGTCACGAATGTTTGGGCGTTGGGCGCAAGCTCGAACAATGGCGACAACCGCGCCACCATAAAAACTCCGGCGGTCACCATCGTCGCTGCATGTATCAGGGCCGAAACGGGTGTCGGACCTTCCATCGCGTCCGGTAACCACGTGTGAAGTAAGAATTGCGCCGACTTGCCCATTGCACCCATGAACAGGAATAGGCACGTGAGCGTCAGGGCATCCGGCTGCCAGCCGAAGAAATTTATGGTCCTGCCCGAGAGCGAAGGCGCCTGCGCAAACACCGTATCGAAATCGATCGCGCCTGTGAGCATGAAGACGGCAAAAATGCCAAGCGCGAAACCGAAATCGCCAATGCGGTTGACGATGAAAGCCTTGATTGCTGCAGCATTGGCTTCCGGCTTGTGATACCAAAAGCCGATCAGCAGGTAACTCGCTAGACCGACCCCTTCCCATCCGAAATACAGCTGGACGAGATTGTCCGCGGTCACCAACATCAGCATGGCGAAAGTGAACAGGGACAGGTAGGCGAAAAACCGCGGCCGATAGGGATCCTCGTGCATGTATCCGATGGAGTACAGATGCACAAAGGCGGAAATGGTATTCACCACGACGAGCATGACCGCCGTAAGCGTATCGATCCGTAAGGACCACTCGACACGCAGGTCACCGGCCGTCATCCAGGTAAAAATTGGCACGCGTGCATCGTGACTTGCAAACCCGACGTCCACGAATGCGACCCATGACAAAATCATCGAGATCACGAGCAAAGTCGTGGTGATAAATTCGGCTGCTCGCGAGCCCATGGCAGCAGGTTGATGCAGTTCCTCCTCGTGATGCGAAGGATGAATGACGGCGCCGCCGTTCGCGACCGGCTCGCCATGGTGGTGCGGGCCGCGATCAGTCACGGTATTTTCCGCTTCGGGCGCGGGTCCCTTCCCCGGAAAGCGCGCGCGAGCTCCCGCTAGTGCAATCAGGGCCGCGAGGATAGAACCGAGAAGCGGAAGAAAAACGATGGCCTGATACATGCGCTAAAAATCCATCTGCGCCAGTCGGAGCATGCCGCTCACCCTTTCATCAGATTGATGTCTTCGACCGCGATAGAGCCGCGATTACGATAGAAGACAACCAAGATCGCGAGGCCGATAGCGGCTTCTGCGGCAGCGACGGTCAGCACGAGGAGCGCGAAGATCTGTCCGACAAGGTCGCCCAGGTGGCTGGAGAAAGCGACAAGGTTGATGTTCACCGAGAGCAGGATCAACTCGATGGACATCAGGATAATGATCACATTCTTTCGATTGAGGAAGATTCCGAAAATTCCGAGGGTGAAGAGGATCGCCGCCACCGAGAGATAATGCCCCAAGCTCACAGTCATAGATTGCTCCCGAGGCCTTGTCCGGACCGCACCTTGACGATCTCGATCGAGGTTGCAGGGGTGCGACCGACTTGCGCGGCGACGCTCTGACGCCGCACATGGGCACGATGCTGCAGCGTGAGCATGATCGCGCCGACCATCGCCACCAGGAGAATGACACCCGCAGCTTCGAAGAAATAGATGTAGCGGGTGTAGAGCACTAGGCCGATCGCCTCGGTGTTCGAAACATCGGCCGGTATTGGTGTGGTAATGGCCTGAGGAATGCCCGGTCCGATCGTCCATGCACCAACTACCAAGAGCAACTCCGCTAAAAAAATCCCGCCGATAAGCATCCCGACGGGGAGATATTGCAGCATGCCCTGCTTGAATTCCGAAAAGTCGACATCGAGCATCATGACGACGAAAAGGAACAGCACCGCCACCGCTCCGACATACACAACGATGAGGATCATGGCCAGAAATTCGGCCCCCATCATCACGAAAAGACCTGCGGCGTTGACGAAGGCAAGAATGAGATAAAGCACAGAGTGCACAGGATTGCGCGCTGCAATCACCATGAAGGCGCTTGCCACGCAGATGCCTGCGAAAAGATAGAAAAACAGAGCGGCGATCATGTTGCCGTCACCGGTATGGTGCGTCGAGCGCTATGTTCTTAGCGATCTCGCGCTCCCATCGATCGCCATTCGCCAGCAGGCGTTCCTTGTCGTAATAGAGTTCTTCTCGCGTCTCCGTGGCGAACTCGAAATTGGGACCCTCCACGATGGCATCGACCGGACAGGCTTCCTGGCAGAGTCCGCAATAGATGCACTTGACCATATCGATGTCGTAGCGTGTCGTGCGGCGTGTCCCGTCATTTCGGCGGGGACCAGCTTCGATCGTAATGGCCTGGGCAGGACACACGGCTTCGCAAAGTTTGCAGGCGATGCACCGCTCTTCCCCGTTGGGATATCGCCGCAAGGCGTGTTCGCCGCGGAAACGCGGTGAAATCGGGTTTTTCTCGAAAGGATAGTTGATCGTCGCCTTCGGCTTGAAGAAATAGCGCATGCCAAGCACCAAGCCGACCACGAACTCCTTCAGAAACAAACTCTTGGCTGCGCGATCGAGTCTCATCTAACTCACCTCACCGTGCCCGCCAGTGCCCCGTATTGAATGACCGCGGCAACGATTGCCACCATTGCGAGCGACAGCGGCAGAAATACCTTCCATCCCAGCCGCATCAATTGGTCGTAGCGATAGCGCGGAACGATCGCCTTAGCCATCGCAAACAGGAAAAACATGAACAGCGCCTTCAGCGTGAACCAGACTACACCGGGAATCCATGTAAACGGCGCGTACGGGATTGGCGGGAGCCACCCACCGAGAAACAAAATGGTTGCCATGGCGCACATCGTTGCGATGGCCACGTATTCGCCGAGCATGAACATCATATATGGCGTCGATCCGTATTCGACCATGAAGCCGGCAACGAGTTCGGATTCCGCTTCGACCAGATCGAAGGGAGGTCTATTGGTTTCCGCCAGCGACGAAATGAAGAAGACGATGAACATCGGAAAAAGCGGCAGCCAGTACCAGTTCAACAGGCCATAAGGGCCGTCCTGGGCGTTCACGATCGCGGACAGATTGAGCGACCCCGCACAAAGCAGCACCGTGATGATCACGAACCCTATCGAGACTTCGTAGGACACCATTTGCGCCGCGGAACGCAGCGCGGCAAGAAATGGATATTTCGAATTCGATGCCCATCCCGCCATGATCACGCCGTACACCATCAGCGAGGAGATCGCGAAAATGTACAGCACACCGACATTGATATTCGCGATCACCCAGTTCGCATTGACCGGAATGACTGCCCACGCCGCGAGGGCCAAGACGCAGGTCACGAGCGGAGCGAGCAGAAACACGCCCTTGTTCGAGCCGGACGGGATCACCGGCTCCTTGAGCACGAATTTCAGCAGGTCCGCGAAAGACTGTAGCAATCCCCAGGGACCGACCACGTTCGGACCGCGCCTTATCTGTACCGCAGCCCAGATTTTTCGGTCTGCCAGAAGGATGTAGGCGATGGCGATCAAAAGAATTACCAGCAGCACTATCGACTGGGCGACGATGATGATGAGCGGCCAAACATAGGCCCAGAAGAAGTCCATGCCGTTACTCCGCCGCGGTCCGAGCCGCTGCATGCGCGAGGGCGGAACACTCGGCCATGATAGCGGACGCGCGGGCAATCGGATTTGTGAGATAGAAGTCGCCGACCCAAGATTGCAGCGGATTCTTTTCGGTTGCACCGCCAATCTTCGCAAGCTTCTTGATCGCAGACGGATCGGCGGGTTCGATCTGTCCGATTCGCGCAAGATGCGGATGTGCCACAAACATCGCCTGCCGCAGGCCGGCTAGGGAATCGTATTGGAGCTTGTGCCCGAGTGCATCCGACAAGGCGCGCAGGATCGCCCAGTCCTCACGCGCATCCCCTGGTGGAAACGCTGCACGAGCCGCCATTTGCGGGCGCCCCTCCGTATTGACGTAGATGGCGGATTTCTCCGGATATGCCGCGCCGGGAAGAATGACGTCAGCGCGGTGGGCGCCCCGGTCGCCATGCGTCCCGATATAGACCACGAAGGGGCCGGGCTGAATCTCGATCTCGTCCGCACCCAGCAGAAACAGCACGTCGACTCCGCCTGCGGCCATCTCTGCCGCATCGAGCCCGTTAGCTCCAGGTACGAGTGCAAGATCAAGTGCCGCTACGCGTGAGGCTGCGCCATGCAGAACTGAAAATCCGTTCCACCCATCTCTCATTGCGCCATGTTCGACGGCAATCGCCGCCGCCAATGACGCAATCGCCGCTCCATCCTTGCGCGCAAGGGCCCCTGACCCGAGCAGGACAAGCGGTCGTTCCGCGTCCTTGAGGATCTGACTGAAATTCGAGCCGCCAATCGCCGTGAGGGATTCGGGTCCGGCTCCCAGGTACTCATAATCATAAGTCAGATCCGCCTTCTCGCCGATGACGCCAATCGGAAATCGGCCGGCTCGCCAGCGTTTGCGGATCCGCGCATTGAGGACCGCGGCTTCCCGGCGGGGGTTGGACCCGATAATCAGGAGCGCATCCGCCTGTTCGATTCCAGCGATCGTGGCGTTGAACAGGTACGTCGCGCGGCCCCATTTGGGATTAATCGCCGAAGCATCCTGGCGGGCATCGAGATTCGCGCTGCCGAGACGCCCAATCAGATCCTTCAGAGCAAACATCTCTTCCGCGCCGGCCAAGTCCCCTACAATCGCTCCGATACGCCGAGCCCCGTTCGCCTTCACCCGAGCAGCAATCGTCGCGAAAGCTTCCGTCCATGAGGCCGGACGCAGACGCCCTCCAACGCGCACATACGGCTGATCCAGCCGTTGCGTGCGCAAGCCGTCGACCACGTGACGCGTCTTATCCGAAATCCATTCCTCGTTGATTTCATCGTTGGTCCGCGGCAGGATCCGCATAACCTCGCGACCGCGTGTGTCGATGCGTATCGCCGAGCCGACCGCATCCATCACATCGATGGACTCGGTCTTGCCCAGCTCCCATGGCCGCGCCGTGAAGGCATAAGGCTTTGAGGTGAGCGCGCCGACGGGACAAAGGTCGACAACATTGCTCTGTAACTCGGACGTCATTGCATGTTCGAGATATGTCGTGATCTCCATATCCTCGCCGCGGCCGATCGCCCCAAGCTCTGGCACTCCGGCCACTTCGGTCGAAAACCGGATGCAGCGCGTGCAGTGGATGCAACGCGTCATGATCGTCTTGACCAGCGGACCGATGTATTTGTCCTCGACCGCGCGCTTGTTTTCTTGGTAACGGCTGGCATCAACGCCGTAAGCCATTGCCTGGTCCTGCAGATCGCATTCGCCGCCCTGGTCGCAGATCGGGCAATCCAGCGGGTGGTTGATCAACAGGAACTCCATCACCCCTTCCCGCGCCTTCTTCACCATCGGCGTCTTGGTATTGAGAATTTTCGGCGAACCATCCTTGTTCGGCGGGAGGTCCTTCACGCACATGGCGCACGAGGCCTGCGGTTTCGGTATGCCGACCACCTCGATCAGGCACATGCGGCAATTCCCCGCGATCGAGAGTCGCTCGTGGAAACAGAATCGCGGAATCTCCGCGCCGGCCGCCTCGCAGGCCTGCAGCAGCGTGTACTCGGGCGGGACTTCGATCTCTTTGCCGTCTACGATGATCCTGGTCATGCGGCCTGCCCTTTCCGGTACCTAAGGGGTGCCGCTGTCAATTTTCCCGCGCCGGTCACGCCTTCCCAACTGAAAGCATAGTCTGTGGGCCCATTCGCCTTGAGATGATCCAATCGGGCGACACCCTCCTCCAGCGAGGGCCGCTTCCCCACCGGGATCCACCACATCACCAATGGCCTCTCGATCGGCTCGAACCATTCCTGCCGGCGTGCGTAAAATCGCCTGTGTAACGTACGGAAGACAAATCTCTCGAGGGCTTCCATGCTTTCCCAGACCGTGAGGTTCGGCAGGATCTGCGGATCGCCATACACGGTCATGTTCATGGCATGACCGCTCGCGTCCTGCAGCCGCCAAACGAATCCTTGCATCTTTTCGGCTAGCCCGTTTACCCGTTCTACATTCTCCACGAACTCCGCCATTCGCGGGTCGTCCAGCGGATGGCGAATGCGAGCGATGTTGAACTGGGCGAGATGAGCGGCGCCGATCATCTGGGCTTACTCCGCTGCAACCGCATGAACCGGCGGGGGAGCGCCAGCACCCCGCGTATCGGCATTGCGTGTATATTCATCGATGCGCCGCTCAATTTCAGGGCGGAAGTGCCTAAGCAGCCCCTGTACCGGCCATGCTGCACCGTCGCCGAAAGCGCAGATGGTGTGGCCTTCGATCTGCGTCGTCACCTCCATCAGCATGTCGATCTCGCGCTTTTGCGCTCGGCCTTCAGCCATGCGCATCAACACACGCCACATCCATCCCATTCCTTCCCGGCACGGAGTGCATTGCCCGCAACTTTCGTGCTTGTAGAAATATGAGATACGCGCCATGGCGCGTACGATATCGGTCGACTTGTCCATCACAATCACGGCGGCCGTACCGAGAGCCGACTTTTTGTCCCGACACCCGTCGAAATCCATCACAAGCGAGTCCGCCCAATCCTTGCCGGCGGGAACGAGCGGCATGGAGGAGCCTCCTGGGATGACTGCAAGCAGATTGTCCCATCCGCCGCGTACTCCGCCGGCATGGGTGTCCAGCAGTTCACGCAGTCCGATTCCCATAGCCTCTTCTACGTTGCAGGGCTTTTGGACGTGACCGGAGATGCAGAACAGTTTTGTTCCGGTGTTGTTCGGCCGGCCGATGCCGGCGAACCATGACGCGCCCCGACGCAGAATGTCCGGCACCACTGCAATTGATTCAACATTGTTGACGGTGGTCGGGCAGCCATAGAGGCCCACATTTGCGGGAAACGGCGGCTTTAGGCGAGGCTGCCCTTTTTTTCCTTCAAGGCTTTCCAGCAGCGCTGTTTCCTCGCCGCAGATATACGCGCCGGCGCCGTGATGGACATAAAGGTCGAAGTCCCAACCGTGCACATTGTTCCTGCCGATCAATTTGGCTTCGTAGGCCTCTTCCACTGCCGCCTGCAGCCGTTCGCGTTCCCGGACGAACTCGCCGCGCACGTAGATGTATCCGGCATTCGCGCCCATAGCGAAGGCGGCGATCAGGCAACCTTCGACTAGCAAATGCGGATCATGCCGCATGATCTCACGATCCTTGCATGTGCCTGGCTCGGATTCATCGGCGTTGACCACGAGATAGTGCGGACGCCCGTCCGATTTTTTCGGCATGAAGGACCACTTTAAGCCGGTTGGAAACCCCGCGCCGCCGCGCCCACGCAGGCCGGAAGATTTCACTTCGTCGATGATCGCATCGCGCCCTTTTTCAAGGATCGCCTTCGTACCGTCCCAAGCGCCGCGCGCACGCGCGCCTTTGAGACGCCAATCGTGCTGTCCGTACAAATTTTTGAAGATGCGGTCCTTGTCAGACAGCATGGCTCACGCCTTCTCCTTGAGCGTGGTCACACCACCCACGGGTGCAGAGAACTGTCTGTCAATCTGCGGTCCCGGTTTAACTTTCTTTCCCGCGGCAAGAGCGTCGAGAATTTTATTGAAGGTTTCCGCGGTCAGATCCTCGTAATAATCGTAATTGATCTGCACCATTGGCGCATTGACACACGCGCCGAGGCATTCGACCTCGACCCAGGAGAACTTTCCGTCCTTGGTGACCTGGCCCTGGTCGCCAATGCGCTTGCGGCAGACTTTTTCCAACTCGTCGGCCCCGCGTAGGCGGCAAGGGGTGGTACCGCAAAGTTGCACGTGAAATTTGCCCACTGGCCACAAATTGAACATTGTGTAGAAGGTAGCCACCTCGAGTGCACGGATATGTGCCATTCCGAGAAAATCGGCGACATGGCGGATGGCCGCCTCAGGCAACCAGCCCCCAGCTTGCTCCTGCGCGCGCCACAACAGCGGAATCACTGCCGATTGCTGGCGGCCCTCCGGATATTTCGTGATCTCGTTCTTAGCCCAGGCGAGATTCTCCGTGCTGAAGCTGAAATTCTTCGGCTGGATTTCGGGGGGCGCTAGACGGCGGACGCTCATCAGCATGCCTGCTTTATGAAGTCGACGCGCGAAATACGATCGCCTTGCACTGTATAGATCGCGACACCCTGGAAGGATGAGCCGCCGGGCGCGCGTTCGACGTGCTCATGATCGATCACCACATCACCAAGCGCGATCCTGTTGAGCAATTTCGACCTGTTGTGCGGATGGCTGGCAAATATTTCTGCATAGCGCTCGCGGATCGCCGCAGCACCGCTAAGCGTAACGAGACCATTGAGGTTCGACACCACGCAGTCGTCGGCGTAGGCCTCTGCGTCGCGGGCATGATACGCGTCGTATTGCCGTTGCACTGTCGCCACCGCCGGATTGGTCATCGATCCACCTCTCCGAATACGATGTCGATGGAACCGAGAATGGCTGAGACATCGGCGAGCATGTGGCCGCGGCAGAGAAAATCCATGGCCTGCAAATGCGCAAAGCCGGGCGCGCGTATCTTGCATTTGTATGGCTTGTTTGTGCCGTCAGCGATGAGATAGACGCCGAACTCGCCCTTCGGCGCCTCGACGGCGGCATAAGCTTCGCCAGCAGGAACATGGTGGCCTTCGGTATACAGTTTGAAGTGATGGATCAGAGCTTCCATCGAGCGCTTCATCTCGCCGCGCCTGGGTGGCACGATTTTGTGATCGTCAACGGTCACCGGGCCCTGTCCTGCGGCCGAACGGAGCTTTTCGAGACACTGCTTCATGATCTTCGTTGACTGACGCATTTCTTCCATGCGGATGAGATATCGATCGAAACAGTCGCCGTTCTTTCCAATCGGTATGTCGAAATCCATTTCCGCGTAGCATTCATAGGGCTGCGCCTTGCGCAAATCCCAGGCGGCGCCCGAACCGCGGACCATGACGCCGGAAAAGCCCCAGCTCCACGCGTCCTCCAGCTTCACCACTCCGATATCAACATTGCGTTGCTTGAAAATCCGGTTATCGGTCAGAAGCACATCAAGGTCGTCCACCACTTTTAGGAACGGATCACAGAACGCGTAGATATCGTCAATCAGCTTCGGCGGCAGATCCTGGTGAACGCCGCCGGGCCGAAAATAATTTGCGTGCATGCGCGAACCCGAAGCGCGCTCGTAAAACACCATCAACTTTTCGCGCTCCTCGAATCCCCAGAGCGGCGGCGTAAGAGCGCCGACATCCATTGCCTGCGTCGTCACGTTGAGGAGATGCGACAAAAGCCGACCGATTTCCGAATACAAAACTCGGATAAGCTGCGCACGTTTTGGTACCTCGAGTCCCAACAGCTTTTCGACGGCAAGACAAAACGCATGTTCCTGATTCATCGGCGCGACATAGTCGAGCCGATCGAAATACGGGACTGCTTGCATGTAGGTCTTGTGTTCGATCAGCTTCTCGGTCCCGCGATGCAGAAGACCGATATGCGGGTCCACGCGCTCGACAACTTCGCCATCGAGTTCCAAAACGAGGCGCAGCACGCCGTGCGCCGCCGGGTGCTGCGGCCCGAAATTAATCGTGAAGTTGCGTACTGCGGTTTCAGCCATGGAAATAACGCATCTACCCGCCGGCCATGATTTCGCTGTTTGCCATCCTCGCTTTTTTGGCCACTTTGGCGTTGAAACGGTCCCACCGCACGACAACGCGCTCGTGCCGCCCCTCGCCGATGAGCTCGACGCCATCATGAGCCCTGACCCGGAAATTCACCTTGCGCCCGTCGACGCTGACGACTTCAACATCGACCTTGACCGTGAGACCGGGCGGCGTGGCTGCCACGTGCGACACGTCTACGTGCGTGCCCAGGCTTCCCTCTCCCACCTCGAGGTGAGGCTCCAGCAACTGTGTGCAGGTCCACTCCATCAGTACGACCATGAACCCGGTTGCGAATACCTTCGGCATCGCCGCAATCACTGGGGACTCAGGATAGGTGTACGGAACGGTTTTATTTTCAGGCACCGTGTATGCGAATGAATGTTTGAGTCCAGCAGCGAGCGTCGGCTTCATGGCGACACCTTCTTTTCGGGGTCGCCAGCCAATTTATTTCCCTTGCTATCCGATTTCGCCTTCTCATCCCCGGGCAGCACGTAATCGGTGCCTTCCCAGGGCGACAGAAAATCGAAGTTGCGGAATTCCTGCGCCAAGGTCACTTTGTCGTAAACGACGCGCTTTTGCTCATCATCCCATCGCACCTCAACAAAACCGGTGAGCGGGAAATCTTTCCGGAGCGGGTGCCCTTCGAATCCATAATCCGTAAGGATTCTCCGCATGTCGGGATGACCAGTAAACAAAACGCCATAAAGATCATAGGTCTCGCGCTCGAACCAATCCGCTCCTCGAAAGATCCCGATAAGCGAAGGCACCGGCGTTGTTTCGTCGGTCTCCACCTTCAGCCGAATACGCTGATTGAGCCGCGGCGACAAAAAATGATACACGACATCAAAACGTCGCTCGCGCGAGGGCCAGTCAACCGCTGTGATATCAATAATGTTGACGAACTGGCATGCCGGATCGTCTCGCAGAAATCTCGCCACCCTGAGCAGGCCGGCAAGTTCGGCTACAACCGTGAGCTCGCGATTTGCGACGGTGTATGCCGCAATCGAGGCGCCGAGAGCGTTCTGGATCGTTTGCCCCAGTCTGTCGAGCGCTTCGTCCATCGCAAGTTCCCGCCTAGCGCTCGATGGTGCCTGTCCGGCGAATCTTTTTTTGCAACAGCATCACACCATAGAGCAAGGCTTCCGCGGTCGGCGGACAGCCCGGCACATAGATGTCGACCGGCACAATTCGATCGCAGCCACGAACGACAGAATAAGAGTAGTGGTAGTAGCCTCCACCATTCGCGCAGGATCCCATCGAGATCACGTATCGGGGCTCCGGCATCTGGTCGTAGACCTTGCGAAGCGCTGGCGCCATCTTGTTGGTCAGCGTACCCGCGACAATCATTACGTCAGATTGTCGTGGCGAGGCGCGCGGTGCAAAACCGAACCTTTCCGCGTCATAGCGCGGCATTGACATCTGCATCATTTCGACTGCGCAGCACGCGAGACCAAAGGTCATCCACATCAATGACCCGGTCCGCGCCCACGTGATCAAGTCGTCGGCTGCGGTAACTAGAAAGCCCTTATCGGCAAGTTCGGCATTGACGCCCGTGAAAAACGAGCTGTCAGTCCCAACTCGATTGCCGGTACGTGGATCGATGATCCCCTTCGCCGCGGGCGCCACAACCGTCATGGCCTCGTCAATCCCATTCAAGCGCCCCCTTCTTCCATTCATATATAAACCCGATCGTCAGAACGCCAAGGAACATCATCATTGACCAAAACCCGAAGACCCCGATATCTCGGAAAACGACGGCCCATGGGAACAGAAAGCTCACTTCCAGATCGAAAATGATGAATAGGATTGCGACCAGATAAAATCGAACATCGAATTTCATTCGGGCGTCGTCGAACGCGTTGAATCCGCACTCATACGCTGAAAGTTTTTCAGGATTGGGCTGCTTGTAAGCAACGATGAAGGGCGCGACCAATAGGGCAAGCCCGATGGCGATCGCGACGGCCAAAAACACGACGAGAGGCAGATAGTCCAACAACAAAGCGTTCATCAGCGACTCCCGTTTGTCTGCCGCTACTGATTTTTACGCCCGCCCCTGCTGCTCGGCCGCCTGACAGCGCCGTCACCCCGCACAAACCGCCTCTGGATGTTTGGAATAGGCTCAAGACGGGAGCGGGCGAGGCTTAGCGCAGCATATGGGGGGTGGCAAGCGAGCATTGCAGGCATCCACGAGCGATATGTAGTCGCCCGACCAGGGCTGTTGCGAGATTGACAGTGACTGGAACAGCCCCCGATAGTCTCTCGACAGCCACCAATCCGGGACAAGAACGCATGGCGCTCCTGCGGCATATCCTGGCCCTGCTGGCGCTAGCAGGTGCCACAACCCTTTCGGGCTCACAAGCCAACGCGCAGGACTACCCGTCCCGCCCCGTCAAAATCATCGTTCCATTCGGAGCAGGCGGCCCGACTGACGTTTACACCCGCGCAATTGCCGAGGAGCTCCGCAAATCGCTGCATCAGCCATTCATCATGGAAAATCGACCTGGCGCGGGCACGACGATAGGAACGGAAGCCGTGGCTAAGTCGGCCCCTGACGGATACACGCTCCTGATGGTGTCCGGGACTCAGACGGTGAATGAAACCCTTTACGGCCACAAACAGTACCAGCTCATGCGTGACCTCGTGCCGATCGCACCTTTGATCGACACGGACCTTGTCCTTGTCGCGCACCCGTCCGTGCCGGCCAAAAATCTCGCTGAGCTGCTGGCGATAGCGCGCGCAAAACCAGGCACGATCAACTACGGCTCGTCCGGCGCGGGCTCAAACTACCATATGGCCGGAGAGCTGCTTAAAAACCTCACCGGTATCGACATCGTGCACGTCCCCTACAAGGGCTCGACAGGCGCACGCAATGATATTCTCAGCGGGCAAATCCAAATCCTCTTCGACTCTGTTCCAACGATGGCGCCTACGATTAAGGCCGGTCTGGTGCGCGCACTCGGCACCAGCGGCAAGATGCGATCGTCAACCTTGCCCGACGTGCCGACGATGGAAGAAGCGGGCGTGCCCGATTTCAATGCGACATTATGGGTCGGATTCATGGCGCCAGCCGGAACGCCGCAGCCAATCGTCGACAAGCTTCATCACGAGATCACAAAAATTCTTGCGCGCTCCGATATCAGGCAGGCTTGGGAAAAGACGGGCGCAACTCCAATCACGATGAGTCAGGCCGAGTTCAAAGCCTTCATGGAAGCTCAAGTCGAGAAATGGGCGAAGGTTATCAAAGCCAATAATATTTCTCTCATCAAGTAACACGGGGTGTCGATAATGAACGAATTAGCGACTGTTGCGATCAAGGGCGAGGATCACTGGACGACCAGAGACGGCGTGAAGCTTTTCCTCTTTGAGAAATGCGCTGTGGACCCCGCCCAAACCATCGGAACCATCCTGTTCGTTCACGGATCATCGATGGCTTCACAACCGACATTTGATTTGCAGGTGCCCGGCCGCCCTGATTCCTCGGCGATGGATCACTTCGCGAGGCGCGGCTTCGACTGCTGGTGTGTGGACATGGAGGGTTATGGTCGTTCGACAAAGGATCGCGACAACAACGCTCCGATCTCGCAGGGCGCGGACGACTGCCATGCCGCCGCGCTTTACATACAAAAGCTCCGGGGAAAGCGTGCGCTGCTGGTCTACGGAATTTCGTCTGGGGCGCTTCGGGCCGCGATGTTTGCAGAACGACATCCTGAAATGGTCGCGCGGCTTGCGCTGGACGCCATGGTGTGGACCGGCGCCGGGTCCCCGACGCTGGAACAGCGGCGTAAGAAGCTTCCGGAATTTCAGGCAAGCAATCGCAGACCGATTGACAAAGCCTTCATCCATTCGATCTTCAACCGTGATCACCCCGACACAGCCGACAAGAAGGTCATCGATGCGTTTGCCGAAGCGGTGACTGCGCTAGACACCTCAGTCCCGACTGGGACCTATGTCGATATGTGTTCAAAGCTGCCCGTCGTCGACCCGGCAAAAATCACCGTACCCACTCTCATCATGCGCGGCCAACATGACGGGATCGCTTCCATGGACGACCTTCTGCAGTTCTTCGCAAAGCTGCCTAACCCCGACAAGCATTTCGCTGTGATGCCGGGAATCTCGCATGCCAGCTTTCAGCAAAAGAACTACATGATCGTATATCATATTCTGGCGAGCTTCTTTTCGCAGCCAGAGCCGATCTACAAAGGCTGAGTCGCAGAGCCATCACGGTGGCTCTTTGCGTGCACAAGATCGGCACGTGCTCTATCGGCTCGTACCGGTTGGTCATGCTCCGAGCTTTTGTGCCAGATCGCTCAAATCGCTGCCGGCCAAATCAACGCTCGTCGTCGGGACGCGCTCGCCGCTGTTTGGACCATGCTCGTTGGGACGTGCGACATGAGCGGTACGCAGGCCGCATGCACCGGCAGCGGCAAGATCGGCACTATGCGCAGCGACCATCATGCATTGCGCTGGGTCGAGATCAAACGCCTCACAGGCAGCGAGATAGACACCTGGCTTGGGTTTGTACTCGCCTGCAACTTCCGCCCCGAGAATTGCGTCCCAGCAAAAATCGTTCCGTCGCGCAAGATCGACCATCAACGAAATATTCCCATTGGACACCGGGGCCAGCAGAAATTTGCTTCGTAGCCGTCTAAGCGCGGCCGGCACCTCGGGCCACGCATCGAGCCGATGCCACGCACTGGTGAGCTCTTGCAAGACGTTGTCAGGCAGTCTGGCCGCGCCGAAACGCGGCATGACTCGCTCGAGATTGCGCCTATGCAGGACATCGAGCTTGCAAAAAGGCAGTCGCCCCGAGCGAACCTCCTCCATGCCGGGCTGGTATTCGCCCCGCCAGGCATCCGCCAACTGGTCCCAGGCCAAGTCATAGCCCAAGGGAGCCAAAATTAGCCGAGCCTCCCGAGCAATTGAGGTGCGCCAATCCACCAGGGTCCCAAAGACGTCGAAGAACATCGCCTGAAGGGAGGTCATGGGAGCTCCCGGTGTCGTGACCACCCTTGGCCGGCAACCTTGAAATCGCAGCTAAGTCATTGATAAAATGGCGGGAGCGACGGGACTCGAACCCGCGGCCTCTGCCGTGACAGGGCAGCGCTCTAACCAACTGAGCTACGCCCCCGCGGGCGTTGGGACGAGTTATAGGCGCCTCAATCCATAGTCAAGGTAAACACCCGAAATTGCGAAAAAGCCTTATTTACCGAGAAGAATCGATGGTCAGACCGCCCCCGAATCGTCTATTCCGGGCGGTGTGTTTGGCGCTTCGCCAAGCTCTCGGCTCGAAGAGGAGGGTCCACTGATGGCAATGGTTCCTGGAAAAGCTCCGACACCACCCACTGTGACGCTGAAACATCTCGCGGCGGCGCTTGCGGAAACACACGAGATGTCGAAAAAGCAGGCTGAAACCGTGCTCGGCGATCTCGTCGGCAATATCGTCAAGCATCTCAAGAAGGGCGAACGCATCCGCATTGGCGGTCTCGGAATCCTTCAGGTACGCAAACGCGCTGCGCGTATTGGACGCAATCCTGCTACCGGCGAACAGATTCAGATCAAGGCGAGCAAGAAAGTCGCCTTCCGCGCTTCAAAAGAACTGAAAGAATCGATTTAACAATTTCTGCCTGACCCTCCGGGGAGTAACGGCGGGCGCGGAGTTTTCCTCCACGCCTGCCGTTTCGTTTGCAGCTTCCCTGCTTGCCTTTCCTCGGGCTTGCACGATATGGCGAAGATCAGGGCGGTTAGCTCAGCTGGTAGAGCGCCTGCTTTACACGCAGGATGTCGGCGGTTCGAGTCCGTCACCGCCCACCATTGCGCCGCGGTCCCTTCGGAATTTGGTACGACACGTCGCCTGCCTCGCCCGGCATGGTCGGACGGGCGCTGGAACCGTAGGGAGAGACACCGCAATGAAAAACGGCGCCAAGGGCGCCGCTTTCCATTCCATTCCGATGCGTTGCACTCAATGCGCAGTCAAACCGGAGCCATCCTCGTCAACGGCCTTTTCAGAACCGGCAGATTCAGCCGCCAGCCTCGCGCTCGCCTCGTCCCATTCAATCGGCTCAGGTGGGCGCACCAAGGCGCGCGACAGTACTTCGTCCATGCGCGTGACCGGGACGATTTCCAGTCCCTTTTTGATCGTGTCGGAAATTTCCACCAGATCCTTGGCGTTTTCCTCCGGGATCAGCACGGTTTTCATGCCACCACGCGCCGCCGCCAGCAGCTTTTCCTTCAAGCCGCCGATGGGCAGCACCCGGCCACGCAACGTAATCTCGCCGGTCATCGCGACATCGCGGCGCACTGGAATTCCCGTCATCACCGAGACAATCGCGGTGACCATTGCGACGCCGGCCGAGGGACCATCCTTGGGTGTGGCGCCTTCGGGAACGTGCACGTGAATATCGCGCTTGTCGAACAGCGGAGGCTCGATGCCAAAAGCTACTGCACGTGAGCGGACATAGGATGCGGCGGCAGAGATCGATTCCTTCATCACGTCCCGCAAATTTCCCGTGACCGTCATCTTGCCTTTGCCGGGCATCATGGCGCCTTCAATCGTGAGCAGCTCGCCGCCGACGTCCGTCCACGCCAGGCCGGTGACCACGCCCACGAGGTCCTCTTCCTCAATCTCGCCATAGCGGAATTTCGGGACACCGAGATAATCGCTGAGGCTCGCCGGCGTGACGGCAATAGCCTTTTTCTTCGACGTCATCAGCTCCTTCACCGCCTTGCGGATAAGATTTGACAGCTCGCGTTCGAGATTGCGAACGCCGGCTTCCCGCGTGTAACGGCGAATCAGCGTGATCAGGGCCTCGTCATCAATAGACCACTCCTTGGGATCGAGGCCGTGCTTCGTGATCGCATGCGGGATCAGGTGCTTCCGAGCGATTTCCACCTTTTCGTCTTCGGTGTAGCCCGCAATTCGTATGATCTCCATACGATCCATCAGCGGCGGCGGAATATTCAGGGTGTTGGCCGTCGTGATGAACATCACGTTGGAAAGGTCGTAGTCGACCTCCAGATAATGGTCGTTGAAGGTGTGGTTCTGCTCAGGATCGAGCACCTCCAGCAATGCCGAGGACGGATCGCCGCGGAAATCGGCTCCCATCTTGTCGACCTCATCGAGCAAGAACAGTGGATTTGAGGTCTTTGCCTTTCGCATCGATTGGATGATCTTTCCGGGCATCGATCCGATATACGTACGACGATGACCGCGGATTTCCGCCTCGTCACGCACTCCCCCGAGTGAGACCCGAACGAACTCGCGGCCTGTCGCCCTGGCAATTGATTTTCCAAGCGACGTCTTTCCCACGCCGGGCGGCCCGACTAGGCAAAGAATCGGTCCAGTGAGTTTGTTGGCGCGCTGCTGCACGGCCAGATACTCGACAATGCGTTCCTTGACTTTCTCAAGGCCATAGTGGTCTGCATCGAGTATCTGCTCGGCGAGCGCCAGATCTTTCTTAACCTTGGTCTTCCTGTTCCACGGGATTGAGAGCAGCCAATCGAGATAATTACGCACCACCGTCGCTTCGGCGGACATCGGCGACATCTGCCTCAGCTTCTTGATCTCGTGCGTCGCCTTCTCGCGGGCCTCCTTGGAAAGCTTCGTCTTCTTTATCTTGTCTTCCAGCTCCTGAAGCTCGTCGCGTCCTTCCTCGTCGCCGAGCTCCTTCTGGATCGCCTTCATCTGCTCATTGAGGTAGTACTCCCGCTGAGTCTTCTCCATCTGGCGCTTCACGCGGGTACGGATGCGCTTTTCCACCTGCAGAACGGAAATCTCGCTTTCCATGAGGCCGAGCACCTTCTCCAGGCGCTGTGTTACCGACGAAGTCTCCAGAATTTCCTGCTTGTCAGGTATCTTTACCGCCAGATGCGAAGCCACCGTATCGGCGAGCTTGGCGTAATCCTCGATTTGCTGAACGACGCCGACGACCTCCGGCGACACCTTTTTGTTCAGTTTGACGTAATTTTCGAACTCCGTGACCACCGAACGCGCCATGGCTTCGGCCTCCACGCGATCACCCATATCGTCGGCAATCGCGCTCGCGTCCGCTTCGTAGTAGTCGTTACGGTCGGTGTATTTGAGAACCTTGGCGCGGGTAGCGCCTTCGACCAGCACCTTGACGGTTCCGTCCGGCAGCTTCAAAAGCTGAAGTACGCTTGCAAGCGTTCCGACTTCAAAGATTGCATCGGTAGCGGGATCATCGTCGGACGCGTTTTTTTGCGTCGCAAGCAAGATAAACGTGTCGGAACGCATGACCTCTTCCAGCGCCTTGATCGACTTTTCGCGGCCGACGAAGAGTGGAACAATCATGTGCGGGAAGACCACGATGTCACGCAGCGGCAAAACCGGATAGGCACGGGTTTCGCCGGGCTGCAGCTGGGGTCGTGGCTTATTGGTCATCTCTTGGGTCCTTTTCGTTGTGCCCCTGTCATTCGACCCGCGTTTTGCGGCATCGCACGCCAGTGCCGGATAAAGAACGGAGCACTTAGGCCGCTCCGTAGCTCATCGCCCCTCGGCAGTGAAGCTTGCCCAGTCGGCTCAGGTACGATCCTTCGTATGCCGCTTGGGTTCGTACGCTATAGCTATGGCGGGCCAAAAGGCTCCGCAAGAAGCCCCGAAATCGAAGTTAATGCGAGTCCCGCACCACTAACAACCCCGGAAACCGCAGGAATCCGCCGCCGCCCGAGATTAAATTGTGAACGCGGGATCAGCCCGGTCAGGCGCTCGCGCTACCGGTCTCCGCCGTACGGTCGCTCCGATCCGCGTAGATGTAGAGCGGTCGGGCTGTGCCCTCGACAACCTCCTTCGAGATCACGACCTCCTCCACGCCTTCGAGGCTCGGGAGATCAAACATGGTGTCGAGGAGGATGCCCTCCATGATGGAGCGCAAACCCCGGGCGCCGGTTTTGCGGTCGATCGCCTTGCGGGCGATGGCGCCAAGCGCCTCTTCCGCCAGGGTGAGGTCGATCGATTCCATCTCGAACAGCCGCTGATACTGCTTTACCAGCGCGTTTTTCGGCTCCACAAGAATCTTCTTCAGGGAAGCCTCATCCAGATCTTCGAGGGTCGCAACGACGGGCAAACGGCCTACGAATTCAGGAATGAGCCCGTATTTGAGCAGGTCTTCAGGTTCGACCTCACGGAAGATTTCGCCCTGCTTTCGATCCTCTGGTGCGACGACTTTCGCGCCAAAGCCGATGGACGTCGACCGGCCCCGCGCCGATATGATTTTTTCGAGACCGGCGAAGGCACCGCCACACACGAACAGAATGTTCGTGGTATCCACCTGCAGAAATTCCTGTTGCGGATGCTTGCGTCCGCCCTGCGGAGGCACGGAAGCTATCGTGCCCTCCATGATCTTTAGCAAGGCCTGCTGAACGCCTTCGCCCGACACGTCGCGGGTTATCGAGGGATTGTCAGATTTGCGCGAGATCTTATCGATCTCGTCTATATAGACGATGCCGCGCTGTGCGCGCTCGACGTTGTAGTCAGCCGACTGCAGCAGCTTGAGTATAATGTTCTCGACGTCCTCGCCTACGTAGCCGGCCTCAGTCAAAGTCGTTGCGTCAGCCATCGTAAACGGCACATCGAGTATGCGCGCCAGTGTCTGCGCGAGCAGCGTCTTACCCGAGCCCGTAGGTCCGATCAGCAGAATGTTAGACTTCGCAAGCTCGACATCATTGTGCTTAGCCTGATGGTTCAGGCGCTTGTAGTGATTGTGTACCGCAACCGAGAGAACTTTCTTTGCGTGATCCTGGCCGATGACGTAGTCGTCAAGAACCTTACGAATCTCCTTCGGCGTCGGAATACCGTCGCGAGACTTCACCAGCGAGGATTTGTTCTCCTCGCGTATGATGTCCATGCAGAGCTCGACGCATTCATCGCAAATGAATACCGTCGGCCCGGCAATGAGCTTGCGAACTTCATGCTGACTCTTGCCGCAGAACGAGCAGTAAAGGGTATTCTTGGAATCGCTGCCGCCGACTTTGCTCATTCCATTCTCCGTCACGCGCTTCCGTACTTATTGCGGTCAGCGACGGTCCGCTCATCCGCCGTCAAGTAGCGAAGCAATTTTCGCACCTGAACTCCAGTGTGGCGACCCGTCATTATGGGAGGGCCCGCGATCCCATCACCTGCACCATAAGGGAAGCATGCTAACGACGTGATAATCAAGATTCTATTAACGATAATGCCGCGTGCACCCGGCGCAAGGCCGGCGCCATCATTCTTCCTCGGTGGTGTTGGAACCTGTCCGAGCAAAATCAGGCGGGCTTGGGGGTGATCTCCTCCGGGCGCTTATCGATGACCTTGTCAACCAGACCGAAATCCTTAGCTGCATCGGCCGTCAGAAAATAGTCGCGTTCCAACGCGTCTTCGATCTTCTTGAGCGCCTGGCCGGTGTGTTTGACGTAAATCTCATTGAGGCGCTTTTTTAGGTTCAGGATCTCCTGGGCGTGGAGCATGATATCCGTTGCCTGACCCTGGAACCCGCCAGAGGGCTGATGCACCATGATGCGGGCATTGGGCAGCGCAAAACGCTGGTCCTTCGCACCCGCGGCCAGCAGGAGCGAGCCCATGGATGCGGCTTGGCCAACGCACAGGGTCGAAACCGGCGGCCTCACGAACTGCATGGTGTCATAGATGGCCATGCCCGACGTCACGATCCCGCCAGGCGAATTGATGTACATCGAGATTTCCTTCTTCGGGTTTTCCGCTTCGAGAAATAGCAATTGCGCCACCACAAGAGTGGACATGCCGTCTTCGATCGGACCCGTGATGAAGATGATTCTCTCCTTCAGAAGCCGCGAGTAGATGTCATAGGCCCGCTCGCCACGGTTGGTCTGCTCGACCACCATGGGCACCAGGTAGTTCATGTAGGTATCGAGAGGGTCCCTCATTTCTTCTCCTTGACGCGAATCGCGGGGGCTAGATTACCCTCGCCCGCTGTCCGATGATCTATTTTCCCGCAACCGCCGGCGCAAGAAGCCGGAAAGCTAGCCGGCCGAATCATCGTCCTTGTAGAGCTCCTCACGCGAAACCTTGCTTTCCTTCACTGTCGCAAGTTCGAGGAGGAAATCGACCACCTTTTCCTCGAATATGGGAGCTCGCAAGGCCGCAACGGCCTGCGGGTTCTGCCGGTAATATTCCCAGACCCGCTGCTCTTGCCCGGCAAACTGGCGCGCGCGCTCCATCACCGCACGGCTCAATTCTTCCTCGGTGACTGTGATGTTGTTCTTTTCTCCGATTTCGGCAAGCACAAGGCCCAGTCGCACCCGACGTTCCGCGATGGCTTGATACTCGGACTTTGCCTTCTCTTCGGTAGTGCCTTCATCTGCGAAGCTCTTCTGCTCTGTTTCGAGCTCCGAGAGGACGGATTTCCACACGCGATCGAATTCTTCCTCCACCAATGTAGGCGGCGCTTCAAATTTGTGAAGCTTGTCCAGTTCGTCAAGCAGGGCTCGCTTCAGCTTCTGGCGCGACATAGCGGCGTGCTCTCGCGAAAGACGATCCTTCACCGCGTCGCGAAGCTTGGCCATGGATTCCATGCCCAGCGATTTAGCGAACTCGTCGTCGACCGACACCATTCCAGGTGTCTCGACCGACTTGGCAGTCACCACGAATTCCGCGTCTTTGCCGGCGAGCTCCTCTTTCATGTAGTGGGCCGGGAATGTCACTTTCAGCGTCCGGGTTTCCCCTGCGGCAATGCCGATCAGCTGGTCTTCAAATCCGGGAATGAACGTGTTCGATCCGATATGAACCACTGCATCATCGCCGGACCCACCTTCGAATGGTTTTCCGTCGATCGTCCCCTGGAAGGAAATCGTCACTCGATCGCCTTCGGCAGCACCCTCGCCCTGGGGACGGACGCTGTAGGGCCTGTTCTGCTCCGCAATACGCGCAAGCCCCTCATCGATCTCCGTGTCGCTGACATCTGCGACAAGCCGCGTCAGATTGATCGTCTTGAAGTCCGCGAGCGTGATCGCCGGCACGATCTCGAGCGCCATCGTATAATTGAGGTCGCTGTTGCCCGCGATCAGTTTCTCGATCGCCCCTTCCTCACTCGGCAATGTCACCTTGGGATCGGACGCCAGTTTATAGCCATGCTCGCTGACGATCTGGTTGTTCGCGTCGCGTACCGTCGCCTCGATCACTTCGGCCATCGCCGAACGGCCATACATGCGCTTGAGATGCGCGACAGGCACCTTCCCGGGACGGAAGCCGTTGATCCGGATACGCCCTTTCAGGTCGTCTAAGCGTTCATTGACTTTCGCATCGAGCTCGGCGGCGGGTACGACGATTTTGTATTCGCGCTTGAGCCCCTCCGAGAGGGTTTCGGTGACCTGCATTGCTTGCTACTCGTTGTGCACTCGTACGACGTTTCGGCTGACCGGTCGGAAACATCATTCAATTTGAAAAACGGGTGGTCTCCCGCAGTTCCTGGCGTCACCCTGGCCTGGTGCGGGCGGAGGGATTTGAACCCCCACGACTTTCGTCACGGGAACCTAAATCCCGCGCGTCTACCAATTCCGCCACGCCCGCAAGGGGCGGTTACAGGACAATCCTGACGCCGCTTTCGGCACGGCTTAACGCGCCGATGCCCCGCAAGGCAAGGATTATACACGCGGTCCATTACCCGACAGCCGCTTCGCCCTGGTTGGCACCCCACAATTTTCGATAAATGCGCGGCAACAATTCGGGCAGGTCCTCGGAAATGAGGCCCGGGCCAAACTCGTTGGCCGCCTCCCCGTGCAACCACACCGCAGCGCAGGCGGCTTCGAAAGCTGCCATGCCCTGCGCCAGAAGACCGCAGATCATCCCGGCAAGCACATCTCCGGAACCAGCAGTCGCAAGGCTCGCCGGCGCATTCGCTGCGATCGCCGCGCGACCATCGGGCTCGGCTACCACGGTGTCGGCTCCCTTATAGACCACGACCGCACCCAGAAAAGCCGCAGCTGCGCGGGCTCGGTCCAGTTTCGACGCGGCCTGAGAGATGCCCGGCACACTGCTGAAAAGCCTCCCAAATTCGCCAGCGTGGGGAGTGAGTACAACCGCGCCACTCCGTTCCCTGATTACCGCAGCCAGGGCGGACGGGTCGCCAGCAAAGCTCGTCAATGCATCCGCATCGAGAACAGTCGAAGCTCCGCTTTTAACGGTGGCGCGAACGTATTCCCGCATCGCATCCCCGACCCCGCCGCCAGGACCAAGGACGACCGCATTTCGGCGTTTGTCGCGAAGAAACTCGGCAAGCTGAACCACGTCATCGACCGGCCGCACCATGATCGCCAGATTTGCCGCCGCGTTGACTGCCAGCGCCTCGTTAGGACTCGCGATCGTCACGAGCCCCGCACCTGCCCGAAGTGCGCCTCGCGCTGCAAGACGCGCGGCGCCTGTCGTGGAGACTCCGCCAGACAAAACTACAACGTGACCGCGGGTATATTTGTGGGCACCCAGGTCCAGTTTCGGAAACGAACTTTTCCATAGCGCCGGAAGATTCAAGAAGGATGCCGGTTTGATGGTCTCGAGCACGTTTTCGGGAATACCGATATCGGCAACCTCGATGGAGCCGCAGCAGAGCCGGCCTGGCAACAGAAAGTGACCTGTCTTCGGCCGGAAGAACGTGACGGTGCGCAACGCTTGAACGGCCAGCCCCAGCACGGCCCCTGATGTCCCGTTCACGCCACTCGGCAGGTCGATGGCAACGATGGGCAGGCCGGACGCGTTCATGGCCTCAATCATCCCGCGTGCCGCACCGGTCACTTCGCGATCAAGTCCCGCGCCGAACAGGGCATCGACGATGACGTCATGGTTGCCGATCAGGTCTGGTACGGCTTTAGAGATGGCGCCCTTCCACCGTGCGGCCGCCGTCGCGGCATCGCCTTTCAAACGGTCACGATCACCTAGGAAGGCAATGCTGACTTCTCTATCTCGCTCGGCCAGGTGGCGCGCCGCCACAAAGCCGTCTCCGCCATTGTTGCCCTGTCCTGCAATTACGAGCACACGACCGGCTGGCAGCCGCGCTACTGCATCTGCAACAGCCCGGCCCGCCCTCTCCATCAGGTCAATGCCAGAGGTGCCGCCGGCAATTGTCAGCCGGTCGGCCTGCGCGATTTCGGCGGTAGTCAGCAATTCGATCATCTCAAGCACAGTATTCGGTTGGGAGCCGCGCACACAATTCGACCCCCATAAAGGTAGAACAGGCAGCCTAAAATCTAGCCACTCTGTCCATTTCATAGGCGCCGAAGTATAGGCACCTGGCGCCGGACGCAGCGGGCCATCGCTCAACCTACGACTATAAAAGGGCTTTTTTCGCTGTAGGCGTTTGGCACGGGAACTGCTAACCGGTAACGACTCTCACGGTGTGTTCGAGTTGGTGGAGGGAGAGAGGCAATGAAGAAGATCGAAGCCATCATCAAGCCCTTCAAATTGGACGAAGTGAAAGAGGCACTGCAGGAGGTGGGGCTGCAGGGGATAACTGTCACTGAGGCCAAGGGCTTCGGACGACAGAAGGGACATACCGAGCTATACCGCGGCGCCGAATACGTGGTCGATTTTCTGCCGAAGGTAAAAATTGAAGTCGTCCTCGGCGACGACATGTTGGACAAGGCGATCGATGCAATCAGGCGTGCTGCCCAAACCGGACGAATTGGCGACGGCAAGATATTCGTTTCCAACATTGAAGAAGCCATTCGGATCAGGACCGGCGAATCCGGAATTGATGCGATCTAGGCCGCAGGCAGAAGACCTCGCGGCTATTTCACGAAAAAAGGGGGAATGCAGTCCATGACGACAGCCAAAGAAGTCATGAAGATGATCAAGGACAACGACGTGAAGTACGTCGATTTCCGCTTCACGGATCCACGTGGCAAGTGGCAGCACGTGACTTTCGACGTCAGCATGATCGAGGAAGAGACCTTTGCGGAAGGTCAGATGTTCGATGGATCTTCGATCGCGGGCTGGAAGGCGATCAACGAGTCGGACATGAACCTGATGCCTGATCCGGCAACAGCCTGCATCGACCCTTTCTTTGCCGAAACGACCTTGTCGCTCGTGTGTGACGTGCTCGAGCCGACCACCGGCGAGCCCTATAATCGCGATCCGCGGGGCATCGCCAAAAAGGCCGAAGGCATGGTCAGAACCTCGGGCGTCGGCGACACTGTCTATTTCGGTCCTGAAGCCGAGTTCTTTGTGTTCGACGACGTCAAGTTCGCCGCCGACCCGTACAACACCGGATTCAGGCTCGATTCAACGGAGCTGCCCAGCAATTCCGCGACCGAGTACGAGGGCGGCAACCTCGGTCACCGCATCGGGACCAAGAAGGGCTACTTCCCCGTACCCCCGCAGGACTCAGCGCAGGATATGCGCAGCGAAATGCTCGCGGCGATGGCCAAGATGGGCGTCAAGGTCGAGAAACATCATCACGAAGTCGCTTCGGCCCAGCACGAGTTGGGAATGAGGTTCTCTCCCCTTGTGCAAATGGCCGACCAGATGATGATCTACAAGTACTGCATCCAACAAGTCGCCCAGATCTACGGAAAGACCGCGACGTTCATGCCCAAACCGGTCTATGGCGACAACGGCTCGGGAATGCATTGCCACCAGTCGATCTGGAAAAGCGGCAAACCCGTATTTGCCGGTAACAAGTATTCCGATCTTTCGGAAACATGTCTTTCCTACATCGCCGGGATCATCAAACATGCGAAGGCCATCAACGCCTTCACGAACCCGACCACCAACTCCTACAAACGCCTGGTGCCTGGATTCGAGGCGCCGGTCCTGCTCGCCTATTCGGCGCGTAATCGTTCGGCGTCGTGCCGCATTCCCTACACGACCAATCCGAAAGCCAAGCGCGTAGAGGTCCGCTTCCCCGATCCGCTAGCCAATCCCTATCTCGCTTTCGCCGCCATGCTGATGGCGGGTCTCGATGGCATCAAGAGCAAGCTCGATCCGGGTTCTGCCATCGACAAGGACCTTTACGATCTTCCGCCGGCAGAATTGAAAAAAATCCCCACCGTCTGCGGCTCGCTTCGTCAGGCCCTTGGCGAACTCGACAGGGACCGAGATTTCCTGAAGGCAGGCGGAGTGTTCGATGATGATTTCCTCGACTCCTATATCGACCTCAAGATGCAGGAAGTGATCCGTTTCGAACACACGCCGCATCCGGTAGAGTTCGAGATGTACTATTCGGCCTAGTCTTCCTCCAATCAGGGTACAAAAGGCGAATTGAGGGCGCTCCGTAAAGAGCGCCCTTTTCGCTCAAATGATCAGGAGGGCGCACAATGCCAGGCAGACGAAAATCCCCGCTCCCACCGTGAGCAGACGGCGCCTGCGACGTTTCGGACCGTAAATGCCGGCGGCACGGCGAGCGGCGATCAATGCAGCGTCGAATTCGGCGGAATTGGCGTAAGGACATGCCAACGCAACACCTGCCCGCTCCGCGTCGGTTTGAAGAATGAACGCGTCAATGCCCACCGCTGAGCGACTCGGCAAACCCCGCATGGCGGAATGCTAGCGCCAAGAAAGTAAACGAGGCGTTTCTGCTCCCGAGAGATCGCCCGATCAGGCTAGAGATGCAGTCCTGCCCTGTTGCCGGAGCTGGGCCAATTCTGCCGCACCCGCGGAGCCAGACCGGCGCGCGGCCGCAATCAGCCGGACACGCTCCGATGTTTCTGAAGTCTCCGCTGCGCGCAGACGATTACGCCCGTCATACTTGGCCCGATAGAGAGCAGCGTCGGCACGGGCGATCAGCGAGTCAATTCCGTTCGCGGCTTCGTACGAAGCCGCTGCGCCAATGCTGACCGTCGCACCGACAGCATGACTCCTGACGGTAACACCGGCGGTTTCGAATGCCGACCGGATGCGTTCTCCGATCTTGACGGCAACCTCCATTCCGCCCGGCACGATCGCAGCAAACTCTTCGCCACCGAGACGCGCGATGATGTCATTTTCACGCGTGCTCGAACGAACCACCTGCGCAAACATACGCAAGACGTCGTCGCCGATCGAATGGCCAAAGCGATCGTTGATCGACTTGAAGCGGTCAAGATCGAACATGAGCAACGTCACGGGTTCGCCCCGCCTGCCCTGCCGTGCGCAAAGCGCAACAGCGTTTTCCATGAATGCGCGCCTGTTGAGCAGACCCGTGAGATGGTCAGTCGACGCCGCATTCCGATAAATGTTCACGTGATGGTCCTTGACCATGAGCATCACGATGAATGCAGTGCCAACCGCATAGAGAATTGTCTGCAATGTGAAAGCCGTAAGCCACGATGGACCGAATACTTTTGGGAAGAGCGTGTGCATGGCGACCGGCATCAGAAAAATGCCGGCATGCAGCCACGGGACCACGAAAGCTGCGGTTCGCGAGTAGCTCGCCTGCCGGCGTTCGCGCCAAAGCTCGACGGCTATGAAGAATGTATAGACAGTCACCACGCAGGCACCCAGAACGATGCGGCCGTCGCCGGGCATCATTCGGCTGAACAGGATCCAGGTGATGGCACCCGCAAATGCCGCGATCGAGAGAACTTGGCGGCCCTGAAACAGCCGGACGCCGTTCCAGATCATTCCACAGGCCAGAAACGTCAACGCGCCCGGTACTTCCGGCGGCAATCGGAACAATGGTGCAGGCACGCTCCACAGAGCCATTGACGAGGCTCCGATCAGATAGGCGGAACCCCACCACGCCAATGCGCGCACATTGCGCTGTTGCAACCAGTCGATGATCAGAAACAGTCCCAGCAATCCGGCAACGCACACCGCGACCAACGAGAGCGTCGGCAAATCCAGTGATGTGGATTGCAGGCTGCCTGCGACTGTCATCGTAACTCCGCGATCGATCGGTCTGGGGCGATCGATCGTGTCGGAATTTATCGCGATGTCTGTAGGAAAACCGTTGCGCTATTCGGGGTGCTTCGAGGAAACACTGCGGCTAATTATCATCAATCTTGATTGTTCAAGCGGGCGCCGCCTAGTTCGACCCGCGCCTTGGTGAACGGAATGCTTGTAGGAAATGTAAAATTCGAAAAGTCGCGCGGGGCTGAAGAAAAAGGCGCCGATCGGCGCCTTTTTCTTCAATACAAATCGCCAGTGGTCAGCGCTTCGAGAACTGGAAGGAACGACGCGCCTTCGCACGCCCGTATTTCTTACGTTCCACAACGCGGGGATCACGCGTCAGGAATCCGCCTCGTTTTAACGCCGTGCGCAAGTCCGGCTCAAAATATGTGAGCGCCTTCGCCAACCCGTGGCGAACCGCGCCCGCCTGGCCTGACAGGCCGCCGCCGGAAACGGTGCAGGTCACATCGTACTGACCACTCCGATTGGTGGCTATCAATGGTTGCTGAATAAGCATGCGCAACACCGGACGTGCGAAAAAGATCTCGACCGCCTTAGTATTGACAAGGATTTTTCCTGACCCGGGCGCGATCCACACGCGCGCGACGGCATTCTTTCGTTTGCCTGTCGCATAAGCTCGACCCTCGGCGTCGACTTTTTTCTCGTATTTGGGGCTCTCTGGCGCCGCCGGCTTGAGGCTCGCCAAACCTTCCAGCGATTGCATCGTCTCCGCCACGCTCAGGCACTCCTCACGTTTTTGCGATTCATTGCCGCAATATCCAGTTTTTCGGGCTTCTGCGCCTCATGCGGATGATCGGGCCCCGGATAGACGCGCAAGTTGCCGAGCTGAACGCGTCCCAGAGGACCGCGTGGCAGCATCCGTTCCACGGCTTTTTCGACGACGCGCTCGGGAAATCGGCCCTCCAGGATCGCCTTGGCCGTCCGCTCCTTAATGCCCCCAATGAAGCCGGTGTGATGGTGATAAACCTTGTTTTCGCGCTTGCGGCCTGTGAGAACCGCCTTTGCGGCATTGATGACGATGACATTGTCTCCATTATCAACGTGCGGCGTGTAGCTGGGTTTGTGCTTGCCCCGCAGCCGCAGCGCCACGATTGCGGCAAGACGCCCCACGACCAAGCCTGTAGCGTCGATCGTCACCCACTTTTTCTCGACGTCGGTCGGCTTGGCCGAAAAAGTCTTCATGATCGTTCCCTAGTCATCATCGGCAAATTGCTGGCCGGTATGTAAAGAAGGCATAGGCCTCGGTCAAGCAATGTCTTTCTTTTTTATTATTTCGAATCAATGGCTTATAAGATTGGTAATTTACTACCTCGAAATTGCTGTTTGCTCCTCAAGCGCATTGGGGCCATAGGAATTCCAGGACGTGCTCACTCCGCGTTGGGTATTGAGTAGGTTGAGGTGGCATGCGCGACGGGTTCGGCGAGTCCTTCCGAATAGATCGTAACCTCGCCCACTGTAAGCTTCTTTCCTACCTTCATAAGCCGCGCATCGGCGAGAAGATCGGCCTTTGCGGGCTTTCGCAAGAAATTGATGTTGAGACTCGTGGTGACTGCCAGAGGCTGCGGGCCGATTGCCGAAAAAACCGCCACATACATAGCGAAATCGGCAAGCTCCATCATGGTCGGACCGGAAATCGTTCCACCCGGGCGCAGTTGGCTGTCCTCAAACCGCCGCCGTACCCGCACATCCCCGTAGCCCACGCGTTCAATGCTCAATCCGCAGCCTGGATAGAACGCCTGAGGGAAAACCTTCAGCAGAAGGCTTGCGATTTCGTCGCCTGTCATTGCCGCAGCCGCCATGCATCCCCCCCTTGGGCATATTTGCGTCCTGTTTAAGGGGCGCTGCCAGGCGGGCAAAGGTTTTTTCAGATCGCCCTTTCGAGCTTACAGTTGGAGCACAAGAAACGTTCGACGCATCACACTCACTCGGGCTACGGCGGCCCTTTCTCGTTCTGCCTCGGCTACCCAAGGGCAAAAAATTGTTTGCATTTGAAGATCTTCCAAACTTGCACCCGGTGGGCTTCGGACTATGGTTTGCGCCATGAGACTGGAAGGGTGTCGATGAATCCTAACGTGCGTGCCCCTGCCTCCAAGACTTCCTCGTCGATCCTTCTTCGCGAACGCGAAAACGATATCGAGATCCTCATCTTGAATAGGCCGCAGGCACGCAACAGCCTTTCTAAGGCCTTGCTCGGCGCACTTTCGGACACGCTGACCGAAATCTCGAAGGACCATGCCACGCGCGCTGTCGTGATCGCTGCCAGCGGTTCTGCTTTTTCGGCGGGACACGATCTAAAGGAACTTACGAGTCGTCGCAGCGACCGAGATGGCGGGCGCGAATTTTTTCGTCACATCATGGAATCGTGCAGCGCGATGATGCAGCAGATCGTGACTTTGCCGCAGCCTGTGATCGCTGCCGTGCAGGGCGTTGCGAGCGCGGCAGGCTGTCAATTGGTGGCGAGCTGCGATCTCGCCGTGGCATCCGCAGCGGCACAATTTGCCACTCCCGGGGTCGACATCGGGCTATTCTGCTCGACGCCAATGGTGGCGCTGTCGCGCAATATCGCGCGCAAGCACGCAATGGAAATGCTGCTCACCGGAGATATGGTGAGCGCCGAGCGAGCGGCGCAAATGGGTTTGGTCAACCGAGTCGTCCCTCAAGGCGAAGAGCGCAACTCAGCGATCGCGCTCGCCCGACAGATCGCGGCGAAATCAACTCACGTCGTGAAGATAGGCAAGCAGGCCTTTTATCGACAAACCGAAATGAGCCTTGCTGATGCTTACAGATTCGCTTCGGAAGTCATGACAGAAAATATGATGGCGCGCGACGCGAAAGAAGGCATCTGCGCATTCATCGACAAGCGCAACCCGAAGTGGGAGGACCGCTGATGGGCGTTTCAATTGCGGAATTGTTGAATACCCGGCGCATTATGCGCCTTCTGATTGCTGGCACCACGTGGGGCCTGCTGCTGTCAATCGGGTTTCTAGGTATTGCGATGCGACGCTGCGGGCTGCCATGTCCGAACGACGTGCTTGTCGTCACGACATTGTGCATCGTCACCGGCATTCTCACAGTCGGCCCCGTGGCGGTGTTCGGCTGCCGCGCGGACTAAAAACATCGGCGGAGATTAATATAGGGCGGGGCCGCCATGCCCCGGCGGCTCCGCCCATTCAGAAGTTCACGCGACGCTATGCAATCTGCGTGACTGGATCCACGGCTGGATACTCCTCCTGCGTCTCCGCAGGCCGTCCCGAGCTCGGGAGTTGAAGGACCGTTGCATGCTGGCCTTCGCACAGGTCCGTCACAAGCACAATCTTTCCGTCAGGGAACTCGAGGGCGTCATGGTGCGCCGCAGGACGGTTCAGATTGACCTGCCGGAAACGAGCGACCTTGTGGGTCGATTTCCTGCTTGGCAAGAACCGGAACGACGCATCGCACTCAACTTCCTTTTCAAATGCCAATTCTGTCCCGGGCATCAGGCAGACAGCAACGCGTGGCTGCGCCGGGTCGGCAAAGCCACGCGTAATGGCATTAGGAAATTGTGTCGAGACCAGTTTGTCTCCGACCTTGGCTGGTCGGGATGCAACATCGTGAAGACTGTAGTCACACATCGAACGCCTCCTGTTTGTGCACACATAGGCGGCGCCCCTCAGCCTCTAGATCGCAGCAAACCAGAGTGACCATCTTATGTCGCTCGTTCCGCAATCCTGCCCAATTCAACTGCGCGGCCCTACCGTGAGCAACAGCGAGAGGCTATCTTTGTTCCGCCGGATAATGGACAACCCCTGGAAAGACGAGCTTGGCCTGACCATGAACAATTCCAGCCGGGTCTTCACGCGGGCTGTGCAATCCGCGCAGGCCGAACGCGGCTCTGCAAAAGCCTACCGGTCGCGAATTGAGCAGGGCTTTCCGGACCGGATTACGCCCGAGCTCGCAAAGTTTGTCGCCGAACAAGATACCGCCTTTCTTGCCACAGCAACAGCCGATGGCGCCCCATACGTGCAGCATCGCGGCGGTCCGAAAGGCTTCATAAAGGTCATTGATGAGAAAACGCTCGGCTTTGCCGATTACCGGGGAAACCGGCAGTACATCACAGTTGCAAACTTATCTGAAAATGATCGCGCGTTTTTGTTTCTGCTGGATTTCGCTCGATGCCAACGAGTCAAAATGTGGGGACGTGCCCGCGTTATCGAAGACGATCCGGCCTTGGTCTCTCGCTTGTTCGACAATGGTTACAAGGCGCGACCCGAGCGCGCAATTCTATTCACCATCGAGGCCTGGGACGCAAACTGCTCATCACACATCGTGACCCGATTCAGCGAAGCCGATATCCAGGAAGCTTTCAGGGCAACACAGGTACGAATATCCGAACTTGAAGCCGAGAACGAGCGTCTTCGCGCGGCCGCCGCAAAACCATCGATGGCAATGCCCGAATGAACCACGACGTCTATCCCGACAGTTATATTCGCGGGATTCTCAAGTCGGTGAAAACTATCGCCATGGTGGGGATCTCGCCGAAAGATAATCGGCCGAGCTTTTTTGCTTTCAAGTATCTGCAGGAGCGCGGCTATCGTATGATTCCGGTAAACCCCGGACAGGTCGACAAGGAAATCCTCGGACAGACGGTCTACGCGACCCTCCGTGATATTCCGGAGCCCGTCGATATGATCGATATTTTTCGTGACTCCTCGTATGTACCAGCAATCGTCGAAGAAGCCCTCGCACTTAGGCCTTTGCCGCAAGTGATTTGGATGCAACTCACGGTGCGTCACGAAGAGGCCGCAAAACGCGCGGAAGATGCAGGCATCAAGGTGGTAATGAATCGTTGTCCCAAGATCGAGTACGGGCGCCTTTCGTCGGAAATATCCTGGATCGGAGTCAATTCGCGTACGCTTTCGTCAAAACGCCCGCAAACTTTAGGCAAGGGCGTACAGCGCATGCGTATCGCATCGCGAACAGACGATACAAATTCCTGAATCCTGTTCTTCTTGACGGGAACATCGCACCCATCTAATCCCCAGAACTTGAGTCGCGGTCGCGACAGGCACATCACTTGGGGGATCCATGGCCGAAGCTGAGCGCACACCGGGTTTTTCCACGCTGTCAATTCACGCGGGCGCGAAACCCGACCCGACGACCGGTGCGCGAGCGACACCGATCTATCAAACAACATCTTTTGTTTTCGATGATGTCGATCATGCAGCCGCCCTCTTCGGCTTGCAGACTTTTGGCAATATTTATACGCGGATTGGGAATCCGACCTGTGCCGTGCTCGAAGAGCGAGTAGCGGCGCTTGAAGGCGGCACGGCTGGTCTGGCGGTTGCTTCAGGACACGCTGCACAAGTCATCGTCATGCATGCATTGATGACGCCAGGCGACGAGTTCGTGGCGTCGAAAAAACTTTACGGCGGCTCAATCAACCAGTTCAATCACTCATATAAAAACTTCGGCTGGAATGTCGTTTGGGCTGACCCGGACGATCTCGCCGGGTTTCAGAAGGCGATCACACCGAAAACCAAATGCATTTTTATTGAATCGGTAGCCAATCCGGGCGGCGTGATCACCGACATCGAAGCCATCGCGAACATGGCCCGAAAGGCCGGAGTGCCCCTTGTTGTCGATAATACTCTCGCGACCCCCTATTTGTGCAAACCAATCGATTTCGGCGCTGATATCGTAGTCCATTCACTTACGAAATTTCTGGGCGGACATGGAAATTCGATCGGTGGCCTTATCGTCGATGCCGGTACGTTCAACTGGTCGCGTGGGGGACGCTACCCCATGCTCTCGGAGCCCCGGCCCGAATACCAGGGAATCGTGCTGCACGAGACGTTCGGTAATTTTGCATTCGCCATCGCGTGCCGCGTGCTTGGCCTGCGGGACCTGGGACCCGCACTCTCTCCGTTCAATGCTTTTCTCATCCTGACCGGAATCGAAACGCTGTCTCTGCGCATGCAGCGGCACTGCGACAACACGCTGGCCGTAGCCCAGTGGCTTGCGAAGCGCCCAGAAATTGCTTGGGTGAGCTACCCGGGGCTTCGCGGCGACAAATATCATGCGCTGGCGAAAAAATACGTGCCAAAGGGCGCCGGCGCCGTTTTCACGTTCGGCTTAAAGGGCGGCTATGACGCAGGCGTGAAACTCGTATCTAATGTCAAACTGTTCTCTCATCTCGCCAATATTGGCGACACTCGTTCACTGATAATCCATCCGGCCTCAACGACGCATCGCCAATTGTCGGATGCACAGAAAATCGAGGCCGGTGCTGGGCCTGATGTCGTACGTCTGTCCGTGGGCCTGGAGGACAAGGAAGATATCATCGCCGACCTCGAGCAGGCTCTTGAGCATAAGTGAATGGGCTGCTTGTGCCGGTCGCACGCGACGACTTAAACCGACGTCTTGCCGGGAAGTATTATGCGTGCCCCACCGGTGCGCGTGACGAGCCAAGTGTACGCGCTACGTACTCGCGAATGCGCGCTAACGTCTCCGGCGCGGTCCAGATCTCGGTTATAGCCTTGTCCGCGGCTTCGTTTCGTTCCAGACGCTCTGCAACCGACTGACGAATCTGCGACTTCGTTTTGGCAAAGGCCGGCGGCGAGAGCAGCGCAAGCTCTCGGGCTACGGCTATCGCATCGTCGATTAGTTCGCCGGGTTCAGCCTCTTCGTCGATCCAGCCGCACCGCAAAGCCTCGTCCGTGCCATACGTCGCCCCGGTCAGAGTAAACTCCACCAAATATCGGGAGGGCACAGCGAACCTCACGATTTCGAATGCGAGTGGCGGAAAAGGCACACCCACCAGAATCTCGGTAACACCGATACGTCCTGCGCCACGAGCCATGATACGGCGATCCGCACAGCAGGCGAGAACGCAGCCGCCGGCGATCGCATGGCCGTTGATGCCAGCTACGACGGGTTTTTCCAGAAAGAACAGGGTCTCATAGAGCCGGTGCAAAGCCGGAAGAAAACGTCGAATATAGTCGGCGCCGCCTACACTCAATCGCTTGAGATCGACGCCAGCGGAAAAGATGCTGCCGTGGCCAGTGACGACGATCGCCTTCGCTTCCGACTTCGCAATCCCCTGAAAGCGTTCTGCAAGTGCATCGCACAATTCAAGATCAAGCGCATTTGCCTTCCCATGCGCCAAAGTTATGATCGATGCCGTCTACAACGGATGTCTCTATCATGTGCCTTGCTTTGCCGCGTCGGCCGTAGACACCTGCACGGTCTTGGCTCCTGCAAGTGCTTCTGCATGAACAACCGCGATCGTCAGCGTCAGGATTGCCAGGATCTGGTGCGCCAATGCAAGGGGAATCGGCGCTTGGTAGAGCAGCGTGACTATGCCGAGTAATGCCTGCAAGCTCAGCACGGCCGCAAGCAGCAGGGCCGTGACTACTCCCCGTCTTGCCTCCCAGGCAGACCACGCATGAAGCATCACGATGAGCCAGATCGCGTACGCAAGCATCCGGTGCTCAAATTGAACCGTCAGCGTGTTTTCAAACAAATTACGCCAGCCAGGTTCAAGAAACCACAACCGCTCGGCCTCGGGCACGAACGACCCATCAATGAGCGGCCAGGTATTGTAGACCAAACCGGCATCGAGGCCTGCAACGAGCGCACCAACATAGATCTGAAGGAGAACGAGGAGGACGATTGCAAGCGATCCGTTGCGCAGATTTCTCGGAGGTTCATCCGAGAAACGCCGCGCCATTGACTGTGCCGTCCAGAGGACGGCGGCATAGATCGCGCATGCAAGCGTGAGATGAAAACTAAGCCGATACTGCGACACGCTGACGCGACCGCTGCCTGCAAGTCCGGAGGACACCATCCACCATCCCACGACCCCGAGCGCCGCGCCGGCGGCGAAGATCGTCCACAGGCGCGTCCGCAATCGTACTGGTATTGCTCCTCGCCAAAGGAAAAACAGGAACGGGATCAGGAATACCGCTCCAGTGAGCCGCGCCAAAAGCCGGTGCGACCATTCCCACCAATAGATCACCTTGAAGGCATCGAGACTCATCCCGCGATTGAGCTCGCGATACTGAGGGATGGCCTGGTATTTCATAAACTCCGATTGCCACTCGCTCTCCGAGAACGGTGGCAGCACGCCAGTGACGGGCTTCCATTCGACGATCGAGAGCCCGGATTCCGTCATTCTCGTGGCACCTCCTACCACGAGGGTGAGCACGATCATGGCCGCTACGGCAAACAGCCACAGCCGTACGGCTCGCACACCACTGCCGTCTTCTTTGATTGATACGCGCATTGCTTCGCTTGCAGAAACCGAGACGACCATATAGTCCTGCCGACCTCATCGCAATTGACTGCTTCGCTCATGTCGATCCGCGCCCGCAAATTCATTGGCACCATCGCATTGCTGATCCTCGTATCGGCCTGGGGGCTGCTCGCGATGGCCCTAGCGCAGTCGGTGTTGACAGACATTAACGGGCTGGTCGCGGCGATATATTATGTGGTTGCCGGTCTCGGCTGGGTACTGCCCGCAATGCCATTGATCAGCTGGATGGCGCGGCCGAATCCTACGCCACACTGACTCTGCGGAACGCATTCCAGGCCGCAGTTCCTGCCCCGGACATCAGCACCTTGACATAACGTTGCTTTTGGAATTCGCCATTCACCGAGATGCGCGGCAGTGCGGTCAAATAGTCGCGATGCGCTTTGAACAATACGCCCGGCCGGGTTGTCAGTGCCGTTTTGAACCCGAGCTCCGCGGCAATGCGGAACTCGCGAGGACCGGCCGCTGTCGGATCCCCGATAGGAAACGCAAGGTGCTCGGGGCGGCGTCCAAGTGCCGCTTCCAGCACCGCACGGCTCATCTCCATTTCTGCGCGCACGCTTGCATCGCTCGGGACCTTCTTCAGCATCACGTGATTGACCGTATGCGCTCCGATCGTGCACAGCGGGTCGGCAGCGAGCTCGACGATCTCCTGCCACTCCATGCATAACTCGCGACAGAACGAGGCAATCTCGACCTTGTAGGTCGCACATAGGTCGCGCATGGCGCGCCGGACCTCGTCATCCGTCTTCAGGCTTCGCAAGTATCGGTAAATCGCTTCATATAGTTCGCGTTTTTGGCGCACGGTGGCGCATTCGAAGTATCGGTCCTGGCCGTCTATTACCATGCCGATGCGCCTGTTCTGCGCAATGACGGCTTCAAGCGCCACCCACCAAAGCTCACCGAGACGGTCGGGAAAGCTAGTGGCTATGAACATCGCAAAGGGCACTCGATGTTTTCGGAGCACCGGATAGGCCCAGCGGAGAAAATCCTTGTAGCCGTCGTCGAATGTGAGGCAGACGAAGCGCCGTTTGAAATCGCCTTCGATGAACCGCTGATGCATTTCGTCCAACGAGATCACGTCGATCTTCGACCGGGCGAGGCGCCGCACCAGACGGTCCAGAAAACCCGGTGTCACTTCCAGAAGGCGGTTGGGTTGGAATGCGTCAAGCCGGCGTGGACGTACATGGTGAAAAGTAAGGATGACTCCGACCCCCCCGACGAGCGGCCGCAACCAATGGTGCATCCCGCTGAAATAGAGCGACTCGAGGCCCGTGCGGATGATGGTCTTTTTCAACTGACCCGCCTGTAATAGCTGAGGCAATGCAATTTACTATCCAAACCGATTGTTGAGAAATCTTTGCGCGGTTGCAGCAGTATAAATCAGTTTTTTGCCGCCCATGAATGTCGTTTCCATACATTTATTTCGAGATGCTCGAGGGGTTGCGGCGGGGGGCCTACATCGCGTTGCTCCTGTCGATGCTTGCCGGCTTGCCCTTCGCCGTTTTCGTCGTCGCGATCAATCTGACTTGGTTCCTGCTGATCGGGATGATCATCCGCCGGCTTGTCCACCGCCATGGCGCGAAGCCGCAACTCGGCGCAATTCCTTCGTGTTTACGGGAATTCTTCGAAACCAACTGACGCTCTGCGCTGCGGACCGGGGCGCATGCAGCCGGCGAGATCTACATTCACATCGTCGTTTAAAGTGCCGATTGTCATTGGACTTGGCGCCCCGATCATCGTGATCGACACCGCAGTCAAGGTCTATCTCGGTGTTCAATACCGTGCTCATGGCTGTGACCATAGCCGCCGGTCTTTTCCTTGTCGCAGGCGTTGTCGGTCTCCTTGCATGCTATGCGGCGACGTTCGCCATCGTGGCCGCGCTTTGTGTCGCGCTGGCGTTTCGCGGCCCTTTGCGTGACGCGGGCACGCGATAGTCGGCGCGACAGCTCGTTTGACAGGCGCCCGCGCGGCCCTATAGTCCGCGCCGTTCCGGTCGGGGCGTGGCGCAGCCCGGTTAGCGCACCAGTCTGGGGGACTGGGGGTCGTGGGTTCAAATCCCGCCGCCCCGACCAGAAATCTGACTGAAAAACATCAGGCGCGTGGTGAGCAACGGGGTGCGTTGAGCGGCTGGCGCGACGCGGCTGAATAAGTTTACAGCCGAATTACTCTTGCCGTTGCCCACTAGGATTGCCGCGCCAAGTACCAATAGAGCCACCAAGGGTGCTGTTGTGCGACGCCCAGAATGCCGAACACGATCGCGGCGATGCCGGACAGCGCTTGGGCACCCGTCGTCCCAACGCATTACCCATCAAATCCGTTTCTCGCGCAAAAGGGCCGCCGCAAACACGCATCGCGGCAGCCCTTGGACTCAGTAACGAGCTTACTTTGATACGCCGCTGCTACTTCTTAATCGTGGTGGTAGTTGAGCCCGAGCCTGTGGTTTCGTGGCACACCTTCACAGTCTTCAGGTGCTGCTCAGCCTCGACCCTGGCCCCAAAAGGCGTTCCTACCACAACTCCTACGCTCGGCTCAGGCTTCTGAGTCACAATGTGGCATTCCTTCGTACTCGGATTTTGAACAATATAGAATTGATCTGCCAATGCGGGCGTCACCAAGATGGTAATCGCCGCAGCGAGGACAAATTTGGTCTTCATCACGTGATCTCCTACAATGGATGCATGTTGGATCGAAATGCCGAACGCGGCCTTTAGTTCCGTCCTTGCCGTCCAAACGTCCAATCCGGTTTCGCAATCACCTGACCCACTTGCTGCTGCCTATTTTGACAGTCCGACAATAAACCCCTTGAGCGCCCCTGCCACGAGATCGGTTTCGGTCGTCGCAGGAAAGTGTCCGCTTCGAGCACAGACAACGAGCTTCGGCCTGACCGAGAATGCCTCCATAAAGGGCTGCTCGGCCTCGAAGCGAAACCGCTTGCTCATTCCTCCGCGAAAAATGAGCACCGGACAGCGTACGTGTTTAGCCTTGTCAAAGATGTTGTAATCGCTTGCTTCGGAACTGGTGAACCGCCGCAGGCGCAGCAGCCTCTCCGCTGTGTATGGCATTCGCCAGGTCCCGCTTTTCGGATCACGCACCATGACGTCCTGAGTGAACTTTCGCAGCGCCTCGCCCGGCCACGATCCCTCCTCTGTCGTGCGGAAATGACTTTCGGCGCTCTCCAGGCTGCCGTAACTCTCGACCGGCGACACGAAGGGAGGAGCCGGCGTAGCCGCAGTCCGCACCACCGGGTCCACCAGAACCACCCCTAGGGACTCTTTTGCAGCAATCCGCGCGACCTCGAGTGCGATCGAGCACGCAAACGAATGACCCATGACCACGTATCGACCAGGCAATATTTGCTCTGCGAGTGCGACGGCGTCCGCCGCGAATTCGGCACATGAGTCGCCGCCCGGATCCTCGCTGAGGCCGAAACCACGCTGGTCGGGACACAGTATCCGAACCGACGCTGCCCTTTCGGCAAGCGCGATCCACATCCCGCTCTGAGTGAGCGAGCCATGCAACGCGAGAACAGGCGGGCCATCAGCATGGGAAGGCGCCCAGTCGCGGAAGAATTGTCTGAAGCCGTTGACGGAGCGATACCCAGTGCACCAGGCAGCCTTACTCATTGCGTTGTCCTTCAGTGTGTTGCTGCGCGATTAAAAAAGACTGCACGGCCCAAACGGCGGCTGCGGCTAGACCACGCGTTCGCTGGCAACCGCGCGGCAGTCCATTTCAAAATCGAGATCCTCCACCGGGGGACGGCAGAAACACCAGGTCAAGCCGCCTTCGGCAGCGCCCCGGCGAACGATCTCATCCGCGAGAAACGGATAAAGATCGTGCACCGTGTAGACCTGTGTCGCGGTCGTATCGCGCCAGTTTGCGCCGAATGCGGCAAGGCGGCGCTCCATTTCGCCGAGGACGAAACGCGCCTTCTCCCGAAGGCCCTCCGGGCTCACATCGCCGAGTCGGACACAACGTTCTCTGTAGCTGCCCTGGCCTTCGGGAGCCTCCCCGCTTCCGGCAATGACGAGACTTGGCTCGCCGTCGGCACGGGATTCAACCGTGTACGAGAATGCGTAAAATGAGGGCTGATCGGGCGCATTGAGCGCGGGACAGACATTGCTGCGCGCCACCGGATTCGTGGTCCCGTCGAAGATGCCCCATTGCGACAAGGTTTTCACGTAAACCTCGTTGAAAGAGCGAAATCCCTGCTCGGTAAAAGGCGCCGGTGACCGCAATTCGCACGCGCAAAACGCCGTGAGCGGTCTCCCCGCGCTGCGTATTGTCGCTGCTGCCTGCTCGAATCCCCGCACGAGCGGTACCGGACGGTGAAACCGCACCCGTTGTATTTCGTGCCCGTGCAAGGCTGCTACGCCGCCTGAATACTGGAATGGACCGGGAATGAATCGATAGCCTCCGGCCTTAAACTCCGTTGTGGTGGTCATAAACGGCTCCTAGAGCTCACCCAGATATGCTTCGCGAACTTTGGGATCGTTCGACACGCTTTCGGCTGATCCTGACAGGGCCACCCTGCCGCGATCGATGACAAAGGCGCGGCTGGACAATTCCAATGCGGCAAGGACATCCTGCTCGACTAGCAGGATGGCGAGTTGTCTTAGCCCCTGGAACCGAGCCAGCGCCATACTGAGCTGTTCGACGACCTTCGGTGCGAGACCGAGCGAGAGTTCATCAATCATCAGCAGCTTCGGGCGGCTCATGATCCCGCGGCCGATAGCGCACATCTGCTGCTCGCCCCCGGACAACGTTCCGGCTTCCTGCCGCCTCCGATCACCCAAAATCGGAAACAATTCATAGACCTGGGCGAGGTCGCGATGGATTTCCGCATCATCCGATCGCATATGCGCGCCCATACGCAAATTGTCTTCCACGCTCATGACGGAAAAGAGTCGGCGTCCTTCCGGCACGTGCGCGACGCCGGCACCGAGGACCTGCGCAGGCGTGGCGCCCGTGAAGTCCTGGCCTGCAATCATCACCCTGCCGGCCGATGCGGGCACCATGCCCGATATGGTACGCAACAAGGTTGTCTTTCCGGCGCCGTTCGAGCCAATGACGCAGACGACCTCACCGGCGTTTACGTCGAGATCAATGCCCCAAAGGACCTGCACCTCGCCGTAACCGGATTGCAGTCCAGATACCTGGAGAAGCGGAGCTGTCATGCGGGCGCTCTCCGGCTTGCTTCCGCGTAACGTTTGCCAAGATACGCCTCGGCCACGCGCGCATCGCGCACCACATCCTGCGGCGGCCCGTCGGCAATCAGCTGGCCGTGATGAAGAACGATCAGCCGTGTCGAAATCGAGAGTACCACTTTCATCAGATGCTCAATGACCACGATCGTGATGCCAGATTGCGAGATCTTGCTGATCAGCCTCAGCGCATCGTCGATTTCCGCCGGATTGAGGCCGGCGTTCACCTCGTCGAGAAAGAGAACCTTCGGAGTCATGGCAAGGCTCTTGGCAAGCTCCAGCCGCTTGCGGCGCGCCAAGGTGAGCGTCGCAGCGGGCTGGTCGAAAAGATCGTCGATCGCGACCTGTTGCGCCAATTCTCGCGCACGCTGCCGTGCTGCCGTGAGCGAGCCTGCACCGCCCGCGAACAGCGCACCCGCCGCGATGTTGTCGCCAACGCTCATTCGGGGAAAAGGCTGCACAACCTGAAAGGTGCGTGCGATCCCCAGCTCGGCAATGCGGTTCGGCGCCAGACGCGTAATGTCCTGCCCCATGAAACGAACGCGTCCTGCCGTTGCCGGGTGCATGCCGGTCACCAAGTTGACAAGAGTCGTCTTGCCGGCGCCGTTCGGGCCGATCAGCCCGACAATTTCCCCGGTATTTATCGACAGGGAGACATCATCGATGGCGCGAAGTCCCTTGAATGTTCGTGACACTCTCTCGATCTGCAGAAGCGCACTCATGCCTGACCCGCTTTTGGCAGCCGCCGGGCGATGGACATCAACCCGTTCGGCAGGAACAATATCAGCGCAACGATGAGTGCGCCGAGGACCGCTGCGTGGACGGTGAGAAAGCTGCGCCAGACGGCTTCTTCCAGTCCGAGAAATACGGCCGCACCCACGACCGGTCCGAACAAGGTGCCAAGTCCTCCGACCAGAACCATGACCAGCGGCTTGACGGACAACAGAATGTCAAACACGTCGCTCGGATCGATATAGTGCACCCAGCTTGCATAAATGCCGCCGGCTATTCCCGGAAAAACAGCTGACAGGGTGAAGGCAGCCGCCTTGTACAGCCGCGCGTTCACCCCGAGCATCACGGCGGCATCCTCGTTCTGCTGAATGCAGCGAAGTGCAAATCCGAGCTTTCCACGCTGGACGGCAGCGGCTGAGAGCAGCGTGATCAGCGCCAAGGTGGCCATCGCGCCCAGAAAATACACGGCCTGCTGCGTGACGCTCCCATGCGTGATTGGCAGGTTGAGCCCCATGCCGCCGCCAGTGAGCCTGTCATTGATGTTCACCAGCTCGCGCACCACTTCGACAAGCGCCAGGCTGGCGATCGCAAAATAGTGCCCCTTGAGATGCAGGATGGCGAGGCCAATCAGGGCTGCGAATCCGGCGGCAATGATCCCCCCAAGTAGCCAGGCAAAAACCATCGGCATCCCGGAGCTCTGCAGAATTGCCGAAGCGTAGGTTCCTAGTCCGAAAAAAGCGGCAGTCGCAAAAGAAGGATAGCCTGCGAGACCTCCGATGATGTTCCACGACAGTGCGAGCGTCGCATACATCGCGAATATGGTCGCCAGCCGAAGTGCGTAGTTACCTCCAAAAACCAGGGCCGCGAGACATGCCGCTAGGATGACGAGAATGACAACCATCCTCATTCGTAGCCCCTCCTGCCCAGCAAACCCGTCGGTCGTATTGCGAGAAAAGCGACCAGCAATGCGAAAGAAATGGGCACTGCATATTCGGGTCCGAACCACAGCGCGGTGAGGCTTTCAATCAGGCCAAGCGCAACGCCGCCTACGATCGCGCCTCCCACACTTCCCAGGCCGCCGATGACACAAATGACGAACGCCTTCCCGAGGAAGGTGATGCTGTTGAGCGGTGAAATCGGATAGATGATGCTGAGCAGGCTGCCCGCGGCACCCGCCATGAACGCTCCGATCGCAAACGTCATCGCCTGCATGCGCAGGACATTGACGCCCATCAGCGCTGCAGCCTCCCGGTCCATCCGGATCGCGATAATTGCGCGGCCCAGCTTGCTATCCCGCAGCAGGCGATACAAACCGTAGGTCATCAGAAGTGCAAGCGCGGTCACAGCGACCCGGTCGAGCGGCAGGACGATAGGACCAACGAAAATTGAACCAAGCGGCGGGTCGAGCACAACCTTTCGATAGTCGGCCTTGAATGCAAGCAACATGGCATTGTTGAGCAGCAGGTCGAGACCGAAGGTCAGCGTCAAAGTCATCAACACCGGCGCATGAATCACGCGATTGATCACTGTGCCCTGCAGCGAATACCCGATCGCAAACAGAATCAGTCCGGCGATTGGCGCCGAAAGAAATGGATGCACACCAAGCAGCGAGTATGCGAAAAACGCAACATACGCGCCGAGAATGATGAAAGAGCCGTGCAGCAGGTTGATGACGTTGAGCACCCCCCAGACGAGCGAAAAACCGACCGCGATTGCTGCATAGAGGCCTCCCAGCACCACCCCATTCGCAAGGACTTGAAGATAGATCATGTGGCAAGCTGCAGGCTTGAACGGCCGCCCTCCATCCCGCAGTTGCGGTGGAAGGCAGCCGGCTTGATCTGGAGGTTCTTTGTGTTTCTCTCGCTGCTGCGGCGCGCTCGGCCCCTACTTCACTCCGAGCTTGAGATCGCCTTGCTTTATGTAGTCCGGAAAAAGTACGACCGGCTTTCCACCCTGAATCTGGAATACCGGCGGATCCAATGACGTGATCTGTCCCGTCGCGCCAAACTTGATGCGCCCATAAAATGTCGTGGTGTCCAGACTTGCCAGTGCATCACGCACCTTTTTCGGATCGATGCTATCCGCCTTCTCGATCGCAAGCTGGAAAATTTCGCCGGCAGCCGCAGCGGAGGCCTGGGCGTAGTCCGGCACATCCTTGTATTTCTGCTCCCAGAGCTTGTTGAAATTTTCCGTAGAGCCAAACACGCCCTTGCCATCGTATCGCACGGCCGGATGCCACCAGGCGGCGCTAGAAATGTTCTCGGCAAGCGGTCCAGTTGCGTCGATGAACTCTTTGTACGCGGGCCCGGCGATCATCGTCACAACCGGAGCCGAGCCGCCGAGGTCACCCATTTGCTTGCGAATAAGAATCAGATCGTTGATATAGCCCGTCGCAAAGATCCAGTCGGCCTTCGCCGCACGCATCTGAGTGATCGCCGACGCGTGATCCATTGTGCCGATGGCATATTTCTCAAACATCACGACATCTAGATTGCGCTTCTTGGCCGATTTTTCCATTTCATTGCCGATCGCGAGAGGAAAAAGATCGTTCCGGGCCAATATCGCCACGCGCTTGATATTCGGATCACGTTTGCTGACGATGGTGCTGAGCGGTTCGGTCAGAGTGTCGTTGGGGGTAAAGGTCCCGAACAGATATTTGTAACCCTGGTCATAGACCTGCTCCGAGGAAGCTGTCGCGGCGACGGTCGGAATGCCGTATTTTTCCGAAACCCCGCTTGCGGCTTTGGTCGCACCCGACCCAAACGGCGAAAACAAAAAGTTTACTTTGTCCTCCGTGATGAGGCGCTCGGCGGTCTGCACTGCACGAGGTGTATTGGACGCGTAGTCAACGTAGACGATTTCGACCTTGTAGTTTTTGCCGCCAGCCCTGACCCCACCTTTTGCGTTGGCCGCTTCTGCCCACAAATCGTATCCTTGTTTTTGCTTGATGCCCTCGGGGGACAAAGGACCAGTCAGCGGCAGCGGAGCTCCTATTCGGACAACGTCCTGAGCTGCGCTTGGCTCGAACGCCGAGCTGGCTACGACAACAGCGGCAATAAGCCCGAGACTGAACGAGCGACGACGCATGTGCTCCCTCCACTCCGTGTTACTGGTCAATACAGTTTGCATGATAGAGTTTTTAAGCCTAGCCCAGAAGCCTGCCGATGACAGGCCCCGCTGCAATCCTGATGCATATGAGAAGTACGGGATTTCCCTGGGCTGCGTAGAACCTGCCATTGGCTGGTTCTGGATCTCGCCAAGATTGGCGAAAGGCTGATGCAGAGCCGTATCTTCGTTCCACAAACGGGTGTGGTGGAGAATATGCCAAAGCTCGACGGGATCCTGGAAACCGCGATCCATACCGAGAACATGGCGCGTGCCCGCGCCTTCTATGAGGGCATCCTCGGATTGAAGCCGATCTACACCGACGAGCGGCTCTCCGCCTATGCGGTCGCCGGCCGCGACGTCCTCCTGCTCTTTCGCAAAGGCGCCACGGGAGAGACCGTTGTCTTGCCGAGCGGAACGATTCCCGGACATGGCGGTGATGGCTCGTTGCACGTGGCATTTGCAATCGAGAAGGATGAACTCGCAGGTTGGGAGGCGCACCTCATTTCAAGCGGGGTTGCCATCGAAGGACGCAACCAATGGTCGCGCGGCGGCCAAAGCATTTATTTCCGCGACCCCGATGGGCACCTGCTGGAGCTCGCGACGCCGGGATTGTGGCCCGTATATTAGACTCGGCGGCCAAGCACCGAAGTCGAATTCACGATGCACGATCGGCGCCTCCCGGCACTTTACTCCTCTGCCCAGCGCAGGAATCGAGTTTGGAATCCCCGCATCGCCGTATCAAACACGAGGCCGACGCCCAGCATGACAACGATGTAGGCAAACACGGTCGCGCTTTCGAAAAACCGCTGCGAGTAGATCAGCGTGGCGCCCATTCCTCCGCCTCCGGCAACCATTTCGGCGGTAAAGGTTGTAATCAGTCCGACTGGCACTGCGATACGGAAGGTCGTGAATATGCGCGGATAGCAAGCCGGGAGGATGACACGCAGGAAAAGATCACGTCGATTGCCACCCAATGACATGGCTGACCAGATAAAGAGATGGCTGACGGAGCGAGCCGCGCTGTAGGTCCCGATGATGACGGGGAAAATGCAGGCGAACGCAACCAGCAGAACCTTCGACATGCTCTCGATTCCAAACCAAAGAATAAATATCGGAAGAAAGGCGATTTTCGGCGCGGGAAAACCGATCGCGACGAAAGGATCGATGAGCCAATCGGCAAACCGGCTGCGCGACATTATGAGTCCGCAGGCAACACCTGCCACGGTCGCAAGCAGCAAGCCGCCAAAAGCTCGAGCCAGACTGAGGCTCAGATCAGCAGCCAGCGTCCCATCAACGGTTGAGCGCCATAGCTGATCGGCAACCACGGAAAAGGCCGGCAGGAACAAGGGAGGTGTAAGCCTCGCGCGCGCGGCCAGCTCCCACAACAATAACAGCAGCAACACGGAGAACAGAGAGCGCCATGGAATGCGTGCGGCCCATTGCGCCGTCACGACTGCACTTGCTCCTGTTCGACCGCCGACTGATGCCATCGCAGCAGGCGACGCGTCGCGGCAAGCACCAAGCGATCGACAAAAAAGGCGACGATGACGATGCAACCGATCGCGGCGAACATGTAGTCGTAGGTTCCATTTTCCCCATAAAGGAAAATCAGTTTTCCAATGCCGTTCGTCGACGCAATCATTTCGGCCGAAATGGCCAAAACGAATGAGAATCCGAGCGCAATGCGCAACCCGGTCAGGATATCCGGCAAGGCGTTACGAAGAAGGATGCGAAAAGACATTTCTCGTTCGACCGTGCCCAAGGCCTGCGCGCTCCAAACCAGGACCTTCGGGGTCGTGACGACGCCATGATAGGTATTCACGATAACCGGCAACAGGCATGCCAGAAACACGGCGGCTATCGCAGTCACATTGCCGATGCCGAACCAGAGCGCGAAAAGAGGTATGAGAGCCGATTTCGGCAGCGAATAGGTGCCGCCCACGATTGGCGTGACATAGGCTCGGAAGGCTTCCGAGCGGGCCATCATCAGGCCAATCAGGATTCCGCAGACAGATCCGAGCACAAGCCCGACAGCGGCCCTGAAGAGCGTGACAAAGAGGTTGTTGGCAATCTCGCCGCCGCGAAACAAATCCAGCAGCGCTGCGCCGACACTGGTCGGTGGTGGAAGAAAGTCAACATTGACAATGCCGGCGCTGCAAATGCCTTGCCAGAAGACGACAAAGAGAACCAGCGGCCCCGACCGGCTGAGCAGCTTTGGCATCCATGTGCGCGGCATGTCAGAGCGCCCGCATGTTTTCCCGTCCGGCAGCCAGCGCCTGACGTCGGACGGAAAGCCAGACCTTGTTGCGAAGCGCATTGAATTCAGGCGATACCACAAGTTCTTCACGGGCCAGCGCACGGTCGAGTCCAACCGTGAATTCTTCGATGATCTGGCCCGGCCTTGCCGACATCACGCATATGCGGTCGGACAGATAGACCGCCTCGGTCACGTCATGAGTGACCATCAAGACTGTCTTCCGCGTCTCAAGCCAAATTCGCAACAGCTCGTCCTGCATGATCTCCCGTGTTTGCGCGTCCAGAGCGCCAAACGGCTCATCGAGCAGCAGGATCGCAGGGTCACAGGCGAGTGTGCGCGCAATGGCCACACGCTGTTTCATGCCGCCAGACAACTCGCGAGGGAAACGGTTCTCAAACCCGCTTAGGCCAATGACGCCCACGAGCCGCTCGACGATCTTTGCCCGCTCTTCTCGAGGTACGTGCTGACGCTCGAGTCCGAAGCCGATATTGTCGTAGACCGTCAGCCAGGGAAATAAGGCGTATTCCTGAAATACCACACCACGATCGGTGCCGGGACCTGAGATCGCGGCCCCGTCGATCAAAACGTCTCCTTCTGCGGCAAGAAATCCACCAACGATGTAAAGCAGCGTGCTCTTGCCGCAGCCTGAAGGACCAACGATGGAAACAAATTCCCCCTGCTTCACCTTCAGGTCGGTACCGCGCAGTGCGACCACTGGGCCGTGGTCACTCGTGTAGGACTTCGATACCCCGCGAATCTCGATCTTCGGCCGGTCTAGGTCGAGCACGGGTGCGGCAGATAGTTCAACGCGAGATACTTTGAAGCATCCACCGGCTGCGGGATCAGCTTTTCCTCGACCATTGCATCGATCGGCTTCTGAATTGCGATGGCCGACACGCACCCATTCGGATCGCGATAATAGTCGCTTCCGGTGGCAAAATAACTATCGAGGACCTCTTTCGGCGATTTGGTGAAAGCAGCGACCAGTTCAATCGCCTTGGTTCGATTGGCCTTGTCGTAATACCAATTGAGCCCAGTCACGTAGTCAGCAAGAAATCCGCGAACTGCATCCGTATTCTGCTTCAGGAAGTCGGTGCGCGCGACCTGAAAAATCACAGACGAAGGTCCGAACGCATCGCCACCAGTAAAAAGCGCCCGCAAATCGCCCTTCCGGCTCTCGACCGCGAGAAACGGAATAACCAATACGCCGCAATCGACACGCTTCTCGCGGATCGCAGCAGCCATGTTGGGGAAATTGACTTCGACGATCTGCACATCGCGTCGCGGATCAAGTCCCTTCTTTTTCAGGACCACACGAAGAACCAGGTCGACCGCCGAACCATAGGCGTTGATGCCGACCTTCTTCCCCTTGAGATCCTCGACAGTCTTGATGGGCGAGTCCTGCAGAACGAAGAACGTATTGGTCGCATTGCCGGCGTGACCATCCTGATAATTGTCGGAAATAATCGACAGTCCACCGGCAACGGCGTTTTTGGCGACCGCGGTCGCAAAACTCGAAAAGGCAAGGGTACCCAAGTCTGCCTGGCCCGATGCGAGCAACGTCGCAGCTTCCGGCGTACCACGGGTAAAAGTCATCTCAAGGGTGTAGGACTTTCCGTAATTCTTCAGAACGTTTTGCTTCAAATAGTCCAAGTAGATAATCGTCTCCATTTCGTTCGGCCCGATGCCGCCGCCGGTCGCGTAGTGGATCGTCACAGGTGCGGCAATGGCACGTGAAACAGCGCTCAATGACGCGCCCGCTACTCCAGCGGTAGCAGCCTGCAACAGGTGACGTCGCGATATGCAACTCGAACGACCGAACGGTAATGCACGCATTCTCGCTCTCCTTTGCCAGTCTGGGGCATCTTGCTAAACGGTAAGCCCAACCGCAATAGCCGAGAAAGGCAGCATAGCCGCCATGGCAATAAACAGAATCCAACCGACAACGTTGTTTCAACGCGCGCTCGATGGACGCGTGCTTTACTCGCACGTGGTCGTGGCTGAAACGCAGGCGCTCATTTTCATTTCAGGACAACTTGCGCGCGATAAGTCGGGAAATATTGTCGGCCCGCGCAACATGCGGGCTCAGGTTCAGCAGGTGGGTGAAAACCTCCGGCTTGCGCTCGATGCCGCAGGCGCAAGGCTCGAAGATCTGGTGAAGACCACGACATTCGTGACAGACATCGATGAGTTCTTCCGTCATGTTGACGTCCGTCACAATTTTCTTGGCGTCGGTCTGCCGGCGAGCACGACGGTCGAGGTGCGCCGGCTTTCGCATCCGGATCTCATGGTTGAGATCGAGGCGATCGCCGTCAGAGATCGCGGTTGATTTGCCGAGCAGGACCGATGCCGCAGCGCTTTTGCGAATGGGCAAGCCTCGATCCAGTGGAGCGCGCTCGATTTTGTGCGGGCGCAGTCGAATATGCGCGCCGGTTGGAGTCACGTCTGCATGCCTTTGTGGCATTTGAATCTGCTGGTGCAGCTTCCTCCACCCGCGGTCCGCTCGATGCAATGCCCTATGCCGCTAAGGATCTCTTCGTATCCGCCACCCGGAAGCCGCATGGCGGGCTCGCGCGGCCACTAGAGATGAACCGGGCTGAACCAGCAGCGGTTCTCGATCTTCTCGATCGCGCCGGGGCGCACCGCATCGGCTACACGGCGATGACCGAGCTTGCCTATGAACCCTCCGGGTACAATGCCGTACAGGGCTCGCCGAAGAACCCCTGGAATTTCGACTTTATTACCGGAGGCTCCTCGTCCGGCTCTGCGGTTGCGGTCGCCAGCGGGTCGGTCGTCTTTGCGCTGGGATCGGACACCGGTGGCTCCCTGCGCATTCCGGCGCATTGCTGCGGCGTCACCGCATGGAAACCGAGCTTCGGCGTCGTGCCCTCCGCCGGCGCGATACCCTTGTCTCCCAGTCTCGATACGATTGGCCTTCTCGCGCGCAGCGCGGCAGACCTCGAGGCGCCCGCGCGTGTCCTTTTTGCTGCAGGCGAAGCCGAGCCGATCCGCAAGCTTGCGTTCGTGCAGGACATTCTCGATGTCGCCGAGCCGCCTGTCGCTGCCGCTTGCCGCAACGGCGTCGACGCAATCGCTGGCTGCGGAATGGAAATCGAGCGTACCGACGCGGCCGCGGCGATCGAGGCAGTCGATCCGCACGTTTTCGCAATCATGCAGGGAGAAGCAGCACGCATTCATCGCGCGCTCATGGACTCCGGAACGCTCGACGCTACGCTGACCAAGCGCCTGCGCAAGGGCCTTGAGATCAATGACGAAGTACTGGCGGCGAGCGTCGCGGCGCGGCCGTCGCTCGCCCGTGATTTCATTCGGCAGGTTTTCAAGGACGCGCGAGCGATCGTCCTCCCCGTCTTGACGATGAGGACGCCGCGGCTTGCCGAGTGCGATCCAGCCGCAAGCGATTTTCGGCCAAAGACGCTCTACGAACTCAGCCGCTGGACGCGTTTCGCAAACGCCCTCGGCTTTCCGGCTGTGGCCATACCTACCGGATTCGACGATCGTGCGATGCCGGTTGCGCTTCAGATCGTCGGCAAGCCCGGGTCCGACCACGCATTGATCGCCCTGGCCGTGGCGGTGCAGGAACGCAGCGACTGGCACGCGCGGATTCCCGACGCGGTTCACGACGTGGTGAAAGCCTCATACGGGGGACGATTGGAATGACCGATCAGCCGAAGGCGCTGTCGCATATTCGCGTGCTCGACCTCACCCGCGCCCGCGCCGGGCCGACATGCTGCCGCATCCTGGGCGATTTCGGCGCCGACATCATCAAGATCGAGGCGCCTCGCGGCATTGATCCGAACGAAGGCATCAGTGGCGCCCGCGACGGCTATGACATGATCAATCTCCACCGCAACAAGCGCTCGCTCACGCTCAACCTGAAAGAGCCTTCCGGTCGCGACATCTTCATGCGGCTGGTCAAGGATATCGATGTCGTGGTCGAAAACTTCCGGCCGGACGTCAAGGAGCGCATGGGAATCGCCTATGACGCACTCAGCGAGGCCAACCCGCGCATCATCCTCGCCTCGATTTCCGGCTTCGGTCAGAGCGGCCCGTATCGCAGGCGCGCCGGCTTCGACCAGATCGCCCAGGGCATGGGCGGACTGATGGCCGTGACGGGCATGCCGGGTTCGGCGCCAATGCGGGCCGGCATCGCCGTTGCCGACAGTTCGGCGGGCATCTATGCCGCAACGGGCATCCTCATTGCGCTTGCCGAGCGAGAGCGTTCCGGCCGCGGGCAATGGGTCCATACCTCATTGCTGGAAGCGCAGATCGCAATGATGGATTTTCAGGCGGCGCGCTATCTGATCGATGGGATCGTGCCGGCCCAGGCGGGCAATGATCACCCCTATTCCACCCCGATGGGCGTCTTCGAGACGGCGGATGGTTTCATCAATATCGGTGTCGGCGGCGACGGTCAGTGGCGCGCGCTCTGTGCCGCGTTGGGCCGTCGCGATCTCGGGGAGGAACCGGAATATGCGACCGGCGATCTCCGCTTCCGCAATCGTCCGCAATTGACCAGCCTGCTCGCCGGGATTTTCAAGACAAAAACTTCAGCGGAATGGCTGCAGCTGCTCGAAAAGGAAGGTGTTCCGGCGGGACCGATCTACAAAATGGATGAGGTTTTCTCGGACCCTCAGGTGGAGCATCTCGGCATTGCCGTCCCGCTGCAGCATCCGACGCGGGGCGAGGTGCGCGTCGTCGCGCAGCCGATCAACTTGTCCCGCACTCCGGCGCGCGTCGCCTCGCCCCTGCCCGATGCTGGCGCCGACAGCGATGAGATTCTTCACGCTCTCGGCTACAGCGCGGCCGAAATTGCGGACTTTCGCGCCAGGAAGATCGTCTAGGATGCCAGTCAAAAAGTATTCTCCTCATTCCGGACGCGGCGAAACGGCAAACCGGAATTCGCGTCTCATGGCCCGCCCGGAATGACCATAAGGTTTCTCCAACAGGATCCTGAAGCGCATGGGAGATAACGTCACACTGGTGACCGGCGCGAGCGGTTTTCTCGGCAAGGCAATCATGGCCCTGCTCGCCGAGAAGTCGATGCACGCGATCGGGCTCGATCCCCGCGCATCTTCAACAGTCCAGGTCGTCGACGACCTCTCGGATCGACAAAGACTGACCAAGCTGCTTGCCGAGAACAAAGTCACCCACATCATCCACGCCGGCGGTGTCTCCGGCCCGATGGTGCTTGCCGACGATCCGGCGAGCGTCATCGCAATCAACGTGCTGGGAAGCCTCAATCTGCTGTACGCCGCCATCGACACCGGCGTGAGGACTTTCGTCTACTGCTCCTCCGCCGCGGCGCTGGGCAGTTTCTATGAGGCCGAAGCCGTCGGCGAAGACTATCCGTTGCGTCCCAACAACACCTACAGCGCGTCCAAGGCAGCGATGGAGATGGTCCTGCGCGGCCTTTGGACCAGAATTCCCCTCGATCTGTGTTCGCTTCGGTTCACCGTAATATACGGACCGGGCCGCGAGACAACATTCACTGTCGAGCAGATCGTCGGCGCTGCGCTTGCGGGCGGGACCGCACGCATATCTCCGATGACCGATTGGCCGTACATCTACATCGACGATGCTGCGCGCGCCGCCGTGCAGGCCTGCTTCTCCGCGACCCGCAAGCAGCTGAGCTATTTCATCGCGCATGCGGAAAAAGTCACGCCCGATGACATCGCCGCTGCCGCGGCGGCTGCCGGCAAGCCTGTGCGGATCGAGATCGACAGCAGCAAGCCACGCGCCGCGCGCGGTCCGCTCGACATCGAGCCCGCCGCACGCGATTTCGGATTTCGCGCGCAAGTCGGTCACCGTGAAGGCGTCCGTCGCCTGATCGAGGCCGCGCGATAACCTGCGACGCCCTCAGCCAGCCTGCGGCTGAGGTCCGTTTCATAGCCGTCAATGATAGCCATATCCGGCACCGACCTGCCCTGCGTGAGCCTCATCGCTGCGCCCTGCCCGCATCACATTCGCCGGACGCAGCATGACAGCCAAGCAGGCGTCAACAGTTGCCGTCCGCCGACAGGGCCGTCATAGTCGCCCGCCTTGTGTCTGAGGGGACATCATGGATTTGAAACTTGCCGGCAAGACGGCTCTCGTGACCGGCGGCTCTAAAGGGATCGGGCGGGCTGCCGCCGAAATTCTCGCCGGCGAAGGCTGCAACGTCGTCCTCGTATCGCGCAGCAGCGAGGCACTTGCCGCAGCAAAATCCGCTATTGCGCAGAAGTCGAATGTGCGGGTCGACACGGTGGCCGCCGACCTTGCCGACAGCGCCAATGTCGACCGGCTCGCACGCGATTATCCCGATATCGACATTCTCGTGAACAATGCCGGCGCGATTCCAGGCGGCAGCCTGCTCAATGTGGACGAAGCGACCTGGCGCAAGGCCTGGGATCTCAAGGTGTTCGGCTATATCAACATGTGCCGCGCCTTCTACGCGCTGATGCAGAAGCGCAATCGCGGTGTGATCATCAACGTGGTGGGAAATGCCGCCGAAACGCACGATCCGGAATACATCTGCGGCGTGGCCGGCAATGCTGCGCTTGCGGCATTCACCCAATCGCTCGGCAGCGTCAGCGTAAAGGACGGGATCCGTGTCCTAGCGATCCATCCCGGTCCGGTCGCAACCGACCGCCTGGTCACGCTCATGAAACGCAAAGCTCGCGACCGCACCGGCAGCGAAGAGAACTGGAAGGACCTCCTCAAGCCGCTCGCGTTCGGGCGCGGCGCAAGGCCGGAGGAAATCGGCGCCGCCATCGCCTTCCTCGCCTCTGACCATTCGGGCTACACAAGCGGCTCCATCGTCACGATCGACGCGGGACAGTCCGCGCGCGTGCAAGCTTTCTGAACGGGGACTCCATGCCACATCTGACAACCGACGACGGAGTGAAGCTCTATTACGAAGAAACCGGAAAAGGCATCCCGATCGTCTTCGTCCACGAATTCGCCGGCGACTATCGCTCATGGGAGCCTCAGGTTCGCCATTTCTCGAAGTATTACCGCTGCATCCCGTTCAACGCCCGCGGCTATCCGCCTTCGGATGTGCCGAAAGACCAGGAGAAGTACTCGCAGGACCGCGCGCGCGATGACATCCGCTCTGTGCTCGATGCGCTGAAGATCGAGAAGGCCCACATCGTCGGGCTTTCGATGGGCGGCTTCGCCGCCCTGCACTTCGGCTTCACCTATGGCAATCGCTGCCGGTCTGTCGTTGTCGCCGGCTGCGGCTACGGCGCAGCCCCCGGCGAGCGGGCGAAATTCGCCGAGGAGGCGGAAGCCTCGGCAAGGCGCTTCGAAGAGCTGACGATGAAAAAGGCCGCCGAGGCTTACGCGCTCGGCCCCACCCGCGTCCAGCATCAGAACAAGGATACGCGCGGCTGGCGCGAATTCGCCGATCAGCTTGCCGAGCACTCGACCGAAGGCGCGGCACTCACCATGCGCGGCGTGCAGAAACGCCGGCCGTCGCTGTTCGATCTGGTCGACAGGATGAAGACGATCACCGTGCCGACGCTGATCATGACCGGCGACGAGGACTGGCCATGCCTCGAGCCGGGCATTCTCATGAAGAAGAACATCCCGACCGCCGCATTGGTCGTCATGGCGAATTGCGGGCACACGATCAATCTCGAGGAGCCGGCGCTTTTCAACATGCACCTGTCGGATCTTTTCCAGGCAGCCGATGCCGGAGCGTGGCCGACGCGCGATCCGCGCGCGATGGCGGGCACGATTTTGGGGCGGTGAGGCTGCCGGTGCATGGGTACTCCGGCCACGGATTTTCCGGGTTCGCTCGCCGCAAGCGCGTGACGCGCTTTAATCGCGACGCGCCGGCCTTCTGATTCAATTGTCAAAGAGCCCGCGCCGGCCTTTAGGCAAGCGCCATCGCCCGTATTGTTTGATCGCGGCCCCGGGCAGGCCGGTCTTTCCTTTCCCCTCGCAAAGCGAGGGGGATGGAGCACCGCGAGGCGCACCAACACAATTTCCGCGCTTTGGGGGCGCGGCGTGCGTCCGGTGAGACGCACGCGCCCCGCGGCGCTCCACCTGCGGCTTTTCTGTCCCCGGCGCCGTGCTTCCCTGGCGCGTACCTCACGGGCTTTCTGACCCGCAAGTCCGGGGCGGCTTCCGCCGCCCGT
>DASTHI010000024.1:0-17522 GCA_035718275.1 Pseudolabrys sp. | reverse complement strand
TTTCGTCCTTGTCCACGGCGCCTGGCACGGCGGCTGGTGCTGGCGACGCGTCACCGACCGCCTGCACGCGCGCGGACACGCGGTGTTCACCCCGACGCTCACCGGGCTCGGCGAACGCGCGCATCTGCTGCGGCCCGATATCGATTACTCGCTGCATGTCGCCGACGTGCTCGGCGTGATCCGATACGAGCGGCTGACCGATATCGTGTTGGTCGGGCACTCCTATGGCGGCTGCGTGATCTCGGGCGTCGCCGAAGCGGCAGCTGGCGCGATCCGCTCGATCGTTTTCCTCGACGCCTTCATTCCCGACGACGGCGATACTCTGCTCGACCTCGTTCAGCCGGCCGTGCAGGAGGTGATCCGGGCGGCGCTCGCGCGTGGCGACATCACGGTGCCGGTGCGCGAAGCCGCCGCGTTCAAGGTCAACGAGCGGGACCGCGCCTGGGTCGATGCACTTGCGGTGCCGCATCCGATCGGCACCACGACGGAAAAGATGAAGTTCACCGGCGCACGCGACCGCATTGCGCGCAAGACGTATATCCGCGCGTCCGGCTATCCGAATGTCTCGTTCGAGAAAGCCCACGCGCGCGCCAAGGCCGAAGGCTGGCGCACCTACGAGGTGCATTGCGGTCACGACGTGATGATCGACGAACCCGACCGTTTGACCGAAATCCTGCTGGAGGCAGGTTGAAGGGCCGGACGCTTCCGGTTGTCCGGCCGTTTACCCTCGCGGAATTCCGTTTATCCTGCGGTGGCTGGCCAGGGGTCCCGCATGCCGTCTCTGACAACCGACGCCTTCTTCCTGACCGACCTGTCGCTTCGGGACGCGGCGGTGATCCTGCTCATCCCTACAACGGTTTTCGCGATGATCGGCCCGCTGGTCGTGCGCCGTTTCGTGCCGATCAAAAGCCTGCGCGCCAACAACGAGGTGGCCGGCTTCAAGTTCGCCACCGTCGGCGTGATCTTCGCGGTGCTGCTCGCCTTCGTGATCGTCATGGCCTGGGAGCGTTTCGAGCAGGCCGATCACGACGTTGCGAACGAGGCAAGCGCGGCGGCGACGGTCTACCGCCTCACCAAGATCCTTGATCCGGTCCACGCCGCGGAGGTGCGCAAGGCCACGACGAACTATCTTCGGCTGACGATCGCAAAGGATTGGTCGGCCATGAGAGAGGGAACATCAAGCTCCGAGGTCACCGACGCACTCACCGGAATCTACAACTCAGTGCTGAAGGATCACCAGTTCAGCGCCTACGAGGGGCTGGTGATTACCGACCTTCTTCGCAATATCGACCGTATCAGCGAAATGCGGCGTCAGCGTCTTGTCGCCGCGAAGGCCACCGTGCCCGGCGTCATCTGGATGGTGCTGTTCGCCGGCGCGTTTCTCACCATCTCCTTCACTTTTTTCTTTGGCACGGACAGTCTGCGGGCGCAGGTCGTCATGTCGGGCGCGTTGTCGATCCTGATCTTCCTTGGCCTCCTGACCATCGCCGCAATCGATCGCCCCTTCGCCGGCGCGGTCATGGTGACCCCCGACGCATTGATCAACATCGTCAACGATTTCGGCGACGTAACGCCGCCTGACAACGCGCGATAACGCCTAAAAGATCAAGCCACGAAGTCTTCTTGCCTACAACGTGATCAAGTACGGCAAGCATCGCATTGCTGGTGTTCCTGCTGTATCTGGCATTGCGATCTGTCTGAAGGACGAGCCTGAATTCAGTCCGGCCTGTGAGCCGGTTGAGACCGGTCTATTGCTGATCATTGAGCCGCGTTATTGCGGCTGCGCTACTGCGGCTGCATGCCGGCGGCTTTCACCACCTGTTCGGCGGCAGCGCGGTCGGCCCTGATCTCGGCGGCGAACTCTTCCGGCGTGTTGATGGCCGGCACCTGGCCGCGACTGATCACGTATTTCTCGACGAAGTCCTTGTCGGAGAACACGCGCTTTACCTCGCCGTTGATCCTGTCGATGACCGAGCGCGGCGTGCCGGGCGGCGCGAAGAGGCCGTACCAGGTCTGCGAGGGCGCACCCGTGTAGCCGAGATCGGCAAGCGTCGGCACCTCAGGCAGAAGCGGCGTGCGGATATTGTTGACCAGCGCCAGCGCCGTCATCTTGCCTGCGCGAATGTGGCCGATGACATTGCCGAGCCCGAGAAGGGCGATCGGAGTCGAGCCGCCGAGGACCGCATTGGTCGCCTCCCCGCCTCCGCGGAACGGCACGCGCACCCAGTCGGCGGCCTTCTCTTTCTTCAGGTAGTCCATGTAGACCACGCATGGGATCGAGGCCGTGAGATAAGAGAGCGTGCCCGGCCGCTCGCGCGACGTCGCGACAAGTTCGTCGACGCTCTTGGCCTTGAGATCGGCGTTGATCACCAGGACCTGAATCAGATGGAAAAGGTTGACGATCGGAGTGAGCTTGTCCGGATTGAACGGCAGGCTCTTGTAAAGGAACTGGTTGTAGATCAGCGGATCGGCATTGATGATGCAGATCGTGTACCCGTCGGGCGCCGCCTCGGTGCATGCGCGCGAAGCGATGTTGCCGGCGCCGCCGGGACGATTCTCAATGATGATCGGCTGCCCAAGACTCTTGTGCAGCTGCTCGCCAAGCACGCGCATGAAGATGTCGCTGATGCCGCCCGCGCTCGAGGTCGTGAGCACGTGGATCGGCTTGCTCGGATAATCGTCGGCCCGGGCGGGCGCCGCGAGCGCGGCAAGAACCAGTAATGCAATACTGACACGTCTCATGCGAGGACCCCCTCGCTGCGGCGGGCTCGCCGCGCGCAGCAAGGGAGCATAGCGGCTCCATGCGACCGACGCGACCGGGTGGTCTCAGCGCTTGGTGATGACGACCTCGAGATACTCGCCTGGAACCACCATGGTGCCGTCGGTCGCCCGGTTGAGGCGGCCGATCAAAGCGGTGATGTCGGCGAGAAGCGAAGCCTGTGCTTCGGCAGGCAGCGCCGCAAGCGTTTTCAAGACCGGTCCGTAGTAGGTCCTGAACACATCGATCCAGTGCTGCGCCGAGCGATAACGGAAGATGAAATCGCGCGGCGTCGCCTCGATCGACGAGGCCTGTGTCTTGAATAACTCCTCGAGCCTAGCACGCGTGCCCCACAGCGCGGGTGACTTGACCCCGGCCGGCGGCGGCATGTGCTTGCCGATGAGCTTGAACACCTGCCCGATAAATCCGTCGGGCGTCCAGTTCGCCATGCCGATCTTGCCGCCCGGTTTGCAGACGCGCAGCATCTCGGCGGCGGCGGCCTCCTGGTTCGGCGTGAACATGACGCCGAAGGTGGAGACCACAGCGTCAAAACTGCCGTCCTTGAACGGCAAAGCCTCGGCATCGGCCTCCCTGAACTCGATGGTCCAGCCTTCAGCATCGGCGCGGGCGCGCCCGCGGTTGAGCAGTGCGGGCACATAATCCGTGGACGTGACGTCGCACCAGCGGCGCGCGGCGGCGAGCGTGACATTGCCGTTGCCGGCAGCGACGTCGAGAACCTTCTTTCCGGCATGCAGATCCATCGCTTCGCAAAGCGACTCGCCGACGATCTGAAGCGTCGCGCCGACGACGGCATAATCGCCCGACGACCAGGCGGACTGCTGCTTGCCTTTCACCGCGACCAGATCGGGCGCGGCTGCGGGCTTGCTCAATACTGCGGTGCTCATGATCGTTTCTCCGTTTGTGAGTGAATGCGCGATCTTGGTTGCGACGAGGCGTTCCATCCAGTCCAGCAACTGGAGCTTCAGCCCGGTTCGCTTGCCGCGAAACGTGCGGACGCGCTGGCCTGCGGGCAGTTCCTGACCGCCGCGGATGACGGGTCGAAATTTAAGCGCTACACTTTCTGTACCGGAGGCGGGGTGCTGCTGGATCGCTTGGAACCTGATGGTCAGACAAATCGAAAAGAGCTACGGGCAGTTCTGCCCCGTGGCCATGGCTGCAGAGATTTTCTGCTCACGCTGGACCCCGCTGGTGCTGCGAGAAATGATCTCCGGCTCGACGAGGTTCAACGACATTCGGCGCGGCCTGCCGCGGATCTCGCCGACGCTGCTCTCGAAACGGCTGAAGCAGCTCGAGAAGGCGGGACTGATCGAGGAGCGCAAGAGCGGGCAGAAGGGCGCCGCCGAATACCGGCTCACCGATGCCGGCGAGGATCTGCGCGGGGTTATCATGTCGCTCGGACTGTGGGGCCATCGCTGGATCGAATCGTCATTATCGCTGAAGAACCTCGATCCCTCGTTGCTGATGTGGGACATGCGGCGGCACATCATGCCTTCCGTCGTTCGGAAACACCGCTGCACCGTGAAGTTCGTCTATCCGGAACTCAGTGTCGGACGGAAGACCTGGTGGGTGGTGATTGAGAAAGACCAGGTCGACGTCTGCCCTGTCGATCCCGGCCATGAGGTCGACCTGCATGTGCGCAGCTCGCTCCACAGCATGACCTCGGTATGGATGGGGATCACGACTCTGAAATCCGAAATCGAGGCGGGCAATATCGAGATCTCGGGAGACAAGGCCATCGCGCGCTCGATGCACCAATGGCTCGGACTGGGCGCGTTCGCGAAGGAACGGCGCTACGTCAGCTGACGCAGCGCCGCTGTGGCCACGGCTCACCCCGACAGCCGCGCCTTCACCAATCCGCTCGCCTTCGCCATGTCCATCTGCCCGGCATACTTTGCCCGCAGGACACCGATGACCTTGCCCATATCCTTCATGCCGGTGGCGCCGACCTCCGCGACCGCAGCCTCGATCACCGCCTTCATCTCATCGTCCGACATCTGCTGCGGCAGGTAGGCGGAGATGATCGCGATCTCCTCCTGCTCCTGCTTCACCAGATCGGCGCGGCCGCCCTTCTGGTAGAGCTCGACCGATTCCTGGCGTTGCTTGATCATCTTCTGCAGGAGGCCGAGCACCTCGGCGTCGCCGAGCGGAGGCTTGCCGGCGCCGCGCGCCTCGATGTCGGCGTTCTTCAGCGAGGAATTGATCATACGCAGCGTGGAAACGGCGCGCTCGTTCTTGGCCTTCATGGCCTCGGTCAAGGCTTTGTTGATGTCGTCGCGCAGCACGGGAACCCCTTTTTTGCTCTTTGCATGACCGCGGTAGAAATTATGCGGTCCGTCTCACCTCACTATATATGCAAACGAGCTTCGAAAAGGTTGCGGAAGCCGCCCGGATGGCGGCCCCCTCCTTGATTTTGCGCCTTGCGGAGTCGCTCCGCGGCGCCGCTGCGACCGGCTTTATGGCCGTGCCGGCCCCGCATGCATGATCTCATCGTCGCGAGGCCCGTCGACCAGCAGGAAACCCACGAGCCCCCGCTCGACCCGCGACAACGCATGATCGACCAGGATGTAACGTCCGGCGCGATCGATCTTGAAGTCGACCACGGTCGCGCCGCCGGGCGGCACGGAAACGGTCTGCACGCCGGTCAGCGGCATGGCGCCGAGGCTCGCGCCCTCATTGACGTGATCGAAGATCTCGCCGATCACGTGAAACGATGACGTGAAGTTTGGACCGCCTACTCCGAAGTAGATGCGCACCGTCTCTCCGGGACGGGCTCGCAGCGGATGCGCCTTGGTCAGCGCGCCTACCGAACCGTTGAACAGGAAATATTCGGGCCGCTCCGAGATCAGCTTCTCGTAGTCCATTTCCTGGTCGCCCTGCGTCCCAAACGGCTTCGCCGTGTAGAGCTCTCCCTGCATCACGTAGAATTCGCGATCGACCTGCGGCAGGCCTCCTTCCGGTTCGACAAGAATCAAGCCGTACATGCCGCTCGTGATGTGATGCGGCACGCTTGGCGTTGCACAATGATAAACGAACAGTCCGGGGACGAGCGCCTTGAAGGTGACGATCTTTTCCTGGCCCGGATCAGCCTGGGTGAACTCGGCTCCGCCGCCCGGCCCTGTTGCGGCATGAAAGTCGACGGAGTGGATCATGACGCTGTTCTGGTCGTTCTTGAGATGCACTTCGACCTTGTCACCCACTCGCACGCGGATGAATGGACCCGGGACCTTGTGGTTGAATGTCCAGAAATTGTAGGTGGTCTTGTTGTCCAGCTGGCCCTTGAGTTCGACCGTTTCCAGATCGACGCGCACGACCTGCGGCGCGCGCGCATGAATCGGCCCGGGCAGATCGGTCGGATCGCGCACGATATCGGCGGCGATGCTGGCAACGGCCGCACGCGGGCCGGGTAAGACCTGGATTCTTCCTTCCATGCCCGCCTGGCGATGGCCAGGCACTGAGCAGAAATAGATGAACTCGCCGGATTTGTCGGCAGTAAAGGACAGAGTGCTGCTCGCCCCTTTTGCCTGCACACGATCCGAGCGGGCAGCATATTGGTCGACGACGATATCGTGTTCCGCGCCTTCGCCGTTGATCAGGATGATCTGCACGGTCTCGCCCTCGTGCACCGTCAGCGTCGGATTGACTTTGCCGTCGAGCTCGCCACCGACGCCGATGTAGACCATCCGGCCATCCGCAATGCCGGAGCGTAGAGTGAAGCTGGTCGGAGCGTGCATGTCCCCCATCGCTGCCGGCGCGGGCGCAGGCGGCGACTGAGACTGGCCGGTCGTTTCTTGCGAGGGCGCCATCTGCGCCAAAGCGGTCGACGAACCGATCGACGAATGACCATGTTGTGCCGGCGCGGTCTGGCTGGAGCCTACAGTGCTCGAGACGCTGTCTTGCACGAGCGACTGCGTCTGCAGAGATCGATAGCCGAAAACTGCGGCCGTAACCGCGATGCTTGCAGCAATGAGAACAATGAAATGGCGGCGATGCATGATGTGCCTTCGAATGTTGGGCTAAACGCGTGAAGTTCTGCTGGAAACCGATCGCTCCGGACCAGGCGATCACTTCTTCTTGCCGTCGGGTCCAAACTGCTTGAGGTAGGACCACAGGTCCTTGGCTTCTTTTTCGTTCTTGATGCCGGGGAAAATCATCTTGGTACCGGCAATCTTGGCGCGCGGATCTTTGATGTAGTCCATGAACGTCGCTTCATCCCAGGTGATGCCGGACTTCTTGTTGGCGTCGGAATAATTGTAGCCGGGGATCGAGCCTGAATGCCGGCCGTCGAGACCGTTCAACACCGGCCCGACCTTGTTCTTTGCGGTTTCGCCGACGTCATGACAGACCGCACATTTCTTGAACGAGTTCGCTCCGGCCGCCGGGTCATCGGCAAGAGCAAATCCCGGAAATCCAGCGACCAAGACGGCAGCCAGACAAAATGTGTTCGCTCGCATTTGGGAGTCCTTTCGACTGTTGTGGGATGGTTGATTGTTGGCGTGCTGTCGACGACGGATCACTCCGGGTGCGGACCGAGTGCTTTGTGCAAACGCGCATCATGCGTTTCGAAATGTCGCGAGAACCATGCATCGAGCCTCGGCCCGATCGCGCTGGCACTCTCATTCCCCTCGAAATCGTCCATGATCTCGCGAATTTCATCGAGCAGGCGCTCGTGATCGGCCTTGTGCTGGCTGAGCTGGTCATAGTGCCGCTCGCGCATGAATCTCTCTTCAAGCGCAAAGTGAGCAGAGATGCCCGCGTACAGATCGCCGAAGAATGCGTGAATTGAGGGCTCGTCTCCCTTTTGAGCCAGCTCATCGTGCAGCCTGTTGATCAGTGCAATGAGTTCCTTGTGCTCGTGATCGACGGCGTCGATGCCGACGCTGTACTGTTCCTTCCACTGCAAAAGGGCCATGCTGATCGCTCCTCATCGAAAGACGAATTCGCCGGCTTCGGCGCGAAAATCGATGACGAACATCTGGTCCGGAACGAGCGTGACGACGCCGTGGCGCTCATGATCGAATCCGTCCGGCCGCGGCGTGTCGCGCATGCGGACAGCAATGTCGTAATTTCCCGCGGGCACGACGAAACGCTCATAGACCTTCGATGGCCCGTCGCCCGCGATTCCCGTCGGCGGCAAATTTGCCTTGAAGATCGTTCGATCGCCGAGATCGAGTTCGACATAGATCGGACGCCGGCCGCGCGGGCAGTCTTGGACGCGCCGCATGTTAGGCGGAAGCTTCTGAATTTCCTCGGGAGTCAATCGACGGCATTCGCCTTTTCGGTCTGCCGAGTGAACGAAACTCAGCATCAGGATGGCTGATCCATGCGGGATCTGGCGATAAACCGGCCAATCGGAGAACGCGGCCACGGCAAGAAACAAAGCCGCGATCACGACGAATTGGAGGAGCGTGCGCAGATAGGTCATGGCGCGCTCCCGACTTCACTCGGTACACGATCTTCGCGTTCACGCGTCGACGCAGGGGGCTTCAGTTCGATCGCCGATGCCGATCTGACTTTCGGGCGCGGCAGGCCGGCAATCGCCTTTGCAAAAGCGGCAATTTCCGCGGCAACGCGGGTCGTCTCGAGCGCAGACGCCCATATCGTCGCGATACGCTCGCGGGGCACTCGCGCGCGCAGATAGGGATCGCGCGTGCCCGCGATGCGCTGCTTGGTCCAGGCTACGCCGAGGCGATTGTAACAGGCGCTCTCGGCGCATCCGGCGATCGCCACGCCATCCGCCAGGTTGCGGCTGAGCACGAAATCAAACAGCGAGGGCGGCGCCATGGCGACGCAAGGCAGGCGCACGGCGCCTTCGAGCTTGCGGCCGCCGCCACGCTCGCAAGCAAAGACGAGCACCCGGCTCGACCCCGAGAGCACCGCGGCTGCTTCGATTGTTCGCTCGCGCAGCGTCCTCAGGTCGTAGTCGGGCAGATCAATCCCGGTCCTGAGCTCTTCGGTGCGCCGAAACGGCGTCGACGACGGACACGCGCCCACGCAGATGCCGCACGATACGCACAGCGAGGGATTGACCTGGGCCTGCGTCGGAAACGGCAGCCCATCCGTGCGCGCAACCATCCGGATCGCTTCATAGGGACAGTCCTCGGCACACCTGGCACATCCGTTGCAGTGAGCGAGATCGACCTCCGCCGGGCGAGGCCGCCGAAACGGCGGCAGCCAGGGCATAAGCCCGATCATCAGCGAGAAAGCGCCAAGAAATGCCCAGACGCCTCCGCGACCCCAGATATCGGTCAGCGGATAGAGCGGCAGATAGAACCAGTCGAGACCGACTTCGACCGGCGCCTTTGCGAGGTCGACGTGCCCCTGCGACGTCGCCGGATTCCAGATCGATACGCCGAGAAGCGCGAGGAGCATCATCGCTGCCAGCATGCGCGGCGGATTTATTCTGGGCCGCGATATGCGCAGGATGTGCACCCACATCAGAAACAGAAGAAACAGCGGCACCGCGATGTGCATGAACACCATGAGCGTGAAGAAACGACTGCTCAGGGTGCCGGTCGAAATGAAATTGCGTGCAATCGGCTCGCCGAAGATCGGCAGCCGATCAAGGAGCTCCGATGTCGTGATGGCGACGTATTGCGCGAGCTGATCCCAGACCAGCCAATAGCCGGTGATGCCGGAGCCGTAGAGCAGCCAGATGATGGGCAGGCCGGTAAACCAGGAGAACCAGCGCACCCCGCGATACTGATCATACGCAAACTGGCGGAGCAGATGCGTTGCGACCATCACGACCATGAGATCGGATGCGTAGCGATGAAAGCTGCGCATCACGCCGGCGTGGAACCAGTGATCGTTGGTGATGGACTGGACCGATTCGTAGGCGCGCTCGATCCCGGTATCGAAGAAAATAAAGAGATAGATGCCGCTGACCGCGACGACCCAGAAGAAGAAAAAGCCGAGTGCACCCAGCTGGGCGAGCGGGTTTAGCGCAGAACCGAACAGGCGATCGAGCGGCCGCTCGATGAATTCGAAGCCGTATCGTACCAAGCTGCGGACTGCGCCAATCACCATGTCCTCCGCACCCGATCCGGCCCGTCAAGCGTGTCCGCTGCGAGACCACTCGCGGTAAAGAAGCCCTCCGAATACGAGAAGCGACACCCCGGCAATGACGCTGCCGAATGTCAGCCCGTAATCGATCCGGTAACGGCCGGCGCCAGGGTCATAGACCGTGCAGATAAATTTGATGCGATCGAGAAGGCTGCCGAGCGACAACGGACGGGTAACGCCGTAGATGAGCTCCTTCATGGGTTCGATGAACATTGTGAGTGGAAAATCATCGCCGTAGACGTGGCGATAGATCTTTCCCTCGCTGTCGACGATGGTTGTCTGCGTGACATGGTCGAAGCCGCCGGCAATGGTCGCGTAACTGAAGCCGAGATTGCCCAGCAGTGCCGCGATGTTTGCGCCGTCTCCGCTTGCCAGTCGCCAGTTCGGCGATCTGATCCCTTGCGCCGCGGCGAACTGGGTGAGGCGCCCTGGCGTGTCATTGCGCGTGTCGAAACCCACCGTGAGAACGTTGAAGCTGCCGGAGCCGAAAATTCTGTTCGCCTCCGCGACGGCGTCGAGCAGATGCTGGGTCGACGTCGGACATACCGAGCTGCAAGCCGTGTAGACGAGGCTGATGACGAGCGGCTTCCCGCGATAGTCCCGAAGCGGCAGAGCCGCACCCCGCGAATCGATCAGCCGGTAGTCGCCGAGCGTGCGGCCGATCGCTCGCCTGCTCTGCTCGATCGCAGTTTGCGGATCCAGCCGCGGCTGGCGATCCGGAACAGCCGCCGCTGCCGATGCAACAGATGTTGCGGCAAAAGCGACAACCGCAGCGACCATCCGCATGCACGGTGTCATGGCCACGATCCGAAAGCGCTATCGAGCAGAATTCCCAGAATGAGAAATGCAAGCTGCAGCAGCGACGCGAAGAAATTGCGCATCGCGTTCTCCTTGGTCGCAGATCGGTGCAGCCGCCAGCTGGTGACGACGAAATAAAGTCCGCCCACCCCGGCGCCGAGGCCATAGAAGAGGCCCTTTCCGAACCACAAGGGGACCAGCGAGATCGTGACAAGCGCAAGGGTGTGAGCAAACACGGCAAGCGTCCACGCATAGGCAGGCGCCGCGATAGGAAGCATCGGCACGCCGGCGCTCCTGTACTCGTCGGTCTTGGCGGCCGCGAGGCTCCAGAAGTGAGGCGGCGTCCACAGGAAGAGGACGACCGCGACCAGGCTCGGCACAAGCTGGGGAGTCGGATCGACAGCGGCAGCTCCGGCCAGCACTGCAAAGCTGCCCGCAAGTCCGCCAATGACGATGTTCCAAACACTGCGGCGCTTGAGCCACATCGTGTAGACGACTCCGTAGGTGAAGGCGCCGAGGAACACGAAAACTGCGGCGAGGCTTCCGCCGGTTGAGGCCGCGAGGGCAACTGAAGCGACAAGCAGGAGCAGGAATCCTGCGAGCCACCACGGACTCGCACGCAATGCGCCGCTCGCGAAGGGACGCGAGCGAGTGCGCTTCATCAGGCGATCGAGATCACGCTCATAGTAGTGGTTGAATGCGCCGGCAGCGCCGGACGCGCCGAGAACAGCGAGCGAAAGCCCCAGCGATTGCCACCACGGCAGCGCAGGCCCGCTTGTCACCGCGATGCCCGCGAGGGCGCTCGCCGCGATGGCAATGCCGATCCTGAGCTTCAGGAGCGAAACGGCCATGCGCATCGCGGGCAGCATTGTTGCATCTCCTTTCGGTCTCTTGGTGAGCCATGCGTCAGCGGAACAGCCACAGCTCGGAGAGATATTTCCAGTTGATGAAGTAGTAGAGCGCGAACGAAACGAAGAAGATCGACACCAGGATCGCGGTGCCCGGCAGCTTGGCCGTGGCATGGCTGCCATAGTGCGACACAGCGGCGCCGCCGCCCGAATGCAGCGGGAACGTCAGCTTGTGCCCGCCTTTGATGCGCGTCCCGAACAGAACGGTGCCGACGACGACGATCACGAAGATGGCGCCACCGATTGCGGCAAGAATGGCGAACACCCCATTAAGTCCCATCATCAGGAACGCGCCGGCCGAGTGTGCGAATGACAGCTCGGCATCGCTGAATGTGATATCCCAGTGACGACGCGGAACTCCGAGCGTGCCGGCGCCCATCATGAACAGCGAGATTCCCGCCGCGCCGATGCCAAACAGATAGGGCTGAATTTTCGCCAGCTTCGGCCACAGGATCTCGCGCTGGAATATCAATGGAAGGACCAGATAGGTCGCCGCCATGAAAGCCAGCGTGGTGCCGGTCACGACCGTGCCGTGGAAGTGCCCCGGCACGTAGAGCGTGTTGTGCATGAGCACGTTGAGCTGCTCGGTGCCAAGGACGACGCCGGAAATGCCGCCTATGAAGCCGAACATCACCAGCGACAGGAACATCCCGGCGAACGCCGGATTTCCCCACGGCGCTTTGCGCAACCACTCGAACGCGCCCTTGGTGTATCCGTTTCTACGCTGGGCGGCTTCGATCGCTCCCGGGACGGTGAGTCCGTGGATCATCGAGCCAAGCACCGCCAGGTACATCATGTAGCTGGTGTTGACGATCTTCCAGCTTGAACTCAGGCCGGGCTCGGCGAGCAGGTGATGTGCCGAAGCCAGCTGCAGGAAGAGAATGTACAGAAAGAACGCGGTGCGGCTGACTTTCTCGCTGAGCGGCTGGGCGCCGACCAGCAATGCGGCGATCAGGTACCAAATCGAGACATGCGCGGAGACATTGATCTGCTGCGACGAGTGGCCCATCGCCCACCAGACCACCTTATAGAGCAGCGGATCGATGTCGGAGATCAGTCCGAGCGACCAGAGCCAGGTCGGAATGAGAATTATTGCTCCGGACGCGATCGTGAACACGGCGATGATTGCTGCGGTCAGTGCGCCGAAGGTCACCAGAGGAATCGATCCTTCATAGGTGCCCTCCTCTTTCGCAATCACCAAAGTGGCGAAAAAGATGGCGCAGCCGATGAGCGCGCCGACGGCGAAAAGGATCAAGCCGAGGTAAAAATTCGGCTTCGCCTGCATCGGCGGATACGACGTGAACATCACGCTCGATTCGCCCTGCAGCACGGCATAATTGGTGAGCAGCGCGCCCACAACCATGAGAACGAATCCAAGCCAGGCGAATTTCGGCGCCGCAATGCGGCTGTTGAGCAGCACCGCGGACGCGAAGTAGAGCACCGCGATTTCGAAGAAGATGATCCAGAACAGCAGCACATTCGCGCCGTGCCCTGTCAGCACCAGGTAGAACCATTCCGCGGGGAGAAGGTGGACCGCCGGCCAGCGCGTGAGCGCGACCATGAGGCCCAAGAGACCGCCGATCAGCAGGAACACCACGGCGGCGACCGCATTCGCCTTGATCAGCGCCTGCGCCGCAACGTCGACGCGCAGGCCGGTGTATTGGCAAGTGCGGAAATCGGCGGGTTTTGCGACGGATCCAACAATGGCTTCGGCGGTCATGGACTATCTCCCTGCCGCGAGGCGCTGATCAGCCTCGGCACGTTTCGGCTCAGTGACGTAGATTTTTCCGGTCATCTGGTGATGACCAATGCCGCAGTACTCGTTGCACAGGATTCCGTATTCGCCTGCCGACGTCGGCGTCAGCGTGATGACGTGCTCGTAGCCGGGATAAGCCGAAATGTTGATGTTGACGGGCTGCAGCGAAAACCCGTGCATCCAGTCCAGCGTCGAAATGTGGATGCGATAGCTGGTGCCCTTTTCCAATTCGAGAATGGGCCACCATTGCCAGAGCCGGCCGAGCAGATAGACGTCGGTGCCCGCTGGCGGCTTGACGACGGGCACGCCTTTTTCTTCGCGCACCTTGAACTTCTGCGCAAACTCATCGACCTTGGCCTCGTAGTTGGAAGGCGCGATTCGATAGGCTTCCTTGTTGAGATTCTGCTGGCCGATGAAGTGCCAGGCAATCATGAAGCCGAACATGAACAGTCCCCACAGGAAGGCGATGACTGTCCAGATCAGTTCGATTCTCTCGATCGGCTCGTTCCACCAGATCCTTTGTTTGGGGGGTGCGATGGCCATGCGGATCTCCCGGTCTGCTGATTCCTGCGTGCGCTACTTCGCCAAGGGGACCGAGGCGATCTCCATCACGCCCCAGAGGATGTAGAGAACCGTGGGTATGGTGACGCCCAGGAAGAGCAGCAGGAATGGATTGTCGAGAATCCGCTGCATCATCGGAATGCGCTCGAATTTCTCGCTCGGCTCGTCTGCGACTGGAATTTTCGTCGGCATGGAAATCATCCAGCGTTGGAAGCGCGCAAAACATAATTTCGTCCGGCAGCCCACGCCTTGACCAAAGTCAACATGTGACTCCGCCCATTGAGTAAAGATGATCGCGAAAAGTCTGCCGCCTTCAGGCGAGGCAATCGATGCCGGCAAAACGTTGGGCGGGCCGGGCAACGGCTGGCCTTGTTCTTGTAGCTGCTCTCGCGGCTCTGGCCCTTGCGAATTGGGACCAGACGAGAACGATCGACAAGCTCACGCTGGTCTATGTCGGTGCGGAAAACTGCGCGCCCTGTGACGTGTGGCAGCGACAATACGAGCCGAGATTGCGCAACTCCGCGGAATTTCACCGCCTTACCTATCGTGAAGTGAAATCGCCGAGTCTCTTCGAGGTTCTGAATGACCGGAATTGGCCGGAAGACCTGCGTCTCTATCGCCAAGCAATCGGCCGCGGCGCAGGAGTTCCGCTGTGGCTTGTCATTGCGGATGACCAACTTATCATGCAGCGCTCCGGGCTTTCCCAGTGGAACGAATCTGTGTTGCCGAAAGTACGATCTTTGTTGCGCTACGCTCGGATGTCATCGTGATGGCAGAAATGGATCGTGAAATCCTGGAAGCGTTGAAAGCAGTCATTGACCCTGAGCTGGGCATCAACATCGTCGATCTTGGGCTGATCTATCACGCGGCGCGCAGCACAAATGGAATCGACATCGCATTGACGATGACGACACCGGCGTGCCCGCTCGGCGAGATGATGACACAGGAGATAAAGACCGTGCTCCATGGTCGCTTCCCCGAAATATCCGACGTGCACGTCGATCTCGTGTGGGATCCGCCGTGGTCGCCCGAGCTGATGAGCGAGGAATCCCGTCGACAGCTGGGATTGTCTTGAGAAGGAGCTTGTACCGATCCGCACGACACGACAGTCGGACAGGTGGCGTTGGCTGCGCCTGATTCCGCTCGCGGCCGGGGCCGTCTCCTTGCTGGGCGGCCTGTGGACGGGTCTCGAGCGGATTGGCTTCCTGAGCGGGGCGCACGTGCCGGCCGAATTCCACGGCGCATTGATGATCAGCGGATTTCTCGGGACGCTGATCAGTCTCGAACGGGCGGTGGCGATCGGGAATTGGTGGGCCTATGCCGCGCCCGGCCTGTCGGCCGTCGCCGCTGCCGCGCTTGTGATCGACAAGCCGCAGTTCGCCGCCGCGCTCTTTCTGCTTGCAGGAATTGCTTTGGCGATCAACTCCTGGTTTGTCGCCGCGCGGCAGCTCGCGCTGTTCACGGTTGTCCTTGCGGTCGGTGCAGCATGTTGGCCACTGGGAACGTGGTTGTGGATGCAAGGCGCGGAGGCGGCGAACGTGACCGGCTGGTGGCTGGCATTTCTCGTTCTCACGATTTCCGCCGAACGCCTCGAGCTTAGTCGCTTGCTATCGCCGCCCTTCTCGAGCCAGATCATATTCGTGCTAGCGATATTGCCGATTATCGCAGGAAGCGCTCGTTCGGAATTGTCCAGCGACTTTGCAATCCTGTACGGCGTCGGCCTGCTTGCGACGACTGCCTGGCTTGTCAGGCACGATATTGCCCTGCTGACCATTCGGCTCTCGGGGCAGGCGCGGTTTTCGGCAAGCTGCCTGCTCGCGGGTTACTTCTGGCTCGGCCTCGCCGGATGTCTTCTCCTGCTTGATCCGCCGAGAGCCGCGGGATTTTCCTACGATGGCGCCGTCCATGCCATTACAATTGGGTTTGTTTTGTCGATGATATTTGGGCACGCCCCCATCATTCTGCCCGCGGTGACGGGCCTGCGTGTGGGTTACACCTCCGCTCTCTACGGAGCGCTCGCGCTTTTGCACGTCTCGGCAGGATTGCGGATCTCCGCCGACATATTCGAGTGGACCGAGGCGCGCTCGATCAGCGGGCTCGTCACGGTGATCGCGCTTGCAAGTTACGCTTTCATGCTTGCGGCCGCGTCGCGGTCGCGCCGCTCGATCGAGAGCCGCAAAGCGGCATGAGCCAGGGTCGCTCCCGGCGGTCGAATATCACGCAGCGCTGCCGCGCGACATGCCTTCAAAGCATCGCATCGCGCGGCAAGCCAGGACCGCGATCACAACCCATATGAGGCTGCGCACAGTCATCGCGCCGATTGTCCTGAGCTCAAACAGTCCGCCCAATAGAATGTGAGCCGCGAGCGCAGCAAACACGGTGACCGTCGTGATGGCGATCGCCGCGGACAGATTGGCCGCCCAACGGCGCCACAAAAACAGACCGACGCCTGCTGCGACATACGCAAATCCGGCGATGAAGTTGAACCAGAGAACGAATGGAACGATGTTGCCGGCGGCGGCTCTCCTTTCTGCGGGTCCAAACAAGGTTGTCCCGCCCACGGCGATGGTGACGAGTCCGAAGATCAATGCGACGGCGGCCGCCGCGACCGCCCAGCGCGGACGCTGCGGGTTCAGCCGGTTCAAGAGCCCCGTCTCTGCCATGGTTCGCAAAGCCCTGATGAGAGATCGAACTATAGACAATTGGTCATGCCTGCGCTTGACATCGATCAAGGGGGAAATGCCAGGTTTCCCTTAAAAGACGGCCATTCACCCGGAGAAGAGCCGTGCGTCCATCCGACTTCGAGACCGTCCGCGCGCTGCCTCTGTTCTGCAGGATGGAGAAGGATAATTTCGATGTGCTGATGGCTGATGCCGAGCTGCAGCACTTTCCGCAACATGTGACACTGATCCGCGAAGGCAGGCTGCCCGAGTCCTTTCACGTCGTTGTCGAAGGCGCGGTCGAAATATTCTGCACGCATGATGGACACGAGACCACGATCGACATCATCCGCCCGACAGCCGCTTTCATCGTCTCTTCAGTACTTCGCAATGCCGTGTATCTGAGTTCGGCGCGGACGCTGACAGCCGCACGCATTCTCGTTGTTCCGGCCCAGCGAATCCGCGATGCCTTCGACAGTGATCACGCCTTCGCCCGCGCAATCGTCATCGAGCTCGCCGAGCACTATCACAGCGTCGTGCGCTCTCTCATGAACAAAAAACTGCGAACGGGGACCAAACGGCTGGCGAACTGGATTCTCAAGACCGATGCCATGCAGGGCCATCATCGCACCATCGAACTGGCCTTCGAAAAACGCACGCTCGCATCGAGCCTCGGGATGACACCGGAGAACCTTTCGAGGAGCCTGGCCCGGCTTTCAAAGCATGGCGTGAGAAGCTCCGGCCGCGAGATCGTCATCGAAGATTCGTTCGCGCTGGAGCGGTTTGCAAAGCCGAATATGCTGATCGACGGCTGAACCCACCGGTACTGGAGAGGTCGCGCGCGCCCTGCACGATCACGGCGATGATCTCGCTTTAGAAGAACGCCTGGATGCCGGTCTGGGCGCGGCCGAGGATGAGGGCGTGGATATCGTGCGTGCCCTCATAGGTGTTCACGGTCTCCAGGTTCGCGAGCACGCGCATGACGTGATATTCCTCGG
>DASTHI010000023.1:0-54751 GCA_035718275.1 Pseudolabrys sp. | reverse complement strand
CGCCCCGGACTTGCGGGTCAGAAAGCCCGTGAGGTACGCGCCAGGGAAGCACGGCGCCGGGGACAGAAAAGCCGCAGGTGGAGCGCCGCGGGGCGCGTGCGTCTCACCGGACGCACGCCGCGCCCCAAAAGCGCGGAGATTATGTTGGTGCGCCTCGCGGTGCTCCATCCCCCTCGCTTTGCGAGGGCAAAGGAAAGACAGGCCTGCCCGGGGCCGCGATCAAACAATACGGGCGATGGCGCTTGCCTTGCTGCCGGCGCGGGCTGTTTGACAATTGAATCAGAAGGCCGGCGCGTAGCGCGTTGAAGACCCTGCGCTGGCGCGCTCGCGGCGAGCGAGCCGATGCTGTCGAAGCTGGCGCGGTGCTCCCCACCGAATCGATGTTGAATTGCGGTCAGCGGCCCTTGTTCTCGATGTGATCGAGAACAGCGTCGGGTGCGACCTCGCGCTGGATTTCTTCCATCTCGCGGTCAGCCGCTGTCGCAACCCCCATATGCTCGCCCATATCGGAAAGCAGTTTTGCAATCTTCGTGAGCTCGTGCTCGGTGAGAAGATTGATCTGCAGGTCGAGGTCGGCCCGCTTGTCGGCCGCCGCCGTCATCCGGTTCTGCGTGATGAGAACGAAGGTCGATAGAAATATCGCTTCCACCGATGCGACCATCACCAGCACGACGAAGGATTCATCCCACGCAGGGATTCCCGGAATCCAGTGCAGATTGGCGAGGATCCAGAATCCGAATCCGGCCAGATGGATATAGACGAAGTACATCGTGCCGGTAAATCCGGTGATCGCGTCAGCCACACGATCCTGCCATGAGGCTTGTTGCTCTTCCTCGAGTTGCCGGCGACGAAGCGTCTCGATATTCCGGTCGAGAACGGGAGCGAGCCCGTGCAACGGAGGGTTCCGGCGGTTGCTAGTGCTCATTGATGTGTGGGCCTCCTGATTGGGTCAATTCCAGCAGCAATCACCCGTTCCCGATCAGCTCGAGGCACTCGCCAATCAACCGAACACAGCTTGAGCGGAGTTCGCGCGGCCAAAATTCCGAAGAGCATTCGGACGGCCGCGACCGATGTCGAGGGTGACAAGAACCACGATCGGACGGTGTGATCGCTATTGCAGGATGGTCCAGACACCCGCGAGGAGCAGAACAACTCCCACTGCACGCGAAAAGATGCGCCCCGAGCTGCCGACCTTCTCGATCAGAACCAGCATGGCAAGCGCGGCGATCCAGAGGACATTCATCACGCCGCCGACGAACAGGAGAAGCATCAGTGCCCAGCAGCAGCCGACGCAGTAAAGGCCGTGCCGCAAACCCATGCTGAGTGAACCGGCGATGTCTCTGCGAAACCCGCCATGGCGCTGGATAAAGATGAGCGGCGACTGACAATGCTTGAGACAGATGTCCTTCACCGGAGTCCACTGATAAATTCCCGCGGCGATCAGCAGCAAACCGCCGATCAATCCGCTGGCGGTCTGCATGCCCGGCGTGAGCATGGCCGCGCGCGTGAGCGCCCATTGCGAGACCGTTGCAAGAAGTGAAAAGCCCGTCCACGCCAGCAGGTAACCGGCCGTGAACCAGCCCACTGCCGGAAAGGGACGGCCCTGCTGCATCGCCTGCCGCCCGACATTCGCGTATATCAGAATCATCGGTGCAGCCGATGGCGTCATCATGCCGACCATCATGATCGTCCACATCACGAACACGAAGGCGAAATCGGACAGCGACCATGGCCTGATGGCCGGCGCAGCCATTGAATCCATCCCCTGCATGCCGGACATGGGCATGTTTCCGCCCATGCTCGTGCTGGCCATCTCGTGCGAGAGCCAAAGCAGGTATGTCCAGGTCACAGCCGTGATGATCGCCAGCGCGACTCCAACGACCGTCCTGTCGCGACGGAAGATCTCTACCAGCGCAGCATCGGCCATGGTTTGCTAATGCAGTACGCCGCTCTGAGTCATATGCAGATGCGCGAAGTGGGCGTGCGTGTCCTCCAGCCTGAGAGAAATCACGCCGGATGTAGTCGCCCATCCCCGTCCGGCTTCTGCAGTCGTGTATTCAAAGCCCATGGGGAGATTGATGCGCGCGCGATGCTCTTTCCCGGTGACCGGATTGAGGATTGGCTCGCCGCGTGCATCAATGAGATCCGGAACCCTTAGCGTCGCTCGCCGACCGTCCACGTCGACATTGAGCTCGATCTTCCTGAAAATCGGATCATGCACCGCATCGAAAGTTGCGGAGAAAACCTGGAAGATCGTAGCACCGGGCTCCGTATCAAGACCTTGCATGATGCGAAGGAGCGCATCACGCTGCTCGGGCGTCGCTCTCTCATCGACGATCGGCTGTATGCTGCCGTGCCCCTGGTGAATGGCTTTCGGCCAGGCGGCAATCGCGGCGATTTTCAAGCCATCGAGTCGTGTCGCACCGTGGTGGCCCTCTTCGATGTCGATGCCGAGCACGGCACGACAGTCACCATACGTGGGCAGCGCGTTGAATTGGCAGGGACAACCATACGCGCAATTGCAGTGAACGAATTCGCGTCCTTTCAGTGACCAGTCTGTGCCTGTCATTTCTTATGCTCCTGTCGAAAGACCACAGGCATTCCGATTCAATCACTGTGCTGCTCCGGCCTCAACGCGACCAAGTTGCCCGGGCTACTGGACTTACCAAAATACCACCGCTCGGCACAGCGTCCGCAAGCCGACTCTTCACTTCGCATCGGTGTGCCGATGAATGGCATCGGGCAGGCGCTCGAGCTCGTAACGCTTGGGCGCGGGTTCGTGTGTGGTCCTGGTGTTGAGCTTGCGAATATTGTACAGCCGCCCGGCTGCGAATCGCCTAATTGTGAAGACGTGGATCACCGGTGACGACGAGCGACGATGGAAAGTGGTGTGTGAGGCGCGTGTGGAACCAAGGAACACGGGAGGAATTGTGATGAGGGTTCCGTCGGTCAAAGCATGAATACACCGGCCTTCATTTTCATGATTGCGACTTATTGGATCGGCGGCTCCGCACCGAATGAAGGCGGCCACTATCTGGCGAACGGCCATCCCTACAACAACAAGGAGTTTGTGGCCGCACACCGGACCTTGCCATTCGGCACCATCCTGCATGTCTGTCTCCGCCGTCAGTGCGTGAGTGTCGTCGTGAAGGATCGCGGACCATTCTTGCCCAAGATGGATCTCGAGCGGCGAATTGACCTCTCGTATGCCGCGGCCAAGGCACTCGGCATGCTCTCCGATGGCAGGCAAAGAGTGCGCGTGAGTGTGCCTTTGCCGAGAACAAGACCCGAGATCGAAATCGCAATCGCGCGCGACGCCAGCGAATTGAGCCCGGGCCCCCGGGTGGGATCGCAGTAGCGCCCGAATAGACGGTCTCTGGTCGTGCGACCTCAAGGCCTTCTCCACAAAACCTGCAGGCTGTAATCGTTTGTGCTGGGCTCTTGAGCGAACCGATGGTGAAGACGCATCCGTTGCCGTTCGGTAATCTGCAGTCGAAACGCATTCTCCGTGCGGCTTCGGTTGGCCTTGTGGCTGCATGCACGTTTTCCGAAAGTGCATTGGCCCAGGTGGTCATTCCGCATGGGGACTTCGGCGACGGAGTCACGGCATACATCGTTGCGGCCGTCTCGCTCCTGCTTCTTTGTTTTGCAGTCTGGCAGTACTTCCGAAGCGGTCGATAGGCGAAACTCGGCCCGTTTGTTCGAGTCATCTCGGTCACCCTGAGCTCGCCGCTTGAGCAAGCTCGCTTCCTTGAATCGCGCCTTGGCTGCTCCCATATGTCGCAGCCGAGTGGGTTCATGGTCCTGGGAGGACTGCAATGAGCTATCTGCGCACCGCGCTGCTGCTGGCGGGGCTGACGGCCCTGTTCATGGCGGTTGGCTATCTGATCGGCGGCGCCAACGGTGCAGTGATCGCCTTTCTCGTAGCCGCGGCGATGAATTTCTTCACCTATTGGAACGCCGACAGGCTCGTTCTCTCGATGCACGGCGCCCATGAGGTCGACGAGCATACAGCGCCGGAGTTGGTCCACATGGTCGCCACGCTTGCCGGCCGTGCCGGCCTGCCGATGCCGCGCGTCTATGTGATGGATAATCCGCAGCCGAACGCCTTCGCGACCGGGCGCAACCCGCAGAATGCCGCGGTGGCAGTGACGACAGGGCTGCTTGACATGCTCTCGCGCGACGAAGCGGCAGGCGTGATTGCGCATGAACTCGCCCATATCCGCAACCGCGATACGCTTCTCATGACCATCACGGCCACTATCGCCGGCGCCATTTCGATGCTTGCGCAGTTCGGGATGTTCTTCGGAGGAGGTCACCGCGAAGGCAACAACGGCATCGGCGTCATCGGAACGCTGGCGATGATCGTGCTTGCGCCGCTCGCGGCCATGCTCGTGCAGATGGCGATCAGCCGAACACGTGAGTATGCCGCCGACAATTTAGGGGCGCGGATCAGCGGCAACCCGCGCGATCTTGCTTCTGCGCTGGAGCGGATCGACGCAGCCGCGCATCATATCGAGAATATTCCGGCGGAGCAGAATCCGGCGACGGCTCACCTCTTCATCATCAATCCGCTCTCCGGGGCGCGCATGGACAACCTGTTCTCGACCCATCCGGCGACACAGAATCGGATTGCGGCGCTGGAGCAACTTGCAGCCCAGATGGGACAGGCCCGACGCGCGCAAGGCCCCGAGTTCCGGCCTTCGCCCGCTGGGCCGTGGGGCGCCCGCGGGCCCTGGGGCTGAGAGCCGAAAACGCGCGTCGCACCGACTAACTGAGCAGCGGCTCCCCACCCAGCCGCCCGGCCTGCCAGGACACGCCGATGGCATCAACCGACCCGTGGTATCTCCTTGCCAAATCGACGTTTTTTTGACCCAGCGTGAAATTTGGCTGCTTTAATTTCATTGACAAGCGGCTGGTCATAGAATAGAGCGAACGTTCATTCGCTTTTACCGCAACGCGGAACAATATCGATGCGTCTACCGAACGCTCAGCTCCAGGCCGACCGACGCACGGAAATTCTGGCCGCGGCGCAGCGCTGCTTTGCCCGCGCCGGATTCCACAAGACGTCGATGCAGGAAATCTGCGCGGAAGCGCAGATGAGTCCCGGCAACCTGTATCGCTACTTTTCCTCCAAAGAGGAGATCATTGCCGGCATCTCGGAACGCAATCGCGCCCAGGCGGCTCAGAGTTTCGCAGCCGTTGTCCAGTCACCCGATTTCTTCGCCGGGCTTGCCGAATGCGCGCGCTACCATCTGGTCGAGCGGAGCGCAGAAGACGTGGCCTTGTGCGCGGAGATCATGGCCGAAAGCCGAAGAAATCCGGAAATTGCCGCGCAGTGTCAGCAGATCGAGCGTGAGGTGAAAGCGGGTCTTGCCGCTGTCCTCCGCCATGCCGTCGAGCGTGGTGAAATCTCAGAAACCATTGATGTGGAGGGCGCAGCCACCGTGCTGATGGCGGTGGGCGACGGAATCTTCTGGCGCCGCGCCTGCGACCCCGGATTCGACCCACAGGTGGTCCTGCCGCTCATTCTGAAGATGATCCGCGGATTGCTTTCCGAGCCTCTGCCCCCTGCGGCAAAAGAAAAAGCAATGGAGAAGGTGCGATGAAAGCAAGCCGTGTGGCCGCGATCGGGCTGGTGCTTGCTGCGGGCGGATGGATCCTGTCCGGCTATCTTGTGCCGCATGAAAGCAAGAGCGCGGCGGCGGTGCGCCCGCATGACGTCGAGGCCAAGGCTTTCCGTGTTCAGGTCATCGACAGCAAGCTCGTGCCGCACAGCCGCAAGCTCATCCTGTCGGGGCGCACCGAAGCTGATCGAAAAGTGATGGTGAACGCGCGCACCTCCGGCGTCATCACCGATCTCAAAGTCCGCCGCGGATCGCGTGTCAAGGAAGGCGACGTGCTCGCGGTGCTCTCCGATGAAGCGCGCGAGGCGCAGGTCGAGCAGGCGCGGGCTCTTGCGACACAGCGCAGGACCGAACTCGAAGCCAGGCGCAAGCTCATCGAAAGCGGCGCGCTTCCGAAGCTCGACCTGGTCAATCTGGAATCGCAGCTGAAGGCTGCCACCGCGGCTCTGGCTGCCGCCGAAGCCGAGCGTGAGCGCGGCGTAGTCCGCGCGCCGTTTGCCGGCGTAATCAGCGATGTGCCGGTCGAAGTCGGGCAAGCGACATTCTCCATGACCGGACGCGAGATCGCCAAGATCGTGTCGCTCGATCCCATGCTGGCGGTTGTCGAAGCCCCCGAGCGCAAGCTGGCGGGCATCAAGGTCGGCGATCTCGCCGACGTTCGTCTCGTGACCGGCGAAACGGCCAGCGGCCGCATTCGATATGTGGCCAAGTCCGCCAATCCGACGACGCGCACCTATCGCATCGAAGTTGAGATAGAAAATGCCGACGGCAAGATTCCGGACGGAATAACGGCGGAAGTCGCCATCAGAATGGCTGCGGTTCCGGCGACCCGCGTTCCGCGATCGGCCCTCATCTTCTCGGCATCCGGCGATCTCGGAGTCCGCGTCGTAGGCGTCGGCGAAAAGGTTGCCTTCACCCCTGTGACGCTGGTCGAGGACGGACAGTCTTCGATGTGGGTCGGTGGCGTCGAAGACGGCGCCCGGGTGATCGTGCAGGGCCAGGATTTCGTGCGCGATGGCATGCGGGTCGATGCCATGAATGCGCCGGCAGAAATGACTGCCGGCAAGTGATCACCTGAGAACGCCGCAAACAACAGCCGAAGCAGCGAAAATCCATGTCCAGGATCATTGACTACGCCATCAGTCATGCGCGGCTCACGATCGCGGTGCTCATTTTCGTGCTGCTGGCGGGCCTCGTCGCCTATGTGACGATCGCCAAAGAGGCTGAGCCTGACGTCAAGATCCCGATCATCTACGTACAGCTCACGCAGCGGGGTATCAGTCCCGAAGATGCCGAGCGTCTCCTGTTGCGCCCGGTCGAAACGCAGCTCAAGTCGGTCAGCAATGTAAAAGAAATGCGGTCGACCGCCTTTGAGGGCGGCGGTTACGTCTTGCTCGAGTTCGAGGCGGGATTCGATTCGAAGGCCGCCCTCGCGGACGTGCGGGCCAAAGTCGACGATGCCAAGCACGATCTCCCGAAGGATGTCGACGAACCTTCGGTCCAGGAGGTCAATCTCTCGCTTTATCCGGTATTGGTCGTGGCGCTGTCTGGAGATGTGCCCGAACGCTCGATGCTGCACATCGCGCGCGCGGCCAAGAACGCGATCGAGCAGACCTCCGGCGTGCTGTCGGCGGAACTTCGAGGCGCGCGCGACGAGGTGGTCGAAATCGTCGCCGAGCCCATGCTGATGAAGAGCTACAATGTCTCGATCGATCAGCTGATGGCCGTGACGCAGGCATCCAACAGCCTTGTGGCCGCCGGCGCGCTGGAGGGAGAAACCGGCCGGTTTGCGGTCAAGGTGCCCTCGCTCATCGAAAAGCCGACGGACGTGCTCAGCATTCCGGTGGTGTCCTCTGCAGACGCCACGGTCACGCTCGGCGACGTCGCGCAAGTCAAGCCGACTTTCAAGGATGCGACCGGCATCACTCGCGTCAACGGCAAACCGGCGATGACCATCGAAGTGTCAAAGCGTCCGGGGGCAAACCTGATCGAGACGGTCGACGCCGTGAAGAAGGTGGTCGAGCAGATGAAGACGACCTGGCCCGCGGGCGTGCAGGTGTCTTACATCCAGGACAAGTCGAAACTGATCCGGCAGATGCTCAGCGATCTGCAGAACTCGGTGGCCACCGCTGTGCTGCTGGTAGCCGTCATTATTCTCTTTGCGCTCGGCTTCCGCGCCTCCCTGTTCATCGGCATCGCCATTCCCGCATCGTTCCTGGCAGGCGTGCTCGGTCTGCAGCTTGCGGGGCTGACGGTGAACATCGTGGTGCTGTTCTCGCTCATTCTCGCAGTCGGAATGCTGGTGGACGACGCGATCATCGTGTCCGAATTTGCCGAGCGGCGGCTGTCGGAAGGAATGGAGTCGAGGCAGGCCTACAGTCTCGCCGCCAAGCGCATGGCCGGTCCGGTGATCGCGGCGACGGCGACGCGCATCGCCGCATTCTCCCCGCTTCTGTTCTGGCCGGGCGTCGTCGGCGAGTTCATGAAATACCTTCCTATCACCCTTATCGCGACGCTCTCTGCCTCGCTGGTCGTCGCGTTGCTGTTTACGCCCACACTCGGGGCGCTGCTGGGAAAAGCGGCGCCGACGGCGAATGACGATCGGGTATCGGACGATGGTCCTTATATGCGCGTCGTGCGCATGGCGTTGCGGCATCCTGGTTCGACCCTGCTGCTCGCCGCCTGCCTCCTGATCGTCGTGCAGGTCGCCTACGGAAAGTTCGGCAATGGAGTCGAATTCTTTCCCGAGGTCGAGCCCGATTACGGGCAGGTCATTGTGCATGGCCGCGGCAACCTCTCGATCGACGAGAAGAACAGGATGGTGGCGGCGGTAGAGGATCGCGTGCTCGGATTCGACAGTCTCAAGACCGTTTACACGCGTGTCGGCGAGCAGCCACGCGGCTCGAACGAGATCACCGAAGATACGATCGGGGTCATCCAATTCGAATTTGCGGACTGGAGGTCGAGGCCGACGGCACATGAAATCATGGATGCGATCCGCGCCAGGACGGCGGACATACCGGGCGTGCTCGTCGAGGTCACGGCGCCGCGCGCAGGGCCGCCCACGGGAAAGCCGATCCAGGTCCAGCTGTCCGCCCTCGATCCCGCGCAACTGCCGGCTGCTGCAAAGAAGGTGGCCGCACTCCTGGCAGCGCGCAGCGATATCCGCGATCTCGACGATGGGCAGCCGCTGCCGGGAATCGACTGGCAGATCGGCGTCGACAAAGCCGAGGCCGCAAAATATGGCGCAAGCGTCGGCATCGTCGGCAATGCAGTCCAGCTCGTCACCAACGGCGTGAAGATTACAGAATACCGTCCCGCCGAAAGCGACAAGGCAGTCGACATCATTGTGCGTTTTCCGCAGGACCGGCGCAGCCTCGACCAGATCGACGAACTGCGCGTTCAGACGCCGTCGGGGAATGTACCGATCGGGAATTTCGTCAGCCGCTCGCCGCACCCGCGCGTCGGCTATATCAACCGCGTCGGCGGCCACCGCGTCATGACTGTCTCGTCGAACGTAGCGGAGGGGGTGCCCACCGCGGAAGTGCAGCAGGATGTCGCCAGGCAGCTAGCAAAGGTCGATCTCGGTCCCGGGGTAACCTGGAAGCTCAAAGGCGAAGACGAGGAACGCGCGAAGGCATCCGCGTTCCTGCTCAAGGCATTTGGCACTGCGATCTTTCTGATCTTCGCGATTCTTCTGGCGCAGTTTAACAAGCTCACTTCAGTTGCGCTGGTGCTGACCGCAGTCGTTCTCTCGACTGTCGGCGTATTGCTCGGCCTGTTGATCATGGGCCAGGCGTTCGGGGTGGTGATGACGGGTATCGGCGTGATTGCCAACGCAGGAGTGATCGTCAACAACAACATCGTATTAATCGACACCTATGACCGGCTCCGCCGCGAAGGAAAGGCGGCCTACGACGCGATCGTTGAAACCTGCCGCGAGCGTGCCAGACCGGTCGTACTCACTGCCGTCACAGCCATCCTTGGCGTCCTGCCGATCGCGTTTGGGGTCAACATCGAATTTTTCTCTCGCGAGGTGACCGTCGGTGCGCCCTCCACCCAATGGTGGATCAATCTTTCGACCGCGATCGTGTTCGGCCTCGGATTCGCGACGATCCTGACCTTGATCGTGACGCCGGCGGCACTGATGGCGGTCGCCAATGTCAGCGAGCGGCGGCGCCGGTGGGCGGCGGGCCTGCGCTTACGAGTTGCAGGCCTGCGCAAGGGACGCGCGCTTTGGCCTACATGGAAGGTCGCCGCAGATCGAGCGGCGGCACTCGTTCGGCTCAATCCGCCAAAGTGAACCGGCGCGAATTTTCATCCGGCGCAAATCTCAGTTCCAATTCACAGCCCATCCGTCCGGCGGATGGTAATCCACTCCCTATTCGCGATACATTCCAAAATCGAAATGATTCCCGATCGACACAAAATGGAGTGGGAGATTCGTACGCTGCGCGAGGCAATCGCTCAGGACTGGGCGCGGCTGGCGGCCAATAACCTGACGCTTGAACAACGTCGGGCATTAAGAGACCACCTGGACATGAGCATTACCGCCTTGCGCGAAATGGTATCACGCAACCGTTTGGCGTCACAGACAGCAAAGATTCGCGGCCGCAGCGCCCGGTACCGGTCCGGCTAGAGCGCGGGTTCGTTTCAAAAAAGCAATCGGCATTCTCGCGCTCACCTGAGGGCGGGCGGTGTCAATCTCGAGAGAGGCTTTTCTGAGCCCCGCGGGCGCGGACCCCTTGGGACGCTCGGCTCTTTTCCAAGCAGTTGGTCGATTTCGGGGAAATTCCATGATCCTAGAGGATAGCTGCTGACGCGCACAGAAACGCGGTCCTCACCATCCGTGTCCGCCTGGTCCCAGCGTTGAAGCGGCTGCTAGAAAAACGAGTGAGCAATTTTTTTTGTGAGTGGAAAACCGCTTTTCGCAAGACCTGCGCCGGGTATCATTCGACCATGGTCAAGGCCCCGACAGAAGCGGATCTCACCCGGCTCAGAATGTTTCTGAAGCGTCTGGAATCTGATGCGCAGGTCACGCTCGGTGAAATCGACGAGCAGGAGATCGAAAAGCTGAAGGATGAGATCGCCTATCTGGAAGATGTTCTGAATGGCAGAGGGGACGATTACGGCTCCAAGGCATTCTTGTTCCGGATTGCGATCAATTACGGTGCACCGCGCGCCGCCCGGCAAATGGCCTGAAATCGAGCGGAGTTGTTCAGCGAAAGATCGCGTTCAAGGCGAGCATCGCGATAAAAAGTCCCCCCAAAGACCAGCCGAAGAGTTGTGCCGTCGTTCGCTCGTTCATGGCTCGATAACGGTCGATGGGGATATTCGTTCGCTTACTGGTCCTGGAACGGACAGGGCTCACGCGCGTTCGATAACTGCTAGCGATTACGTGGTAGAGAAGGGGCCTTTTTGGCCCATCGAGGCTGCGCAGCAGCGCGCAGCCTCTTTTTGCGCGAGCAATGCTCAGTTGACTCGCGTGTAACGCGTTGCTCGCTTGATTCGGTGCGGGCGGCGGTACTGATCCATGACAATTCGGCAAGGCTCGCTGATCACATTGCGATTGTTCATCAGACAGACAAATACGTTGTGCCGGTCTGGAATGGCACTCCAGCAAACCCTGAACGCGTCTCCGAAACAGGCCTGCCGCTCACTCGCCGTCTCGGCCATGGCTGTCGAACACAGGATTGCAGTCGAAGCAACGAGAATTGCAACAGCACCTGATTTCATTGTGATTGAAGGCCCCCTCTGCCTCGCCTCCGGCAACTGGCGAAGGCGTCAGTTCGAGAAGCGAAACAGATTCCGGTTCCCAGCCTCTGGATTGAAAGCTTGGACAGAAGAGCGCTCGCTTCTCCGCAATTCAACCGTAAGGGCTCGCTGCGATTCGTACTAGAACCATTGCGCAACAGTGAACAAGAAAGCGCGTGGTTCCACCCGCGATTTTCAAGGGACAGCGGAAATAGGCTGAAACTGAAGAGCCTGCGCGTTGATCGCGTCGCGACGAACTTATTCCTTTACCGCGCCCGTCATCGCAGAGACGTAGTGCTCGACGAAGAACGCGTAAAGGATGACCAGGGGCAGCGAGCCGGCCAACGCGCCTGCCATCAGAGAGCCCCAACGGTAGATGTCGCCATCGACGAATTCATTGACGATCGCAACGGGTACTGTCTTGTGTGCCGTCGTCGACAGAAACGTCAGTGCGTAGATGAATTCGTTCCAGCACAGCGTGAAGCAGAAGATAAAAGCCGAGATCAGCCCCGGTACTGCGAGCGGCAGCACGATCTTTACGAGAATCTGCCAGCGGCTCGCGCCGTCGATCAGCGCACACTCCTCAAGCTCAAACGGAATCGTCTTGAAATATCCCATCAGCAGCCATGTCGAGAACGGAATCAGGATCGTCGGATATGTAAGGATCAATGCAAATGGCGAGTCGAACAGCCCATACTGGAACACGACTGTCGCAAGCGGAATGAACAGGATCGATGGCGGTACAAGATACGCGAGAAAGATCGCGGCCCCGACCCAGGAGGCCCCGCGGAAGCGCAGACGGACAATTGCGTAGGCGGCAAGGACGCTGGCGATGATGGAGAGTATCGTGGCGCCGATCGCCACAAACATCGTGTTCCACAGCCAGAGCGGATAGTTGGTCTGGAAGAGAAGATTGTAGAAATGCTTGAGCGTCGGTGCGGTCGTCCAGAACGGGTTGACCTTGTCCATGTCGAGCAGCTGATCGTCCGGCTTAATCGAGGTCAGTGCCATCCAATAGAACGGGAACAGCAGCACCAGAAGAATGATGGACAGCGGCAGGTAAACAGTCACCAAACGACGGGGCAGCGTCTGCAGGTAGCTCATGCCCTCGCTGTGGTCCGCAGTCCCGGTAAGGACCGCGCGCGGATCGGCGGCTTTGCCGGCAAGCGCGTCAGTCATTGGCTTCGCCCTGCTGCCATTTGCGTCGTTGAAGTCCGAACCAGGAAATGAGAATGGCCGCGAGCAGGAACGGAATCATGGCAGTCGAAATGGCGGCTCCTTCGCCAAGCTGTCCGCTGATGATGGCCCGCTGGTAGGAAAGTGTCGCCATCAGATGGGTCGCGTTGACCGGCCCCCCGCGCGTGAGGACCCAGATCAGCTGGAAGTCGGTGAAGGTGAACAGCACAGAAAAAGTCATCACCACCGCGATGATGGGCGTGAGCAGCGGATAGGTGATGTACCGAAACCTTTGCCAGGCGCTCGCCCCGTCAATCGTTGCGGCCTCATACAGCGAAGGCGAAACCGTCTGCAGTCCGGCGAGCAGGGTGATGGCGACGAAGGGCACGCCGCGCCAGATATTCGCAAAAATGACGGACCATCGTGCGTTCCAGGGATCTCCAAGAAAATCGATGTTTGACGAGATCAGGCCGAGCTCGCGCAAAGTCCAGGACACGATCGAGAACTGGCTGTCATAGATCCACCAGAACGCTATCGCGGAGAGAACCGTAGGCACGATGAATGGAATGAGCACGATCGCGCGAAGCATCGCCTTGAACGGCAAGTTCTCATTGAGCAACAGCGCGAGATAGAGCCCGACCGCGAATTTGATGGAGCTGGCGACGATCGTGTAGAGCAGGGTATTGAAGACCGACAGCCAGAAGATGCTGTCGTCCCATAGCCACTCGTAGTTCTCGCCGGCAATGAACACTCCTGCCCGGCCGATCTTGGCATCCGTGAATGAAAGCCAGACCCCAAGGCCGAGCGGATAAGCAAGAAAAAGAATGAGGAATGCCGCGGCCGGCAGCATGAACCAGATGCTGAGCCAGTTGCGATTGGCTTTCAGCCGGTCCCAGGCGGACGTCTGCCGCACATGCTGCCGGTTATTCAGTGTGATGTCGATCATCGGCGGTTACCGTTTCTCGCGCCACATGCCCGAATTTCTCGCTGGCAGGCATCGCATCGAGGACGTGCATGGCCGGGACGAGCCCGGCCAAGCACGAAATGCGTCCACTACCTGTATATCCGCCGCAATTGGCGATCAGCGAGCTTGATGGCGCCCTTCGCGTCCTCGCGTCCGGTGCAGAAGGCCGCGAACATATCGAGCACGACGAAGTCGCCGATGGCACTCGCAGCCTTTTCGCCGACTGAACCCAGACCGCCCGCTGTGAGCGTGCGCTTGGCGACGTCGCGGAAGGGCGTCGCCTTCCTGTCGGCGGTCCACACAGGATTGGCGTCATAGGCATTGAGGCAGTGCGTCAGATACCCCTTCGACGCCGTGAGCCATTTGTTGAACTGATCGGCTTCAAGCATGTAGGCCATTAGCGCCTTACAGGCCTGCGGGTATTTCGTGTAAGTCATCGCCATCAGCGGAAACATCAGGTGGAATTCGGTCGGATGTCCGACCGGGCCCACCGGCCAGAGGGCGTGATCCATATCCTCGGCGATCTGCTTCTTGGTCGGGTCGTTTTGCGCGGCGACGTAGATCGAGATGCCGTTGTTGGTCCAGTGGATTTCGCCGCCGAGAAACGCCTTGTTGTTGAAAGAATCGTTCCACGAAGCCGTGCCGGGTATATAGCTCTCGTAAAGCGCCTTGGCGAAGTTCAGCGCCTTTTCGGTTTCCGGCGAATTGATGATGACCTTATCGTCCTTGTCGACGACATTGCCGCCGAAGGCCCAGAGACACCAGTAGAGCCAGGCATTGCCGTCGCCGGACGCGTGTCCAAGCGCCATGCCACCAGGTGTGCCCTGGGCTTTCATTGCCTTGGCATAGGCGAGGAACTCATCGGTCGTCGTCGGGAATTTCGAGAAGCCGGCTTTCTTCGATGCTTCGATTCGATAGTTGAGCAGGTTGCCTGCATAGCAAACGGGAATCGCAATCCACTTATTGCCGCTGCCTTTTCCGTAGGTCACAGCACTCGGCACCCAGCCGCCGTATTTCTTTCCGAGATAATCGGCAACATCGGTGACATCGAGGCATTTTTGCGGGAACAGGTGAGGCAGAGAATACAGACCCCAGAACAAATCCGGTCCCGCGCCTGTGTTGGCGGCCACTGACGCTTTCGGCTGAACATCCTCGTAGGATTCGCGCGCGATCGTCACTTTCACGCCGGTCGCCTTGGTGAATGAATCCATCAGTGCGACGAACGCATCGTCTTCCGACTGTACGAAATACTTCCAGCGCAGGATCGAAAGCTGAGCGTCCTTCTCAGGCTTCCAGGGCGCGGCCTGCGCCCAGGCCTTGGTCCAGTCAAGCAGCGCCGGTCCACTCAATGCGCCCGCAGCAGCGGCGGCCGTGCCGCCCTTGATCAGCGTCCGGCGCGTGAAATGATTCATCCTTTCCTCCTGTTTTGGTATCAGCTGCTGAGACGCTTGCCCGTCGTCTCGTCGAAGAGGTGAATTAGCCTCGGGTCCGGCTTCAGCCGGATCCTGTCACCCGGCTTGAACTGGTGTCTTTCGCGGAACACGGCGATGATCTCGTTTTCGCCGAGCTTCGCCACGATCTGGAGTTCGGAACCGGTCGGCTCGACGACCTGCACGACCGCGTCCACTCCGTCATCGGATAAATGGAAGTGTTCGGGGCGCACACCATAAATCGCGGGATGCCCATCACTACCCATCGGGGCGCTGCCGAGCGGAAATGTCACCCCCTCAGGCGATTCAAAGACCGCACCGCCATTCACTCTGATGCGCCCCTTGAGCATGTTCATTGCCGGCGAGCCGATAAAGCCGCCGACGAAAAGATTGTCGGGACGGTCATAGAGGTCCAGCGGGGCGCCGATCTGTTCCACGCGGCCGTCGTGCATGACCACGATCTTGTCGGCCATGGTCATTGCCTCGATCTGATCGTGCGTGACGTAGATGGTTGTGGTTTTGAGGCGCTGATGCAGCTCCTTGATTTCGGTACGCATCTGCACGCGGAGTTTGGCGTCGAGGTTGGAGAGAGGCTCGTCGAACAGGAAGACCTGCGGATCGCGCACGATTGCACGTCCCATCGCGACGCGCTGGCGCTGACCCCCGGACAGCTGACGCGGGTAGCGCTCCAGCAATTGTGACAGCCCGAGAATCGCCGCCGCCCCGCTCACCCGCTCGTCGATCTCGCTTTTAGGTGCGCCCCGCAGCTTCATGGAAAACGCCATGTTCTGCGCGACGGTCATGTGCGGGTAAAGCGCATAGTTCTGGAATACCATCGCGACATCGCGCTCTTTTGGCGGCAGCCAGTTCACGATCCGCTCACCGATTCGAATCTCGCCGGACGTGATGTTTTCCAGTCCGGCGATCATCCGCAGCAGCGTGGATTTGCCGCAGCCGGAGGGGCCGACGAGCACGACGAACTCGCCGTCCCGTATCGAAATATCGATTCCATGAATGACGCTTGTCGCGCCGAAGGCTTTTCGTACGCCGCGGATCGCGACCGAAGCCATCTATTCCTCCCGGGCCGGAAGTGGCCCTACGCCCATTATTATTTGTCTTGCCGTCCTTGCAGCGGGGCGCTCGAAAACGCCGCCGCTCGCCGATAAATCATCCCGCGTTAGCCCTCAGAAAAGCAAGCCCGACGTAAGGGCAGGTCGGCCCGCCGGCTAAAGCGCCATTCCGCCGTCGACGAGGTGCGGCTGCCCCGTGATGTAGCTCGACTCGTCCGATGCCAGGAAAACGGCGAGTGCGGCCACTTCCTCCGCGGTACCAAGACGTCCCATCGGCTGCCGTGCGATGAAATTCTTGCGAACCTGGGCAAGCGGCATGCCGGTCGCGCTCGCTACCGCTTGCACGCGCTCTTCGAACGAGGGCGAAACGATGGTACCCGGGCAGATCGCGTTGCATCTTATACCGCGGGTGATGAAGTCGGCTGCGACGGCCTTGGTCAGACCGATTACCGCCGCCTTGGTTGCGCCATAGACGTAGCGATTGGGCAGCCCCCTGATGGATGAAACTCCAGACGACATGTTCACAATCGACCCACCTCCATTATTCAGCATGCCGGGAAGGAAGGCGCGGATGGTGCGGTGCATGGATTTGACATTGAGGTCGAATGAAAAATCCCAATCCGCTTCGGAGCATTCGAGCACTGTACCCTGATGCACGAAACCCGCGACATTCGCGAGCACTCCGAGCGCGCCGAATTCGTTTCCGAGTGCCTGGGCGAAAGCATTCACCTCTTCGGTCGAGCGCACGTCGAGTCTCGCACATTTCGCCGCGTTCAGACCGGCGAGCTTGTCGACCGCGACGTCGGTCGCGATCACTTGAGCGCCCTCGGTGATGAAGGCCTGCGCGATTGCCCGCCCGATACCTTGCCCGGCCGCGGTGACCAGCGCCACTTTGCCTTTAAGCCGATCGGCCATGTTCATCCCCTCTTATCGCTGGATCTCTGCGGGCTGCTTCTTGGAAACGGTAGCAAAATCGGCCCTGCCGCGGCGCAAGGACAAGAACTTAGCGATCCTAGTGCAGGATTCTTTCGTATTGAAACGTCATGCTCACGCATAGCCGTTCGAAGGGCAGCGTGCTGTTGCAGGCTCATGCCGAGGACATCCACCTTGAAGATCGTGCGCGCCACATTGGCACGCAGTTTCGATATCAACGAGCTCCACGCTAGTGATTATCGCGCGGCACGCTTTTCTGCGCCACGCGCTGATATTTGACAGCTGGCTTGAGCACCATTCCCTCTGCGAGCTGATCGACCATCCCGCGCTGGATCTCCTGCCAAGGCGTCTGGCTCGCCGGATAAGCGTATCCGCCCTTTTTTACTAGCGCAGCGCGGCGACGCTTTAATTCGGCCGCCGAGATCAGGATATCCGCAGTCCCCTTGTTCAGATCGATCCGTACGCGATCGCCGGTCTTAAGCACCGCCAGTCCGCCATTGGCTGCCGCCTCGGGCGAAGCATTGAGGATCGAAGGCGACCCTGATGTTCCGGATTGACGCCCGTCGCCGATGCAGGGAAGCGAAGTCACTCCTTTTTTGATCAGCGCCGCCGGCGGCTGCATGTTCACCACTTCTGCCGATCCGGGATAGCCGATCGGCCCGACACCGCGCATGAAGAGCAACGTGTGCTCGTCGATCTTCAATAAAGGATCCTCGATACGGCGGTGATAGTCCTCGGGCCCGTCGAAAACCACGGCTCGGCCTTCGAACGCGTTTCTGTCATGCGGATTGGAAAGATATCGCGCGGCGAACTCATCCGAGATCACGCTCGTCTTCATGATCGCGGAATCGAAAAGGTTTCCCTTCAGAACCTTGAAGCCCGCTTTCTTCTTTAGCGGCGCATCGAATGGACGGATGACATCGGGATCAGTTGTAAGGCTGTGCCTGACATTGTCGGCTATCGTTCTGCCGTTGATGGTGAGGACATCGCCGTGAATGAGCCTGTGCTTGAGCAGCTCATGCATGACGGCTGGCAGGCCGCCGGCGCGATAATATTCTTCGCCGAGATATTCTCCGGCGGGCTGCATGTTGACCAGCAGCGGCACGTCGTATCCGAATTCCTCCCAATCCTCGATTGAAAGCTTCACGCCGACGTGGCGGGCAATTGCGTTGATATGGATCGGCGCGTTTGTCGAACCACCGATAGCCGAATTCACCACGATGGCATTCTCGAATGCCTTACGCGTGAGAATGTCGGAGGGTTTGAGGTCTTGCCTGACGATTTCCACAGCGCGCAAACCGGTGTCGTACGCAATCTGCGCGCGCTCGCGATAGGGTGCAGGAATGGCGGCGCAGCTCGGCAACGACATGCCGAGTGCCTCCGCAAGCGCATTCATCGTCGATGCGGTGCCCATTGTGTTGCAGTGGCCGGCTGATGGTGCCGTGGAGGCTGCGATGGCGATGAACTCCTCGGCGTCGATGCGGCCGGCAGCCATGTCCTCGCGTGCCTTCCAGATTGCGGTTCCCGATCCAGCGCGCTCACCTTTCCACCAGCCGTTGAGCATCGGTCCGCCGGAAAGCACGATCGCAGGCGTATTCACAGTTGCTGCTGCCATTAGGCAGGCCGGCGTAGTCTTGTCGCAGCCGGTCATCAGCACCACGCCATCGAGCGGATATCCGTAGAGCACTTCAACCAGTGAAAGATACGCAAGGTTGCGGTCGAGAGCGGCGGTCGGTCGTTTCCCGGTTTCCTGGATCGGATGGCATGGAAATTCGAAGGCGATCCCGCCGGCGGCACGAATCCCTTCCCGCACACGTTTGGCAAGTTCGAGATGATGCCGATTGCAAGGGGATAGGTCCGATCCGGTCTGTGCGATGCCGATGATCGGCTTGCCGGACCTCAGCTCCGCAGGCGTCAGACCGTAATTCAGGTAACGCTCGAGGTAGAGCGCGGTCATTCCGGGATTGTCGGGATTGTCGAACCAAAGCTGAGAGCGTAGGCGCCGAGCGGATTTTGTGGAATTTTTCTTCATGTCGTGTCCAATGCGCAAAAGAGACGCATAGATGACCGGATCGCGGAAGGAACCGCAAGAACGCGAAGTAGAGAAAGCCGGCTACTTCGTTTCCAGGGCAACCACGCCATCCCAGTCCGCCGGAGGCGGATGCTGCTCGAAGATGCGTATGCGCGCTTCGTAAAGATCGAAAACTTGGTCGAGGCCGAAGCCATTGCCGAGCTTGCGGCAGGTGGAAATCGATTTTGCCGCGCCGGCAAAGTCGCGGCTGCGAAAGCGTGCGAGCATCCCATCCACCTCTCGTCGCAATTGGCCAAAACGCTCGCTGTCTGCCAAATCGGATCGTCCGATAACGGTGTACACCGACTCAGGCTCGGACTTGCCCTTGACGGTGATACAGTCGAGTTCGAGCACCGCAAATCTGCCGTCAAGAACCGATGCCGTCCGTGAGCCGATGATCACGGGCATTCCGTAGTTCTTCGATTGGCCCTCGAGCCGTGAAGCCAGATTGACCGGATCGCCGAGCACCGAATAATTGAAGCGCAGATCGGAACCCATATTGCCGACAACGCATCGCCCCGTGTTGATCCCGACACCGACCTTGATGGGAATGAACTGCTGCCCGGCCGATGCAGCCAACTGTTCTCGCTCTCGATTGAGCGCGTCGACGCGCTGAAGCATTTCTAGGGCGGCCTCGCAGGCGTTCAGCTCGTGCTCGGGATCGTCGAGCGGAGCGTTCCAGAACGCCATGACGGCGTCGCCCATGTATTTGTCGATCGTGCCCTTGTGCTCAATGATGGCATTGGTGAGGGGGGTCAGGAAGCTGTTCATCAGCGAGGTCAGCCCCTGGGGATCGTGCTTGTAGAGCTCGGAAATCGAGGTGAAGCCGCGCACGTCGCTGAAAAGAATGCTCATCTCGCGCTCTTCCCCCCCGAGGACAAGCTTGTCGGGCGAGTTCGCAAGCTGCTCGACCAGAGCCGGAGACAGGTATTGGCCGAATGCCGAGCGGATGCGACGGCGCTGAGCCTGCTCGCTGATGTAGTTGCTGAACACCAGCGTGAGGTAGACGAGAGCACTGGACAGGAGGGGATATGTCGAATCGAAGAGAAGCCGACGCTCGACATAGAAATACCAGGAGGCACCAACCGTTGCAGCAACGATGGCGGCTCCGGCGATTAGAAGCACGAGGGGACTGAGCGTGGGCGCGAGCCAAACGATCGCGATGCCGAGCAGCAGGGCGGCGGTCAACTCCACCCCGATCGCGTAATTGGGCGCGGTCAATACGGAGCCGGACAGGATGTTTTCCAGCACCTGCGCGTGCACTTCGACGCCCGGCATCACCGGATCGACGGGTGTGGTTTTCGAATCGAGCAATCCGATCGCCGATGTTCCGATCAGGACAAGACGCTGCGCGAAACGGTCCGCCGGCACGCGGCCCTCGAGGACATCGATTGCGGACACGAATCGGGCCTTATCGTGCGGCGCGAAATGAATCCACAGCTGACCGTTGCGATCAGTCGGTATGACGAAGCCCGGCACCGATGCACTCTGGACACCTGCATTGTCGGAACGGATCAGAAGAGTGCTGCTTCCGCTCACGACCCGCAGCATTTCGAGGGTCAGCGACGGCAGGATCGCACCCTGCGCCTGCATCACCACGGGGACTCGCCGCACGATGCCATCCTGTTCCGCCCGTATGGTGAACAGGCCGCGTCCGGTTGCGGCCTGTTCGAGGACTGGCACGTTGCGCAGAAGTCCTGGGAAATTCAGCAGATGTGGGCGCGCATCGCCGCCAATCGTGGCAATCCCGACGGGCGGCTGCGTGCCCGCAGGCTGGGCAACAGCAAAGGGCAGGCCCGACTGACCGAGCACGACCCGCGATTGACGGAGCGTATCGGCAAAAACGCTATCGTTGCTCGGCAAGGCGCGGAGCTTGGCCCGCGTTGCGTCGTCGAGATCGCGAAAGCTGTCCGCCGCGATGCTCGGGGACATCCGGTCTGGCTCGGCAAAGACGACGTCGAATCCGACGACGAGCGCCCCCATCTGCGTAACGCGGCTGATGAGGTCGGCAATCCGCGTGCGCGCCCATGGCCACTGACCGATCGCGTTCAGACTCTTTTCGTCGATGTCGACAATGACGACCGGCCGCTGGGTCGCTTCGCGCGGGTGCAGCACCTGGAAGAGATCAAAAACGCGAAGCCGGAGCTCCTGCAGGGGAAGCGGGTTGGCGATGCGCATGCTGGCGAGAGCGAGCAGCAGCAAAAGGGCAAGCCCGCGAGCGAGCCCAAAACGGCGCGCCAGTCGGCCAAACCATTTCATCGAAAGTCACCCGCTTCCCGTCGATGCGGTGCACCCGCTCATTTTTCCCGGAATGCTCGCATGAACTGATCCTGCAAAGGCTTGATCAGGTATGAGATCACGGTGCGCTCGCCAGTCTGCACGAAAGCTTCGACCGGCATCCCGGGAATGAGCTTGATGTCGCCGAGGCGGGCAATCTCGCTTTTGGTCATGGCGATACGGGTCACGTAGTAGGTTTGGCCTGTGCGCTGATCGGTTGTGGTATCGGCTGCAATGCGAGTCACAGTGCCGTTGATTTCCGGCGTTGTGCGCAGATTGAAGGCGGTGAAACGCAGCATCGCCTGCTGGCCGACCTGGACCTGATCGATGTCGTGCGGGTTGATCTTGGCCTCGACCTGCAGATTATCGGTTTCGGGAACGATCAGCATGATCGTATCGCCGGCAGGAATCACACCGCCGACGGTGTGCACTTTCGACTCGAGCACCACTCCATCCTGCGGGGCCCGGATATCGATGCGCTTGAGTTGATCTTCGGCTGCGACTTTGCGCTCGACATATTCGCCATATTTGGCGTCGACCTCGCGCATGTCTTTCGCCACTTCGCTGCTGAGGTCCTGATCGATCTGGATGATCTGCAGCTCCGTCTCGGTGATCTTTCCTTTTGCCTGTGCAACCGCAGCCACGAGCTGTGCGCGCTCGCCTTCCAGCCTTGCAGCATCCCGCTCCAGCGCCGTCAGTCGGGTGATCTGCACGAGGTTGTTTTTCCAGAGCTCGCGAACGCCGTCGAGCTCTTTGCCGATCAGGCTGATCTCGCGCGCCTTCGCCTCCTGCTGCGCAGTCAGACCCCGAATTTCATCCTGAAGCTGCGTGATGCGCTGCGCGAGCTGCGCCTTCTGCCCCAGCCGCGCGGTCCGCCGAAGCTCAAAAAGTCTCCGCTCGTTGGCGAGCGCGATGCCGACCGACGGCTCGTCGACATGCGCCAGCAGCATGCGTGGAAAATTGATTTCCTCGGCGCCGTCGCGTTCGGCTTCGAGCCGCGCCTTGCGGGCCGCGAGCTCGTCGAGACCCTTGGTCACGATGGCAAGGTTGGCGCGCGTGATCGTGTCGTCGAGCTGCACGAGAATATCGCCGGCCTTCACATGGTCGCCGTCCTGGACATGAAGCTTGCCCACCACGCCGCCGGTCGGGTGCTGCACTTTCTTGACGTTCGAGTCCACCACGACCGAGCCTTGCGCGATCAGCGCGCCGGCAATCTGAGTCGTGGCAGCCCATCCCCCGACGCCGCCGGCAAGAAGCAGCACGACGAACCCGCCTGCAAGCAGATGGCGTTGAATGGACTCGCGGGAACTGCGGGGGCTTTCCGCCGGTATGATCTTTGCAATCCATGACGAGCCACCGGGCCGATCGCCCTTGGGTTGTACCGGCTTCATGCGCTGGCGCTCCCGCTCTCGGGCACGACCTTCAGCGGTCTCGGGACCGCCAACGGCCGCTGCAGCACTTTGGCTAAAACTTCTTCTTTGGGTCCGATGGCCTGCGCGCGTCCCTGGCTCATCATCATAAGACGGTCAACGCCCGCAATGGCGCTTGGCCGGTGTGCGATCACGACGACGATACCCTTGCGCTCGCGGATGCCCAGAATTGCGCGGGTGAGTGCTTCCTCGCCTTCGGCATCGAGGTTTGAATTCGGTTCATCGAGGACGATGAGAAACGGATCCCGATAGACCGCGCGCGCAAGCGCGATGCGCTGTGCCTGTCCGGCAGAGAGAGCCGAACCCTGCTCGCCGATCGGGGTGTCGTAGCCGGCCGGCAGGCGAACGATGAGGTCATGCACGCCGACCGCTTTTGCAGCGGCGATGACCGCCTCGTTGTGCGGATTTGGCTCGAACCTGGCGATGTTCTGCGCGACGGTGCCGGCCAGAAGCTCGACATCCTGCGGCAGGTATCCGATATGGCGACCGAGCGCATCCGGCGACCATTGGTCGAGCGCCGCACCATCGAGGCGCACCTTGCCCCGAAGCGGCTGCCAGACCCCGACAAGCAACCGTGCAAGCGACGATTTGCCGGAGCCGCTTGGTCCGATGATGCCGAGGCCTTGTCCAGCCTCGAGTTCGAAACTGATGTCCTGCACGACGATTTTCGGCACACCTGGCGGCGAACCGCTGACGGCCTCGACATTCAGCCGCTTCACCGGTGGCTGCAGGCGCATGGGCGGAGCTTGCGTCGGCAAGGTCGTCAACAGCTTGTTGAGGCGATGCCAGCTCTGGCGCGCATTGACGAAGCCTTTCCAGTGGGCGATCGCAAGATCGACGGGCGCCAGCGCGCGGGCACTCAGAATTGAGCCGGCGATGATGATGCCTGCACTCGCTTCCTGCAGAATGACGAGATAGGCCCCGACAGCGAGCACGGCGGATTGGAGCATCATCCGCAGGACCTTCGACATTGCGCCAAGTCCTCCGCCGAGATCGCTCGCTTCCTGCTGGCTGCGCATGTATTGCCGGTTTGCCTCGTTCCATTGGCCGGCGACGCGGCCGGCCATTCCCATCGCGATCAACGCTTCGGCATTGCGACGGCTTGCCTCCGCCAGGCTGTTGCGCTGGATGCCCGCCTCGGTCGCCTCCTTGGTCGGGGCGCGCATGAGCGTTTCCGTGACGAGCGTGAGCGTGATCAGGATGATGGCACCTGCAAGCGCCGTGAAGCCGATCAGCGGATGGAAGGCAAAGCAGATCGCCAGATAGAGCGGAATCCAGGGCAGGTCGAACAGCGCGACCGGACCGAGACCCGACAGATATGACCGGATGGCATCGAGGTCGCGCAATGGCTGGGTGCCGTCATTGCGTGCGCCCGCTCTCAGCGGCAGTCGGATGAGCGTGTCGTAGACGCGTCCGCTCAGTGTTTCATCAAGGGCGCCGCCGATGCGCACCAGGATGCGTCCGCGAATCGCGTCCAGTATGCCCAATGCAGCAAACAAGACGGCTGCCAGGATCAGCAGCCCGACAAGCGTCGGCATGCTCCGGCTCGGCAGCACGCGGTCGTAGATCTCGAGCATGAACATGGCGCCGGTGAGCATCAGGATGTTGCTCATCCCGCTGATCACGGCGGTGCCGTAGAATGCGCCGCGGCAGGCGGTGAGCGCTTGCGCAAGCTCGGAGCGGGCCGGCGATAGTCCTCGATTCGATTGGCTACGCTGCATCCACTAGCACCTGACGAACTGGAAGCAGGGCGTATTGCAGGCCTGCAGCCAGCCGAAACTCCCCACCTGGGCTCAAACTATGCCATGCACGTCGTGGATTATGCCATGTACGTCGAAAATTGTCGCGCTAGGCGGGATGGAAGCGTTAATGGCCGAACATTGCCGGGCCAGTTCCGCGGGCGGGCCTGAGGACGGCCGGCAAAGGCCGCGCTTGCCTAGCGGCGGTGCTTCCTGGGATTTCTTTCGCCGCGAGGTTCCGAGGCGTGTAACGCCGCCGACGGGTCAGCTGTGGTGCAGAATGTCCGCGCCACTCAGATTGATGTTCGTCCCCGCGAGGTGGATTTCCATGTCCACGTGGTTCGCGGTGCCGGTGGTATTCACGTAGACGATCGTCTGGTTGCTGAGGTTGTCGACGAACCAGCTGATGCTGTGCGCGTCGACGGTGCTTGCGGTGTCGACGAGCCCCTGCACGAGGTTCGCGCCGGCGATCGCGGTGAGGTCGATGTGGTCCACATTGTGCGTGAAGTCCGTGATCGTGTCGAAATTGCCGGCACCGGGCTGTGAATCGGTGATGGCCTTGAACACGAAAGTGTCGTTGCCGGCATCGCCGGCGAGTGTCGCTCCCGGTGCGGCTGCGATGATGTCGGCGTCCGTTGTGCCCAGGATTGTAACGTTTGTCTCGGTGGAGGTTGTGAATTCGCTCGTCGCAGGTTCCTCTGAAACGCTGCCGTAGCTCGTATCGAATGCAACTTCGACGAAGGATCCGGTGGATCCGCCTGCGTAGGTGAACAGGCCTTGAGCCTGCAGCTGCTGACCATCAATGGTCGCGTCAGTGGACGCCGCATCGAGGTTGATGGCAGTGATTCCCTGCGCAGAGAGGGTCGACAGCTCGCCGTCATCCGCGACGCCGTCGTGATCATTGTCCTGCCAGACCAGCAGACCGCCGAACGCCGCGTCGGCGCTGTCGATTATGCCATCGCCGTTGGAATCGAGACTCGCCAGCGCGGTGAGCCCGCTGGAAAAATTTCCACCAGCAAAGTTGGGCGTGAACAGCTCCGTGCCGTTCTCGATGGTTCCCGAGCTATTGAGATCATAGGCGAGGATGCCGTCGTTGCTTGCTGTCCAGGCGACCTGGTCGGCAGCGCCGTCGCCGTTGATCTCGAACGTGACGCCGTTCTCCAGTGAGCTGAACGAGAACCCGGGATCGCCGAGATCGAGGATGATGGGGTCGGCGACTGTGCTGTAGACGATGATATCGGATTCGGTAATGGCCTTGAGAGCGGCCAAAGTTGTTACATTTGTCAGAGTGGCGATCTGTACCCGGCCGCTCGTGTTCTCCCAATTCGAATCGAACCAGATTTCGCCATGTCCACTCGATGAGTTGAAAACGAGTATGTAATTGTTGAGAGGGCTGCCGCTGCCTCCAATAGTCGTGTTTTTAATGTCTGAATTTGATTGCGCCGTATCAATTCGAATGACGTGATTGTCATCATCATTCGTTATCGAAGACACACTGTTACGAACGAGGAAATCTCCACTATTCAAGGGGGTACCGGCCGCAGTCTCATTTGTATTGGCGAAATTGACGCTCCCGCCATCATTGACGCCGGTGTCGAGGAACCCGATCTTGTCCGTGCCCTGAAGATAATCTGTTATCGTATCAGTGCCGCTATTTGTTGCGAGCCGGAACTGGTCAGCATCGGCGCCGCCGGTCAGCGTATCGTTGCCGGCCCGACCAATAAGAACATCATTGCCGGTCCCGCCGAAGAGGAAATCCGCTGCAGCTCCGCCAACCAATTTGTCATTTCCACCGAATCCGTAGATCGCATTCGGAATCGAGAAGGCAGGTGCGGTCGTCGTGTCGTTTCCGTTGGTTCCAAGGTAGAGACCGGCAACGTTGAGGGGACTCGTGTTGCCGTCCGTCACTTGCAGTATGGCTGAAACGGCTGATGCTCCCGCCGCGGGTATCGGGAGGGAATTTGCGCCGAGGTGCAATGAAGGATTGCCGAATGCGGTCGCGAACGGCGGGGCCAATGTAAAATCCGTGCTGTCCTGATCGGCGACATTGAAACTGATGCCCGTTTCGGTGATCTGCAGATTGGATACTTGTGGCGGCACGTGCAGGTCGATGTGGATGTGCGCCGAGGATGTATCTCCATCGCGATCGGCGAGCGTGTACAGGAAGTCTTCAGCCTCGGCTCCGCTCCCTGACGCCACCTTTGGCGGCACATAGGTCCAGTCACCGGCCTGGTGACCGTTGGCCGCTGCGAAATAGAAGGTAAACGTGCCGCCAAGCGCTGTCGGCACCACAACCCAACTGCCGTGATCTTGATAGCCGGCCGGCGGTGAGGGGCTCACCGATTCCGTTATGACATTCACGCCATTGAAGGTGTAGGTGACGCCGTCTATCTGGATTGACTTGATGAAACCGCCGTCAGCGCCGAAACCGAAACCGGAACCGCCGTCAATAAGCACATTGTGTGTGACAGGCGGCGGGATGGTGCTTTGCAAAGTGGCGTCGAGGCCACTTGCACTACTGATCACGATTGGAGGAAAGTCGGGATCGGCGGGCGTCCAGGCGATGGGCGCAAGGTCAGCATCGCCAACAGAGGTACTGATGCCGATTGCATAAGATACGTCGACATCCTTGGCTATCAGGAAGTTCTCCCAATTGGTCTTATCCGCTGGGCCCAATCCCTGGCCGGAACTCGGCTCGCCGTCGGAAACGAAATAAATGAGCGTCTGGTCCGCACTCGTGGGACCGTCACCCCAATTGTTCATGACCGCGCCGATCGCTGCGTCGTAGTTAGTACTCCCATTCGCACTGAGAGCGTCAATGTAGGCCTTTGCGGTTGCCGCGTCGGTCCATGGATTGCCGGTCGGCGCGTTGACGGTGGCGTTGCTTGAGAAGGAAACAACCATAACCTGATTGATATTGACGTCAGTGCTTGTCAGGAGGTTGTCCAATGCCTGCTTCGCGAGCACGAGCCTGCTGCCATCCATGCTGCCCGATACGTCAAGAATAATCACGATGTTGAGTTTCGGTACGCCTTCGCCGATCGCAAGACTTGCCGAAATGGGAGCCGCGTGTGGGCTGTCATCTTCGATTTTGACCGGCAGTACCGTCTGCGCACTGGCGGGACCGTCGGAAACGATAACCGGCACGTTAATGGTGAGGACGTCTTCGCCGGAGTTGTCGGGATGATCTATCGGCCGAAACAGCGTGACATGGTATTCACCCGTACCATCGTCGACTTTGATGGTAATAACGGTCGTTGGCCCCGCCATGCCGGTCAGAGTGTGGTGGGTCGCGTCTAATGACCATGTTATCGTCGTGCCACCGGATTTGACGGTGCCCACCGGTGTACCGAGCGTATAGGTTAGGTTGGCTCCTTCCGGATCGGTTGCATTAATTGTGCCGTTCGCGGTGACGCTATCGGTCGTGTCCGAAGCGGGGGTTAGGTCAGGCAAGCCGTTCGCGAGACCCTCTTCAGAAACATTGGCAGTGGCGGGATCGATAAGCGTTACTACCGGCGCATCGTTGGTGCCGGTGATGGTGATGTTGAGACTGCTGGTTGAGGTCGCGCCGTTGGAATCGACCATCGTGTAGGCGAATATGTCGTGGACGACCTGTCCCTGTGTGAGCTTCTGAGTGTCGGTGTCGTCATTGTCGAGCGTGTAGGTCCAATCGCCGTTGGCAGTAAGCGTGAGGTGACCATAGGTGCCGCTGATGGAGACGCCGACATTGGCGTCGGTGCCGTTGACCGCGACTACCGCCTTGGTATCGGGGGCATCGACGTCGGTGTCGTTGCTCAGCACGTTGCCGGATGCTGAAGGATCGCCGGCGAATGGCGTGTTGCCAGGATTGACGCCGGCCTCGGTGACGGCGTCGGCGCCATTGCTGTCGGCAACCGCCACCGGCTGATCGTTGGTACCTGTAATGTTGATGGTCAGTGTCGTCGATGATGTGCCGCCTTGGCTGTCGACCACGGTGTAGGTAAATATGTCCTTGACGACCTGCCCCTGTGTGAGCTTCTGAGTGTCGGTGTCGTCGTTGTCGAGCGTATAGGTCCAGTCGCCATTCGCAGCGAGCGTGAGGTGACCGTAGGTGCCGCCGATCGAAGCGCCGACATTCGCGGCGGCCCCGTTGACCGCAGAAACGCTCTTGCTGTCGCCGTCATCGATATCGGTGTCGTTGGTCAGCACGTTGCCAGATGCTGAAGGATCGCCGGCGAACGGCGTGTTGCCCGGACTGACACCGGCTTCGGTGACCGCATCGCCGCCATTGCTGTCGGCGACCGCCACTGGTCCGTCATTACTGCCGGTAATGGTGATGGTCACCGTCTGATCATCGTGCAGCGGCCCGCCGGATGAATTGTCGGTTGCGCGCACCGTGTAGGTCAGCGTCAGACTCTGACCCGCACCCAAAAAATTGAAAACCTGCGGGTTGGAATTGAACGTCCAAATCAGATTGTGGGCGTCGGTTGGATTAGCAGCTATGGGTCCCGAAGTGACCGACAGCATATTCTGCACATCGGCACTCGTCAGGCCACCCGTGGTGCCGCCGAGAGTGACGCCCGTTACGACACTCGCCGTCACTGTGTCGGACAGATCGACGTCAGTCACCGTTAGCGTGCCGCTGGTGCTAAGTGGAGCATTGACCTCGTTCAGCGTCTTGCCCGCCGAGTCCGTGCCTACGATCGAGATGTCCGGCGCATCTTCCGTGCCGGTGATGGTCACGGTGACGAACTGGTCAACGCTGCCGCCGTGACCGTCAGCAATGGTGACGGTGAACTTTTCCTCAACCGTCTCGCCTGCGGCCAGATACTGGGTGGCGCTGTTGGCCACCTCGTAGGTCCAGGCGACCGTGCCAGGCTCGGTGGCGGCATCCTCGCTCACCGTGCCCAAGGTCAGCGTGCCGCCCAGCGCGTTGTCTTCATCGGGAGTCACGCTGGCGCTGTGCACGTCGATCAGGTCGACGTCGTTGAATGCGATCGTGCCGGCGTCAGACAGCGTCGGCGTGTTGTCGTCCTCGCTCACCGCGCCCAGCGCATCGGTCGAGGCCACCGTGACCGTCGGCTCGTCGTTAGTGCCGGTGATGGTGACGGTGACGACCTGGTCAACGCTGCCGCCGTGGCCGTCATCAATGGTGACGGTGAACTTTTCCTGAACGGTCTCGCCTGCCGCCAGATACTGCGTGGCGCTGTTGGTCACCTCGTAGGTCCAGCCGACCGTGCCAGGCTCGGTGGCGGCATCCTCGCTCACCGCGCCCAAGGTCAGCGTGCCGCCTAGCGTGTTGCCCTCATCGGGCGTCACGCTCTTGCTGTGCACGTCGATCAGGTCGACGTCGTTGAATGCGATCGTGCCGGCGTCAGATAGCGTCGGCGTGTCGTTGTCCTCGCTCACCGCGCCCAGCGCATCGGTCGAGGCCACCGTGATCGTCGGCTCGTCGTTGGTACCGGTAATGGTGACGGTGACGAGCTGGTTGACCATGCCGCCGTGACCGTCAGCAATGGAGACAGTGTAGGTCTGCGTCAGTTCCTGACCGTCCGCCAGGAACTGCAGCGCGGCATTATCGACCGAGAAGGTCCAGGACACCTGGCCAGTGGCGTCTCCGGTTGAGTCATCGCTGACAATGGCAGACAGAGTACCGAGATAGCCGGTGGCATTGCCGCTCACTGAGACGGTGTGGCTATTGGTGAGATCCACGTCGGCAAAGGAAATCGTGCCGGTCGCCGTCACAGACGGATTGCTGTTGTCCTCGCCGACTGCGCCGCTGTTGTTGGCCGCTGTTATCATCGGCTCGTCGTTGGTGCCCGTAGCCGTAATGACAACAGGTTGCGTAAGAGTGTTCCCTGCATTGTCTGTCAGCGTCACATCATAGGTAATGGTGAGCGTTTCGCTTTCAGACAGAAAATCGAGGGCCTGGTCTTGGATGCTGAATAAGAAGCCAGTCGAATCGGCGCCCGTAAATGTCAGACTGCTTGCTGATGTAAGCGCGCTTGTTTGATTGCTTGTGAGTGGGCCTGCGGACCAGACGAAATTCGGCGGTCCGGCCTCAACTGCGCTGAATGCGAGCGTTCCCGTCGCAGTATCGTTGTCGGTGTTGCCTGTCACATTTGGCAATTCGCCGGCCGCTCCTGATGCTGGACCCGGTGGCGGTGGCGGCGGAGCCGTCGGGAGAACTTCAGGAAGCGTCGACGAGCCGTTCGGTCCGCCAATAACGGGAAATGTCGGCGGCAGGTCCTGACCGGGAGTCGTAAAATTGATCGGCTGGACAAATGACGATGGCGGCGGCGGCGGAAGGCCGCCGGACCCGCCCGGCCCGGTGATCGTCGGACCTTGTCCCAGGGCGAAGATGCGCAGCACGTCCTGCTGCTCGCCCTGGTACTGAAGCATTTGCGCAACGGTGTTGGTGACGTGGCTCTCGCTGATCGAGCTCCCGACCCTGCGCAGAACAATCGTTTCGGCCGGATCGTCGACCACGATGGTTCGCTCCGGCGACGCTGCCGTTGCCGGAATCGTCAGGATGAATCGGCCCCACGACGCGTCGCTGTAATCATGCAAATCTTTGTAGTCGATGAACTCATGATCGATGAAAAAAGTGTCGGAGATGCTGGCCTGAGCCTCTTCCATCGCCGCGAAGAACAGCGACGCCATCGACAGCATTCCGATGCCGCCGGCGCACGTGCGGCCACGGATCTTGCCAAAGGGGGTCTGAATCTCGAGACGCCCTGCCTTCGCGATTTCGCCGGCGATGATGGCAAAAGTGCCCCGGCTCACATCGAGCAGGGCGGAGGGCGATAATCCTTCGCGTTTGAACTGCGTCAGCGCGACGCGAGCATTGTCTGACAGATTGAGCGCAGTCCCGTCGGCGAATCGAATGCCGACCTTGCCGCCGGCTGTTGTCTCAATGATGTCGCCCTGGCAGACCGGTGCGCCCGCCTCGATTAGAACAGGATCATCATCCGAGCGCGTCAGAGTGCAGACGCCGCTGATGTGCTCGACATGACCGATAAAGAAAAGAGACATGGGTGCCGGCTTCATACAAAACCCAGACCCCCACTATCCGGCGTCATATGAAAATGACCGGACACTGGCATCGCCCCTCTGCTACCCGCCGCCGGGTCCTGGTGTCTTCTTGATATGTTTTGCTGCCGGACGCGCAGTATTAATTCCTTCGAAACTATCGCCCTGATTACAATTTAAATCAATGGTTCTACTGTTCGGCCTCCAGAATTATGGTTTATGTCGAGCAGTTTACACTGTTTTTAGGCCAGCGCGTTGCCTGAATGCACCAGTCCGGGAATACAAGCGGTCCACCGTTTCAACCAGGGTATGGTTGCTGTGCGAAGGGCATACTGCTAGTTTCATGCGGGGTCTTCTGCCCAGTGGGTAGGACGATGCGCGCGCTAGAAAACGCCGTTCTTGCAACGGCAGCTATATTGTTTGCGGGAATGTTTCTTCTCGCTCCAGTGACTACCCAGAGCGCCCTGGCACAGGACGCTTCCATAAAGCCAATCGGCAAGGTCGTCACCGCAACCGGCGCCGTCACAATCGAGCATGTCAGCGCGGTCGTCGTCCAGGCGGCCCTGGGAAACCAGCCGATCAATGCAAAGACAGGCGATCCCATCTACCTGGGCGATGTCGTCGCGACCGGGAGTGACGGACGCGTCGGCATTACTTTCCTCGACGGCACGGCGTTCGACCTCTCCAGCAATGCGCGCATGGTGATGAACGAGTACGTCTACGATCCCAACAGCCAGTCGAATTCGACTCTGCTGAGCCTCACGAAAGGGACGTTTACCTTCGTTGCCGGAAAGATCGCGAAAAGCGGCGACATGAAAGTGAATACACCGGTCGCCACGATGGGCATTCGCGGAACCACGCCGCGCGTGGAGATTTCCGACGATGGGTCGGTCAAGTTTTCCACTCTGATCGAGGACGGCAAGGACCGGATCCTGAGGGGCGGTGGAAGCGGGAACGCGCCTCCGATCATCGAGGAACGCAACAAGCCCAATCTCAACATCTGCCGAGGATGCTGACCAAACGCGAGCTGTTGGTGGTGCAGGCGATGCCGGCAGAGCCGCTTGGACAACACGATCATCGATGTGAGCAGGATGTGGTCCGGACGCCGCGTCGTTCGGCGTTGCTGCCGAGCGGCTGCGCCATCGCCGCCGTAGTCCTGACTCTCACGCTTGCGGGATCTTCATCCTGGGCGGCGGGGCAGACGTCAAAGTTTCAAAACAAGCTGAAAAGTGTCGAGCTATGCAACGGAGCTGATCGTAGCTCGCCGGATCCGCAGATCAAAGGCTGCACTGCGCTCATCGATTCGGAAGACGAAACGAAAACGGTGCTGGCGCTGGCGCACAACAATCGGGGCGATGCCTACCTCATCAAGGGCGAGATCGACCTCGCGATCAAGGACTATGATGACGCGATCAAGCTCAACCCGGACTTTGCAAAGGCGTTCAACAATCGCGGAGTGGCCTACCAGAAGAAGGGCAACTACGATCGCGCGATAAAGGACTTTGATCAGGCCATCAAGCTCAATCCGAAGTATGCGAGAGCTTTTGCGAATCGCGCCGAAACCAGCCAGAAGCGGCACGACTATCAGCAGGCCGTGCGCGATTACGACGAGGCTATCCGGCTGCAGCCGGACCTCGAATCGGTCTGGAACGGACGATGTTGGGCGCGCGCCATTTTGGGCGAGCTCGAGCCCGCTCTCATGGATTGCAACAAGGCGCTTCTCGTGCAGCCCAAAGACGCTGCGGCGCTCGATTCGCGCGGACTCGTCTACCTGAAGATGGGCCGGCTGGACTCCGCCATTGCGGAATACAACTCCGCACTTCGCATCGAGCCGCAACTGGCCAGCGCTCTTTATGGGCGCGGAATTGCCCGGCTCAAGAGCGGCGATTCGGTTGGGGGAAATGCGGACATGGCAGCCGCGAAAAAAATCGAGAAATCCATTGCCGACGATTTTGCGCGCTATCGCTTGCCCTGAACGAGCGCCGGCGGTAATCGCCTTTCTGCGCGCATCGCATTAACGTTTAAATAACCATCTGGCGAAGGTCGCGGCGGCCTGCACGCCTATGCGATGCTCTTGGCGTTTTCAGAATCCATTCACTGTAACGATCGATAAACCTGCCTGACTGCTCGCGATATAAACCCGACTGCAGAGTCCGCAGCGCATAACCCTGCAAAGCGCCGGAAGTGATCAGAAAAATCCGGTCGGTCTCAGGGGCGTGCAAAGATGTCTGCGTTCGCGCGTATGGCGCGTATCGTTCTGCTTATGGCTGCCTGCTATGCCGGCGCCTATGCGGCTATGCATCCAAACCGGAATGGGTCCGAGAGAGCGCAAGTGGAAAACAGGCTTTCCGGATTTGCCCGCGCGCCTGATGATGTCATCCGAAATGCTGCCCATCAACTTGTCTCTTGGTCTGCGTCGCCGAACTCGGGCGCACTGCTGCCTGCGGAGCCGTTCGGCTTTGTTTCGGCGGCTGCGTCGTACAGAGACTTCGCAGACAAATGGGCGGAGCTTCAGTCCCGCATGTCTGCAGAGCAGGGAGTGCTTGCCGCTTGTCGTTCGGACGCAGCAAAATGTCCGAAGCCTGCAATCCAGCTACTGTCCATTGTAGAAGCTGGCCGCAAGCAAAAGGGCCGGGCTCGAATCGGCCACATCAATCGCGCGGTCAATCTCGCCATCCGGCCGGCCAGCGACTGGGACCAATACGGCTCGGCGGACCTTTGGGCTTCTCCGCTCCAGACGCTCGCCAGCGGTGCAGGCGACTGTGAAGATTATGCCATAGTGAAATACGCCGCTCTGCGCGAATCGGGTTTTGCGGCGAGAGATCTTCGCTTCATCATCGTTCGTGACAACGCGCGACAAACCGATCATGCTGTTGTCGCGGTTCGCGATGCTGACGGCTGGCTCGTTCTCGACAATCGCACAATGGCCATCCTCAACGCCGAGAACGTGCAAAATTACCAGCCGCTTTTGAGCCTGCAACAACAGGACGTGCGCAGGATGGCGGCTGTCACTCTCGACGCACCTATAGATCGATAATCTGCCCCTCCCGCGCCGTTATCGTTCCCGCACGCGCATCGTTCGCTTCAGCCGCGAGCGAATCCATGAAATCGTCGTCATGCGATGGGTCGTGATGGAAGAGGCAGAGCTGCTTGACGCCTGCATGATCGGCCAGACGAATGCCGCGCGACCACGTGGAGTGTCCCCATCCGTTCCGTGACAGGATCTCCTCGTCCGTGAAAGTCGCATCGTAAATCATCAAGTCAGCGCCCTTAGCAAGCGCGACGAGATGCTTGTCGCATTTGCCTGGAAATCCCTCGGTGTCGCTCACCAGAGCGAAGGTCTTGCCGCCGAATTCGAGACGATATCCGTTTGTACCGTCGGGATGATCCAGCGGAGCAGTGCGCAGCACGATGTCGCTTCCCGGCTTGAGAACGTCGCCCGAGGTGAAGTCGTGAAACTCTATCGCGGCCTTGAACACCTCGATCTGAACCGGAAAAAGCGGCGAGCTCATCAGCATCCGCATGACCCGTTCGATGCTGTTCGCCGGCCTGAGATTTGCGGCCCACACGCGCACTCGAAAGCCGCTGCGAAACAAAGGAGCAAAAAACGGAAGGCCGACAACATGGTCAAGATGACAATGTGTAATAAAGATGTCGACCTCGTTGATCCGGCTGTCCTTGACGAGTTCGATTCCCAGCGGGCGCAGCCCGGTGCCGGCATCAAAAATCAATACGTGTCCCCCGCAGCGTACTTCAATACACGGTGTATTGCCGCCATAGCGGATGGTCGACGGACCGGGACAGGCGATGCTCCCTCGAACGCCCCAAAAGCGAACCCGCATCTGCATTTTTGGCATCAATCCCCGCCGGAAAACTACATCGAACGGTTGTATTTGGAATGTCGGGTCATGTCGAGCAGGGGTCGTCACAGGCGCATATTGAATAAAAAATTATTCTCCTTTGTGAGCTCATCTCGTCGAAGCCAGCTTGTCCAAACCTGCCGACTCTGCTTACGACGACGTTCAACAATGCCTGACGCGACAGAAATTTTTTTAAAAAAGCTGGGTCGTTGCCGTTCCATATTGTAAGCAATCTTTACCTCGCTCGAAGATAGATTGATTTGATGAGATCAGTTGATTTGTGCTCGGTCGCACTGTGTTCGTTTGTGCACCAACATTCCGCGGCAAGCGTCTGCATGCCCGAAGCGAGAGCGTGAGCGTCGATCAAGCACAGGCCCTCAGAGAAGATTCATGACCGCGAGACTCGAGCTAAGGAAAATCGAAACGAATCCGGTTCCGATTGAACTGGCCTGTGCGCTGTGCCCTGCATTTGAATTGAACATATGCGAAGCGGCATCCGGCGCAACTTGGGCCGCCGCGCGAAAAAAGCCGATCGCAATTCATCAGACAGCATATGTCGCACCGGCGCGCAAAATTGTCTGCCGCGAACATGATCTGCATGATGTCGTTCCAGTCATTTGCGATGGCTGGGCGGCTTCCGTTGCGATGCTGTCCGACAGCAGCCGGCAAATTCTCTCTTTCCTTCTGCCCGGTGACCTGATTTCGACCGCCTTGCTGTTCGAACCGCGAGCGCATTTCCAGGTCGAAGCGATCACCGATGTCAGTTATCGCGTATTCAGACGCGCCGAGCTCAAGGCGGCGATGTTGAACAATCCCGCGCTGCTGGAGAATCTGTCGCGGGCCTGGAGCGAGGAAAAAACGCGCTCCGACCAGTTGATTGTGGACCTGGGACGCCGCACGGCCGATGAAAGAATCGCACGCCTGATCTTAAGTCTTGCTGAGCGTCTCGCCAGGCGGGGCATGACGAAGGGCGAAGCGACCGAATTCGAGTTTCCCTTGCGGCAGCACCATATCGCCGACGCGACCGGACTTACGCCCGTTCATGTCAGCAAGGTGCTTTCGGAATTTCGCCGCCGCGGATTAATCAGGATCAGCGAGCGATCGCTGACAATACTCGACCAGAAGAACTTTCATCGCATTGCGCATACGCGCTGACAGGCTTGGTTTTGAGCGAGGGTCAGTTAGCGGCGCTTGTGCGCGCGTATCAGGTCATCGGCAGCCTTGACCCCAGTGATCCACGCACCATGCGCGGTGGAGAAATGTTCGCGAGAGCAGGCCTCGCCGGCAAAGTACAGGCGCTTGTCGACCGGGATCGCCAGTTCGGCGCGGCAATCTGCCATTCCCGGAATTGCATATGAGTAGGAGCCTCCCGAAAAAGGATCGACGCCCCAACGGTGTAGCCCAATTGGCGCGAGCCTTTTCGCAAAGGCGCCGCCAAGAAGACTTGTGAGCTCGGCGACGGCGAAATTGAAAAACGCTTCCTCTCCACCTTTTTCGAGTTCGACCGCCAAACTGCCACCGAAATAAGCCTCTATCTGGGGCCGACCGAAGGGCCGCAAATGGTATGTCGCGGTAGCGGACCTGTCGGTCGCGCCGAAGAGGCGGCTATCTTTTTCGAACTCCTCGGGATGCTCAAGTGAGAGGAAAAGCTTGTCGGCAAGCCCGAGCGGCAAATTGCGCGCGGCGTTTGCTTTCGCGGGAAGTGGCGGCGAGAAGAGATCCTCTTGCGAAATGATCGAAGTGGGCAAAGTGACGATGACTCGGTCGGCAAGGATGCGGCCTTTCGTCGTTTCGATCCTCAGCCGTGTTCCGGAATGATCAATACGCGTCACGGCGCACCCGCGAACGCTCTGAAGATACTCTCCGCAGGCGGCGATGGTGGCACCATAACCCTCGACGATGCGCCAATTCACTCCGTTGTCTTCGAAATCGGCGAAATCGCGCGCCGAGACACGTTCGAGCTCGGCGCCACTGATATGGGTGCCGATGACATTGATCAGGGGATTCCAGCGGCAAGCAGGCTCGAGCAGTGCCGCGGCGGGCACGTCCGCTTCGCTTCGGGCGCGTTCATCGACGCGCCTGAAAAATTCCTCCTGCGCCTTGAGAAACGCGCGCTGACTTTCGATTGGAAACCCGAGAGATGAGGTGACCCGTCGCCATGGCGGAGGCGTTCGGTCTATTGTTTTTGCCTGCTGTTCGGCGATCGTTAGCCATGGGTTACGATCGGCACAATGCAACCAGCCGCAGCCGAGATCGATCGGAAAACCGGAAGGGTCCGATACAGTCCACGCGCGCCCGCCGAGCCGCACACGCGCCTCGACTAAGAGGGATTCAACGCCGGCGTCTTGAAGACGTCGGCCAGCAGCTATTCCAGCTGCACCTCCGCCCACGATAACGGTATCGACGTCGTCGTGCGTCATTGAAAATTCCGCAACACTCAATTCAGTCGAGATGACATTCGGGTGGTATCGAAATGATGAGCATCAAAGCGTTTCACGAGGGACGAATGCGAAGCGAAGAAAAGGTCATTCGTTCTCGGCGCCGCAAATTGGACTGACATCACAATGATTTTTCTCACGCCAATTGAAATGCGATGGGGGGTATTACATGACCAGGGGGATCATCGCCATCATCATTGTAATAGGCCTGACGCTGGCCGGATGTCAGACTGCGCGACAGGATCATATACTCAGCGGCGCCTTGATCGGCGGCGGAACAGGTGCCCTGATCGGCGGAATCGCGGGCCGCACCGCGGGCGCAGCGGTCGCCGGTGGATTGATCGGAGCCGCGGCGGGAGCGATCATTGCCGACGCTACGCATCCAGGACGATGTTATTATTATAAGCGAAATGTACATCGCAGATATGTGCGTTGTCCCTGAGACGATCGCAATTGGACCTTACGAGGCCCGGGTCGAATTGAGTCCGGGGATCTTTTTTGGATAGGACTGCATGTCCATTCGCAATCTGGACAGAATGTTCCGGCCACGCTCGGTTGCGGTACTCGGTGCTTCGGAACGGCCGAATTCGGTTGGATCCGCGCTGATGGCCAGCATGCTGGAGGCGGGGTTTGGCGGACCGATAATGCCGGTGAACCCGAAGGGCGGCGTCATTCGTGGGCTCCGTGTTTTCGAGAATCTCGCGACTTTGCCGCATGCGCCGGACCTTGCAGTCATTGCAATTCCACCTGACGCCGTTGTGCCCGCGATCGCAGAGCTCGGGTCGCGTGGAACGCGCGCAGCGGTGGTAATCACGGCAGGATTTTCCGAAGAGAAGGCAAGCACAGGCCGGAAGCGGACCGATGAACTGCTTTCGGCCGCGCGTCCACATCTCTTACGTATCGTCGGGCCCAATTGCCTCGGAATCGCTGTGCCCGGGCTGCGGCTCAATGCGACCTTTGCGCCCGCAGCGATCCTGTCCGGTCCCATCGCTTTTCTCACCCAGTCCGGAGCTATGGCTAGCACCGTGCTCGACTGGGCGTCACCGCGACGCATCGGCTTTTCCGCGGTCGTTTCCATGGGCGACATGAGCGATGTGGATTTCGGCGACCTCCTCGATTTTTTTGCACTCGATGAAGCGACCCGAGCAATCCTGATCTACGCCGAGGCGGTGACCCATGCCCGGAAATTCATGTCGGCGGCTCGCCGGGCCGCCCGCATCAAGCCTGTCATCATTGTAAAGGGGGGACGTGCCGAAGCGGGAGCGCGCGCCGCAGCGTCGCACACCGGCGCTCTGGCCGGCGCAGACGTCGTCTACGAAGCGGCCTTCCGCCGCGCCGGGATTCTACGCGTCAACGAGATGGAAGAACTTTTCGATGCGGCAGCGACTCTTGCACGCTCTCTTCCACAGCCGGGCGACCGTCTGGCGATCGTCACGAACGGTGGCGGTGCCGGAGTGCTGGCGACGGATCGCCTGATCGAGGAGGGCGGAGAACTGGCGCCGCTTGACGCCGAGACCATTCTCCAACTCGACGGCGTCCTTCCGTCGACGTGGAGCCGTGCCAATCCCATCGATTTGATCGGCGACGCAGACGCATCTCGTTATCAACATGCCGTCCGGGCGGTGACACGAGATCGGAACGTCGATGCCCTGCTGGTGGCTTTTTGTCCCACATCAGTGGTCTCGTCGGCCGATGCGGCGAAGGGTGTGATTGCGGCCCTGTCGCAAGACGGCGAACGGCCCGCAAAAAATGTGTTCGCATCCTGGATGGGCGAAGCAAATGTTGCGGACGGACGCGCGCTTCTGGCCGGCGCGAACGTGCCAAATTACGAAACTCCGGAACGGGCGGTGCGGGCCTTCATGTACCTCGTTCATTACCGACGCAGCCAGGAGCTGCTGTTGCAGACTCCGCAATCGCCGGAATCCACTGCGCCGCCCAACGTCCCCAGAGCGCGGCAGCTTACTGCCCACGCCATTGATGAAGGTCGTGAGTGGCTCGAGCCCGCAGCGGTTGCCGAATTTTTCTCCTGCTACGGAATTCCGTTCGCACGCACGCAAGCAGTCTCGGATCCTGACGAGGCGGCCAGCGCGGCGAAGAACATGGCCGCGCCGGTGGCCTTGAAGATCCGGTCACGCGACATTCTCCATAAATCTGACGTTGGCGGCGTCGCGCTTGACCTCGCGGGTCCGGCAGCGGTCGAAATGGCGGCACGCAAGATGCTGGGACATCTGGCGCAGGTGCTTCCCAAGGCCAGGATAGACGGATTCACGGTGCAAGAGATGGTCCAGCGCCCGGGCGCCTATGAGCTCATCGCAGGCATCAGCACCGATGCGACCTTCGGCCCAGTGATCCTTTTCGGCCATGGTGGAACGGCGGTCGAAATATTGCGCGACAAGTCGCTCGAGCTTCCGCCGCTCAACACCGCGCTCGCGCGAAGACAGATCGATCGCACGCGCATTGCCGCGCTGCTCAAAGGCTATCGCGGCCGACCCGCCGTGCACATCGATGCTCTTGTTCATGTTCTGCTGCAGCTCAGCCGCATCGTTGCTGATCACGCCGAAATTACCGAACTCGATATCAATCCTTTGCTTTGTGATCAGCAGGGCGTGATCGCCGTCGATGGTCGCATACGCGTCCGCCGAGCGCTTGTATCCGCAGAATCGCGCCTGGCGATCCGGCCGTATCCTCAAGAACTGGAGTGCGAACTTCGTACGCTGGACGGACACGTGTACAAGGCTCGCCCGGTGAGGCCCGAAGACGAACCCGCTCTGCGCCGTTTCGCCGATGAGGTGGATGCGAGCGATCTGTGGCATTCGGCTTTTGCCCCGCTGCGCGACCGTACACACGAGACAGCGGCTCGTTTGACGCAGATCGATTATGACCGCGAGATGACCATGCTTGCCTGGCAAGGTGAGCGGGTCGCCGGCCTCGCCCGTTCTACGGCTGACCCGGATTTCGAGGCTGCCGAATGTGCCGTGATCATCCGCAACGACCTGCGCGAGAGGGGTTTGGCACTGGGTCTCTTGCAGTTGCTGTTGCGGGCGATTGCAGGTCAAGGCGTTCGCAACGCAGTGATGTTCTTTCCCTCGAGCCTGTCGCGGTTGCGCGAACTAAGCGAGCAACTCGAATTTCAAATAGCGCCCGCGCCGGATGCGGAAAATCTTTTGCGAGCGATCAAACCATTGCGACAATTCCCTTCGGCCTGAAATTCTGGTTCCCCTGGCGATTCCGTGCGGTCATGTCTTGCGGATGCGGAAGACGAGAAGCCCGTCCGCCTCGCTTTTGTCCTCGAGAACGTCGCCGGTCTGTCGCAGCAGATTGGGAATGTCGATGGTCGCGAGCGGATCTGTGCATTCGGCCACGATCAGATCTCCTTGTTTGAGATCCGAAAGTTTCTTCCTCACCCGCAGAGCCGGCAGCGGGCATTTAAGCCCGCGCAAATTCATCGTGATCTCGGCCATGATTTTCCGCTTGCTCAGCCGCTGATGGGAACCATGGAGAGCCGGGTATCGGTGGCAGGGATATAAGCCTGCTCCATGCCCAGCTCCTTGCGCACGATATTGGTGCCGCGTGTGAGCGCAACCATCTTGTAGAAAGCATGCATACGGCTCATCGACTGCCGGCCGAAACCGCAGTCGCTGGTCAGGATCAGGCGCTCGGGCTCGATATACCTGATCGCTTTGCGGATCAGGTCTGCGACCTGCTCCGGCCGTTCGATCTGCAGGGTGCGGTGACTGATGACGCCAACCGCAATTTTTTTGTCTTTCGAGATCATCTTGCCGACATTTTCGAAGTCCATCCCGCCGTTGAAGGCTCCTTCAATCGTAAGGACGTCCACATCGAGTTGGTCGAGATAGGGCAGCGCAGCCTTGTAGGATTGGTCTTTGCTTGCCACACGTTGTGCGGCCGGACTGCCCCAGCAGGTGTGGCACCACACTTCGCATCGGTCTCGCAGTCCCTTTACTTCGAGATTGAACGCCTCCACCCATTTCTCGGGCTTGATCGGCTGTTTCGGATCGGCAATCACCTGATGGATTGCGGGCTCTTCAATCTGCACGAGCGGCGCACCTGCATCAGCCAAAGCGTGATACTCCCGATTGAGTGCGGCCGAGAGGTCCATCAGGAGATCAAGCCTATTGCCGTAATGTTCATTCGCCAGCATCAGCGCCAGGATCTGGGCGGAAATGGAGCCGATCTTCACCGGTTTTTCCGTCATCGGTGCGATCGCCTTGTAGGCGCGATCCAGCTGCAAGCTCGTCGCGCCTATTTTGCCGGTGACCGGCGGCGTCATCCGGGTTTCGATCACTTCCCACATCAGGTCGCCCGGACCCTTGTCTGCCATGAAGCCGGCGGGAGGCACCTCGACGCGCGGCGCGCCGATGCCTTCGATGCGCTCGGTGGCGTAGCTGACCCATGCGCGGCCGGCGACGTCATCGTCGAGACGGGCGTCTCCATCGACGAAAATATCAATCCCGGCACGGTGTTGAGACGCTACATGGCAAGCCAAGCAGTCGAAATGCTGCTCGCGATAGGCCAGACGCGACAGGCCTTGAGATAAAGGAATCCCGCGCAAGTTTTCCGTGTACCACGTCGGACGCGGTAGAGCTCCGGTCGTGGTTGTGAGCAGGGCCTTGTCCTTTGTTGTCGTAAGCACCACGCCTCCGCATTTCATCCATAGAAAGCCGCGCTACATCGGCTATATCGTTGAGCTAAAGTGAAGTCTGCGGGCGAAACAAGGTCAAGAACGAGAATGGGCGCGCCGGAGGGGGTACAGACAATCTTACGGTTGACGTCGCTTGCCGACGTAATGCTGACCATCGACACTGATGTGAAGCCGATCACGCAGCGCACCATCGAGGTTGCCTCCGCGATGGGCCGCGCTTTGGCAAGCGATGCCCTAGCGCCTATGCGTCCACTGTCGCCGCTGGCCTTGGTTGACGGGTGGGCAGTGAGTTCCGACGAAACGCTGGGCGCAGGGGCGTATTCGCCGGCATTGCTGCCGCGCGCGCCTTCGCGCATCGAGAGCGGACAGGCAATGCCCGCGGGCACGGATAGCGTTGCGCCTCTGGATGGGGTGAAGATCGCGGGCGGACTCGCCGAGGCGCTTGCACCCGTCAATCCCGGTGAGGGCGTTTTGGCTGCGGGTGGAGATAGCGATCCGGCAATTCCACTGCGCCGCGCCGGCGAGCGGCTGCGTGCGATCGATGTGGCGGCGTTTGCAGCAGCAGGAATTGCCCGCGTCACTGTACGCGAGCCGCGCATCCGCGTTTTGCCGTTGCGCGGCAGCGGCATCATAAATGCGGCCGCCCGAATGCTTGCGTCTGACATCGAACGGCGAGGCGGATCGGCACGATTGGATGAGAGCGGTCGAGGTCTGGCGGTGGCTATGGCCGCGGATAGCGCGGATGCCATCGTGGCGATCGGCGGCACCGGAAGCGGGCGCAATGACAACAGCGTACAGATGCTGGCGCGCGAAGGGCGCGTTGCAGTACACGGTTTTGCGCTTGCGCCAGGACATACGGCCGCGTTGGGATTCGCGGGTGTGAGGCCAGTACTTCTCTTGCCGGGCCGGCTCGACGCTGCGCTGGCAGTCTGGCTCACTGTCGGACGTCGTGTTCTCGACCGGCTTGCGGCCGCCAAGACTGTGGAACTGGAGGGAGCTGAGACGCTGCCTCTCTCGCGCAAGGTGGCTTCCACGATCGGTATGACCGAACTGGTGCCGGTACGGCGAAATGAAAGGCAAGCGGAGCCCATGGCGACGAACTATCTTTCGCTGTCGGCGCTTGCGCGCTCTGACGGCTGGATTCTGGTTTCCGCCGAAAGCGAGGGATATTCCGCGGGCTCACCTGTTGAGGTAAGGCCTTGGCCATGAGTGCTGAAAAGTGAGCGAGTCGTCAAAATTCCGGCCGAGTGTGGCATCCGAGCTGATCGCCCGCGTGCGTGCCGCCGCCCGCCAGGAGCAGTTTCTGGAGGTCGTTTCGCCCAACGAAGCGCGCGCTCGTTTCCAGCAACACATCAGCCTTGATCCGCTACCGGCCGAGCGGGTGCCGCTGGCACAAGCGCAAACGCGGGTTCTTGCTGGCGATGTCATTGCCCCGGTCGATGCGCCACCCTTCGATCGATCGAATGTCGATGGCTTTGCGGTGCGTGCCGCGGACACGCTCGGCGCAAGCGATGCAAGTCCGAAGGTGCTCACGCTCAACAGCGAGGTCATAGCGTGCGGTCACGAGCCCAACGTGACGGTGGGCCCGGGCACCTGTACGGCGATTGCGACAGGCGGCGTCATTCCACGCGGCGCCGATGCTGTGGTGATGATCGAACAGACGCAGCTGCTCGAAGAAGGGATGCCGAAGATCGAGCTGCATCGCGCTGCGATCGCCGGGCAATTCATCTCCTACGCGGGATCGGACATTGCGCGTGGCGAGACATTGCTCAGGCGCGGCACCCGCATCAGCGCTCGCGAGATCGGAATGCTGGCAGCCTGCGGACTGGACCGCGTCGATGTTGTGCGACGTCCAAAGGTCGCGATCCTCTCGACTGGTGATGAGCTCGTTCGCCCGGGCAACGCCCTCAAACCCGCTGGCGTCTATGACAGCAATGCGGCGATTGTCGCGGCGGCGGTTTCCGAAGCGGGTGGTGAGCCGCTCGATTTTGGTGTTTGGCCGGACGATGCTGTCCAGCTTGAAAACGCAGTTCGGAAAGCGCTCGATGCGAGCGATATGGTCGTTCTTTCGGGCGGCACCTCAAAAGGCGCGGGCGACTTGTCGCATCGCGTAGTTTCGCGACTGGGTGAGCCGGGCATCATTGTGCATGGTGTAGCACTCAAACCGGGCAAGCCGCTGTGTCTCTGCGTGATCGGCGAAAAGCCCGTTGTCGTCTTGCCCGGATTTCCTACCTCGGCGATCTTCACATTCCACGCCTTCGTCGCGCCTGTCATTCGGGCACGCGCCGGTCTACCCCCGGAGACAATGAAAGCGGTATCCGCACGCGTGCCAGTACGCGTCGCGTCCGAGCTTGGTCGCCAGGAATTCGTGCTCGTGTCGCTGGTTGAGGGTGAAAACCGGGTGCTGGCATTCCCGATCGGAAAAGGCTCAGGCGCAGTGACCAGCTTTTCGCAGGCGGACGGCTTTCTCGAGATCGACGCGCTGTCAGCTTCGCTGGATGCCGACACCGACACGCGTGTGAGCTTGATCGGCAGCAGCACGCAGCCGCTCGATCTTGTGATTATGGGCAGCCATGACGTTGCGCTCGATGTGCTTCTCGGTGAACTCGGCAGCCGCGGCTTTTCGGCGCGCAGCCTCGCGATCGGCAGCCTTGGCGGCGTGGCGGCAATAAGCCGTGGCGAGTGCGACATCGCTCCGGTGCATCTGATCGATCCGGCCACTGGGGAATACAACAAGCATCTTCCGATCCCGGGGCTTCTTCTGGTGCCCGGCTGGCGCCGCATGCAGGGCATTTTGTTCCGGCGTGGAGACGAGCGCTTCGAAGGTCTCAGTGCGAAAGAAGCTTTGAAGAATATTCTCGCCGATGCATCCGCACTGATGGTCAATCGCAATCCCGGCGCCGGCACGCGCGTGCTTCTGGATAGCCTGCTAGAGGGGGTCCGTCCGCCGGGATATGCCAATCAGCCCAAGTCACACAATGCCGTCGCTGCCGCGGTGGCACAGCGTCGCGCCGACTGGGGGCTCGCTATCGAGCCGGTGGCGAAGATCTATGGCCTTGGGTTTTTGCCCGTCTCCCCCGAACATTATGACTTTCTCGTCGTTGAGAAACGATACCAACGTCCGGCAGTACATACGTTTTTCGAAGTTCTGAAGGATGAAGTAGTGCGTGCGCGCATTCGCGCACTGGGGATGGAACCTGCCGGCTAAGTTCTGCCATCGCGGAAATCTACGGATAATCAATGTTTGGCAAATTCATTCCAGTCTCGATCCTAGCCATGTTGCTGATGCTTTCGCCGCACGCAGCCAACGCGCAGCTGCGTGGGCATGGCGGCCCGGTTAAGGCAGTGGCGATCTCTCCTGATGGCAGTCGAGCGGTTTCAGGAAGCTTTGATACCTCAGCCATTCGCTGGTCCCTGGAGCGCCGCGCCGCCGAGCAGGTCTTGCGTTTTCATGACGACGCAGTGAATGCCGTCGCTTATCTGAAAGATGGGCGGATCGTCACGGCAGGCGCCGACGCGCGTATTGCCGTCTGGACTTCGCCCAAACAGCAACCGGACGAAATATTCGAGGGCCACAAAGGTCCGATCGCAAGCATTGCCGTCTCGCCGGATGGCACGACATTGGCATCCGCTTCATGGGATCGCAGTGTGCGTCTTTGGGCGCTCAAGCAGGACAGCGCCTCGCGCGTGCTGGAAGGAAATACGCAGAACGTCAACGGGGTGGCATTCTCGCCTGACGGGAAAAATGTGGTGAGTGCAGGCTACGACGCGACGGTGCGCATCTGGCCGGTATCGGGCGGGGACGACATCGTGCGAAACCTACCGACGCCGCTCAACGCGGTTGCGGTCGCTCCCGACGGCGAGATTGTCACCGCTGGCGCCAACGGAAAAGTGTATTTCCTCTCGCCAAGCGACGAACTCGTCGGCGAAGTGGCGGCCTCTCAGGCGCCTGTCATCTCGATTGCGATTTCCAGCGACGGAAAGCTCGTCGCGGCGGCTGGGATTCGCGGGTCCGTTGCAATAATCGACCGGAAAAGCCGCAAGCTCGAACACACCCTTGTAGGGCCGGGCCTGCCGGTATGGTCGGTGGCCTTTTTTCCCGATAGCCGGACGCTTCTGACCGGCGGCGCGGACCGGACGGTCCGGCGCTGGGATGCGCTCAGCGGCGAACCACTGGGATCAGTTTCCGCTGGTGCGCCCGAGGATCCGCTCGCCGCATATGCCGGAGATCATGGGGCCGACGTTTTTCGCGCTTGCGTGGCTTGTCACACTCTCACGCCTGATGAAGGCAACAAGGCTGGGCCGACACTTTCCGGAATTTTCGGTCGACGCATCGCGACCCTCCCGGGCTACAATTTCTCTCCTGCGCTGAAGAATCTCGATATTGTGTGGACGCCGGAGACTGTCTCAAAACTCTTCGAGATCGGGCCGGCGCAATACACGCCAGGCACGAAGATGCCCGAACAGAAGATCGGTTCAGCCGAGGACCGCAAGGCGTTGGTGGATTTCCTGGCGCGGGTAACCAAGAAAAATTAGGTCTCAGCTCCACCTTTTTCGTCGCGTTCACGAAGATAATCTTCAGTCGTGCGCACACGAGGTCGCGGAGGCGAGCCGAACGGATCGAAATTCTCTTCCGCCATAGCCGTCACGCGGCAGTCTTCACACATCCGAATAACGTCGATCCGCTTTTTCGAGTCCTTGTACATCCAGTGCTTTCCTTCCAGCTTGGCCACAACTCGCTCGACCGAGCTTTTCACGCCGAAAGGCTTGCCGCATCGAATGCATTCAGCGGGCTCCTCCTGCTTGATGATCCGGCTGGCGGAAGTGGCGGCGCGGAAGTCGATCTGGGGCTTGAGGCTGATGACTTTCTCGGGGCAGGTCGCCTTGCAAAGTCCGCATTGCACACAGGCATCTTCGGCGAAGCGGAGCATCGGCCGGTCGGGATCATCCGACAGTGCGCCGGTCGGGCATGCCGATACGCATGAAAGACAAAGCGTGCAGCCATCGACTGTTACTTCGATGGCCCCGAACGGGGCGCCCGGAGGAAGAGGGATAATGTCAGTCGGCGCCGGCGCAGCAGCATGCAGTTCGCGCAAAGCAAGGCGCAACATTTCCCGCTTGCGCCCTGTCGCTGCGAAAGTGGCCGGATTTGCAGTGCCCTGCATAGGCTCGATGTCGCGAAGCACGCGGCCAAGGACATCGGGATCATCGGTCTCGATAGTCGAAAGTCTCGCCGAGCCGAAGCCAAGGCCGGTCAGGATCGGCTCGGCCAACGCTACCGTATTGTAAAGACCGGCAACATCGTGCCGCGGCTTTGAGCGAAGCAGCACGCGGACGGCTGATGCGCCATAGGCGATTGCGGCGGCAATCGATTCCAATCCCACCTGCGTGACTTCGTTCACTTCTACCGGCAGAACATTCGCGGGGAGACCGTCGCCATAGCGGGCAAGCGCATCGATCAGGTTGCCGCCGTGTTCGGCGTCGTGAAACATCACGATCGCATTCTCGCCGCCAGCGTGGCGAAATGCCGAGATCAACGTGCGCAACTTGCGCACCATGGCGTCCGAAGGAGGAAGCGAATAGCTCGCGGCGCCGGTCGGGCAGACCGCGGCGCATTGGCCGCATCCGGCACAGACATAGGGATCGATTGCCACGTGATCGCCGGCAGGTGCGATCGCGCCCGTGGGGCAGACGTCAAGACAGCGGTGACAGCCCACCAGTCGCGACCGCGAGTGGGCGCAAAGATCGGCCGCGAAGTTGACGTAGCGGGGCTTGTCGAACGTGCCCGAAAGGTCGCGTGCCTTGACAACGGCTCGCAATACCGCCGCTGGATCACGCGGATCCGCGCGCAGGTATCCGTCGCGAAGATCGCCCGCCGTGAACAATGACGGCCCGCCGGAAATATCGAGAATGATGTCGCAGCGGGATATCGCGCCCATGCGCGGATATTCAAATTGCAGCGCGTCGCGCGAGGAAGGTTTCGGTGCTGCGTAGTCGTCGACGGTGAGCTCGAATGCGCCGAGGTGGCCTTTGGCTGCGACAATTGTGCCTTTCACGACGGGGAATTCGGCAATCCTCGCGGGCAGCACCTCCGCGCCTGGTTTGAGCAGAACCGTGACGTCGAGATGGTCTTTGAGCAGATGTGCCGCCTCAAGAACCTGCTCGTCGATCCCATACAGAAGAACGACTCCGTCGCTTGTCAGGGAGACGAATGGCGTCTCGGGCATCGGTTCCGCGCTCGCCGCGATCAGTGCAGCGATTTTTGCTCCGGCGCCACGCGCCTCTTTGGACCAGCCCGCGGTCTCGCGGATATTGACGAAGGTTAGGGGCGCCGGGTCTTCCGTTTCATTGGCGGCATCCTGAAACAAAGGAGCCTGGTGGGTACATGCAACCGTGACCGGATCGCCCGACTGCACGATCTTGCGGAAACGATCGAGCTCTGCGCGGCAGAATTGCCGGCCTTCCACGACGACGCTGTCGCGGCAGGCACGACGCACCAATTCGCCTTCGAGAGACATGCTGTCTTCGCAGGAACAGATGAGAACATTACGCGTCTGTTCGGCCATGTTAACCTTTTGCTCGCATCGCTGTCGGGTGCACTGGCGCCCGGGATACTTGCGAGCAGTCCCTGCGGAATTGCGGTCACCGGGACCTGCCAAAGTTCGAGCCAGTAGCTATAACTATATGTAACAAATAGCAAAGGCGGGAGTGAGCTGAAATGCCGCTTGGTACGGCCTATTCGGAGGCGCACCTGACGACGGAACTCGCATTGCCGCCGCCCTTCTCGGCAGTGCGATTGCGCGAGTTGGGCGACGCGTTCGAGCATGCAATGTCGATCGCCTCCGAGAAGGGTGCCGGCACGCTTGTATATGTGGGACGCTTCGACCTCGCCGAATTTGCAGTCGTGCTCGAACCCGATGAGCCGCTGGTTGAGGCAAGGCGCGCATTCTATGCCGGAATGGCCGCGCTCGCCGACGCACTGGCTGCGCGCGCGCAGCCCGAAACTTCAATCATGATCAATTGGCCGGATTCCGTTCTCGTCAACGATGGCCTTGTCGGCGGCGGCAGGCTTGGGTGGCCGCGAGGAGTAGACGAGCGCGACACTCCGCCTTGGCTCGTATTTGGCGGAATGATTCGAACTGTTTCGATGACGGGCACCGAGCCAGGATTGAACCCGCTTGTCACGGCCCTGGAGGAGGAAGGCTTTACCGATTTGATTTCGACGCAGTTGGTGGAGAGCTTTGCGCGACATTTAATGGTCGCGATCGATGCGTGGCAGGAGAGCGGTTTTGCAGCGGTCGCGAAAAGCTATATCCAGCGCTTGCCAGCTCAACAGGGTGTAAGGCGCGATATCGATGAGAACGGCGATCTGCTGATCCGCCAAATAGGCAAGGCGGAAATCACGCGCAAGAAAATCTTTCCGAACCTCGCCGAGCCGAGCTGGTTTGATCCACAGACACGAGGGCCGCGCTCGTGAAGCTCCTGCGCACCATACGGCTCGACCCGTCCGATACTTTTGTCTTCGAAAAGGCAGCCAACCCAGGCGAGTGGGCGGTATCCGGCGCGTTTGCGTTCTGGAACAGCGACCCTGCGACACTCGAAGGCAAGACGCGAACAGCATTTCGCAGTGGCTTTCTCGGCGTATCGACGCTTGGCTGGTCTACGCTCGTGCAAATCGTCGCTGCAACTGAAAGCGACCGGCTCATGTTGGTCAACACGCTGGCCGAGCAGTTGACGTCGAAGTTCGGCGCGCCGACCATGAAGGACGCAGTTGCCGCCGCTGAAGATGAGATTGCGTTTACTCAATCGCTGTGCAACCAGCCATCGGATACGCTGATCGCGGTGCATCGCACATTTGAGGACGGCGCTGTGCGAGAATCCTTTCGCACGCTGCGCCCGCGAACCGGCGCAATGCCCGCACGAGCGTTCTCGTTTTTCGAGGTCGAAGGCGAGGAAGAGCAGCCCGCCGAAGACATCAATCTTGTTGCGATGGCGGATCGCGAGCGCAAATGAAGGATTTCTGGATCTCCAGCGGCCACCATTTGCTTGACCGCGACGAGGACGGCGGTTTGCTCATAACCGATGAATTTCTCAAGTTGTACCTTGCCCGCCCCGAACTGATTCCGCCGGCAGAAGCCTGCGCGACCGAGCGTAGGCTGCACGCTGCCCTGTTGAGAGATCCGCGCAAGCCAGTCTCGGGATCGGACGTCGACGCGATTGTCGATGTCGATGCGCGCGAAAACTGGAAGCTGTTGCTCGCATTTCGCGATCACCTGCTGCGCCACAAGACGCTCGAAGCGGGGTTCAGGGAATTGGTGCACCGCGGTTTTGGCAACGTTCCGCCGATTTTTGTCAGTCAACTCGTGCATGTGATCCTGCGCAACGCGCTCGACGGGACCGACGATACCGTCATGTTGCGCGCAGCCGAGCTTTTCTTCCGCACGCAGCGCGTTACCCTGCATGAGGGATCGTTGATCGTGGCGGACGAGGAAACCATTGGCGGTGTCAACACCACGCCGGTCACTCCATTGGTTTCGATGCTGGGAATTCCCCCAGAGGCAGAGATCGACGTCCTCAACAAGGAGAACGCGGAAAGCTACTGGAGTAGAAGCGATCAATTCGACATGGCGCTCGATTTGACGGCCGGGCGTGAGGGTGTCAACGCGCTGGCGAAGGCGATGCAGCGCTGGGTGGCACATTTGCTCGGCATAGATGTGAACATTGAAGCGCTTACCAAACTCGAGAACGTCAATCTCACCTGGTATGTCGGCCTTGATGCCGACGCGACCAGGATCGGTGACATGCTCTGGCATGGCGAAGAGATCGACGAAGCGACCATGGGTCGCATCCTTGGCCTGTTCCGTCTAACATTTGCCGATCCATCCTTGATGACGGAAAAGGTCAGGGGCGATCCGGTCTATCTGATCCTGGCCATGACGCGCGACAACAAGATTCGCATGAAGCCGCAAAATCTGATGACCGGATTGCCAGTGCAGCATCTGGAGACCGCCACTTGAGCAGCATCGCACCGCTCGCAAGTTACGAAGTCGGCGTCGTTGTGGAACGCAGCAAGGGGGCAAGCCAGTGGGTCGATTTTCACTGGCGCCCCGTAAGGGTGCTTGTCGGAGTGCCTGATACGCCGCCTTGGACGAAACTCACCGATGATGGCGAGCGCGCGACCTTTTACGCGGGCGCCGCGGCGGTGGAATTGCACCGAACGGAGACCGCGCGCTATCGCGACAACCTGCAGATGGACGCGCCGCAATTGTGGGTCGTTCTGCGTGCAGTCGAGCGCGATCCTCCTTATGAGCTCGCCATCGTTACTGCGGATCCCGCGGAAGGCGAGGCAATGACGCAAGCCGGCGAACAGATCGTCGAATCTCTGCCGATGCCGGAACAATTGCAGGATGCCATTGCAGCTTTCGTTGCGGAGCACCACGTCGAGCGGACATTCGTGAAGCGCAAGCGCGATCGTGCCAACCCCGATGTGCTCGCACGGGGAAGTCCGAGAATACAGGGAAATCGCAAATGAGCGATCCCGAGAACTTCATTGCCCGCTGGTCGCGACGAAAGCGTGATGCGAACGCAGGCGCCACTAAGGAGCCTGCCAAAAACAGCCTCAAGCCGGAGGACACCGGCAGTCCAGAAGCCGCTGATTCTGTGAAGGCCGGAGCTGAGTGTGCGGTTCCGGCGCCTCAGGTCGATCTGGACAAGCTGCCGCCAATCGAATCCATCGATTCCAGCACCGATATTTCGGCTTTCATGCGCTCCGGCGTGCCTGATTCACTGCGGTATGCTGCGCTGCGTCGCGCTTGGTCGAGCGATCCGGGGATACGCGACTTCGTGGAGATGAACGAGAACTTCTGGGAGGCCGCCGGCCCCGACGGAATTCCCGGATTTGGGGCGCTCGACCCGAATTTCGACGTCAAGCGCATGATCTCCGGACTGTTCGGAGAAAAAGACAACGAAGAGGCGCGGCCGTCCGGAGGCTCCGAGTCGCTTACGGATGGAAGCAACGGTCCCCATTTATCTGCGAGCGAGGAAGCCGAATCGGGGCAGCGGAGTGCTGACAGCGTTGCTTATCTCAGCGATAGCGATGCGGGAGGCGCCCCCAATGTTGCGGCGCAAAATGAATCTCCATCGCTCACCAGTGAACCTGCATCACCTACCAATGATGCCAAAACGCCTCCTAAAAGAGGGCGGCGGCATGGCGGCGCGATGCCGCAGTAAAAGGGCAAAGTTTTGAGCACGCCTATAGCCTTTGGCTATTGACCCGTTCTCGGGTGGGCCAGTACGCTTTCATTGGCATAATTCGAAACTGAGGAACGGATGAGAGATCCCGGTCTTTCCGAAGCGATTCGCGCGGCAGGCAGTGTGAGCGAGCTCGCGCGTCAGATCGGCATTTCCCAACCCTCCGTCTCGAACTGGATTCGTGTTCCGGCCGATCGGGTCATCTCGGTCGAATCCGTCACGGGTGTCGATCGGACGGTTTTACGGCCCGATCTCTACAGCGAAAAAAAGATGGCCGGTGATATCGACGAAGTAGATGCAGCTCGCGCCCAGGAATACGCTTTATTGGCTGCGCTGCTGACTCGCGCGCCCGATGCGTCGTTTCTGGAAAGAATCTCGCGGCTGCGCGCCGATCCTTCGCCATTAGGCCTTGCACATGCCGCCCTTGCCGAGGCCGCGCAGGCCGCGTCGGCCGAGCGTATCGAGCGCGAGTACTTCAATTTGTTCATTGGGGTCGGGCGCGGGGAATTACTGCCCTACGCCTCTTACTATCTCACCGGCTTCCTGCATGAGCGGCCGCTGGCGCGCCTGCGCGAGGACTTGGCGCGTATCGGCATAGCCCGCAATGAAAAGGTTTTTGAACCGGAGGACCACGCCGGAATTCTTTGCGAAATCATGTCGGGACTCTGCAGCGGGAGCCTGCCGGCGCCGGCAGGCTCGGATCGATTGATCTTCGACAGGCACATGTCGCCGTGGATCCGGCGATTCTTCGTCGACCTGGAAAATGCCGATACCGCAGCATTCTACAAAAGCCTCGGCGCGCTTGGGCGCGTGTTCATAGACATCGAGACGGCAGCGTTCGAGCTGCCGGGTTAGGGCAAGAAACACAAAGCATGGCTTCAACTGAATTCAAGGAGGGAACGCGATGAAAGAACAGGAAAAGGAAAAATTTGGCCGTCGCGACTTCCTGCGCGCGATGGGCGCCGGCGCAGGCCTTGCAGTGACCGCCGCCACTCCGCTTGCCACCGAGGCGGTGGCCGCCGAGTCGGATGACGACAAGAGGAAGGCCCGCTATCAGGCCAACTCGACCGACGTACAGAGCTTCTATCGCGTCAACCGTTATCCGAAGTGAGGAGGATGCAGCCGTGCTGATCAAGAGGACAGAACGTCAGACACGTCGTAGCAACCTCGCAGCGACGATCGGTAGTCAAGCTGTCGGCGGTCTCGACCGCCGCAGTTTCCTGCGCAAATCCGGGCTGGTAGCGGGCGGTCTCGCCACCATCGGTGCATTGCCGCTTGCGACCGTGCAGAAGGCGAAGGCAGCCGGCCCCAATGCCGCCGGCGCCACCATTCGCAAGAGCATATGCACGCATTGTGCAGTGGGCTGCACCGTAACGGCGGAAGTATCGAATGGCGTGTGGGTCGGCCAGGAGCCGAGCTGGGATTCGCCGATCAACCGCGGTTCACATTGCGCGAAAGGCGCGTCGGTGCGCGAGCTCGTCTCCGGCGAGCACCGGCTCAAATATCCGATGAAGCTCAGCGGCGGACAGTGGCAGCGCATGTCGTGGGATGCCGCCATCAACGAAATCGGCGACAAGCTGCTGCAGATCCGCGAAAAATCGGGTGCCGAATCCGTCTATTGGCTCGGTTCGGCCAAGATGACCAATGAAGCCTCGTATTGGATCCGCAAGTTCGGCGCCTACTGGGGCACCAACAACACGGACCATCAGGCGCGCATCTGCCATTCGACGACTGTGACCGGCGTGGCCAATACCTGGGGCTACGGCGCGATGACCAACAGTCTCACCGACATGCGCAATGCGAAGACCCTGCTCTATATCGGCAGCAACGCCGCCGAGGCGCACCCGGTCGGCATGCAGCACATGCTCGAATCAAAGGAGCTCAACAAGGGTAACTTCATTGTCTTCGACCCGCGAATGACCCGCACGGCCGCGCATGCGACCGAATACGTCCGCTTCCGGCCGGGTACCGATATTGCCGTGCTGTACGGCATGATGTGGCACATTCTGAAGAATGGATGGGAAGACAAGGAATTCATCCGTCAACGCGTGTACGGC
>DASTHI010000022.1:0-4929 GCA_035718275.1 Pseudolabrys sp. | reverse complement strand
CGAACGAAAGTGAATACGTGCTCAGAACGACCGGTCGATATCAGCACTCTCTTGAATATCTGCAGCGCTTGGCAAAGGATCATGGCTTTGCGGCAGAGGCTATCCATTCATCCATTTTGCGAAAGGAGTTACAGGAGGACGTTGCTGGGTACATCGCCATGATGCGGTACTCATGAGCGCAGATCATCGCGGACAGTAGCAAATGTGTTGAAGCTGTGTGGATTCAGAATGACACCAGCGCTAGCGATTGGGCGATCAATTCGCGCTGCCGCGCCTTAAGTCCGCCTCGATCAGCAGCTTGCTGCCGCCGCCGAAGCGCGCGCGATAGACCTGAAGGTTCTCCATCACGCGCATCACGTAGTTGCGCGTCTCGGAGATCGGAATCCGCTCGACCCAGTCGACCGGATCGACGTGAGGATCGCGCGGATCTCCATAGGCCGCGATCCACTGCTTCACGCGTCCGCGCCCCGCGTTGTAGCCGGCGAAAGTGAGAATGTATGAGCCCTTGTAGCCGCCGAAGAGGTTGGCAAGCTCGGCCGCACCCATCTGCACATTATAGACCGGGTCCTTGAGCAGGCGCTCGCGGCTGTAGGTCACCTTGTATTTGGCGGCCGTGTCGATGCCTGCCGCCGGCGTCACCTGCATCAGCCCCATGGCGTGCGCGCTGGAGACGACCTTCTGGTTGAAGTGGCTTTCCTGCCGCGCGATGGAATAGGTGACGGCCGGCTCGACCGGCGGCGCGATCGGGTGATAGTCCGGCAGGCCTACGGTCGGGTAGGCGTAGTGCTCGACCGGCAGGCCGCGCGCATATGCGGCTTCACCCAGCAGGACCATGGCGCGGCCGTCGCCGTGTTTACCGGCGAGCTCTCCCAGCATGGCGATGCCGGCGATGTCGGTCGCGCTCTCCCCCAGCTCGGCATAGATCGACGCCAGCATGTCACGCTCGTCGAGTTCGTAGAGAATTTCCGCCGCGCGCACGACTTCGAGATTGCTCAGCACACTTTTTTCCTGGGGCGTGAAGGAGTAGGCGCCGTGCAGCCCGAGATCCTTCAGCCCGAGCCGCGCGCGGGCGAGCTGCCCGTAATAGGTCGCCGTATACTGCGCGGCCGCTTCATAGAACGATTTTGCCTGGGCGTGCTGCCCCATCGCCTCGGCGGCGCGACCCTGCCAATGGCCTCCGCGCGAGAGGGCGTGGGGATTATTCGTGCCTTCGACAATACGCGCGAAATGCTGAGCAGCAGTCTTCGGATCGTGCAGATAGCGCAGCGCCACCCAGCCCGCGGTGAAGAAGACATCGGCCCGATAAAAGCCGCGCTCCGGCGGGGCTGCGTCGCGTGCCACCGCGTAGGCGGTGCGCGGGTCGCGTTCGTCAAGCAGCTTGCGCACGAGCAGCCGCCGCTCGAGCCACCATTGCTTGAGATCGACCAGCGACTCCGGATCTTTCGGTGCGGTCAGAATGAGCTTGCTGGCTTCCTCCGGCTTGTCGTTCCGGCGCAGCCATTGCACCCGCGCGAAAATATAGCCGGGGTCGCGCTGTGCGGCCGCCGGCACCGCATCAAGCAGGGCTTTGGCATTGCGTGCTTTCCGAATGACCGCCGAACGGGCACGCGCGATCGCGACTTCGTGTCCACCGAGCCGCGCGGCAGCCCGCGTTCCCGCCTCGATATCATCGGCGTAGAAGCGGCTTTCCATCCGTACCTTGTGGTCGGCGGGCGTCAGCATGCCGCCGAAGAGCTCGAGCACCTTCTTCTCGACGTCAGCGCTGCAGTCTTCGTAACGCCAGGCATAGCGGACGAGCGATGCAGCTCCTTCGCGGTCGCCCTGCGCCAGCAAGGCGCGCGCGAGCATATATCGGCCTTTGGCCGTGGTCGGCGGTTTCTTCGCGAAAAAGGCGCGGACCACCGACGGTTCGACCCCGTCGTTCCACAGCGCGTTCTCGGCGCGACGACGGAACAGCGGCGCATGCGGCCAGCTTGGATTGGCCTGAACGAAGGCGGCGTAACGCTGAAACGATGGATTGGTATTATCGGAGCGCAGGATGATCCACTCGGCAAGCTTGCGCGCGACGGGATCGGTCATGCCGGCCTGCGCGGCATTGGCGTCGCCTTCCTTGCCTTTTCGCGTGGCCTCGATCACGCGCTTGACGGCTGCAATATCGGCAGACGGCGTCGTGCTGGTCGGCGCGATCGCAAACGGGCCTGCGACCGGGCGGACGAGGGGGCTGAGGCGGGCGGGGGCATGGGAAAGGGCGCCCCGCATGCCGACATTCGCCTGGGCGAACGAGGGGCCAGCGTCTGGGCTGCCTGAAGGCGGCTTCGCGGGTAGCGGAACGTTTGCGGTAACGGGTGCCGCGGGCTTTATGGCTGTCCGGGCAGCCGGCCGCGGTCGCGGCAAGGGAACTTTCTGGGCTGCGGCCAGCGCCGCCTCGGCGCAGAGCCCGCACAAGGCGGCAAGCACCAAAAAAAGGCTCCAGCGGCTGCGGCCAGTCGCGTCCATCCTGTCCTTTGCTTCAGTTTCGCGCTCTGCTTACGAGGCACCCCGAATCGGCGAAACGGCCCAACGCCCTCCCATTAGGCCAATTTCCTTGGAGAATGATACTCAAAAATCGTTGCGGGTCAGTCTGCCTGCCGACACGGCAAAAAAGCGGCACAAAAACCATTTCCGGCGTTAAGCTGTGCGCAGGGCTTTCTCAGCTTCGCCCGACCCGATATCAATTGCGGGTCCAGTCAGTCTGCTTGTGGAGATGTCGAGCCATGCCCGCCAAAACGAGCTTTCGAGGCTCCTTTACCGCGCTGGTGACGCCGTTCAAGAACGGCTCGCTCGACGAGAAGGCATTTCGCGACATCGTGGAATGGCAGATCTCTGAGGGGACGAGCGGACTGGTCCCGGTCGGCACGACCGGAGAGAGCCCGACCTTGTCTCACGAGGAACACAAGCTGATCGTGGAGTGGTGCGTGGACCAGGCCCGCGGCCGGGTGCCGGTGATCGCAGGCGCCGGTTCGAACTCCACAACCGAGGCGATCGAGCTCTCGCAGCATGCCGAAAAGGCGGGCGCGGACGCGGTGCTGATCGTCACGCCCTATTACAACAAGCCGACCCAGGAAGGCCTTTACCAGCATTACAAGGCCATCAACGATGCGATCGGCATCCCGATCATCATCTACAACATTCCAGGACGTTCGATCGTCGACATGTCGGTCGACACGATGATGCGGCTTTACGAATTGAAGAATATTGCAGGCGTGAAGGATGCGACCGCCAACATGACACGCGTGTCGCAGCAGCGCGCCGCCATGGGGCCGGATTTCAATCAGCTGTCAGGCGAGGATATCACCGCGCTCGGGTTCATGGCGCATGGCGGCCACGGCTGCATCTCGGTGACGTCGAATGTCGCGCCGCGGCTGTGCGCCGAATTTCAGGCGGCCTGCCTCAAGGGCGACTTTGCCGCGGCCCTGAAATTGCAGGACAAGCTTGCTCCATTGCACATCAACCTGTTCGTGGAAACGAGTCCGGCCCCGATCAAATATGCCATGTCGCTGATCGGCAAGTGCGCCCCTACGGTGCGTCTGCCGATGGTGCAGGCAAGCGAGAAGGCACAGACTGCCGTGCGCCAGGCGATGGTGCATGCCGGCCTGATCAACTAGGTCATAACATCCGAGAATGAATCATGCTGGCTGAGTTCAAGAAATTCGCTCTGCGCGGCAATGTCGTCGACCTCGCCATCGGCGTGATCATCGGCGCGGCATTTTCGGCGATCGTGAATTCGATGGTAGGGGACGTGATCATGCCCATCATTGGGGCGATCACGGGCGGCCTCGATTTCTCGAACTACTTCCTGCCGCTCTCCTCGAGCGTGACCGCCGACACGCTTGCGGAGGCAAAAAAGCAGGGCGCGGTCCTGGCCTGGGGCAGTTTTCTCACCGTCTCGCTCAACTTCATCATCATCGCTTTCGTCCTGTTCCTCGTCATCCGCGCGCTCAATCAGCTCATACGCAAGGAGGCGGAGAAGGCACCGCCGTTGTCGAAGACTGAGCAGCTGCTGACCGAGATCCGCGACCAGCTCAAGTCGCGCTGAAGCTTCCTTCCTCATGGCAGCGAAACCTGAGCGCCGCTTCAAGGTGGTCGCAGACAACCGCAAGGCGCGCTTCAACTACGAGATTGGAGAAAGCTTCGAGGCGGGGATCGTGCTCACGGGCAGCGAGGTGAAATCGTTGCGCGCCGGAAAAGCGACCATCGCGGAATCCTATGCCGATGCGCGCGGCGGCGAGCTGTGGCTGGTCAACTCGAACATTCCGGAATATCTGCAGGCGAGCCGCTTCAATCACGCGCCGAAACGGCCGCGCAAGCTGCTGCTGCAGAAACGTGAGATCAATCGGCTGATCGGAGCGGTCGAGCGCGAGGGCATGACCATCGTGCCGCTGAAGCTTTACTTCAACGAAAAAGGGCGAGCAAAGATCGAGATTGCACTCGCCCGAGGCAAGAAGCTTCACGACAAGCGTGAGACTTTGAAGAAGCGCTCCTGGGAACGCGAGCGCGGCCGCCTCATGCGGATGAAAGGATGAGGAGGTAGGGCCTCGTCACTCCCGCACGGCCGGCAGAGTCCGGCGTTATTTCGGGACGGCGCGCAGCGCCGGGCCCGGAATCGAGCGACCTAGGCACCGAGCTTGTTTCTGGATTCCGGATTCGCGCCTGCGGCGCGCCCCGGAATGACGCAATTAAGCATCCGCTCATTCCCGCGCAGCCTAAATCCTGTCTTGACAACATTCCTATAGGAACATAGTCATACGCCGTCCTGCTCGATCGAGGGGCGTCATCTAGAGACGATCCTGAAGGCGGAGCAGGGCGCGGCGCCCGCCGCTGCGGCTCGTAACCGCAGAGCCGGGAGGCCTCGGCCAGCCGTCCGCCGGCACTATGACCGGCTGCCTTCAA
>DASTHI010000021.1:0-67712 GCA_035718275.1 Pseudolabrys sp. | reverse complement strand
CCTCGTTCACGGCGGCACGCTGCGCTCGGAGTTCGGCGAGACCTCGGAAGCGCTGTTTCTCACGCAAGGTTATGTTTATCCGACTGCCGAGGAGTGCGAGGCGCGATTTTCCGGAAAGATTCCCGGGTATGTCTATTCGCGCTACTCGAACCCGACCATGAGCATGTTCGAGCAGCGCATGGCCGCATTCGAAGGCGCAGAAGCCGCTCGGTCGACGGCCACAGGCATGGCGGCCGTCACGACCGCGCTCATGGGACTCGTTCGCTCCGGCGATCACGTCGTCGCTGCCAAGGCATTGTTCGGTTCGTGCCGTTGGGTCATCGAGGAATGGCTCGCACGTTTCGGCGTCACGTCGACGCTAGTCGACGGCTCCGATCTGGACCAATGGAGGAAAGCGGCAACAAAGAATACGAAAGTGTTCTTCATGGAAACGCCGACAAATCCAACCCTGGAAGTTTATGACATCGCTGCAGTTGCGGAGATAGCGCATGGGGTTAATGCGCAATTGATCGTCGATAACGTGTTTGCCACCCCGCTCTATCAAAGTCCGCTCACTCTCGGCGCGGACTGCGTCGTCTACTCCGCGACCAAGCACATCGATGGGCAGGGCCGCGTTCTAGGCGGGGTCATTCTGGGATCAGAGAAGCTGATCCTCGATCACTATCATCAGATACTGCGGCAGACCGGCCCTTCGCTTTCCCCGTTCAACGCGTGGGTCTTGCTCAAGGGGCTCGAGACCTTGCCGGTTCGCGTGCAGCGGCAGACCGAAAATGCCAGCGCGGTCGCAAATGCGCTCGCGTCGCATAAAAACATCACGCGGCTGATCTATCCGGGTCGCGCCGATCATCCTCATGCCGAGATCATTCGAAAGCAAATGCGCGCGGGCTCAACCCTCTGTTCCTTCGAGGTGGCGGGCGGCAAGGAAGGCGCTTTCCGCTTTCTCAATGCGTTGCAACTCATCGGCATTACCAACAATCTCGGCGACGCAAAGAGCCTGGTGACTCATCCGACAACAACGACCCATCAGCGGCTCACGCCGGAGCAGCGTGCAGAGCTTGGCATTGGCGATGGATTGATCAGGTTCTCGGCCGGCCTCGAGCACGCGGACGACATCGTCGCAGATCTGCTGCGAGCGCTCGAAAAGGTCTGAATACGAGATGGTTCAGGGCACGAGATGCGGGGTCGCAGTCGCGGATATGACCGGCCGCTGCGCGGCCTCCGCGATGGCATTCCCGAGGGCCTTCGCCATGCAGGCGTAGCTCCAGTCGTTCATATGCAGCCCGTCGGCAGAAACGAAGATGTCGAATCCCAGATGCTCGACCTCGCGCCAATGGCGCATGACTTCATAGCGGCGGAAAAGATCGACATTTTCCTGTTTCGCCGTGACGGAAATCAGAGTGACCATGCGCTCGGCGTCGGGACGTGAAATCACCTTCGGCGCAAATTGCGGATCTATGAGCACGATGTCGGCGCCAATGCCGCGGATCTTTGCGAGCCCGGCGCGGATCAATGCACCGTGATCGCCGAACTTATGGCCGCGAATGACAGAATTGGTTCCCAGCTGCCACAACACGAGATCGGGTTTGGCCGAAACGACCGCAGAGTCAAATCGCTTGAGCATGTCGGTAATTTCCTCGCCGCCAACTCCGCGGTTAAGAACATTGATCGACAGCTTTGGAAAATGACGCTTGAGCTCGGCCGCAAGACGGCTCGGATATGTGGCACTCGCTGAGCTTGCGCCTGCGCCGGCCGTGGATGATGACCCGATGGCGACAATCGTGATCGAGTCTGCCGAGGCAAGCTTACGTGCAACGTGCGGTAATGGATTTGCAAGACGAACGAGCTCGGGCGGAGGTTCGCAACGTGGCACGGCCGGATCGGCGCTTGCCGGCAAAGCGGCAACAATCGCCGCCAAAGCCATGGCGGATGCGATTGAAATTGCGAACGTTTCTCCGGAACTATCGTTCAAACGTGTGCGCCTCGACCTCGATCTTCAATCAGCGGCCGCCGTTCGCCGGGGCTTCTTCCTGTTTTGCCGCCGTGACCATGAGATCCGCCAGCAATCGCCCTATGCAATCGTGGACATGCTCGGCGATGTCAAGTTTTTTCGTCGCCGAATATAAATCGAAAGTGCCAAGATCCGACCAAAGCTTCATAATGCTAAACCGGTCGAACAGCGGCACTTCGTGTTGCAACGCAACCCAACGCATGTCCTCCGCATAAGTCCCCAGTGCAATCATCGATTCCGTTCTCGGACTGTACTGTGCGTTCACCAGTATGACGTCAGCGCCTGCCGTGTGTGCAATGCCAATGCCGGTGTCGAGTGCCTGGCTGAATACGTCAGGATCCACGCCAAGCATGGCATCGGTAGTTCCGGTCTGCCAGATCAGAAGTGACGGCTTAATTCTCTCGAGATCAGCTGGAAGTGCCTTAGCCATTTCCGCAGCCGTGCGTCTGGCCTTCACGTCCGTCGTAACTTTGACCTCCACTTCAGACAGCTTCTCGCTCAGGGCCTGCTGAAGTCGCGCGGGATAGGCGTTCTTTACGCCCTCGGGCCCCGGCAACTGGGAAGAACCGGCGCCGAGAACAAGTATGTTCAATGTCTTTTCGCCGATTGCGCGCGCGACTTGCGGCAAGGCAAAGCTCGTCTCGGCGAGATGCGCTGCCACCTGACACTCGGAAGGAGTCTCGGCACGCGCCGGCGCACCCAGCGCCAACAACGCCAGTACTACAAGGCGTAAAATCATGCCTCGCCCCCCACGTAGCCAGGCTTGGCGGCAGGCGGCCGCGGTCCGCGGCCCTGTCGTTCGGCCCTCTTATACCATGAAAGGACCGCTGCCACGCCGACCATGACGGCGATGCCCACGATGCTGACAATGACATGCATGAGCAGCTTGTTGGAGATTTCGGTGAAGACGAAATGACCGGCAAAGGACAGGAAAACGCCGAGGCAAAAGGTCTCAAGCGAGTGCTGTCCGCAGACGATTCCCGGCCAAAAAATTCGAGACTTCAAGGCCGGCCAGTCTCGCGGCACGAAACTGACCGTAATCACCGCCAGCGCAAGAAAATGGATGATGCGCAGCACGTCGAGATTGGTCTTGTCGATCGGATACATTGCCTCGCCGAGCGCCTTCGGCACGTAAACCGCCAGACGCGGAAAATACCAGGTCATGGCAATCGCGAAGGCAAAAACGAGATAGACGATGGCAAGCGCGACCGAGAGCCGCGAATGAATCCAGCGTGCAAGACTCTGCGCGCCGCCAAGGGCGCACCAAGCCCCAAACACGAATAGGAATTGCCACGCGAACGGATTGAACACCCAAGTGCCGCTCGGATAGGCGGAAAGATTCCACCCGAAGTACCACATCAACGCGTAAAGGACGGCCGACGCAATCAGCGCCAAGGACGGGGCCCGCAGCAGTAACCACAGCACGGGCGGGAACCAGGCCAGAAGCAGGATGTACAACGGCAGCACATCCATGTTCACGGGCTTGAATTTCAGCAGGAGCGCCTGGAATATTGTGACGTCCGGATTGCGCAGAAAATCGAGAACGCCCATTTCCTCCGTGTACAGCGGGTTCTCGAAACTTTGCGCGACATAAGCGATCTCAGCGAGATAGATGGCAAGCAGAAAAACATGTGCGACATAGATTTGCCAAGCCCGCTTGAGTACGCGTGCCGAAGCAACAACGAAGCCATGCTGTTGCATCGCTCGACCATACACAAAAGCCGCAGTGTACCCGGAAATGAAGACGAAAATTTCAGTCGCGTCGCTGAAACCATAGTTGCGGATCGTGATCCAACTCACCGCGTTGGATGGTATATGATCGAGAAAGATCAACCAGAGTGCGATGCCCCGGAACAAATCGAGCCGGAGATCGCGTTCTGTCGAAACCGGGGCCATGCGGCTTTTCTTTCGCGTGATGTTTTGGCCATAATCGCGGAGGCCCGCCGGATGGCAAGCCCTTAGAAAATAAATTGTGCGGCATGTCGATGTATCGCGCTGTCACCCGCAAAATCGAGGTAACCGTGACCCCTCGTTTCCTGTCGGAGCGGTCGTCGCCAAGCAACGGTTATTTCTTCTGGGCCTACACCATCAACATCACGAATCTCGGCAGCGAGACCGTGCAGCTTAAAACTCGGCATTGGCGCATCACCGATGCGCAGGGCCGCATGCAGGAAGTAAGAGGTCCGGGCGTGGTTGGCGAAGAGCCGGTGCTCAGGGCCGGCGAGTCGTTCGAATACACCAGCGGCGTCCCGCTTCCGACTCCATCCGGATTCATGGTCGGCACTTACGGCATGATCACGCCCACTGGCGAGCACTTCGACATCGAGATCCCGGCCTTCTCTCTCGACTCCTCCTACGCCGAACGGACCATCAACTAGAATTGCCTCCCACCTCGGCGGGATAGAACTCGTAGTTCGCACTGCAGAATTCGCAGGTCACCGAAATCTTCCCATCCTCGACCATGTGATCGCGGTCGTCCTGCGAAAAGCTCTTGAGCATCGCTTCCACGTTCTCGCGCGAGCACGAGCATTCCGCTCTTACCGGGCTGCTGCGGAACACACGCACACCGGGTTCATGGAAGAGCCGATACACCAGACGTTCGCTGGACAGAGCCGGGTCGATCAGTTCGAGATCTTCGACGGTGGAAACCAGAGCTTGGCCCTCGACCCATGCATCGTCTTCCTCGACCATATGAGGTTCGGTTCCTTCTGGCGCATCGCCCGGATCCAAATCCGCCATCCGGGCCCGCTCCGGCGTCTTCGGTAGAAACTGGAGTAAGATGCCGCCCGCACGCCAGTGATGGCGCGTTCCGCCCGCCTCCGCACGCAACTCTTCGGCAACGGCGAGCCGCACGCGAGTTGGAATCTGCTCGGAGCGCAGAAAGTATTCGTGTGCAGCATCCTCGAGAGAACCGCCATCCAGTGGAACGAGTCCCTGGTACCGGCTCATATCGGCACCCTGATCGATGGTCATGGCAAGATGACCCTTGCCGAGCAACGCGCCGGTATCCGCTTCGCCCGAAGCCATGGCAGCGTGCACCCGGTCCTTGTCGAAACGGGCACAAGCCCGAACTTTGTCGGGAGAGGTGAAATCCACCACGAGCATGCGTACAGGTCCATCGCTTTGCGTCTGCAGAATGAAGCGACCATTGATCTTGAGGGCCGAGCCCAACATTGCGGTCAGCACGACGGCCTCCCCCAGGAGCTTGGCGACGGGATCCGGATAGGCATGGCGCGCGAGAATCTCATCCATCGCGGGGCCGAGCCTCACGACTCGCCCGCGCAGATCGAGCTTCGCGACTTCAAAAGGCAGAACGATATCGTCGACGTTCGCCGCGGAGGGCGCGCGCGAGGGAATGAAAGCGTGCGGATCGGTCATGAAGCTTATCTAGCACTCGAGCGTGGAATTTCGAGGGGCGGCAACGCTCCCAAACACAGTTTTGGGGCGAGCGGAGAGCCGCGCTCAACTGAACATCAGGACTCAGCGTGCAGACACCATGCGAGCAAGCCCTTCTGCGCGTGCAGCCGATTTTCTGCCTCATCGAAGACCACCGACTGAGGGCCGTCAATCACCTCATCGGTGACTTCCTCGCCTCGATGCGCCGGCAGGCAGTGCATGAACAATGCATCGGATTTGGCTTTGGCCATTAGCCGTGCGTTGACCTGATATCGCTTGAGAATGTTGTGCCGATGCTTGCCGTCGCGGTCGCCCATAGAAATCCATGTATCGGTCACAACGCAGTCTGCATCCTTGACTGCAGCTTCCGGATCGTCGCCAATCTTGATCGCGGCACCAGAAGACTTCACCCAGTCCATGAGCCATTTTTTCGGCCGCAATTCCGCCGGGGTGGCCACCCGCAGCTCGAAATCGAATCGGTCGGCGGCATGCATCCAGCTCGCCAGGACATTGTTGGAATCGCCGCTCCACGCAATGGTGCGCCCGCGAATAGGGCCGCGCTTTTCCTCATAGGTCATAACATCGGCCAGGACCTGGCAGGGATGCGAACGCCGGGTCAACCCGTTGATGACAGGAATAGTGGCGTAGCGGGCAAGTTCCGCGACCGCCTCGTGGTCGAGGATCCGGATCATGATGGCGTCGACGTATCGCGACAGCACCCGTGCCGTGTCGGCGAGCGTTTCGCCGCGGCCAAGCTGCATTTCCTGCGCGGTCAACAAAATGGCTTCGCCGCCCAGTTGACGCATGGCGACATCGAACGAGACACGGGTGCGGGTCGACGGCTTGTCGAAAACCATTGCCAGGGTTTTGCCGGTCAGAGGAGACGTCATATCGCCCCTGGCGCGCGCGACCTTCATCGCACGGCTTCTGTCGATGAGGCGGGCCAGCACTGGCTTGGGAATGTCGATCAGGTCCAGAAAATGGCGGACGCCGTTTGCACTCATGACGCCACCTTTGCCGGCCGTTCATGCGCCCGCGCAAGACGCGCGCAAGCGCGATCTATCCGCGACACCGCCTCGCTAATTTCCTCCTCGCCGATGATGAGCGGAGGCAGCAATCGTACAACATTGTCGCCGGCGCCGACGGTCAGCATTTTTTCCGCGCGCAATTCGTCGACCATTTCGGATGATTGCGGGATCATCCGCAGCCCAATCAGAAGCCCTTCGCCACGGACCTCGGCGATTACCGAACCATATCGGTCCTTGAGCTCGGCCAACCGCTGCTTCAGCAGCAGCGCATTTTTGCGCGTGCGCTCGAGAAAACCTTCGGCGGTAATGACATCGAGCACCGCATTCGCCACGGCCATTGCCAGAGGATTGCCGCCGAAGGTCGTTCCATGTGTGCCGACCGTCATTCCTTTGGAGGCTTCCGTCGTGGCCAGGCACGCGCCGACCGGAAAACCGCCACCGAGCGCCTTCGCGACCGCCATGATGTCCGGCTGCACGCCACTGCGCTCGTACGCAAACATTTCACCGGTGCGAATGAATCCGGTCTGAACTTCATCGAACACGAGGAGCAGGCCGTTCTGCTCGCAAATCTTGCGGAGCGAACGGAGAAATGTGGGAGACGCCACGCGCACTCCACCCTCACCTTGGATGGGCTCGATCAGGATGGCGGCAGTTGCAGGACCAATCGCCCGCCTGACCGCATCGATGTCGCCGAACGCAACCTGATCGAAGCCTTCAACCGCCGGTCCAAAGCCTTCCAGATATTTCTTGTTTCCAGTCGCAGCGATCGCCGCGAGCGTGCGCCCGTGAAAAGCCCCTTCGAAAGTGATGATCCGATAACGCTCAGGCCTGCCGGACGCCGACTGATATTTCCGCGCCATCTTGATTGCGCATTCGATGGCCTCTGCGCCCGAATTCTGGAAAAACACCGTATCAGCAAAGCTGATCGCGCAGAGACGGTCGGCCAGCCTTTCGCCTTCCGGGATGCGGTACAGGTTGGAAACGTGCCACACCTTGTGGGCCTGAGCGGTCAGGGCCTTCACCAGTTCGGGGTGAGCGTGGCCGAGCGCGTTGACCGCAACGCCTGACGTGAAATCGAGATATTTCTCACCCTCTGCCGTGAACAGCCACGCGCCCTCGCCCCGCTCGAAGGCGAGGTCAACGCGTGCGTAGGTGGGCAAAAGATGCGAATTCACGGCAGTTCATTCCTGCGTACGTTTTCGTCTGCGCGCGACTAGCCTGGGTACCGGCGCCCATTTTCGAGATCGGGCGCCGAATCCGTTTGCGCAGGATCTCCTCAGAGTCCGGTTACTGCTTTTCGGGATCACGCGCGCCGAAAAGAAATGTGCCGCCTCGCCGGGCGGCACTTTTTCATTCTATTGCGGGACCCTCGCCTGTCAACACGGGCAGGCAGGAGGCTGGTGACGTCGTACCAGCGCAAAAGCTGTTGGTAGTACGGCAAATGGACTTGCTCGCGCTTGCGGGCCACGCACTGCCTATTGTAGCCTTTCCGCTACCTAGTACGACATATCGTGCTCCGGCGACTTCAGTTCATTTTGACGCGTACGCGTCTGGCGCTCAACAGCGTCCGGCGACGGGGTCGGATTCCTCATTCAAGGCCTTGTAGCCTAAGGAGAAAACAATGGGCTGGACGGACGAACGGGTCGAGCTCCTCAAGAAATTGTGGGCCGATGGGCTCTCTGCGAGCCAGATCGCCGCCGAATTGGGGGGAATTACGCGCAATGCAGTCATCGGCAAGGTCCATCGGCTTGGCCTTTCGGGCCGCGCGAAGAGCCCCTCGTCGACATCACCGCGGCCGCGAAAACCACGCTCCTCGGGCCACATGCTCCGCGTCCCGCGCGCGAGCATGCGCGGCAATACCGCCCTGGCTTACGAGTATGACCTCGAACCCGAACCTGAACTCATCGAGATCCCGATTGAGCAGCGCAAGAGCTTGTTGCAGCTGAACGAAAAGACCTGCCGCTGGCCCGTGGGCGACCCGGGCAGCTCGGATTTCTTCTTCTGTGGCGGTGATACGGTCAACGACATGCCCTATTGCTCCTATCATTGCCGCGTTGCCTACCAGCCGCTCACTGACCGCCGCCGCGATAAGCGTTCATACAGAGGCTGAACCTCGCCTCACGCGTCGGCGCCAGCGGTATCTTTCCCCGCTGATCAGTCTGCGTCAGGCTTATCCGCCCGGATTTCGCTCCTTATGGGTCCGGTGACCGACTTGATCGGTTCCGTTTCGACAGCCCGGCGTCCGTTGACATTGAGCCACACCTCACGCGAGCCGAGAATGACCAGGGCAAGCGCAAAGGGAACGATGTAGTAGAGCAGTCGAAACAGCAGCAGCCCTGCCAACACTGACTCCTTGTCAAATTGCCAGAGCGCGACCAGCATGGCGGCGTCGAAGACACCGAGCCCGCCGGGGGCGTGGCTGGCGAATCCAAGCAATGTTGCCGAGACGAAGACGACCGCCATAGAGATGAAACCGATATCGGGATGCGCCGGCAGCAGCATGTACATGGCGAGAGCGCAGCTGCCGAGATCGAGAATGCCGATTCCAATCTGCAGCAGGGTCGACGGGCCACTCGGGAGTTTGACCTTCCACTCGCCCTGCCCGATTTCGCGCGGTGCGCTCCACACCCAGCTCACGTACGAGCTCAGCACGATCAGAATCGCGACTGCGATTGCGCGGTTGAGCCACGGTGGGAGCTGATCGATCGGCGCCGCTGCCTGCGGGTGAAGCGTCACGCCAAGGCCAAGCACGGTGGCATTCCCGAGCCAGAATGTCAGGCCGGCAACGAAACAGATCTTTGCGACCTCGATGGCATCGAGCCCGTAAGCAGAGTAAATGCGGTAGCGTACGGCGCCGCCGGTGAAAACGGTGGCGCCGATATTGTGGCCGATCGAATAGCTGGTGAAGCCGGTCAACGCGGCAACGCGATACGGGATCTCCGTGCGCCCGATCGTGCGCAAGGCAAACCAGTCATAGAAGGTTAGAGTAAAGTAGCCGCAGGCGACGAAGAAGGCGGCAGCCGCAATGTGCTGGGTTTCGGTGGCCTTGAGCGCCGTAATCACCTCGTCGCCATCGATGTCGCGCAGCATGTGAACGAGGACCACCACGGCAATGGTGATGATCGTCAAACTTAGGACAACCCCCACGCGATTCCAGCCGACCGTCTTCTGAAAAAAGCGCGTGATCGCACGCAGCCACTTGAGCATTGCTCCTCCGGTTGAGGCCGGTTTCAGTCCCTTTTGCGCCGCGCGCCGAGGCTGCGCTTGCGACCCCTAGCAGAAGTCATTGCGACGGGCGAGTGCAGCGTTTCGCGGCCGGAGGCCTCGAATTGTTGCGTTTTCGCGGCCTCAGCCGGCGGCTTGGCCGCGCCCGCCCCGCGGTCTGTCTGGTCGTCCAATAACGCCGAATCCATGATTTAGGGCGCTGAAACCTGCAGAACCACCATGAGACCACTCACGAGGTGAAAAATTTCCGCAGGGCCTCGGCCGTTTCCTTCGGTGCCTCTTCCGACAAATAATGTCCGCAGGGGAGGGCCTTCGCTTCCACGATATTGGTCGCGTATTTCCGCCAGATTTCCATCGGCTTGTGATTGCGGCCCACCCCGCCGGTCGCGCCCCATAACAGCAGCACCGGGCATTCCACCTTGCGTCCGGCGGCGAAATCCGCGTTATCCATGTCGAGGTCGATGCCGAACGTGGCGCGGTAATCCTCGCAGATGGCGTGAATGGTTTCGGGATTGCGGAAACAACGCTTGTATTCGGCCAGGACCTGCGGGTCGAAAAAGCTCAGCCCCTTTTTGGTCTTCGCAAGCTTCTTCTCGAGGAACCAGTCAGGATCTGCACCCATCATCCGCTCGGGCATATCGTCAGATTGGACGTTGAAGAACCAGTGCCATGAGAACGTGGCCCATTCCTTGGTGACGTTGTTGAGCAGGTGATGCTGTGGGATGATGTCGAGGATTGCCGCGCGCAGGACCTTGTCCGGATGATCGAGACACATTCTGTGCAGAACGCGAGCGCCCCGGTCGTGTCCCGCCGCGGCAAATTGTTTGAAGCCGAGCGCCGCCATCACCTCGACCTGATCCTGCGCCATAGCGCGGAACGAGTAAGCCGAATGGCCAGCACCTTCGTGCGGCTTTTCCGAGTCGCCATAGCCGCGGAGATCCGTGCACACGACGGTAAATTCCCGAGCCAATACCGGCGCAACCCTGTGCCAGGAAAGATGCGTAAAGGGATTTCCGTGTAAAAGCAGCAAGGGAGGCCCGTCGCCGCCTATCAGTGTCACGATGCGAGCGCCGCTCGTGCTGATTTCGCGCCGTGTGAACTGATCAAGCATACTGTCCTTGTGCAGATTCGCTTCGCACATCATCCGCCGCGAGCTAGCGTATGCCCTAACGGCAGGCAGGCCGCAATTCTCGACCAAAGAGCAATTGGAAGCCCCGACTCCACCTTGGGAGCCGGGGCTGTTTCCGTCCCACAGTCTGCTCGCTCAATCGCAAACCGAGACGCGGCGGACGCGCGGACCAAACGGGGTCGCAACAACTTTCTTCACGATGTAGCAGTCCGAGGCAATGTAGGTCGCGGGTGCAACTATCCCGACGCGCCAGGCGACTCCGCGGTGCCAATGACCATGCCAGTGACCATGGCCGTGGGCATGACCATGTCCGTGTCCGTGGCCGTGGCCGGCGGAAGCAGAAGTCGGGATCAGCGCTGCGGAAGCGATCGCAATGGTGGTACCAAGGGCGAGTGCGAATTTGCGGATCATTGTCTTCTCCTGTGTCTCAGGTGGGTCGCTCAGGGATGCGGCCATCGCATCCTGGACATGGGTCGCGCCGTGCCCGAGAAAGGTTCAAAGCGCGGCAAGCGCCGTTCGCTGCACTTCAGCCGCACGACAATTTCCTCGCCCAAATGCCCGTAAATTTGGGGATTCACGCGCTTCTGCTTGCCCTCACGCATGCGAAAAGAGGAGACTGGCGGCTGGAACACCTTGGGGCGGCAGGTCCATCCAAATTTTCCGCAATTGGCTTGAACCTCGGCGCCCTCTCCAGCGACCCAAGCACGAGCCGATTGTTCTGCGATGCAAACAACGTCGGACGAGGTTCTGATCTCGCGCATCGCAGGCGGCGATCGGCTCGCCATGCAGGTGCTCTATGCGCGGCACCACGTTCGTGTGTACCGATTCGTACTTCGTCTGGTGCGCAATGAGGCGACGGCGGAAGACCTCATCAGCGAGGTGTTCCTCGACGTCTGGCGGCAAGCCGGCAAGTTCGAGGGTCGGTCTGCTGCCTCGACCTGGATGCTGAGCATCGCGCGCTTCAAGGCTCTGTCGGCGCTGCGGCGCCGACCTGATGACGAGTTGGACGAGGAAAAGGCAGGGCAGATCGAGGATCACGCAGATGATCCGGAGACTGCCCTGGCAAAGAAGGACAAGGGTCTGGTCCTGCGGCAATGCCTGGCCGGGCTCTCGGCGGATCACCGGGAAATCATCGACCTTGTGTACTACCACGAGAAGTCGGTGGAAGAAGTCGCCGCGATCGTCGGCATCCCGGAAGCGACAGTGAAGACGCGCATGTTCTACGCGCGAAAGAAATTATCTGAGCTCCTCAAGGAGCATGGGATAGATCGAGGTTGGCCATGAACGCGAATCAAGAAGCGCACGACCAGGAGATCGAAGCGTTGCTGCCCTGGCATGCCGCAGGGACGCTGAGCTATCGCGATTGCCGACGTGTCGAAGATGCGCTTGCGCGCGATCCCGAGCTCGCCCGCCGCTATGCAATGGTGCGTGAGGAACTAAGCGAAACCATTCACCTGAATGAGACGCTGGGTGTCCCATCTTCTCGCGCAGCGGAAAAACTGTTCACCGCAATTGACGCGGAGCCACTCCCCCGTGCTGCATCGAGCGGTGTCGCAAGGCGCATCTCGGAATTCTTTGCTGGCCTGTCGCCGCGCACGCTGGCCTTTGCTAGTGGAGCCGCCGTGCTCGCCATCCTGGTGCAGGCCGGGTTCATCGCCACGATGATGTTGAATGAGACGAAGACCGCGAGTTATCAGACAGCTTCAGCGCCAACAACCGCTCCCGGCGCGGGGGCTTTCACGCTGATCCGTTTCGCCCCCCAGGCGTCGTCCGACGACATCACAAAGTTTCTCGAGGCAAACAAGCTTTCCATAGCAGCCGGACCGATGGCCGGTGGGCTCTACAAGGTTCGCGTCGCGATGACAGAAATTCCGAAAGCCGAGCTCGCGCGTATCGTGAAGAAGCTGCAGGAAGATAAAGTTGTCAGCTTCATCGCGGCAAGCGAGTGAATGATGTAGCCCGACGGAGGTGAGCCATGCGACCGCGCGCACGAGCCCTGCTCTGCCTGATCGCGGCATTGAGCATCGCGTCAGTTGAAAGCGCGTCCGCACAAAAAGGCGGCCGTGGCTTCTCGCCCAATATCGGTATGAGCCGCCCTGGCGGACCGGTCGGACGACCTGACGGCGGCGGACATCACGGCGGCGGCCACCGCGGCCCGGGCTGGGGTGGCGTCGTGCCCGGGATCATTCTTTCGGTCCCGCCACGATATTCGCCCAATGGACCCTTCATTGATGACGAAACCACGGACGATGGCCCTCCCGGACGGGCACCACGCCGCTCGCGGCAGGCCAACCGGCGAGGGCCGAGCGGGGCACCGCCGGCCAATGAGCGCAGGCTGGTGCCCGATGAAGTGGTGATCGAGCTGGCGAACTCAGTGAGCAACCAGCAGATCGATTCGCTGCAGAGGCGGCACCGCCTGACACGCCTTGAAAGTCAGACCTTTCCGCTGACCGGCACGACACTTTACCGCTGGCGCATTCCCGATCGCCGTTCGGTGCGCACCGTGGTTCGCGAACTTGAGGCCGATCGGATCGTCGCATCCGCTCAGCCCAATTACCTGTACACGCTTCAACAAAACGATTCGAAACGGGAAGGCGATGCCGCGCAGTATGGGATCACCAAGCTGCGTTTGCCCGAAGCGCATTCGATCGCCAAAGGCGAGAACGTCCTTGTGGCCGTCATCGATTCCGCCATCGACGGCAATCACCCTGAGCTTGAGGGATCGATTGCCGAGAACTTCGACGTTCTCTCGACCACCGCGTCTCCGCATCAGCACGGCACGGCGATCGCAGGATTGATCGCCGCGCATGGCAAGCTCATGGGCGCGGCCCCGAGCGCCAAGATACTGGCGGTGCGCGCATTCGACCCAAAGTCTGGTGGCGCCGAAGGCACGACATTCAACATTCTCAAGGCCATCGACTGGGCCGCAGCTCATAATGCGCGCGTGATCAATATGAGCTTCGCGGGGCCCTCCGATCCTGCCATTCGCCGCGCGCTTGAGGCTGCACACAGAAGAAAGATCGTTCTGGTCGCCGCCGCTGGAAATGCAGGAGCGAAATCGCCACCGCTCTATCCGGCCGCGGACCCCAACGTCATCGCTGTCAGTGCGACCGACCCCAATGACAAGCTCTTCGAGGCGTCGAATCGGGGGCGTCATATTGCGGTGGCCGCGCCCGGCGACCAGATCCTCGTCGCAATTCCGGAGGGAAGCTATGAGATCTCTTCGGGGACATCGTACTCAGCTGCCGAGGTCAGCGGGATTGTGGCGCTGATGCTCCAGTACAAGCCTGAGCTCTCGCCGGACAAGGTGAAAGCCATTCTGCGCGCCAGTGCTAGGGATCTTGGCCCGAAGGGAACCGATGTGATGTTCGGCGCCGGCCTCGCCGATGCCTACCGGGCATTGACGCTCGATAAAGCGGCGCTTTCGGAAAGCGGTTCGCGCCCGGTAGAGCGCGTGAGCACGGGAGCGCGCTGAGCCTTCGTCGCGGGGCGAAATCGCCAAAACCGGGTCGCGATGCTCGGCGGCGCTTCCAGGCAATGCGTCACCTGCATTGCTCGGCACTTGCCATTGCGGCAGGAACTTGCCACGTGTGGTAGCGATGAGCGCCCATTCCACACCGCCGGCGCTATTGCTGCGCGTCACGCGCAACGAGGAAATCGCCGGCGGAATCCATCTTCTTGAATTTCGCCACCCGCAAGGACATCCGCTGCCGAAATTCACGGCCGGGGCGCACATCGGGGTGCATGTGCCGAAGGGAATGTTGCGGAAATACTCTCTATGTAACGACCCGGCGGAACGAGAGCGCTACCAGATAGCGGTCAAACGTGAAACCAATGGCCGTGGCGGATCAAGAAGCCTGATCGATGACGCAAAGGCCGGCGACGAGCTGACCATTACCGCTCCGGTGAATGATTTCGGGCTGCCGCCGCGCGCTCAGGACTTTCTGTTCATCGCCGGCGGGATCGGCGTGACGCCGATCATGGCGATGATCCACCAGGTTCAGCGGGAAGGAAAGCGCTTCCGGCTCTTTTATTGCTCGCGTTCGCCGGAAACCACCGCATTTCGGGACGAGCTCGGCGCATCACGTTTCAGAGACACCGTGACGATCCATTACGATCAGGGCGATGCTTCGCGTTCGCTCGACCTCCGGCCAGTTCTGGCGGAGCGCAGGAATCGCGAACATCTTTACTGCTGCGGGCCACGCCCGCTGATGGAGGCCGTGCGGGCGATGACCGATCATTGGTCGCCGACCGCTGTACATTTCGAGGCCTTCAGCGAAGCGGACACGCACAAACCGGGCGACCGGTCGTTCACGGTACGGCTCGCGCGATCGAATATGGTTCTCGAAGTGCCTGTGACGAAAACGATTCTCGAAGTGCTGCGCGAGCACGGGCTTGATGTACCGAGTTCCTGTGAAACGGGAACGTGCGGTACCTGCCGAACCCGGCTGCTTGCAGGCGAAGCGGACCACCGCGATCTCGTGCTGGCGGAGCACGAGCGGAAGGACACCATCATGATTTGCGTCTCGCGTGCACGGGGTGACGAGATCACAATCGACCGCTGAATTGGTTCGAGACGGTGCGGCCGTTGCGCTTCATCATCAGCCACGCAGGCTCGTACCCGCCCTTCCGGAGAAAGGGGAAATCGGTGTACTCTAAATCGTTTCAGTTCTTCTTGTTCTTTTAAGTTTGCGCTTCAGCGGAAAGCACCCGTGCTCGGGATCACACGTTGGCATCTGTTCAGGCTGATAGCAGCAACACTATGCGTTGCCGGTCTCGTCTGGCTTGGGATGGAGTACCTCATTCCGGCTCCACCATCGCGCATCGTGATCGGAACATCGCCCAGCGGAGAGCACTATCATAATTTGGGCACTCGGTATCAGGGGATCCTGGCCGCAGCAGACATGAAAGTTGAATTGCGACCCACAAATGGTGCGAAAGAAAATCTGGGGCTTCTCAACGATCCGGAGTCCGGGATTCAAGTTGCGTTCATGCAGGGCGGCGTCTCAAACGGCACTCTGCAACCTGACCTGATGTCGCTCGGCCGTATCGACCATCAGATTTTCTGGCTTTTCTATACAGCGGCCGACAAGCTGACGGATCTGTCCCAACTCAAGGGCAAGCGTATTGGGCTCGGCGCAGAAGGGAGCGGCGATCGAGCCGTGTGCGAAAAAATCCTTGCGGTCGCCGGTATCACCTATGACAACACCACGTTGGTATCCGTCGCGCCAGAAAATGTGATCAACAATCTTGATGCGGGAGCGATCGATGCGGTCTTCCGCAACTTTTCGCCGGAATCGCCTGTTCTCGATGCGTTGCTCAGAGGTCCGCAGTACCACCTCATGAATTTTGCCGAGGCGGACGCGCTGAGCCGTATTTTTCCTTACCTGGTCCGCCTGGTGTTGCCGCGGGGCGCCATCGACCTCGTGCAGAAGACCCCTGCATCGGACACGCTTCTCATCGCAACAACAAACGTTCTGCTGGCGCGCAAGGATATTCACCCTTCCGTGGTTGATCTTCTGGCGCAAACAACCTTGCGCGCGCACAGCGCGCCGGGGCTTTTTCAAAAGGTCGGCGAATTTCCTACCGAGTCCGACCCGGAATATCCCATGTCCCAGGGAGCCCGCGATTTCTACAGGAATGGCCCTTCCTTCTTGAATCGGTACCTGCCGTTCTGGATGACCAACTATGCGCAACGTTTTCTGGCTGTGCTCGTAGCGGTCATTGCGATCGTCGTTCCGGTCTTCAACTATGCCCCGAAGCTTTTTCTCTGGCTCATTCGCGATCGTGTGCGCCGCTTGTATCGTCGGCTCAGGCTGGTCGACAAAGCGTTGTTGACCGATCCCGATTCCCGTCAGATGCAGGCGCTTCATGCCGAACTGGAAAACATCGCACGGGCAGCCAACATCGTTCCAATGCACAGTTCCGAACTCTTTTTTGAACTCAGGGCCCATATCGATCGCACCCGCCGCCATCTGGCTTCTGTTGACACGCACAACAGCGTAGCCAGGGTCGCTTGAACCTTCCGATTAGACAGACGATCCGCCGAACCGAACTTGCGGGCCAAGCCAACAGCGCGAACACGCGCCGAAGGAGCGGCGTCCTGTGAGTCTCCTGCAACACACGGTGAGGAGATTACGATCGATCGCGAGTGCGGTCATCTCCGGGCGTTATTGGCCACTATTGCTGGATGCTCCGCAAATAGGCGCGCACGGCCCGCGCATCCCGCCCCTTGAACTTGAATTCTGGCATGTCCGGGTGGCCGGAAGAGATTCCACGCTGAAGGCGACGCGGCAGGCTGTCGAGATCAAAACTCCTCCCCAGCGTGCGGAATGGCGGTGCGCTTTTGTGCCGGCTCTTGCCGGATTTTCCAATCGCATGACAGCCGGAACAGAATTCCGTGACGATCTCGCGACCGCGGCGGATCGGATCCTGCGCGTACGCGATGCTCGAACCGAGCAGGATAGCACTGAGCAGAAGGACAATCGCCAGCGATTTCATCATTGCATTTTGGCTTCACACGCGGGTTGCTGGTGCATGATCTTGCCCTCACGCCGAGATGAAGAAACATTCTGCTTTCTAATGGCGCACGCGTCCAGCCACCTCGGCAGCAACTTGTTTTGTGAGCCGCAATAGAACGGCCAATCTCCGCATTTGAAATCAGAAGCGGCCCTTGCAGCGGTGTCCACCCCTTCTCCCAAAGTCCGTTGAGGCAAAATTAAAATACTGCCAAAATGCATCCTCGTAGACGCGTTTGATTGAATTTAAGACCCCGTCCACTGTGCTTCAAAGTGCGTGTCATGACGATCAACCAAACTGTCACGACAGCGGCGGACTGCAACAAACAATCGCCGAAAGCGAAAGTGCCGCGGAGACCACGCGCTGATGCATAGCATTCAGACTACTCGATCGGCGAGGAGCAATACCGGTATTATACGCGGTTGGGGCAAGCGGTAGCGGTGCATCAAAAGGGGAATCTCGATGCGCTTTGCGGTGTCCATATTATTTCTTCCGATCCTTGCACTCACGTGGCCGTCGCAGGCTCAGCAGCCTGCGGCCGTGCCTGTCGGAACGGTTTTCGCAGAAAAGAAGGCCATCACCCCTTCACTTGAGTTCATCGGCCGCGTCGAGGCAATCAATCGCGTCGATATCAGAGCTCGCATAACAGGATATCTCGAGGGGGTCGTATTCACGGAAGGCGATGCGGTCAAGGATGGCGCACTCCTGTACCGTATCGAGCGCGGATCTTTTGAAGCCGCCGTCAAAGAGGCGCAAGGCGCTCTGGAGAGCGCGAAGGCGGCGAAGGTTCTGGCGGAAATTCAACTCAAGCGCGCCGAGGATCTGCTCAAAACAAATTCGGGAACTGCCGTGGCTAGAGACCAGGCATTGGCGGCTGACCAGCAGGCTGCTGGAGCCGTCCTGCAAGCCGAAGCAAATCTGCAAACGGCACAAATCAATCTTGGATACACCGAAATAACGTCGCCTATATCCGGAAAGATCGGCCGTACCAGTGTCACCAAGGGAAATGTTGTGAGTCCACAAACGGGAACGCTGACGACCATTGTCAGCCAAGACCCCATGTACGTGACGTTTCCCGTCAGTCAACGCGATTTCCTGCGGGCGCAGCAAACGGGCGAGAGACCGGATTTAAAAAGTTTCAAGGTCAAGTTGCGTTATTCAGACGGCGTCTTCTATGACCAGATCGGCGAGGTGAATTTTATCGATGTAGCGGTTGACCGATCGACCGACACCGTGACCGCCCGAGCGACCGTCGCTAATCCAAGAGGAGGTCTAATCGACGGCCAATTAATGACCGTCGTCGTCGAACTTGCAAACTCCCAGCAGAAAGTCGTTATTCCTCAATCGGCACTACTAGCGGACCAAGGCGGCGTCTACGTCTTCGTGGTCGAGCACGGGAAAGCGGTCGTTAAACGGGTAAAGACAGGCGTTCCGAGCGGAACGGGTGTTATCATCGATGCCGGACTAACAGGCGGTGAGCAGGTTATCGTGGAAGGCCTGCAAAGCGTCCGGCCGGGCGCGCCCATACGGGCCAACCCCGTTGCTTCGCCGAGTTGATCGGAGCGCCGCCGGTGCTGTCATCAGTTTTTGTCGATCGCCCCCGCCTCGCAATCGTCATCGCCATCGTCACAACAATTGCGGGCGCGTTGGCGCTGCTGTCGATTCCAATTGCACAGTACCCGGACATCGTACCGCCACAGGTCTCGGTGACCACAGTCTATCCGGGCGCATCCGCAGCCGTTGTCAACGCAACCGTGGCTCAGCCTATCGAGGCTCAAGTGGTCGGCGTCGACAAGATGATCTACATGAAAAGCATTAGCGGGGACGATGGCAGCTACTCGCTCGTTGCATCATTCGAGCTTGGCACCAATCCCGACACCAACACAGTCAACGTCAACAATCGTGTTCAGGTCGCGATTTCGAGCTTGCCGCCGGAGGTTCAACGGCAAGGCCTCACAGTGAAGAAAAAATCCGCGGCCCTGCTGGCGGTCATTGCAGTCTACTCGCCGAAACATACCCGTGATCCGCTTTTTCTGTCGAACTACGTCACCATCAATCTTCTCGACCAGATCAAAAGCACTCCCGGCGTAGGCGATGCAGCCCTTTGGGGTCCACAGGACTACTCAATGCGCGCGTGGGTGCACACCGATCGGCTGACCGGCCTGAACCTGACAACGGCGGACATCATAAGTGCGATACAGTCGCAAAATATCCAGGCGGCCGTTGGACGAATCGGCGCGCGACCCATTTCCAACGAACAGCAGCTGCAGCTTAACATTCAGACCAAAGGCCGGCTGAGCACCGTTCCCGAGTTTGAAAACATCGTTATCCGGACCAATCCGGACGGCTCGGTATTGCGACTTCGCGATGTGGCACGGGTGGAATTGGGTGCGGCAAACCTTGACCGCGAGACCCGGCTCAACGGCGTCCCTGCTGCGGCGATTGCGATTTACCAGACGCCGGGCGCCAATGCGATCAATACGCTGAAAGAGGTTCGTGAGCGGATCGAGGGCTTACAAAAAAACTTCCCTGACGACGTGGCCTGGAAGATCACCTACGACCCGACGGTTTTCGTCAAGGACACGATACACGAGGTGCAAAAGACGCTTGTTGAGGCGTTCATTCTCGTCGTGATCGTCGTGTTCTTGTTTCTCGGCAGCGTGCGCGCGACCCTTATTCCGACGATGGCGGTGCCGGTCAGCCTCATCGGCACATTCATCGCGCTTCTGGCAATCGGCTACTCCGCAAATTCGGTTTCGCTCCTGGCGATCGTGCTCGCAATCGGCATCGTTGTCGATGACGCAATTGTCGTCGTCGAAAACGTTGAACGCGTGATGGAGGAACATCCGGATCTTTCGCCGGCAGAAGCAACCAAGCGCGCGATGGCGGAAATTACCGCACCGATCGTCGCCATTACGCTGGTGCTGTTGTCTGTTTTCGTGCCGGTCGCGTTCATACCGGGAATTTCCGGGGAGCTGTTTCGACAGTTTGCGGTTACCGTAGCCGTTTCCATGTTTCTTTCGGCGATAAACGCCCTCACGCTGTCACCAGCGCTCTGCGCCATCCTGCTGAAACCTGATCATGGTCCGCGCCGCGGCATCATGGGATACGTGATGCGCTCGATCGACTACGTACGCGATCAGTACGGTTCAATGGTGGCGCGGCTTGTGAGATTCTCGATCATCGGCCTCGTCTTGGTCGGCGTCAGTGCTGCTGGAATTGCCGGGCTGGCCAGGATTACCCCGACGGGCTTTTTACCAGAAGATGACCAGGGGGGCTTGTTCGTCGTCGCGCAAATGCCGGGAGGAGCTTCGGTCGCTCGTACCACCGAGGTAATCCAGCAGGCTGAAACGATCCTGCGCGAGGAAAAGGCTGTCGAGGACATCACCTCCGTTGTGGGCCTGAACTTCATCGACAATTTCTCTCAACCGAATGCAGGCTTCCTGGTGGTCACGCTGAAACCGTTTGACCAGCGCAAGGATCCCGCGCTCAGCGCGCGCCAGGTAATCGCGAGGCTGGCCGCGAAGTTTCGCCAGATACGAGGGGGTCTGGTGACGCCGCTCGCGCCGCCGCCAATCCTCGGTCTCGGATCTGGCGGAGGCTTTACTTACGTACTGCAGGACGTTCGCGGCGATGACCCGAGAGCCTTGGCGCAGGCGGTTCGCGGTCTCGTTGTGGCCGCCAATCAGGACCCGCGGTTGAGCCGCGTTTTTTCAACATATTCCGCAAGCAACCCTTCCATCTATTTGGATATCGATCGAGATAAGGCGCAGGTGCTCGGCGTACCCCTAAGCTCAGTGTTCCAGTCATTGCAGGCGTCGCTTGGCGGTTACTTCGTCAACAACATGAATTTGTTCGGTCGGACCTGGCAGGTTCAGGTCCAGGCCGAAGCGAGCGATCGTGCAAATATCAACGACATTTACAGAATTAACGTTCGGAGTGCCGACGGGAAAATGATTCCGATGCGGAGTCTGGCCGAGGCGAAGGTGGTCGTCGGTCCCCCGGGCTTGATCCGCTACAACAATCGCCAGGCCGCAACAATTCAAGGCGGTCCGGCGCCCGGCGTTTCGTCGGGTCAGGCACTCAAGGCAATGGAGGAGGTTGCCGCTCGCACGCTGCCGGCGGGCTATGTGGGCGAATGGACCGACACGGCATTCCAGGAAAAACGCGCCGAAGGGAAGACGCCGATCATTCTCGGATTTGCGGTCTTGTTCGCCTATTTGTTCCTCGTGGCGCTTTACGAGAGCTGGAGCATACCGGTCCCGGTCCTGCTGTCCGTCACCGTAGGCATCCTAGGCTCATACATCGCGATTGTTGCTGCAGGTCTCACTCTCGACCTGTACGCACAGATCGGGATAGTGGTCCTGATCGGGTTGGCCGCCAAAAACGGAATTCTCATCGTCGAATTTGCAAAGGAGCAGAGGGAACGAGGCGTTCCCTTGCTCGAAGCCGCAACGGAAGGTGCAAGGCTCCGATTCCGGCCCGTAATGATGACGTCCTTCGCATTTATTCTCGGTCTGCTGCCGCTCGTGGTAGCAACGGGTGCGTCTCAGCTCGCCCGCCGCCATGTCGGCACCCCTGTCTTCGGCGGCATGATATTTGCGTCATTCATCGGCATTTTCGCCATCCCCGCTTTGTACGTCACGTTCCAGGCCGTTCGGGAAAAATTGCGACCAGCATCGCGGCCAAAAAGCATCCGGAGCACTTAGAGGGCGAAAGACGTTAGGCGCTGCAGCCAATTGATTATCGAGTTGCGGGCAGGCTTGAATCTCGGATTCTCGGAGTGCCAGCGGAATGCGATATTTCTAATTCTTGGGTCGGCGAATTTGGCTCTGCGATACTACTGCCAGCCCGGGACATTACGCATATCGGGCAATTCGTGTGCAATGCCTTTGTGACAATCGATGCAGGTTTTCTCGGCTGTAAAAAGGAAACGTTGGTGAGCCTCCACGGCGCGAGGACTTTGTCGTGTGATGTCCATCGACTCTGCACTGTGACAGTTGCGACACTCCAGCGAGTCGTTGGCCTTCATCCGGGCCCACTCATGGAGCGCGAGCTGGAGCCGATGATCGATAAATTTCTCGCGCGTGTTAATTGTGCCGAAAAGCTTTCCCCAAACTTCCTTTGAAGCCTGCATCTTCCGGGCGATCTTGTGGGTCCAGTTGTGAGGTACATGACAATCGGGGCAATGCGCGCGCACGCCTGACCGATTGGCGTAATGCACAGTGGTCTTAAGCTCTTCGAATACGTTAGTGCGCATCTCATGACACGACACGCAGAAGGCTTCCGTGTTTGTAAGCTCCAGCGCCGTGTTGAAGGCCCCCCAGAAAATGATCCCCGCTACAAAGCCGCCCAGTACGAGAAAACCTAAGGTGAAAACCGAACTCGGCCGACGCAGCACTTGCCAAATTCTAAGGGCGAAAGAGATCGTGCGCTGCCAGAACGAAGTCTGTGGGGCTTCGGTCGTGGTCATTGTCGCCCCCCAGGCCTCCCGCGCGCGAGCAGACTGTCGATATCGACGAAATCATTCTCGACTGGGACCCTCACGTTGTGTTGGGAAACGTGGCATTGAGTGCAAAAATACCGGCGCGGTGAAATTGACGCGAGATATTGACCGTCACGATCGGTGAAGTGCGTGATGCTGACCATCGGAGCCTGTGACTCGCGCACGCGGGTTCGCGCGTGACAGGACAGGCACTTGTTTGCGTTGGCGCTTATCTCATATCCCTGCGTCGAATGCGGAATAACCGGAGGTTGCTCGGGGTAATTTCGCGGCTCACGCAACGAAGAGTTCTGCTCGGGGGTCATCGCAGGTGGCGGCCCCTCCTGATTGAGAGGTGTGGCACCGCGGAACACCGAGAAGGCCTGGGCCATCACCACAGTCGAGCCTGCCGCCAAAATCATTGCCGCAATCAGGAGTCGGAAATTGCTTCGCATGGTGCTGCCCCCTACGCCCGCGTAATGCGCACCGCGCATTTCTTGAAATCGGTTTGCAGCGATATGGGGTCGGTTGCGTCGAGCGTCACTTTATTGATGAGTTGGCTCTCGTCGAACCACGGCACGAAGACAACGCCCCTCGGCATCTTATTGCGTCCGCGAGTCTCAAGCCGCGTGCGGATGAAGCCACGCCGTGATTCGACCTTGACCTCGTCTCCACGCCTCATATTCAGCTTGGTTGCATCATCTGGGTGCATGAAGCAAACCGCGTCCGGGAACGACCGATACAACTCCGGCACTCGCCGCGTCATCGAGCCGGAGTGCCAATGCTCAAGCACGCGGCCAGTGACGAGCCAGTAAGGATAAGTGCTGTCAGGGGACTCCGGAGGCGCTTCGTAGGGCAGCGCAAAAATGCGCGCCTTACCGTCCGGGAAACCGTAGAACTCAACACCTTTGCCGGGCTTCACGTAAGGATCAAGCCCTTCGCGATAGCGCCAGCGCGTTTCTTTACCATCCACAACGGGCCAACGCAGACCACGCACTTCGTGATAGCGATCAAAAGGTGCGAGGTCGTGCCCGTGCCCACGGCCGAATGCAGCGTATTCCTCGAAAAGGCCCTTCTGGACGTAAAAGCCAAATGCCTTCGACTCTTGATTCTCAAAATTGGGATCTATTTCAGATACTGCATATCTGTCGACATCGCCGTTCTTGAACAGGACCTCGAAGAGTGTCTTGTCTTTGTATTCGGACTTCTTGGCGATCAGATCAGCCGGCCATACTTCCTCGATTTTGAAGCGCTTGGAAAATTCCATCAGCTGCCAGAGATCGGAGCGCGCCTCCCCGGGAGCATTCACCAACTGGTGCCAGAAATGCGTGCGCCGTTCTGCATTTCCGTAGGCGCCTTCCTTTTCCACCCACATCGCCGAAGGGAGGACCAGATCCGCCGCCTGCGCGGTGACAGTCGGATAGGCATCGGAAACGACGATAAAGTTGTCTGGATTGCGGTATCCCGGATAGGCCTCCTCGTTGGCGTTGGCGGCTGCCTGCAGGTTATTGTTGACCTGGACCCAATAGGCGTTGAGCTTTCCGTCGCGCAGCATGCGGTTTTGCAAGACCGCGTGGTAGCCCGGTTGAGCCACGATGGTGCCTTCGGGCAGCTTCCAAATTTGCTCGGCTATGTCGCGATGAGACTTGTTCGCGACCAGCATGTCGGCCGGCAGCCTGTGGGAAAACGTACCGACCTCGCGTGCGGTCCCACATGCGGACGGCTGGCCCGTGAGCGAGAACGGGCTGTTACCCGGTTCTGAGATTTTCCCCGTGAGCAGGTGGATGTTGTAGACTAGATTATTACACCAGACCCCGCGCGTGTGTTGATTGAATCCCATCGTCCAGAAGCTCACAACCTTCTTTTTTGGATCAGCGTAAAGTTCGGCAAGGTCGCGAAGGCGATTGACCGGTACGCCCGACATGCTTGAAGCCTTTTCGAGCGTGTATTCAGAAACAAATTTTGCGTATTCCTCGAAACTAATGTCGGTCGCATCGCCGGCCTTGGAACGGCCGGTTGCTTTCTTTTCCAGAGGATTGTCAGGCCGGAGCCCGTAACCTATGTCAGTCTGGCCGCGTTTGAAGACGGTATGTTTGCTTACAAAATCCTTGTTCACCCGTCCGGTCGTGATGATGTAATTGGCGATCGCATTTAGGATTGCGAGATCGGATTGTGGCGCGAAGACGATCTCGATATCGGCTAGTTCGAACGACCGATGCTCGAATGTCGAGAGCACAGCCACACGAACGTGTGGTGCGCTTAAGCGACGATCGGTGACTCGACTCCAGAGGATCGGATGCATCTCTGCCATGTTCGATCCCCACAGCACGAAGGCATCCGCGACCTCGAAGTCGTCGTAGCATCCCATTGGCTCGTCCATGCCGAAGGTGCGCATGAAGCCCATAACAGCCGAGGCCATGCAATGGCGGGCGTTCGGATCGATGTTGTTGGAGCGGAAGCCAGCCTTGAATAGCTTGTTGGCTGCGTAACCTTCCCAGATCGTCCATTGACCCGAGCCGAACATGCCAACAGTGGTCGGCCCGCCCTTGGCCAAAGCAGCCTTGAACTGCTGCGCCATCACATCGAAAGCCTCGTCCCACGAAACCTGGGTGAATTCGCCGCTCTTATCGTACTTCCCGTTCTTTTTGCGCAGGAGCGGATGGGTCAGCCGGTCGTGGCCGTACATGATTTTCGAAAGGAAGTATCCCTTCACGCAATTAAGACCGCGATTGACGTCAGCCTGCGTATCACCGTGGGTAGCGACGACGCGGCCATCCTTTGTGGCCACCATCACGCCGCAGCCCGTACCGCAGAACCGACAGGGCGCCTTGCTCCATTTGAGCTCAGTGATGGACCGGTCAGTCACGAGATTTTGGGCGGTTACCGGAATCGGAACTCCACCGACTGCAGCCGCCATCGCAGCCGCCTCTATTTTTAGAAACTCGCGCCGGTCGAACTGTTTCTTTTTCACCGCCGGTCTCCATTCGCTTGGGGGGTTCAGCCGCCATCCGTGCCTTGAAACACCAGCGACGCCGTCAGCACGTGAGACAGAGCGGAAATGGCGTTGAGGGTCGCGCCGATGCCGCCGGTATTCGCCGCCTCGATCACTACAACGAGCTTTCCCTTCGGATCACGGGTATAGATTTGTGTACCCGGTAGCGCTTCGATCGCGCCCGCAACTAGCTCAAGCCGCTCCGGCCGCGTTTGCACGAGAACGCTCGCGATTTCCACGCTATCGCTGTCATTCCACTGCCCGTTCATGAATTTACGGCGGTCCATTTTACGCGACGCGGTAGGTGCGGCCATGACGCGCCTCACTTCGATGGCGGACCAGGGGGCCCGTTGATTGCCTGGTAGATCCAGACTGTGAGGCCCCAAGTGCCGACAGTCGCGATCGCGATCGCCGGCATCAAAACCGCAGTAATGATGAGGAAGGCATAGATTTCCATACGCCGCCTTTGCGGCCTATCGTCGGGCAAATGCTGTGAGCGCGGTGGTTGATCCAAGACGTTCCCCGAACCTCTGTGAGGGAAGCACCACTATCGATGGTCGTTTGCGGCTGCCGTTGACTTAAGTCAACGACAGCCGGATGCGATCGCGGGCTGAGGATCAAAGCTAAATCGTTGTTTCAGCGCAATTGCACGAAAGCCAATGTTTCTAATCGTCGTCAGAAAAGATGACGCTGTTCTATGGCATCACTTACGTCTCGAAAAACAACGAGCGTAAGGGAGGCCACACGCTGCCTTTGGCTGTTTGAGAGCTGACATACAGATTCTCACGCAGACAGATTCACCCGCATGCCAATATGCCATGGGGAGCGCCATGCAAATTGATCTAGGTCAATGAAATGGTCCGCATAGCGCGCTGCACTTATTCCTCTTTGCTGCACTCATGTTTCTTTGGAGGACAGAATGAAATTGCGGACACTGGCGATTATTATTTGCGCTTCCTTGCTTCTGCCTCTGACTGCAAGTGCACAGGGTATTGTTGGCGGAGCGCAAGAAGGCGCAAACAAGGGAGCACGAGAAGGGAGTAAGGCGGCCGGGCCTATTGGAGGCGCGGTGGGTACAGTTGTCGGCGGCACAGCAGGCGCAGTCACCGGCGGCGTGAAGGGTGCAGTAGGCGCGCCATCAAAGACGAAGAAAAAGAAAAAGGTCGACTAGCGCCTCGGGCCGAACGATTTTTGCAGGGTAAGCCCCGTCCCCAAACTTATCCTGCTCGGAGGCCGTCCCGGTCCCCACGGGCGGCCTCTTCCATTTGGATACATGGCACAGCACTCACGCGGCGAAGATAGTCTAAAGATTTTGTTCGCGCCTTAAGCTAACTGTGACGTCTCTCACCTCAGGCACCTCGCACAAGTCGCGCGGAAAGAACCTCCAGCTGTTGATGTGCTCCAGGCGAGCCTGGCGAATACCGGCACCAGGGCGGAGGAATTGGAGCCGCGTCAACAAGCGCTGCTGCCAAAGTGGCGCGCCGGAAGGGATTCGAACCCCTGACCCCCAGATTCGAAGTCTGGTGCTCTATCCAGCTGAGCTACCGGCGCTGATGAGATCAATCCCGAGGATAGTGCATCCTCGCTGAACTAATTATCAGCGCTTATCACACGAAGGAAAAAGACACCACCGATTTCGAGGACGAATCCAGCGTCTGCTGCAGCCCGAAACCGGCCTGATTCCCGTGAAGACAGCTTGCACGCGAGCTCGATCAATGGACACTGCGCACAGCAGCTCTGCAGGCCTCTTCGCAACGTCGACACTCCTGCGCGCAAACGCGACAGTGTTCATGGCGGGATGCATGCCTCTCGCATTCTTCGGCACAAACATGGCATGCGAGCGCACAGGTCTCAATGGCGCTCCTGAGAAGCTCCCGATTCGATCCCGCTCGTCGCGACGCGAGCGCTCCTGTGGCCGCACAGATGTCCGCACAATCGAGATTGAGCCGGATACATTTTCGGAGGTCAGAAATGTGCTCTTCAGCGATGCAGGCGTCGGCGCATGAGGTGCAGGTCTGCGAGCAGTCGTAGCAAGCCTCTATACACGCGATCAGCGGCTCGCTAATGCCGCCCCTCACGTCGGGGTGAGCGGAGATCATCTCACGTACGTGCATGAGCTATTTTCCTCCTTTTCCGTGCATCGAAAAACCGGCACGATCAAAAACATTGGTTCCTTCGGCTTAACTTCCCGTTGGCAGTTTCGTTCACCAAGCAATGCACGCGAGTTTAGGAGAATGATACGTGCCAACCGGCCGCCGATTATTTCCGTCGGCCTTCAGGTCTCCGGAGATATCTCCCGCGGGCGGCTCCGACGACATTTCCCTTGTCGTAGATGAGTTCGCCCCGCAAAAACGTGCTTTTGACCCGACCGGTCAGTTCGACCCCCTCGAAAGGTGAGTACCCCTGCTTGGACTCCGAGGCAGCTGCGCGCACCACGAAGCTCTCGCGCGGATCGACCAAAGCGATGTCGGCATCATAGCCCGGAGCGATGTCTCCCTTGGCAAGCAGCCCAAATCGTTGCGCCGGCTTCCAGCTCAGAAGCTCGGCCATGTGATTGTAAGACATGCCTCGCTTGCTGCCTTCGCTTAGCACCCCGGAAAGCAGATACTCAGTGCCGCCAAAACCTGATTTGGCCAGCCAGATATTGTCTGGATCCTCCTTCGACCACTTCTGCTCAGCCGAGCAGCATGCATGGTCGCTGACGATCCAGTCGATCTTGCGATCGAGCACGGCCTGCCAAAGTGCTTCGACGTCCTCGCGCGGGCGTATCGGCGGGTTGACCTTGGCATGCACCGCGCATTCGCAGTCGGTATCGAGCAGCAGGTGGCCCACAGTCACTTCGCGCCGGAACGCGATGTGCGGAAAGACCTGCTGCATGGTCCAAGCCGCATCAATGGCTTTACGTGAGCTCAGATGCAGCAGATTGATGTTCAGGCAATTGGTTTCGTTGGCGAGGTACGATGCAATCCAAATGGCAAGACCTTCCGAATGCGGAGGCCGCGCCGCGCTGTAGGCGTGCAGCCCTTTGAGCCTGCCTTCGCGTTCGACAATCTTCGTGTAAGCGGTGAGAATTTCAGCCAATTCGCAATGCAGACTGACGCTGATATGCTCCGCTCGATCGGGGAATTTATCCATCAGGCGCTGCGCTCCTCGCATGATGAATTCGAAATGGGCGATGTCGTAGCGCTCGTCCGGGCCGATCATCAGGAATTCGTTCTGCTGGGACGAGCGCCCGTGCAGCCCGTATCCGCCGTAGAACATGAAAATCTTGAAGGAAGGTATTCCGTCTCTGACGACGAGATCTTCCATCTCGTCGATGTGGCCAGCCTCGATCGGCGCAACATGGAAGCCGTAGTCGACCCAGAATCGTCCCTCCGCTTGTCTGAAAACCTCAGGCATGAAATCGCGATAGGCGCCGCCTCGATTGAGATAGTAATGTCCGGTGCGGATGTAGTTCAGGCTCGACGTGACGCCGCCCATCGCGGCTGCCTTGCTCTCAGAAACCGCGTCCTCGGCCAGGGGCGCATATATGCCGATATGCATGTGCGCATCAACGCAGCCCGGAAAAGCCAGGCGATTTTCTGCATCAAAAACCTGTTTCGCGCGCTTGGCATCAATTTCCGGAGCTAACGAGGCAATCTTCCCGTCCTCGATAGCGATATCGAGGCAATCGACCGAACTCTTCCTCGGGCGAACTACGCGCGCATTTTTTATGACTGTATCGAACAGCTGATCCATACGAGGCATTTCCTTTCCACTGATCGAATCGATCGCAATTTGCACGATCTATGCGCCGCGATTTTTCTTGCCTGGCGCGGGCGTTTCGTACCGCTTTCCGTTGGCTAGCAATTCCGGAGTCCCGATCACGTCATTCAGCGTAGCAAAGTCATACATTCGATCCCGGAACGGTTCGGAGCTGCCGTGCGCGGCAAGCGATGCGTAAAATTCGCCTGCCACCCGCGCCAAAGCGCGCACGATCCCTCCCGGGAAAATGACGAGCGAATATCCGAGCGATTCAAGATCGCCTGCCGTCAGCGGCGGAGTCTTGCCGCCTTCAACCATATTCGCCATGAGCGGAATTCCTTTCAGTACCGGCGGGATGCGCTCCAGTTCGGCGCGCGTTTTTGGCGCTTCGACAAACAAGACATCCGCTCCCGCATCACGGTAGGCCGCTGCACGAGCCAGGGCCCGCTCAAAACCTTCGACGGCTATGGCATCGGTTCGTGCAATTATCAGTGTTTCGGGCGAATGACGTGCATCGAGCGCCGCAGTGATTTTGCCGATCATCTCCGCCACCGGTATCAAGGACTTCTCGTCGAGATGACCGCAGCGCTTGGGATAATCCTGATCCTCGATCTGGATGGCGTCGGCACCGGCACGCTCGAGCAGCCGCACGGTGCGTTCGACATTGAGCGCATTGCCGTAGCCCGTATCCGCATCGACGACGAGATGCGTTCTCACGCGATCGCGTATCAGCGCAACGGTCTCCACCACCTCACTTAAGCTTACGAGACCAATATCGGGGCGGCCCAGCCGCGTATAAGCGATCGCCGCCCCCGAAACGTAAAGCGTAGAAAACCCGTTCTGTTCGGCGACCAATGCGGTGAGAGGATCGTAGACGCCGGGCGCAACCAGAATTTGCGGTTGTTCGAGACGCGAACGCAAAGTGCCGTCGATCATGCTCTACATTCCAAGATAGGCGCGCTTGAGCTCGGGACTGGCGCCAATATCCGATGCGCTGCCGGACATGACGAATTTACCTTCGGCCAGGATGTAGGCCCGGTCGGCAACTTCAAGGCTCTGGACGACATTCTGTTCGACCAGCAGGACCGAAACGCCATCCACGTTGATGCGCTTGATCAGCGCAAACAACTCCTCGACGAGCAGTGGCGAGAGGCCAAGCGATGGCTCGTCGAGAATGATAAGCTTGGGTTCGGCCATCAACCCGCGACCTATGGCCAGCATCTGCTGCTCACCGCCCGAGAGCGTCCCCGCGCGTTGGTTTCGGCGCTCGAACAGGCGTGGAAAGATAGCGAAGATACGTTCGCGATTCTGCGCACGCCGCGCTCCGGCCCGACGATAGCTGCCGAGATCAAGATTATCCCGCACCGTCAGGTTGGGAAAAATTCTCCGGCCCTCCGGCACGTGTGTCAGCCCGTGTGCGACGATGGTCGATGGCTTCTCCCGATCGATGTTCGCGCCGTCGAAGACAATCGAGCCGGAACGCGGGCGTTGTATACCGGAGATAATTCGGTTGAGGGTGGATTTGCCGACGCCATTGGATCCCAGCAGCGCGACGATCTCGCCTGCATTCACCTCAAGATCGACGCCGCGCAGCACTTCCGTTTCTCCGTAGCCGGCGTGCAGATCACGGACCGACAGCATGGGTTCAGCCTGCATGCGACGCCCTCAGCTTTGCAGCGGCACCGTGGCCGAGATAGGCCTCGATCACCAAGGGGTCGGCAGCGACCTGCGCCGGCGTGCCATCGGCGATGACGCGCCCTTCCGCCAGCACAAACACGTGTTCGGCGAGGCTCATCACAGCCTGCATGACATGCTCGATCATGATGATGGTAATTCCTTCGTCGCATAGGCCGCGGATCACCGGAACAAAATCCCGGATTTCGGATGGATTGAGCCCGGCCAGCACCTCGTCCAGCAGCAAAAGGCGCGGCGAGATCGCCAGCGCACGCGCGAGTTCGAGCCGCTTTCGCCCAGCAACTGTCAACGTGTCCGCGGCACGTTCGAGCAGGTCGCCAAGTCCCACCTTGCGGCCGACCGCCTCGGCGGCCGCAAGGGCGGCCTCTCGTGCGCGATGATGCAGATGCGCCCCGACAAGAATATTCTCGCAAACCGAAAGTCCGGCGAACGGCTGCACGATCTGGAAAGTGCGGGCAATGCCGCGGCGCGCGAGACGATGCGGCGGCTCGCCTCCGATGTCTTCGCCCGCAAAGCGGATGATTCCCTCGCTTGCGGGTATGAATCCTGAAATCATCGCAAAGAGCGTGGTCTTTCCGGCGCCGTTCGGACCGATAAGGGCAGTGATGCGTCCCTGCTGCGCCGAGAGCGATGCGGCATTCACGGCCAGCAAGCCGCCGAAGCGGCGCGTGACGCGATCAACCACGAGCAACGGCTCGCTCATGACCGCACCTTGCGAAGGGGAATGGTTGGAGATACGGCAAGCCGGCGCAGATACCTGCCGGCTTGATACAAACCACCAATCAGGCCGCGCGGGGCAAAAGCGATGACAAGCACAAGGACTGCACCGTATACGATCAGGTCGAGACCCGGCACATCGCCGGTGACGAGTTTCGCGCCCTCGCCCAGCGACTTGACCACCAGCGCGCCGAGCAACGGCCCAAAGACCGTGCCGACACCCCCGATGATCGGCGTCAGCAGCGCCTCGATCGAGATCCATGTTCCATAGGCGATGCCCGAGTCGACGAACAGAAAATATTGCGCGTAGAAGCATCCGGCGGCTGCAGTGATCGCGCCGGAAATCGTCATTGCGATGGTCTTGATCTTCCTTGCATCGACACCGAGCGCCTGCGCCGCGTCCTCATTTTCGCGCACCGCGACCAGCCATACGCCGAACCTTGAGCGCTCGATGAAGTGCACAATGATCAGCGATGCTCCGACCAGCGTCAGGATCACCCAGTAGAATGCGGCGCGGCTCTCAAACTGGAGCGCATGCAAACCGAGCTCGAGGGTCATTAAGGTACCGACGCCCGCGCCTGTGATCGGAGCGACGCTTGCAACGATCCTCAACACTTCGGCAAACGCGAGCGTGACCAGTGCAAAATAGGAACCGCGCAAGCCCGACCGGAAAGTCAGCGCCCCGATCACGCCGCCAAGGGCCGCGCCCGCCGCAATGCCGGCAACGAATCCAAGCCACGCGTTAATGCCATAACGCACCTGAAGGACTGCGGTGACATAGGCCCCCGTGCCGAAGAACGCCGCATGACCAAACGAGTATTGGCCGCCGTACCCGCCGAGAACGTTCCAACCCTGCCCGGCCAGCGCGATCATCAAAGCGATGACGAGGAAATTGAGCGTCGTGTTGGAATGCACGAACAAAGGGACTGCGGCAAGGACAGTCAGTACTGCGGCAATTGGCGTCAGCTCCTTCATGCACGCGCCCCAAACAGCCCACTCGGCCGCACCAGAAGTACGAAAATGAAGATTACGAAAATGCCGATCTGGCCGAGCGACTCGCCAAGGAATAAACCCGATATGCTTTCGACGACTCCGATGAGCATTGCCCCGATCAGCGCGCCGGGCACCGAACCCATTCCGCCCAGCACAACGATCGTGAAAGCAACAAGAACGAAAGCATTGCCGACGCCGGGATTGACGTAATAGGTCGGAATCAGCAGGCAGGCGGCGATCGCGACGCAGGCGGTGCCGAGACCAAAGGTCATGGCATAGATGTGAGCAACGTCAATTCCGGCGAGCTCGGCGCCAAGTTTTTCCTTTGCCACGGCGCGAATCGCACGGCCCATATCGGTGAAGGTCATGATGAGCCAGAGCGCGAGGGCGACGACGAAGACTGTGACGAAACCGATCACACGCGGAACCGCAAGAAACGCAAATCCGAAATTAATCGTCTCGAACGCGTAAGGGACATTTATCGTCCGCGTATCGGCACGGAACGCGAGTAACAATGCGTTCTCGATGATGACGGCAATGCCCAAGGTCACCAAAAGCATGTTGCGGTCATCGCCTCGTGATGCTGGCCCGATAACGAATCGCTGCAGGCCATAGCCAAATGCAAAGAACAGCGGCGCCAGCAGAAGCGCCGCGATGTAAGGATCGAGGCCCAGCACGCGATAGGCAAAAAAGGCGGCGAACAGGGCCGCACTCAACAGTGCGCCATGCGCAAAATTGATGATGTGCAAAACGCCGTAGATCAGCGTCAGTCCGAGAGCGACAAGCGCGTAGACGGCGCCCATCATCAAACCGTTGAGAACCGCTGGAACTAATATCGTTGGCGAGAGCACGGACGCGGCACTTCGCAGGCGACGGCTGCGGATGATGCGCATGGCACCACCCGCTGCGTCATGATGCTCAGGCCGGCATCGGGAAAACCGGCTTCGCGTTTGCGAACTTAGCCGGCAGGATCACCTTGATGTCGTTGTCCAGCACCTGCGTATTGACCGGCGCTGCGCCCTCGTTCTGCCCATTGACGAACTTGGTCGGCCCATAAGGCATCACGTGACCCGAGAACGTCGAACTCGCCAGCGCGTCGATGATCTTGGCACGATCCGCACTTGCCGCACGCTGAAGCGCATCGGCGATCAGGTATACGCAACTGTAATTCATGTACACTTCGTAGGTGAAGAACTGGTTCTTGCCTTCCACCTTCTTCTTCAATGCGAGAGCCTTATCATTGTGTGGATCGAACCAGTGATTGCAGTCCATGATGTACCTGGCTGCCTCGGGGAATTCCTTGACGAACTTGTAAGACGAGGCGGCACCGCCAAGTACCGAATATATGCCCTTCGGCCGAACATGCTGCTGCTGCATCGTGCGGGCGAGCAGGACATACTCATTGTAGTAGTTGGCCGGAATGACCAGATCCGGATTCTGCGCCTTGATCTTGAGGACCACATTGTTGAAGTCGCGGGTCGGCGTCGGATGCGGAATTGTCTCCAGGATCTGGAAGCCTTGCTGCGGAAGCTGTGCGTTGAGCAGCTTTGCCAGGCCTGAGCCGAACAGCGAGTCTTCGTGCACGATCATCACGGTCTTCGCGGGCTTCCCCGCCTGGTCATTGATGGCCGTAAGGTTGGCCAGCGCAGTCTTGGAGATAACCCCGAAGCCCGGGCCAAAGCGGAATGTGTTTTTAAGACCGCGGGTCACGATGCCGTCAGCGACGCCGACATCGACGGCATAGGGCAGTCCGTAGCGCGCTGCCGCTTGTGTGGTCGCAAGGCAGATGTTGCTGGCATAGCCGCCGACGATGCAAGCAACGCCGGCCGAATTCATTTTCTCGACTTCCGCCACACCCCCGTCGGGCGTTGATTGGGCGTCTCCGAGGACGGCATCAATCTTGCCCAATCCCTTCACCCCGCCGGCGGCATTGATCTCTTCGATCGCTAGCGTCGCCCCAAGCCTGCCCTGCTGACCCGAGTAGGACAGTGCGCCGGTGACTGGATGCAGGACACCGAGCTTCACGCCCGCCGCTTGTGCGCGCAGCACAGCCGGCATCGAGAGCGTTGCGGTCGCAATGGCTACGGCGTTGAGGCCGGTGCCGGCGAGAAAGCGGCGGCGGCTGAGTGTGAACGTATTCTTAGGCATCTGTTTCCTCCTCTTCAGCTTTGGGACGGCAATCCCGCAGACTCCGCCCTGTGTTTGAATGCTTGCAATTTCGTCCTTGCGGCCCCCGTCCTCGGCCCATGGCGAGATACCGGAGCCCACGCTTTCGCGTCCGCACTGCCCATGCGCACAACATCAAATTCAAATGCATACCGGTCTGGCCGATAGAGCGCGTGCAGATGCTCGACGGCGCGACCGGCCTGATCGTAGACCACGCGAACAAGCTCGATCAGGGGTGACCCCGTATGCAATCCAAGCGCCTTCGCCACATCGGGAGCAGCAAGTCCTGCGCTGATCCGTTGCCGTGCGTGGTCGACCTTCACGCCGGCCCGCTCGAGCAGCTCGAGCAAAGGCTGAGAAGCAAGTTCCTGGCGGGTAAATGTAATCGATATGTTTTCGGGAACATGCGCCGTCAGATAGGAGAACGGCAATCCATCCACCGAACGCACACGTACGGATCGCTGCAACAGCTCATTCGGCGCGGCGCCAAGCATCTGGGCTACCACTCCTGTGGCAGGAACATGCTCGAAGGAGAGCAGCTTCACCGTCGTGCGCCGCCCCATATCAGCAAGATTGGCAAGGACGCCGGAGATATCGGCGGTCATTGGCGCCGGCGACGGCCTGTAGATGACCCGAGTGCCGACACTGCGGCGACGTTCGATCAGTCGTTCGCGTGCGAGTTCACCAAGGGCGCGACGAACCGTCACCCGCGACACGCCGTGATGCTCTGCCAATTCATTCTCGTTCGGAAGTCGTGTTCCAAAGCTGACTGCACCGCTCAGAATGCGATCGCGCAGCACCAAATAGACTTGCTTTGCCTTCGCTTCGCCCAGCCAGTCGCGCAATGCCGCGCTCCCCTCACCCGAGCGCCCGCCGCTAGCCGGCGCTTTACTTGGTATTTTTTAGCATACAATATTGCAGACCTTGGACAAGCCCGCAGCTGAGCGACAGCGGACGTGGGCGACAGCGGATCGGCATGAACGAGGCACGAACTCTGGTCGACAAGCTTTGGGCCGCGCACGAGATCGCGCGCCGCGAAGACGGAGCTGCCCTGCTCTGGGTCGATCGCCACTACGTCCATGAGGGGTCATTCCATGCGTTCAGCCAGTTGAAAACGCGGGGGCGCGGCGTCGCACGTCCCGAGTTAACGTTCGGCATCGCGGACCATTACGTGCCGACGCGGCGGCGTGGACAGGGGATTGAGAATCCCGAAATTGCTGCAATGGTAAGTCGGCTGGAAGCCAATACCTCAGGAAATCAGATCACTCTGTTCGGCTTACGCGACTCTCGTCAGGGCATCGTACATGTCGTAGGTCCAGAACAGGGATTGACGCTGCCGGGACTTCTGATCGTCTGCGGGGACAGCCACACATCCACACATGGCGCGTTTGGCGCTTACGCCTTCGGAATCGGCGCATCCGAGGTCGCACATGTGTTGATGACTCAAACTCTATGGCAAAAGAAGCCGAAACGCATGCGCGTGGTTGTCGATGGCAAGGCGGCAGCGGGCATCGCATCGAAGGACATCGCACTTTCCATCATTGCGCGCGTGGGCGCCGACGGCGCACAGGGACATGCGATTGAGTTTGCAGGCAGCACGATCCGTGCTCTCACAATGGAAGGCCGCATGACGCTCTGCAATATGTCGATCGAGGCAGGAGCGCGATGCGGAATGGTCGCCCCTGATGCGACGACTTTCGGCTACCTCAGCGGCCGCCCCTATGCTCCGACGGGAGTCGATTTCGAGCGGGCCATTGAGGCCTGGTCGAGCCTCAGAACGGACGATGATGCTATTTTCGATCGCGAGATCTCGCTTGAGGCAAGCGAAATCGCTCCGATTGTCACATGGGGTACGACGCCGGACGATGCCTTGCCCATTGACGCGCGCGTTCCGGATCCGTCCCGTGAAGCGGACGCGACGCGCGCCCAATATATACGCGAGGCGCTTGACTATATGGGTATAGCGCCTGGCACCAAGCTGACCGACATCGCGATCGACAGGATCTTCATCGGCTCCTGCACAAACGCGCGCATCGAGGATCTGCGTGCTGCCGCCGCCGTTCTGGCCGGCCGCGCGAGCAAAGTGCCGGGTCTCGTGTCGCCGGGCTCCTCCACGGTGAAGCGACAGGCGGAGGAAGAGGGTCTCGACAGGATTTTCCGTGAAGCAGGCCTCGAATGGGTCGATTCAGGATGCTCGATGTGCGTCGGCATCAACGGAGATGTCGTGCCGCCCGGCGAGCGTTGCGCGTCGACGACCAACCGGAATTTTCGCGGTCGCCAAGGTCCCGGCGCGCGCACGCACCTGATGTCGCCGGCAATGGTTGCCGCAGCCGCCGTGAACGGTCATCTCGCCGATGTCAGGCCGATGCTGGCCGGACGCAATTTATAGGACATGGAATGGAAAAGTTTGTTCGTCTTACGGCCAGGTGTTGTCCGCTGCTGTTGCCGAACGTGAATACCGATCAAATTCTGCCGGCTCGTTATCTCAAATGGCCACGATCAAAAGGCCTCGGAAGCGTCTTGTTTGACGACCTGCGGCGAAATGCGGAGGGCAAGGAGCGGACCGATTTTCCCTTGAACCAACAAGCGTACCGCAATGCCAGAATCCTGCTAGCAGGACGTAATTTCGGCGGTGGCTCCTCGCGCGAGGCAGCGGTCTACGCACTATGCGATTATGGCTTTCGCTGCATCATCGCACCCTCGTTCGGCGACATTTTCGCGCAAAACGCGGTGAAAAACGGTCTGTTGACCACCGTGATCACAGAATCCGAGCTTGCCGGGCTCGCCGCTCTCATCCACGCCAACCCCGCCGCAGAGATGAAGATCGACCTCGAACGGCAAACGATCGATTGCGCGGGTATGCTCGTTTCATTCGAGATCGATCCGACCAGTCGCAATCAACTGCTCAATGGCTGGGATGATGTCGATCTGACCGAGAGCTATCGCGAACGGATCGAAGCCTTCAAGGCGAAGGACAGTATTGCCCGACCATGGGCAATTCCACGCAGAGCATAGCGGTTCATCTAACGGCGATCGCCGACTTTACTGGCCCGGCCTGTAGGCCCACATGTCCATCACGATATCGCATCCGGGAATGGGCATCGGCGACGGCGTTCGCACCGCCGCGAATGGGAGCGGTGCTCCGGAAAGTCGGTCCTGCCAGACACGAAGTGCCGGATAAACGACGCCGAGATCGCCGACGAAGTGATGTGCGCGGACCACGTTTGCGAGCGAGGTGCCTCCCGCTCTGCAGATTTCGTCGGCGCCGTCGAGAATTGCTCGCATCTGGTGCTGGGCTGGCACTCCAAGGTGACGCAAGCTGGCGGATTTTCGCACGACCTCCAGTGCGCCCTCCGCGTCCGCTGCATACAGGGCCGACAGGCACAGCAGATCGCCGGCACGTACGGCGGCGGGACCGAGCCGCATGGCAGCCGACTTGTCATGATGGACGATCTGCTTCTTGATCTTCCCACCATCCCGGACGCCAAGAACATTGATTTCGATTTTCGATTCCAGCAGCGCGAGCCCCTTGGTCGCCACCACCGTAAGTGCACATGGATTGTCGCCAAAGTGGCTGTTCCAGACATCAAGGAATTCCGGCAGGTCGCTGATGTCGGTGAGATAGACCTGCGCTTTGATGGCGTTCCTGAGTGAGCTGCCACCTGCTTCGAGACCGGGCTTGAGACGCCCCGTGATCAGGAATTCCGTCTGCAACCGGATGTCCGTGCCATTCCACACCGCATTGGGCGGCCGATAAGCTTTCGGATCAAGGCCCGTCATCGCTTCGTTGTTAGGCATCTGCCCGGCGACGAAGACATAGTCACCGCAGACGAGCGAAGCGATAAAGCCGGAATGTTGCGGCACCGGGACACCTTCCGGCCGCGCGGCTCTTGGCTCGCGGCCCTCGCCCGGCAACACTGCCAGCAGCGAAACATTCATGCTGGCACTCTCGGTCAACAACTCTTCCATCAGCACCGAAGTGCTCGGCGGCACGTAATCCTTCAGTAGTGTCTTGCGCGCCCGCTGGTAGGGATTCACGCATTCAGCGCGCGGGTAATATTGATCGACTCGCACAATATGCCGGAGATCGCCGCCTTCATCTGCTATGAGCCTGGCGAGTCGATCGAATATGAATCGTCCTTCGCGCAGATAGCGCGGCGCGCCTCCAAGCGGCAATCCAGGCTTGCCTGCGACCGGCGCCGCAATGCCGTGTTCGAAATCGCTTGCCTCGTGTCCTGTGAAAAACAGCCAGGAGCCGGCGCGAACTCCCTGTGCATAGAGAATGTCGGTTTCGCCGATGCGGACCGGAGCAATAGGTTTCACGTCAGACATGCACAACCTCCCCGATCATTTTGAATTTTTGTCCGGCAAACATTGCAAAGGCGTTTTCGACTGTCCAGTGCGCGCGATGCATCGGCTCTGTGTGCGCTGCAATTGTCATAGAGACAAAGGTGCGTTTGACAGGGACTCCGACCAATCCTAACGTTCGGTGATCGTGGATACGCCTTGCACTCTTTCCGGAGGCAGGTTTGTTGCGCGTCAACAACGTGCGGAAGGTGTTCGAGTCCTCACGCGGCACCTACGTCGCGTTGGACGGCGTGTCCCTCACAATTTCTGATGGAGAATTTTTCTGTCTGCTCGGTCCGTCGGGCTGCGGCAAATCGACATTGCTGAATATCATCGCGGGCTTTGAGCCAGTGACCGCCGGCTCGGTGACATCGGGCGATAAGCCAATCACCGGCGCTGGGCGCGAACGGGTCATGTTTTTTCAGGATGCCGGATCGGCGCTGCTCCCGTGGCTGACTGTCGAAGAAAATGTGCGCTTCGGGCTGCGTGTGCGAAAAATAGCGAAGCCGGACTGGCAGCCGATCATCGATAAATATCTTCGCATGACGGGTCTCGATACACACCGCACGAAATTTCCCTCCGAGCTGTCGGGTGGCATGCGGCAGCGACTGCAAATTGCCCGCGCATTGGCGGTCGAGCCGGAGATGCTGCTAATGGATGAGCCCTTTGGCGCTCTGGATGCGATGACCCGCAGGCACATGCACACAATCCTGCTGGATATCTGGCAGCGCACGGGCAAGACGATCGTTTTCGTAACACATGATATCGCGGAGGCAATTTCGCTGTCGGATCGTATCGGCGTGATGTCATTCGGCCCGCGCTCCGTGATTACAAGAGTGCTCGACATAGACCTGCCGCGGCCCCGCGACCTCACCAATCCAAAGGTCGCCGTTCTCTACAATGAGATCGAGGCATTGCTGGCTCCGGATCTCGCACGCGCTGCGGCACTGGCCTAGCTACAGGCCGAGAGAGATGGTGATGATTTGCTAGACATGCAGGAAACCGCAGCAGCCGTCACCAAGCCGGCAGACGGTGCTGCCGGACCGGATTCCCGACGCTCCCTCTCGTCGAGCCTATCGCACGTCGCGCTTGCGGCCGGATCACTGATACTCGCGTTCTTGATCTGGCAGTTCCTGTCGACAGTATTGTTCAACCCGTTTCTGATTCCGCCGCCACTCGAGGTGATGCGCACCGCAGTGCCAATGCTGATGAGCGGTGAAATACTCGCCGACGTAGCAATCAGCATGACCCGTGTCATTGTCGGATTCGCCACTGGATCGCTTGCGGGGATTGTCACCGGTGTCCTGCTCGGCAGAATTCGACTTTTGCACGATCTGCTCGATCCGATCATCGAGTTGCTGCGTTACCTCTCGCCCACGGCGATGATACCGATTGCAGTCATCTGGTTCGGCATCGGCGAGCTTTCCAAATACTTCCTGATCTTTTGGGGTACGTTCTTCATCGTTGTCATCAATACGACTGCCGGCGTGTGGCGGGCGCCGATCGCCCGGCAACGCGCCGCCCAGTGCCTTGGCGCCAGCCAACTGCAGATCTTCGTGCTCGTCATCATTCCGTCGGCGGTTCCCTACATCGTGACCGGAATGCGTGTGGCGATGGCTTCATCCTTTATGAGCATTATCCCCGCCGAAATTCTCGCAGCCGATTCGGGAATTGGCTACCTGCTGCAGAAATCCTCGATGTTGCTGCAGACCAATCGCATTTTCGTGGCGCTGCTCACAATCTGCGTTCTCGGCTTCATTGTCGATCGCATTTTCCGTTTCTTCGTCGACCGAGTGCTTGCGCGTTACATGTCGTTCGTATCGCAGACTTAACAACGAAAGAGAGTGAGCCATGCGAAATGTCGTGAAGGTTCTCTGCGTTGCAGCTGTATCCATGCTTGGGGCCGAGGTCTCTTTTGCACAGAGTGCCCCGCTGAAGATGACTCTCTTTGGTCAGCCTTCGGTGAACAATGACGCAATCTGGATGGCTTTCGAGAAAGGGTTCTATCAGCAGGAAGGTCTCGATGTGACGTATCGACTGTTCCCCTCGGGAACGACAGCATTTCAGGCCTTTCAGACTGGTCAGGGCGATATCGTCATGTCGGGCGACCTGCCGAGCGTGCAGTACTTCTTCCGTGTCAAAGGCGACTATCGCACCATTGCGGTCATCGAGCGCGATGCGAAAGGCTACGTCGTGGTTGCGGGGAAGGACATCAAAAAGCCTCAGGACCTCGTCGGCAAAACTGTCGCCACGCGCGTCGGCTCGACTGGGTCGTGGTTCGTCTCCGAGTATTTAAAGAAGAACAATGTCGACCCGAAGACCGTAACCGTGAAGAACCTCGACACTCAGGTTCTGCCGGCAGCGCTCTGCGGCGGTGAAATAGCCGCGTTCTTCATCTGGCAGCCCGTCGGATCGCGTACGCTCGAGATCTGCCCCGACAAGGCGCACTATCTCAGTGACGCGACGGGGTACATCCAGGGCTACCTCGTTGCCGGTGCGCGCCCCGAATGGCTCGCTACTCCGCAAGGCAAGGAGATCGCGACGCGTTGGTTGCGCGCCACGATAAAGGGACGTGACGTCGCCGAAAAGGACTTCAAGGCGGTCGCCGCTTATGCAGGGTCAAAGCTGAGCCTGAGCGAGAAGGCGACAAAGGACCAGTGGGACACCAACACGCGGCCGATGGCTATCGATAAAATCTACTACGACGACTTCTGCAGCCTGAGCCGATGGGCGCAGGGCGAGAAGGCGACTGACGGCAAGATTGACTTCGGCAAGCTGACCTGGACCGACGGGCTAAAGGCAATCGATGCCAAGCTCGTTGATCGGCCACCTCCACCCTGCTGACATTTTTTGACTGCTTCGGCACGCCGGGCGAAGTCCGGCGTGCCCGTGTTGGGCGACGCAAAACGGGCTATGTGAATATTGCACTCGGGGTGCTGCGCGGCCTCATCAGGTCTTTCGCCACAGAACAAAGCCTGGCGACGCCTTCCTCGAGCATACCGTCTTCGAGTAGACCGAAGCTCACGCGCAGCGTGCGCGGATTGACGTGCGAGGCATAGAAAACCTCGCCCGCCACGAACGCGACGCCGCGGCGCACGGCCCGGTAATAGAGTTCGGAGACCTCGGTTCCTTCTGGCAGCGTTACCCATACGCTAAGACCGCCATCCGGATTCCCGATGAGAGTTCCGGGCGGCATGCCCGCGGTCAGACTGCCGATAAGCTTCCGCTGCTTGGCGGCGTAGATCTTTTTCATGCGGTTGAGAAACCTCGGATAGTTCCTGCGGACCAGGAACCGCGTCATGGCTTCCTGCATGATCCCATTCGTGTGCAGGTCGCTGTGCGCCTTGAGCGCAAGCAAGGGCCGGCGCGCATGCGCCGGCGCAACGACATAGCCCAGACGCGTGCCGGGCAGGAAAACCTTTCCAAACCCGCGGACAAAGAAGATGTTGTCACCAGGATCCGACAGCGAACGGATCGAGGGGACCGGAGAGCCCGAAAAGCGCAGCTCGGAATTGTGATCGTCCTCGAGAATGGCAACGCCATATCGCCGCGCGAGCGCAAGGATGCTGCGGCGCTTTTCGATACTTGTCGTCACGCCCGTGGGATTCTGAAACGTCGGGTTGGTGTAGATCAGACGCGGCCTGTGGCGCGCCAGATGTTGCTCGAGCTTTTCGATGTTCATGCCGTCAGAATCAACCGGCACCTCGAGAATGCGTGCAGCGGTGCTGCGCAAAGCATTGATGACGCCATAGTACGCAGGTCGCTCGATAACGACGGGAGACCCATGCGGCACCAAGAAACGAATGACCAGCTCGATCGCCTGTTGTGCGCCGGAAGTGACGATGACGTCTTCGGGGGGCGCGCTTATGCCTTGCTGCTGCGCCAGATAGTCCACAATGCTACGGCGAAAATCCATTCGGCCGTTCGGTGGATCATAGGCAAAGAAAGGGGCGAGACCGTCATCCACGACTGATCGCAGGCAGGTTTCGAATTCTGTCGTGCAATCGGAATCCGGGGCGGGATAATTGCTGGTGAATCCAATGACGCCAGGAGCATGCGACAGGTCGTACAGCCGTTCGGATAACAACGGCTCAGGAGCGGCCGGCTTCGGTCCGCGCCTGGAACTCGTCCCGTTTGGTGCGCGTACATGCGTGCCGCCGCCGGCACGACCTTCCACAAAACCGGCTTCGGCAAGATCCTTGTACGCCTTGGCCACTGTCATGTGATTGATACCGAGTTGCTGCGCCAGACGACGGACCGGCGGCAGCCGCGTTCCTGGCATCAGTTCGCCTGCGGCGATGAGATCGACGATCTGTTCATGCACCTGGGCGAATAGCGGTCGGCCATCATTTCGTGAGAGCGCAATTGGAAATGCCCGCGGCTCGACCACTCGCCGCAAATGCCTTTCGCCGTCTGCCATTAGACGCCACTCGCCACAACGGTTTGTATCAGCGTTTGTATTACTCGGATCAAAGGTGAGCAAGAGGAAAACTACGCATCTTTTCAAATAAAACAGATGGCGAGATTTCGTCGCAGGGCTACTTTTTTAACGCGAATGGTTTGACCTAAATACAAACTGCATTGTAGCGTTTCGGAGGGCAGATGAGCGCGCAGCGCTCACATTCTGCGGCGTGCTGGGCGTGAAGTGGGGTCGTGTCCGATGGCAGTCGCGAAGGGACTTAAAGTCGTCGGCTATGTCGACTGTGCAGGCGGCGGACAGGTGGTCGTTCGCAACAACGTCGCCTATATCGGGCACGTCAAGCCGCCGAACGGCACGAGTCTCATCGATGTCTCCGATCCGGCGAAGCCGCGCGAGCTTGCACAGATCAAAGTCCCGCAAGGAACGCTGTCGCACAAAGTGCGCGTCGAAAATGACCTCATGCTGGTCAACCGCGAGGTATTTCCGATCGGGCGCGTCGACCCGGAATTCAAAGGTGGCCTCGAGGTTTTCAATGTCAGCAATCCCTCGAAGCCGGCACGGATCACGAGCTGGGCATCCCGCGGGATGCATCGTTTTACGTTCGACGGCCGCTACGTCTACGGCTCGCCGGAAATGGAAGGGTATCTAGGCAACATCGTATCGATCATAGATTTCCAGCAACCGACGAAGCCGCACGAAGTCGGGCGATGGTGGATGCCCGGGCAGTGGACGGCCGGGGGGGAAAAGCCAACCTGGGAAGGAACGGCGCACCGCTGCCACCATCCTATGCGCGTCGGCAATCGCCTCTATACGAGTTATTGGCACGGCGGCTTCGTCATCCTCAACATTGACGACATCAGCAAACCGAAATTCGTTTCCGGGCTCGATTGGAGTCCTCCCTTCCCCTGGCCCACTCACACGGCCTTGCCGGTGCCATTTCCATTGCGCGGCCGTCGCATCATGCTGGTCGCGGATGAAGACGTCGTGCGCCTGCCTGGTCCGACATCACCAGCCTTTCTGTGGCTCGTGGACATCACCGACGAGACGAGGCCCGTTCCCTTCGCCAGCTTTCAGGTCGCGGAGGAAGACGGTACGCCGAAGCAGGACTACACGGGGTTGCACCAATTCTGCGAAGACATCCGATCGACCGAAATTCCGATTGCGTGGTTCGCACACGGGCTTCGCATTGTCGACATCGCCAATCCCCACGCGCCGAAGGAGGTCGCTTCGTTCATGCCGGACATTCCAACCGGTGCGACGCGCGTGCAGAGCAATGACGTGTGCTTCGACGATCGCGGGCTGATTTATCTGATCGATCGCACGCGCGGTCTACATATCCTCGAACGCATATGAGACTCACGACGAAAACTTGCTGGGCGACGATGGAGTTGGGTCGGTCATGACTATCGTCATTCGCAATGCTCGGGTAAGGGGCCAAAAAGAGCAGGTCGACATTGTCATCGACGGCGAAAAGATATCGGCCGTTGGGCCGAAAATGCCGGCCAAGGGGCAGCGCGAAATTGACGCCGAAGGAAGCCTCGTACTGCCTGGTTTCCTCAATCTGCACTACCACGCCGACAAATGCCTGCTCGGAGAGATCATGCGCCCGAACGTCTCCGGCACGTTACCGGAGGCGATCGAGATCACCAACGATCACAAGCGAAACTACGATCCGGTTGAGGTCGCATCGCGGGCAGTGCGGACCATCAAGACTGGCGTTCAGAACGGTACGACCTTTTTCCGGCTGTTCTGCGACGTCGGCACGATTGGTGGGCTGAAGGCCGCACGTGGCCTGCTGCTCGCGCGCGAGAAGATGAAGGACTATGCCACGATCCAGGTCGTCGCTTTCCCGCAGGAAGGGATCGTGCGCGATCCCGGCGCCGCCGAACTGATGGACGAGGCGATCAAGGAGGGCTGCGACATCGTCGGCGGCCTGCCCTGGTACGAATACAGCGACGCCGATGCGCGCGAGCATATCGACATATGCTTTGCGCTCGCGAAAAAGCACGATCTCGATATCCACATGCTGGTCGACGATACCGACGACGCCAATTCGCGCAGCCTCGAATACCTTGCAATCAAGACGATGCGCGAGGGATTCCACAACCGCGTTGCAGCAAGCCACTGCGGTGCGATGGCTGGGTACAATGATGTCTACGCGGCCAAGGTCATCGACATGGTGGCAACCGCAGGCATCACCATTTCCGTGAACACGCACATCAATCTGGTCTGTTCAGCCCGAATAGATCGGGAGCCGAAACGAAGGGGTTGTGCGCGCGTAAAAGAATTGCTGGCGCGGGGCGCCAATGTCGTGACCTCGCAGGATGATGTGAACGATCCTTATTACCCTTTCGGCAAGCCGGATCCGCTGGAATGCGCGTCGATGATGGCGCATGTCGCGCAGCTGACGCTGCCGCATGAACTTGAACAGGTGATGGATATGATCACCATTAACGCCGCGAGATGCGCAAGGCTCAAGGACTACGGAATCGCGCCCGGGATGACTGCCAACCTGATGGTGGTCGGTGCGCCGTCCACACATGAAGCGCTCCGCCTGCAGCCGCCCAGACGGCATGTCTTCAGGAATGGCCGCGAGGTCGCCCGTTCTATGTTGACCCAGGAGCTCCTGTCATGACTGGCGCCGCAGCCACGCTGTTGAGGTTCGAGCCGGTTGCGGCGAACGACGGCCATTTTGTCCGCGTGCAAAACGTGGACAAGACGTTCTCAAGCCGAGGCGGCACTCTGAAGGCGATCGATAATGTCTCTCTCGACCTGCACGAGGGAGAATTTCTTTCGATCGTTGGTCCTTCCGGTTGCGGAAAAAGCACCCTGATGATGATGGTGGCCGGGCTGAGTCCCGTCACTTCCGGCCAAATCACGATCAAGGGCGAGAAGGTCACCAGACCATATACGGACGTCGGCGTGGTCTTCCAGCGCGACGCACTGCTCGAATGGCGCACGGTTCTTGACAACGTGTTGCTGCAAATCGACGTGCGCCGATTACGGCGGGCCGACTACGAGCCAGCGGCACGCGAACTGCTGGAGCGCGTTGGTCTCGCTGGGTTTGAGAACAGCTATCCATGGGAATTGTCCGGTGGCATGCGGCAACGCGTATCGCTCTGCCGTGGGCTGATTCACAACCCGTCATTGCTGCTCATGGATGAGCCATTCGGTGCCCTCGACGCGCTGACCCGCGAACAAATGAATCTCGACTTGCAGCGGATCTGGATGGAAACGCGTAAAACCATGCTCTTCATTACGCACAGCATTTGGGAAGCGATCTTCCTCGCTGATCACGTTCTGGTAATGACGCCAAGGCCCGGGCGCATCGCGGCCGTGATCAAGATCGATCTTCCGCGTCCGCGCCGGCTTGCCGTACGGGAGAGCGCGCAGTTTGGCCGCTACGCAGCGATGATCCGGGAGCAGTTTCAGGCGTTCGGACTTCTGAAAGAACTCTGACATGGCGGACATAGTCACCAGTCCGGAGACGATCGAAAAGAAGCTGCCCTTGCGCGCGCGGATCGGCATCTATGTCTATCCGACCGCGACCGCATTGTTCATTTTCATAGTCTGGGAGGCGGTTACGCGGGCAGGATGGGTCTCTTCCTTTATTCTTCCCGCACCCAGCATCATTATCGCGACGAGTTTTCAAAATCTGCCCCTATTGCTGGAAATGAGCGCCACGACAGCTGCAGAATTTCTGCTCGGCTTCGGGCTCAGCGTTGCAATAGGTTTGCCCCTTGGCGCACTCGTGGTTTATGCGCGCCCTGTCGAACTCGCGATCTATCCATTGCTCGTGGCCTTCCAGACTCTCCCTAAGGCGGCCATTGCACCCATCTTTATTGTCTGGCTCGGCACCGGCATTACCTCCAAAGTGCTGATCGCCTTCTCGATTGCGTTCTTCCCGATCGTCATCGACACCGTCGTCGGATTGCGGTCTGCACAACCGGAAACTATTCACCTTGTGCGGTCGATGGGCGGCAGCCCTTTTCAAGTCTTCTGGTATGTCCGATTCCCCAATGCACTGCCGGCGATATTTGCGGGGCTCAAGGTCGCGAGCACGCTCGCGGTGGTCGGCGCGATCGTCGGCGAGTTCGTCAGTTCAGATCGTGGGCTGGGTTATCTCGTGCTGGTGGCGAATGGCGAGCTGAAGACGCCGCTAGTATTCGCCTGCGTCCTGACGCTGACCGTCCTCGGAATAATCTTCTACTTTTTCGTCGAGCAGCTCGAGAAATTCGTGGTGCGTTGGCACGTCTCGTCCAGGCAAATCGAAACCGTGGGCACTTACTAAACAGACCTAGAACACTTGGGAGGAAGCGAACATGACCGGGAATCCTCGATCAATCACAAATCGCCCGTCACGACGGACTTTCTTGCGCAACACAGTTGGTGTCGGGGTGGCCGCGATAGCCGGCTCCCGCATCAGCTCTGCGCGCGCGGCGACTGAGAAAATCAATTTCCAGCTGGATTGGATTCCATACGGGCGTCACGCACCTTATTACGCCGCGCTCGAAAAGGGGTTCTTTTCTGGGAAGGGACTGGACGTCTCGATCGCCCAGGGCCGCGGCACGCTGCAGGGCATCAGGACGCTCATCGCGGGACAATCGCAGTTCGTTTTTCAGGATCTAGGCGTGATGATGGCGGTGCGCGCGAAAGAGCACGCCAAGATCATGGCCCTTGCCTGCATGTACCAGAAGTCGCCGCATACCGTCTTCTATATCAAGGGGCGCGGCATCTCGAAACCGAAGGACCTCGAGGGCAAGAAAATTGCCTTCTCGCCTGGGGACTCTCCGAAACTGATGTTTCCCGCCTTTGCTAAAGCCAACGGTGTGGATGAGTCGAAGATCAACTGGGTATCCGTGGACCCCAATTCGAAAAACGCGGTTCTGCTCAATCATTCGGCAGATGCGATGATCACTTACTTGTTCACATTGCCAGTGCTGCAAAAGGCCGCACAAGGCGGCGACGTGGTGGAGACGTTCGTGTATTCCGATTTTGGCGCCGACTTCTACTCGAACGGGCTGGGCGCCATGGAGGAGTATGTCAAGCAAAAGCCGGATGTGACGCGAAATTTCGTTCACGCTTGCATGGAGGGCGTAAAATTCACGATCGAGCATCCTGCGGAAGCGGTCGCAATGCTCAAAAAGCACCAACCACAACTTGATGAAGAGACTGCGATCAAGGAGGTCGCAATTCTGCGAAAGCTCATCAGCTACGACAATCACGAGGGTCCCTTGGGCAGCATCACTCAGAAAAAGATGCAGGCGACACAGGATCTCATGGTCGAATATCTGGGCTTGCAGAACCCGGCACCGGTCGCGGAGATGTTCACGAACCAGTTTTTAAGCTGAGCAGGTAGTCGTGACCAGCAGTGCAAAGGCATTCGATCTCGTCGTCCGCAACGGTACGCTGGTTATCCCCGGCGTTGGCCAGGTGAAGGCCGACGTCGGGATCGCCGACGGCAAGATTGTCGCTATCGGGCAAAACCTGAAGGATGCCACAGAGATCTATGACGCGGGCCGACGAACCGTACTGCCCGGAATTTTCGATCCGCATATCCATATCGGAAACGAGCAATCCTACGAGAGTGAGGCTGAAACGGAAACTCGTGCCGCAATCCTGGGAGGCGTGACCAGTGTCGGAATTTTTCTTCGCAGCCTAGAAGACTCATATTTCGACCACCTGCCCGCGTTCCGCAAAGCGATGGACGAGCGCAGCTATGTGGATTCCATATTCCATCCGCAAATCTTCACGGAGCAGCAGATCGAGGAAATACCCGGCTATGCCGAGCAGTACGGAATCCGTTCTTTCAAGTTCTATATGTCGGGAATGCCCGGCATCGTGAAGTCGGTCACCGATGACGTCTTGTTGCACGGTTTCAGGACGGTTGCGTCGCTCGGGCCGGACGCCGTCGCCTGTGTGCACTGTGAGACCGGCGCCCTTGTCGATGCAGCGCGCAAGGACCTAAAGGCTCGCAAGCCCGAGGGGACCCTGAAGGACTGGGAAGACGCACATCCGGCTATTGCCGAAGCGCTGGCGATCCAGACTGCCCTCTATTTGGCGAAGGTCGCCGGCGCGCACCTTTATGTCGTGCATCTGTCGAGCCACCAGGGATTGGAAGTCGTGCGCGCCGCACGCCGGGCCGGCATGCATTTTACGGTAGAAACCACGACGCCATATCTCGGCATCAACAGCCTGGACCCGAATGGCTTCCTCGTTAAAATGGTTCCTCCGGTTCGTACGCCCGAACACCACGACGCGCTGTGGCAAGGTTTCCTCGAAGGTTCGATCAACACTGTCGGCACGGACAATACCTCGCGCGCGCGTGCAACTAAGAAGCCCGAGGCGGGACTGCACGGCTCGCGGCCGGGCCTGCCGGCGCTCGGAACTCACCTTCCGGCGCTTTTGCACTACGGACGCCAACGCGGCGTGCCACTCGAAATCCTCGTCGAGCGTGCGACGCGTTCTCCGGCTCGGGTCTATGGCATTTATCCGCAGAAGGGCACGATTGCGGTCGGCTCGGATGCCGATCTCGTGGTCGTTGATCTCGAGATGGAAAAGGTGGTGCGCGCGCAAGACCTGCAGGGCATGTCTGATTTCTCGCCGTTCGAGGGCAAGACACTCAAGGGTTGGCCGGTCGCAACAATCAAGGCCGGCAAGATCATCGCGCGTGACGGTAAGATCGTGGGCAAGGCCAATGGCCGTTATCTGCCGCGCGGCCGCGCGCCTGCCCCGCATCTCGAATGGTTCAGAAGCGCGGCAGCGTAGTCGAGGACTGGCGGAGTGTGGTTTCGTTCGACCGGTATTGCGTCAGAGCCGCAGCAGGCGCCGCGCATTGCCGCCGAAAATCTTGGCCTTGTCCTCATGCGAGATTGGCGTGTTTTCGAGCCAGTCGGTGCCCATCTTGTTCGGGGCGAACGGCCAGTCGACGGAAAACATCACACGATCGACGCCCATCTCCATCATGCTGCAGACGAGCGCGTTGGTCGAAAAGTTGCCGCTGGTAGTCAGGTAGAAGTGTTTGCAGAATTTTTCCCGGAAAGATCCGCCGGGATTGCCCGGCCGCGACAAGGTTTCGTCGATTCGCCCGAGCAAGAACGGGAGGCCCTCGCCGAGATGCCCGAGGATTACTTTGAGTTTCGGGTAGGCATCGAACAGCCCGCTGAGCACCATGCGCACGCCCTGTGTCGCCGCCTCGACGGTGAATCCGAGCGCGGGACCGACCAGTTCGGGAAATTTCGACAGGTAGTCCTTGTAATAGACCTCGATGACGGCGGGGTGCGGGAAGGACGGGTGCAAGTAAATCGGCACGTCGAGCGACTCCGCCCGCTCAAAGATCGGCCAGAACCGCCTGTCATCGATGAAGAGTCCATTGGTGAGGCCGTGGATCATCGCACCCTTGAACCCGAGCTTGCTGATCGTGCGCTCCAATTCCTCAGCAGCGGCCTGTGGGTCGGGCGTCGGCAGGATCGCAAAGGCAGCAAACCGCTTCGGGTTGGCTTTCACGATCTCGGCCAAGCGATCGTTGGCTTGGCGCGACAGCTTCACCGCGGGCTCCGCCTGCATCTTCTGCGTGCCGGGTGCGCCGTGCGAAAGCACCTGCATGTCGATGCCGGCCTCGTCCATCTCCTTGAGGCGCAGATTTGTGATGTCCTGCAGCCGCTCCTCGACCTGCGAAAGGCGCTTGCCTTCGCGCCCGGGAAAATGCGCAACGAGATCGAGATCCCAGTAGTGCTCCTCGAGGGCCACAACGAACGGCGCGAAACGATTGCTCATGAGTCACATTCCTCAGTGACGCTGTGTGAATCGTTATATCGGCCCGTTAAAAGACAGGCCACATACAGTTTCGCAAGGCAGGGATGAGAAAGACCATGTCCAATTCCTATGAGGACAATCTCGCCGCGGCGACGAAGCTGTGCCACGTCGTGCCGCTCGCGTCGCTGCGGGACAAAGTCGATCCGCGCCACGTCGCGCTGATCGTGATCGACATGCAAAATGACTTCTGTGCGCGGGGCGGCCTTGTCGACAGAGGCGGTCGCGACGTCTCGGCGGTTCAGGACATGGCACGCCGATTGCCGGTTCTGATCGAAAGCGCCCGGGCGGCCGGGGTGCTCGTCATATTTGTACGCAGCGTCTATACGACCGACGACAACCGCTATCTTTCGGACGTCTGGCTCGAGCAGGCTGCGCGCAGACAGGGCGGCGGATATACGCAAATTCCGGTTTGCCGCGACGGCTCATGGGAGGGGGACTATTATGGCGATGTCCGGCCGCGGCCGGGCGACGTGGTCATAACCAAGCATCGCTACAACGCATTCCATAAGACCGACCTGGATACGGTGCTGCGCGCCAAGGGCGTGCGCACGGTCGTGGTCACAGGCGTGTCGACAAATGTCTGCGTCGAATCGACTGCACGCGAAGGTTTCATGAACGACTATTACGTCGTGCTTGTGCGCGACGGCACCGCCGCCTATTCGCACGAAGAGCACGAAATGACGGTGAGAAATATCGACCGCTTCTTCGGTGAAGTGTCCACGATCGAGGAATTGCGCGAAATCTGGTCCGGCCGGAACGATTGAGATGCGCGGCGTGACAAACAAGGGCTGAAAAGACAATGGCGATCGAAGTTCTTAAAGTTGAATTGAAGTCCGTTTCCGACGCTTCGGGGCTTAAAAAGGCCATTGCGGCCGGCACTTTCAGCGCAGACGAAGTGATCGGCGTAGTCGGCAAAACCGAGGGCAATGGCGGCGTCAATGATTTCACCCGCATCCTCGCGGACCAGGCCTTCCGCCGCGTGCTGCTCAAGCACGGCACGCGCGACGAAAAAGCGGTCAACCAGATCCCCATGGTGTGGTCGGGCGGCTGCGATGGCGTAATAACGCCCCATGCCACGATCTTCGCGCGCAACAACAGGACCGGCCCCGTTTCGAATTCACGGCTGGTGATGGGCACGGCGATGAGCGCGGTATTGCTGCCGGAGGATATCGGCCGCCCGGCGATGGTCGAGAAGGTCGCCGCCGCCGTGAACGATGCCATGCGCGATGCGGGAATCAGCGACCCCAAGGACGTGCACTACGTGCAGACCAAGACGCCGCTGCTCACGATCGAATCCGTGCGCGAAGCCGAATCGCGCGGTAAACACGTCGCCTGCGAAGTGCACGACTCCATGGGCGTATCCAATGGTACGACAGCGCTCGGGATCGCGGTCGCGCTCGGCGAAATCAAAATGCCGAAGGCGGAAGAGATTTGCCGCAACCTCGATCTTTACTCGTCGGTCGCCTCATGTTCGTCGGGCGTCGAGCTGACGCAGGCGCAAATCGTGCTGCTCGGAAACAAGGCCGGAGCAGGTGGCCGCTACCGAATCGGACATTCGGTGATGAAAGACGCGCTCGATATGGACGGTATTTATGATGCTATCCGTAATGCCGGCCTGCCGCTGCCGGCGCGTGCTCGCGCCAGCGACCTAAACGGCAAGCTCGTCAACTGCTTCATGAAATGCGAGGCGGACCGCCGAGGTAGCCTGCGCGGACGTAGGCAGATCATGCTGGATGACTCCGACGTCCACCATCATCGGCATTCCAAGGCTGCAGTCGGCGGCGTCGCCGCCGCCGCTATCGGCGATCCAGCCGTCTTCGTCTCCGTTGATGCGATGCATCAGGGGCCGCAAGGGGGCGGTCCGGTCATCGCCATTGTCGACGTCGGCGAATAGCGTCCCTCATGAATGATCTTTGGCGCAAATCCTCCCATGAGCTCGCGGATCTCGTGCGGAGGCGCAAGCTCAGCCCGGTCGAGATTCTGGACGCTTACCTGGCCGTCATCGATCGGCTCAATCCGACGCTGAACGCCATCGTGACGTTGGTCGCTGACAGCGCGCGCGAGGCTGCACGCGAAGCCGAGATGGCGGTCATGCGCGGGGACAAACTGGGGCCAATTCATGGGCTGCCGATCGGGATCAAGGACATCGTCGCCACCGCAAATATCCGCACGACCTATGGAAGCCCGCTTTATGCCAACAACGTACCAACCGAAGACGCCGAAGTGGTCCGGCGTTTGAAGGCAGCCGGCGCGATCATTCTCGCCAAGACTAACACGCCGGAATTCGCGGCGGGCGCCAATACGGTCAATGCGCTGTTCGGAGCGACGCGCAACCCGTGGAATACAGCTTTGAGCCCGGCGGGGTCCTCCGGCGGCTCGGCCGCGGCGGTTGCAAGCGGGATGTTGCCGATCGCGCAAGGCACGGATTTCGGCTGCTCGGTGCGCATTCCCGCCGCGTTCTGCGGCATCGTCGGCATCCGCCCGACGCCTGGCCTCACACCGAATTTTCCGATGCCACTCGCTTGGGACCCCGGACAGGTGCACGGACCGCTGGCCCGCACTGCCGAAGATGCGGCGATGATGCTTGACGCTATCGTCGGGTTCAGTTGCGTTTCGCCGATTTCGGTCGCGCCGCCCTGGACGAGTGCCGCCGAGATTGTCGGAAGGGTACGAGATGGCAAAGGCCTGCGCATCGCCTTTACGCGCGACATCGCCGGTATCGGCGTTGATTCCGAGGTCGAGGCGATCTGCCGGAAGACGGCAACGGCTTTGCGCGACCAGGGCGCAAGCGTCGACGAGGTCGACTTCGATCTGTCGGAGGGCCGCCGGCCCTACAAGACTTGGCGCGGCGTGTGGATGGTCGGCCAGCAGCTTGCAAATCTCGATCGGCTCGATGCCTTCGGCGAAAACCTGCGCGGCAACGTGCAATCTGGTCTTACCATTACCACAAGGGACATCGCATCCGCAGAAAAGACCCGCTTCCAGCTGTTCCAGAAGGTGCGCGCGCTGTTCGAGCGCTACGATGCCCTGCTCTGCCCGGCCGCACCGGTAAAGCCGTTTCCGGTCGAATGGAATTTTCCGAAAGAGATCAACGGCAAGACTTTCGATGACTATATCGACTGGATCGCGCCGGGCTTTTTGATCACCCTGCTCAGCCTTCCCGCGGCGAGCGTTCCCGCCGGCCTTACGGCAGACGGCCTGCCGATCGGCCTGCAGATTGTGGCTGCGCGATTCGAGGAGCCGAAGATCCTCGGTCTTGCGAAATTGGTTCAGCAGGCGAATCCCATCGGCTGGCCGCCAGTCGTGGGTTAGGGTGCAGACTGCACTGCCCGTTGCTTCTGCGAAAGCGGCAATCCAGAACTGCGACCCCTGAGGTCGCTGCTTTGGGTCCCCGTTCGCTAACCGCCGCGCAGGTAGCGATAAACCGCGCGAATATTGTACGGCATCCACTCCCTGTAGCGCTGCATTGCCGCGTAGTCGGCGAGCGTGATGTCGCGCGCTGCGGCATCCTCCGACCAGCCTGCCTTGACGGCCTTGTCCACCTCTTCGCGCACGGCTGAAAGCAGCATTTGGAAGCCGGCCAGCTCCTTCAACGAGGCCGGCTGGCCATGACCCGGCACGACGGTCGCCACGTCTATTTTCAGCACCCGATCGAGCGCCGCGATCCAGCCGCTGAGGTCGCAATCGCCGAACCAGGGGAATCGTCCATGGAAGAAAAGATCGCCCATGAATACAACGCCAGTCTTTTTCAGATGAATGACGACGTCCCCGTCGCAATGCGCCGGGCCCCAATAGTCGACATGTACGCTATCCTCCGGCAGCCTGAACTCGAGCTGGTCTGCGAAAGCTTCGGTCGGCGGCAGGATCATCAGCGGGGCAGAGCCCCCAACGCGCTCCGTGAACCACCCGCGTTCGCCTTTCGGCACCAGCTCCTCAAAATTGCTCCCGAAGAACATGCGGATCTTGGTCAGGGTGTCGGTAACGCTCGCGCCTGCCGGGCTCAGCGGCCCGAGCTCGCGCTCGAGCGCCTGCAGCGTCTTCTGATGCGCAACGATGGGCACGTCGGCGAATGCGATGTTGCCGGCGACGTGATCAAGATGGAAATGCGTGTTGATGACCGCGCGCACTGGCAGCGCGAATGTCTTCGTCAGAGCGTTGCGGAATTTCTCGCCGAGCGCGCGATTCTGCTGTGCATCAATAACGATCAGGCCGAGCGGCGTTTCGATCGCGCCTGCATTGGAATCGCCTCCAGCGCCGATCCATGCATGCACGCCTTTTCCGATGTGTTTGAGCTGCGGATCGCTCATCTTTCTTTTCAGCGCGCGTCCCGTTCATCCGTGTACCATGAGGGCTTTTCCGGATAGTGTGGGCCGTCATAGATCTCAACCACCACCGTTTCCTCACGGGCAATTGCGGGACCGTGCACATTGCCCTTTGGATTGCAATAGAACGAGCCAGCGGTCAGGATGACGCCGGTGGAGACGTACTCGTACTTGCCGGACAGACAGAACATGAACTGGTTCGAGGAATGATAGTGTGGCTCGGGAATGCCAGCGCCTTTTTCGAACTTGATTAAGGCAATCGAGGCTCCAGTCTCCTCATTTCGCCAAAGCATCTTTTCATGAATGCCTTTCAGTGACTTCTCACGCCACTGCACCTTGTCGGTGGCGATAAGAATTTCGTCGAGCTTGGGCATGTCTTGCGGAAGCTTGGTCATGAGACACCCTGCCGTTCTCTGATCAATCGGCGGCCGAACGCCTGCTCGGCATTTGTCTTTCGAATACGAAATCGAACCTTTTCGTCCAGATGTCCAAGATCGTGCTCGGCATTGGGCGCGCCCATTGGGAACGGCCAGTCGCTTCCGAGTAGGATCTTGTCCTCGCCGACTGTCCTGATGACGGTTTCAAGAAACGCGGGAGAGTGGACGAGACTATCGACATAGAACCTGCGCACGGCCGCAAGCGGTTCGATCAACAGCTGCGGGATGCCAGGCCGCTTCGTCGCGGCGCCGCGCTGCCAGCGGCCGCACAGCGCGGCAACGCATCCTCCGCCGTGCGCCAGGATGATGTTGAGGCCGGAATGACGTTGCATCACTCCGGCAAACACCAGGTGCGAGGCGGCGATCGTTGTCTCGACTGGATTGCCGATCAGGTTAGTCAGGTAGAAGGGATCGAGCCGCTTGTCGGGAGTCGAGCCGGGATGGATAAAGAGCGTAAGTTTGCGCTCGCTGAGGATACGCCAGAGGGGCTCAAGCCGCTCCGACGCATAAGAAATATCGTTGGTCTCGGTGCCCATCACCACGCCGGCCCAGCCGGCTTCAAGGCCCGCCGCAATCTCTGCTGCGATCTCGGGCGCCTCGACCGGTAGATAGGCGAGTGGCCGCAGCACGCCAGCATGCTCATGGCAGGCATCGTAGAGGCCATCGTTCACCAGCCTGGCATAGTCATGCCGCGCCGCCGAACTCAAATCCGGACGGAACAAGGGCGGCGGAACCGAGACGATCGCACCGTCGAGTCGGTCGGTTGCAATGCGGTCCACAAGCTTGGGCACATCGGTCAGTGGATGCAGCGGAACGCCGTGCGCGCAGATCGTCAGTGTTTCGGAAGACGCCCGCATCCCGAATGCGCCACGAGCGCCCGCGGCAACGACGCCTGCCGGCACGATGTGCGTGTGAACGTCCCAGCCACCGGTCACTTGCGGCATGAAACGCCTACTCCGCCGTCCAGCGAATATTCTTGAGCTCAATCAGTCGCGAGAGGTAGCGCACGCTATCGCGGTTTGTGAGTTTGTGCACCGGGCGCATCTCGTTGATGAAGACTGTCGAGCCGAGGGGCTCGTCTGTCAGACGTCTGTCGCCGAAAATCGTCTCGATCTCGTTCTTGCCGCCGCCCAGCGAGATGACGACATAAGGGTGATAGTGCAGATGGAAATCTATGGTTTCGCCCGGGTCGAGATTGACCTCCCAGATCCGCACATGATCATTTTCGAAAACGATGCGTTGTCCGATCTCACCAAGCTTGATGCCCCGCTCCTGGGCCGCCTTCAGTCCCGACTTGTCGGTCATCATTGAAGCCTTCGATTAATTCGCGGGGACCACGGCAATCGCACTGATCTCGATGAGATAGTCGGGAGAGGTCATCTTGGAAATTTCCACCATAGTCGAGGCTGGAAGAGGGGGCTTGAAATATTCCTGACGCACGGCGTGGATCTCTTTGAAATGTTCCATGTTCCGCACATAGACATCGACCCGGCAGATGTCGTCGAGCGTGCCTCCTGCTGCTTCCACGGCGGACTTTATGTTTTCACAGACCTGCCTTGTCTGCGCTGTGATGTCTCCGATGCCCGCGATGGTCCCATCCGGTCTGCGGGCCGTCATCCCGGAAATGAAAACGAGCTTTCCTTGCGCTTCGATGACCGTGGCCTGCGAGAATACGCCGCTCGGAGTCCGGATTCGATCTGTCTTCACTTCACGTTTGGGCATCCTTCAGGTCCTTTCGTACTTCTCGGCCGGCGCGAGCGCATCGGACGGCACGCGCAATTCCTCCGCAAGTCGCAGCAGACTGTCCGCCACAGCCCGGGGCAGTGTCACCTTTCCACCCGCCTCTCGACGCCTTGCCCATTCCGGCTCGCCGGGCGTGAACAGCCGTGCGACACCCGGCATGCGCGTACCCGCGCGAATTCGTTCGGCTGCAGCCGTTGACGCCGCTCGGAGCTTGGCGGGATCCCCGAAATGCGCGATATCGATGGCAATGAAAAGGTGCGAACAGTCGTACGGAACGGCAGCATCACCATACAGCGGCTGAACGGCGCTGCCGATCGCGCCGCCGGAGAGGATTCCGCATAACAGGTCAATGAGAAATGCCAGCCCGAAGCCCTTCGGGCCGCCGACCGGAAGCAGCATGCCGGCGATCGCTTCGCCTGGTTCGATCGTTGTGCTCCCGTCGCTTCTGACTGCCCAGTTCGCGGGAATCTTCTGCCCCGCCTTCTGTGCCATACGAATCTTGCCCATGGCCGCTTCACTGGTCGCCATGTCGAGCACGATGGGCACGGCGCCGTCGGATGGCACGGCAATTGCGATCGGATTGTTTCCTACAGCCCGCTCAGCGCCGCCCGGAGCGGGCATCAGCGGACGCGTATTGCACATCACGATTCCGATGCATTCTGCCCCAGCTGCGTGCAATGCAAACCGGCGTGCCGTACCGAAATGAAAGCCGTGTCGCACGGCAACCAGACCGAGCCCAAAGCGTTGGGCGCGCTCGATCGCGATCCTGATAGCTTGGTCGCCGGTCAGATGACCCAGCGCATTACGTGCATCGAGAACGACAGTAGCTCCCTTGTCGGAGACAATCTCGCCCGCTTCTCTCGCCGAGACGGAGCCGTTCCGAATCCGGTCGATGTACATCTCGACCAACATCACTCCATGGGAAAACTGGCCTTCAAGATCGGCATCCACCAAACCTTCCGCAACGGTTTTCGCCGCGCCTTCCGGAATTCCGGCGGCGACGAAAAGCCGTGCGACCAACGCGCTCAGTCGATCGGCTTCGATGCATACGGCGTCCTTCATTTCATCTTTTGCTGATCAAGCGCCGCAATCTAATGGGATGCGACATTGCCGGCACTAGCGCCTTTGCCACCCGTTCATTGGTCCGACTGAGATGGTCCGCCATCAGATGGATCGCTCGCTCCGTGTTTCTTGTCAGAGCGGCCCGCATAATCTGCTCGTGCTCGCCAGCATCGTTGCGCGCCGGGCACTTCGAGATGATCGAAAGCGCGACGTACCGCTCCGCCTGAGCAAACAGATTTTCACGAATCCCGCTCAGATGTGGAGATCCGCAGGCGGCGGTGAGCGCGCCATGAAAATTGCGATGCTCCCTAAACCACACGAGATTGATTTCGTCGCCCTGTATCCGTAGCGTCTTTTTCTGGTGCGACAGTCGATGGAATGCAGCAAGCAGGTCTGCCTCCCATTCGACGCCGCCTTTCTCGATCGACCAGCGCAGGGCAAGTCCTTCGATCTCAACGCGCGTTTTCATCAGATCCAGCAGGTGCTCGCGCGAGACCGGCGAGACACGAAATCCCTTGTTCTGCTCGAGGATTGCCAGCCCCTCTGCCTCGAGCCGCATCAAGGCTTCGCGGATCGGACTGCCCCCTACCCCGTATCGTTTTCGCAGATCCTCGATACGCAGCCGCTCGTTCGGCATGAGCCGGCAAGTCACGATATCCAGGCGCATCTGACGGAAAACCTGAGCGTTGACCGTCAACTCAATTCCGCCGTCGTGTTGATGGACAAGGGTCATGGCGGCGCCTGCGCGCTAAGGAATACGATAAGCTGGAGTCTTCTAGTCACCTTGCATAGCCTCGTCTATCCAATCTGTTGAGACAGGAAATCGAGCGAGCGTTGCAGCGCGAGGTTTGCGCTCGCCGCATGATAGTTCGGCGTCTCATCGCAGCTAAAACCGTGACCGGCCGGATAAACCTGGATTTCCACCTGAGCGCCCTGAGAGGCGCGCAATGCTCCCGCATGGTCAAGCGTGGAGATAGAATCCCTATCGCCAAAGTGCATCAAAACGGGGCAGCGCGGGTGCTCGGAGGTGTATGGGCTGATCTGCGTGCCGTAATAGCAGACCGCCCCCGACACAGATTCGATTTGGCAGGCGGCGCGCCAGGAAATGGTACCGCCCCAGCAATAACCGAGCGTCGCAACCTTGCCGGACTGCTGAAGAAACACCATGGCAGCCCGGACATCGTTGAAAGTCTTGTCCCAGGGAATTTGCGCGCGGAACTCCCGCCCTTTGATAGCATCGTCTTTTGAATAACCGAGGACGATGCCAGGACGAATCCTGTCGAACAATGCGGGCGCGAGCACATGATAACCATGCGCGGCAAAGCCGTCGCACACGCGCCGAATGTAGCTGGTGAGACCAAAGATCTCTTGCAGCAGGACGATGCCTCCCCGGGGCGATTTGTCCGGCCGCGCCTCGTACGCGCTCAGCGTGTGGCCATCGCTCGTTTGCAGCGAAATTGGTTGCGCACTCATACTGCCACGCGGTGTCTGGACTATCGGAAATTGTACCGATTTTCGAAAATATATTGACACATAGAAATTTCGAATGCGATGCTTTTGTTGCCGGCAAGCTCGCGCGATGTGAAAAAAGTTCGCCGGAAAAATCTTGCGTTGCTTTCCGGCCACTGATCGCGGGCCGGTCGAAGCCCGCGTGGCGGCGTGTGACGATGGACAGCGATGCGATTCCATTGAGCTCCGAGTACCCGGTGGCCATCGTCGGAGCCGGGCCCGTCGGCCTCACCACGGCACTTGGGCTATCGTTTTACAGAATTCCATTTGTAGTGTTCGAAGCCAATTCCGGCCTCTCGACCGAGACGAAGGCCGGAACCACATTGATTCGCACTCTCGAGATCTGGCAGCGCTTCGGCGCGGCTGCCAAAATTCTGACGAAAGCCATGCGTGTCGACGAAGTCGGCGACGTCGAGCGCGCCAGCAATCGCAAGCGTAGTTCTGTGAAGCTGCATCTGCTCCGGGACGAGACGCGATTTCCCTTCGTCATCAACTTGCCTCAGCACGATATGGAGCCCGCTCTCTACGAGTGCCTGAAAGAGTCGCGATACGGCGAGGTTCGATATCGCCACCGCCTCATAGACTTCAGGCAGCATGCAAATGGTGTAACGCTCATGCTGGATACACCTGATGGCGAAAGGACTTTTGAGACGAGCTTTCTTCTGGCCTGTGACGGTGGACGCAGCACGGTTCGTGAGCGCCTCGGCGTATCCGTCGAGGGTCGTTCTCTTCCCGAGCGATTTGCGCTGGTCGATCTGAAGGTTGACCTCGACGTCGAGAACCCACGCGACTTTCCCTATCTCGGTTATTTCAGCGATGCGAAAGAGTGGATGATTTTGGTCCGTCAGCCCGAGTGCTGGCGTTTCCTTTATCCGGTGTTTGAAGGGCAGCGTGAATTCACAGCCGACGAATTGCGTGAGAAGGCAATCGAGTTCATCGGTGGTGCAAAAAACGCGGAGCTGCTGGGTACCAACCTGTTCAAGATTTATCACCGAGTCGCCGGTAAATGGCGGCACGGACGTATAGTTCTGCTCGGCGATGCCGCGCACCTGATTACGCCCATGTGGGCCCTTGGGCTCAACACCGGCATTCTCGATGCCAATAATCTTGCCTGGCGTATTGCCTGGATCATGCGCGGTTGGGGCAACGACAGCCTTCTTGATGGATTCGAGCGCGAGCAGAAGCCTCTTGCCGAACACGGGTCAGGAGCGATGGCCGAGGCTGCGCGTGCTTACATGGCCAAACGGACGGTGGACGTGAAAGCGATGAGCGGCCATCAATGGGGCAACGCCTACACGCGATCACTGCTCGGCGTTCGTCTCGACCTTGACGGAAGCGGCGACTGGTCGATGGTGAAGCCCTTCGCCGAGCCTCCACCGGTCGCTATCGGAGATCGCGCGCCAGATGGGCTCGTGCACGACAGTGCCGGCCGCGAGGTCAGGCTGCATGACCTGTTCGGCAGGTCTTTTGTCGCGCTCTATTTTACGGACGTCCGCCGGCGCCCGGACATCCCCGAAAAGGGATATCCTTGGATCAGTCACTACGCCGTCTCGCGCTGGGATGCGCCGAGGGATTCAGCCGTACGCGAACATTCGCTCCTGGATTCAGGAAACCGCATCATGCAGCGCTACGGCTGTCCGGCAGAAACGATGGTCCTGGTGCGTCCCGATGACCACATCGCCGCCATCGCCCCGATGGGGGCGGGCCAGGCAGAAGCAGCGTATCGCGTCGCACTCAGACCGCTGCGGGAGGCAGTGCCGGCGTGAGTATCACGGTTTCATACCGGTTCGAGGACGCGACCGTGCTGATCACGGGAGCGGGCAGCGGGATCGGTGCTGCACTGGCGAAATACTGCGCGCGCGAGGGTGCAGCGGTCATCGCGATCGATCGCCGGCATGACAATCTGATGCATAATCTGGATGCAGAATTGCACAAGAAAATCGATTTGCGGCAGGTCGACGTTTCAAATGAAGACGCCGTAAGAAATCTGCTGGATGACGTGCGACAGAAATATCCGCGGCTTGATGCCGCAGTGCTTGCTGCTGCCATCCAAATTCGTAACGAGGCTGACAAAATGAGCGCCCATGAATGGCGCGACGTGATCGATACAAATCTGAACGGGGTCTTCTATTGCCTCCATTCAATCATCCCGCTGATGAAGGCGCAAAGAGCCGGCGCGATCGTTGCGTTCACCTCCGGACTTGCGCTGACCGGCTGGCCTGGCGCAAGCGCATATGCCGCAAGCAAGGCCGCGCTGATCGGGATGATCAAGTCGGTAGCGCAGGAACTTCGAGACTACAACGTGCGTGCGAACGTATTGTCGCCGGGGGTGAGGGCAACACCGATTTTCATGAATGTAAGCAGCGAGTCCGAACGCGAGCATTATCGTAGCTCGATTGGGATCGGAGAACCCGAGGGTGTGGTTCCGACATTGCTCTATCTGATCTCTGACGCTTCAGCGAATCTCACTGGGGCAGTTCTCGAACACCGGATCACACCGGTGAATCAACAGACGCAGGCAACTGTGCAAAGGTGACATCGGCGGCAAGGGCAACTCGAGGAGGGTCAAATGAAGAAGCTGATTGCGACGGTCCTTTGCTCCGCCTGGCTAGTGCTTGGTGGGGCGACAGGCGATCTTGGGCAGGTTCAGGCCCAGGAAAAGAAACTGACCGACATAACGTTCTCCCTGGATTTCATTACGCTGGGACGGCATGCGCCGTTCTATGTCGCAATCGCCAAGGGGTTCTACAAGGAAGAGGGTCTGAACGTTAACATCGTTCCGGCCAAGGGCACGGCACAGGGAATCCAGAATGTTGAGTCGGGTATCGCGCAACTTGGTTTCGTAGATGTCGCAAGTCTCGTTGTTGCTCGCGCCGAAGGATCGACCGTCAAGGTCGTGTCGGTCATTTACCAGAAGGCCCCATTCTGTTTTTTCTCGCTCGACCCGGGGGCCAATGTCACAAAGCTCAAGGATTTTGAAGGCCTGACGGTCGGCTCAAACACAGGCAGCTACATCACCAACATTGCTCGCGCGATGATGCGCAAGGAAGGTCTTGATCCGAGCAAATTGAAGATGGAGAGCATCGAGCCGTCGGCACGTATAGCGATGTTGGCGACGCGCAAGATCCCGGCCATCGACTTCTTCATTATCACCAAGCCGGCGATGGAAAGAGCGGTGAAGGATGCGAAAGTTGTTACATTCCTCTTCGCCGATCATGGTCTCGACCTCTACTCCAACGGGATCGGCGCGACCGAGAAGTTCATTAAAGAAAATCCGGAAATCGTGAAGGGATTCGTACGGGCGACTTTGCGCGGTTATCAGTATTCCTTCCAGCACAAGGAGGAAGCTGCCGAGATCATCCAAAAATACGCCAAGGCCCTGAAGAACGACATTACTGTTGAAGAGCTCAAGATCGTGGAGGATCTGAGTGTCACGCCTGACGTGAAAAAGAACGGACTTGGCAGTTTTACAGCGGAGCGGATGAAGACATCGGTGGAATGGATGGCCGAAAATGGCGGTTTCCCGAAGGAGAAAGCACCGAAGCCGCAGGACGTTTACATGACCGGCTTCCTGCCTGCGAAACCGATCATGCCCTAGCCGCTCATGGTGAACAAAAACCAGAGGCTGACGCGAGCGTGAGCGCAGGTGAAACAGGCATAACAGCAGACCCGAAGGGTACTGGTCAGCACTCACCCTTCGGCCGCGTCGCCAATGTAACGAAAACATTCATCGCCGCGGGCCAGCAAGTCCCGGCGGTGAAGGACGTTTCATTTCATTTTCGCAAAGGCGACCTGATTTCGCTGCTCGGGCCTTCCGGCTGCGGCAAGACGACCATCCTCAAGATGATGGGGGGCCTCATCCCCGCAAGCAGCGGCCTGCTTCAACTTGATGAAAACACTATCGAAGGGCCCTATCCGGGCGTCGGTGTGGTCTTTCAGGCTCCGACGCTGATGCCGTGGCGGAGTGTGCTCGCAAACGTTCTATTTCCGATGGAGGTACTCGGGAGGAATGATGGGCGCGCGAAGGCACGCGCTCATGAGATTCTCAAGCTGGTGGGCCTCGATGGATTCGAAAATGCCTATCCGCGCCAACTATCCGGCGGCATGCAGCAACGCGTCGCACTCTGCCGCGCCATTATTCACGAGCCTTCCATTCTTCTCATGGACGAACCATTCGGAGCACTCGATGAATTAACCAGGCTGGAAATGAATGACCTCCTGCTCGATCTGCGACGTGTGACCGGCGCGACCGTTCTTTTCGTCACTCACAGCATTTCAGAGGCGATCTATCTCTCAGACAAGGTGGTCGTCTTTTCGAAACGCCCGGCAGTCATCGTGAAGGAGATCACGATCGACATCCCGTACCCCCGCTCTTCGAAAACGCGATTCCTGCCCGAGTTCACCGAACTGGAGCGGCAGGCGGGCGTCGCGCTAGGGATCGTTCACTGATGGGTAAGCGCTTAGCCCACCTCATGTTTCCTCTCGCCGGAACGGCGATCATCCTGCTCGCCTGGCACTATTATGTGGTGCTGTTTCACGTTCCGGTCGTCGTGCTGCCGAAACCGTGGCAGGTGCTGCAGGCCATCGTGCAGGAATCGCGAGCTTTGGCGGAGGAAGGATGGTTCACCGCACTTGAATGCATCTACGGCTTTGCCCTGGCATTGGGGATTGGGATTCCCATCGCGGTCATTATGACGTATTCGCGGATCGCCAATCAAATGTTCTATCCCTTGCTCGTGGCCAGCCAGTCGATTCCCAAAGTCGCCGTGGCTCCCATCCTTCTGGTCTGGTTCGGCACCGGCATCCAATCCAAACTCGCAATGGCGTTCGTCATTGCGTTTTTTCCTGTGGTCGTCGACACCGCGACGGGCCTGCGCTCGACGTCTCCCGAACTCCTTGAACTTGCCCGATCCCTGCAGTGCACGCGTCTGCAGACGTTCTTCAAAATTCAGTTGCCATCCGCCCTGCCCTCGATCTTCTCCGGTGCCAAGATCGCCGTGACGCTGTCCGTGATCGGGGCCGTGATCGGTGAGTTCATCGGCTCCAATCAGGGCCTCGGAAATCTACTGTTGACCGCCAACTCGCAACTGAATTCGCCCCTAGTGTGGGCGTCCCTAGTGGTGCTGAGCGTGCTCGGAGTCATTCTCTACGGAATCGTGGCGCTCGCTGAAAAGTTGTTGATGCCATGGGCCGATGATGTCCACTTGAAACATTAGGCTGAGTTCTACGGCGAACCGAGTGAGCCTGCCCTAATGGAAAGCTGCAAACTGGAGGCAGCGCACCGCGCATCACAGCAGGATTTGCTCGGCCGCCGCTTGGCCCGCTAACCGGCCAAGAACGGTGGCCGTCAAAAGACCATTGCCGGAGAGATATCCTGCTGCCCTCGAACCAGAGACGCCGGCGGCTGCGCCGCCTGCGGCAAACACATTGGGAAAGCGACGTCCGTCTCTGCCCTTCACCCTTGCATCGGCATCGATCGCAAGCCCGCCCTGCGTATGGAAAAGTGCACCGCTGACCTTGATTGCATGAAAGGGCGACTTGCACGCCTGATCCGCTTCGAATTTGCGCCCGTAGCGGTCCCGCCCATTGCGCTTTTTTAGGCTTTCCACTTCATCCCATTCTTTTTCAAAAGCGCCTGCAGGCACGCGCATTGCGCCCGCAAGCTCTTCAACTGTGTTGGCCGAGAGCATGGCGCCGATGCTTTCGGCTCTTTGAAAATCTTCGAATTGCCGTGCCACCGCGGCAATGCGCGCATCAAACACTGTCCACGCAAATCCGCCGGGCTGACGCAGGACCTCCGCCGCCTGCTCCGAGTAGCCGTGTGTCTCGTCGCAAAAGCGTTCACCTTCGCCGTTGACCTGGATCCCACCCTGCATGATGGTTGCCCAGGTAATCAGAATGTTGTGCGGCGTGGCGACTGAGCCGTGACCTTGATAGCTGCCAAGGTGCCGGAGCTCTGCTCCCAACGCGTCGCCCCAGATGACGGCATCGCCGCGGTTGCCTGGATGGCCGAAATAAAGCGCGCCCGCCATTTCCGGAATATAGCGACGGACAAGCTCCGGATTTCCGCCAAAGCCGTTGCAGGCAAGGATGAGCGCCGCGCAACCAATGCGCTCGCGGCTGCCGTCACGGCGCGCGATCTCAACACCGCGCACGCGGCTTTCGGAATCGACGAAAAGGCGTTCGGCCGTACCTTTCGTGAGAATGACGATGTCGTTTTCCTCGGCCGCGCCACGCAGCCGGTCTATCAGCTCGCGGCCGGTCCGCGTCGGCAGGCCGTGCATGCGCATCGCGGAATGGCCGGGATAGTTGAAGTTGTCCACCAACTCGAAAGGCAGGCCGTAGCGGTCCGCAAGCCATTCTACCAGCGGGGCCGCACGCGCAGACACCACTTCGACGATGGTGGGATCCGCCTCATCCCCTGCCTTGCGCTCAATGTCGGCGGCGAACAAAGCCGGGCTGTCAACAATGCCTTTCTCGCGCTGGAAACGCGTTCCGGCAGCGGGGATAAGTCCGGCGGAAAGTGCCGTCGAACCGGAAGGTAGCTCGTCTCGCTCGACGACGACCGCCTCGATATCCATTTCCTTTGCGGCTAGTGAAGCGCAGAGACCCGCAGCCCCGGCACCAATTATAACGAGCGGCACCTTTGTCTCGAATTCTTCGCCGCTAAACGCGATTATCGAACTCATAATGTGTCGATGTGGCACGTCTGAGCACGGAAAGGAATGTCGCTACGATACCCTTTTCGTACAAGGTCGGTGACGTTTCCACCTCATCGCCAAGAGGGGCGTGGCCAATGCGAAAAGTCGTGCCAGAAAAGTCTGGCGCGCCCGAAGAGATTCGAACTCCTGACCCCCAGATTCGTAGTCTGGTGCTCTATCCAGCTGAGCTACGGGCGCGGCCTCCGCTGCCGAAGAGCCGGCAAACGGGCTGAGGATAGCTATCGTCTCGGCCCTGCATTGG
>DASTHI010000020.1:0-4632 GCA_035718275.1 Pseudolabrys sp. | reverse complement strand
GCGGTGCCGCATAGAACCGCGGTGCCGCATAGACCGGATATTCATCAACCACCACCGGCGGCGGCGCTACAACGACCGGCCTGCGAACGACGACGGTCTCGTCGACGACCGTAGGCGGCTCCTCGACGACCAGCGGCGGCGCCGTCCGGTAGGTATAGTCCCGCTCGTAGCTTGGAACATCGCTGTATCCGGGCGCCGGCAGATCGGCGGCCATCGCCGGCGAAGCAAGAGCGAGTGCACTTGCTGCACCCAAGACGGCTTTACGCATGTGGGTACTCCCCTGTTTGTCGCCCTGTGGCAAGCAAACGCGGGAACCCATTGTTAGGTCCATGAACGGGTGTTCAGCCAGCAATCCCCTTGTCAAACAAAGCCTTCGCCATTCGCTTGGTTATAGATGGACATGCGAAAGCGGCACCGCGTTCTCCAATGATTCAGCGCAAATTTTGCGACCGCTCGACAAGTCCGAAAGTCAATTGCGTCAGCAGAGCGGATTGAAGACCCCGCGTTCGTTTGCCAAATTCGCGGCCGCCACGCTGGTAAGATCGATTCGCCACTCGCGATCATCGAAGAATGTGACGGGCGGAGGCGTAGTCCAGTGCGCAGAGTGCATGCAGAACGCGCGACCCGACAGGAGGGGACTGCGATGACCATCATGTACCACGACGGCAACCGGAATTTGCAGGACCGTTTCGACAGCCGCCGCATCGCGGACCGGCTGGAGGAAAAACTGACACGCGTGTCGTTTACCGACGAGGACAGGGTCTTTATCGAGAGCGTCACGTTTTTCTTCATTGCCACTGCCGACGCGGGCGGTCGCCCCGACTGTTCGTTCAAGGGAGGCCCGCCCGGTTTCGTGCGCGTCACCGGAGCTTCGGAGTTGGCATTCCCCGATTATGACGGAAACGGCATGTTCAAGAGCCTTGGCAACGTGCTGGTCAATCCGAATATTGGGCTGTTGTTCATCGCGATGAACGACAAGCCGAAGCGGCTGCGGGTCAACGGGATCGCATGCGTGAACGACGACGATCCCCTGCTTGGCGAGACAGTGGGCGCGCAGCTCATCGTGCGAGTGGAGGCGCGGGCCATCTTTCCCAACTGCCCGCGCTATATTCCGACCATGCAGATGGTTTCACCATCGATCTACACGCCGCAGCCAAAATGCGAGCCGCCGGAGCCAGCCTGGAAGAGCTTTGATGCCTTCAAGGATATGGTGCATCCGCGCCAGCCGACCTGGAAAGGCTAAAGCAGAATTTTTGAGACCGTATTGCGCCCGTCATGGCCGGCATTGTTCCGAATGTTGCGGGCATCGACGTCTTTGACAGTGCAGCGATTCGGCTTCGGCACATGGATTTTAAAAAAATTCGCTTCCAGCGTGACCTTCCTCACACCAGTTCGCGTGAGTGTCAGGGCTAAAGTCCGAACTTCGTTGGGTGCCTGCGGCATCATGCGTTCGTCACCCGGAACACCGCGATACCGCGCACTCCGGCCGCTGATTGTGGACGAGTCATTCGCTTATCAATGCAAGTTTCGATGGAGGGTACCATGCCGACGATCGAAAAAATCTGGCTGGCAACGTTGACGAAAAACGAGGACGACGCGGGAACGGATGTGGGTGTGCTCAATCTTACCATCGACATCGATGGGCAAGACCTTGCCGATATCGATTTCGGTTTCATGAATGGCTCGGGTCCGTTATCCGGCGGGCTGGGCCCCGACAGTGGCTGGCTCGAACAAGGCCAGGCCGCAATTTCAGGGGGCACGAATTCTGAGCCGGGAGAGCTGTTGCCCAATCCCATCGATGCAAGCCTGCTGACCAATTCCTCTATTCGATTGGGCATCAGGGATGACGATGCCTGGGCTCCGCAGCAAGTTCTGGTGTTCGGCCAGACGCAGCCCGAATGGTCGCCGAGCCAGATCGTTGCGCTTGCGATGGAGACCGACCTGACGCACTGGCTCAGCACCGATTCGTCTGAGGGGCATTTGACAATGCCGCTGCGTCTTGTCGGACCAGGGAGCGCGACCACCGTTATCCGCAAAGTGATGCTCTTGGTTTACACGGGCAGCGGAAGCAATGTCGAAACCGACAGCCCGATCCGCTTGCAGATCACCGCCGGAGGAGCAATCGTCGCCGATCAGACAATCGCCGACACGCCACAGGATGATCTCGAGCAGTACACCGGCAACTGGCATCCCGTGGACGTGGCTGTTCCCTTTACCAAAGGAGATGTCGTGACCAACGGCAACATCCGGCTGAGCATCCTCGATGACGATGCATGGCTGCCAAGCCAGGTCTATGTTTTCGGTCTCGATACTGAGAGCGGTCGCCCGAGTGAAGTCGTAACGCTCGCTGCAATTCCCAAGTGGGAGCTGGGCTCATTGAGCACTGATCCTTCGGAAGGCAATGCGTCCGTTCTTCTCCCGGTCAGTTAGGAGGGCCAAGCGGCTGGCCGCTGTTGCGACGGCCACACCGCCTGAAACATGGCGAACATGAACGCCGTTGTCAGGCCAAACAGGAGCAATCCCGCGAGCGATTGCAATACGCCCATCATTTGCCAATGCGCCGGCAGGGAAATGTTTCCGGCGCCGAACCCGGTCATGGCGCCGAGAGAATAGAGCATCGCGGCTTTGCTGGTTGGGAGTGCGCTCTGAAACCCCAAGTGCAACATCGACCGCCACCGGGCCTCAAGCGAGACGCGGGTGACGGTTCATCATGCGCATGACCTCCGGATTACGCTATTTCCCTTTGGGGCAATTGCATCGGAATTTCGTTTTCGGAGACATTGATAGGTCACTGCATAGCCATGTATCCTGTGTCGGGTCGCTGCCGCAGGTTGTGACCATTTTCTTGGGGGCTACGATGAGAAAAGCCGGCGCATTGGTTGTTACCGCATTGTTCGGTTTGCTCTCGGATACGGCGTTGGCGCAGGGTGTGCCGAACCTTGACTACAAGAAGAGCTGCCGCGCCGATGTTTCGGCCTATCCGGGCGGTGGCGGCAACAAGGCCTGCCTGAGGGACGAAGAGAACGCCCGGAAGACGCTCGTTGCTCAGTGGAAGCGTTTCTCACCGGATAGCAGGGCGCGCTGCACGGGCATGGTGACCGACCTGGTCGGGGATCAAAGCTACGTGGAATTATTGACATGTCTCCAGATGTCGAGGGACGTCCAATCGCTTCCTAAACGATGAAGATGCATCGTTTGCCGCCTGACAAGTCTGTCGCGTGAACATTTGCACCGCGGCGTGGACCGCTAAAAGTGCGGGCGGCGCAATCTAGCGACCGCGAGCGCTAACGTGTAAATCCGTGCGAGCGAAGACCCAGGTGCGGCTCATTCCTGCGCAGGTCAAGAGTGACGCCCAGCGTCTGGGTCGTGACAACAAGGAATTGCTGAAGCATCCTTCCTCGGAGCGTCGAGTTTGAGCCGATCTTCAGCGCATGCGGGCCCACACGAACCACCACGCTGACCGGTGCCCGTAACTGAAGCGCGTCGATAGCGACGGAGGAACCATGCGCCTGCAATTCATCGGCTGCGGAGACGCGTTCGGGTCCGGCGGGCGCTTCAACACATGCTTCTATGTCGAGGCCGTCGACGGGACCTTCCTGATCGACTGCGGCGCGAGTTCGCTCGTCGCAATGAAGCGCCTGCCGATTGAGCGCAACGCGATCGAACTCATCCTCCTCACACACTTTCATCTCGACCACTTCGGCGGGGTGCCGTTCTTTGTGCTCGACGCCCAGCTCGTCGCCAAACGCACGCGACCGCTGACGATCGCAGGCCCTCCCGGCCTACCCGATTGGTACGACCGGATACTCGCGGCGACCTTCCCCGGTGAGCGCAAGCTTCCGTTCGACCTGACGCTGCGAGAGGTGGAGATCGGCGCGCGAAACCAGATCGGCGCGCTCATCGTTACGCCGTTCCACGTGCGTCACGACGACAAGGCGGGGCCCTGCCTCGCCTATCGCATCGAACTCGAGGGAAAGGTCATCTGCTACTCCGGAGATACCGAGTGGACAGACTCGCTGGTCGAGGCCGCGCGCGGCGCCGACCTCTTCATCTCTGAGTGCTACACGTTCGACAAAGTCGTCCGCGCGCACCTGTCGCTCTCGACACTGAGAGACAAGCTCCCGATCATCGGCGCGAAGCGCGTGATTCTGACGCACATGAGCGAGGACATGCTGTCGCGAGCGTCGGAGATCGAGTTCGAAACAGCTTCGGATAGCAAAGTGATTTCGGTATGAGCCAATCTTGGAAGCCCAAGACTTCATCTGCAGGCTAGCATTTGCTGGCGCCCTTCGGGCGCCGCCCCTCGACCTTCGGCCTAGAAATGATCCAGACGCATAGGCTCGACGCGGCATGACAACAGGTCAGCGAGCAAGTCTGGCTCGTCACCTGTGTGTCCGGAACGGACCAGGAATGGTGCCCAGGGGCGGACCGGAAAGTGGCACCATACAAATGCTGATATATCGCGCGTTTTTTCGATCACTATTGGTGCCTTTGTGTAGCAGTCCTGTGTAACCAATCAACTCCTCCGATCGTCAGGCTCGGCATATCTGCACCGCCCAAAACTCAAAAAGAGCCCGAAAACGAAAGCGTTCTTAATTGGGCCGACAATAGCCTATAGCGAACCGCCCGAGA
>DASTHI010000019.1:0-15027 GCA_035718275.1 Pseudolabrys sp. | reverse complement strand
TGACGGTGTCAGAGAACGAGCTCGCCATTCACTCGGCGTCATGCTCGCGCTTGTCGCGAGCATCCACGTCTTTACTCCTTTGCCTTGCAAAGACGTGGATGGCCGGGACAAGCCCGGCCATGACGATTGAGAGGCCGCACGGATTGTCACCAGCTCGTTTCCGCGCAGGCGGGAATCCACGGCGACATGCAGGCTGTTGCAACTCATCCCTGGACGCGCGTCCCGCAGGGGTGAGCGGTGGAGCGTGTCACCAGAACAAGCCGCTCGCACAAGTGTCGCCCTTCAAATCCCACCAAAGTCGATAAGCTAGGACATCTCATGGGTCTCAGGCGTGAAGACATTGTCGTCGAGGCACGCTCGTGGATCGGGACACCCTATCGCCACCAGGCCTCAGTCAAGTGCATCGGCTGCGACTGTCTAGGCCTTGTTCGCGGAGTGTGGCGGGCGGCGATTGGCGTCGAGCCGGAATCGATCCCCGCTTACGCAGCGGATTGGGCGGAAGCAACAGGCGAAGAATCTCTTGCGTCGGCGGCCGCGCGGCACCTGCTGCCGATCGATACGCGAGACTTCCGCGCAGGCGATGTCCTGCTGTTTCGCTGGCGGCAGAATTTGCCGGCCAAGCATGCAGCGATTGTGACTGCCCCTGACACGATGGTGCACGCGCATGACGGCGCGGCCGTTGCGGAAGTGAATATCGCGCCCTGGTGGCGGCGGCGACTGGCTTACGCATTTCAATTTCCCGGAGTCGGCGACTAATGGGTGCGCTTGTTTTATCCACGGCGGGCTCCGCGGCCGGCAAGTCGCTCTTCGGGCCGGCCGGTGCAATCGCGGGCCGGCTCTTCGGCGCGATCGCCGGAAGCGCGATCGATCGTGCATTGTTTGGAGGCCGCCAGGAAATCCTGCACGAAGGACCGCGCCTCCCGGATCTCGAGGTCATGGCCTCGACCGGAGGCGCACCCATTCCCCGCGTCTATGGGCGCGCGCGTCTGTCGGGACAAATCATCTGGGCGACAAATCTCGAGGAAGTGACGAACACGACCGCGCAGAATGGAGGCACGGGCGGAAAAGGCATGGGCGGCGGGTCCACTCTGACCACGAACACGACGACCTACTCCTACTTTGCGAATTTCGCGGTCGGTTTGTGCGAAGGGCCGATAGGCGCCGTACTCCGCATCTGGGCAGACGGCAAACTGCTCGATCTCTCGGGTCTGTCGGTGAGAGTCTATGTCGGCGACGAGTCACAGACTCCCGATCCGCTCATCGTCGCCAAGGACGGGGACGTACCCGCCTATCGCGGGCTCGCCTACGTCGTGTTCGAACGGTTTCCGCTCGCGAAGTTCGGCAACCGGATTCCGCAGATGTCGTTCGAAGTCGTGCGCCCTGTCGGCCGCCTCGAGAGAATGCTCCGAGCAGTGACGCTCATTCCAGGCGGAACCGAGTTCGGCTACGAGCCGTCCACTGTCGTTCAGGTCATCGGGCCAGGCGAGTCGGTGCCGGAAAACCGGCACGTGGCGCATGCGCCTTCGGACATCGTGGCTGCACTCGACGAACTGCAGGCGCTTGCGCCCAACCTCGAGCGAGTCGCCGTTGTCATTGCCTGGTTTGGGACCGACCTTCGTTGCGGCGAGTGCCGCATCCTGCCCGGAGTGGAAAATCGTGACAAGCGGACCCATGCGGCCAGCTGGTCGGTCGCCGGTGTCGATCGCGCCGCCGCTCATCTGGTCTCGAAAGTCGACGGCCGGCCGGCATTCGGGGGCACGCCGTCGGATGAAAGCGTGCGCAATGTTATTTCCGAACTCAAACGGCGCGGTCTGAAGGTCTCACTTTATCCCTTTCTCATGATGGACATCGCTGCGGAAAATGCGCTTCCCGATCCGTGGAGTGAAGCGGGCTCGCAGCCTGTCTATCCGTGGCGGGGACGCATCACCTGTGATCCCGCGCCGGGACAGGTCGGCTCACCGGATTCAAGTATGGCCGCAGCGACGCAGGTCGATGCCTTCTTCAGCGGAGGCGCTGATGAATGGAATTACCGACGCTTTGTTCTGCACTATGCCTCGCTTGCCCTCGGTGCAGGCGGAGTCGACGCGTTTGTCATCGGGTCGGAATTGAAATCGCTGACGCGGGTGCGCTCCGCCCCTGGAATTTATCCGGCTGTGGACGCCCTGGCCGCAATTGCAGCGGAGGTGAAATCGATCCTGGGCCCTGCCACGATCGTGACCTACGGGGCCGACTGGACCGAATACGGGGCGCACGCGGTCGATGAGGCTGCGACGGAGCTTCGTTTTCCACTCGACACGTTGTGGGCGTCTCCCTCCATCGATGTGATTGGGATCGACTACTACGCACCGCTTTCAGATTGGCGCGATACTGCTGGCCAGCGCGATGCGGCATCGAGTGACAGTCCTTACAGTCTCGCTTACCTCAGCGGCAATCTTGCGGCAGGGGAGGCGTATGAGTGGTTTTATCCCGATGCACAGGCGCGTGAAGCGCAGGCACGAGCTGCGATCACCGATGGACTCGGCAAGCCGTGGGTCTTCCGTCAGAAGGATCTTTGGAGCTTCTGGTCACAACCGCATTTCGAGCGTGTCGGCGGCAAGGAGCTGGCTAACCCGACCGCGTGGGTGCCTCAGTCCAAACCGATCTGGCTGACCGAGATCGGCTGCCCAGCGGTCAACAAAGGCGCCAATCAGCCCAGCGTTTTTCCGGATCCAAAATCCTCCGAAGCGGGCCTACCGTACTTCTCGAACGGGGATCGCGACGACCTCATCCAGCGTCGCTATCTGGAAGCCGTATTGGGCGCCTTCGATCCGGCATTCGGGAGCGGCGCGCTCAATCCACTCTCTGCCGTCTATGGCGGCCGCATGCTCGCTCCTGACGGGATTTTCGTCTGGACGTGGGACGCTCGCCCATTTCCGGCGTTTCCCGCTCTTGCCGACGTGTGGAGCGATGGCGCCAACTGGCAAACCGGTCATTGGCTTACTGGGCGCCTCGGCACCTCGCCGCTCGACGGGCTTGTCTCGTCCATCCTGAGCGACAGCGATATGGCGTCCGCAGAGACCGGCGAGCTGGGCGAGGGGCCGGACGGATATGTCGTCGACCGCCCGATGCCGGTTCGGGCCATGCTCGATCCGCTGGCGCTTGCATTCTCATTCAATGCCGTCGAAAGGGATGGCGTCATAAGCTTCCATCAGCGCGGCAAAGTGCCGGTCGCCGAATTCGGCGAAGGCGATCTCGCGCAGCCGGAAGGAAGCGCGGCGCTTCGCATGATCCGGGCGCAGGAAAGCGATCTGCCGCGTGAAGTGACGATCGGGTTTACCGACAGCGGAGCTGACTACCAGCGAGCGGTTGCCGCCTCGCGTCGGCTCGCCAGCCGTTCGACTCGGACTTCTCACGCCGATCTCGCAATCGTCACGAACGATGCAGAGGCAAAGCGGCGGGCGGAGATATGGCTGCAGGACCTCTGGGCGGGCCGCGAAAGTGCGGATTTCTTACTGCCGCCGAACAGCCTTGCTGTCGAGGCGGGCGACATCGTTGCGCTGAGCATAAACGCAACACGAAGGCTGTTTGAGGTGCTTGAGATTGCCGACGGTGAAAGCCGCGCCATCAGGACGCGATCGATTGATCCGCAGGTTTTTGATGTCCCGCTTTCATTGCCGCGCCTGCGTCTGCCGAGCCCTCCGCCTGCGATTGGCGAGGTGCATGCCGTTCCGCTTGACCTGCCCACATTGAGTGGCGTGCAGCCGTTGATCCTGTCGCGGCTCGCCGTCTTCGCAAAACCCTGGCCTGGCGCCGTGGGAGTGTGGTCATCCGCTGATGGATTGAGCTACACGCGTTCCGCTCTGGCAGCGGCGCCCTCGACCATGGGGGAGCTGCTGGACGATCTGCCGCGTGGGCCGACTGCGCGTTGGCACCGCGCCGGCATTCGCGTTCGACTCTTCGGTGGCAGCATCCACTCTGTTTCGGATAGCGCGCTCTTGGCCGGCGCCAATGCCGCGGCAGTCCAGCACGCCGATGGAGCATGGGAAGTCATTCAGTTTGCTTCCGCGCAACTCGTCGCCGAACAGACGTTTTTGCTGTCTCGTCTGCTGCGCGGCCAGGCAGGGAGCGAAAGGGCGATGGCAGCACCTGCGCTTGCAGGTGCGTCTTTTGTCCTTCTTGATCAGCACATCCTGACCCTCGCGACCGGAGTTGAATCTCTGGATCGCACACTTCGCTTGCGCGTGGTGGCCGATGGACGCGATCACGGAGATCCTGCTGCTGTTTCGCTTCTTGTGTCGCCGCAATCGACGGCGCTCAGGCCGCTTGCACCGGCCCACCTGAAGGCGAGGCGCACCAGCAGCGGGATCGTGGTCAGCTGGATCCGCCGCACGCGAATTGATGGCGACACCTGGATTGGCGAAGTGCCAATCGGGGAAGCAAGCGAGGAATATACGCTCGAAATCCTCAAGGGGGCTGAAGTCGTCCGCTCGATTGCGACAAGCACTTTCTCTGCGCTTTACGCCAATGCGGACGAACTGTCGGACTTCGGAGAGCAACAAACGGACGTAAAGGTCCGCCTTGCGCAGATGTCCGCAGCGGTTGGGCGCGGATTTCCAATCGAATCAATTTTGAACATCCAGGAACGTCATGACTGATACACCTCGCCTTGCTCTGCCGGCGATCGAAGCCGCACAGGCGCAGAAGCATGTCACCCACAATGAAGCATTGATGCTTCTCGACGCACTGACGCATCTCTCAATTCAAAGCCGCAGCCTGGGAGTGCCGCCCGACTCGCCTTCCGAAGGGAGTTGCTACATCCCGGCACCGGGCGCAGTCGGCGCCTGGAGCGGTTGGGATGAGCTCATCGCGCTGTACAGTGGCGGCGGCTGGGTGCGCATTCTGCCAATCCCCGGCATGAAAGCCTGGATCAATTCCGAGCGGCTTACGGTCACTTTCGAAGACGGCATGTGGCGCGACGGAATCGCGCTGACCGAGCATGGCGGCCGGGTGACGCTGCGCGCGAAAGAGGAGGAGATCGATCTTGCGGGTCCTTTCACCGACACGACGTCGACGTTCATACCTGATCGCGCAGTCGTCCTCGGCGTCGCTTCGCGCACAACGGCTGCCATCACCGGCGCCACGTCATATGGCGTCGGCGTCGTCGGCAACACGACGCAATTCGGAGACCTCCTTGGCATTGCGGCCGGCGCTGTCAACAACGGAGTGATTGGACCGACCGCGTTCTACGCCAACACCGCGGTGCGAGTGTCCGCCAATGGCGGCACTTTCGCCTCGGGCAGGGTGCGCCTCATCCTCTATTTCCTCGAAATGTCCGTACCGGCGTCGTGAGAGGCACTTCAGTCATGCTGTCACAATACGAGACCTGCGTGCAGCTGGTGCTCGCGCATGAGGGTGGCTACTCCAACCATCCCAGCGATCCCGGCGGCCCGACAAATTTCGGAATCACGATCGATGACTATCGCAAATACGTCAAAGCCGATGCTAGCGCCGCCGATATCAAGGCGATGACGCTTGCAGAAGCAAGCCGCATTTACCGCATCCGGTACTGGAATGCTCAGAGATGCGATGATCTGCCCGCAGGGGTGGATTACGCCATATTCGACTACGGCGTGAATTCTGGAATTCACCGCAGTGGCAGGGTGCTCCGTCGACTGCTGGATCTGCCGGCAGTCTCAAGCCTCATCAGCGAAGAGGTTATTGCCGCCGCGCAGCAGGCCGACGCCTGCCAGCTGGTTGCGCGTATTTGCGATGAACGGCTGGAGTTTCTGCGGAAGCTGAGAACCTGGCGCGTATTCGGCAAGGGCTGGAGTCGCCGGGTGGCTGACGTCCGCAAGGTGGCAATCGCCATGGCGCAAAAATCACGCAACGCCCGCGATCTTCGGGACGAGCGGGTGAATGCTGCAGCAGGCACTTAGAAGATGGGAAATGGATCGATGCGGGAAAAGATAAAGAGCTGGTTCAAGAACTCGTGGACTATTCTTTGGGCGCGAATACAGGTGTTTTTCGGGTTGCTTGCAGCATCCGCAATGGCACTTGTCTCAAATCCTGATGTGACCGCGGCCATTCAAGCTGCGCTGCAGCCCAGGTTCGTCCCTTATTACATTGTGGCGATCGGGCTTATCACCGAGATGGCCCGCCGCCGATCGGCGGGGCGCACAAAATGATGTTCGGGACAATTCTTGCCTGGATAGGCAAGCTCCTCGGTGGACCCTTTGCGAAAGCTGCCATCGATGCATATCGCGCCAGGCTCGCTGCCGATAACACCAGCGAAAAAATCGCCGCCGATCTTGCTGCGCGCGCAATCGAGGTCGAAAAGCGCGAGCGCGAGCTGGCCTCGAAAATTCTGTTGGCAGAGCAGGGGCGCTGGTACTCTTCCTTGCCCCGACCATTATTTGCATTCGCATTCGTCATTTATGTCTGGAAGGTCGTGGTCTGGGACAAGGTGCTCGCTCTTGGCACCACCAGCCCGTTGACGGGCGATGTCGCGGACTGGGCGATGATCGTGCTCACGGCCTATTTCGGCGGCCGCTCCATCGAGAAGATCGCGCGCATGATCGTGCGCAAATAAAAGGATCGGCTTGGCTTTGCATGCCATGGTCGCCACAATCGCGCGATTCTGCGGAGCCAATCGATGGACGTTCTCGAAGCAGTCAGCTCGCGTTATTCTTGCCGCGCATTCTTGCCTACTCCAATTCCTGAAAAGATCGTTCGTGACATTGTCGAGCGGGCCGCACGTGCCCCCTCAGCCGGCAATATGCAGCCTTGGCGGATCTATGTGATTGCCGGAAAGCGTGTCGATGAACTCAAGGCTCTGCTTGCCGGGCGATTGCCGGACGAACTGCCGAAAGGCGAGGGCGCCGAGTACACGATCTATCCCGAGCCTCTGTCAGAGCCCTACCGGATTCGCCGTTCCACGATAGGCGAGCTCCTGTACCGGTCGATCGATGTGCGACGAGAAGATAGAACTGCCCGTTACAGGCAGTACTCCCGAAACTACGATTTTTTTGGCGCGCCGGTTGCAATGTTTCTGGCCCGCGAAAAATCGCACGGAGTAGCGCAATGGGCGGACATAGGCGGATATCTGCAGACCGTTGCGCTGGTTGCACGCGGTTTTGGTTTGCACACCTGTCCGCAACAGGCCTGGATCCTGTTTCATCGCACTGTGCGGAGATTTCTCGATCTCCCCGACCATTTGATGGTCTATTCTGGTCTCGCCCTCGGATACGAGGATGCATCCGCGCCGATCAATTCATGGCGTTCCCCCCGCGAACCTCTCGACGCCTATGCGTCGTTCGAAGGTTTCGAAAGCTGAAATGACGGCGTCTTCAGCGCCTCTACGTTCAGCCCGCGTTCACCGGCGCGCCGTTAACACCCTCCCATGCCGGTCCTTCCAGTCCTCTTTCTCTTCGTGCCGCTCGCCCAGTTTGCCGCGAGCATCCAAGCGCAGGCCGCTTCAGGTCACATTTCATGTCTCACCAGGCCCGAGCAGAGGGCGGCCGTCAGCGCGAAACGGGCGATTTCGCTCGCCCAGGCGCTCAAATTGTTGCACGAGCAGCGCAGGTATTCGGAAGTGCTTCGCGCCCGGCTTTGCCGGCGTAACGGCAGGCTCGCCTACGTGCTGACTCTGATCGGTCGAAATGGCAAAGTGGCCGTGGTCACCATTGACGCCGCAAATGGTGAATATCATACAGGCCGGTGAGCGGAGAACCATGCCTTGCGTCTCCTCGTAATCGAGGATGATCCCGATCTGAATCGCCAACTCGCGACTGCGCTGACCGACGCCGGATATGTGGTCGATCGGGCGTTCGACGGCGAGGAGGGCCATTATCTTGGGGAATCCGAACCATATGACGCGGTCATCCTGGACATAGGCTTGCCGAAAATGGATGGCATCTCGGTGCTGGAAGCGTGGCGCCGTACGGGCCGTGCAATGCCGGTATTGATGCTCACCGCGCGGGATCGTTGGAGCGACAAGGTGCAGGGTTTCGATGCCGGGGCCGATGACTACGTCGCCAAACCATTTCATCTGGAGGAAGTGCTTGCGCGCGTTCGCGCGCTTTTGCGCCGGTCCGCCGGGCACGCAAAAAGCGAGTTCAATTGCGGTCCCGTGCGCCTCGACACGCGTTCGGGGCGCGTCTCAGTGAACGGAAATCCGGTAAAGCTCACCAGTCACGAATACCGGTTGCTTGCATATCTCATGCATCACAGCGGGCGCGTCGTCTCGCGCACGGAACTGGTGGAGCACCTGTACGATCAGGATTTTGACCGAGATTCGAATACGATCGAGGTTTTTGTCGGCCGCATTCGTAAGAAACTCGGCGTTGAGATTATCCAGACCGTTCGCGGCCTCGGATATCTGCTCGCGACTCCTGATGCGCGCTAGCGGCATGCGGGCGAATTCACTTGCGTTGCGTCTATTCCTTTCGGCTGCCGCATGGGCGGTCGTCATCCTCGCCATCACCGGCATTGTCTTGTCTTCGCTCTACCGTCAGGGCGTTGAGCGCGCATTCGATCGCCGCTTGGGCGTTTACCTGCGCACGCTCGTAGCCGATATCGCATCGCCCGAGGAATCGGGCGACAAGTTTCCTCAGTCGTTGGGAGAGCCGTTATTCGAACTACCGCTGTCGGGATGGTACTGGCAGGTCACCAGGCTCGATCCCGGGAAATCCGAGATCCGTTCCTCGCGATCCTTGTGGGATGGTGGGTTGCCCCACTTGCAGGACTTTGGAATCGCGGCCGGCGCCGACGGCTCCAGGGAAGGCTACGTACCTGGCCCCGAAGATCAACGGCTTCGCTTGGTCGAACGCAACGTGGACCTTGGAGATGAAGGCCATTACCTGGTTGCGGTAGCAGGCGACGCGGCTGAGATTTCGGAAGAAACGCGGTCGTTCGACCACGCGCTGATCATTACGTTTTCGATACTGGCGGCAGTGCTGCTCGTGACGACGACGTTTCAGGTCCGTTTCGGCCTTGCGCCTCTCAAACGCATCACTGGCGGATTGACGGCGATCCGCGCCGGCAGCGCCGAGCGCCTGACCGGAAGTTTTCCGGAAGAGATTGCTCCTCTGGCGCGAGAGACGAATGCGCTGATTGAGGCCAATAAGGAAATTGTTCAGCGCGCGCGCACGCATGTCGGCAATCTCGCTCATGCCTTGAAAACGCCGTTGTCCGTAATTGTGAATGAAGCGACCGCGCGCGGCACTGAGCCATTCGCACAGAAAATTCTCGAACAGGCGGATATCATGCGCGACCAGGTAGCGCGTCATCTCGAGCGCGCGAGACTGGCAGCCAGACTGACCGCGGTCGGCTCGATCACCGATGTCTCGCCTGTCCTCACTGCTCTTGCCCGAACGATGGAGAAAATCTACCTCGACAAGAATCTCAATATCGAGATGCATTGCGATCGAAACGCCCAATTTCATGGAGAGCGTCCAGATCTGGAAGAAATGGTCGGTAATCTCGTCGACAATGCATGCAAATGGGCGTCGAGCCGAGTTGCAATCGAGGTCGTACGAGAGACTACTCGAGTAAGCGAGCCTACATTGCGCATCATCGTTGACGATGACGGCCCTGGTCTCTCTCCATCAGAGCGCGAGGAAGTGGTAAAGCGTGGTCGTAGGCTTGACGAGTCGAAGCCGGGATCGGGCCTTGGTCTGTCAATCGTGCAGGAGCTGGCAGGACTTTACGGGGGCGGCCTGACCTTGGGTGCAGCAGCTCTGGGAGGCTTGAGGGCGGAACTGGTATTGCCCGCGATGTGAAGGCTTTCAAATACCATTCGCGCCGGAGTTTTGCCCCAATCCTGGCTTCCCGATAGACTGACATCTTGAAGCGGACTGATCGGGGGATCGATGCCGTTATCCAAAATCGTTTCCGTTTGTATCATCGGACTCGCTGCTGCCGGATGCGCCGGAAGTCCCGACGGACTGGGACCTGGACCTAGGGAGAACACAGGCACGCTCCTTGGCGCTTTGGGCGGGGCAGCCATAGGCTCGCAATTTGGTGGCGGCACTAGCGGGCATGTAGCCGGGGCCTTGATCGGAGCCGGGATAGGCGGACTGATCGGGAATCGAATCGGCGCTGCGCTTGATGACGAGGACAAGCAGCGGGCATACGCAGCGCAGATGGATGCGCTCGATCGCGGGCAGTCGGGAGCTCCAACGTCCTGGCGTAATCCTGACTCCGGACGCTATGGCACTGTCGTTCCCGGGCCCGCTTATCAGCACGCGGGACGAAGCTGCCGCTCTTACACCCACACGATTTACATCAATGGCCAGCCGCAAACGGCGCGGGGAACGGCCTGCCGGAATCCTGACGGCACCTGGACGGCGCTCGGTTAGGCTGCACTTACAGTTAACAGCTTCTTAACGTCGTCGGCCTATCAAGCCTGCCGAGGGCTTGAATTCGGACCGATCGAGAATGGCGGGCGCCGAGACGACCGTCGAGCGACTGCGACAGTTTCTGCGCGAGCTGTCGCCGCAAGCGCATTCGATGTTGAGCGGAGAGCTCGATCGCAGACTTCTGCAGGGGCACGATCAAGACATTTCCGGGCTGAATTTCATCCTGCGCGAGCTGCGCACGGTCATGCGCGAGCAGCGGAGCAGCTCGCCTGCCATGGAGGGATCGGCGCGACTGCTGTTCAAGCCGCTCGAGCCGTTTGTCGTCGATGATCGCGGTGATCACAAGCATCCGGGCCGTGTCGCGCGTTCATCACTAGAACCCTTGTGGAACTGGGTCAGGCGGGACCTTCTGCCGGATCATGCGGATACATTGGCGAGGGACGTCAATGATGCCCTGCTGGCGGGCGACGCAGTCAGAACCGAACGCCTCTCCCGCCTTTTTCAGGACCGAGTTGCGGCTGCAATTGAAAAAAATTTGAACAACGAAGACGACGACGGAAGACTTCGTAGGCGAATTCTGCAACAGATCGGTACGCCACGTGCCGCAGAAGAGCTTGCCGCACTCAAATGCGCTCTCAAGGGTCGGGACGTACTGGCATCGCTGTCTCAACGTCTGCCGCTGCAGATACAGGACCTTTCGAGGCTCCATCTCGATCAGTGCAGGACGCTGATCGAAAATGCCGCCGCGCGCGATCGCGACCTTTTCCTCTACGCGCTACTGACCGTCATGAACCGGATGGCTGCGCCCTGGCAGCTCATTCGGCTTGGGATCAAGGCCGCGGGTAGCGATTCTGCTGCCCGCGTTGCGGAGACCCACTACGGCGTCGCAGTCAACATCGTGCTGGCGGAACTTGAGCGGCTGGTCACCGAATTGCGTGAAGATCTCCGCACAGGTCGTGGAGTTGCCGTCGGTACTCTGCTGAAGACAATTCACGATTCAGCCCGTGGGCTGCGGACCGAATTGGCATTGCCAAAAGACAGTACATGGGGCCGGGCGCTTGCGGCACAACGCGCCAGGATTTCCGAACTTTTGCGTGCGGAAATAGGATCAATGCCGGGGCGCGTGAAGGAGCTGTTGCGGCCGCGTACGTCGAACGAAATAGCGCCGGGTTCAGCGCTGGATCCCGCCGAGGTCGACGAGGTCTTCGCATTGATCGAGTTCGTGGGGGTGTGCCGCTATTTTGCGGGCGAGCTTGCTCTCAACGAGATGACGCAGCGGGCGTTGAGCGAACTGCGCGATCATCTCGACAATGGAACACGCGCGTTGCTGGACAGTTTGCGGCATTCAGGCGATGTCGAACGCGGTTTTCGACAATCGCAAGTGGACGCGGCAGTACGCTTTTGTGCCGCCGTCTTTGGACCCGATTATGCAGCCCTGCTCGGACGGGCCGCAGAGAGGGCCATCTTGTCCAAAGCCAGGCCACTGCGCGCCTGAGAGCGTTGCGATATCCGCCCAATCAACAGATCGCGCCTGCGACAGTTTGAGCTGCAAGGTGCGCCACCTTAGTAGGTTTCAAGTTCGTAACCTACTGACGTCGATAGCGAAATTAAGCAGCGGGCCATCCTGACCTTACAAAAAATTAATCTGCCCGACAGGACATCGTAAGGCTCGTCTCTCCATCTTCAGGTCGGAAAGACGCAGAGGCGTCGACGATCTGGATGGAGATGACTGATGAACTCGAGCGAGATTCCCGCTCCTGAAAGGCGCAAATCGCGCTCGCTTTCGTTGCGGCGCATCGCTTTGCTTGCCAGCACGATTGCGAGCTTAGGGGCGGCTGCGTTCGTGGTTGCGCCTGAAGTTGGAATACATAGTGGCTATCCGGCGGCCCTTGCGCAAAATTTGACCGAGCAGGCGCGCAAGCTACCAGCGCCGGTCGGGTTTGCGGACATCGTGGAAAAGGTGAAGCCGGCAGTGGTGTCGGTACGCGTCAAGGTGAACGGCGGATCCAAGACCGAAGGTTTGGGGAGCACTGAGGTTCCGCCGGGATTGCGCGAGTTTTTCAAGCGTTTTGGCATGCCGGATCTTCCCGATGGAACGCCAGGTCGCCGCGGCCGCAATATCATCATGGGACAAGGCTCGGGCTTCTTCATCTCCGCTGATGGCTATGCGGTGACAAACAATCACGTCGTCGAGAAAGCCGATAGCGTCACGGTCACGACCGATGATGGAAAAACGCACGATGCAAAGGTGATCGGTACAGATCCCCGTACCGATCTAGCGCTGATCAAGGTTGATGGCGGCCCGTTCCCATATGTGAAACTTTCCGATAAACCGCCGCGAGTCGGTGATTGGGTTCTTGCCGTCGGCAATCCATTCGGTCTGGGTGGCACCGTTACCGCCGGGATTGTGTCGGCGCGTGGCCGGGACATCGGCGCCAGCGCCTATGACGATTTCATCCAGATCGATGCGCCGGTCAATAAAGGCAATTCGGGTGGCCCGACTTTCGATACCGAAGGGAATGTCATCGGCGTAAACACCGCGATTTTCTCCCCATCGGGTGGCTCTGTTGGCATCGCGTTCGCAATTCCATCGGAGACCGTCAGCAGCGTTGTTGCGCAGTTGAAGGATCACGGATCAGTCACGCGCGGCTGGATCGGTGTTCAGATCCAACCCGTGACCAAGGACATTGCCGACAGTCTGGGTCTCAAGAATGCTGAAGGCGCTTTGGTCACCGAACCGCAACCCAATAGTCCAGCCGAAAAGGCGGGCATCGAAGCTGGCGATGTGATCACCGCGGTGAACGGCGAGTCGGTCAAGGATGCGCGGGATCTTGCGCGAAAGATCGGCGCAATCGCACCGAAAACCTCCGTGAAACTCACCCTGCTGCACAAAGGGAAAGAAAAGACCGTCAATTTGACACTGGGCGAAATGCCGAGGACGAACGAAGCGCGCGCGAATCCCGGAGAGGGCGACAACGGCCCGGAGGTGGGTCGGCTTGGTCTGACGGTTGCCCCGGCCGCTCGGGTGGCGGGTGCGGGCAGTGAAGGCGTCGTCGTCACCGGCGTGGATGCGGGCGGGGTCGCCGCCGACCATGGCTTCTCGACCGGAGACGTGATCCTGGAGATCTCCGGAAAGTCCGTTTCGACGCCCGCCGATGTGCGTGAGGTCATCAAGAGCGCGCGTAATGAGGGAAAGCGTACGGTTCTACTTCGCGTCAGGAAGGGCGACAGCACTCGATTTGTTGCGCTGCCTCTCGGTCGCGGATGATTGCGTGAGATTGGGGACGTTCCGCCGGCATCCGTCGCCCCCGCCGGCGGCCGACCTCAACGGGGCGGGCATTGCGCCCGTCCCGGCAAATTTCTGGAACGAGCCCGTTTTGGACGCGGCTCAGCTTCCGGACGGAGCTCCAACCCCGGCATCCGTCGCCCCCGCCGGGGTGGGGTCGTCGAGGGGGTGGCGGTTGCCGCCACCCCCTCGCGTGCATTTGGGGAAAGTTGACCGCACGGTCAAAAGATTGGATTTGATGTAACCCGATGCCCACCTATCCCGATATTAACGGGCAACACCCCTTCGGCCGGGCGGCCGAGGCAGAGCCGGACCGGGTTACAATGCGCCTTCTGGTCATCGAAGACGACCGCGACGCTGCCGACTACTTGGTCAAAGCGTTTCGGGAGGTGGGGCACGTCGCCGATGCTGCAAGTGACGGCGACGAAGGCCTGAATTTGGCTCTTGATGGGCAATACGACGTCCTGATCATCGACCGTATGCTGCCCAAGCGCGACGGGCTTGCAGTGATCGGAGCCCTGCGCGGGAAGGGCGTTGAGACCCCGGTTCTGATCCTCTCAGCGCTCGGCCAGGTGGATGACCGCGTGAAGGGCTTGCGGGCGGGCGGCGACGACTACTTGCCGAAGCCATATTCCTTTTCTGAACTGCTTGCCCGGATTGAGGTGTTGGCCCGCCGGCGTGGCGGGCGTGCCGAGGAGACCGTGCTTCGGGTTGCCGACCTGGAGCTCGATCGGCTTTCCCACCAGGTACGCCGACAAGGTGACGAAATCACGCTGCAGCCACGCGAGTTTCGGCTCTTGGAATATCTCATGCAGCATGCGGGACAGGTCGTTACGCGTACGATGCTCCTGGAGAATGTCTGGGACTATCATTTTGACCCGCAAACGAACGTGATTGACGTCCATATCTCGCGCTTGCGCTCGAAAATCGATAAAGGTTTCTCCCAGCCGCTTCTGCACACAATCCGCGGCGCGGGATACATGATACGTGACGGCGCTCGGTAAGTTATTTCGCACCACCACGTTCAAGCTGACGCTCGTCTATTTGACCGTTTTCGGGCTGTTTGCGGCATTTTTGCTCGGTTATTTCGCGCTCAACACGCGCAGGCTGATCACCGAGCAGATCACCGATACCGTCAATGCCGAAATCACCGGACTCTCCGAACAATACCGGCAGGGCGGGATCAGACGACTTGTGATTGCCGTCGATGCACGCGCCAGGCGTCCGGGGTCCAGCCTTTACCTCGTCACGACATATGCAGGCGAAGCCCTGGCCGGCAATGTCACGGCTCTGCCGCCTGGCACGCTCGACAATGCGGGCTGGACAGAGACGGCGTACAAACGGCTTGATGAAGCCGACGCTGCCGACCATCCGGAACATCATGCGCTTGTTCGCGTCTTCCAG
>DASTHI010000018.1:0-50063 GCA_035718275.1 Pseudolabrys sp. | reverse complement strand
GACTTAGAAAGCCGCCTACGTGCGCTTTACGCCCAGTAATTCCGAGCAACGCTAGCCCCCTTCGTATTACCGCGGCTGCTGGCACGAAGTTAGCCGGGGCTTCTTCTGCGGGTACCGTCATTATCTTCCCCGCCGAAAGGGCTTTACAACCCTAGGGCCTTCATCACCCACGCGGCATGGCTGGATCAGGCTTGCGCCCATTGTCCAATATTCCCCACTGCTGCCTCCCGTAGGAGTCTGGGCCGTGTCTCAGTCCCAGTGAGGCTGGCCATCCTCTCAGACCAGCTACCGATCGTCGCCTTGGTGAGCCATTACCTCACCAACTAGCTAATCGGACGCGGGCCGTTCCTTCGGCAATAAATCTTTCCCCGTTAGGGCGTATCCGGTATTAGCCCAAGTTTCCCTGAGTTATCCCGAACCGAAGGGCGCGTTCCCACGTGTTACTCTCCCGTCTGCCGCTGACGTATTGCTACGTCCGCTCGACTTGCATGTGTTAGGCCTGCCGCCAGCGTTCGCTCTGAGCCAGGATCAAACTCTCAAGTTGGATGAGATCTTTTTCCCGGCTGGTCGTAAACGTTTGACGAGGCCACCGCCTGATCGATCTCTCGACCAGCGATGTACCTTGAAACGTCAGACCGCCGAAGTCTCTTCCGAAGCCGCCCAGTTGAGGAATTGCTTCCCCATGCAAGGCGGCCCGCAAGGACTCCGCCGTCCACGTTTCTCTTTCTTCCGATTCACTTTTCAAACAGCCCGGGAACCATGGCGGTCCCCACCCTCCGGTAAGCCGGAGGGCCGGCGAAGCCCGTACATCCGAGTACTGTCGGATGCCGTTTCACTGTTCCAGTGAGGAGCTTCAAAGGCGCGCAGTCGCGCCGTAAGCGGACGACGCGCCGTTCGCGGTATATAGGCTTCCGGCAGACAAATTGTCAACCAGAAACGCCCATTTTATCGAGGCGGAAGTTCAACTCTGGGTTTGAATTCCGTCCACCCGAGCAATGGGATAAACAATGCCTTAATTCACCCGGCGCCGCACTCAGGCCATATTCCTGCGCCGTGCTTGCGATTCATTCGAGGGACGATTCGCAACGGGGGCTTTTCAGCCGCCGTCAATCAGGCAAACAACTGGTCCGCTGACGTCATTTGACGACTGTTGGGCCAACCGGCACGTTGCCGGACATTGAGTCTGCGGGGCCTGTCGGCGGCGAGTGGGGCTGTGTTGTTGTAGCACCTTCGAACCCGAGGCGGTTAGGGGACGGCAAGCTTGGATCAGAGACGGCCGCGCGGCGGAGTTCGAGCGAGGCAGGCTGAAGCCGTTGAACTCGGCAACGAGCCGCCGCTGTCGGTTGACGGGGGCTCGAGCGGCTTCGTCGATCGCCGTCGGGTTTCGGTCCAGTGGTTTGCCGGCACGATTCTGACGGCGTTGTGCGGCGCTGCTCTTATGGGTGGCGCCGTTTTTACGTCGCTTGACGGCGAAACCAACTTCGCGTCCTTGCCGGAGCGGGTGGAAGTTGCCTTGCGCGGCGCCTTTGCGGGGGCAGATAAAATCATTCACAAGAGCGACCGTCTGCCGAGCGTCGAAGAACCTTCATTCGCCCGGCAGGTGATCCGCGTTTCGACCATCAACCGCGTCGGCAATCACGAGGTGGTGCGGGTCCGGCCGTTCGTGCGCATTGCCGGCAATCTCTCACTGACCGTTTCCGATCTGTCCGCCAACATCCCTGCATACAATCCGCAGCGATTGCTTGCGGAGTCTGCTCCCGGGGCAACTGCTTCGGACGAGCCCCCGGCAGCCGAGCCGGATGCGGAGGTCGCCTTCGTGATGCGCGACCTGGCGCCGATCCTGCCGAAGCTCAAGATCGCAGTCCTCTCGCCTGCAGATGAAGTCATAGCGCGAGTTCGCGAAGCGGCGGAATGGAGCGAGAAAGCGGCAAACCACATGCCCGTTGCAGCGAACATTACGGGTATCAAACTCGCCTATGCCGGCGACAGCAGCATCGATCCCTACGCAGGCTTCGAGGCCCGCATCGTTCCCGAAAACATCACTTTGCTTCCCAAGACGACGACGCAGACGACCGGGGGCAGCGGCCTCAACGAAAGGCTTGTCGTTGCCAAAAAAGGAGAGAGCGTCCCCAGCATCCTTCGCGATCTAGGCGCCATTCCTGCTGATATCGACGCGATTGTCCGCGTGCTCGGCCCTCGGGGACAAGACGGCGGAATCAAAGAAGGTCAGAAGTTGCGGATCCTCATGGTGCCGGCATCGGGATCAAAAGGCCAGCGCCTGCAGCCCGTCCGCGTCATCATCGCGAGCGATTCCGTCGTGGATGCAGTCGTGGCGCTCGCCGACACCGGCAAATACGTTTCGGTCGATGTGAGGAATATCGACGCAGAAATTGCAGAGAATGCGGACGATCATGGCGATGAAAACGAAAATTCCAGCGTCCGGCTTTATCAGAGCGTCTACGAAACCGCCCTGCGCAATCGCATTCCGCGCCCGATCATTGACGACCTAATTCGCATCTATTCGTACGACGTCGATTTCCAGCGCAAAGTCCAGCCTGGTGACTCGTTCGAGGTTCTCTATGCAGGCGAAGAGGAAACTCCCGTCATCGACGGGCGTAATGACGTGCTCTTCGCGGCTTTGACAGTCGGCGGCGAAACGAAAAAGTTTTATCGCTTCCAATCGCCCGATGACGGGCTGGTCGACTATTACGACGAGACTGGAAAGAGCGCAAAGAAGTTCTTGGTCCGCAAACCGGTACTTGCGGGAATTATGCGTTCCGGCTTCGGGCTCCGGCGCCACCCGATCCTCGGTTACACCAAGATGCACACCGGGGTGGACTGGGCGGCACCGAGCGGCACGCCGATTTACGCTTCGGGCAACGGCACCATTGAAAAGGTCGGCTGGGAATCAGGTTACGGCAAATACATCCGCATCCGGCATACGAACGGTTACGAGACTGCCTACGGTCACATGACGGCCTATGCGCGCGGCATGGATGAGGGAACGCGAGTCAGGCAGGGGCAGGTGATCGGTTTCGTCGGATCAACCGGACTGTCGACCGGTTCGCATTTGCACTACGAGATTCTGGTGAACGGACGCTTTGTCGATCCGATGCGGATCAAGCTCCCGCGCGGACGCGTTCTTGAAGGCCCGATGCTGGCGAACTTCGAAAAAGAGCGCGAGCGGCTCGACGGGATCATGGCACGCAAGCCGGCACGCGTTGCCTCCAGCGGAGCGGCGATACGCTAAGCTGCAGCCCGGTGACTCTCGCCTGAGCGATTTGAGCACAAGCTGGATGCCTTCGTTCGGAGACCAACGAACGCGACCAATCAGAGTTACGCAGCCTGCGCGATCTTGCCGTTGAAGGTCAGTCCCAGCTTGTCGGCAGAAACGGCTACCGTCTCGCCATCCTTGATTGCGCCAGCGAGGATCATTTCGGCAAGTGGATCCTGTACCGATTTCTGAATCGTGCGCTTGAGCGGCCGCGCGCCATACGCAGGATCCCAGCCCTTCTCGGCGAGCCAGTCGCGCGCACTCGCATCCAGCTTGATGGTGATTTTCCGGTCGTCGAGTAACTTCTGCAGCCGGCCAATCTGGATATCAACGATGCGGCCCATTTCGGCTTTCTTGAGACGATGGAACAGGATGATCTCGTCGACGCGATTGAGGAACTCAGGGCGGAATGCTGCGCGCACCAGACCCATCACCTGATCCTTGACCGCATCCGTGTCCTCGCCTTCCGGCTGGTTGACGAGGAATTCTGCGCCGATGTTCGAGGTCATCACGATCAGCGTATTGCGGAAATCGACCGTGTGCCCTTGCCCGTCCGTCAGCCGCCCGTCATCGAGCACCTGCAACAGAACGTTGAACACGTCGGGGTGGGCCTTTTCGATTTCGTCGAACAGGACCACCTGATACGGTCTGCGCCGCACGGCCTCGGTGAGCGCACCACCTTCTTCGTATCCGACATAGCCGGGCGGCGCGCCGATCAGGCGGGCGACGGCGTGCTTTTCCATGTATTCCGACATGTCGATGCGGATCAGCGCATTCTCGTCGTCGAACAGGTATTCCGCCAACGCTTTCGTCAACTCGGTTTTGCCGACGCCGGTTGGACCGAGGAACATGAATGAGCCGATCGGTCTGTGAGGATCCTGCAAACCGGCACGTGCGCGCCGGACCGCGGTTGAGACAGCATGCACAGCGTCCGACTGGCCGATCACGCGCTTTGCGAGGGCATCTTCCATGCGCAAAAGCTTTTCCTTTTCGCCTTCGAGCATTTTGTCGACGGGGATGCCGGTCCATCTGGAGACGACCTGCGCGACGTGGTCGGCAGTCACGGTCTCTTCGACCATGGCTCCCTTGGCTTCGCTCGTCTCGATCGCCTTGAGCTTCTTTTCCAACTCCGGGATCCGGCCATATGCCAGCTCGCCGGCGCGTTGAAATTCGCCACGCCTCTGCGCATTCGCAAGCTCGGCTCGAAGCTGATCCAACTCTGTCTTCAGCTTCTGCGCATCCGAGAGCTTTTCTTTTTCAGCTTTCCAACGGCTGGTGAGGTCGGCAGAGCGCTTCTCGAGCTCATTCAGCTCGGTTTCGAGGCGCTTGAGCCGGTCCCTCGATCCCGGATCCGTTTCCTTCTTTAGCGCCTCCTGCTCTATTTTGAGCCGCACGATTTCGCGATCCAGCGAATCCAGCTCCTCTGGCTTCGAATCGACCTGCATCTTCAATCGCGCAGCGGCCTCATCGATCAGATCGATCGCCTTGTCGGGCAGGAATCGGTCCGTGATGTAGCGATGTGACAGCGTGGCGGCGCTCACGATGGCAGAATCGGCAATGCGAACTCCGTGATGCTGCTCGTATTTGTCTTTGAGGCCACGAAGGATAGAAATCGTATCTTCTACTGTCGGCTCTGCGATGTAGACCGGCTGGAAGCGACGGGCCAGTGCCGCGTCCTTTTCGACGTGCTTCTTATATTCGTCGAGCGTCGTCGCTCCTATGCAGTGCAGTTCACCGCGCGCCAGCGCTGGCTTGAGCAGGTTGGACGCATCCATGGCGCCGTCGGCTTTGCCAGCACCGACCAGCGTATGCATCTCATCGATAAACAGGACAATGCCGCCGTCGGAGGATGTGACCTCCTGTAATACTGCTTTGAGACGCTCCTCGAACTCGCCGCGATATTTGGCGCCGGCGATCATCGCACCGAGATCCAGTGCGAGCAGGCGTTTGTCTTGCAGGCTCTCCGGCACGTCCCCATTGACGATCCGAAGCGCCAGTCCTTCGACAATCGCCGTCTTGCCCACGCCGGGTTCACCGATAAGAACCGGATTGTTCTTGGTTCTGCGAGAGAGAACCTGAATCGTGCGGCGGATTTCTTCATCTCGGCCGATGACCGGATCGAGCTTGCCTTCACGCGCCGCCTGCGTCAGATCGCGGGCATATTTTTTCAGCGCATCGTAGGCATTCTCCGCCGAAGCCGAATCGGCGGTACGTCCCTTGCGCAGTGCATTGATCGCCGCATTCAGATTCTGAGGGGTTACGCCGGAGCGGGCCAAAATCTTGCCAGCCTCGGTCTCCTTTTCCAATGCGAGGGCAAGCAGCAGTCGTTCAACTGTGACGAAACTGTCGCCGGCTTTTTGCCCTGCGGTCTCTGCAGCATCGAATACGCGAGCAAGCGCCGGATCAAGATAGATCTGTCCGGCTCCGCCGCCGGTGACTTTCGGTCGTTTGGCGAGAGAGGCCTCGACCGCTTGCAGAGCCTGACGGGACTGCCCGCCGGCTCGGTCTATAAGCCCGGTTGCAAGTCCTTCCGGATCATCGAGAAGAACCTTAAGGAGGTGTTCGGGGGCGAACTGCTGATGGCCTTCGCGCAAGGCCAGGGATTGGGCGGATTGTATGAACCCGCGGGCGCGATCGGTGTATTTCTCGAAGTTCATGCGCTACTCCATCGGCCCATGACGGCACCGAAAAATGGGCGGACCCCGCTTAGGCAGCCTGCCCGAGAGTTATGTGGGAACGCTTATGGCAGTTTGAAGAGCCTACCGACTGATCTAGGTCAATCTTGATGCTTTCGGATCGCGAGCGAAATCAATGAAATCCGGCCCCTCCTCGGTCCAGGCGATCTACCGATACCCGGTCAAGGGGCTGTCTCCACAAAGTCTGGACCGAACCAGCCTTGCCAGCAGGCAGACCATTCCGGGCGATCGCCTCTATGCAATTGAGAACGGAACATCCGGCTTTGATCCGGCGGCACCGGCCTATTTGCCCAAGCAACGCTTTCTCATGCTTATGGTCAACGAGCGGCTAGCAGCACTTCGCACAGATTACGACGAGGCTACACAAAGCCTCGTGATCTATTCCAGCGGCGAGGTAATTCGTGGTGATCTGCGAACAGATGCCGGCCGTAGGACGATCGAGAGTTTTTTTGCCCGTTATTGTGCGGACGAACTCCGTGGCCCGCCAAGGGTCCTTTACAGCCTCGGCCACAGCTTCTCGGACGTGGCGCGGAAGGTCGTATCCATCATTAATCTTGATTCCATTGCCGCTCTCGAAAGGGTAGCCGGCGTGGCCATCAATCCGATCCGCTTTCGTGGCAACATCTACGTGACGGGCTGGCCCCCGTGGCACGAATTCGGACTGATCGGTCAGACCCTCGAAATTGGCACGATCCGACTGAGAGTCATCAAGCGCATCCAGCGTTGTGCCGCCATTGAGGTCAATCCGGATTCAGGCATACGCGATCTCCCGCTTCCACGTATTCTCCTGAAACACTTCGAGCATTCAGATTGTGGCGTCTACGCCGAGGTTATCGAAGGCGGGAATATTCAGCTCGGCGATTCTGTGCACGTCAGCAGTTCTTGAGTTCTGCGCCCGCTTGTTTAACGGGCGCAGACTTGCTCTGCTTCCAATGTTTCAGCTTCCCGGGATCACGTACGCAGTGATGCGGGAAGCCGGGTAAACCGACTCCGCGACGGTGCGGTTGTGATTTCCGGACACAACGATCGGATTTCCGTTCGGGTCAATGCCGCTGACCACTCCAACATGGCCGCCACCCCGCCGATTCATGACGGCTATCGCGCCCACGCGCGGGCCTGGCACGCGGGTGCCGTATCGGGCGTAGGCCTTTGCAAGATTGCCGCCGCCGCGATGTCCGGTTCGCCGGAGCACCATGTCCATAAAGGCGCCACACCACAATCGGCTTCGACCGGTGGGGTTCGTACCGATGTACTTTCGAGCCTCAACAACCAGCGCATTACTTGTGGCCCCTCCGAAGGCCGAATTCGCGTGCATCGACGCCCGGGCACGGAGATGACGGCGTCCCTGCCACCTTGCATCGCCACGTGAGCGAGCATTCTCAACGGTTGCCGGCGTCGCACCCTCGCGGCTCGCCTTGGAATAGCGCACATCGCTATCGGCCCCTGAATATCCCTGCGAAGCGTGGGCACCTGCTACCGTCTTATTCCGATGATGGTGATGAACGGGTCTGGCAAAGGCGGAGGTCGCGATGATGGCGGCAGTCGCCGAACACAAAAAGACCGTCGCCCGTCGTGACGTGAGTGTCATTAGAGTAGTCCCCTTACAATCTAAGCAATGCCCCCAAAGCCGACAGCATAGGCAGCGGTGGCGGCATCAAAACGTCCCCCCATATGGCAAGACTGACGCGATTGGAAGATCAATTCGCTGAGCGCATAGCCGCTATTCCAATGGAATAGCCACTGCCGGAATAAAGAGTGTTTCACAATTCTGAGAATTACTATGCTTGTCACACTCAATACTGTTTTCACATCAATGAATACATGTGAGCGAAGAAAACACTCAGCGGCGGAAAGTTAAAGTTACAGCCGGAATTAAAGCTGCCCGTTGACCAACGCGCTGGCGCGCCGTCTCAGTACGGCAGCTCAGCGCCCGCGGCTGAGCAGAAACACCGCCTGCTCACCAAAAAGGTTCCAGAACCACCAGGGCGCGTTGAGCCGCAGCGGTGAGCCCCAGGCATTGAGGGCCACCGCCCTTTCCATCCTTGCGCCGATTGCAACACAGAGCTGCCGGAAATCCTTGATCGTGCAGTGGTGAATATTCGGGGTGTCGTACCAGCTGAACGGCAGCATGTCGGTTCGCGGCATGTGTCCCGCGAAAAGGAGTTGCAGGCGGACCTGCCAATGGCCGAAATTTGGAAACGAGACGATCGCATGCCGGCCGATGCGCAGCATGTGTTCGAGAACGACGCGAGGATGACGCGTGGCTTGCAATGTCTGCGACAAGATAACGTAATCAAAGGCATCGTCCGGGTAGTCTGCGAGGTCGGTGTCAGCATCCCCCTGGATGACCGCCAGCCCTTTGGCCACGCATTCGTTCACGCCTTCGCGTGACAACTCAATGCCGCGGCCGTCAACACCACGGCTTTCACTGAGCAGCCGAAGCAACTCGCCGTCTCCGCAACCGACGTCCAGGACTTTTGCTCCTGGCTCCACCATCTCCGCGACCAGAACCAGGTCAATGCGCGGCGTCGCCGGCATGCCGCGAATGGCCGCGGCTGTGAAATTCGGCTCGGCGCGGGATGCGGTGCTCATTGATCAGCCTGTCGCGCCAAGACCGCGAGCCTTGCTGGCGCCGTCAAGAAACCCACGCACGATGGCGAATAATTCGGGTTCATCGAGAAGGAAGGCATCATGGCCTTTGTCAGTCACAATCTCGGCGAACGACACCCGCGCACTCGCAGCATTCAGAGCATGCACGATCGCCCGCGATTCGGAGGTCGGGAAGAGCCAATCGCTCGTAAATGAAATCACGCAGAATCGTGTGGGTGTGCCGCTAAAAGCCCTGGCCAGCACGCCATCATAGTCTGCCGCAAGATCGAAATAATCCATTGCACGGGTGAGGTACAAATACGAATTCGCGTCGAAGCGCTCGACAAACGAAATCCCTTGATGGCGCAAATAGGATTCAACTTCGAAATCCGCATCGAACGAGAATGTCGGGTTGACCCTGTCCTGGAACTTGCGACCGAATTTTCGGTGGAGTGCAGCATCTGACAAATAGGTGATATGCGCTCCCATGCGCGCAACGGCGAGACCACGACGCGGATTCGTGCCTTCTAGCAGATAGCGCCCGCCACGCCACTCTGGGTCTGCCATGATCGCCTGACGGCCGACCTCGTGAAAGGCGATGTTCTGCGCCGAGTGGCGGGTCGCGCAGGCAATGGGCAGCGCGCAGAACACACGGCGTGGATAGCTTGCAGCCCACTGCAGCACCTGCATTCCGCCCATCGAACCGCCGGCCACCGCAAAGAGCGAATCGATTCCAAGATGATCGAGCAGCATCGCCTGAGCGCGCACCATGTCGCGGATCGTGATTACGGGAAAATTGAGCCCCCACGGCTTCCCCGTATTTGGATTGGTCGACGAAGGGCCGGTGGTGCCCATGCAAGCGCCGACGACATTTGGGCAGATCACAAAGAAACGCTCAGTGTCGATCGGCTTGCCAGGACCGACCATGGTTTCCCACCAGCCCGGCTTTTTCGTAACCGGATGCAGGCTGGCGACGTGCTGGTCGCCGGTGAGCGCATGGCAAACCAGCACCGCATTTGAGCGCGCCGAATTCAATCGACCGTAGGTCTTGTAAGCAATCTGAAAGGGCGCCAGTTCAACTCCCGCGTCCAATTTCAGCGGCTTTTCGGTCCCGAAATGGGCGACCAGGGAATCGCGCGGCAAGTCGGCTTCGCGGGGTGCGTCAGCCGCCTCACGCGATTTGGTCAGATTGCGATCATCCATATGTTGCCTGGGCGTGTCCGGCGCACAACTCGCATCGAGAGCGTGATAATAGCGGCTTAGTGTCAACCCGGGAGGCTGCAGTCAACGTTTTCTTTGATTTAAGGGCTCTGCCCACCTATCAATGCGGCCATGGCCAAGGCATCTGGAACACCCACGTTGACGGAATTGCGTGCGGAGATCGACCGTATCGATGAAGCCATGCACCAGCTTCTGATCGAGCGCAGCGAGATCATCGATCGCCTGATCGCCGTCAAGCGCAGCCAGGACACCGGCACATCGGCTTTCCGGCCGGCACGGGAGGCCGAGATGATGCGTCAGCTGGTCGCCCGTCACAAAGGAATTTTGCCGCTGGATACCGTAGAAAGTATTTGGCGGGTCATTATTTCGACATTCACGTTCGTGCAGGCTCCATTTTCGGTGCACGCCGATCTGTCGGCGGGCGATGCGCTGGTGCGCGATTCGGCCCGCTTCCACTTTGGCTTTACTGTTCCATTCGTGCCGCACATGGGCGCAGCCGGTGTTGTCGCGGCAGTGTCGGAATCCAAAGGCGACCTCGGCTTGGTGCCTGCCTATGATGTGGCATCGGCCGGCGCATGGTGGAGCGCACTCGAATTCGATACTGCCCCCAAGATCATTGCGCGCCTGCCTTTCGTCGAACGCTCCGATCACCCGGCCGCGTTGCCGGTGTTCGTAATTTCGAGAGTTGCCCCGGACGCGATGGCTACGGAAACGGCAGTCTGGAGCGTGCGGGTATCGGGCTGGGGCGCCAGCGCCGCCCAAGCCCTTTCAGCACAGGTCGATTTCATAGCAGTCCCAGATCGGGCGTTTGACGGCGCGGCGCTTCTGGTCAGTCTGCCTAAAGAGGCAGGCCTCGATACAATCCGCGCCACTCTTGTTAAGGCTGGCGCGACCGTGCGTTCGGCAGCCCTCGTCGGCAGCCACGCGACTCGCTATACGGTTGCGGCGAACAGAACTTGACGTTTCGGAAAATCGTATGACGACTAATCGCCCGACGCCGCGCCCCGGAGTGCTCGACATTGCTCCTTACATTCCGGGCAAGAGCACCGCGAGCGGAGTATCCAAGGTCTTCAAACTGTCCTCGAACGAGACCCCGTTGGGGCCGAGTGCTAATGCGATCGCGGCATACCAACGAGCGGGCGCCCATCTGGAAGACTATCCGGACGGCTCGGCCTCAACCCTGCGTGAGGCGATTGGCGCCGCTTTCGGACTCGACCCCGAGCGGATCGTTTGCGGCGCAGGCTCGGACGATCTGCTCAATCTGCTCGCGCGAGCTTTTCTGCGCGACGGCGATGAGGCGATCTATACGGTCCACGGTTTCCTCGTTTACCCGATCGCCACGATGGGGACCGGTGCAATAGCAATTGCCGTGTCAGAAGACCGCTTCACTGCGGATGTGGACGCAATTCTCAAGGCCGTCAGCCCCAGGACCAAAATCGTATTCCTGGCCAATCCGAACAACCCGACCGGGACCTACATTCCTTTCGATGAGGTCAAACGTCTGCACAATGGTTTGCCGCCGCATGTGCTTCTCGTGCTCGATGCCGCGTATGCGGAATACGTGCAGCGCAACGATTACGAGTCCGGCATAGAACTGGTCGCCACCAGTGAGAACGTAGTCATGACCCGCACCTTTTCGAAAATCTATGGCTTGGCATCGCTTCGTCTCGGCTGGATGTACGGCCCGGCACAGGTCGTTGACGCCATCAACCGCATCCGTGGACCCTTCAATGTGAACGGTCCCGCCATCGCGGCGGGCATCGCGGCGATCCAGGATGCCGCACATATCGAGCGCGCTCGTGCGCACAATGCCCGCTGGCTGAAATGGTTGATGGAGGAAGTCGGCAATCTCGGGCTGGAAGTTACCCCGAGCGCCGCGAACTTCATCCTGATTCACTTCCCAACCATCAAAGGACGCACCGCAACAGATGCGGATGCGTTCCTCACCAAGCGTGGGCTCATTCTCCGGCAAGTGGGCGCATATAACTTACCGAATGCCTTGAGGATGAGTGTTGGCACCGAGGAAGCGAACCGTCTCGTGGTGCAGAGCCTCAAGGATTTTTTAGGAACGGCAGCGTGAACAAGCCCACCATTTTGTTCAATCGACTTGCGCTCATCGGCGTCGGACTGATCGGTTCGTCCATCGCGCGGGCAGCTCGCGCCCAAGGCGGCGCAGGAACGATCGTCGCGACTGCGCGCTCGCCGCAAACGCGCCGGCGGGTCGCCGAGCTCGGACTGGCGGATCAGGTTGTGGAGACCAACGCTGCCGCGGTAGAGGGCGCGGATCTGGTGATCGCGTGCGTTCCGGTCGGCGCCTGTGAATCGGTAGCGAGAGAAATCGGCCCACACCTCGCCGCAGGCGCCATCGTTTCCGACGTAGGCTCGGTGAAAGGCTCCGTAATCCGCGATATGGCTCCTCACCTGCCAGGCACGGTGCATTTCATACCGGCCCATCCTGTCGCCGGGACGGAATACTCGGGCCCTGATGCCGGTTTTGCCGAGCTCTTCGTCAATCGTTGGTGCATCCTGACGCCTCCGGCGGGCGCCGAACCGAAGGCGGTGGAAAAGCTTGTGGCATTCTGGAGATTGCTCGGCGCCAATGTTGAAACAATGGCAGCCGATCACCACGACCTGGTGCTCGCAATCACCAGCCATTTGCCACATCTGATCGCCTATACAATCGTCGGTACCGCCGACGAACTGCAGGCCGTTACACGATCGGAAGTCCTAAAATTTTCGGCCGGCGGTTTTCGCGATTTCACACGCATCGCCGCATCCGATCCAACCATGTGGCGGGATGTCTTCCTCGCCAACAAGGACGCGGTCCTCGAAATGCTGGGTCGCTTCAACGAAGACGTGTCGGCCTTGACCAAGGCGATCCGCAAGGGAGATGGCGCAGCACTTTTCGAACACTTCTCGCGTACCCGCGCCATTCGCCAGGGAATCGTCGAGATCGGTCAAGATTCGCCGACGCCGGATTTCGGCAGGCCGCATCCTGGCCTTCCGCATGAGCCGATGCCAAAGCCATACGCCTCGGAAAAAGCCTAGAACAAGGCAGGCGTATTCCCGATCGGGACCGGCCCCAGGAAGACCGAGCCGCCGCTGAAACGCACAGGCAATTTCACCGCCTGCCTTCCTTCCAAGGTCGTCTGTTCGCCGATGAGATTGATGCCAAGCGAAAGATTCGCGCCCGCCTGCTGACGCGCCACATTGCCCAGTCCCGGCGCGATCCTGTCCAGGGCTCCAACGATCCTGTCCATGCTGGGAGAAGCCTGAATGCGCTCGCGCGCGCCGATCGTCGTCAGGAATTGCTCCAGGCCTGTCATGGTCACCCGCAATTCGCCTTCGAGATGCCCGTTCGTATTGATGGACAATGTGCCGCCCCCGACCGCAAGAGTTTCCCCCTGCTGCAATCGCATTGTCGTGATCTCGATGCGGCCATCCGCTGCCTGAATCTCGCGGAATCGTACAGGCCAAGGCTTGGGTGAGAAATCCTTCAATCCGCGAATCACCGCCGTGACGTTTCCATCGACAGGCTGCACCGCCGCTGGATTGAGTGCGGGAAAAGACGTCTGTTGTAATTGCAGCGCAATTTCAATCACAGGCGAATTTGCGGCAGAGCCCTGAGCTATGCGGCCATGCAGTTCGATGTGTCTGGCACGCAATAAGCTTTCCCGGCCGCCGCCGCTCATGCGTTCGATCTGCGCATTGTCGACGGCGAGGGATCCCCGTTCGGGTGCGGTCGGCGTTCCGCGCACACTGGATTGTGCAAGACTCCAGTTTGCGACGAAATCCGCCGGCTTCCCGGGTGAGCCGAGCGTCAACGGGCCACCGAACTCGCTGATAATCAATCCCGGCTGATAAACCTGCGCGACGACAATGACCCTCCGGGCTTTAACTTCGAGCGGCGGCTGATTGCTGCGCACCAGCGCGGATGCCCCCTCGCATCTCACTTCGATGCGGAACGGGAATCCACCCAAGTGCTGAGAGTCGCAGTCATAAATCCGCCCTGCCGCGGCCTCGCGTCGATGCCAGCCCTCGATAGTCTGTTGCGCTCTGCTAGCGGCGAATTTCCAAAAACCAATCCAGCCCGCCGTAATCAACATCACCGCAAAAAGCACGATCGCGTAGCGACGCCCGATCGAGCGACGACGTTGCAGGCTGGACCGACGCGACGCCATCTGAATTCAAAACCCGCGGAATGAGGCGTTTCTGGGCCAGCCAGCCTGCCGCTTGCGGCAGGGAATCCCCCCTGCTACCCGAAAACAGGTATCGGCTCTCTTCTTCCCGCAATGAACGCTCATTCCAGCCAAAACACCGATGACCTGTGGGTTTTCGCGTACGGTTCGCTGATCTGGCGTCCCGGATTCGAGTTCATTGAGAGACGACACGCTCGCCTGATCGGAGCGCACAGGGCCCTGTGTGTATTTTCGTTCGTTCATCGCGGCACGCCGTCAAAGCCGGGTTTGGTATTCGGTCTTGACCGCGGCGGCAATTGCCGAGGAATCGCGTATCGGATTTCCGCCGAGAACAAGTCGAAAACGATAGAGTATCTTCGTTCGCGCGAGCAGGTCACGCACGTTTACCGCGAAACCTCGCGTCGGGTTTGGCTTGATGACGACCCGAAGCAGGGTGTCCATGCGCTCTGTTACGTTGTCGACCGAGGTCATCGGCAATATGCGGGGCGTCTCAGCCTCGTTGATCAGTTGCACTACGCGCGCCAAGGCCATGGTCAATCGGGTGCCTGCCGCGACTATGTGCTCGCAGCCGTAAAGGAGCTGCAGACACTAGGAATTCGTGACACCGAGCTGCAAATTCTGGCCGAAAAGCTGCGCGGGACTCATGAAGGTGCTTCTTGAACGCTTTCGCGTGCCAGGCCTCATGTCACGCTGCCATCCCCCTTCGCCTCCGCGATAAGTTGTGCCGTTGTAGTCTCGATGCTGTTTTGCAGACGCGCAAAGAAGTCGTTTTTGTCGAGACCGGGCGGAATTGGCTCGAGAATTTCGGCAACGATAGTGCCGGGGAAAAGACGCAGGGAGCGGCGCGGCCAGAACAGACCGGAATTGAGGGCGATAGGCACGCACGGGACGCCCCCGGCTGCATAAAGATGTGCCACCCCCATCTTGTATCGGGGCTCGGACCCCGCAGGCCGGCGCGTACCTTCGGGAAAGATGATAAGCTGGCGGTTATCGGCAAGCTCAATACGGGCTCGCTCGATCATGGCTGACAGCGCAAGCGATCCGCGGGCACGATCGACCGGAACCATGCGTCCTTTGATCGTGAGCCAACCAAAAACGGGAATCCACTGCAATTCCCGTTTGAGGATGAAAACCGGATTCTCCAGCAGGGGTAGCAATGCAAACGTTTCCCAAGCGGACTGATGTTTGGCGGCAACGATAATGGGTCCTTCCGGAATTTTTTCACGCCCCCGGATTTCGTAATCAATTCCTGCGACCCACCGCAGCAAAACGAGATTGACCTTCGCCCACGACTTGGCAACCGCGATGATCGCCCGGTACGGCATAAAAAATGTTGGCAGTGCCACAAACAGGTACACAAGCGTATTGAGGTAGAACAAGACGTTGAAGGCAATCGAGCGAAATAACATCATCACCTGGATGCGCCCTCTAAATCGCGCCGTCCGGATCGAGTCGCATGCGTGCAAGCGCAAAAACATATTTCAGGTATTCGGCAAAGAGCAGCTTCGCAGTATCCCCGTTCGACCACCAGGGATCAGCTTTCACCCTCTCCGAAATGACCGGGTATCGGATCAGAGTGACATCGGGCAGCTGATGAGCCACTTCCGCCATCGCCCGCGGCATGTGCCAGTTCGACGTGACTACGATGAGAGAATTGAAATTATGCTCGCGAGCCCAACGCTTGGTTTGCAAGGCGTTGCCCAGGGTGTTGAGCGCCGATCGGTCGAGATCGATACAGCAACTGAAATATTTGGAATACAGCGGGGTAAGACGAGCGATTTCGCGCGCGCTTGTGGCCCGATGCACCCCTGTGATTAAAAGTCTCTTCCCGTGCTCGGTAGCCAGAAGCTCGATCGCGTCGGGTATTCTTGCCGCGGCTCCCGTGAGCACGACGATGCCATCCGCCTTCCCGTCCAAAGTGACTTCGTCGTTTGCGATCTGAAGAAGAAACCACCCGAATCCGATCGCAAGCAGAAGAGCGCCTGTGGCACACACGACCATCGTGAAGAAGCCGATCCAACGTGCCATTCCCGCGAGCATGTCAGTCGATTGATTCGAGAGTGCTGTTGACCGTCTGCCGAGAGGTTATGGCGGTCGCCGCGGCAACGAGCACTACTTGCAGCAGCACGGCGATATAGCCGGCAATGCCGAGTGAGAACGAGCCAAAAAGAGCCGCTGTCTGATCGCCTGGCGCAGTGCCAGAAAGCCAGGTCGTGAGAGCACCGGCAAATGCAAAAAGGATGATCGCTGCTGCGCCTCCGATAATACCGCCCTGAAGGCCGAGAATAAGGAAGTGATTTTGAAAATGCCTGGCAATGAAAACATTTTTCGCGCCGACAAAATGGAGGACCTCGATAACGGGCCTGTTGCTGGCCATTGCCCCGCGGGTGGCGAATGTGACAGACAAAATCGTAGCTGCGAACATCAACACAAGGATGCAGATGCCCGCTGCGACAGCCGTGCTCGCCATTGCACGCATCCGGTCTATCCAGCCACGATGATCGTCCAGGGTCGCACCCGGCACCTGCTCTGCCAGGACACGCCGCAATTGGGCCAAATCGGGGCTTGCGTCCCCCGCCAGTTTCAGCACGATCAGCCGCGGCACAGGAAGTTCGCTGAGCGAAAGGCCCGTACCCAACCACGGTTCAAGCAGCTTCGCCGACTGCTCGCTGGAGTAAGGCCGGACCTCGACAATTCCGGGAATATTGCGCGCCACTGAAGCGGCCTTACTGACGCTGCCTTCGAGGTCCCTGCCGGCTGCTGGAATGACCTGGATCGTGACCTCGCGAGCGATATCCGACTCCCACTCGCCTGCCGATTTCATCACCAGCACAGCCGCTCCAGTGGTCAGCGACACAAGGAACGTCATTATCGCGACAACCGCTACAAGCGCGCGGCCGGAAATCGAGTTACGTGGTACCAGAGGGGTCTCGAAACGGGGAGCCTCCTGCACACCGCGCAATTGAGTCGTCAATTCGACTGCCCGCAAATCGGTCATTCCCCGCCTCAGTCGTAAATGTGCAGCCGCCCGTCGTGTAGAACGAGCCGTCTGGCATCGTATTGATCCATCAATGCGATATCGTGAGTGGCGATAATCACCGAAGTACCCGATTTGTTAAGCTCGATGAACAACCGCAACAAGCGCTGCGCCAGCCTCGGATCGACGTTTCCGGTCGGTTCGTCCGCAAGCAACAACTGCGGCCGAGCAATCACGGCGCGCGCAATCGCCGCGCGCTGTTTCTCCCCACCGGAAAGCACGGGCGGCAGAGCCCACATCCGTTCGCCAAGTCCGACCCAATTGAGAAGCTCGACGACTTCTCCACGGTAGCTGTCCTCTGGTCGGCCCATCACCCTCAGGGGCAAGGCTACGTTTTCATAGGTTGTCATGTGATCGAGAAGACGGAAATCCTGAAACACGATACCGATGCGACGCCGTAAAGTTGCAACCGCATCACGTGACAATGTCGCCACATCGTGACCAAACTGAGTAATGAGACCGCGCGTCGGCCGGAGCGAGAGGAAGAGCAGTCGCAAGAGCGAAGTCTTGCCTGCCCCGGATGGGCCGGTCAGGAATTGAAAAGAATGCGGCTCGATGCGGAACGTGAGATCGCGCAAGACCTCAGGGCCCATTCCATAGCGCAAGCCAACATTCTCAAAGCGAACCACCCCACCCCTCTCCGATAATCCCAGCCCCCGCACGAATCAGGCCGAACCGCCGTGACCGACGAGTTCAGCCCCAAGACCGTTGGCCCTCGACAAGCTCTGAAGCCGGCCTTTTATAGGATTTTTACCAAAGCCGCTAACCGTTGCAGGCAGAAAAGGCCGAAAAACCCCACTCGCAAACGGAGGCATGGTTTCCGATCCATTAACGGACGGCTGCTAGTTTTGGGCATCAAAATACAGCGGTGTCATTTGCTAATCGCCTGCCCGGACTGTGCTACTTCCTACATGATCGACCCTGCCTCGCTTGGGCCCGCAGGTCGGACGGTCCGTTGTGCGCGTTGCAGGACAACCTGGTTCGCTGAGGCAAATCCGCAGTTCGCCCCCGCAGGCGAAGACGAACGGATTGGGATCATCCGCCCTGACCGCCCGCATTCTGCCGGCGCGAGCATCGAGGCGGCACAGTCGGAGCCGCGCAGCGGGGTAGATGAGGCCATCCCGTCTGCCGAGGCCGATTCCACCCTGCCTGAATTGCCCACGACAATCGCCGATGCACCCTCCATTGTCCCCGCACAGGACAACCTGGAATCGGCTGAAGGGCTGGCAGCGCCTGCCGGGGCCGACGAGATCGAGAATTTCACGGCGCGCCGCAAGCGGCTGCAAGCCAAGCGCAAGAAAGCACGGCGTTCGTCGCGCTGGACTGCCCTCATCCTTGTACTCTTCGCGTTCAACATAGTGCTCGTGGGAGCTCGCGGCGAAATTGTACGGTTCTTTCCTCAAACTGCCTCGCTCTTTTCGGCGGTCGGATTGCCGGTCAATCTGCGCCATCTGAAATTCGAAAACATGCGCATATCGAAAGAGTCGCAGGAAGGTGTTTCTTCCCTCGTGATCGAGGGCACCATTGTCAACATCGCAAGCAAACCCACGGAATTACCACGCCTGCGCTTCGCCGCTCGCGATTCATCGGGACAGGAAATCTATACCTGGAGTGCGTTGCCGAGCCGAAGCATTCTGGGTCCAGGAGAGAAATTGGATTTTCGCAGCCGGTTTGTCTCTCCACCTCCGAACGCCGTTGATGTCATGGTGCGATTTTTCACGCCCAAGGATACTGACATCAAATAACGGGCTTGATCGCCGCGGTGGCGCGGCACCGCGAATCGCGATCTCGCAAATACCGGTACGGATCAGAAGTCTTTCAACAGCCGTTCGATATAATCGAGCTCAAGTTGTGGGCGGAAACTTTCGCCGAACCGCTTCCGAAGTTCCTCCAGGATTCGCCGTGCTCGCTGCGCATCGATCTCGCCTGGAACTTTGACGGTAAAATCGTCCCCATAGTCGCGGCCCCGCATAGGCCGACCGAGCGGATCGGTGTCCTGCTGCGCGCGCGCCTGACCCCGGCCGGGACGGCCGTTCGGCCCGGGCCCCATGCCTTGCTGTTGCATTGACTGTGCGAGGCCCTGGGCCCCTTTTCGCATGGCTTCCAGGGCGCGACCTTGGCTGCCCACTGCATTATCTGCATCGCCCTCGCCCAATTGCCCTTCAGCCTGCCCCATCGCCTCCCCGGCATCGCCAAGCTGACCCATTTCGTTGGAATCGCCCTGCTGCTGATCGGGTTGGCCAAGCCCACGCTGCCGCAGCTGCTCCAGAAGCTTGTTGAGCCGATCGCGCAAGCCCTTCTGGTCCTGACGCAGGTCTCCCATCTGACTCTGCCGCTGTCCCTGCTGACCGCGCTGACGATCGCGCCGCATCTCCTGACCTTCTTTGAAGGTCTTGTCCCGCAGCTGTTGCTGTTTGCGGATCATGTCTCCGAGTTCGTCGAGCGCCGACATCATGTCGTCATCGCCGTCGTCGCTCCCCGATGCCCCGGGGCGCGCCATCTGCAGGTTCTCGAGCATAGATTGCAGCTGCTCGAGCAATTGTCGCGCCGCATCCTTGTTTCCCGAACGGGCGAGGTTCTCAAGCCGGTCCAGCATGCTCTTGAGGTCCTGCTGGCTCAGCATGCGCGTATTCCGGTCGAGCGGACGCGCAAGCTGCGTCGGGTTCTTGCGCATCTCTTCAGCGAGCGCCTGGAGAAACTTATCCATGGCAGCGCGCAACTGATCCATCAGCTTCTTGATCTCTTCGTCGCTGGCGCCGCGCTCGAGAGCCTGCCGTAGGGCCTCCTGCGCCTGCCGCAGCGCCTGTTCCGTCTGCGAGACATTTCCGTCCTCGAGCTGGACCGCCATATCCCACAGACGCGCCACGACTTCGCGCAGGGCGTCGTCGCTTTTTGCGTGCTCAAGATCATAATAGATCGAGCGAAGTCCTAGATAGACGCTCGCATCCGGGGTGAATCGTTCGGGCGCAAGAGTCAACGCGTCGAGCGCCGCCAGTACGATCGGCTTTTCCTCGGCATCGAGCGCTAGAATGCGTCGCTGTTCGATCAGGGCGCGTGCCAAGGGCTTTACGAAAATCCGCTGAGGCAGCTGCAGTTCTCGAGGCTCGCTTCGTCCTTCGTTGCCTGCCTCGTCCTTGGCCGACAAGGTCACAACCACTTCCGCTCCAGCCCACGGATGCTCGGTCAGATCGTGAGTTGTTTGCGCAGCTCCGGAGCGAGTACGCGCTTGCGGCAATGCGAGCGCGTACTCGGGGGCACCAAATAAGGGATGCCGCGGGTTCTTGCCGGCAGGTTCATCCTTAAGCGCGAAGGCAGCCTTTCCTTCGACCACGCCATAGTCATCGTCGATCTTGTAATCGAGACGCAAGGCTCCACGGGCCTGCCGTTCCGGATCTTTGGTCAATTCAATGGTCGGGACACGGTCCGGAATCGCTGTGAAATGCCAGACTAGGTCGCTTCCAAGTATTCCATGAACGGCGACCGAAGCATCACCCTTGATCACAAATCGCCGCTCCTCTGTCCCTTCCGGAAGCGATGCGGGCGCCGGAGATGTTGCATCCTCGGCTCCGCCGTGGCGAATGAGATCAAATCTGACCTTGCCGGTGGATCGGATCACCAGCTGACTGCCGGCGGGGACAGCGACCGGAGCCGCACTCGCGGCATTCTGTTGAGGCGTCTCACCCGGCCGTATGCCTGCCAGCATGATGGGAGGCCGACCAGTGTACAGTGGTGGCGTCACCCACGCGTCGATACGAAAGTTTGCCGGGGCGACGACTCCCTGCCAGTCGAACGCCGCTGCAACACGCTTGAGGCGTTCGCCGCCCGCGGCAAAGAAGCTTGCGACAACAAGAATGAGGACAAGCGCGCGCAGTGCCATCGGATCGCGCAAGGACAGTCTCGGCGTGGGCCATCCCGGCTTGAGCTTGCGCGCTGACATAAGAGCACGCTCGACATGCGCTTGCCAAAGGGCCTGCGTGACGGGGTCCTGACGATTGGCCGCCATGGTGTCCGCCACTGCGGTCGCGGGGCGATGTATCTCGCCGCTGTTTCGGTCCAGCCGGCGCAGCCCATCATTCACGGTCGGTACGCGGAAGACCAACAGTGGTACGAAGGCGAGCACCAGGAGAGCCGCGAACAAGACGAGCACGATTGCACGCGCAAGCGGCGGGAGAACCAGCCACAACCCCGCCCACGAGAACGCGAGGAAAAGTCCGACAACGGTTGCGACCGTTGCCACGTTTGGCCACAGCCGCTCCCACAAGACGCTGCCGCGGGCACGCCTGATGGCGCGTGCAAGCAGCAGCCGCGTCGGCTCGTTGCGACCTTGCGAAAGCGGGTTCAGGTTATCCAATAGCCACTCCGATTGCGCAGGCCGATGAATCTGCTCCCCGTCAACCTACCACGCCTCCTGGAGTTCAGGCCACGTAAGGATTGCAGGCTTCAAAGCCATTTTGGCATGCGATCGAGGGCAATCAATTGGTCAACTTCAAGGCGCGGGCGAATCAGAGCCCATTCGGAACCGTTCACTAGGGTTTCGGGGACCAAAGCCCGCGTATTGTAGGTTCCGGCCTGGACAGCCCCGTATGCCCCCGCCGACATCACCGCCAGCAAATCGCCGGCAGCCGGTTCCAACATCTCGCGATCGAGTGCAAAGTAGTCCCCGCTTTCGCAAACGGGCCCCACCACATCGGCGGAGAGTCGGGCGGCACCCGGCTTCGACTGCGTAACCGGCCAGATTTCATGGTGCGCATCGTACAAAGTCGGCCGGATCAGATCATTCATTCCCGCATCGACGACGATGAAGTTCCTGGCCTCACCCCGTTTGATAAGCAGGACTCGGGTCACCAGAATGCCGGCGTTTCCGACCAGAATGCGGCCCGGTTCGAAGATAAGTCGACAATCAAGATCGCGAGTCGCACGCTTAACGACTTCAGCATAGGCGTTCGGATGTGGCGGCGGCTCATTGTTGTCGTGGTACGGAATTCCCAATCCGCCGCCCAGATCGACATGGGTGATCGCGTGCCCATCATTGCGCAGGGCGCGGACGAAGTCTGCCAATAGAGCGAAGGCATTGTCGAACGGATCGAGCTGAGTGATTTGGCTGCCTATGTGCATATCGACGCCGACGGCCTTGATGCCGCTGAGTTTGGCGGCATGTCCGTAAATCTCGCGCGCACGACTGATCGGAATGCCGAATTTGTTCTCGGCTTTTCCTGTTGCAATCTTGTGGTGCGTCTTGGCGTCGATATCGGGATTGACGCGGACGGAAATCGGAGCAACGCGTCCCTTCGAACCGGCGATCTCGGACAGGAGCTCGAGCTCGTGCTCCGACTCGATATTGATGCAAAGAATACCTTCTTCCACTGCGAGCGCGAGTTCCTCCGCCGTCTTACCGACGCCGGAGAACATGATCTTTTCCGGAGCGATGCCTGCCATTCGCGCGCGCTTGAGCTCTCCTCCCGAGACGACGTCAGCCCCCGCGCCCAGCCGGGCAAGTGTCCGTATGACGGCTTGATTGGAATTCGCTTTCATCGCGTAGCAGACGAGCGCGTCCACATCGGCGAACGCACCGACGAAAACCTGATAGTGGCGCGTGAGTGTCGCAGTCGAATAGCAATAGAACGGAGTACCGATCGCGCCTGCGAGCACGTTCAGATTTACCGACTCGGCGTGAAGGACGCCGTCGCGATAAGCGAAGTGATGCATCGCCGGCTCAGTTGAGTAGGACGTCGAGAGGAATGCGTTTGTTCGGACCTGCCGGAAGCAATGGTTTCCCGTCCGGTCCAGTAGGCCGACCGGCGTAGGTATTTTCCTTCGCGTCTGCCGGTGCTACCTGCTCGCCGGCGAGTGAAGCAGCCGGCGGAGGGTCGAGCGGGCCCTTACGCCCACAGCCCACTAGAGCAAACGACGTTGCCATCGCAGCGACGAGCGCAAGGCGAAGAAATGGGCTGACGTTACGGCTCAAGGCAGCGCTCCTTCCATAGAGCAACGATACCAAACCAGAGAAACAAGGCGAAGTCAGGATTTTTCTTTTTCCAGCTTTCGAAGCCATTTCTTCGCCTGCGCGCGAACATTTTTCGGCGCAGTGCCGCCAAAACTTGTACGGCTCCTGAGGGACCGATCAACGGACAAAACCGAATACACGTCGCCGCTGATGCGCGGTTCGATCTCCTGCATTGCGGACAGGGGCAAGCGATGCAGGGGAACGCCGGCTTGCGAGGCACTGGCGACCAGCCGCCCGGTCAGGTGGTGCGCCTGCCGAAATGGCATTTTCAAGGTGCGCACCAGCCAATCCGCAAGATCGGTCGCTGTGGCGTAGCCCTCACCCGCGGCCTTCTTCATGCGTGCAATATCCGGCTCGAGGTCCGCGATCATGCCGGTTATCGCAGCGATCGAGAGCGAGAGCGCCCGGAGTGAATCGATCGTGCCTTCCTTGTCTTCCTGCATGTCTTTCGCGTATGCAAGCGGCAAGCCCTTCATCACGATCAGGAGCGCGTCGAGAGCTCCGATAATCCGGCCGGCCTTGGCGCGCACCAGCTCGGCTGCGTCGGGATTGCGCTTCTGCGGCATGATCGAAGAACCGGTCGTGAACTTGTCGGACAGCTTTGCCAGACCCGTCAGCGGTGAAGTCCAGATCACGATCTCTTCGGCAAGACGCGAAAGATGCACGGCCGCGATCGACGCCGCTGCCAGGACCTCCAACGCAAAATCGCGGGCAGATACCGCATCGAGCGAATTCGCCATCGGCCGGTCGAAGCCCAGGGCTTTCGCGGTCATCTCACGGTCGACGGCGAAGGACGTACCGGCCAGCGCCGCTGCACCAAGGGGAGATTCATTAAGTCTCTTGCGCGCGTCGGCGAACCGGCCGCGGTCGCGAGCCGCCATTTCGACGTAAGCAAGCAGGTGATGGCCGAAAGTCACCGGCTGGGCCGTCTGCATGTGCGTCAGTCCAGGCATCGCGGTGCCGGCATGCGCCAAGGCCTTCTCGGCCAGGGTGCGTTGATACGTCGCGAGGGCAGCATCGATGCCATCGATCGTGTCCCGGATCCATAATCTGAAATCAGTTGCGACCTGATCGTTGCGGGAGCGGGCAGTGTGCAGTCGGCCCGCCGCATCGGCGATGAGCTCCGCGAGTCGCGCTTCGACATTCATATGGATGTCTTCAAGCGCGCGCTTGAACGAGAGCTTTCCCGTTTCTATTTCTGACACGATCGTGTCTAGACCGTGAATGATCTTTTTTGCATCTTCGGCGGAAATGATGCCTTGCTTGCCGAGCATTTCGGCATGCGATTTAGATGCTGCAATGTCCTGGCGAAAAAGGTGCCTGTCAAAGTCGATTGACGCGTTGATTTCCTCCATAACAGCGTCGGGGCCAGACAGGAATCGCCCACCCCACATCTTGTTGCTCATGGCAGTTCCACCAAGCGGCTCATGACCCAGTCCCAATCAGCCTTCGCCAAAAAGCGCCTCGCCATGGTTCTGGCAGGCGGAATTGCCGGAGTCGTCGTTGGACTCGCGGGGGTATACGGGATTGCGAGCCTTACGCGCAATGCGGGCGGCGATGCAGCCTGCGAGCCCGCGGTCCGGCTGGCCCAGAAAATAGCGCCGTTGGCGCGCGGCGAAGTGGCGGCCGTTAACGTTGCCAAAACAGCGTTGAGAGTGCCCGAACTTGCATTTCAGGATGCCGCCGGCAACCCGGTAAGCCTCCGGAATTGGCACGGGCGTACGGTTCTTCTCAATCTGTGGGCGACCTGGTGCGTGCCCTGCCGCACCGAGATGCCCGCACTTGAGGCCCTGCAGCAGCGGCTCGGCGGACCGAATTTCGAGGTGGTTGCCATAAACATTGATACGCGCGATCCGAACAAGCCGAAGACATGGCTCGAGGAAGTGGGCGTTCAGAGTCTTGCCTACTATGCCGATCCAACGGCCCGCGTTTTCCAGGATCTCAAGGCTGTTGGGCGGGCTTTTGGTATGCCGACTACGCTATTAGTCGATCCCCAAGGGTGCGAGATTGGCACGATCGCCGGTCCTGCCGAGTGGGCAAGCGATGACGCGATCAAATTGATCAGCGCGGCGACCGCCAAATAAGGCTACCTGCCAGAGATCTGAATTCACGCGCTGACATTGAGATTGCGGCCGACCCCTTCAGCGACATTGGCCAAGCTGGCTAGGTTTTTTTGAGCTGCTTCGAGCACCTGCACGATCGCGGATGCATTGTCGGCGTCCATGCGCAGCATCCTGGCCGCAACGGCCGTCTGCACATGGCTCATTTGAGAGGCGAGCAGAGTCGCCGCAATCGATACTGGATCCATCCGGCATCTCCCTAAGACAGTTTGGTCAATGAATTGTTAATTTTCGTTCTCAGTCTTGACAGGAAGGGCCTCCTCCCTATACTTAACCATATGGTTAACTATTGCCGACCGAGTCTTGATCGCACGTTTGCGGCTCTCGCCGATCCGACGCGGCGTGCCTTGCTCGCTCGGCTGAGCGAAAACGAAAAGTTGTCTGTAACCGAACTGGCAAAACCGCTTTCGATCTCGCTTCCTGCCGTCATGAAGCATCTCGACGTGCTGGCGAATGCGGGGCTCGTTCGACGCCAAAAGAACGGCCGGATCGTCAGTTGCCGTCTGCGCGCGGAACCCATGCGGGAAGCAAACGATTGGCTCAATCGTTATCAGAAATTCTGGACCGAGCGGTTCGACAGCCTGGCTGCTTTACTCGAGGACGACAAATGGTCACCGTCACAGCAAAGCCGAGCCTCACCATCAGGCGAAGGTTCAACGCACCACCGGGGAAAGTATTCGAAGCGTGGACCGACCCGGAAAAGCTGAAGCACTGGATGGGCGGGCGCGAGATCGCCTCGGTCACCGCCGAGACTGACGTCCGTGTTGGCGGCGGCTTCCGCATCGCAATGCAGAAGTTGGGTGAGAACGAACAGCATGATGTGAGCGGCGTTTATCGCGAGGTGATCCCGAACGAAAAGCTGGTGTTCACATGGGCCTGGAAGACCACACCGGAACGCGAATCTCTCGTGACGGTCACGTTCAAGGCAGACAACGGCGGCACGCTGATGACCTTCACTCATGAACAGTTCTTCGATGAAGACGCGCGCGATCGCCATCAGCACGGCTGGAACGCTTCGTTCGAGAAGCTTGAAAAGTATGTTGCTGAATAGTGCAGGAGTAGACGAGAATGCCACACCAATGGTCACATGGACATTTCTACTGGAACGAACTGATGACTTGGGATGCCGAGCGCGACAAGAACTTCTACGGCACAACGGTCGGCTGGACATTCGAGCCGATGCCGATGCCGGATGGCACCTATTGGGTCGCAAAGATGGACGATGAATATGTTGGCGGTCTATTTCCGCTTACCAGTCCGCAGTTTGATGGCGTTCCGGAAAGTTGGATGTCTTATCTCGCGGTCGACGACGTCGACGCACGCGTGAAAAAGGCGCAAGCCGCCGGTGCCACCTTGATGCGGCCGATCTTCGATGTGCCCAATGTCGGGCGCATCGCGATTCTCAAGGAGCCGGGAGGCGCGGGAATCGGCTGGATGACACCGCCGAAGATGTAGCGGGAGGTCATAGACATGCAGCACAAGGTCGTATCGCCGGGCGAATGGGCCAAAGCACGCAAAGTTTTGCTTGCAAAAGAAAAGGAGTTCACCAAGGCGCGCGACGCGTTGAGCACGATGCGCCGTGAATTGCCCTGGACAACGGTGAACAAAAATTACGTCTTTGAGAGCACGAACGGCAAAGAGACACTGTCAGATCTCTTCGGCGGCAAGAGCCAGCTGATAGTCTACCACTTCATGCTTGGACCGGGCTGGGTTCAGGGCTGCCCGAGTTGCTCATTCCTCGCCGATCATTTTGATGGCGCCGTAACACATCTCGCTCAGCGCGACGTGTCGCTGGTTGTAGTGTCTCGTGCTCCAGTCGCTGAAATAGAAGCTTACAAAAAACGCATGGGTTGGAAATTCAAATGGGTGTCGTCATTCGGTAACGAGTTCAACCGTGACTTTCACGTTTCCTTCACCAAAGAGGAGCTCGCCACCGGCGCCGAGTACAACTACTCAGTCGGCAAAATCCCAAGCGAAGAACTACCGGGTCTGAGTGCTTTCATTCGAGATAAAAAGGGCGAAGTTTTCCATACTTATTCGTCTTACGCACGCGGACTCGATATTCTCGTCGGCACCTATAATTTTCTCGATATGGCGCCGAGGGGCCGCGACGAGGCTGGCCTGCCCTGGACGATGGCTTGGGTACGGCGGCATGACGAATATGAAGAGAAGCCGAACGGCAACAGTTGCTGCGCCTCGTAGTCAGCGCGTCGGAACCGGCTTCTCGCCGCGATAGTCATAGAAGCCGCGCTGCGTCTTGCGGCCGAGCCAGCCGGCCTCGACATATTTCACGAGCAGCGGGCAGGGCCGATATTTTGAGTCGGCCAGCCCCTCATAAAGCACCTGCATGACCGAGAGACAGGTATCGAGTCCGATGAAATCGGCGAGTTCGAGCGGCCCCATCGGGTGATGCGCCCCGAGTCGCATGGCGGTGTCGATTGACTCGACGTTTCCCACGCCCTCATAGAGCGTGTAGATCGCCTCGTTGATCATCGGCAGCAGGATCCGATTGACAATGAACGCAGGAAAGTCCTCGGACACTGCAATGGTCTTGCCGAGCTTGGTGACAAACGTTTTGGCGGCTTCAAACGTCGCGTCGTCCGTTGCGATACCGCGGATCAGCTCGACCAATTCCATCCGCGGCACCGGATTCATGAAGTGAATTCCGATGAAATGTTCCGGGCGATCGGTCGATGACGCCAGCCGGGTTATCGAGATTGAGGAAGTGTTCGTTGCGAGAATGGCATCCGGCTTGAGCGATGGGCACAACTCGGAAAATATCTTGCGTTTGATTTCTTCTTTTTCCGTCGCTGTTTCGATGACCAGGTCGCAATCCGAGAAGGCGTCATATTTCTCGGCAGGCTTGATGCGGGCCAACGCGCTTTTTCTGTCCTCTTCGCTGATGGATTTCTTACTGACTTGGCGTGCCATGTTGCCGTTGATGGTTGCCATGCCAGCCTTGATGCGGTCCGCGGATACGTCATTGAGCAGGACTGAGAAACCCGCAAGCGCGCATACATGGGCAATTCCGTTGCCCATTTGACCGGCTCCGATCACTCCGACAGTTTGAATGTTGACCATGTTCTCGTCCGCTCGATGCGGGTCCCGGCTCCAGCCTCGAAATCCGTCAGTTGCCGCCGCGCCTCGGTACTTCTACGCCGTAACCGGAGTCGATTCCATTGTTGCAAAAATTAAAATGAATCGTGGTCAATGCTTGATCTTGTCGAGTTCCGCTGCCAGCTCCGGCAAGGCCTGGTAAAGGTCTGCCACCAGACCGTAGTCGGCAACCTGGAATATGGGGGCCTCCTCATCCTTGTTAATAGCAACAATCACCTTGGAGTCTTTCATCCCGGCAAGATGCTGGATCGCTCCCGAGATTCCAACTGCGATGTAGAGCTCTGGCGCAACGACCTTGCCTGTCTGTCCGACCTGCCAGTCGTTGGGCGCATAACCGGCGTCGACAGCAGCGCGCGAAGCGCCCATCGCAGCGCCCAGCTTATCCGCCACTGGCTCGATATATTTGGTGAAATTGTCGCGGCTCTGCAGCGCTCGGCCGCCGGAGATGATGACCTTCGCGGAAGTCAGCTCGGGCCGTTCGGATTTGGAAAGCTGCTCGTCGACGAATGTAGAAAGCCCGGGATCGGCCGCAGCGTGCACGTCTTCCAGCTTTGCGGTGCCCCCTGACCCGGCCGCCTGAAAGGCCGAGGTCCGCACGGTGATCACCTTTTTGCTGTCCGACGATTTCACAGTCTGTATGGCATTCCCCGCATAGATGGGGCGCTCGAAAGTATCTGGTGAAATCACCTTCGTGATGTCGGATACCTGCATGACGTCGAGCAAAGCCGCAACGCGAGGCATGACGTTCTTCCCCGTCGTTGTCGCTGCTGCAACTATCGCATCGTAATTCTTTGCCAAAGAAATGATGAGCGCGGCAAGCGGCTCGGCGAGCTGGTGCTCATACGCCTGGGCATCGGCGACCAGCACTTTTCTTATTCCGCCAATCTTTGCCGCTGCTTCAGCGGCAGGTTTGCAGTCCTTTCCGGCGACCAGGATGTCCAAATCCGCGCCGATATTCTTTGCAGCGGTGGCCGCCTTGTTCGTTGCATCTTTCAGCGTTTTGTTGTCGTGCTCGGCGAGGAGAAGAGTGGCCATCTACAATACCCCGGCCTCGTCTTTCAGCTTTGCCACCAGCTCAGCCACCGAAGCAACCTTCACGCCAGACTTGCGTCCCGGCGGTTCGGCGGTCTTGAGCACCTCAAGTCTAGGTCTGATCTCGACACCGAGCGCATCCGGTGTCTTTTCGTCAATCGGCTTCTTTTTCGCTTTCATGATGTTCGGCAGCGAAGCATAGCGCGGCTCGTTGAGGCGCAGGTCAGTCGTGACAACTGCCGGCATAGCGAGTCTCACCGTCTGTAGGCCGCCATCAACTTCACGCGTAACCGTGACGGCATCACCCTCGATGACGAGTTTGGATGCAAATGTGCCCTGCGGCCAGTTCAACAGAGCCGCCAGCATCTGGCCGGTCTGATTGCAATCGTCGTCGATGGCCTGTTTGCCCATGATAACCAAGCCCGCTTTCTCGCTTTCGATGATCGACTTTAGAATCTTGGCCACGCTCAGCGGTTCGACCGCGACATCGGCTTTCACCAGGATGCCGCGATCGGCACCCATCGCGAGCGCGGTGCGGATGGTCTCTGATGCCTGTTGAGGACCAATCGACACCACGACGATCTCGGTTGCCTTGCCGGCCTCCTTGAGACGGATCGCCTCCTCCACCGCAATCTCGTCGAAAGGATTCATGGACATTTTGATGTTGGCGAGCTCGACGCCCGAGCCGTCGGCCTTGACGCGTATTTTGACGTTGAAATCTACCACCCGTTTCACGGGCACTAAAATTTTCATGATTTCCAATCCACAACCGCCCCCTGAGCAAGGCGGGCGGAAGCTAATGGCCACGCTATTACAATGTCAACGTTCCTGCTGCGGTGCACCAGGAATCTACCGGTTCTGACCCGGAGCCCATAAGACGTCGGCAGCACCTTTGTTGTTGGCATATCGTCCAGCGACGAACAGGTAGTCCGAAAGCCGATTGACGTATTTGAGCGAGGATTCGGTCACGCCTTCACCGGGTTTGTCCTTCAACTCCACCATGATGCGTTCAGCGCGCCGACACACCGTTCGTGCGAGGTGCAAATAGGCCGATGCGGGGCTCCCTCCCGGCAAGATGAACGATTTCAAAGGGGCTAATTCACCGTTAAGCCGGTCAATCTCAGATTCAAGCCAGGCCACCTGCGCGTCTGTGACTGTCAAACGAGCGCCACCCGGACCTTTTTCGGCGAGACAGAGATCGGCCTCAACATCGAAGAGGTCGTTCTGGATGTGCCCCAAGGCAGAATCGAGCGTGTCGTTTTCGGCCGTATGCAAACGGACCAAGCCGAGGACCGCATTGACCTCGTCGATGGTGCCATAGGCTTCCACCCGGAGATCATATTTTTTGCGCCGGTCGCCCGTGCCTAGCGATGTCGTCCCGTCATCGCCCGTCCGGGTATAGATTCGGTTGAGCACAACCATCGTGACCTCGTAGAGGCTTCCTTGCTGCTGCGGATTCGAGGTACAGTAGTATTAGTCGGCTTCCAGTTCAAAATGGGGTGACGCTCATGCGTGTTCTCGCAATTGCTGTTGCTATCGCTATTCTCGCTCCGCCCTTTGCCACGCGCGCCCGGGCCTGCGAGCCTGGGTTACGTTCGATAACGACCCATTCCGTCGATTACTCCGCAGCAAAGAAGAAGAAAAAGCCGGCTTCCAAAAAGAAGGAGAAAGTCGAGTACATGCGTGCCGTGCCGGCAAAGTGAGAACCTGTCGAGCTAGCGGCCGAGTGCCCAGATGGTCGCCATTATGACGATGATGGCTACGAATTGTAGCAATACGCGAAGGCGCATGAGCTGCTGAGAGCGGTTTGGTGAGCCACCGCGCATCATATTGATCAGCCCGAGCAACAGCACAATCGCGACTGCGATCACGGCAGCTGGCACGAGAAAATGAGACATGAAGTCGGACATGAGTTGCGCCTTCTAACACCTGCCGTCCGGTCAAGCCATGAGTTTTGGTTGCATATTGCCTAACATCATCTGGCTGCGTGTGTCGGGGTTGGGTGGCGTATGAGCGAGTATTCGGGCTCGCTCTTGCGAAACAGGCTGTGACGGCGCTGGGTTCCCGTTCCGGACTGCGCGGATTTTGCGAGCGAACATTCTAGTGGCTGAGAAGCCGCTATGAGCGAGCTCAGGAAATTCCATTCAGTCTGTCGCTGATAGCGGTCCAAAAAAGATTATGGCGCTCAGCTTAATCGTTGTGCCAACGCTGGACGCGTCATTTTTCCTGGTCCGGTGCCGATCCCAGTTGACGCTTCAGGCTTGCAATCAATTCTGAAATCCGCCGGTCGTCCGGATCTAGGCGGGCTAGGCGCTCGGCATAAGTCAAGGCCGCCGCAACATCGCCGTTGTCGCGATTGAACGTAACCAGTGCCAGCAATGTATCGCGGTCGGTCGGATGCCTTTCGAGACCGGCCTTGAGAACAGCGATTGCGTCGGTCACACGTCCCGTGGAGTGGAGACCGACGGCATAGACATAGGCATATCGTGCGCGACCCTGATCAAGTTCGGCAGCCCGGCTAAGCTCGACAAGGGATTCATCGGACCGCTTCAGCCGGTTGAGCGTCAACCCGAGAGCATGGTGCAACCCGGCGTCATGAGGCGAACTGGCTATCGCCGAGCGGAGGACGGTTTCTCCGTCGCTATCGCGGTTCATTTGCCGGTACAAATCCGCAAGGTTGATGGCCGCCGCCGCGTATTGCGGACTCAGCCGGAGAGCAGCTTTGTATTCGATCTCGGCCTCCGCTGAGCGCCCCTGCCGCGCATAGAAGTTCGCTAGAGTGGAGCGGTCTTCCGGACGGTCTGCGTTGAATTTGAGCGTTGCAATAAACTCAGCCGCAGCCTTCTCAAAACGCTCGCGGTCAGCCGGCGGCTGGCGGTCTACCGGCACGGCTGCGAGTAGACTGACCGCCCGAATGCGGACCCCGAGAACTGAATCGGACAAAAAGGGTGCAACCAGCGGCCAGACCTGCGTCGCCGGCACCAAAGCAAGCATGTCCATTGCAGCGATGCGGACCATCGGATCAGGATCGGTCAGGCTGCGGCGCGCCAGATCCGCATTCGCGGACGAAATATAAGGCGCGAGCCCGACCAGCGCGTTCCCGCGCGCGACATTGGGAGCAGTCGGGTCACCCGCAACAGAAACAAGACGTTGACGGGCGTCGGAACGATTGCCTGCCGCGGCGGCAAATGCATCTGCATAAGTCTGAAATCCTTTGCGATTGGGGCCGAACCAGCGGGTGACGGCATCCGAGGCCCATTGTGCCGTTTTGTCGGTGTGGCAATCGTTACAGGCGTTTGGAGTGCCAAGTTTCACGGACAAATCCGGCCGGGGAATCCGCAGGCTGTGGTCGTGCCGGATGTCGATGACCATGTAGGTGCGCGCCGGCATGTGGCACGAAACGCAATCCGGCTTGGCGTCCGTTTGTTGATGATGACTGTGCTTTGTCCCGGCATACGCTTCGGACGCATGGCATTGGAGACAGACACCCTCCCCGGCAATTCGCTGCTTGCTGCTGTGAGGATCGTGGCAGTTGCTGCAGGTCACGCCTGCCGCGAACATCTTGCTCTGCTTGAACGGGACGTAGTTATACGCCTCGACGACATCCCGCATTTGACCGTCGGGCCAATAAACGTCCCTTGCAAGCGGCACACCGATCGCGTGCGTTTCCTGAAGCCAGCGCCCCGGTGCCCAATACTCGGACAGTTCGCTGCGCCGCGCGTGGCAGCGGCCGCAAGTTTCAACTTCGGTCCGTAGCAGATTGACCGGGAGATTGCGCCGAACGTATCCGCTAGCCGGATCATGCGTCCATGTGACCCCTACCCGCTCGTCAAAGCGAACGCGCAGGCCCTTGCTCCGATCATCTTGCTGGCCGAATGGCCACCAGCTGTCTCGAGCGCGAGCCCAGGCAACGTGATTGGACCCCTGCCCATGGCAAGCCTCGCAGCCTACGCTTATTTCGCGCCACGTCGTTGCGTAGCGGTCACGTTCGGCGTCGTAGTTCTTGCGCAGCCCTGTTGAATGACACTCTGCACACATGAAATTCCAGTTCTGATTGAGTTTCGTCCAATGCAGAACGTCATCGTGTCGAATATTCTCGCCGGGATAGAGATGGAACCAGCGCTGGCCGCCTTTTTCCTTTGGCCGAGCATCCCAGGCGATCGATAGCGCCTGCACACGCCCATCGGGAAACTCGATCAAGTACTGCTGCAGCGGATCGACGCCAAAAGTGTATCGCACCTGAAAGGTGGCGAGCTTTCCGCCCGGTCCATCCGTCTCGACCCAGTACTTGCCGTCCTTGCGGAAGAAGCGCGAGCGAACACCGTAATAGTAGAAAGTTGCATCATGGAAGTCACCGAGCACGGATTGCTCTGTCGCATGATCCATGGCGTGCTTGTGCTGAGAGTGGTGCCACAAGGCAGCCTCTACGCGATGACATCCGGCGCACGTTTCGCTGCCGACAAATTCCGCTGCCCTCTGCCCCGTCTGCTGCACGACTTGAAACATCGGCACCCGGGTCGCGAACAGGCCGAACGACAGAACGACAATAAATCCGGCGGCAACGCTCGTTACCGCGATCCGAAGCGGCGAGACAAACCGTTTGGGAGTCTGGTCGAACCCCGGAGCCTGTTCTTGGTCCGGCCGCCGGCCCGCAGATGATGCCTTGCGTCGCTTAGAGACCACACCGCACTCCGGGACACGTGCGGACAAACAATGGCGGCCCGCCAGATCTCATTGCTTGGGCAGGGCCCGGACGTCCCTGGACATTTGCAGGCAGGTTAGCAGTTCGACATAGCTCTGCGAGCCGGCCATGTCGGTGCCCATGCTCGTGCAGCGGCTCTTGCTTTCTGGCGAAAAGCGCTTCCACTGAACGACGAGCGTCTTCCGGGCTTGCTGTTCGTCCCTCAGGCAGGCCTTGTTGCCGCCGCCGCCCGGATAAGCTGAAACATCGGCACGGCAACTCTTCTTGTAATCAAGTTTCGGCACATTGTCCGCCAATGCCGCGTCCGAGAGCAGACCGAATAACGCGGTAACAACCAACGCGCCGGCTTTTCCCATGCTCGCCCGAAAAAAACGAGTGTCACAACCTGCGACAGCAACCTAGCCTAGCGATTCGGCACCTTCAGCTCCATTGTCCCGAAAACCGCCCCCGGGTCCAATTGCCCCAAAGGGAAATACCTTGACTCGGACATCCGGCCCACAATGCAACCATCCGGAGTTGTCATGCGGCGATTGTTATCGACGGCAATCACATACGCTCTGTTCACTGCGCCGATTGCCTATTCGGCCGGGGCGCAGAATCTTCCCTGGTGCGCCATCATGGACAATGACGGAACAACGCAATGCAACTACGACAGCCAGCAGCAATCGCGGGCATCGGCGGCGAATGCATTCGCAATCCTGCCGGAAGCGCACTAAACGATGGGCAGCGGCCACCAATTTTTGCGCCCTTTTCGGAGAATGCTCGAGGGTTGCTGCCACTCCAGTCGCAGGACCCGGGACCACCGCCCGGGCTTGATGGCACTGCAATCCCATCGCCACCCAACAACTAGCGCAACGATCATCCCGGGGGCTTACGATGTCGAACTGCCGCCTCGCCGTAGGGCTGACAATGCTGACTTGCTTGTATTCATCCGCACATGCGCAACAAACAATTGTCGTTCCGGACAACCTTTTCACGCAAGCAGGCTTTGTCGTGAAGTATGCGACGACCCCAGAGAAGGCGGCGATTCTCCGGTCGTTGCCTGCCGACAAGCTCGTAACGCGAAGAAAGGATGGGAAGCTTTACTACGTCTATGCCGACGCGGCGCGCTGCAATTGCGCCTATGTGGGAACGCCAGAAGCATTCGCGCGATACCAGAATTGGGCGAACGTCGGAGGCAATGCTCCCAACGGTCGGCCATGGAGTTCGATACAGACAATCGATTCCGATGTCAGTGCTCCTTATATACCGGCAGACATCGGCGACAGCATGGAGAGCATACTTCAGCCGGACTTTTAGGATTCGGATCGTCCGCGGCTCTCAATGGCAGAGTTCGATACAAAGTGCGCCGGATGCCACGCAGGCGACATACGATCCGAATGGGCAGAAAGGCCTGCGCTGTATGAGCGGATCACCTACCAGAACATAGCCACCCCTATAGCCCGCGCGGGCCGCGTGCCGGGGCTTCACATACGGACGGGACGACTCGCATCGATGACCACATTGATCGGCGACGAGGATCGTTGACGGCAGCCCATTTGCATCCAAAGCCAGGACCGGCATCGAATGCGCTGCCGTTGCAGCAAGGCATAGTCCGATCGAAACGAGAATTGCTTTCATATTGTCTCCTTTGTCTCTCCTGGCAACACTTCAAGTTCGCTGCCTAGGGAACGACATTCATTTGGGTATCGCGCCGACCTGCAAATACCCGGCGAGCGTTTTCCAGGTTTCGTTTTTCAAATCGATCAGCGGCGGGTTCTTCAGCTCAACGATCGTTTCAGCCTTCATGCCACAGCCGGAAACGAGACGTGAGACCTTAACCTCACCATCGGTGAAGTACCGGTCGCCCTCGCCGTTCCGGCCCGTGAAAGTCGGCCCGACTCCTGAAACCTCGTAGATCGCTTCAACGACCTTGGAATTCTTGAGATCGTTAATGAGCCCGTCGCGTTCAGCATCGATACCAGGCGCAATATGATGCGTAACCTGTCCGGTATACCGGCTTAGTCCCACGTCTCTGTCGAAGGTGGCTGAGCCGAGCCAGACCGGCCGGTTTTCCTCGCCCTGCTTCAGGACTTCCCAGAACCGGACGTGATGGCGCCGGTCCGCGCTTTCGCCGACAGGCTTTTCGAAGGCCAGATCCTGCCGTCGTCCCTGGTAGTAGAGCGTGCTCACCGGCGCATCGCGATAAGGCCGCCGCAGAACCACGCTTCCAACAATCTCGACGCTCGAGCGAAAGGTGATCGGGTCGGCGGGATACCAGCCGGCCGCATGCATTGTGCAGAGCACATCGTCTCTCGTTCCAACCAGTCCGACGTTGATCGGGTCACCCGGGATGCCTTGCGAGGTCTGCGTGACCATGGTCAGGCCCTCGAGTCCTCTTTGATGCTCGTAGTGCGTCCATGCCCGCGGCAACACGACATACGCAGTCATTCCGTAGATCAGGACCACAACCCCCAGCGCGGCGAGCGCAGTCCTCGTCTTCGACCGCCGGGAAGCGGCATCAGCTCGGTTTCGCGACCACTTCATGGATGACGCTGCTGCCAAAAGGCCGATAGTATGCGCCGCCGAAGTGGAAATAGGCGACACCTTTGCGGCCAACAGGACGGGGTCCTCACTCGAACGGAAAGATCTTTGCCCAGTCGTCTTTCATACTGGCCATAGCCCAATTGTTGATTTTGGCTGCGTCCAATGCCTTGTCCAACTTGCCGAAGTGAGTGTTGCGGTCATAGGCATATTCGCGTTCGCCGTCGGTGTGATGCACGATGAGGGCAAGGCACGGCGTGCTCGCGCCCTTGGTGGTCCATTGCAGCATTTCGAGATCGCCGTCCGAATTGCCGAATGCGGCCATCGGGCGCTGCCCGACATGCGCATTGATGCCGACCGGCTTGCCCGGACCGTCATCGACGAAGTTCACCTGCGGAAGACGAAGCAGAATCGGAATGTCCCTCCGCAGCATGAACCTGGTCTTGATGCTCGAGCCCACCACCTGCGCCGGCGGTATGCCATAGACGCGCTCGGTCCACGGCCGCATGAATTCAATGCCGCCACCTGAAACGATGTAGGTCCTGAAACCATTCGCGCGCAGATAGGCCATCAACTCCAGCATCGGCTGATAGACGCATTCGGTGTATGGACGCTTGAACCGTGGATGGCGCGCCTTCGCAAGCCAATCTGTGACGACGCGCTCGAAGGCTTCGGTGCTCATGTCGGCGTGTGTCGCCATGATGATCTCAACCAGGCCGCGCTGGCCGGCCGCCGCGAGGGCTTTCATGTCATTGTCGAGGACCGCCTTGAAGGGTTGCTTCTTCTTCCATTCCGGATGCTCGGGCGCCATGGCCTTCACCTGGTCGAGCGCAAAGGCCAGTTGAACGTACATCGGGTGCTCGCACCACAATGTTCCGTCATTGTCGAAAGCGGCCACGCGTTGCGGCACCGGAACGAAACCGGGCGAGCCTTCCCGCGTGACGGCCGCCACAAAATCCAGGATCGACTGCCTCGTCTTGCCGTCCTTCCATGACGGAAGCGGGTTTGCTTGCGCCAGGGCCGGGGATTTGAAAACGAGCGCTGCGGCGGCGGACGTCAGCATCGCCGTAAGTACCGCGCGCCTGTGAATGAAGCTCTGCATGGCAGCCTCCGGTTCGAGATATGCAACGGCCCCGGATATTCTCCGGGGCCGTCTGGAGTCCCTCGTCAATTACCGGTGGGCAGCGCTATGCTCACGCCTTCCTTTGCGAGCTGGTCACGCACCCACTGGAATCTTTGATAGTTCGTTAGCGTGATCGGACCTGAGTAGCTTTCGCTCTGCAGTTTTCTCGGCGGGTACTTCACGTACGTGGCCATGAGCTTCTTGATCGCGTCGCTGATCGTGATCATCGTCCACGTACGCTCGGTGTAGTTGTTCATGAAGATGTCGTAACGCTCCTGCGGATCGGCCCAAAGATCGAAGACCTGCGGCACGGTCGCCACGTAGGATTCCGCGCCCTTCCAGCCGAGGTTCGAGTCGACGGCAAGGCCACCGGTCTTTGCGCCATCATCACCGCGAAGATTGAACACGGCCTTGTAGTTGCCGACGCGCGCGGCACCAGGCGTCAGCTCGTTCTCCGTGAAATAGAACCATTCCTTGCGTGCCGATTGTCCGGTGCCAAACAGGACCGGCGACATATCGTAGCTGTCGAAGATGATCGGCTGGCCGGCGCGATCGTTTTCCGGCAGTTTCACGCCGGCGAGCGCGGCAAACGTGGCCATGAAATCCAGACCGCCGACGATGTCGGAGCTCTTGGAGCCTGGCTTGATCCTCGGACCCCAGGCTATGGCGGGCACCCGGTTGCCACCCTCACGCACGGTGCCTTTCGTCCCCCGATATGGGGTGTAGCCGGCGTCGGGATAGACGTCCTGCCAGGCGCCATTGTCGGTCGTCCAGAATACATACGTGTTCTTGTCGAGGCCGAGCGACCGCACCTTGTCCATGATCCTGCCAATGCGCGTATCGTTCTCCACCACCGAGTCCGCATATTTGCTCTTGGATAGCGACTTATGCTCGAACTCGGGCGCCGGCATATTTGGCTGATGCACTTTCATGAAGTTGATGCTCATGAAGAATGGCTGGGTCGAACGTGCATTGCGATCGAGATAGTCGAGGGATGCCTTTTCGACGTATTCGTCAAAGAACGGAATGCCGACCACACCTTCCTTTCCGTTGATCAGCGGCGTGTTGACGTACTGTCCGTTGATCTTGAATTCCTCTTTCGCCGGCTGCCCCGCGTTTCCGGACATCGCGCCCTTGGTGACGCGGTCGAACATGGCGCGCAGCGCAGGGTCCATATCGGGGAACCAGGTCGGATCGCCGTAGGTGTAAGCGTTGAGATGATAGAGACCCGCGTATTTCATCTCGTCATAACCCTGCGCATTGGGGAGCGCGTAGTCGGCTTCGCCGAGATGCCATTTGCCGGTGAAGAACGTCTTGTAGCCTCCGGTTTTGAGAACCGAACCGAGCGTCCATTCCGCTGCCGGCAGGCCGCCACCCTGGCCCTGGAAGGCCACTGTGGTCATGCCGCTCCGGTTCGGAATGCGGCCGGTCTGCACTGCGGCGCGGCCCGGCGTGCAGCTCGGCTGCGCGTAGAACGACAGGAAGTGCATCCCCTCGGCCGCCAGGCGATCGAGGCTCGGGGTCGGCATGCCGCGGTTCTCGCCGCCGCCATAGGGGCCTGAGTCGCCGTATCCGAAGTCGTCGGACAGGATGAGAATGATATTCGGCTTTTGATTTTGGGCTTGAGCGGGCGCCAGTCCGCCCATCAGTGAGCCGGCTGCAAGCACGGCCGAGCAGAGATAGCGGTTGAGCCTGTATTTGATTGGCGATTTGATCATTATCATCTCCAATGGGTCGACCGGAGGACGGCTCGACGCTGGGGCGCGCGACGGTGCATGAGCCTATCTGGCGGCCCGGCGCGCTCCGTGCCGTTATCGATCGTTACAATCGATTTTCGATCAAAAAAGACGAGCGCGGTATTGCCCTTTGGGGAAGTGGCATCGTTCTTGCCAAACCGGATTCCGGGTCACCTCCCCAAAGGTCAATAAGACGCCCGCCCCAAGTAGGGTAAGCTGCGCCGTCTCCGCCATCTTGCAGGACGCAGTTGCATGCGGACAGGACAGCCCGCCAGAAAAAGTATCGAACGTCTTCCGGTTGCCAGCGGGGGCATCAGCCGGCTCGCCTACAAGCGCGCGCAAGCGGCGGGAGTCGAGCTCGAAGCGCAATTGGATAAAGTGGGCCTCACGCGTGCGCAGATCGCGAACCCACGCGCACCAATCAAGGTGCGCGACCAGATAAAGTTCCTGAATCTTGTCGCCTCGGCAGTCGACGACGAGTTTCTCGGATTTCATCTGGCGCAGGAATGCGACCTTCGTGAAATCGGCTTGCTCTATTACGTGCTCGCATCGTCGGAAATGTTGCTCGACGCCCTGCAACGCGCGGTGCGTTACAGCACCATTGTAAATGAAGGCGTGTCGCAAACGTGCATCGACGGCAAATACGTTGGGCTTTCATTCGATTATGTTGGCGTCAGCCGCCACCCGGACCGGCATCAGATCGAATTCTGGATCACCGCCTTGGTACGCATCTGTCGCCAGCTGACGGGATCCCGCGTCGTCCCCCACCGTGTTCGCCTGGTCCATCACAGGACAACCAAAGCGGAGTTGGCTGAAATTTTCGGCGACAATATTGAATTCGGAGCAACGGTCGACGAGGTCGTATTTCCAGTAAGCATCAGGAACTCTTGTGTCGTCAGCGCCGATCCGTATCTCAATAACCTCCTGATTTCGTACTGCGAGGAAGCTCTCGCCCATCGAAAAAGAAAGAGGAAGTCGTTTCAATCAGCGGTAGAAAACGCGATCGCGCCGTTGCTGCCGCATGGAAAGGCGACGGTAGCCGACGTCGCACGGCAACTCGGACTGAGCCAACGGACATTTGCCCGGCGCCTGTCGACACAAGGACTCACGTTTTCCGAATTGCTGGAAAATCTGCGGTACGATCTCGCCAGTCGATATCTCATAGACGGCGAGATGAGTGTTTCGGAAGTTGCCTGGGTGCTCGGCTATCGTGAAGTCGGCTCCTTTTCGCACGCCTTCCGGCGGTGGACGGGCAAGACACCACGCGAGGTTTTGCGCGCAGAGCGATCACGACAGCCCTGACATCTGGTTCGGATGCGCCTATTGGCTCCTGCGGACAAACTTCTGGCACGAATTCACAAGACATCAGCGGGCGCCCTGCGTATCAGGTTGGCCCGGCGCCGGAATAGCCGCGCGAGACCTGTTTCAAATATGTGGCCAACCAGGTCCTTCTTCGGAGCGGGATCGAAAGCGGCTCGGCCATGACAGATTACGGACGTTTCAGTGTCAGATCAGCAGAAGACCATTGCCGTCATCGACGACGATCCGGAGATGCGCTGTTCGCTTGCAACCTTTCTGCATGCATTTGGATATCGCGCAGAAACCTATGACTCAGCCCGGACGTTTCTCGTCTGCGCCTCGACCTGCAAAGCCAACTGCCTCGTCATAGATATCAATCTCGGCGACATGACCGGCATCGAATTGGCACACCAGTTGTTGGCCGGCGGCTTGAAATGGCCGATTATTTTTATGAGCGGCCTCAACAATGCGGCCGTTCGAAACCAGGCGCAAGCGATAGACTCAATCGCATTCCTGCAAAAGCCATTTCGAACACAAGATCTTATTGAGGCCATCAAGAAAGCGGTCAAGCCATGAGCGACGAGTTTTTCGACTCGCCTTTTGGTTGTATATTGCCTAACATCTCTGAGTGCGTGTATCAGGGTTTGCGTGGCGTATGGGACTGGGCGTCGCGAGTATTCGGGCTCGCTCTTGCGAAACAGGTTGTGACGGCGCTGGTTCCCGTTCCGGACTGCGCGAATTTTTTAAGCAAGGATTGTCGTGGCTGGGAAGCCGCGACGCGCGATCTCAGGAAATTCCGTTCGGTCTGCTGCTGACGGCAGCCCAGAAGCGATCATTGGCGCTCAGCGCAAGCATAGAGGAGGCGCTTAGGGCCACTGCCGTGTGCGCAGCCGAGCAGCTCAGATACACCAATCCCAAATTCTCAGCCGCGACACTATCCGGCCGCGCCAACATGTGTCCGCTTCTCTTCGGCCTACTCGCGATTCTGGCGCTGTTCACGATTCCATCGACGATCGCGCTTTGCCTGCTCGCTTTGCTGCCGATCGGTTACCGCATTCTTGTCGTGTCACAATTTCGAAGCTCTCAGAATGAATCCCCCCTTGCCTGCAGCGTAAGCGCACTCGATCACGGCTTGCCGGTTTACACCATCATTGCACCGCTTCATCGCGAGGCGAGAGTGGTCGATCAATTGCTCTCCGCCATCGAGTCCCTAAATTACCCGGCTGCGAAGCTAGACGTGATCCTGGTGGTCGAAGCGGACGAACCTCTCACCCGGGCCGCGATTACGGCACGCCAGCATCGCATCCCGATCACTGTTGTGCCCGCTCCACCTTCCGAACCACGCACCAAGCCGAAGGCGCTCAACATTGCCCTCTCTCTTGCGCGCGGCACGTTCACGGTCATCTATGACGCCGAAGACCGCCCGGAACCGGATCAGCTTCTCCATGCGCTTGGCGCATTTTGTTTGTCAGGAGACGAACTGGCCTGCGTGCAGGCCCGTTTGCATACGGACACCATGGGGAGCTGGCTCGCTCGCTATTTTACAGCGGAATATGCCGCTCATTTCGACGTTTTTCTGCCGAAGCTCGCCGCGCTCGGTTTACCTTTGCCGCTCGGCGGTTCTTCGAACCACTTTCGGACGGCGATATTGCGCGAGATTGGGTGCTGGGACGCTTACAACGTCACAGAGGATGCCGATCTCGGCATTCGGCTCGCCCGCTTCGGTTATCGGTGCGGGGTCATCAATTCAACGACGCATGAAGAGGCGCCGACTGCAATTCGCGTCTGGATTCGCCAACGCTCGCGCTGGTTCAAAGGCTGGATGCAGACCTGGCTCGTCCACATGCGCGATCCCTACAAGCTTTATCGCGACCTGCGGATGCGAGGCTTCATCGCGTTTCAGTTGATCGTTGGCGGCAGCGCGATGGTCGCGCTCATCCATCCGATCCTTCTCATCGGTGCTGTCTGGAGCGCGTTTGCATCCCATGTGCTCGGCGACGACCCAGGAAATCCAATTCGACCTGTCGCCTGTGTGGCTGCGATAATCGGAAGTTACCTCCCCACCATCTGTCTGGGGTGGATCGGGCTATATCGACGACGGATCCCACGCAGGCTGAGCACCCTCGCCTGCACCCCATTCCATTGGCTGCTCGTTTCTGTGGCGGCCTGGCGCGCGGCGATCGAATTGATCATCGCACCGTTCCATTGGAACAAAACAGAACATGCGCTCGATCGAACCGACACGATCACGCCTGCGCTGCTGGACCTAACGCGTCAACTGGGGGATCTGAAGGAAGCTGGTGAACTGCTGCAGATCCAAGCCGGTGCTAAAGATAGCGCCGCAAATCTGCCGCCGATTCCTCGGGAGATCGTTTCAGGCTGAACGGCGCCACGAACCTGCCCTGCTTGTCCATGAGATATACCAGCGCCGTGTGATCCATGCCGTATTCGCCATTTTCGGCTGGCACCTTCTTTGCATAGACGCGGTAAGCCTTTTCAACGGCCTCAATGGCTGTGGGGTCGCCGGTAGCGCCACGCAAATGCGGATCAAAGCTCGAAAGGTAATCCTTCATTACGGCCGGGGTATCACGCTCAGGATCGACGGTAATGAACAGTGCACCCGTGCGATCGGCATCCTTGCCGAGGGCCCGCATGACCTCCGAAACTTCGAAGAGAGTCGCCGGACAAACGTCGGGACAATGCGTGTATCCGAAGAACACCAGGAATGGTCGACCTTTCATGTCCGAATCGCTGATCGGATTACCGTTCTGGTCGATGAGCTTGAAAGGCCCACCGATAGCCGAAGCGCCACCCGTTCCACTTCCGTTGAGACTTCCCGTCGCGAAAAGAAAGACGCCGGCAAAAACCACAAGGCCGGTCAAGAATGCGGAGATGATCAGGAAGATCTGCGACGTTCGCGCGTTCATCGAAGGGTCAGCTTACTTCAAAAACAGGCCAGCCAACCGGCTCGCACCATCTCGAAAAAGACTGCGGTGCCGTAATACGCCCAAAGCCCCAGTGTTCCGGCGACTAGGACGCCTAAGGCAACCGCTATCAGCAAAAACGGCCGCGGGAGGCTGGCAGTAGATGTGACGGCTGGCATGAAGTTCTCCGCAACTGATTCTCAGATAGGCGCGGCACCGGCACGAAGCAAGCTGCCCTTTGACGCGGCTTCAGCCGAATTATCACCGATAATATCGATAATTCAGCGGTATTTATGCATGGCGTTGACTCGGTCGGTCAAAGCCGCGATGAATAGATAAGCTTTTCCGAATATGGCACTTCCCGCGTATGGAGAACCCGATGCGCAGCGCTTTGGCTATGGCTCTGGTCATTTCAGTTTCCTCGGGCGTCGCATGGGCCCAGAACGCGCAAGCCCCCGCGCCCACTCCGCCGCCAATGGTCGGCGCCAACTGCAATAATCCGAACGCTCTCGGAGTGACTCGCGTCGTCGAGATCGACACGACCGGAGGTCCTGGTTTCGGATTTGAGCATTTCAAGGCGTACGATTTTCTGCGCGAGCATGAGGTCGTACTCACCTTTGATGACGGCCCCTGGCCAGGCCATACGCCGGCCGTTCTGAAAGCTCTCGCGGATCAGTGCACAAAGGCCCTTTTCTTCCCCATCGGTAAGCATGCGGGCTGGCACCCCGAGATCATGAAACAAGTGGCCGCGGCGGGCCACACGGTGGGTTCGCACACCTGGTCGCATAAGGACTTGTCAAAGATGAGCGAACAGGAAGGCAAGGACGAAATCGAGAAAGGCATTGCGGGCGTGAGCATCGCGCTGGGCAACAAGCCGGTCGGTCCATTTGTTCGCTTCCCCGCACTTCGCCATCCTCCCGAGCTCCTGAAATATCTCGGCGAGCGCAATGTCGGTGTTTTCTCCACGGACCTGGATTCATTCGATTTCAAGATGCGTAGACCAGAGCAGGTCATTGCATCCGTCATGAAGAAGCTCGAGAAGCATGGCAAAGGCATTATCCTGATGCATGACTTCCAGCAGGCGACCGCTCACGCTGCGCCCGAACTCCTCAAGCGACTGAAGGAGGGCGGTTACAAAGTCGTGCAGATTGTGGGAAAGACCCCGGTCGAGCCCAAAAAGGAATACGTCGAAATGGTCATGAAGGAGATCGGAGGCGGCCTGGAAGAGGCACGTCCGATGTCCAGTGTCATCAAGACGATCAGCGGCAACTGAGCCTGACTGCAGCGCATAACGGCCGCGCGGTTGGGCGCGGCCGTTAGCATTTGTCGCGGGCGTCAATCCAAGAGGACTGTGGTAAGATCGCAGCGCAAGCAAGTGGCAATCAGGGGGTCGCAGACATGCAGGTGCTGCTCATTGCATTTGGCGCGCTGGCAATCATTTGGATCCTGGTTCTAATTGGGTCCCCGCTTTTTGGGCCGAAGGACAGTTGAGCTGCGCGCTGTCCGCTCGTCCCCCTCATGGCATGGCGCGCGACGAAAACGCGGTGAATATCGAAGACGCTGCGGTCACGTGATCGTACGCAATGCGCGTCGCGATAACGAACAGCGTCATTGCCAGTACGATCTGCAACGCACGTTCCGGAATTCTCAGGGCAAAGTAACTGCCGACAAAAATGCCGGGCAGAGATCCTGCGAGCAGCGAGCCAATAATCGCCCAATTGACCGAGCCCATCATCCAGTGCCCAATTCCGGCTATGAACGTCAGCGGCACTGCATGTGCAATATCGGATCCCACGACTTTTGCCGTAGGCAACTGCGGATAGAGCAACACCAACGCAATGACTCCGATGGCTCCGGCACCGACCGATGAGATCGAGACCAGGCACCCGAGCAATGCTCCGACCAGAACCGTAGTGCGAAGCGTGCGTTTGGAGTCCAGATTCGCCACGCGCGCACGATAGGATGCAACGATGGACCGGCCGAATACAAGAACGATGGCAGTGGCGAACAGCGCGAAACTGAGCATGAGCGTAATCAGGCTGCGTGCTGCATCTCCGCTCAGGTTAAAGCGTGACAGAGTGCCGAGTGTCACGATAGTGGCTGGGATACTGCCCGATGCGAGCCTGCCGACAACGTGCCAATCGATGCTGCGCGCGAAACCATGAACAAGACTGCCGCCCGTCTTGGTCGCCGCTGCATACAGCAGGTCTGTGCCCACTGCAGTTGCCGGATGAATCCCGAACAGCATGATCAGAATGGGAGTCATGAGCGCGCCACCGCCGACGCCGGTCATGCCAACCAAAAGACCCACCGCGAATCCCGACAGCGAGTACAGAGGATCGATCATCGGAAGCCTCGCCGCGAACCCATGCAAGCAATATCGGTCAATCTAAGCACGGCTAAGCGTGGCAGTCATCGAGACCAAATTATGGAACGCCGCTGCGAAGATGACTGTTCCCCCGATTTTCGCTATTTGCGACTTGCGGCCGCGAGCAAAGAATACCTATCTGGTCCGTTACCATGAATTGCTAGGAATTCGGCTTCCATCGGAATGGATGATTCACGTGCCTCATATCGTCACCGTGACAATCAATCCCGCCATTGACATTTTCGTCAATGTCGCCCGTGTTGAACCGACGCGCAAACTGCGTTGCTCCGCACCAAAACGCGATCCCGGCGGCGGCGGTATCAACGTGGCTCGTGTCGCTCACCGTCTCGGAAGCAGCGTCTCGGCAATATATCCGATGGGCGGCGCGATCGGAAAGCTTCTTTACAGACTTGTGGAGCGCGAGGGTATCGAGAGTCTGGTCACTCCATCTCATGTGGAGACGCGCGAGAACTTTACCGCCTACGAAGAATCAACTGGCGATCAATACAGATTTGTCCTGCCGGGATCGAGGTTGCACCCTGCCGAATGGGAGGCCGTTCTCGACAAGCTGAGTGGTTTGCCTGGGGCGCCTCAATTTGTCGTTGTGAGCGGCAGCGAGCCGCCCGGCGTTCCCGAAGATTTTTTCGCGCGTGTGGTCCGGCACGCAAAAAAAATGGGTGCAAAATCGGCCGTAGATACCTCTGGTCCAGCGCTGAAATCTGCGCTGAACGAGGGCGTGACTCTGATCAAGCCAAATCTGGTGGAGCTTTCGGATCTGCTCGGCGCGTCATTGGCCACTGACGACTCGCGAATCAGCGCATGCCGAAAATTGATTTCGAGCGGCATGGTGGAAATCGTAGCTCTCACTCTGGGAGAGGATGGCGCGCTTCTCGTGACCGCCGAAAAGGTATTCCGCGCCGAGCCTCTTGCGATCACGCCCGTGAGCACCGTCGGCGCGGGAGACAGTTTCCTCGGTGGTCTCGTTTCCGCTCTCGCATCCGGCAAACCGCTGGCGGAATCGTTCCGAGTCGCGGTCGCGGCCGCGTCAGCTGCCGTCCTCTCACCTGGCACGGAGCTTTGTCGCGAAGAAGAGGTCAGCCGCTTGCTGGCCGAGGTGAGAATCCGCGAACTGACTCGCACGGCCGCATAAGGCTGCGATTATTCCTACTCTTGATTGGGGCGTCGCGATCTTATCGGCGCAACCCGCATTTCGCGACTCATTACGTCAATCATACCCATCCAGACGATGAGCGGAAAATACATGAGAAGGAGCATTTTTTGGCCTCGCGTTCGGTTCGGCCGGGGAACGCGGCCGCTCTCGGCGCGGTTCCCACGATCACGCGAGCGTGTTGACCTGTGCAATGCCGGGAGCCTTAGTGATCGGCTGCAATATCCTGATTAGGGCTGTGCGCCGCGGCGGGCCCACGCTGCTATGAACAGACAGAGAGCAACAACCGCCCCGAGTTCAGCCCAGAAAAAAACAAGTATGTCCGCCCTGACGCCGAAAGGCGGCGAGCCCGGCATGGCATGGCGCAAGGCCGGCAGCGCAAAAATCATGGCACCGAGTGCCCCGACGAACGTAACCTCGATTCGTCGTACGCCAAGAAAGACAAGGCTGGCGATGGTCAGAGCGCTGATCATGATGACGAGCATTGCGCCATAGATTGCGAGGGCAAAAAACGAGACCGCTCCTGTACGGCTGACCACCAACTCAAGTCGGAGCTCGTCGGCTTGTTGTGTAGGGACCGAATTTGCTTTGATGTCATAACCAAGAACTCCCTCCCAGGCGGTAACGTGAATTGGCAACGGCTGCTCCGCACCATTCTCTGCCTTTTCATTCGCGGCCAATGTGATCAGCGATACATAGCGATCGAGTGGATAATCTCGAACACTCCCATTTTCCAAGTCGAACTGATAGGTGACCTCTGGCAGTGGTTGACCAGCCCGCACCTGCACATGTTCCACCTGACTGCCGCGCTGAATCATCAGCAGGAAATCACGATCAGCGATCGTCACCCTGGCTGTCGCCACGGGCACGACGCTGATTTGCACTTGCATCGAATGATTGACGCCATCAACTTGAATGGGCTGCAAATAAAGATTGACGCGGGCCTGCTCAGCGAGTGCGCCTAGCTTCGTTTCACCGGGCACCTCGGCCAGATTAAACCGGGACAGGATGATTCCGTAAACAATGGCACATCCGATCAACAATGCTGTCAATCGCAGGACACGGCGCAAAAATAATGAAGGTCGCGCCAACGGGCGTATGCTTTTCGAATCTGCGGCTTGTTTTTGCGGCGCGTCGTGCACGTTGTTACGCTAGCAGTCGAAGTCTCACCTCACAACGGACCGCGCGACGAAACTTTCTGAAGCCCTTCCACACCCAAAAGTCGGCCAGCCAGCCCGGCGAAATCAAATCGTGATTGATAGGTCTTGGAGCGGGCGAAGGGAATCGAACCCTCGTATGCAGCTTGGGAAGCTGCCGTTCTACCATTGAACTACGCCCGCGTATCACAAAGATAGCGAATGCGAACTGCGCACGGCAAGCACGCTTTCGCCGCTTCATGACTTGAAATGTTTGGAAAGCTTCAATCCCTGCGCCTGGTAATTCGAGCCTATGCCCTGACCATATAGTTTTTCGGGCCTGGCCAGCATCTTCTCGTAAACGAGTCGCCCGACAATCTGCCCGTGCTCGAGGATGAACGGCACTTCACGTGAGCGCACCTCGAGCACCGCTCGCGAGCCCTTGCCGCCGGCGCCGGCATAGCCGAAGCCCGGATCGAAGAACCCGGCATAGTGAACACGGAATTCCCCGACCAGGGGATCGAAGGGGACCATCTCGGCTGCGTGGTCAGGCGGAACCTGAACGGCTTCCTTCGAGGCCAGAATGTAGAACTCGTTGGGATCGAGGATCAGGCTCTTGTCCGGCCGCGCCTGCATCGGCTCCCAGAAATCGAGGACGGCATAACCCGCACGCCTCTCCACATCGATAAGACCGGTGTGGCGCTTCGCCCGATAGCCCACAAGGCCGCCCGGTCCAAGTCCTGAGAGGTCAACGCCAACGGCAACGCCCTCGCTGACATCGGCATTGTCTGTGTCCACCAAGCGTTCGCGCGCATGCAACGCTTTCAAGGCGTCCGCCGCAAGCAGGGCATGTCCGCGCCGGAAGCGAATTTGCGACAGACGGGAGCCTTCGCGAACGAGAATCGGAAACGTGCGCGGGCTGATTTCCGCATAGAGCGGCCCGTGATAACCGGCCTCGACGCGGTCGAAGCCCCGCGTTTCGTTAGCAATCACGCGCGTGAATATGTCGAGCCGCCCCGTCGAGCTCTTCGGATTCGCCGCCGCCGATATTTCTTCCGGCAACGACAGACTCTCCTGCAGCGGCACGATGTACACGCAGCCGGTTTCAAGCACCGCGCCATCACTCAACGAGATCTCGTGCAGCTTGAGCTCGTCTATCCGCTTGGCCACGGTCGTCCTGCCCGGCAGGAAACTTGCGCGCACGCGATACGCCACTTCGCCCAGGCGCAGATCGAGACTCGCCGGCTGGATCTGATCCGGCATGAATTTGTTTTCGGACAAGATCGCACCATCGGTGGCCAATGCCGCGATCATGTAGTCCGGCAAGATGCCTTTGTCTTCGACGGAGAATGACTGTGCCAACTCCAGCCCCTTAGCCCGGGCAGCAATGGACCGTCGCCCTTGGCAGCTCAATCGCCTGCCGCCGGGTGATCGGCTTCGCTGCGATCTAACCTGAGCAGTGCCTTGACGGGAAGCGGCGCGCCCGGCTACAAACATTTTATCCCGTGGTCATTTGAGCCGGCCGGCTTGCAGCCACGTTAAACAAATCGCTAAAAGGCCGGGGACGCGTGAGCCCGGCCGAGACAGTTCTCCGGCCGGTTTTTTGTTGACTAAAGGAGGTCCACGATGCATGCGCCCGTAAACAAGCTCCGCCCCGAGACCCGCCTGGTGCAGTCCGGCATCCTGCGCTCGCAGTTCGGCGAGACGTCGGAAGCGCTGTTTCTCACCCAAGGCTACGTCTACGACAACTCGGCACAGGCGGAGGCGCGCTTCAAGGGCGAGGACCACGGCTACC
>DASTHI010000017.1:0-128160 GCA_035718275.1 Pseudolabrys sp. | reverse complement strand
GGCGCTCCACCTGCGGCTTTTCTGTCCCCGGCGCCGTGCTTCCCTGGCGCGTACCTCACGGGCTTTCTGACCCGCAAGTCCGGGGCGGCTTCCGCCGCCCGTCGTCGCTACCAACGTCCAGCCATTGAAGGCAGCCGGTCGTAGTGCCGGCGGACGGCTGGCCGAGGCCTCCCGGCTCTGCGGTTACGAGCCGCAGCGGCGGGCGCCGCGCCCTGCTCCGCCTTCAGGATCGTCTCTAGATGACGCCCCTCGATCGAGCAGGACGGCGGTGTGAATATTCTCCTATAGGAATATTGTCAAGACGCTTGTTGTGACGGCTATACGAACAAGTCCTGGCCCGCGGCTGGCATGGCCACGCAACGATGACGTAAGGTGCCGGCAAAAGCTGAACGATGGGGAGGACCGACATGAAAGCCCTCAAAGCCCTGCTGATCGGATTGACCCTGCTGTGCCCCGCCTTGGCCATGGCGCAGGATTTTCCCACTAAGCCGATCAGGCTGATCGTGCCCTTCCCGGCCGGCGGGCCCAATGACCTCATCGGGCGGGTTGTCGGCCAGCGCATGTCCGACATTCTCAAGCAACCGGTCATCGTCGAAAACCGCTCCGGGCAAGGCGGCGTCACCGGCACCGACGCCATCGCCAAGTCGCCGCCCGACGGTTACACCATCGCCATCACTAGCGCGGGCGCTCTGGCGATCAGCCCCAGCATGGAGAAGGTTTCCTACGAGACGCTCAAGGACCTGCAGCCGATCACGCTGGTCGCCAAGGTGCCCGAAATGCTTGTGGTGGCGACCAGCGTTCCGGCCGGCAACATGAAGGATCTGGTGGCGCTGGCAAATGCGCAGCCCGGCAAGCTCAACTTCGCATCGTCAGGCCCTGGGAGCCTGCCCCACCTCGCCGGTGAACTCTTCAAGCTGACAGCGAAGATCAACATCGTGCACGTGCCCTATCGTGGCGCCGCTCCGGCGGTGAACGATCTGCTCGCCCAGCAGGTGCAGATGGTTTTCCTCGACTTGCCGGTGCTGCTGCCGCAGATCAAGGCCGGCAAGCTGAAGCCGATCGCGGTCGGCGCCCCACAGCGCGTGTCGAGCGCCCCCGATGTGCCGACCACCGCTGAAGTCGGCATGCCGAATCTTCTTACCGAAAACTGGTATGGCATGGTGGCGCCGGCCGGTACGCCACCGAACATCGTCGCCGCGCTCAACAAGGCGGCGGTGGAGGCACTGAAGGATCCCGCGGTGGCCGAGAAGCTGTCGAGTCAGGGCGCCATCCTGGTCGGCGACAGCCCGGAGCATTTCGCATCGTTCATCGACAGCGAAACGAAGAAGTGGGCGAAGGTGATCAAGGACGCGGGCGTTCAGACCACGAAATAATCAATGTCTGGCGTGGAAAGTTTCGTGCTGCGCTCGACGGTGACGTCGCCGTTCGGCCGCAAGGTCCGCCTTGCGATCGACGTGCTTGGGCTCGCCGACCGTGTCAAGCTGCAACCTGCCGACCCGCTCGACGAGACCGACACGCTGCGCCAGCAGAATCCGCTGGGCAAAATGCCGTGCCTGGTGCTGGCCGACGGCAGCACGATTTATGACAGCGGCATCATCATCGAATATCTCCAGGATGTCGCCGGCACCGAGCGGCTGCTGCCGCTCAAGGGGCGCGAGCGCTATCGCGCGCTCACGCTGTCGCGTCTTGCCGATGGGATCATGGATGCTGCTCTGCTTATCGTTTACGAGAGTCGTTTCCGCCCTGAGGCATCGACGCACTCGCCCCGATGGCTCATGCATCAGCGGGAAAAGATCATGCGGGGACTGGCGGCATTCGATAACTTTCCGCCTGATCCGCGAAAAACCGATATCGTATCGATCGGTTTGGCCTGCACCCTCGGCTATCTCGACTGGCGCAAGCAGGTGGATTGGCGGTCAGCTTATCCTCTGCTCTCGAGCTGGCTAACGCAATTTGCGGCGAATGAAGCAGCCTTTGAACGTACGCGTGCTCCGCAGACTTGATGCTTGCACGAAAGCCCTTTTCGCCAGAAGCGCTATTTCTCGCTCACACTGCCGCGTTCGATGAAATAGGCGCGCGCCAATAAATCCAGCACGTGAATCTCGTTGGATTCTGCGATCAACACCGACACGCCCTCATTCTTCAGATTCGCCAGCACTTCTCCAAGGCGACGCGCCAGCGCGGGTGCGAGCCCTTCGAACGGCTCATCGAGCAGCAGGATTCGCGTACCCGCCATCAGCGCCCGCGCCAGCGCCACCATTTTTTGCTGACCTCCGGATAGTTCAAGTGCGCGGCGGCGATTGAATCGCGCCACTTCGGGCATGATGGAGAAAATCCATTCCAGGCGCTGGTCCGCGCCGTCGGCCAGGGTCGCCCAGGTTGGAAGGCGGATGTTCTCTTCGACCGTGAATTCCGGCACCAGCCGCCGGTCTTCCGGCATGTAGCCAATGCCGTGACCGGCCCGGCGGTGTGCTGGGAGAGCAAGAAGATCGATATGCTCGAACTCCGCCCTTCCGCGTGCGGGCAACGCACCCATGAGAGCGCGGATTAGGGTTGTCTTGCCCGCCCCGTTGCGGCCGATAAGCCCGCACATCTCTCCTTCACTGACGGCCAATGACGCATCGCGGATGATTGGCACAGGGCCGATCGACACGTTGAGCCCCTCGACCCTAAGCATGACCCATCCCCGCCGCGGTGGGCTTGAGCCTCACGCCGCTGATGAACTCCTGCACCCTGGGATTGTCCAGCGTGTCGTGCGGCGTTCCATCGGCAATGACCGTACCATCGTAGAAAGCCAGCACGCGATCAGCAAACCGCGCGACGATCTCCATATCATGCTCGACGAAGAGAACCGTAATCTTGCGCGACTTCAGCGCCGACATGACCACGCTCATCAGATCGAACTTCTCCTCGATCGAAATTCCGCTGGTCGGCTCGTCGAGCAGAAGCAGCCGCGGCGACCCGACAACCGCCATCCCGATATCGAGAAGCTTGCGCACTCCCTGCGGCAGAGTGCTTGCAGGCGTGTCGCGATAACGCCTGATTTGAAAAAGATCGATGGCCGCTTCCGCTTCCGCCACTGCCGCGCTTGAATGGACAGGTGTCGTGATTCCACCGATCAGTCCGCGTTTGCGACGCGCGATAGCAGCCGCAATGCACATGTTGTCAAACACGTTCAACGTGGGGAAGACCTGCGCCACTTGAAACGAGCGCGAAATGCCGAGCCTGGTAATTTCGCGGGACGGCTTGCCCGTGATCTCCCGGTCCTCGAAGAAAATCGAGCCCCTCGTGGGCGTCAGATGACCGGTAATCATGTTGATGAACGTGGTCTTTCCTGCTCCGTTTGCGCCAATCACTCCGATCGTCTGCTCGGCAGGCACGCTGATGGTGATGTCGCGTGCGGCCACGAGTGACCCGAATGTTTTTTCCAGGTTTTGCACCGAAAGAATCGGACCGTTCCGCGAGGCCATCATTTCTGCCCCGAACGCAGGTGCAGCCGCCCGGCAAGCGAGCCGAGCCCTTCCGGCAGAAACAGGATCGTCAGCAGGAGCACCGAGCCAAGCGTCATCTGCCAGAGCGATGGCATGACATCGAACGCAATCGACCGGACGGCCTCGAAGACCAGCGAGCCGATGAACGCGGCGGCAACGGACCCGGCACCGGCAAGGATCGTGACGAACACAAAGCTGCCCGACGTCGTCCAGTAGGCCATGTTGGGATCCACGTGACCGATCGAAAGAGCGGCGAGCGCACCGCCCAGTCCACCGAGAACGCCGGCGATCACGACTTTGGCGTGAATGATTCCGCTCACCGAGACGCCCAGAAATTCGACCCGGATCTCGTTATCGCGGATCGGGGCGGCGAGCGCCCCCACGACACAGCGGAAATAGGCTGAGACCAGCACGGCCGCAATGGCATCGACCACCAGCGTGAGCCAATAGAGGAACAAGCCGAGCGTCTGCCCGTGCAGCGGATAGCCGAAAAAAGTCGGCGTCGCGACGGTGAATCCGTCCGTGGAGCCAAGCGACTCGGTCTTCACGAGAACCCCGTAGAGGATCATGGAGAGCGCAAGACTGAGCATCGCAAAAAATATTTCGCGATAGCGTGCAAGCAGCGCACCCACCAGGGCAGCCACTATCCCCGCACCAATACCGCCCAGAAGAACGAGACCGACAGCATCGGTGAATCCGGTCCAGCGCGCGAGCAAGGCGACCGTGTAGGCACCGATGCAATAGTAGAGAGCCTGGCCGAACGACACGAGACCGGCGCGCCAGAGAACGATGAGCCCGAGCACCACAAGTGCATTCGCAAGAGCGATGGTGACCAGCGAGGCGATCCAGTCCGGCAGCACGGGAGCTGCAGCTGCCGCGACAAGAAACATGAGACCGCCGATGAGATGTGCTCGCGTTGGCATCTCAGATCTTCCTCGGCTGCGCGCGCACGAATAGCCCGTAGGGTCGAACAATCAGCACAAGGGCCATCACCCCATAAATGACGAACAACTCGATCTGCGGGAACAGGTGCACAGCGGCAGCACGGCAGATGCCGACGATCAGCGCGCCGATGAGCGCTCCTTCGATCGAGCCCATGCCTCCAATCGCCACCACGGCGAACGCGAGAACGATCACCTCGACCCCGATGCCGAGAGTGATTGCAATCTTAGGGGCCATGATGGCGCCGGCCGCAGCACCGAGAACCGCGCCAATGATAAAAGTAACCGTGTACACGAGCGTCACATTGATGCCGAACGCCGCTGCAGTTTCACGGTCGAAGATAACGGTCGCGAGCAACCGCCCATAGCGGGTGAACTTGAGCGCCCAATAGGTAATTGCGGCAAGCCCGCCCGCAATTGCCACGAGAATCAGATCGTAGTTCGAGAGGACGAGATCCCCGATTTCCGTGTTGCCGGCAGCGACCATCGGCTGATAGGCAGCATAGGAACGCGGCCCCCAGATCAGCACGATCACGTCCTCGAGAATAAGGAACACCGCGTAGGTTACCAGCACGACGATGACTTCATCGCGACCGTACACCAGACGCAGGATTCCGCGCTCAAGCACGAGGCCCATCACCATGCCCACAGCCATGGCGAGGCCGACCATGAACAGGAATCCGAGTGCCGCCGGCAGATCTGAATTGGCGTAGATGCCAACCGCTGTTGCCGCAGCGTAAGCGCCGAAGGCATAGAACGAGCCGTGTGTGACGTTGAGGATCTTCATCACGCCAAAGATCAGCGTGAGACCGATCGCCACGATAAAAAGATAGGCAGCGTAGACGAGCCCGTCGGTCAGGATGGCGAAAAGGGTCAGCAGCACGGCCCTACCGCGGAGTTGGACAGGATAAAGCGGCGGGAGATGAGCAAACCCCTCCCCCGCCGCAAAATTTTTTCAGCGCCGATCCATCAATTGCACTTGGCGCCCTTCATTCCTTCGGCAATCCACTTGTCTGCTTCGACACCGGGTGGCGGGTTCACGCATTCGGCAGGATACCGGATAATGTCCACGATCTCCGGCTCTTTCTTCTGCTTGTTGAACCGGTAAGTGCCGTATGCCGTCTCGGTGATGCCTTGATGCCCATCTCCAAGCGCCATCTTGACCCGACCCGCAGGACCCTCGAACTCAATTCCCTTGAATGCTGCGGCGATCGCCTCGGCGTTCGGCTTGGCGCCACCTTGGGCAGCTTTTTCGTAGGCGAGCTTCAGGCCGAGAAGTGACTGCGCCATTTGATAGGCCGGATAAGTCGGCGGCGTGTTGTAGCGGTCCGTGTAGATCTTCTGGAACCACTTGCTGATGTCGCTGTTGCGCGCCAGGGGGCCATTGGCTCCACGCCCACCGATGATCGTGCCATCCGGCAGCTTGTCGCGCAGACGCCAGATCGCCGCCTCGCCGGTGGTCATGATCATCGTCATGCGCTTGTCCAGACCACGTGCCTGCTCCTGATAGACGAAGCTTTCGAGATCGCCGTCGTAGAAGCTCGTGTGCAACGCCTGCGACTTTGATGTCAGGAGGGTCGAGATTTCGGCGCCGTATTCGCCGGCAAAGAGTTTCGGAAACAGGACCTTGTCAGGCGTTGCATTCGGAGCCAGCACTTTCATAGCTCCCAAAAAATCGCGCCAGGAGTCCTGTCCCCACGCATAGTTCTGGTTGATGCCGGAGAAGCTGGTAAGGTTCTTTTTCTTCGCCAGGAGATAACGTGCGGCCCCGATGCTATCCATCGTCGCGTGCGGACTGACGCGGAATACGTAGCTTCGCGGCTTCTCCTCGAATATGCGCGGCGTACCGCAATCGTAAAAGACGGTCAGGGTTTTGAGTTCCTCGGCGACCGGGGCGACTGCGAGACAGCTCCCGGACGAAACATATCCGACCACCGCATCCACCTGATCACGTTGTACGAGGTTTCGGTATTCGGTAACGACGTTGGCAACCGTACCGGCCTCATCGACATACTTGGCCTCGATCTTGGCTCCGCCGAGTCCGACCTGATTGAATGGCGCCGGAGCCTTGCCGGAATTGAGCGCCTCGATGACGATCTCGGCACCGTTGCGACCTGGAATTCCGAATGGCGACGCCGCCGGACCCGTCAGAAAAGACACGATCCCCAACTTGACCGGCCCGGGTGACGCCTGTTGCGCCTGCGCAGGAACGCTCAGCGCTGCGGCGGCAGCGTAAACTACGAGCGCAATCGGACTCCTAGCGTATCTGGACATTGACACACTCCTCCCCTGACCAGCCCTGTTTGCGGGCTTTCTTTGCAATTAATTGCGTAGCAAACGCGATCCGATGGCAAGTTTCAACCGCAATGTTCGCTGAACTTTAGGTGCATCCGCTCTGATCTCTCGAAGGCGAGAGCCGCGAGTGCTAGGCTTTCCGCAGGCGACCGGGTCATTACCATGTCCGACAGGCCATCGAGCCGAGACCATTATCAATCGCGCGAAACCGGTGTTGCAGCCCGGATGGCCATTCGCTCGGGATCGCATCGTGGTTCAACCGCAGCGCTTGCGCCCGGTTATGTGCAGGGCAATCTCGCAATCCTGCCGAACGCGCTGGCCGCCGACTTTCTGCGCTTTTGCCAGCTCAATCCAAAGCCTTGCCCATTGATCGGAACGTCGGCGCCTGGAGACTGGCATGTGCCGGCTCTTGGCGAGGACCTCGACATCCGCACCGATCTACCGCGATACCGGGTCTGGAAAAATGGTGAACTTGTTGCCGAGCCGGACGATGTCCGCGCTTTTTGGCGCGATGATCTCGTGAGCTTTGTTATCGGATGCTCCTTCTCGTTCGAAGAGGCGCTCACGGCTGAGGGAATCGAGCTGCGGCACATCACTCTTGGCTGCAACGTGCCGATGTACCGAACCTCGATCCCGACACAAGGCGCAGGACCGTTCCGCGGACCAATGGTCGTTTCGATGCGGCCGTTGAAAGCGCAGGATGCCATTCGCGCGGTCCAGATCACCACGCGCTTCCCGGCGGTGCACGGCGCTCCTGTCCATATCGGCAAACCCGAACTGATCGGGATCGCCGATCTCGCCAAGCCCGACTACGGCGACGGGGTTCCCGTTCACGAAGACGAACTGCCGGTATTCTGGGGGTGTGGTGTGACTCCGCAGTCCGTGATCGCAACGGTGAAACCGGAATTCTGCATCACACACTATCCGGGCAGCATGCTCGTGACGGACCGGCGGAATTCGGAATTTGCGATTTTTTAGCGACTGTCATTCCGCGGCGCGAGCGTCAGCAGGCCAACCCGGAAGTCACAAAAATCTGTGCTTGTGGATTCCGAGCCCGCCGCTGCGCGCGACGCCGGAATGACTATGCTGCGTCCCTTGTCTTCTTGTCGAGCAAGCCAGCCTCAATCAAGGCTTGACGAATGCGCAGCACTTCGTCGCGTTCGATCTTGACCAGCGGCGGTCGCACAACCGCCCTCGGCAATTTGCCGAGCAGCACCAGCGCTTGCTTCATTCGATTGTGCATGTCGACGAACGGATCTGCGTAAAACACGCGCGCAGTCGGCTGGATACACTGATTCAATCGCTTTGCTTCGACAAGATCATTCTTCTGCACGGCACGAAACAACCGAGCCTGCAAGTCGGCGATCACGCTCCCTGAGCCCGACAGCAGTCCGTTGCAGCCGAGCACGAGCGAGGAGAATAGCCATGAACTGTGGGTCGTCAGTACGTTAACCGGCCGCGCCAGATTCTGCAGCGTGCGGATGTGCCATTCGTGATGCGGCACGTTGCCGACCCAGTCCTTGATAGCGCGTATCGTGGGCACCTCCTCGCACAGCCGCAAGAGCGTATCCTTCGGATAGCCCTGGCCCGAAGCGATTGGATATTGGAACACGATCAGAGGCAGATCCGTCGCCTCGGCAATGCGACTGAAATGCGCAACGACCATGGCGGCCGACTGACCGAGAGCAAACGGAGCAGGCGGAAATACGAGTAAGGCTGAGGCGCCGCCCTGCGTCGCCATGCGGGCAATGCGTGCAGCCTCCAGGCTGCCGTCTGCCCAGATCCCGCAGATGAGCGGGAGTCTGGCCCCGATTTCGTCCTGTGCAATATCGAGCACACGCCTCTGCTCGTCGAACGAACAGGAGCCGACTTCAGTAGAATGTGCGTTGACGGTCACGGCCGAAAGTCCATCGACCGAGGAGATATCGCGCAGATGTGCGCGGAAACTCGCCTCATCGATTGACAGATCGTTGTGGAACGGCAGCAGGACCGCCGGTATCACGCCGCGAGGGACGTAGTTCTTGTGCCTTGACATAGTGCGCCTTGAGCTTGTTCCGACGCTCATGCGTCGCTTCTCGCTCAAGTCCTTCAATGTGGGTGCTTTGTCACTTCGCTATCGACTTTAGTCACACGTTGGATCAATTGCGAGCGCGGTGAATTCTGAAGTGGCGAAAATGATTACATATCGCATTGAAAGCACTGGCAAAAAGAAAAACTCGCTGACCCGACAATTTCTCAAGATATTCCGGAACTTTAGCCGGCCCTGTGACTTTTCATGCAGGCGGGCGCTCTGGGATACCACCGGAGCGGGGAGGATCGAATGTCTGCCCCACATTAGACCGATGATTAGGACGGCGTTGCGACTGCAACACGTGCATCAATCCGCCATGTGGTTCGGACCTGATCGCCTCTGATCGCCTTCGGCGCACGCGCCGGGGAAACCGAGGTCACTGGAGGCGTTCAATGCAGCCGAATGCAGGCAGCACCAGGAAAGATCTTGCTGGTTCGGCCGGGAAGCGTCGGGCAAAGAACGACGGCGCAGCCACCGCAATTTCAGCGGCAGACGCAATTTCAGCGGCAGAATTGCAAAGCCTTTTGCACGCATTGCGAGCCATGCGGGCCGGCGATTTCACGGTGAGAATGGCCGCTGACGAAGAAGGCCTCCCTGGCAAGATCGCTGAGGCGTTCAACGAGATCGTATCGGCGAACCAACGAATGGCCCACCAGATCGACAGGGTCGGCCAACTGGTCGGGCGCGAAGGAAAGATCCGTCATCGGGTCAAGTTCGGCATTTCCGGCGGCGCCTGGGGCGAAATGGAATCCTCCCTCAACACACTGATCGACGACATGATCTGGCCGACCAAAGAGGTCACCAGTGCGATTGCCGCCGTCGCTCAAGGCGATCTGCTGAAAACCGTTCGCCTGGAGGTCGATGGACGTCCGCTGCAGGGCGAATTCCTCGAGGCCGCGACGATCGTGAATACGATGATCAAACAGCTCAGCGTGTTCACTTCGGAAGTGACGCGCGTCGCGCGCGAGGTCGGTACCGAAGGCAAGCTCGGAGGCCAGGCCAAGGTGCGCGAAGTCACCGGCGTGTGGAAAGATCTCACCGAGAGCGTGAACTCGATGGCGAGCAACCTGACCGCACAGGTGCGCAACATTGCCGAGGTCACCATAGCCGTGGCAGACGGCGATCTCTCCAAGAAAATCACCGTCGATGTGCGTGGTGAGATCCTGCAGCTCAAGGAAGCCATCAACACGATGGTGGATCAACTTCGCTCCTTCGCTTCAGAAGTCACTCGCGTCGCGCGCGAGGTCGGCACTGAAGGCAAGCTCGGCGGCCAGGCCATTGTGCCGGGCGTCGCCGGCACATGGAAGGATTTGACTGATTCGGTCAACGCGATGTGCGGCAATCTCACCGACCAGGTGCGGAACATCGCCCAGGTGACGACGGCGGTCGCCCGCGGCGACCTGTCCCGCAAAATCACGGTCGACGTGCGCGGGGAAATTCTCGAACTCAAAGACACCATCAACACCATGGTGGACCAACTTAATGGTTTCGCCTCGGAGGTGACGCGCGTCGCGCGTGAGGTCGGCACTGAAGGCAATCTTGGCGGTCAGGCGCAGGTGCCGGGTGTCGCCGGCACCTGGAAGGACCTCACCGACAGCGTCAACTTCATGGCGTCCAACCTGACCGCTCAGGTGCGCAATATCGCCGATGTGGCCACGGCCATTGCAGGCGGCGACCTCTCGAAGAAGATCACGGTCAATGTTTCAGGTGAAATCCTGCAGCTCAAAGAGACCGTCAACACGATGGTCGATCAGCTCAATGCCTTCGCCGGCGAAGTGACGCGCGTTGCGCGTGAAGTCGGCACGGAAGGCCGCCTTGGCGGCCAAGCCAACGTGCTCGGCGTGGCCGGCACCTGGAAGGACCTCACCGATTCCGTGAATTCGATGGCCGGCAATCTGACCGCTCAGGTTCGCAACATTGCAGAAGTGACCACTGCCGTGGCTCGCGGCGACCTGTCGCGCAAGATCACCGTCGACGTGAAGGGTGAAATCCTCGAGCTGAAGAACACCATCAACACCATGGTGGACCAGCTCAACTCATTCGCTTCGGAAGTGACCCGCGTCGCGCGCGAAGTGGGCACCGAGGGCAAGCTCGGCGGACAGGCACAGGTGCCGGAAGTCGCGGGCACCTGGAAGGACCTGACCGACAACGTCAACTTCATGGCCTCCAATCTGACCGCCCAGGTGCGCAATATCGCCGAGGTGGCGACCGCAATCGCCGGTGGCGATCTGTCCAAAAAGATCACTGTGGACGTTCGCGGCGAGATTCTGCAGCTCAAGGAAACGCTTAACACCATGGTTGACCAGCTTCGCTCGTTTGCCGGCGAAGTGACGCGCGTTGCACGTGAGGTCGGCACCGAAGGACGATTGGGTGGTCAGGCGAATGTGCCGGGCGTCGCCGGCACATGGAAAGATCTGACGGACAACGTGAACCTGCTCGCGGCAAACCTCACCACGCAGGTCCGCAACATCGCCGAAGTGACCACTGCCGTGGCTCGCGGCGACCTGTCGCGCAAGATCACCGTCGACGTGAAAGGGGAAATTCTCGAGCTGAAAAACACCATCAACACGATGGTCGATCAGCTCAACGCGTTTGCCTCGGAGGTGACGCGAGTTGCGCGCGAGGTCGGCACCGAAGGAAAGCTCGGTGGACAGGCACAGGTGCCAGGCGTCGCCGGCACATGGAAGGATCTGACCGATACCGTCAACGTGATGGCGGCAAACCTCACCGAGCAAGTGCGCGGAATCGTGAAGGTGGTCACGGCGGTCGCCAATGGAGACTTGAAACAAAATCTCGCAGTGAAATCGAAGGGCGAAGTTGCGGCACTCGCCGAAACCATCAACAACATGACCGACACACTCGCAACCTTCGCGGACCAAGTGACGACCGTCGCACGCGAGGTCGGTGTCGAGGGCCGTTTGGGAGGCCAGGCAGCCGTGCCGGGCGCGGCCGGTACCTGGAAGGCGCTCACCGGCAATGTGAACCTGCTCGCGGCCAATCTGACCACCCAAGTCCGTGCAATTGCCGAAGTGGCAACGGCCGTGACCAAAGGCGACCTTACGCGGTCCATTCAGGTCGATGCGCGCGGCGAGGTCGCCGAGCTCAAAGACAACATCAATACGATGATCGACAACCTGCGCCTGACCACGCATCGCAACACGGAACAGGACTGGCTAAAGACCAACCTTGCGCGCTTCACGAACATGCTGCAGGGCCAGCGCGACTTGGCAACGGTCGGACGCCTGCTCTTAAGCGAGCTTGCGCCCTTGGTGAACGCGCAGCAGGGCGTCATTTACCAGGTCGAGAGCGAAGAACTTCAGACATTGCGCCTGCTCGCCGCCTATGCGGACGACGGCGCGAATGGGCATCCGCACCGATTGAGAATCGGCGAAGGCCTGATCGGCCAGTGCGCAGCCGACAAAAGACGCCTGCTTATCGCGGACATGCCGGACCGGGCTATGACCATTGGCTCCGCCCTGTTCAAGGTGGTGCCGAGCAACATCATTGTTCTACCGGTGCTGTTCGAGAACCAGGCCAAAGCGGTGATCGAGCTTGCCTCGGTGAACCAGTTCACTGCGCTCCAGACCATGTTTCTCGAGCAACTGACGGCAAGCATCGGAATTGTGCTCAATTCGATCGAAGCCAGCATGCAAACGGAAGGGCTGCTCACGCAATCGCAGCAACTTGCGGGCGAATTGCAGACGCAGCAGCGTGAATTGCAGCAAACCAACGAGCAATTGGAACAAAAGGCTCAGCAACTCGCCGAACGCAATGTGGAAGTCGAGAGGAAAAACCAGGAAATCGAGCAGGCTCGCCGCGCACTCGAAGAGAAAGCAGCCGAACTTGCCCTCACCTCCAAATACAAATCCGAATTCCTGGCCAACATGTCACACGAGTTGCGCACGCCCCTCAACAGCATTCTGATCCTGGGTCAGCAGCTGGCCGATAATCCGGATGGAAACCTGACAGCCAAACAGACCGAGTTCGCGCGTACGATTCATGGTGCCGGCACCGACCTGCTTAACCTGATCACCGATATCCTGGACCTGTCAAAGATCGAATCCGGAACGGTGACTGTCGAGGCAGAGAAAATACTTTTCACCAGCCTGCTCGATGCGATCGGCCGTCCCTTCCGCCACGAGGCCGAGACCAAGGCGCTTTCGTTCAATGTGGAGCTCGATCCGGCGCTTGGCGACAGCATCCTCACCGACGCCAAGAGACTGCAGCAGGTGCTTAAGAACCTGCTCTCGAATGCGTTCAAGTTCACCGAGCGCGGCGGAGTGCAGCTCAAGGTGTTTGCACCGGCGGCGGGATGGACCGTTCAACATCCGATACTCACGCAGGCGCCGGGCATAGTCGCCTTTGAAGTTTCTGACAGTGGAATTGGCATAGCTGCGGATAAACAAAGGATCATTTTCGAGGCCTTCCAGCAGGCGGATGCGAGCACCAATCGCAAATACGGCGGCACGGGCCTGGGACTCGCGATAAGCCGGGAGCTGTCCAATCTTCTGGGCGGCGAAATCCAGCTGCGAAGCTCGCCGAATGTCGGCAGCACTTTCACACTATATTTGCCGATCGCCTATGCCGGCCCCGCCAGCGCCATACGCACTGCAAGCGGGCCCGGGGTCGTCCAATTGCCCAGCACAGTTCAGTTTACTCCGCCGGAACGGCCCGTGGAGCAAATCTCGGATGATCGGAATGCGATTCTGCCGGGAGATTCGATTCTGCTGGTCGTCGAAGACGATCCGCATTACTGTCGAGTGCTGGTCGACCTCGCCCGGGACAAGGGCTTCAAGCTCCTGATTGCGACTCGCGGGATCGACGCGCTTGAACTCGCCAAGCAGTTCCAGCCGACCGCCATTTCTCTCGATGTGTTCCTGCCGGACATGCTGGGATGGACCGTGCTCAGCCAGCTCAAGCAGAACCCGCTGACACGGCACATTCCCGTCCAGATCATCACGCTGGATGAAGACAAGCATCACGGTCTCGCCCGGGGTGCATTCTCATTCGTCACAAAGCCGACCACGACGGAAGGCGTCGAGGCCGCGCTGCGGCGGATCAAGGAATATGCCACGCCGAGGCGAAAGCGGTTGCTGGTGGTGGAAGATAATCCAGCGGAGCAAAGGAGCATATCGGAGCTGCTCGGCGACGACGACGTCGATATCGAAACGGTGGGAACGGGCCGCGGCGCGCTTGCGATGTTGAGACAAAATCCGGCCGATTGCGTCGTGCTCGACCTGCGTCTTCCCGATATGTCGGGCTTCGAAGTTCTCGAAGAGCTCGCCTCCGATGCTCAGCTATCGGAAGTGCCTGTCGTCGTCTTCACCGGCCGGGAATTGAGCGCCGAGGAGGATGCCAAGCTTCACAGAATGGCTCGAAGCATCGTCGTGAAGGGTGTCGAATCGCCGGAGCGCTTGCTGGACGAGACTTCGCTGTTTCTGCATCGCGTGGTGACCGACTTGCCGCCGCAGAAACAACGCATGCTGGAGCGACTGAACAGTTCAGATGAAGATCTCGTCGGTCGTACTGCGCTTCTGGTCGATGATGACGCCAGAAATATCTTCGCTCTGAGCAGCGTTCTCGAGCGCCGAGGGATGAAGGTTCTGACGGCTACCACCGGCAATGAAGCTATCCAGCATATCGAATCAAATCCCGACATAGCGATCGCGCTGATGGACATCATGATGCCGGAGATGGACGGCTATCAGACAATGCAAGAGATACGCGCAAATCCAAATTTCCGTCGTCTGCCCATTATCGCATTCACGGCAAAAGCTATGAAAGGCGACCGGGAAAAGTGCCTGGATGCCGGAGCTTCTGATTACCTGGCAAAGCCGGTGAATACCGAGCAACTCTTATCGGCGCTGCGAAGCTGGCTGCATCGCTGACCGAGGCACCGATGCACATCGACAAGGTCAATATCCTCCTCGTTGACGACCAGCCGGCCAAGCTTCTCACTTACCGTGCAATACTTGCCGAGATCGGCGAAAATCTGCTGAGCGCGGGGAACGCCACCGAGGCCCTTGAGCTTCTTTTGAAGAACGAGGTCGCCGTTGTGCTCATCGATGTCTACATGCCCGACATCGACGGATTTCAGCTTGCGGCCATGATCCGCAACCATCCGCGCTTCGAGAAGACGGCGCTTATTTTCATTTCCGCCATCCTGCTGACCGATGTTGATCGGATGCGCGGCTATGAAATGGGCGCAGTCGACTATGTCCCTGTACCTGTCATTCCCGAGGTCCTGCGCGCGAAGGTCAAAATATTCGTCGAGCTGTTCAGGAAAACACGTCAGCTCGAGCAATTAAACCGCGAACTCGAGGCCAGAGTCGCCGAACGGACGGCCGAGCTAGGCTCCGCGGCAAGACAGCTTCGCCAAAGCGAGCGGCTGCGAAGCCTGGCACTCGCGGCCGGTCAGATGGGAAGCTGGGAATGGAACGTCGCGCGAGGCACGATCGTGTGGGACCAGGGACAGTGCGGAATCTTCGGCGTCGATTCAGCCACTTTCGTGCCAACAGTTGAGAGCGTGCGGCCGCTCATAAACTCGGAAGACTTCGAGCTGCTGCAGCATGCCTTCAACAAAGCGACGAAAGAGTCGAACACGTTCCAGACGGAATTTCGCGTGCGGCGGCCGAATGGAGAAGTCCGTTGGTGTACAGGCACTGCGGCGGCAAGTTTCGATGAGCGCGGCCGCGTCGTCTGGGTGAGCGGAGTGACGGCCGATGTCACCGAGCGCAGGCGAGCCGAAGAACGTCAAAAACTGCTGGCTGAAGAAGTCGATCATCGTGCTCGGAATGTTGTCACCGTCGTGCAGTCGATCATGCGCCTCACTCGCGCAAAAAGCATCGATGCGTATATTGATGCGATCGAGGGCCGCATCGGGGCTCTGTCGAATGCGCACAGGCTCCTTGCAGGATCGCGTTGGGAGGGTGCGGATCTCGGCCGTCTGGTAGAAGAAGAGTTTGCTCCCTATCGCGCCGATGGCAGTGGTCGTGTTTCAGCCAGCGGGCCCGTGATTCTTCTGCCTCCGGCAACCGCCCAGACCATCGCTTTGGCGCTGCACGAGCTCGCGACCAATGCGGCGAAATATGGCGCGCTTTCGAGCGGTGCGGGGCATGTGGAACTCGCCTGGTGGACCGACAGTAAAAAGGTCGAATTGAGTTGGACCGAAAAGGACGGACCCCGCGTCTGCCCTCCTACCCACACGGGCTACGGCAGTCGCGCCATCGTTGCCGGAATTGAGCGTCAACTGGGCGGTGCCGTCAATTTCGATTGGCGGGTTGATGGCCTGCGCTTCACGTTATCCATTCCGAACAATGTTGAAGAGGACGCGTTCAGCGGCGGAATGACGACAATCGGCGCTGACGATTCCGATATTGGCAATGGTGACTCCGACAGCAACGCCAAACGTGTCTTGCTTGTGGAGGATGAGCCCCTCGTCTCGATGATGCTCGCGGACATGCTGCTGGCATTTGGACACAAGGTCGACGGCCCCTATAACCGTTTCAATGACGCTCTTCTTGCAGCACAGACGAACAATGTGCAGGCCGGGATCCTGGACGTTAATCTCGGCGGCGACAAAACCTATGCGGTGGCGGACATTCTGGCGAGCCGCAATATTCCATTCGCGTTCGTAACCGGCTACGGACCCGACAGCATTACTCCCGAATTTGCCGACGCGCCCGTCCTGCAGAAGCCGATCGAGGCAGCAAAGTTGCATGCGCTGCTTCAGAGCATTGTTCGATAGTCCGCACGGCCCGTTTTTGTGTTACGCACAAAGTGGTCGCACCGCACCGTGAATGCGGAACGAAACAGAGTGAAAATCGTTGATAGCCGCTCAATCCAGAATACATCATGACGGCAAGACAATTTCTATTGACCGAAAGCCAGTACTGTCGTGCTCGCGCAGCCGGCTGTGCGGACCGCTACATTGCGCGGGAACTGCACCGCCTCGCCGATTGGTTCGAAATGAGAGCGGCAAATCTCCGGAACGAACAGGCGCCGGCTGTCCATAGCACCGTCCCACAGGGGATGGTCGTGGAGTTTCCCTCAAAGCCCGGAACCGGTTACAATCCAGAACCTTAGGTCGGAACCGCCTCGCCTTCCTAAGTGGTTCGCCGCCCGCTATGCCGGGAGACACTTTACATTAATGACACTGCGCCTATGACGCCTATGACAATGAATGGTCCAATGCAGCGCCGCCAGTCGATCGCCGTCAAAATCGGCTCGCTCACTATTGGCGGGGGCGCGCCGATCATTGTCCAGTCGATGACCAATACCGATACGGCGGATGTGGAAGCAACCGCACGCCAGGTCGCCTCTCTGGCTGCTGCGGGCTCCGAACTCGTTCGCATTACGGTCGATCGCGACGAGGCTGCCGAAGCGGTCCCACGGATCAGGGAGCGGCTCCTTCAGTGGGGAGCAGACGTGCCGCTGATCGGCGACTTCCACTACATCGGACACAAGCTGCTCGCCGAGTATCCCGGATGCGCGGAGGCGCTGGCCAAGTATCGCATCAATCCAGGAAATGTCGGATTCAAGGACAAGAAGGACAGGCAATTCTCGGCCATTATCGAAATGGCACTGAAATACAGCAAGCCCATAAGGATTGGCGCTAACTGGGGATCGCTCGATCAGGAATTGCTCACGCGTCTGATGGATGAAAATGCAAATTCCCCGAATCCGCGCGACGCGCGGGCAGTGATGCACGAGGCAATGGTCCAATCGGCTTTGGTTTCCGCCAAACGCGCGGAAGAGCTTGGCCTTCCGCGAGAGCGCATTATTCTCTCTGCAAAAGTTTCGTCGGTGCAGGATCTGATCGCGGTTTATTCGGAACTGGCGAGCCGCTGCGACTATGCGCTGCATCTCGGACTGACCGAAGCGGGCATGGGGTCGAAAGGAATAGTCGCGTCAAGTGCCGCGATGGGTGTGCTTCTGCAGCAGGGAATAGGAGATACAATCAGGATTTCACTTACTCCCGAGCCCAACGGAGATCGCACGCGCGAAGTTCAGGTAGCGCAAGAACTCTTGCAGACAATGGGTTTGCGCACATTCGTGCCGCTCGTCGCCGCATGTCCGGGCTGCGGCCGCACGACTTCGACGACGTTTCAGGAGCTCGCTGCCGAGATCCAGGGATTCATCCGAGAGTCGATGCCCGCTTGGAAGACCCGCTATCCGGGAGTCGAGATGCTTAGCGTCGCAGTCATGGGCTGCATCGTGAACGGACCGGGAGAAAGCAAGCATGCGGACATCGGCATTTCATTGCCGGGAACCGGCGAGCAGCCTACCGCACCGGTTTTCATCGACGGCAAAAAGGCGGCGACGCTGAGAGGTCCGACGCTTGCGGCCGATTTCAAGAAGATGGTTCTCGACTATATCGAGCGTCGATGGGGCACGCCCGAATCGCCGACCCGCGCTTCAAGCCCAGCGCAAGAAGAAGCCTGTTCGATCTAACGAGGTTCCTCGCCGAACGACTGAGCGTGAATTGCGAACGCCTGGGCCATATCGGCCATCTTCACGCCAACAATGTCGCTAGGATGCGCGTCAGCCGCTTCAACGCAGATGGCTTGGGAAAACTGGGTGCAAATAAATGCATGCTAAACTCTATGCGTCTCTCCTCATCATTCCGCTTCTTGCGACGCAGGCGCTCGCCGCTCCGGAGAAGCAGAAATCCGAGCAGTCCGGGGGACTGCTTCAGGGCACACCCGAAGAACAGGCTGCCTGCGCCCCCGATTCCACCAAGTTCTGCCGCGATGCGATACCTGACAACTTTCGTGTCCTGGCCTGCTTGCAAGAGCATCGCAAGAGATTGAGAAAAGCCTGCCTCAAGGTCCTCGAGGACCATGGGCGCTAGCCGCCCGCTTCTATGCCAGCAAATGGCTGTGCAAATTGAAGAGCTTTCGCAGAAAACTACGCCGCCCGGGAATGGCCTTCATGTGCTCGCCGCCGGGCGGATCGGCACCCCCCAGATAGCCGCGATTCTTGATGATCGCCCAGAACAACGGATTCCACGTTTGCCAGGCCTTCTCGGCCTCTTCCCGCATATAGCCGGCGATCACTTCCGGTACATCGCCGAAGACCTCGGGCATTGTCCTCGACAGTTCGCCGTCCCGCAGGACATTCCATTTGGAGAGCCCGCCCATAATCGGTGACCGGATCGCAAACACAACCCGAGCCACGCGGGCTTCCCTGACCGCATACGAACACATCGCGCAGGGCTCGACCGTCGTATAAAGTGTGCACCCCTTGAGCTCCCTGCGGCCGAGGATTTTCTGCGATTCGGAAATTGCGACAAGCTCGGCATGCTGCGTGATATCGCCGGCTTGAACGACCCGGTTGCTCGATTCAAAGAGAACTTCAGAGCCTTTGCTGATAAGCCCGGCGATCGGCAGCTCGCCATTTTCCGCTCCGCGTGCCGCAAGCTGAATGCAGCGCGCCATCATCAGGGCATCGTGCGGAGAACCCTCCGAGTTCGAGGCGTCCGGCTCTGCTGCCATTAAAGAACCCCCTACCTGTTAATAATCGGCGCAGAGTCTGCGGCCCAACCAAAAAAGTGACTTTGTTCACCGCCGTCGCAAAATCATCGGCAGGCCGCCACGTAGCCGCAATGTCACTTTTTGAACCGGCCATGCGTTGTAACCGGGTGCGATTTCCATAGTGAAGTTGCGGACGAGCGTGGAGACGACGATGGATGCCTCTTGCAACGCGAACGCGGCTCCAATGCAGATACGGGGTCCTGCGCCGAAAGGAAGATAGGCAAATCGGTCAACTGATCTGGACCCGGCATTGCCCAGGAAACGATTTGGATCAAAAACATCCGGCTTCGTCCAGATGGCCCGGTGGCGATGAAGGACATACGGCGCGATGACCACCATCATGCCCTGTTCGATTGGAACGCCTGCCAGTACATCTGGGCTCCGAGCAGTGCGACTGATCGCTGCAATGGGAGGATAGAGCCTGTTCGCTTCATCGATCACGGCCCTCGTTTCGACAAGTCGGTCGGCAACATCATCCGAAGCACCATCAAGCACACGCTCAGCTTCGGCCCGCACCCGCTCGCACCACAAGTCCGATTGCGAAAGCAAAAAGAGCGTCCAGGCGATGCAGTTCGCCGTCGTTTCATGTCCGGCCGCGATAAAGGTCAGGATATTGGCACGCACCTGCTGCTCGGAAAGTCCGGCCCCTGTCTCAGGATCTGCAGCTTCAAGCAGCCGGGTCAATAAGTCCGCCGGCGCGCTCTTTGGATCCTTGGCGAGGCGATCGCGTCGAGCCGCAATGATCGCATCAATGGTCGCGTCGAACAGCCGGCGCGTTGGCCTGAGCTTCCACCGACGCGGGCGTGGCACGAATTCCGGCACGCCGAAGATATCAAATGGATCGAGTCGACCGATTGTCTCAAAATAGTCTTTCATCGCCAGCCGGATATCTTCCGTGCTTCGCTGAAGGCCGTCTGAGAAGATCGTACGTTCGAGAACGTCAAGAGTGAGCCGAGTAACCTCCACTGCCATGTCGACGACTTCGCCCTTGTTCTGATCAAGTCGATCGACAAGGCCATTCGCGGCTTGACGCACCGTCTTCGCAAAGCTCATCACGGTCTTGCGCGCAAAGAGCGGTGCCAATGTACGCCTTTGCCTACGCCAGTCGTCTCCTTCTGCCGTAAGAAGCCCGCCCGTGAGACCCGCCGAAAGAACTCGGCGTTGCAGCCAGTCCTTTTCGTAGTTGGCGCAGTTGTCGATGAGGACACGGCGAATGGCTGCAGGATCGCTGACGACGGCCACCCGCCCGAGCGAGAAGCCGCTCACCACAAGCGGTTCATGAAAATGCGCTATCGTCCAGGCTTCCAGCGGATTATCCGAAAGCACGCGAAGGAGAGCGAGCGGCCCGAGAGCTTCGCTCCGGGGCGCGGGTGCCGGCGGCCTGAACTCCGCAAGAGCATCCAGCAAGACGAACTCCCTTCGTGGAACCTCGACTGTTGATCAAAAACGAGCACACAGCCATGGGGTTCCATCGCTATGGAACCTGGAACCATGTCCGATTTCAATGCCTTACCAGTTGTCATTTCAGAGGGAGTTGCACTTGCCCATCCAGATTCCTGCACCAAGAACAATGAGATCCTGGCTGTACCGTCTCGCGGTAGTGCTGGCCCTGGCACCGTCCGGCAACCTCTCGGCTCAGCCGGCCGATCCCACAGGCGAATGGCTGGTCGCCGACCGCATCGCCCGCATCAGAATCGCCAATTGCGGCGGTAGTCTGTGGGGGGTCGTTTCCTGGGAAGCACAGCCGGGCGTGGACGAAAAAAATCCGGATCCCGATCTTCGATCGCGTCCGACACTCGGGATGCCGGTGCTGCTCGACATGACGCAATCGAAGTCGAACCAATGGGAAGGCAAGATCTACAACGCAAAGGACGGGCACACCTATTCTGCGCGGATCATGCTTTCCAATCCGCGCACGCTTCGCGTCGAAGGCTGCTTTCTCGGTTTCCTGTGCGGCGGCGAGAACTGGACCCGCGTGGAATCGAATACGGTAGGACGATCCGCGACCGGAAGCAGGAATGCCGATCCGGTCGGCGACGTCTGCTCAAAAGTATCAGGACTCGCGGGGTCGTCCCATGAGCGCCGGCTGAAATAGCACCGCTGCAGCTAGCGTGCAGACGAGTGACAGAGCGAGCAACTTTCCCATGCTCGAAGTGCCTGGATGCTGTGACAACCAGAGGCTTCCAAACGCGGTAGCTGTCGTCAACGCGCTCCAAATGACTGCGCGCGTGAGACTGGACTGTAGCAGGTTTGTCCGTCCAGACCGCCACGCCATGATGTAGTAGATCTTGAATGCGACGCCAACTCCGAGCAGCAAAGGCAGCGCGATGATGTTCGCGAAATTAAGCGGCATTCCGATGAGAACACAGATTTCGAGCGTTACCACGCCTGCCAGGACCAGAGGCACCAAAGTCAGCAGGACGTCCCCGAACCGACGTAAGACGATCCATAGCAATATCGCGATCGAGATCAGCGCGTAAAATCCGGCCTCGAAAAAAGCCCTCACCACGGTACGGCTCGACTCCAGAATCGAGATGGGGCCTCCAGTGGCGTTCGGATAGACGGCGAGAACCGCGCGAGCAAAGGATCGCAGCACTTCAGTGTTGTTGGTGTCCCCTTTCGGGGTGACTTCAACACGAGCGCGCCCATCGGGAGTGAGCCATTGTCGCTTCAGAAACTCCGGCAAGTTTTCCATTGTCACGCGTTGTGCGGTGAGAAACATCCGCAATCTCTCGAGATCAGCCTCGAGCGGGACGACAAATGCCGTCTGTGCACGTGTCCTCGCCTGCTCGTCAGTCGCAGCCAGCTTCCTCGAATTTTCCGCCAGCCTGCGAGCCGCGGTCGCGCCCGGCCCGGTGGCATCTCCGGCCATTCTGCTGAGCTGGTCAGCGGTATTCCTGAGCGCGGCGATGTTCTCTTCGTCAGTCGGCGGCTCGTCCGGCTCGGTTGCTTCGAGTGCCTGCCCAAGCTGGCGCCGCAGACCCGCAATTACAGCCAGTTTTTTGTCCTGATCGCGCGGAATGAAATTCAACAGCGTATTAGTCTGCGCAACTTCCGGAAGAGAGTTCAATTTCTGGGCTGCAGCGGAAGCTTCCTCCGTCGATGACGTGATAATGTTTACGGAATTGATCCCGATGCGGGGATCGCCTCCGAGATCGAGCAATGTGGAGATCGATTCAGCTTCCGGACTTCGCAAATGAATGGGATCGAAATCAAAATTCAGGAAATAGAGCAAAGGCGATCCGAGGATCGCAACCGCGAGTGTGCCGACGATCACCGGAACGCGATACTCTTGAAGGAAGCGATCGACAGGAGCGAGCGAACGGTAGCCAATCTCTTCCCGCTCGCCGGCCGGATTGAACACGCGAATGAGAGCGGGGAGAAGCGTTATGCTGGCCGCATACGCGATCAGCATTCCGACGCCGGCGATTTGCCCAAGCTCCGATACGCCGCGGTAATCGGTAGGCAGGAAGGAGAGGAAGCCCGCGGCCACCGCTGCCGCGGCAAGAGTCAGCGGCACGCCCGCTTTTTCGGCCGCCTGCGCCAGCGCGGGCCGGAGTTCGAGCACGTCATGGCGCTCGGCGCGATATCGTACTGAGAATTGAATCGCGAAATCAACGCCCAATCCAACGAACAGCACGGCAAATGCGACGGAAATCATATTCAGCGCGCCGACCATCATCAGTCCGAGCGCAGCGGTAATCGCCAAGCCGACAAACAAAGTGATGACAACAGCGCCAATGATTCGAGCCGATTTCAGAGCAAGCCAAAGGATGATGAGAACGATGCCGATCGTGAGGAGAGAATTGATCAGGGCCCCTTCCTTCACCGTCGCGAATTCTTCGTCAGACATGGGGACGGAACCAGTCAGCCTGACGCGTGCCTGGTATTTCTCCTTCAACCGCAGCTCATCGGCAGCTTTACGGATTGCATCGCTCGAGGCTTGACCGGGCTGAAGCGCCGAAAAATCCAAGACCGGGTGTACTTCAATCAGCCGTCGCAGATCCGAACGCGCGGGGTCGTGGCCGTTGAGCATCGAAAGCCATGAGAACGACGAAGGCCGACCCGCCAGGACGTCCTCGACCGTTGCGGATGCCAAGGATAAAGGACGCGCGAGCGCGTCGAGCGTTACCATCTTGTTTTGGACCCCGACGAGCCCGAGTGACAGCGCTCGCGTGACGCCCCGCAGGCTGGGGTCGGTCACCAGAGTGCTGATCATCGGCGCCGCTTGCCCGAGTCCTTTCGAGAACCCTTCGAGGTCCTGCAGGGGCTGAAAAAGCAACCCATTGCGGACAAAAAATTCGTTTCCCTGGAGATTGTCCGCCGACTGGAACAAGGAAGACTGGGCTTTCAACCGTTCACTCAATTCGGCGGCCGCGCGCTCCGCGTATTCCTCCGTCGGGGCATTGATGACGACCAATGTTGAGCCGAAATGGCCGGGAAAGGCCTTTTCGAACTCCGCCTCTCGCCTGCGCCAGTCGAGGTCCGACGAGATCAGCTTGTTGATGTCGGTATTGATGGCGAAATGCCGCGCCGAATAGACCGCAGAAGCGACGGCTGCGATCAATGCTAAAGCAATGATCGGCCAAGGAAATCGCGTGCAGAACCGTACAACGGAGGTGACCCAGGACGCCAGCATGCTCGACCTTATTTTTCGATCCGACCTAGTGGTTCCCAATTGCGCTAAAATGCGTCATTTTCAGCGTTTTCCGATTGGGAACTTTTGTCCCGGTCATTGATTGACGCAGACTGATACCAGCTAGGGCGGCGAAACCTAGAAGGTGGATCAAAATCACCCCAAGTTTCGCCGGGGCCCGAATGCCCACGTTGGTCGGGGAAGGACGTAGTAGCATGACGGCGCGCAACGATGATTTTTCGACGACTCCCAATTCGTCCATTCTCGATTCGATAAAGAATCCCGGCGACCTTCGACGTCTCAATGCTCGATACCTCCAGCAGGTTGCCGATGAACTTCGTACAGAGACGATCAATGCCGTGGCAATTACGGGTGGCCACCTCGGTGCGAGCCTTGGTGTGATCGAACTGACGGTGGCCCTTCATTACATATTCGACACCCCAACCGACAAGCTGATTTGGGACGTTGGACACCAGGCTTATCCGCACAAAATCCTGACAGGCCGACGTGATCGCATAAGAACACTGCGGACCGGTGGAGGTCTGTCCGGCTTTACGAAGCGATCCGAGAGCGAATACGACTGCTTCGGCGCGGCGCACTCTTCGACATCGATATCAGCCGGCCTCGGAATGGCAGTGGCCCGCGATCTCGCCGGGCAAAAGCACAACGTCATTTGCGTCATCGGTGATGGTGCCATTTCTGCCGGCATGGCCTACGAAGCCATGAACAATGCCGGCGCGATGAATCGGCGTCTCATCGTCATCCTCAACGACAATGAAATGTCCATTGCGCCTCCCGTCGGAGCAATGTCGAATTATCTCACGCGACTATTGTCGAGTCCGGCATATATGTCATTGCGAGGGCTTGGCAGGCAGTTCGCCGATCATCTCCCGAGATTTTTCAAGGAAAAGGCGTCTCTCGCAGAAGAGCTGGCGCGTGGGTTCGTGACCGGCGGTACGCTGTTTGAGGAATTGGGATTCTATTACATCGGCATTGTCGACGGCCATGATCTCAATCAGCTGCTCCCGGTCCTGGAAAACGTGCGCAATGCCGACAGCGGTCCGTTCCTCATACATGTGCGCACTGAGAAGGGCAAAGGTTATGCTCCCGCGGAAGCGTCGCACGACAAATATCATGGCGTTGTGAAATTTGATGTCTCGACCGGCAAACAGCAGAAGGCGAGTTCGAACGCGCCTTCATACACCAAGGTTTTTGGCGAAGCGCTGACCAAGGAGGCGGAGAAGGATGATCGGATCGTCGCGATCACCGCGGCGATGCCTTCGGGTACGGGAGTGGACATATTCGCCAAGACATTTCCGCATCGCGCCTTCGATGTGGGAATTGCTGAGCAGCATGGGGTCACCTTTGCCGCCGGCCTTGCGACGCAGGGATACAAGCCTTTCGTCGCCATCTATTCGACTTTCCTGCAGCGCGCCTATGACCAGGTTGTCCACGATGTCGCGATTCAGAAGCTGCCGGTTCGCTTCGTCATGGATCGCGCAGGGCTGGTCGGTGCAGACGGTCCGACGCATGCCGGATCCTTCGATTTGGCCTATCTGGGTTGTTTGCCGAATTTCGTGCTCATGGCCGCCGCCGACGAGGCCGAGCTGGTGCATATGATCGCGACCGCCGCAGCGATCGATGATCGCCCTTCCGCGCTGCGTTATCCTCGCGGCGATGGTGTGGGTGTCGAACGTCCCGAAACAGGTGTCCCGCTGGAGATTGGACGTGGGCGCATTATCACCCAGGGCAGCACCGTTGCCCTGCTCTCGCTCGGTACGAGGCTGGCGGAATGTCTGAAAGCTGCCGAAACTCTCGCGGCACACGGCATATCCAGCACGGTCGCCGATGCCCGCTTTGCGAAGCCGCTTGATGCCGATCTCATCGTTCAATTGGCCCGCAACCATGAATTGCTGATGACCATCGAAGAAGGTGCGATCGGTGGGTTTGGCGCGCACGTACTTCATCTGTTGGCCGAGCGCGGCGAGCTGGAACGGCCAAATTTCAAGGTCCGCAGCATGTTCCTTCCGGACGTATTCATTGATCACGACACGCCGCCGGCCATGTATGCCAAAGCCGGCCTGGACGCGAACGGAATCGTCGCCAAGGTCTTTGAGGCTTTTGGGTCGCGACATGCGCCGGATCTGCAGCCGAGCGAAGTCGCCGTTTTTGCGGATCGGACAGAGCGCCGCCGCCAGTGGAACGCGAAAATTCAGGGGGGCGCGTCATGAGAGTCATTCTGGCGAAACCACGCGGCTTTTGCGCGGGCGTGGTGCGCGCGATCGAGATTGTCGAACGCGCGCTCGACAAGTATGGACCTCCGGTCTACGTCCGGCATGAGATCGTCCACAACAAATGGGTGGTCGACGCCCTCAAGGCGCGGGGAGCCCGGTTCGTCGAAGAGCTCTCGGAAGTGCCGCCGGGGGCTATCACCATTTTCAGCGCACACGGGGTTGCGAAAAAAGTCGAAGCCGAAGCCGCTCAGCGAGGCTTGCAAGTATTGAACGCCACTTGTCCTCTGGTTTCGAAAGTTCATGCACAAGGTCGGCACTATCTGCGCCAGGGGCGCACGATCGTCCTGATCGGGCATGCCGGACATCCGGAGGTGGAGGGCACGTTGGGCCAAATTCCCGGACCCGCCTTGCTTGTGCAGACTGAAGCCGATGTGGAGGCACTGGCCCTTCCTGAAGACACTCCGATCGCCTACGTCACCCAGACCACGTTAAGCGTCGATGATACGCGCGGCATTATCGCCGCCCTTTTCCGCCGCTTCAAAGATGTTGTCGGTCCGGGCATTCAGGATATCTGCTATGCAACGCAGAACAGGCAGACCGCATTGCTCGAACTCACCCGCCTGGCTGACGTTATCTTCGTGGTGGGTGCGAAAAATAGCTCCAATTCAAATCGTCTGCGTGAAATCGGCATTGAAGCCGGAATACCCACCCATCTAATCGCCAAAGGTGAGGAAATTCAGCCGGACTGGTTGACGAATGTGAATGTAGTGGGCATCACAGCCGGTGCGTCGGCGCCGGAAGTCATGGTCAGGGACGTAATCGACGCCTTGCGCCGAATTACGCCTGTCGAGGTCTCGACGCTGCCCGGCCAGGAAGAGCACATCGAATTCCGTGTTCCGGTCGAACTCCTCGACGTCACGGGTGGCGAAACAATAAGCAAGGAAGTGAATCTTGAGCATCCCTCTCCTTCAGAAACTGTTTGTAGGTAGTTACGTCATCCGTCAGCGGCTGGCCGGGCGCAAGCGTTACCCGCTGGTGCTCATGCTTGAGCCGCTGTTCAGGTGCAACCTGGCCTGCGCCGGCTGCGGCAAGATCGACTATCCCGATCCCATTTTGCATCAGAATATGTCCGTCGCCGACGCGTTGAACGCCGTCGCCGAATGTGGGGCGCCTGTTGTCTCGATCGCCGGCGGCGAACCCCTCCTGCACAAACAGATGCCCGAGATCGTTCGAGGCATCATCGCGCAGCGCAAATTCGTCTATCTCTGCACGAACGCGCTGCTCATGGAAAAAAAGCTGGCGCAATACAAACCGAGCACGTTTTTCACGTGGTCCGTTCATCTCGACGGCGACAAGGAAATGCATGACGCCTCAGTGTGTCAGGAAGGCGTCTACGATCGCGCGGTCAAGGCGATAAAGCTGGCCAAACAGCGCGGCTTTCGTGTCAACATCAATTGCACGTTGTTCAATACCGCGCACGCGGATCGCGTCGCCGCCTTCTTCGATGCCGCCATGGAATTGGGAATCGATGGCATTACCGTGTCGCCCGGCTATGCGTATGAACGCGCACCGGACCAGCAGCACTTCCTTAATCGTGGCAAGACCAAGCAGCTCTTTCGCGATGTTTTCAGGCGTGGTCCTGGCAAAGCCAAGTGGTCGTTCAGCCAGTCGAGCCTGTTTCTCGACTTCCTGGCCGGCAATCAGAACTATCACTGCACGCCTTGGGGCAATCCCACGCGGACGATCTTCGGCTGGCAGAAGCCCTGCTATCTGCTCGGCGAGGGCTACGCACGGACTTTCGACGAGCTGATGAACGAGACCGACTGGGATGCTTACGGCACCGGCAATTACGAAAAGTGCGCCGACTGCATGGTGCATTCGGGCTATGAAGCCTCTGCCGTTCAGGACGCCGTGGCGCATCCGCTGAAAGCGCTGGCAGTCACGCTGCGCGGCGTGCGCACGGAAGGGCCGATGAGTCCGGAAATACCACTCGACAAGCAGCGCCCTGCTCAATACGTTTTTTCGAAACACGTAGAACGCAAATTGAGTGAGATCCAGCGCGCGAAAGAAAAGCCTGAGCTAGCCAAAGCTGGATGATCTGCTGAACTTGGTGCCATAATTCTGAGGATAGTGCCCGGCCGCGTTGACAATCGGAATTTCTGACGTTGCAATCCGCAAGGCGTTGGAAACAGGCATGCGGGGCTCCGCGATTTCATTCACTGCCGTCCTCGGCGCAGCCATTTTGCTGGGTGCCGGACCCGCCTATGCGCAGCTCTCGCCGGAGGGGATTTTGGGCGGGGTTTCGCGTCCGTTTCGTCACATGCTCGGTCATTTCGGACACATTCCGCGCAAGCATCGTCACCGTGCTCATTCGGTGAAGTCTCGAAAACAATTGCTATCCAGATCCGCCAGTCCTGAAATGCCGGAGCCCAACCTCACTCCTGCCGGGCCCCTCGCCTGGCCCACTGCCTACGAGGAAATCCTCGGATTTGCGTTCTGGCCCGATGACTACGGACCACGCATACGCGGCCGAGGTTTTGGGCTGATCGCGGCCACGATGAGAGGACGTTTTTCGGGGTTCCGCTCCAGAGGCTCCGCGACGACGGGGGCTGCTGCCAAAAACGAAAACGGCGATCCGGCTTCGTCTGATCGCTGTGCGAATGCGACGAACTCGATCAGCTGGCCTGCAGTACAGCTCAAGCAAACCGTGCAGTTTTCCGATGCGCAGGAGCCGGCCGTGACGAAACTGCAGGAAGCGGTGAGCCTGTCCTATGCGACGATCACGTCCGAATGCCGCGAAGCAGCCGCTGATTCTGTTCCGGAGCGCCTCAGGCGCTTTGTGCAAGCGATCTGGGCGGTTCGCGATGCGGCGATCTACATCAGAGAGCCCGTCAAGCAGTTTTATTCAAGCCTTAGCGACGACCAGAAGAAAATCATCAACGAGCTGCCGACTGAGGGTAAGGCTGAGCAAAACCGCGCCGAGCAGAAAAAAATGGTCAACGGGCCGCGGCCAGAGAGCAAGGCGGAGCACGCCGCGACCGGCGACAATTTCGGCCAGCAACTTTATCAAGCCTGCGCGGCGCAAAATATCCAAAGTGCCGAGCGCCTGATTCAGGAAATCCGGGCAAAGGTTCGTCCCAACGACGAACAATCAGCGAGCCTGGAGAACCTGAGCAAAGTGGTAGCCGACATGGCTAAGCTGATGATCGCCTCGTGCGCGCAGCCTGTCCCGCCCGGTCCTGTCGCCAGACTTGACGCTGCGGGCGATCTGTTGACGGCTTTGAACTATGCGGCCAGCAGCATTCAAATCGCTTTTGCCGATTTCTATCGCCAGCTCAGCGATGCGCAAAAGCGACGATTGGTTTGGGCAAGCCGCTGACCATCACATACCCCAACGCAAGGCCGTGTCGTCATTTCCGCCCAGCAGGGTTCGATAGCGTGCAAGGGCCCATAGCGGAAAGAATTTCCGATAGCCGTGATAGCGCAGGTAGAAGACGCGCGGAAAACCGGTGGCGGTAAAGCGCTTCTCATCCCAGAGGCCATCTTCGCGCTGGGTCTCTGCAAGAAATTGAATGCCCCGCTGCACCGAGCGGTCTCGTGATTGCCCGCATGCCATCAGTCCCAATAGCGCCCAGGCCGTCTGCGAGGCCGTGCTCTCGGCCGGCTCATGACCGCGGTAGTCGAGCCTGTAGCTGCTGCCGTCCTCGCCCCACCCTCCGTCGGCATTTTGAATCGAACGCAACCAATTGATGGCCTTGCGAACCGCGACGTGATCGCGATCGATACCGCAAGCGCCCAGCGCACAAAGCACGGACCATGTCCCGTAAATGTAGTTCAGGCCCCAGCGGCCATACCAGCTACCATCCTTGGTTTGCACGCTGAGCAGATATTGCAGCGCGCGCGAGAGGCACTCGCTTCCGTTTGGGGTATCGCCAAGTTGAGCCAACATGGAGACACAGCGCGCCGTCACGTCTTCCGTGGGCGGATCGATCAGGGCACCATGGTCGGCGAACGGAATATTGTTGAGATAATCGTAGATGTTGTCGGCGTCGAAAGCTGCCCACCCGCCGTTCGTGCTTTGCATGCCCCGGATCCACTCGACCGCACGATCTATCGCACCATCGTAGCGATGCCCTGCTCCCGTACGACGGGCCCGGTCCATTGCCATCACCACCACGGCGGTGTCATCGAGATCGGGATAGTGGGCATTGGCATACTGGAATGCCCAGCCGCCGGGACGCACATGCGGCCGTCGCGCGATCCAGTCACCTCGGACGTCGAGAACCTGCCGGGGCAGGAGCCAATCGAGCCCCCGAATAGCAGCATCACGGGATTGGCTGTCGCCAATCTCGAACAGCGCGTGACAGGTCAGAGCCGTGTCCCACACCGGCGAGACGCATGGCTGACAGTAGGCCTCGTCGCTACCCCTCACGAGCAGATGCTCGATTGAAGACCTTGCGACGGCGGCATTCGTCTTGTCACCGAGCAGATCGAACATCATCGTGGCATTCGCCATCGCGGGGAAAATTGCGCCCAGTCCATCCTCCCCGTTCAGTCGCTCCGTGACAAACGTCCGCGACTGCTCGATCGCGCGCCGGCGCAGTCTGCTTGGGATGAGCGGCACGACGGCCCGGAGCAGGATATCGGCGGCTCGGAAAAACAAGAACCAGCTCCATCGCTGGTGGGGAGCTTTGGGGGCCGCGCCGACCGATTTTGGCGGCTGGACGAATAACTCATCGATACCAATGCCAAGGGGATTCTTCGCCCGCGGGCGCAGCGCCTGCAGCACGAAAAGGGGCACCATCACGGTGCGCGCCCAGTACGAGACCTTGGACAGGTGGAAGGGAAACCAGCGCGGCAAAAGTACGATTTCCACTGGCATTTCCGGAACGCTCCGCCAGCCGAGAATACCATAGAGGCACAGAAGGACGCGTGTGAATACGTTCGAGCGCGCCGCGCCACCGCGCGCAAGGATTGCCTCGCGGGCACGTCTCATATGCGGTTCGGCAGGATCGTCTCCGATCATCTTCAACGCAAAATAGGCTTTCACGCTCGCGCTCATGTCGAAGTCGCCGTCGTGGTAGAGCGGCCAGCCACCATGCGCGCCCTGCCTCCGTCGTAGATACGCGCCGATCTTTTGCTCAAGCGCGCTGTCGACCGGTTCGCCGCGAAAGTGCCGCAGCAGAACGTATTCCGACGGAATCGTCGCGTCGGCTTCCAGCTCGAAAACCCAATGACCATCCGCCCTCTGGACTTCGAGGAGAGCGCGCGAGGCATTGTCGATAGAGTTCGACACATCCATCTCGGGCCGAGTCCGCGGACTATCCGACACCATCAGGGTCATGCTGCTTCCCGCAGTTGGGTTGAAACGAGTTCGGCGGCGCGATAGCCGGATCGAACCGCGCCTTCAATGGTCGCCGGCAGCCCTGTCGCGGTCCAGTCGCCTGCCAGGAGCAGGTTTCGCCATGCGGTCTGGGGCGGCGGACGCAATGCGTTCTGTTCCGCAGTTGCGGCAAAGGTCGCTCGACGCTCGCGCACTAGCTGCCAAGGCGGAAGACTGCGGGAAAGGCCGGCGATCGGCGCAACATCATCCCAAATCGCCTGGGCGAGCTCGGCCTTTGGCAGCTCGAACAGTCTGCCGCCATCGCTGATCGTCACAGAAATTCGGCCCGGATGGGTAAAAACCCACTGGCTCGTTGCATTGATCAGGCCGAGCATCGATGGCAATTCCGGTGGATTATCCATGCGAAAGTGCGCGTTCACGATTCCTCTGAATGAGGTAGGCGCCTTGAGGCCCGGTACAAGATTCGTCGCGACATAAGGCGGCACTGCAAGCACGACCGCATCACCGCTTCCCAGAGGTATTGTCTCCGGACCAAAATCGAGCTCTACGAGCCGCGCGCCGGAAAAGCGCATGGCTCTCAGCTGGTGCTCGAACAGAATTGAAGCATTTCGTTGGCGAAGATAGTTGACGGCAGGTTCGACGAAGACCGCGCCAAGCCCTTCGCGCGCCAGCAGCGGTCGGCACGCTTTTCCACCCAATGCGAGAGTTTCTCTGATGAGGGCACTGGCGAGCTTTGCCGATCCTTCGGGCGGGGAGATATTGAGAGCGGCGAGCAGCAGAGGCTCGAGGAGCCGGTCGTAGATCGGACCGGCGCATTTGACGACTTCGCTCAGCGGCCTGTCCGAACCTGCCCAGGCAAGCCGGGCGACAGCCAGATAGTCCATGAAAGAGGTTTGCGGCACCCGCCGGTCTTTGTTGAACACCCACCAGGGAAAGCGGCTGTCTCCGAAGCGCAACGTCCATTTTTCGCGGCTAGCGCAATCGAAAAAGCGAAACTCTGCCTCCTTCGGCCCCTGCAAGCCCGCAACCGAGCCGATTGTACTGGCGTATGACAGCGCCGCGTGATTTCCAGACAGAAGCAGATGCGTACCGTTGTCGATCGACAAGCCGGTGACCTGGTCAAAAAACGAGCGGCACCGGCCGCCGGCATAGGCCGTGGCTTCGTGTACGACAACCCTGCGCTGTGATGAAACGAGGCGGATTGCGGCCGCAAGTCCCGCCAATCCCGCTCCGATGATGTGCGTTGTTCCAATCTCAGACGAATGCATGCCGCAGAGCAATCCATACCAGATGTGACTTGCTGAGATGTACCGGGGTGCGCGGCCGTGACCACCCACGCGATATCATTTCCTCGAGCATGGCACGATAAACTTCGCCCATTATCTTCGGCGCGCGTACCCGACTGCGCGGACATTTTGCCATGATCTCGTTTGCTCTACTGAAATGTTCCCGCGCGCGCTCGGCGAGATACTCACAGGCCACACCGATACGGGAATCACTGACGACTGTTTCGGGCTCGACCGAGTCGATCTGAGCAAGCTTCAGGGCTTCGCGCGGAAGATAGAGCCGCCCGATCGCCGCATCTTCGTCTATGTCGCGCAGGATATTCGTGAGCTGGAGTGCTCGGCCAAGATGCTTCGCAAGCATGTCGCCGTCTGTCTCGTTCAGTCCGAATACGCGCACGGACAAACGCCCCACTGCACACGCAACTCGATCACAATAGAGGTCAAGCTCATCAAAACTCGGGCCGCGGATGTCGGAGCGTGCGTCCATCTCGACGCCATCGATAATCGCAAGGAAGTCCTTCTTTTGCAGGTCATAGCGACCTATCGCACGGGAAAGACTCTCCAGTCCTGGCACCGTCCGGCGATCGTAAACATTCTCGATATTCTGTCTCCATGCCTGGAGCTCATCCAGACGTTGACTGCGCGGATGATCACTATCCGCGATGTCATCGACTTGCCGGCAGAACGAGTATATTTCGAACATCGCTTCTCGCTGCGCGCGAGCCAGAATCCGCATCGCCAGATAAAACGAGCTTCCGCCCGCCCGGGACACGGCCGGCTTTTCATCCAGAGCACTCGATTGTTGAGTTGTTGCGCTCATGACGCCTGATAGCCGTGCCGCGCCGCGCCCGTTCGCATCAAACGCTGGAACAGCGCCCGCCCCGCGCCACGTGCAGTCATCGCAAGCGCTTCGATCCGGGTCAGGTGAACACGATCTCGTAAGGGATCCCGAACTTGAAGCAAACCTGCCAGCTCGCGCGCAAGCGATTGAATCGCCGCGATCTCGAGAGAAAGCCTGACATCGGCGACCTGCACAGCAAGTCCGTCGCTTTGTTTCAACAAAACCGCAGTTTTGGCGGCAAGTTCGTGAATACAGGCAGCCAGCCTCACATCCGCCTTCTCCTTGGCGAGCGATTCAACATTCGCTCCCGAGGCAGCCAACGCATCCAGCGGGATGTAGACACGATCGAGCCTGCGATAGTCGGCAGCGCAATCCTGCAAGTGATTGATGATTTGCAACGCGGCGCACAGGGCATCTGAGGCCGGCCACGTGTCCTTGGCTTCGCCGTGTACGTCGAGCACGAAGCGGCCGACCGGCATCGCCGAGCGCGAACAGTAATCGATAAGATCGTCCCAGTTGCTGTAACGGTGTTTGACTGCATCCTGGCGAAAGGCATCGAGAAGGTCTTGGGCATGGCGCGTCGGCAGGCCGCGCAAGGCGAGGAATTCTCTCAGCCTGACACCTTCCGGCTCTTCGTCGCTCTTTCCAAGCAGACTGGCTTCCAGGCGATCGAGGCGCGAAAGTTTTTCCGAGCTGGCGAGATTCGCGTGGTCGGCAATATCGTCCGCAGTACGAACAAATTCGTAAAACGCCAGGATGACGGGGCGGTGCCGCCGTTTGACAAGCCATGAAGCGACCGGAAAATTCTCGTCACCCGAACCTTTTCCGGATCTGAATTGGGCGCTGCCAGTCATTGCAAGCCAGGCGCGCGAACCTGAACACGCCCCTTCCATTGGCCTCCGCGTCTGCGCAGATGTTGGTACGCTGAAATCAACGTGTAATACATGTAGAACGCCGCGATCCCGGGCAGCGTAAAGGACCACAATGGCGAAAGGCGGTAGAAGCGCAGCATGGGAATGAAAGAGAAGCCCATCGCCAGCCATACGATCAACCCCAGATAACGCGGCCAGCCCGTTGCAAACAAAGCAAGGTATGGCGGGGCAATAAAAGTAATCGACATCGCAACAATGGTTGCGGCCAGAAGCGACGGCGAATAGCGCAGCTGAGTGTAGGCTGAACGTGAAATCATCTTACCCACGTCGCTGAAGGTCTCATATGGGCGCATGCTGTGCACGCGATCGGTGAGTCCAAGCCATATCGGGCCAACGGTCTTGAGTTTTGCAGCGAGCGAACAGTCGTCGATCAATTCGTTGCGAATACTTTCCAGCCCACCGACTTTTGCAAGCGCATCGGAACGGATCAACATGCATCCGCCCGCTGCCGCCGCGACATTGGATTCGGGCCGGCAGACCCATGCGAATGGGAAAAGCATCTGAAAAAAATACACGAAAGCCGGCACAAGGCTCCGCTCGGCGAGAGTCCGACAGCGCAGCTTGGCCATGAGCGAGGTCAAGACGTAATGACCCTGTGACGCGTGTGACACAAGCCACGAAAGGGTGTCAGGCGCATGCACGATATCCGCGTCTGTGAAAAGCACGTAATCGTGCTTCCAATTCTCCACGCTGGCCATACCCTGTCTCAACGCCCAAAGCTTTCCCGTCCAACCAGGTTCGGGGCCCAAGGTGCTTGTTATCGTCAGGCGGGAATCGCCGCCCCCAGCGCGTGTCGCAACGCTCGCGGTTTTGTCGTCGCTGTCGTCGTCGACCAGGACTATCCGAAACGGGCCGGGATAGTCCTGGCGCAACAGCGATTCCACGCTTGCAGCTATGAATTCTTCCTCGTTGCGCGCAGCTACTATGATAGCAACCGACGGCCGTGGAGAGACCGGTGCCACCAATTGGGCATCCAGAGCATCGGCACGCCAGAATGAACCGCGCCCGGCCAGAAGATATGCCCAGATTCCCAGGCAGATGACTGCCAAGCCTTCGTTCATTGCACCATAATTTCCGGCTGCCTCGATTGCTCTGTTCAACGTCGAATGGCGGCCATGAGTTCAGCTTTTTCGTGGAACCCATTGAGCCATGATGTGATTTAGCCCGGAACCCGCTCGCGGCCAAGTCCACGGCAGCCAAGTCCATTTCAGGAGCGAGCCGGCGCTAGTGTGTGGTGTAAGCGCTCTCCTTAGCGCAAGGAAGGCTTGGCCTTCTCGTTAGCGTGGGCGGCGCCGGTTGATACCCTATGCGATCGCGATCTCGCCCGCCCTTCGACACTCCGCTCGACTGACCGAGAACATAAGTTGACTCGGCCAAGCCGGCTCATACACTCCGCGGCCCGCGACACCTCATTGACCATTTTGCTCAATTTCCATGTTACCCGCTTCAGCTGACGTGATCATCGTAGGCGCGGGCAATGCCGCCTTTTGCGCGGCACATGCTGCCGCAGAACATGGCGTTTCCGTCCTTGTGCTCGAGCGCGCACCCGAAAACGAGTCCGGCGGCAACAGCCGCTTTACGGCGGGCGCATTCCGTTGCGTCTATCACGGCGTTGACGATCTGCGTGCGCTCATGCCTGACCTCACCGACGAGGAGATAGCAAACACGGATTTCGGCACATACACCGAAGACAGGTTCTTCGAAGACATGGGCCGCCTGACCGAATATCGGACCGACCCTGACCTTTGCGAAATTCTGATTACCCGCAGCAAAGCGACCATGCGCTGGATGCAGGAAAAGGGAATTCGCTTTATCCCGATTTACGGGCGGCAGGCCTACAAGATCGATGGCCGATTCAAGTTCTGGGGCGGTCTAACTGTCGAAGCCTGGGGCGGCGGCCCCGGCTTGATCGAGGCACACACGCGAATTGCCAAAAAAAACGGCGTCACGATCGCGTACAACGCGCGCGCTCTCTCTTTGATTGCCGACGATGACGGTGTGCGGGGCGTACGAGTCAAACACCAGGGTCGCACGGTTGAGATAAGCGCAAAATGTGTCGTCCTCGCAGCCGGCGGATTCCAGGCGAATGCCGAAATGCGCACGCGCTATCTCGGCCCCGGCTGGGAGTTGGCAAAGATCCGCGGCACACGCTTCAATACCGGCGATGGAATCTGCATGGCACTGCAAATCGGCGCAATGCCGACGGGCAACTGGTCCGGTTGCCATGCCGTGGGGTGGGATCGCAACGCGCCCGAATTTGGGGATCTAGCTGTCGGTGACAATTTCCAGAAGCACTCGTATCCGTGGGGGATCATGCTCAACTCCGACGGTGAGCGTTTTGTCGATGAAGGGGCGGACTTCAGGAACTACACTTACGCGAAATATGGGCGGGTCATTCTGATGCAGCCGGGTCAATTCGCGTGGCAGATTTTCGACAAGAAGATCATTCCGATGTTGCGGGACGAGTACAGGATCAGGCAGGTCACGAAAGTCCGCGCCGACAGTCTCGAAGAATTGGTGAAAAAGCTTGACGACGTGGATGCCAGGCGGGCGTTGGAAACGATCAAGGAGTACAACATGGCGGTCCGCACGGACGTGCCTTTCAATCCGAATGTTAAGGATGGCAGGCGAACCGATGGCCTCCGCATCAACAAGTCGAATTGGGCAAACACCATCGACGAACCACCGTTCGAGGCATATGCCGTGACCTGCGGCATCACCTTCACATTCGGAGGCTTGAAGATCGACACTTCGGCCCGCGTGATCGACACGGATGGGCAGACGATTCCCGGCCTTTATGCGGCCGGCGAACTTGTCGGCGGACTTTTCTACTTCAATTATCCGGGAGGAACCGGCCTGATGGCCGGCTCGGTCCTGGGCAAGATTGCCGGTACGACTGCCGGCCAACGCGCCGCACAAATGGCCGCGTGATCGGCGAAGGCCGCAGGCAGACAATCGATGGGGCCGGCTTTATTCTGCTCCCGTCCGGGCAGATCCCTCGTTGCCTGCGCCGGTCGCAGCACGCTCGCGCAAACGATAGAACTGAATAGCGGCCCTCGCGGTCTCCGGGCGCAGCCTCCTGAAGCGGTCGTGGTAATCTGCCGAATCCGCGTTCGACCGTCCCCCTGCCCCGCCTTGCAGCGCCAGAATCGCCTTCGTCGTCTTCCAGGAGAATCCAATCGACTTGGCAAGAACGAGAATTTGGTCGCCAGTGTCGTGCACCAGCGCCCGCTCGATTGCCCCTATCGGAAGGTCCGCCATCAGGGACAGGGCGGCCGCGGTCTCGTCGAACTTCCTCGTTTCTGCAAACCTGCACAGCCGCTCCTCGGTCAGTTCCCCATTGCTGCAGAGCTTCTCGACATAGGCCCGTGCCGCAGGAAAATTCGACTGCTGGCGGAGGCGGGTTTGAATCTGATCGGCCGCCTGCTTGATCATCTCCGATACGAGATGCGTTCTTTCCCTGTCCATGACCTCGAATTTGCGCCGCACGGCTTCTGAAGCAGATTCAAAAAGGGCCAGCAGATATTCCCGCGGGATCTCGGGACGCGACCACACAACGACTGCCAGATCACCGTCGGACTCGGAACGTGAGACCAGGGTCGAGTAGCCGAAATCCGAAAAGCGCGCTCCCACATTGGCGGCGGTACTCATCACGACGTGCTGGTTTCCGCGTTCGACAAGAACGTCCGTTACGTTTTCACTGAGAGAGCGCCGCTGGGAAATGGCAAACAGATGCTCTTGCCCTTTCGTCTTCGCCCCCACAATGAGAGTCTCGTCATCAAGACATGCCGAGCGACGGAGCATGGGACCCGCCACTTCGATCGAATCGTCCAACGCGATCGCGCGCGTGACTCGGGGAGGTGTCTTCGGCATGGTCGAAAGCCGCTCACCGAACACCACGCGCGCCGAGTGCTCGATTTCACTGATCAGCCGGCTCATGACGTCGTCAAAGAGAGACATCTGGTCAGCATCGTAGCGCCCAGACCCTGCTGCAAACAGGTCGGTAACGCGTCGAAGAATCGCAGCTCGCGAAGCAATGTTTTTCTGTGAAATCGCCGTTTCCAGTTCGTCGACGAGCGATCTATGGGATGCAGTGATGGCAGGGCGGCCGCCGCTATTCTTGTGACGGCGGTCCCTGTCTCCATTAGGCAGCGGCATGCTATGCGGCATTTTCGATTTCCGGGATGATATAGCGGTTGTTGAAGTCCAGTTGTCCCGACGGACACGGACGTTGGAAAAGATAGCCCTGAAGCGAAGTCACGCCGGCCATGCGCAGCAACCGGTACTGGTCTATGGTCTCGACGCCTTCGGCGGTCGTAGCAATATCGAGACTTCTCGCAAGCGTCAGCGTCGCCGCAATAATGGCTGCACATTCGGTTCTTTTCGTGAGGTTTTGAGTAAATGACTTGTCGACCTTGATCTTGTCGAACGGAAACATCATCAGTTGGCTCAAAGATGAATAGCCGGTTCCGAAGTCGTCGAGCGCAATTGCAATCCCGAGATTCTTGAATCGCCGCAGGACCGGCAGACATTCCGTTGCCGATTCGATAAGTGCCGTTTCCGTAATTTCCAGCTCGAGCCGCTCAGGGGCGAGGCCCGATTGCGCAAGAGCGCAAATTGCTACATCGAACAAATTGTCCTTTCGGAATTGAACGGCAGAAAGATTTACCGATACCTTGATACTCGCCGGCCAAGTTGCGGCTTCCGCACAGGCGGTCTGGATGATCCACTCGCCAATCTGTTTGATCATACCCGTTTCTTCCGCAAGCGGAATGAATTGATCCGGTAGAATTATGCCCTTGGTCGGATGTCGCCATCGGATGAGAGCCTCCGCACCACAGATCATGCAGCTCTGCGTGTCGACAATCGGCTGATAGTGAAGCTCCAGCTCGTTGGACTGAATCGCTCGTCGCAATTCGCTCTCGAGTTCATGCCGCGCGCTGGCAGCCATGCTCATTTCGGGGTCGAAAAACTGATAGCCATTTCGTCCCGCCGATTTCGCCCGGTAGAGGGCCAGATCCGCCATTTTCATCAGGCTCTCGGAGCTCGTCGCATGTTCCGGCGCAAGGGCAATTCCGATGCTGGTGGCGATGTTCACCTCATGCCCTTCGATATTGAACGGCCGCGAAACAATTTCGATGATTCGATCCGCGAGGGCGCTCGCGGCGTCCCGCTGATTTTGCTCGCGGTCTTGAACGATGGCGAATTCGTCGCCGCCCAGCCGCGCCAGCACGTCGGTTTCCCGGAGAGACGCCTTGAGACGGGCAGCGGTCTCGCGCAGGAGCGCATCACCGACAGCGTGGCCGAGCGTATCGTTCACATGCTTGAATCGATCGAGATCGAGCAGCAGCACAGCGAACGAATCGCCGCGTCTTCGGTGTCGCACCACCGCCTCTTCAATCTTGTCGAGAATAGAAAGACGGTTGGCCAGGCCAGTCAACACGTCATGGTGCGCCATAAATGCGATACGCTGTTCGGACTTCTTTCTTTCGGTGATGTCGTCGATAACCACCACCAGATGTTTGGCCTCGCCGGAAGCATCACGCACCACGAGGCGATTAGTGGCAAGCACGCGCATTTCGCCATCCGGCATTTCCAGTTCGTAGTCCTGGACGCAGCGTCCAATTTCGCCTGAGATTGCTTCGTTTTCAGAGGCGTCGATGCGCTCCGCATCACTTCGTTGGAAAATATCGAATACCGTTTTTCCGAGAATTTCGTTTCTTCCGACCTTGAGCATCGCCTCGAAAGCGCGGTTGACCAGGACAAATTCGCGTGTGACTGCATCCTTTACGACAACTGCAATCGGGATGTTTTCAATGATGGAATTGAGGAACTGCTTCGTCTCGTCGAATTTCTGTTCGACATGTAGGTGCGCAGTGATGTCCTGGTGAACGCCCACCATGCCACCGTCCGGTAAGGCGCGCCGCGAGATCGCAATTGTCCGGCCGTCCCGCAGCTTGTCTATAATGCAGCCCGGTTGCGGCAGGAATGCCTCGTGAATTCGCGTTTCCACGTATGTTCGCGCATCCAGCGGGCAAGCGCCCGCAGCCACCCGCGCCTTGAGAATTTCTGCGAGGGTGATCCCGGATTTCATCCGTTGAGGATCGAGGCCGTACATCGTGCTGTAAAGATCATTAGCGAGGATCAGTTTCTGGTCCGCGCCAAACATGCAAATGCCGTGGGACATGTTTGCAAGCGCTGCGTTCAGCAGCATATTTGTGTGCTCGAGGCGGGCCGCTGCAGCATCGCGCGCCCGCTGGCTCCTGAAACTGACCGCTGCTCCTGCGGCTATCAGGAGACTCAGCGCAACGGCGATCAGATAGGCCGCATTTTTTTGTGCCTCGAATCGTGAAAAGATGTCATTCGCTGCAACCCCCACAGTGATGATAAGGGGATAATCATTGAGAGCGCGGTAGGCGATCAGGCGTTTCACATTGTCGCTTAAAGAGCTGTTTGTATAGAACCAGCCAGCCGCCGACTCAGAATAGTTTCTAAACAGATCCGCTTGAGCGAAATCCGAACCTATCAAGGAAAACGCCCGACCAGTGCTGGCTCGAACAATCCCGTCCGTCCCGATGATTCGGACGTATCCGCGATCACCTATGTTCACGGACTCATAAGGGCGGGTGAGGTAGCTCAAATCGAGCGACGCCACGATAATTCCCGCGAAGGACCCGTCGCCCCTGATGATCCGCCGTGAAAGATCGATCGACCATTTACCGGCAGCGTCCAAAAATTGCGTCTTGCCGACGAAGGTCCTTCCGTCTCCAGGGTCGGCATGATTGAGCGCCTGTTCTAAATCTGCCGCATGCACTTCCGGCCCAGATGTTCTGCTGATTGATTTTGTTTTTCCATCCGGACCGATCACGGCGAGCTGAAGGATGTTGTCGTGAAGCAATCGATTGGACTCAAGGAATTCGGGCAGATCGAGATCACGAGAATCCTGGGCGTAAAGCGCAGCAACGAATGCAAGAACGCGATCGACTTGTCCCAGCGAGTGTGAAAGGTGATCTGCAAGAGCACCCGCAAGGTTTGTTGAATTTTCAACGGCGGTTCGCTCCGCAATTTGACGCTCAGTACCGGAGAAAAATGATACCGCGGTCCAGACAAGACCAATCAATACGGCGCCGAGCAGCACCGCGCGATGCCTGGCAAGCGGACGCCATATCGTCCTGCAACTGATCATCTGTTGATGGCCGCAAAGCTCAGCGCAAAAAGACTGCTAGCATTCAAATGCTTAGAGAAGAGCCATTGATTTTCCGTTATTTGAACGGATTACGCCGCCGCCTCGTCGGAATGCGCCGGACCACTGGCAATAATGCTTTATTTTGTATTGCCCGCATCCTCACAAATGTAGATTTCTGACGCAGGCCAAGCTATCCGCACATCATGTGCGGCCAAGCGCGAGAACGGTCGTGAGCCCTCCAATCGTCGAAACGGATATTCCTGCACGGCTCGATCGTCTCCCATGGAGTCGCTTTCATACGCTTGTCGTGGCGGCGCTTGGAATCACGTGGATTCTGGATGGACTTGAAGTCACGCTCGCCGGCAGTCTCGCTGGAGCTCTGAAGGAAAGCCCGGTCCTGCATTTCTCAAATGCCGACGTAGGCTTTGCGAGCAGTGCGTATCTGGCGGGCGCCGTACTGGGCGCCATTTTTTTCGGATGGCTGACTGATCGTCTCGGGCGCAAGAAGCTCTTCTTTGTGACCATTGTCGTATACCTCACGGCCACTGCCGCGACGGCATTTTCCTGGAATCTAACAAGCTTCGCGCTCTTTCGCTTCCTGACGGGCGCCGGAATCGGAGGCGAGTATTCCGCCATCAATTCCACCATTCAGGAGCTCGTGCCGGCCCGAGTCCGTGGCTGGAACGATCTCATGATCAACGGGAGCTTCTGGATCGGCGCCGCTTTTGGCGCAGTCGGTTCTTTGCTCGTCCTCGACCCTCAGATCATCAACCCTGAAATCGGGTGGCGGCTCGCGTTTCTGATAGGTGCCGCCCTTGCATGCGTCATTTTTTTCATGCGTCTCTGGATTCCGGAGAGCCCACGATGGCTGATGACGCACGGCCACGCCCCCGAGGCAGAAAGGGTGGTAGCCGAAATCGAATCGCAGATTGCAGAGCTGCCATCCGGGCCGCTCCCGCGCGTGCGACTGCGCGCGCGGAAGTCGACTCCGTTACGGCTGGTCGCATTTGTGCTGTTCAGGGAGCATCGCCGTCGAACGGCAGTGGCACTCACCCTCATGGCTTCCCAGGCGTTTTTCTACAACGCAATTTTCTTCACCTACGCGCTCATCCTCACGGACTTTTACTCCGTTCCAGCAGCCGAAGTCGGCTGGTATCTTCTGCCGTTCGCATTGGGGAATTTTCTGGGCCCAGTACTGATCGGCCGTTTTTTCGACACCCACGGCCGCAGGCTGATGATTGCATTGACCTATGTAATGTCCGGCCTCCTGCTTGCATTGACGGGGTGGGCGTTTGCGCGAGAAATGATCGGGGCGACGACGCAGACGATCTGCTGGACCGTGATTTTTTTCTTCGCCTCAGCCGCGGCAAGCTCGGCATATCTGACTGTCAGCGAGACATTTCCTCTGGAAATTCGGGCACTCGCGATTGCCTTTTTCTACGCGGTCGGCACCGCGATCGGCGGAGTGGTCGGTCCTACCCTATTTGGGCTCCTTATCGATACCGGCTCTCGTAACAGCGTTTTTGGAGGCTATCTGCTGGGATCCGCATTGATGATCGTGGCCGGTGGCGTTGCTTGGCGGTGGGGCGTGGACGCTGAGAGAAAACCTCTGGAAGCAGTGGCGCGGCCGCTAAGCTTCGTCGATCGCGATTAGCGTCGCAGGATACTTGCGAACCTAGGATATGACGTTCTTGTGCAGAAGATCGCGCAACGCTTCCGGCGCATAGATCACGAGACCTCCGCGTTCGAGCTTCAGCCACTTCCGGCGCTGCCAATCCTGCAGTTGCTTGTTCGCGCTCTCGCGTGACACCCCGATCATTTGGCTGATCTCGCGCTGCGTCACATGAATCTTGGGCCGTGGGCTGCCGACGGCCGAGCTGTGAAGGTGCAGCAGTGCTTTAGCCAGACGGTTTGGAAGCCCCAAGAAGACGATGTCCTCTACCTGTTCGCTCGTCCGCCGCAAACGCCCGCATAGAACCTTGATCAGCCTCAGAGCGAGTTCTGAATCTTCTTGAATGAGCGGGATGAAGTCACGTCGTTCAATCACCAGCAGTTCGCAATCGTCGACAGCCACGGCATCCGCCGTCCGCAGCCCTCCATCAAGAAAGGCAATCTCCCCAAACAGTTCGCCGGGAACAATCAGGTTGAATATGGCGTCCTTGCCCTCCTCGGATGGCGTGCTGATCCTCACCGCCCCCGCACGGACGGCATACAGTCGAGAACCCACATCTCCCTTATGGAAGATGACGGCACCCTTTTTGACCCTGCTCGTGATGACACGCGGGGCCAGGCGCTCGATGACCGATTCGCCGAGATCCGCAAAGAATTTGTGCGCGCGAAGGAATGCATGGCGATCAAGCGATTGGTTTGGCGTATGCCCGCGTGTCCCCACAATCATTATCGAATTCCGTGTTTCGACCGGTAACACGATACGACAAACAGCCGCCCCGGCGCAGCCGAATCTGGCGGCCACTCGGCGGTATCATGGTCGCACTGCGAGATTAACGAGGCAAAAACGCTCGAATTGTGACAACCGGTGCGTAGTCGCTGCTCGGGAGCACGTGCCAGGCCTCATCGACCGCTGATCCTGCCGTCCACGGGCCGTGAAACGCTCCGATCTCCGATAGCGACTCCAGGCTGTGTGAGCTGGCTCACCATATCCTGTCCCATTCGCATGCTACGCGGCACCGAAAGGAGGTTCGCCGTGTGCGCGTCGATTCTGGGCGGTGCCCGCGGGACATCGCCAGTAGGAATCGAATTGGCCTGGATTAGCCGATGACAATCAAAATGCACCAGATCGCTTATTTTCTTGCACTTTGCGAAGAGCGCAACTTCACGCGCGCGGCCCGGCGCTGCGGCGTCACACAACCTTCCCTCACGCGTGCAATCCAGCAACTGGAGGCCGAACTCGGCGGCCAACTGTTCGACAGAAATACCTCGTGCACGAGTCTGACTGCGCTTGGCGCTCTCATCCGACCGGAATTCGTACGGATCAATCAGGCCACGCAAGACATCATTAGCCTGGCGGCAACCTCGATACGAGCAACTCTGAATTCAGATCAGCGGAGCTATCCATGCGAACCACAATAGTCGCCGTGTTTGTATTCTCGCTCATTGCGATGGCACTCGCCGTGCGCCCGACTGTCATTGCCACGGCATCGCCGTCGGCGCTGACGATCGACCCTTACGAACTGCAGGCAGGCGCGAATATTCGCGCTCTCCCGGACGAAAATGTTCAGAATTTGTTTTGAGTCTAAAGCTTTGGTCTGCTGAAAGCCCGAGGCAGAAATCAAGTCAATCTTCGCAGAGGACGCGGGCGTAGTTGGAATTTTGATGTCAATCATCGTCTGGATTTATTCGTACACAGCTTACGTAGTCGGCATTGTCCGAGGCTAGTTTGTCTGCGCCAGCAGAACTTTACCTCAAGATGATTCCAAATTTATGGCGCGCCGCATGGGGTGCGAAGTTGCAACAACACTTTATAATTTGGGGACGGCGGGTTGCCCGTGTCTGAACCACGGCTGTACAAATAGCGTGGGAGTCGACCATCAACTGGGGGTGACGCGGATGAGGATCTCCAGATTCGCCGCAACATTCGCGATTGTCCTTGGCGTGTCGGGTACAGCGGGCGCGGCCCTCGCGGCCGACGTCGCAATGCCAAGCAAGGCCCCCGTGTTGAAACCGGTGCCTGCGATCGAGGCCTGGACATTTAGCCTGACACCGTATTTCTGGGCGACATCGTTGAACGGTTCGACGACTGTGAAAGGCCGCACGACCGACGTCGACGCGAATTTTTTCCAGATTCTCGACCACACGCAATTTCCGAAAGGTCTGTTTCAGCTTGCCGCACTTGGCGAGGCTCGCTATGGACGTTTCGCGCTGCTCACCGATATTGCCTATATGAAGCTCGGCCTCGGTGCGAGCCTGACCAGGTCGCGTGGCGTCGATCTTCTTGGTGCTTCGGTCGGCGTGTCTGCAGGTCTCAAGGTCGAGATGGTGATTGCCGAAGCGGCGGCGGCCTATGAGATTGCACGCTGGAATGGCCTTTCTTCGCCGGCCTCGACGACTGCGATCGACCTTTACGCGGGAGCGCGCGCCTGGTGGCAGCGCGCCGAGGCTGAACTTGCAATTTCGGGCACAGTGAACTTCCTCGACCTAACCCGCACCGCGAACGGCACGTTCGCTGCCGAAGGAAATGTGAACTGGGTTGATCCGCTTGTGGGCGCCCGCTTGCGCCACCAGTTTGCGCCCGCCTGGAATCTCGCCCTCAGCGGCGACGTCGGTGGCTTTGGCGCGGGCAGCAAGTTTTCGTGGCAGGTGCTTGCCCTCCTCAATCATGAGATCGCGCGGCGAAACGGCATCTCCTGGAGCGGTATGGTCGGATACAAGGCGCTTTCGGTCGACTATGAAAAGGGCGCTGGCCTGACGCGCTACGAATTCGATATGACGATACATGGCCCGATCTTGGGGATAACCGCGCGGTTTTAGACAAGGTTTGCGTCGCGGCACGCGAAAAGACGAATACGTTCGTTGCTATGGCTCAATAGCGGACGCCAATCGGTTCAAATCGGAAATGAATTCTTAAACTTCGCGTCATACTTTTCGATGATGGGCCATCCCCTGCGCGGATGCCTCATACCGGTCCAGGCAAAAGCCGAAGCAATGTCGCGCTCCGATCCAAATGACACTGCCGCAGTCTGTCCTCAGTGCCGAACGGAGATGGTACACGTCGCCGTTACGCCGCACCCGGTTGTAAAAAACATGCAGCGAAACACCTTCGTCTGTTACTCCTGCAGGCGCACACGTACTTATATGCTGCCTGGAAAGACAATCTCTGAAACCACCATCGAGGTTTCAAAGGAGGCCTGCTAGCTCGCGAGGCTAAATCGATGAGTGAGCGTGAAGCGACCCTCGCCTTTCGACATTTCGACGGGGTGTCATCAAGTTTGGTCCGTCCGGACAACAGCACTTCCGTGCAGCGTGAGCGACCTGACGGCCAACGGTGCCGGACTTAGCGTCGCGACGATGTTTGGTCTGCCGAGCGCTTTGCAGTTGGCAATCGACGGAGAAACCGGCTCCAGACGTTGCAAAGTGATCTGGACCGACGGAAAAAAGCTCGGCGTCTCGTTCGAGTAACGAGCTTCTATCTCAGCCGACGAGGTTCTTCGCCCAGTAGACGAACGCGTAGAATCTGTCGGGGTAGGCGATGAAATAGAAGATCAGCGCCGGCGGTGCCAACAAAAACAGCCAATCACGCATTGGCGGCTCCTGAGAACAGACGGCTATTATCCGAACGCAGCGCTTTCAGAGTGCTTTAAAAAATGGATCAATTTTTAATCGATCCAGGATTTTGGCTGGTCAACAAAAGGTCACCCCAATTTTTGTATCGGTTCTCCAGATTGCTCGACACGGCCGGCGCACGCCATCCAAAATCACTTCGAAATTCATAGGAATGCCATATGTGGTGGATACCTGCAGACAGGCACCGGTCGGCGACAGATTCTTAACGGTGCATTCGAGCTTCGGCGCTTTATCGCTCAGTACGATTTGCCCGCTTTTCAGCACGCGTTTACGAAGAATGGCTCTCTGATCTTGCACCGCTGTCCGCCTCGAAATGGCAATCCCTGGAGAAGTGAGCAGATCGCCTGCTCATGCAATTGGCGCAGTACCCAAACCATCCGGACCAATATGCGCAAATTTAGCGTCGAGACCTCTACATCATCTTAGCAGCCGGGTTGCTCCGGATTTTATTTGATTGAGCCGCGCCGCACATTGCATAGGTGAGAGAACCAGGACCTTTCAACCCGCCTTGTGGTTCAGCTGCGCCAGCATCTCGTTCTTCTGGGTAAGTTCCTGTTCCAGCCGGCGGATGTTGTCGAAAAGCCGTTCCGTGGTCAGACGAAGGAAAAAGAAACCAAACTGGGGATTCTGAAAATACAATTCCTTCACCTGCTGGTAGGTGGCGGTCAACACTTCGCCTTCTTCGATACATTCTATCGTCTGGGTGCGCCGGTTGTCCGGAGCGATAAACCCGAGGTCTCCGAAGACCTGTCCAGCCGGAATGATCATCCCCATTTCGCAAAGCCGATAGCGACCCGTGACGCTGTAGTGCATGGCGTCGGCAATATCACCCTTACGAAACACAATCTCGCCTTTGCGATACCTGCGGCGCGACATGAAAGGCTTAAGCCAATCTATCGATGTCTCGCCGTAAGAAGCCGCAGCTTCGACGTCCTGGATAAGTTTGCGCATCTGTTGCAAGCGCAATGTGTTCAACGGCAGCAGAATCAAGTTCAGGATGAGAGTCGGATACACGGCGGCGAAAAAGCCGTACACGATAAACAAGGCATTGCAGGTCATGCTGACGACGCGCAGGGGTATCATCGTTTTCATCGCGCATGTAATCACGCTGGACACTACGGCCGCATAGCCGAACCACATCGGCCACTCTGTGTACCTCAGGATGTCCATTCCAAATCCCCTACTGTCGGATCGCAGCCGTCACGGGCGCTCGGGTTGTCGGCTGTCTGCGCTTTATTATTGCAGCTCTTAGCAGCGAGACAACAGCAAAGGCGCAATCGATCGCGTTTCAAAGACGTGCACAAGGACGCCTTCATGGCCCGGCAGGAATTGCAATCGCTCGCGGACCATGTTCTTTTTCCGCGCCTACACCTGTCTGCAGCACTTCGGTTTTTTTCAAAATGAATTCCGACCAGAGCAAGTATGGCGATTTCGGACAGCACAAGCTGGCGGTGCTTGTTCCATGTTACAATGAGCAGGCCGCGGTCGGGAAGGTGATCAAAGATTTTCAAGCTGTCCTGCCGAAAGCAAGAATTTTTGTATTCGACAACGCTTCCACGGATGAGACTGCCGCGATCGCGCGCGCTGCGGGCGCGGAGGTATTCGAGGAAAAGCGCCGCGGCAAAGGTTTCGTCGTACGACGCATGTTCGCTCACATAGATGCCGACATTTACGTGCTTGTCGATGGCGACGCCACCTATGATGCTCCGAGTGCCAGCCGAATGGTAGGACGCCTGCTCGACGCGCAGCTCGACATGGTTGTGGGCGCCCGAGTGGATCAGGAGCGATCCGCCTACCGGTTAGGTCATCGTACCGGCAATAAGCTGCTCTCGGCTTTCGTTGCCTGGGTTTTTGGTGCAAGCGTTAGCGACATGCTTTCAGGCTACCGCGTCTTTTCCCGCCGGTTTGTGAAGTCATTCCCTGTCCTGTCCGGCGGCTTCGAAATCGAGACTGAATTCACGGTCCATGCGCTTGAACTCGGATTGCCGGTCGAGGAAATCGAGACACCTTACTATGCGCGGCCGGAGGGGTCCGCTTCCAAGCTGAATACATGGCGCGACGGATCTCGGATTCTGCTCACGATCATGAATCTCTATCGTGCCGAGCGTCCGCTGCCTTTTTTCACCGGTATCGGGGTGATAGCGGCGCTTGCCTCGATCATTCTCGCAATACCCATTATCATAACCTATGTGGAAACCGGACTGGTACCGAGGCTGCCTACGGCTGTGCTATCTACCGGACTTATGCTGCTGGCTTTTCTATGTGCCGGCGTGGGCCTCGTGCTCGATACGGTTACACGCGGCCGGCGTGAAATGAAGCGTCTCGCCTATCTTTCCTATTCTGCGGCGCAGCCCGATATGCGCGGCCGCGGCAGTTGATCGCCGCCGAGGCTGCGCAGAGTGGCCAAATTCACGACAACGTCACACGTTTGCGCCACTGGTCGATGTATTGTTCAGACCGTATATTCCAGTGACACAAAAGCCCGGTGGAGGTTTAAATGCGCGTCCTTGCGGTGATCGGTGCGCTCGCGATTGTGGTTGTCATCGCTGCGGCGGTATTTTTCTTCGGTGGATTTTATAGCGTGGCCGCCACGGCCGAGGACCCAACTCTCGTTCAATGGACGTTGGTCAGAGTGCGTATCGCATCCATCAATCGGCACGCGACTGATGACCCGCCTGCCAGCATCAACGATCAGAACGCGGTACAGGCGGGCGCGAAGGCGTTCAGCTCACATGGCTGCGCCAATTGCCATGGCGCCCCGGGCGTGACCTGGGAGAAGTTTTCGGAAGGAATGAACCCTGCCCCGCCAGACCTCAAGGAGGTCGTCGAGCATCGTTCGCCATCGCAGCTGTTCTGGGTCGTCAAGAACGGCATCAATATGACAGGCATGCCCAGTTTCGAGCTCGCCGGGGCAAAGGATGAAGAGATCTGGGCTATCGTTGCGTTTCTCAAGAAGCTGCCAGGGGTGTCCGATGCAGACTACAAGGCGTGGACTGCAGCGGAAGGCGCAGCCGCGCCACCAGCCGGCAATCCGCCGGCGCCGCCCGGCAATAACTGAGTCGTGATGCGCTTTTCGCAATGCGTTTCCTGCGTCTCTATGCGCGCGTCCTTGAACAGCTTGGCCCGGATGCGCGGTTAGGCTGGCTGCTGGCGTTGGCAAACCTGGCATTGGCGGTTGCGCAATTCGCGGAGCCGGTGCTGTTTGGTCGCGCCATCAATGTTCTGGCGGGCGCGCAGGCAGATCCGGCCAGCGCCGAATGGTCACGGCTGTGGGTGCTGCTGCTGGCGTGGGCGGGATTCGGGCTTTTCACCATTCTATGCGGCACAATGGTGGCTCTGTATGCCGATCGCGTTGCACACCGAAGACGTCTGGCGGTTCTCACAAGCTATTTCGAACACGTGATGCAATTGCCCCTCGCCTATCACGGCGAGACGCATTCCGGCCGCCTGATGAAGATCATGCTGCAGGGGACGGACGCCCTTTGGTGGTTCTGGCTCGCATTTTTCCGCGAGCACCTCGCGTCGTTCGTCTCCCTGGTCATTCTGATACCCCTGTCGCTCGCATTGAACTGGCAGCTCGGCACGCTTCTCATCCTGCTTTGCCTGGTGTTCGGCATTCTCACGGCAACAGTCATTCGCAAGACCGAAACCCTGCAGCACACCGTCCAGACACATCATTCGGATCTCGCCGAGCGCGCCTCGGACGCGCTTGGAAATATTGCGCTGGTGCAAAGCTTTGCCCGCATCGAAAACGAGGTGATGGCCATCAAGTCAGCAAGCGAGCGTCTGCTCGCCGCGCAGTTTCCAGTCCTGTCCTGGTGGGCCGTGCTGGCCATGCTGACGCGTGCCTCAACGACACTTGCGGTGCTTTCGATCATCCTCCTCGGTGCCTGGCTCTTTCAGCAGGGTCTGACCACGATCGGAGAGATCGTAACATTCATGGCGCTCGCGGGCATGATCATCACGCGCCTCGACCAGGCAGTCAGTTTCGCCAACCGGATGATCATGGATGTCGCGCCCTTACGCGAATTCTTCGATGTCCTCGACACCATGCCGCCGATGCGCGACCGGCCGGGCGCAATCGATCCGGGGCGATTCGCCGGCCGTGTCGAGTTCGACAATGTGTCGTTTGCCTATGGACCCCGTCCGGCTGTTTCGGGACTGACCTTTGCCGCATCACCAGGTGATACCGTGGCACTGGTCGGCGCGACCGGCGCCGGAAAATCGACTGCGCTCATGTTGCTGCACCGCGCCTTCGAGCCGCAAAGCGGCCAGATCAGGATCGACGGCGTGGACATTCGTGATATCCAGCTCGGCGCTTTAAGGCGCAATATCGGCGTTGTTTTTCAGGAAGCTCTTTTGTTCAACCGCTCAATCGCAGAGAATCTTCGCATCGGAAAGCCGGACGCAAGTCACGAACAGATGCGCGACGCTGCCAGCCGTGCACAAGCGATCGATTTCATCGACGCGAATTCGGACGGTTTTGACGCAATTGTGGGAGAGCGTGGACGATTGCTGTCGGGCGGGGAGCGTCAGCGGCTTTCCATCGCTCGCGCGTTGCTCAAGGATCCCCCGATCCTCATCCTCGATGAGGCGACGAGTGCCCTCGATGCCGCGACCGAGAGTCGCGTGCTTGCGGCTCTCGACGAGGTTATGAAGAACCGGACGACGTTCGTCATCGCCCACCGGCTGGCGACGATCAGAAATGCGACGAAAATTCTGGTTTTCGACGGTGGTCGCATCGTCGAGAGCGGCACGTTCGAAGAGCTACGTCGGTTGGGTGGCCGGTTCGCGCAGCTTACGAAGGCGCAGTTCACCCCGGCCGAGGTGTAGCAGGCTCAGGCCCACGACAGCCCCCGCAATCGTGGCGAGAACAGACCAGTACCCGTAGCGAAAATCTGACGCGACACCCACCAAAAAAAGCGAAAGAACGTACACTGCCGCAGAGCCGCAAACGCCGATAACAAAGGCGCCTTCGGGTGTGTTCCGCGCTCGCCAGCACAGAAGGCAAGCCGCCACGCAGGCGATCAGCCAGCTACCGGCACGGAAGAGCGGCGTCGTTTTCAGCGCCTCATGGATGTTTTCGACGATTGAAAACAGAGGCCGGTCTGCAAATACGGTTTCCGTGGGCTTCTCGATATCAACAACCCACATCGTGAGATTTTCTCCGGCAAGGAAATTCAACATGAAGGCGGCGCGGTGCTCGAGATAGGCAATCGGATGACGCACGATCGCGAGTATCCAGGCTTTTGTGAGCGCAGGCGTGCCAAACAGCTTCTCTTCTTTTTCGACCTTCCGCATCACAAAATCGCAGGGCTGCAGCCGCCAGTAAATGTCCCATTGGGTCGGTTGGTAACATCCGTCCAGAAGCAGCTTCATTTCAGCGTCGTTCCAACTTACCGGAAACTGATTTTCCTTGGAGAAATGACTAATCCCGCCGAGATCGAAAACCATGACCGAATGCAGCGGGTGCTGCCGCGTCGCGCCGAGCACGCCGTAGTAGACAAATTGCACGAGCCCAAAAAAGATGACGATCGCCGGAACGAACGCCATCAGGAGGCGCTTCCCGTCAAACCGCGCCGGCCAGATGATGTAGGTTGCAAGGATCGGCGCCGCGATCAGCGCGTTGGGCCGGAGCAACACGCCAAACACACATAGCAGCAATCCGAGTCCCTGCATGCTGATCCGGATTACCGAGACGCGACCGGGCGCGGCAAATGCGATGGCCGATGCGGTCAGCCACGTAACGGCAAACAGGACATCGCGCCAGAGTATGCCGACAAAGACCAATGCTGGCGGCATGAAGGCCAGACCAGGCGATAAAACCGCCAACCATCCGGAACGTGATGCGAGCGCCAGCCCCACAACTGCAAATCCAATCCAGTACAGCGCTGCCATGAGGAGAAACATGCTGGCAGGGCCAGGTGCCAGCGGGTCAATCCAAGCCCAGAGCACTGTCATCACGGGCGACTGCCAGTCACCCAGTACGTGTTTTGAGATATCCGCGTAAACATACTTGGCGTCATAGGTCATGATGCCGGGGTAAAAAATCAGGACGCTCAGTACGAATCCGGCGAAGGCCACCACGGCAACCGACAGCCGCGCGGCAGTGGGTGTTCGCACCCGATCAATCCAGTTTGGCATAGATATCGCCGGAATTGGCCTCGTGCGGCAACGCGCCGAGCCAATCGGAGATCGAACGGGAATCGACCCAGCTTTCATGCGCAAGTTTTTGGGTTTCACCGAGGGCGCCATTGAACTTCGTATAGCCAAGGGCAGCGCAGCGCCCTATGCATGCAAACCCGACATCACGCTGGATCGTGGTGAATTCAAAGGACAAGGCGCGCACAGGATTGCTCAAACCTGCAAGCACCTCGGCTTCGAAACCTTCGACGTCGATTTTGATGAATGCGGGTTTTCCATGCTTTGCGATGAGCCCGTCCAGGCTCATCATTCGGACGTCGATTGTCCTCGTCCAGCGCTGATCGCGCCATCCGGAAGCATCGCGAGCTGCCTCGATAAAGTCCTGCGAAGCCGTCGACACAGTCGGATTTCTCGAGTTGATCATGAGATTCGTCACGCCCGGCCGCCGGCCTACCGCGACCGGTTCGATGCGCACCGCTTCGCTTCGCCCGTAGAAAAGTCTGAGCACTTTCACCAGAGCCGGTTGCGGTTCGACGGCCACGACCTGAGCGCCGAGGCGGCGAAACGCACCCACGCGATCTCCCACGTGAGCGCCAATGTCGAACACGAGGTCGCCCGGCCTGACGAATTGCGCATAGAGGCGATCCATTGCGGATCGCCGCGCCCGACCGCCATAGTACGTGACAATCGAGCGCACAATACCGAGTGTTGGCGTCGCGATGCCAAACAACGCCCTAGACCGGTTCTAATCGCGTTTTTGCCGCCGGCATGTTCATCGCTGGCAATGCAAGCGCCTTGAGCGCATCGGGATTTTCGATCTCTTCAGGCAACTGCCCAATTCGAAAGCGGAGACAGAAATTGCCGAACGAGGACCAGGAGCTGATCATTGCAAATGGAATGGCGAGTGCCGGGCCGGCAGCCAGAAACAGGGCATATGGAATGGCCGCCGGTTGGCTCAAGCTCAGCGCTGCGATCGATGTGACGCCAACCATCGTGGATGGCCAAAGGTTGCGCCAAGCCTGAGAAAAAGGAATTTGGTGGTCGTCGCGAAGCTGGCCGACCCATCCACCGTCGCGCCCCAACGCCAGGCCTGCAAGAAAGATCGTATGGCCGACCCAGAGAATAGGAACGAGCAAAATCGAATAAGCCGTTTCGATGGCGAAATTGACCATGAACGCCATCACCCCCCCGAATTCCCGACGTTCCTGCTGCAGCAAAATGTCAATGGCGGTTGCGATCTTGGGCGAGAACCACATCAGCAAAATCAGATAGAAAAGAACGAGGCCTGCATCGGGGCGGATGAACTGCGCCGGAGTCTCAACGAGCGTCAGCGACAAGGTCGCGACGAGAAGCATCCCTATCCAGGCGGGCGAGCCGAGAAACATCACGATCGCCAAAGCCAATTGGTAGCGGCTCACTGGCGCAAGGCCCGGCAACATGCAAAATCGCCAGTACTGCATGTTGCCTTGGCACCAGCGCAAATCGCGACGAATGAATTCGACCAGATTGGGCGGGTTTTCCTCCCAGCCAAGATCTTCCTCCGGAAGCACCCGCACCTCGTAGCCGGCCGCACGCATGAGCGCCGCTTCTATCTGGTCATGGCTGAGAACATGTCTTTCGGCGGCACCCTCCGCCGGCAGCACAGGAAGCGCGCAGTGCGCGATAAACGGTTTCAGCCGCAGGATCGCATTGTGGCCCCAATAGGGTCCGCAATCGCCCTGCCACCACGCGCTTCCGATCGTGTAGGAGCGCATGCCAAGCCGCATGCCGAACTGAAAGATGCGCGCAAAGCCGCTCGTCGAGGGTAGCGCCAAGACCAGTGCCTGCACGATTCCGAACTTTGGATTCGCCTGCATGAGGCGGACCAGCCGCAGTACGGCATCCGAGGTCATGAAACTGTCCGCATCCAGCGTCACGGCGAATTCGTGATTATTGCCCCACCGGTCGCAGAAGTCGCGAATATTGCCCGCCTTGTATCCGGTGTTGATCGTCCGTCGGCGATACGTGACCGCGATGCGTCCCGCCCACCTGCCCGCCATAGCCCCAATCTCGGCTGCCTCAAGCGCTGCAACGTGCCCATCGCTCGTGTCGCTCAAGACGTAAAGATGGAAACGATCGCCGAAACCGGACCTGTCGAGACCTGAGAGCATCGGTTCGAGATTGCGAATGATGCGTTCTGGCACTTCGTTGCGGATGCAAACCAGGATTGCGGTCGAGGCCAAGATGGGCTCGTCGCCGCGGATCGTCGTGACCTGGGGCATGACGGCGGACGCCGCGTCCGCCGAAAACCGCATGACCAGAAAGCCGATCACCGCATTCCAGAATCCCGCTACCATCCAGGGCAAGGTGATGGAAAAAAGCGCCAGCAGCACATAGTCGAGGGCATTCAGCCCGCCCGGCGAAAGCGCCAGTGCGGCCAGCGCGATCGAGCCGGCCATGGTTAGGGTAAACAGGACGGCAAACAGAATGCGCCGCGCGGTGTAGAATTCCCGCACGGACACCGTTTGTGTCAATTGCTGAGATGAACGCTCTAGCACGCAGTTAACAAATGAAAATCCCGACCGGCGATGTGTAGTTGATGATATAACACGGCAGCCGGTTCAATAGTCCAGTTCGGGATTCCGCACGAGTGGCAAAGAAAAGTACCGCCGAAACTGTCAACGCCCTCTGGTATATTGCTCCCGGTCAAGCCGAAATCCGTCAGGAAGAACTGGGGCCGCCCGAGCCCGGTGAACTGCGCGTGCGGGCCCTGTATGGTGCGCTCAGCCGGGGTACTGAAGCCCTGGTTTTGAACGGTCGCGTGCCGCGCAGCGAGTACACGCGCATGCGGGGCCCGTTTATGGGCGGTGAATTTCCTTTTCCGGTAAAATACGGCTACGCAACAGTGGGCCGTGTGGAAATAGGCCCTCCGGAATTGATCGACCAGACTGTGTTCACGCTTCACCCGCACCAGGATCGTTTCAATATTCCTCGAAGCGCAGTTGTATTGGTGCCGGCGAATGTACCAAGCCAACGCGCCGTCCTCGCCGCAAACATGGAAACCGCTCTGAATGCGATGTGGGACGCCAGGCCCGCTCCTGCCGACCGGATTGCGGTCGTTGGGGCAGGCGCCGTCGGAGCGATGGTATCCTTCCTGTGCGGGCAGCTGCCTGGTGCGGAAGTGACACTCGTCGACATCAATCCGGCGCGCGCCGAACAGGCGAAACGGATCGAGGTCGGCTTTTCGACACCGGAGCGAGCGAAGCCGGACTGCGATATCGTGTTTCATTGCAGCGGCAGCGCGGCGGGGCTTGAAACTGCAATTGCTCTTGCGGGAGACGAAGCGTCCATTATCGAGCTCAGCTGGTATGGTGATGCCCAGCTGCCGCTCTCCCTCGGAGGCCCTTTTCACAGCAGGCGCCTCCGTCTGATCTCCAGCCAGGTTGGGAAAGTGGCAGGCTCGCATCGCGCGCGTTGGACGCATTCCCGAAGGTTGGCGGCGGCTATCGAATTATTGTCGGACGCCAGACTCGATTCCCTGCTCGGACCTCCGGTGGACTTCGTCCGTTTGCCCGACGAATTGCCACGCCTTCTGAGCGCCGGACGAGACGTTGTCGCGCCGCTCATTTCATACCGTTAGGAGGGTTGCTTGTTTTGCGTCGAAGTTCGCGATCATTTCATGATCGCCCATTCTTTTCGAGGATCGCTTTTTGGGCCTGCCCAGGCGCTGCATGGCGCCACATTCGTGATCGATGCGGCTTTCTTTTCCGACGAGCTTGATTCGAACGGCGTCGTTGTTGATATCGGCCGTGCGCATGACGCGCTGAAGACCGCATTGGCCTCTTTGAATTATCGTAATCTCGATGAATTGCCGGAGTTCAAGAACGTCAACACGACAACCGAATTTCTTGCGAAGCATCTTTTTGACCGGTTGGCTGAGACCGCGCGCGCGGACGGGCTCGGTCGTGCAGGCCGCGATGTGAAGTCAATTCGAGTGACCCTCTCTGAATCGCACGTGGCACGCGCCTGGTATGAGGCCAATTTGTGGTGAAGCGACTTGTCTTCGCCGTGCCTGGTGATCTTGCAACTCCGACCGGCGGTTATGCGTTTGATCGGCGCATCATTGCCGAGCTTGAAAAGCTGCAGTGGACGATTGAGGTCATCGATCTCGGTAGCGATTTCCCGTGGCCGGCCAAAGCGACCCGCGAGCATGCCGCCGCGCGATTGGCGATGACGCCCGAAGGCTCTACGGTAATGATTGACGGACTTGCGCTCGGCACTTTGCCGGAAGCAGCCCGTCGCCTGCGTCCCAATCACACATTGGTGGCATTGGTCCATCATCCGCTGGCGATGGAAACGGGAATCAATGCCTCGCAGGCGGACATTCTGCGCGCGAGCGAGCGGTCCGCGCTTGCGGCGGCACGACACGTGATAGTGACCGGCAAAACCACGGCTGATCAATTGATCGCGGAGTACAATGTACCCGCCGACAAGATCACCATTGTCCTTCCGGGAACAGACACCACCGGCTTTTCTGCAGGCAGTCGCGATGGGATCGTTCGAATTCTATCGGTCGGAGCAATCGTGCCGCGCAAAGGCTTTGATGTGCTCATCACTGCGCTTGGCGCGATACGAGAGTTGCCTTGGCGGATTGTGATCGCTGGCGATCGCACCCGGCACCCTGAAACCGCGGCGCGGCTTGACGACCAGATCGCACGGCTCGAGCTTGGAGAGCGTGTGATCCTTGAGGGCGCCGTTGCATCGTCTCGCCTGCAGCAGCTGTATCTCGATTCAGACCTGTTCGCGCTCGCCTCCCGATATGAAGGCTATGGAATGGCTTATGGCGAAGCGGTTGCGCACGGACTCCCCGTGATCGGCACGCGTGTGGGAGCTGCCGCGGATTTGGTGCCACCGGGAGCAGGCATTCTGGTATCCCCTGAGGATCCGGTATCCTTCGCGCAGGCGCTTCGGCGACTGATCGAAAACCCGAACGAAAGATCCCGCGCTGCGGCGGCGGCGCGGGCTGCCGCCGAAAAACTTCCGAAGTGGGAGGAGGCGGCAAGAATCTTGGCAGTGGCTTTGGAGAGTCTGCGATGAGCGGATTTTCGGCCGATTGGCTGGCGCGGCGCGAACCTCACGATCTGCGCGCGCGCAATCCTGAAGTTGTTCGTGCGGTGATCGACTGCCTCAATCCCCTACAAACGGTTCACATCACCGATCTGGCGTGCGGCACCGGTTCAACTCTGCGGGCACTCGGCACTCACCTGCCCGCACGTCAGAATTGGCGACTTGTCGACAATGATCTGGGGCTCCTCGGGCGGGCGAGCGCGATGACGCTTGCGAAGAACATCAATGTCGCAGCGCTCACCCTTGATCTCAATCGCGATCTCGAATTGGCTCTCGATGGACCGCTCGATCTTGTCACGACCACGGCATTCCTGGACCTGGTATCGGAGCCATGGGCCGAAAGGCTGACGGTAGAAATCGCAGCGCGTTCAATCCCGCTTTACGCCGCGCTGACTTACGATGGTCGCATCGAGATCGCCCCGGAAGATAGCCAGGACCCGGCCATAGTCGCCGCAGTGAATGAGCATCAGGCGACGGACAAGGGATTTGGGCCCGCGCTCGGATCGGATGCCACCCGTTTTCTGATCGAGAAATTTAAGTCAGTCGGTTACGGGCTCGTGCAAGGAAGATCAGACTGGGTCATGGGCCCGCAGGACGGCGCTATCCAGAAAGAAATTTTCGTCGGTTGGGCGAAGGCAGCGCGAGAAATTGGGGCCCTGCCCGAGCGCGAAATCAGTTCATGGCTGTCGCGCCGGTGCCAGATTGTGGAATCCGGCCTTTCCTCTCTTCGCGTCGGTCATATCGATTTCTTCGCCACGCCGATCGCCACGCGCTGACTGGAGAGGTCGCAGTCGAACAATACCTCATCCTCGATCGCATGGGTGCGCATCGGTACACGCATGGCCTGGTCGGCACGTTCGACCGGTGGCAGAGCGATGCCGGGACGGCCCGATCCCAGAATGATAGGCGCGACGATCACGTGAAGCCGGTCAAGGCAGCGCGCCGAGAGAAAGCGCGATACGGTGTCGGCACCTCCCTCGATCAGGATTCTATGCATTCCGGCACCAGCCAACGCCTTCAGAATTGCGACTGGTGAAAGTTGTCCATTGGAGGCGGAGACCCGCAGGACTTCGATGCCCGCCGATACCTCCACCGGAGCGCCTTCGGCCGTGACCAGGAGGCGCCGCGCGCCATCATTGCAGAAGACTTTCGCTTCGCCGCCAATCCGGCCATTGGGATCAATCAGGACGCGTGCCGGTTGTAGTCCGCGGACGCGCCGAACGGTCAATTGCGGATCGTCGGCAATGGCTGTGCCTGCCCCGATCACGACCGCGTCCACAAGGGCGCGTAGCCGGTGGAGATGGGATAACCCCGCCGGACCATTGATGTATTTCGAATGACCGTTTTCCGTCGCAATGCGGCCATCAAGCGACTGACCGATCTGGCCCACTACGACGAGGTCGTCGATCGCGCCACACCTGAGCGGGCCAAAAATCTGGTCCCACGGAGGTGGAAGAGGCTGGTCACCAGTGCGGAAAATATTGCTAAACTCAATCCACGGGTCCTCCGGCCCGTGATCATTTCCGCTGTTTGGGTTATGAGTAGTGAAATTTCTTAATCCCATGGCAGCTAAAAGCACTGTGACTGCGTTTCATATGGATGGGCGCCATCAGGCTGGCATAAATCCGGCCTATTTGCGACCGGAATGGTGACAGACCACCCGGTGTTCTTACACTGGCGGGCGTCAAGAATGGATACTTTGTAATGAATAGAGTGCGCACTGGCGTGAGTCCCGTATCGTTTGGCAGCAAAGCACACGTCAGCGTCAGCCGCGGTCTTGCGGAATTTCACGGACGCCGACCAGTTCACATCATCAGCTCGGGAGAATCTCTGCTGGTCCTGCCGGTGGAAGGTCTGGACGATCAGCGGCTGGCGGATTTCGTTGCAATCTGTTCGCCCTATCGGCCGCGTCTCATAATCACGGCGCGCAGAGCCATTGCACTCGGTCTTGATGCGCGCACGCCAATGGCATTGCCTTTGTCGAATATCGGACGGGCGAATTCGATTCTCTCTCTCGTGCTCGACCCGAGATGCAACTGGATCCCAGAGGCAAAGCCTGCCGGGCGTGCGGCTGCAGCCGCAATCCAGCTCGTGAAATTATCGCAGGGATTGCCTGCAGTGTTGGCCGCCGAGATGCCGCCTGACGCAATTCCACGCGAGGCAGATATCCTCACGGTGGACGCAGATGCGGTCAGGCAGTTTTCGAGCGAGTCAATTCGATCACTCGCAACGGCAAGCGAGGCTTCCGTTCCCCTGAATTCGGGAACGCCCGCCCGATTTGTAGTTTTCCGCGATGCGTTCGGCGGCAGTTCGACGGCAATCATTGTCGGCCGTCCCGATTTCAGCAATGCCGTGCCTGTGCGGCTGCACTCGGCCTGTCTGACTGGAGACGTCTTCGGATCGCGGCGTTGCGATTGCGGCGACCAGCTTCAGCTCGCGATCGCGAGAATCGAAGAACTCGGAGGCGGCGTCGTTCTTTACCTTGCGCAAGAAGGAAGAGGCGTCGGCTTGGCGAATAAGCTGCGCACATATCAATTGCAGGACGAAGGACTCGACACAGTCGATGCCAATACAACCCTGGGATTCGACGACGATGAACGCGATTACGGGGTCGCCGCCCGCATGCTCCAGATTCTCAATTGCACCCGGATCGTCTTGCTCACAAACAATCCGGCCAAGCTGGACGGGCTGTCGAAATCGGGAATAGAAATTGCAAGCCGGATGCCGCTCGAGGCACCGATCAACGCCGACAACAGGCGATACATGGCGGCGAAAGCGGCACGGGCCGGACACCGCCTCGATCAGCTGATGGCTTCGCTGTCCAATCCGTCCTAAGCTCAATGCGTCTGAGAGCAGCAGCTGGAATGCGTCCGGCAGGCTGCGATGGTCCTGCCCGGTGGTGTCCAAGACAAAGAATTTGGGCCTACGCACATCATGGCCGCTGATTTCCCCAGCCGCTCGATTTGTGAACTGACGTATCTCGACGTTCAGAGTCACCTGAAGGCGAGCTCGATTCTGTGTCTGCCGATCGGCTCGATCGAGCAGCACGGTCCGCATTTGCCGCTCAATACGGATGCGGTGCTGGCGACGGAATACGCACGTCGGATCGTTGCTCGTTGGGGAGACATTCACGACGTATGGCTGCTGCCAACTCTCAATATCGGTCTCGCGCGAGAGCACGAATGGGCCCCCGGCACGCTCTCGCTCTCGGTTCAGGGAATGACGATGCTTGTTCACGAGCTCGGACGCAGCATCCGTCGGAGCCTGCCGGCAAGAAACCTCGCCATCGTCAACGGTCATGGCGGAAATCGTGGAATTCTGGAGGCGCTCGCCCAGGATCTGCGATCCGATTGCGGGCTACACGTCTGCATAATGCATCCAGCCGTGTGGGCGGAAGCAGACTCCGAAACCGTGGCTGCGGAAATTCATGCAGGCAGGAACGAGACCTCAATGATGCTTGCGGCGGCGCCGCATCTGGTCCGGCGCGAGCGCATCGCCCAGCTGCGGTCCGTTCCGGACGAGAATGCCGTGCGCGCCAAGATTCTTGACCCCGCGGTCACCTGGCCCTGGACTACGGATGACGGTCGTCTCGCCGATCTTGGCGTGATTGGAGACGCCACTGCCGCATCCGCGGAATTGGGTGAAACTTTGCTTGCAAAAATTACCGAGGCAGCCGGCGGCGTGCTCAAACAGCTTTTGGAACGCCAGCGGCCGAATTCGTGATTAGAAAAGCGCGCGAGATTCTCCGGCATCCAGCGCGCTCGCCAGGCGATCTGCTGGTTGCCATGGCGGTCTTAACCGGAATGTGCTGGGCGATCCTGTTCGTGGTCGTCGCGCTCATCTACAGGCTTCAGCTTTATGCCGACGGTGCGATTTTTTCCTATTCCGTAGCTGTGCGGGATGTATGGGCCTTCCACTGGCACAATATCTCGGGCCGCGTGTCGGTCTTTCTTCTCTCACTTTGGCCAGCCGAGCTTTTTGTGGCATTGACCGGCAATCCTGACGGCGGAATCGCCGTTTACGGATTTCTGTTCTACCTCGCCCCGCTTGCTGGATTGGCCGCAACGTTTGCGACGGACCGGACCTCCGATCGCGTGTTTTTTACTTTTTCCTGTGGCTCGACGGCTTTGCTCAATCCGCTCGTGTTCGGTTTTCCAACCGAGACGTGGTTCGCGCATACTCTGTTCTGGCCCGCGCTCACGATCGCGCATTGCGCGTCGAACAATCTTGCCGGCCTGATTCTACTCTCTGTCGCAATGACTGCTCTTGTGCTCACGCATGAGGCTGCTCTGGTGCTGGCGTTTACGATCGTGCTGACGCTGGGCTTTGGCGGGCTGCGCCATCCGAAGCTTGTTCGCGCCGTTTTGGCGCTCGCGACCGCTTTGATTGTATGGGCGGTTATCAAGATCGCCTATCCCCCGGACAGCTATTTCGCCGAGGTTATTGAACGGGCAGCTTTGCACTTCTTCGACCCGGCATTATTGCAGGTCAATATCGTCTTGCTACTTGCGTGCGTGCTTGCCGCGTATGGCGTTCTTTTCTACGTGCTTTCGCAACGCTTTTCCTTGCGAACGGCCCAGCTCGCCGCAACCGTGATCATGCTTGTTGCGCTCTTGGTCTACTGGCTGAAACTGGACCATTGGGTTCATGCCAGCAACAGGTACTACCTTCGGACATTGCTGATTCTGATAACGCCTTTGCTTGGAGCGGCTGCCGCGCTCTGTGCGCTGCGTGCCGACGGGTCACTGGCTCAGAGCAAAGTTCTGTCGGGGGGCATGAGATTGCTGTCAAGCAAACAGGCGCTCCGAGCTCTCGCAGGTGCCTTCGTACTCGTGACAATCATCTACGTCGTGGAGACAGCCAAATTCGTCGTCCAATGGACCGAGTACAAGACATCGGTGAGAGCGCTTGCCCAAAGCCAAGCCTCGGATCCGGAGTTGGGAGATCCGCGTTTTGTTTCATCGCAACGAATCGCACCCGATCTGAAGGAGTTGGGCTGGTTTTCGACGATCGAATATCTGTCGGTGGTCTTAGCCGACTTTGCGCCATCGAGGCTTCTTGTCGACCCTGCGGGAAACTACTTCTGGCTCTCCTGTGAGACCGCGACAGCCAATGCTAATGCGCAACGCGCCGTGCCGGCCGCGGCCCGCGATCTCATCCGCATCTATTCTTGCCTGCACCGGTGAGCTTTTAAATTCCACACCAGTCACGGATGAGACGCGAATAGATTTCGGCCGCCTGTTCGATGCGCGACACAAAGCAATACTCGTCCGTCTGATGCGCCAAGGCCAGTTCCCCCGGGCCGATGATCGCCGTTGGAGGTGAACCGAGCGCCGGGGTCAGAACCGAAGCATCGGTGAAATACGGCGCCGCACCAATCGTATCCTCCGCTCCGCCGATCTGGGATGCGATGCGGGATACGTGCCTCATCCATGGATTGCCAGGGTCTGTCCAGACGCTGCGGGCGTCGAGCACAGAGGAGAGGCTCATCTCCTCACCGAGGTAGCTGGCAAGTTGCTCGCGCAACTTGCCATGGACCTGACTCGGGATGGTGCGGATATCGATGCCGATCACGGCACTGTCTGGAACAGAATTGATGTTCAGACCGCCGGAAATTGTGCCGACGTTAAGGGTCGGCGCGCCGAGCACGTCATGCCGTGCGACATTGAAATCGAAATCCTGCAATGCCTTGACGGCACGCGCCGCCTTGTAGATGGCGTTCACCCCTTTTTCCGGCATCGAGCCATGCGCGGTCAAGCCGCTAGTCGCCGCTTGCAGCCAGAGCGCGCCTTTATGGCCGACGAGCAGCCGATTGCCCGTCGGCTCGGCGACCACCAGCGCGCCGGCCTGTGGAAGGCGCATTTGGGCAAGCGCATTTGCTCCAGAGCACCCGGTTTCTTCTCCAGCCGTGATAAGCAGAACGACACCGGGCGTGCCCGCCAATCTGTCCGCCAGGTCCACGCAAGCAGTGATGAAGGCCGCAACACCGCTCTTCATATCGGATGAACCGCGTCCATAGAGCTTGCCGTCGGCAATTTCTCCGGCGTGCGTATCGACAGACCACGGCTGCATGCCCAGCGGCACCGTGTCGAGGTGCCCGGTAAATGCGATTGGCGGCTTGTCCATCTCCCCACCGCCGATCTGGGCAACGATCTGCGCACGACCCTCGCCGAACGGAAGTACATCCACTCTGAATCCGGCCTCTTGCAGTAGAAACGCGATGCGCTCGGCACAGGGCCGCTCGGCGCCTGGCGGGTTGATCGTGTTGAAGCGGACCAGTTCCTGGGTGAGCCTGACAGGAGAAGACATGGTCTAGCCGAAATAGGCTTCACGTACTTCTTCACGCGCAGCAAGCTCCGCAGGAGCGCCGCTGGCGGCCACCCTGCCCTTCGAGAGAACAAATCCGCGATGCGAAATCGCCAGGGTCTGATGCACGTTCTGCTCGACCAGCAACACCGTAATGCCCCTCTCGTTGATGTTGCGAATGATCTTGAAATTCTCTTTTACGAGCAGGGGCGAAAGCCCCAGTGAGGGTTCGTCGATCAGCAGCAGCTTGGGGGCACACATCAGCCCGCGTCCAATCGAAAGCATGGCCTGCTCCCCTCCGGACATGGTGCCAGCCAATTGGCTGCGTCGCTCGGCCAGCCGCGGAAATATCTGCAGGATTTCATCAAGACGGGCGGAGGTCACCGCGTCCGAACGTTCCTGGTAGGCGCCGATGCGCAGATTCTCCTCGACCGTCAGTTTGGGGAAGACCTTCCGCCCTTCCGGAATGCAGGCAATACCCGCCGCGATGATCTTGTGCGTGGGAAGATTCGTCACTTCCGCGCCGTCGAAAACGATACGTCCTGCCCGCGGAGGCGTAAGGCCGAGTATCGATCGAACGAGCGTGGTCTTGCCCGATCCATTGGAGCCTAGCAGACACGTAATGCGTCCGGGCTCCACCTCGAGCGAAACACCTTGCAAGACGTCAGCCTTGTCATAGGCGGTATACACGCCTTCGATCTCCAGACGTCCTCCCATCATGCAGCTCCGAGATAGGCTTCCTGGACCTGCGCATCAGCGGCGATCGCCCTATAAGGGCCTTCGGCGATCTTGCGACCGAAATTGAGCACCACGCAACGATCCGTAATACGCTCGATAACGCCCATCTCGTGCTCGACGATGATGATCGTAAGGTTCTCATTTCGGGCGCGAACCAGCAGAATGTCGTCCATCAGTTCGGCCGTTTCATCGTGCGTCATGCCTGCAGACGGCTCGTCAAGCAACAGCAATTTGGGCGCACTGATCAGGGCACGACAGATTTCGATCCGTCGTCGATCGATCATCGGCAGTCCTGCGACCGGCTCGAACATCCTCTCGGCAAGCCCGGGTTCAAACACCTCCAGCAATGCTCTGGCGTCGTGGTAATTGCGTTCCAGTTCGCGTTTGAACTTGCTTCGGTCGATGAGATTGAACCAGAGCCCGTGGTTGAGGCGCTTGTGATTACCTATCATGATGTTGTCGAAGATCGACAGCGGCAGCGAGAGTCGCGAGCGCTGAAAGGTACGCGAAATCCCCGCCTGGTACACAGAACGGGCACTCGCATTGGTGATTTCGGTGGCGTCAAAAATGACCTGGCCCGCGTCGGCCGCATAGATGCCGGTCACCACGTTGAAGAACGTCGTCTTGCCCGAGCCATTGGGGCCAATGAGGCCGAGGATTTCGTTGCGCGTAACTCCAATGTCGAGGCCGTCAAGTGCTCGCACCCCGCCGAAATGCTTCATGAGGCCGCGCGCTTCCAGCAAGGCGCTCATGGCCGCCATCCCGGAAAATACTGCCGCACCGGGCGCGGCAGCAGGCCCTCGGGACGGAACAGCAAGACCGCGATGACCATCGCCGCGTAGAGAAGGAATCTGTATTCCTGGATCGTCTGCAGCTTTTCAGGCACCACGACGACGATGATGGTCGCCACCATAAGACCCCAGGAATTCCCAATCCCGCCGAGGAGGAGAATCGATACGAGGATGAGCGAGTCGGCAAAAGTGTAATTGTTTGGCGCGACGAAACCTCCCACCATGCCGAACAGCGCGCCGGCTATACCGATGAGAAAATTGCCGATTAGAAAAGCCGTGATCTTCCACCGCACGATGTCGATACCGAAGCAGCTGGCGGCCGTTTCGTCGAGCCGAAGGGCGTCGAGATTGAGACCGATCCACGAACGCTCCAGTCGCCGCACCAGCACAAATGCGCAGGCGAGAAGCATCAAGCTCAACACGAAGTAATTCATGTAGAACGACAAGGACACGCCGCCGATCTCAATGTTGTCGTTGAACGACCACCCGAGAATGTTCATGCCCTTGACCTGCATCCCCTGAGGCCCGCCGAGCACGTCATTGACCTCGAGAAATGTCTTGAACAGCAATGCAAACGCTATCGTTACGACCGCAGCATAGTGGCCACGCGTGCGCAGCACTGGCAGCAACAGGATGGACCCGGCCAGTGCAGCAAAAAATCCGCCGATAAGAAGGACCAGCAGATGCGGAAAACCCGGTTGGCTGTTGAGGACGGCCGACGTGTACGCCCCAATTCCGAAAAATGATGCGCCTGCGAAATTGAGCACGCCGGCGTAACCGAATTGCACATTAAGACCGAGTGTCGCCACGGAATAGAGTAGCACCGTGATCACCAGCAGCAGCACGAAATGATTGTCATGAAAGTATGCGGCCACTGCGATGGTGGCAGCGAGCGTGAAAATACCCATGGAGGTCTCGTGCTCGGAAAAGGATCTGCTCACAGCATCCCAAATTCCGAACCATGCCGCGCCGACCGCAGCCGCGATACCAAGCACTAGCAAGGTGATGATCATTTGCTGCCGCTCGGCGGCGAGCAAGGCCGTAACATAGGCTGCGCCGATCGTGAGCGCGACGAGGGCCGGCCAGAGCTTTACAAGCTCCTTTTTTTCCATTCACTAGACCCGTTCGCTGATTTTTTCGCGGATGAGCCCGGTCGGCCGCCATGCCATGATCGCTATGACCACAGCGAAGGCGAACACATCCTTGTAGGCGCTGGCAAACGGCAGCAGCACTGTCCCGATTGTCTGCAGGCCCGCAAACAGAAAGCCGCCGAGAATGGCGCCGTAGATGCTGCCCAGACCGCCGATGATGGCGGCCGAGAAACCGACCACCCCGAGATAAAGGCCGATGCCGAAATTGATCTCGTTGTAATAGAGGCCATTCATCACTCCCGCGAAGGCCGCCAGCCCCGACCCGATCGCAAAAGTAACCAGCACGATGGCGGTGAAGTTGACGCCCATGGTGCGCGCGGTTTCCTCGTCCTGCGCCACTGCCCGGATGGCCAGCCCAAGCTTCGTACGGTTGAGCAGATATTGAATGCCGACAATGATCAGAATGCCGGAAACGAGCATCAGCACATTGTCGACCCGAAGATTGAAGTCGCCGAGATCAAATGACGTCCTCGGCAGCAGGGCCGGGAACGGCTTAGGATTGGCGCCTTGCGGATAGAACAGCCGGACGGATTCGCGCAGGACGGTGCCGAGCATGAGCGTGATCAACAAGGTGTTCAATGCCGGCGCGGAACGTAGCGGCATCACGAAATAGCGGGCGATCGCCATGCCAAGAATCGCCATCGCGAGCGTGGCGAGCACCAGCATGACAACGAGTTCCAGCCAATCCGAATTGATCCCCAGCGCGCGCATGCCGGCATAGGTCGCCAGAGCTGTAAAAGCTCCCACTGTCAGGACATCGCCGTGCGAAAACTTGATGACGTCAAGCACCCCGAAGAAAAGCGTGAAGCCGACCGCCACCAACGCGTACATCATGCCGAGCATGAGCCCGTTCATCACATATTGCGCGAACAGGCCTGCATCCATTGTTGTCAGGATCCGTTTGGGTCAGCTCGATTGGCGACGCCGCAGTGCAAGCGATCTGGCCTCACCACCGTAGCGAGGGCTCAGTCATGGCATCCGCACCTTCGGTTCAGGACCGAAGGCACAAATGTCCGACGAGAGCCGACCAATCCGGTCGTGAGGCCATACACATCGAAGTGAGCCCAGCTCTGCCTGCGGTCACTTCTGCCCCGGCAGCTTGCGCTTGCCGCTGGCATATTCGCTGTCGTCCCATTCTACGAATTTTCCGTCCTGCACGACATACTTCGTGATCACAGGCACGGTGTTCTGTCCATGGTCGTCGAATGTGATCTTGCCGACGATCGAGTCACGATCCTTTACATTTGCAAGATCCGCGATGACCTTCTTGCGGTCGGGGCCGACCTTCTCGATCGAATCGAGGATCATGTCCATCGCCGCATAGGCGAACGCGCCATAGGCCTCCGGCGGATTGTCATATTTCTGCGCGTTGTACTTCTCCATGAAGAACTTGCCGCCGGGCAGTTTCTCCGTGGGAGCGCCTTCACGGAACGCGAGGGTGCCTTCGGCCAGCGGGCCGAGCCCCTGGATATAGGCATCCGACACGATGCCCGAAGTGCCGTCGAATACGGCTTTGATTCCGAGCTTGTCCATTTGCGAGCGGATGCGCACCCCGATCGGAGTCAGTCCGCCAAAATAGATGACCTCTGGATTGAGCGCCTTGATCTTGGTGAGCTCCGCCGTGAAGTCCTGCTGGTCTGCGGTCACGCCAAACGTGCCAACGATTTTCGCTTTCCCGATCCTCGCGATTGCCTTGCTGAAATATTCGTTGTGGCCCTTGCCGTAGTCTGTCGTATCGTGGATCACGGCGATGGTCTTGTAGCCGAGCCTCGATATCAACTCAGCGTTGGCGTCGTTCTGGTTGATCATGGTGCCATTGACGCGATGCACCTCCGGATACTTGTTCCGATAGGTGATATCGGGCAGCACCGCTCCCCACACGATCACCGGGAAACCGAACTTGTGATAGACGTCCACCGTGGCGATCGCCGTCGCAGAGCAATAGTGCGTTGCCGCAGCGATGACGTCCTTGTCGGCCGCCATTTTCGTCGCGACCTGCACGGCCACGTTGGGTTTGCACTCGTCGTCAAGGACGACCATTTCATATTCATATTTCGCCTTGCTATCCGCATTGCGAAGCCGAACTGCGAGATCAGCAGAATTGCGTCCGCCAATCCCGTTCACCGAAACTCCGCCGGTAAGCGGGCCGATGAATCCGACCTTCACTTTGTCTTTTGCTTCGGCGCCCGATGCCACGGCAGCAACGATGAAAGCCGCAACGGCCAGCACGGAAATATTTGGAGCCTTGCGCATACGCCCTCCCTTACAGTCTGTTTGTCCCGGAGACAGTTTCTTATGGACCATAGTCGCTCTCTGACGTTTTAACGGCAAGGCCGGTTTGTAAAGAGTTTTTGCGGCCAGAAACGCAGCTCAAAATTGCCGGATGCGACACATTCGCTCGAGCGCCCGAAAGCACGCTCGCGCCCGGCCGGTACGGGCCTAGACAGGGCTTGGACGGTCAGCCGTCTGATGCAATTCACCTCCGTAAGGGAAGCCCCTTAGTTTTTTGGAGTGCGCAATGAGCGCATATTCACGCAACCGCAGAGCCGGTTTGGATGCGCATTCGGCATGACCCGAGCGCAATCTCTCGACCGTCCTCCGCCGAAGAGCCATCGACATTCCGAACCGAGTATTGCGGCCCTTAGAGGTTAGGTGCATGCAAGGAGGTCGCAAATGGCAATGCAGCAAAATCAGCCGGAGAGCGGTTTCTTGAGCAGCGCAGCGGGGCAGATGGGCCTGCTCGGACTCGCCATCGTCTTCGTGTTGGCGGTGGCCTGGTTTTTTGTTCAGTAGATGAAATTTCAGGCGGGGCCAGCATCGCCCCGCTTGGCTGGCCGTCGACTTTTACGACCTCATAGCCGGAAACGCGGCTATGTGCAGCCAAGAGCATTTGCCCCCAGGATTTTGCCAGATGATGGTTGACACATCAGAATAGATATACAATACATCCTTTCTCATCTCTGTACCAACACAACGATCCCGCATGATAACTGCCGGGCAACTGCGAGCGGCGCGTGCCCTGCTTGGCATTGACCAGCGCAAACTGGCGCAAAGGTCCGGCCTGTCCCTGCCGACCATTCAGCGCATGGAGGCCTCCGACGGCGTCGTGCGCGGCAATGTCGAGTCCTTGATGAAGCTGGTGGATGCGCTCGCAGCGGACGGTATCGAACTGATCGGTGAAGGCGCTTCGAGCAGCGCGGGCGGTCGCGGGGTGCGACTGAAAGGAAGCCGCTGATGCTGCTCGTCTACGCGCTTTGTGGCGTAGCCGCACTGCTGGCGCTTGCGCCACTGGCAGTCGCACTCGGACGATCGACGCATGGCAACAGCATCGTCTACGGTGCGAGCCTCGTCCTCACGCTGATGCTGTCAGTATTGGCCCTGCTCGAGCTGTTCGGTCAAGGCCCTCCTCCTACGGTCACCTTGCCGCTCGGCTTGCCATGGATCGGCGCGCATTTCCGCATCGACTCTCTCTCCGCATTTTTCCTTATCGTCGTGAACATGGGTGGGGCGGCTGCCAGCATTTTCGCAATAGGCTACGGGCGACACGAGCACGCCCCTGAACGCGTGCTGCCCTTCTACCCGGCCTATCTCGCCGGAATGAATCTCGTTGTGATCGCCAACGACGCGTTCACGTTCCTGGTTTCGTGGGAATTCATGTCGCTCGCGTCGTGGGCGCTGGTGGTGGCGCATCATCGCGTAGGCGAAAATCTCCGTGCCGGATACGTCTATCTTCTCATGGCGGGATTCGGAACGCTCGCCTTGCTCCTCGGTTTCGGCCTGCTCGCCGGAGCGAGCGGAGAATACGTCTTCGATGCAGTGCGAACCTCGCACCCGTCATCCGGAGTAGCCGCACTGGTGCTGGTGCTGGCGATCATCGGCGCCGGTTCGAAGGCAGGTGTCGTTCCCCTCCATGCGTGGCTTCCGCTCGCACATCCGGCGGCGCCGAGCCACGTGTCCGCGCTCATGAGCGGTGTCATGACGAAGGTCGCCGTCTATGGCTTCGTGCGGATCGCATTCGATTTGCTGGGAGAGCCCGCCTGGTGGTGGAGCATGCCGGTGCTCGCGGTCGGAGGCATCACCGCGGTCATGGGCGTGCTGTATGCCCTGATGCAGCATGATCTCAAGCGGCTGCTTGCATATCATACGGTCGAGAACATCGGCATCATTTACATCGGGCTCGGGCTCGCGCTTGCCTTCAAGGCGCATGCCATGCCTTTCGCCGCGGCCCTCGCCCTGACGGCCGGCCTCTTTCACGTGTTCAATCATTCCGTATTCAAGAGTCTTCTCTTCTTTGGCGCTGGCGCCGTGCTCAATGCAACCGGCGAACGCGACATGGAGCATTTGGGCGGCCTCATTCATCGGATGCCGCAGACCGCTTTCGTCTTTCTCGTGGGCTGCGTCGCAATTTCGGCACTCCCGCCGCTCAACGGATTTGTTTCGGAATGGCTCACATTCCAGGCCATTCTGCTTAGTCCCCAGCTTCCGTCGTGGGGGTTGAAATTCCTCGTTCCTGCAGTCGGTGCGCTTCTCGCGCTGTCCGCGGCATTGGCCGCAGCCTGCTTCGTGAAGGCATTCGGGGTGACCTTTCTTGGACGCGCGCGCACGGCGATTGCCGCAAAGGCGCAGGAGACCGACAGCAACTCGCTCGCGGCAATGTACTTTCTGTCCGCATTGTGTTTCGTGGCCGGAATTCTGCCGGGCCTGTTCATTGACGCGCTGGCACCCGTAAGCAATGCACTGCTCGGCGTGAGCATGCCGCGTCAGACCGGCCTCGACTGGCTGACTATCGTGCCGATCGCGGAAAGCCGCAGCTCGTACAACGCCTTGCTGGTTTTCGTTTTCGTCACGATCTCAGGCTCGATTGCCGCATTCGCCATACACCGGCTCGCATCCGATAAATTGCGTCGCGGTCCGGCGTGGGATTGCGGCTACCCCGATCCGAGTCCGGCCACCCAATACACTGCATCGAGCTTCGCTCAGCCGATCCGCCGTGTGTATGGCGCAAGCGTATTCCGGGCACGCGAAACCGGCGAAATGCCCCCTCCTACTTCGACCGCGCCGGCACGGCTCACGGTCGAATTGCGCGATCTCATTTGGGACACCGCCTACGCCCCGATCGGGAGTTTCGTCGCGTATGCAACCGAACGGCTTAATATTCTGCAGTTCCTCACCATTCGGCGCTATCTGACGCTCGTTTTCTCGGCGCTCGTGCTGCTCTTGCTGGTGCTCGCGACATGGCAGTGATCCGGGATTTCGGCCTCCAGGGCATGCAAATGATGCTGGTGCTGCTGCTCTCGCCGCTGTTCACTGGCTTCGTTCGGAAAGTAAAGGCGCGCCTGTTGCGGCGCCAGGGTCCTCCGCTCCTCCAGCCCTATCGTGACCTTGCGCGGCTCATGCGCAAGGAGGTCGTTCTTGCAGAAAGCGCCTCCTGGCTTCTTCGAGTCATCCCTTACATCGTGTTTGCCGGAACGTGGGTCGCGGCCTCACTGGTGCCCACATTCCGCAGCGGATTACTTTTCTCCTGGTCGGCCGATTTGATCGCGCTTATTGCGCTGCTCGGCAGCGCGCGCTTTTTTCTCGCGCTGGCCGGTCTTGACGTCGGCACCAGTTTCGGCGGCCTCGGCTCGAGCCGTGAAGTGATGATCGCATCGCTTGCCGAACCCGCGATGCTGATGATCATGTTTACCCTCGCACTGATCGCCGGGTCGACACAACTGTCCACCATGGCCGCCTACATGGTCTCCGGCGAGGTCGGCTTGCGCGTTTCACTCGGGCTCGCGCTGCTTGCACTGATAATGGTGGCGATTGCAGAAAATGCGCGTATCCCGATCGACAATCCTGCCACTCATCTCGAACTCACGATGGTGCACGAGGCTATGGTGCTGGAATATTCAGGTCGCCATCTGGCCCTCATCGATCTCGCTTCCGAACTCAAGCTTCTTCTTTACGTGTCGCTGATTGCCTGCCTGTTCCTGCCCTGGGGCATTGCCGGACCGGATGCGACCGTTGGCGAAATCTCGGCTGGTGTGGCCGTCTACGTCGGCAAGCTTGCGATCGGCGGGATCCTGCTCGCTGTTTTCGAGACCTCGATCGCCAAGATGCGCGTGTTCCGTGTGCCGGAATTTCTGGGCGCCGCGCTTATGCTTGGCCTGCTGGCGACCTTGCTTCGGTTCGTCTCCGGGAGCTTTTGATGCAGACAATTCAGTTCGATGTCGCGCACCTCCTCGCCGGGCTGCTCGTGCTTGTGAGCTTTATGCAGCTGTATCAGGATCGCCTCTACGCGCTTCTAAACATATTCGCGTTGCATGCGCTTGTGCTGGCGACATCTGTCGCCTGGCAAGCTTATGTGCAGCAGGCACCGCATCTTTACCTGACCGCTTTGATCGCACTCGTCTTCAAGGGGATCGTGATTCCGACGGCCCTGCACCGCATTATCGTCCGCCTCGGCATCCATCGCGAGATCGAAAACGTCGTTGGGGTAGGCCCGACCATGCTGCTGGGCATGGGTCTTGTCGCACTCTCGATGGTGGTCATGCTGCGGGTCACCGCCGATGCCGATCCGCTCGCCCGCGAAGATCTTGCTTTCGCCCTCTCCGTCGTCCTGCTGGGATTGTTGATGATGGTCACGAGGCGCAATGCGGTCAGCCAGGTGGTCGGTTTCATGTCACTCGAGAACGGCCTCGTCCTGGCCGCGACAGGGGCCAAAGGGATGCCGCTCGTTGTCGAGATCAGCGTCGCGTTTTCGGTGCTGATCGCTTTCATCGTGATCGGTATCTTTCTCTTCCGAATCCGTGAACGATTTGACACGGTCGATGTGCAGGCGCTCGATCGTTTCCGCGGAGAGCAGCAATGACGCTCGATGCACTGACCGGTGTTCTGTTCATTCCCGCAGTCGCAGCGGCCCTCCTTGCCGCCCTGCCCGGCTACCGGCTGACAGCCGCGCTCAATGTTCTTGCCACCCTGCTTACGTTCCTGACGGCCGTATCGCTGTTCGTCGTCGATCCACGTTCCGGGCCCTATCTGCTGGTCGACGATCTCAACAAAGTATTCATCGTGTTGACGACGTTCGTCGGATTTACGACGAGCGTATTCAGCGCAAGCTATATCGGCCACGAAATCGAGATCGGCCGCCTCACCCCGAGATACGTGCGGTTCTATCACGCGATGTATCAGGCGCTGATGTTCGCAATGAATCTTGCTCTTGTGGCCAACAATATCGGCCTGATGTGGGTCGCGATCGAAATGGCGACACTGACGACGGTACTCATGGTCGGGATTTACCGCACGCATGAGGCTCTGGAAGCTGCCTGGAAATATTTCATTCTCGGCAGCGTCGGCATTGCACTCGCCTTGTTCGGGACAATTCTCGTGTATATGGCGGCTCGGCCGGTCATCGGCGAAGGCTTGGAAGCGATGGTCTGGACCGTGTTGATCACCCGCGCTGCCAATTTCGACCCCGCGCTCCTCAATGTTGCGTTTGTTTTTCTGCTGCTCGGCTACGGTACCAAGGTCGGATTGGCCCCGCTGCATGCATGGCTGCCGGATGCACATGCCGAAGGTCCAACTCCCATTTCGGCTGTTCTCTCCGGACTTCTCCTGAACGTCGCACTGTACGCGCTGCTGCGTTTCAAGATGCTGCTCGCCCTCAATCCGGCAGCGATCGCGCCCGGCCCGCTGATGGTCATCATGGGGCTGATTTCCTGTCTCTTCGCGGCTTTCATGTTGTACCGGCGGCGCGACATCAAGCGCATGTTCGCCTACTCGTCGATCGAGCACATGGGCATCATCGTGTTCGCCTTCGGAATGGGCGGAGCGCTGGCGAATTTTGCCGGCTTGCTGCACATGACAATGCATTCATTGACCAAGTCGGCGATATTCTTCGCCGTCGGACACATTGCGCAGGTCAAGGGCACACAAAAAATCGCCGACATGGGCGGATTGACGGTGACGCATCCCCTGCTCGGCTGGGCTCTTGTCGTCGGGGTCGTCGCCATTGCCGGCTTGCCTCCTCTCGGAATTTTCATGAGTGAGTTCCTGGTCGTGAGTTCGACCTTTGCGCGGGAGCCATGGCTCGCAGCCATTCTCGCGTTCGGAATTCTCATCGCTCTCGGCGCTCTCTTCCTGCGCCTCAACACCATTGCATTCGGCGAGCCTCGCGGGCCGAGCGGGCCGGCCGAAGCCTCATACATGCCGATGTTCGCGCATCTCGGCCTGGTGCTCATTGCTGGAATCTACATGCCGCCGTCTTTGGTCGCCGGATTTCAGAACGTGGCCCGGCTATTGGGGTGAAGCGTGATGAGCCTGCTGAAAAGCATCAAGAACTACCAGTTGGTCGAACAACACCGGCCTTGGCCCCGGATGCGTGTGAACGAGGATGGATGGCGCGAAGCCATCGAATTGCTGAACCAGGGGCGCTGCGATCTGCTCGGTCTGTGGGGCGATGCTCCCGACGTTCACATGGCGCTGTTCGAAAGCCAATTCGGTGAATTGGCCGTTCTCACCCACACATCGAAGTCCGGAAGGTATCCCAGCGTTGGCGCGCACCATCCGCCCGCAATACGCTTGGAACGCGCGATCCGCGACCTGTTCGGACTTGAGGCGATCGGTTCGCCCGATTCACGACCTTGGCTCGATCTAGGCTTTTGGGACGTGCGGCATCCACTCGGGAACGCATCAGCGGCCGTTCAGCCGGAACCATACGCGTTCCTGCCGAGCGAAGGCGAGGCCTTGCACCAGATTCCCGTCGGGCCGATCCATGCCGGCATTATCGAGCCGGGTCACTTCAGGTTTACGGCGAATGGCGAACATGTCGTGCGGCTCGAGGAGCGCTTGGGCTGGGTACATAAGGGAATCGAATCGCTCATGACAGGAGCGACGCTCGAGGACGCGGCGAAACTCGCGTCGCGCACTTCGGGTGACAGCACGGTCGCGATCGCCTTTGCCTTTGCGCAAGCGAGTGAATCCGCGTTGAACATCGAGCCTCCACCGCGCGCCACCCATCTGCGTGGCGTACTCGCCGAGCTAGAACGTCTGGCCAATCACTTTGGCGATATCGGCGCAATCTGCAATGACGCCTCGTTTTCGCTAATGCACGCGCAATGCGGAATTCTCCGAGAACGCACCCTGCGGGCGGCAAACGCGTCCTTCGGGCACAGGCTGATGATGGACGTCATCATACCGGGAGGCCTCGCGCGGGATATTGCAGCGGATGGAGGCGCCCAAATTCAGGCTCTTCTGCGCGAGGTACGGCATGTCTTCCCTCGTTTGATCGAGCTCTACGAAAATACGGCGTCGCTGCAGGACAGGACGGTCACAACGGGAATCGTCAAGCCGGATCTGGCGAGACAGTTCGGCGCTCCTGGATATGTCGGGCGGGCGTCGAACCGCAACTTCGATGCGCGGCGTACGCCAGGCTATGCGCCCTATGACAATCTTTCTTTTGAAGTCCCGGTACTGGAGGCCGGCGATGTGAATGCGCGGCTATGGATTCGCATTCGCGAAGTGGAGCAGAGCCTTTCCATGCTCGAGCAGTTGCTCAGCTCAATCCCGCACGGGCCGGTGGCGGTTCCAACCGAAAGCGGCGGCCCTTGCGAGGGCGCCGCGCTGGTCGAAGCATTCAGAGGAGATGTGCTGGTTTGGCTCAGAACCGACGAAAGCGGCCGCGTGGCGCGCTGCCACATCCGCGATGCGTCGTGGTTTCAATGGCCTCTTTTAGAAACCGCCATCGAGGGCAATATCGTCGCGGATTTTCCTCTCTGCAACAAATCGTTCAACTGCTCGTATTCCGGACACGACCTCTAGCGGCCAAGCAATGCGCAAGACCTTGCTCGAAAGCCTCACTCTCGGCCCGTTGACCGAACCGCTGCCGTCAGCCGATGAAGCCGCCCTGGCCGAACTGGCAGATCGGGTCGACCGCGCTGCTCGCGCGAAGCTCGGGCGATCACTGTCGATCCGACAGGTGGACGCCGGATCCTGCAATGGGTGCGAGCTGGAAATTCATGCTCTCAACAATGCTTTCTACGATCTCGAACGACTTGGGCTGCGGTTCGTTGCTTCACCGAGGCATGCCGACGTCCTCATGGTCACCGGGCCCGTCACCAAAAACATGAGACAAGCCTTGCTGCGCGCCTACAATGCAACGCCCGACCCCAAATGGGTTGTTGCCGTGGGCACATGTGCGGCCGATGGCGGTCCCTTTGCAGGAAGTTATGCAGTCGCCGGCGGCGTCAAGGACGTGCTACCTGTGGACTTGCACATCAAAGGCTGTCCGCCGCCTCCTGTGAATATTTTGAAAGGACTGATGGCCTTGCTGGAGCACGTGTCCGGATAGCGGTTGGAGAAGTGGCGTCCTCTATTTTTGGATTCGCGAGCCATGCGAGTATTGCTGCTCGGCGCGAGCGGGCTAGTCGGTTCGGCCCTGGCAGCTCAACTCGTCTCTCGTGGAGACGAGTACATTGCTGTCGTGCATCGGGTTCATGTGAATGGCTTGGCCAAGCCGGCGAGCACGGTTGAACTCGATATCAGCAAGGCCCGCGATGTGTCAGACTGGCTGCCCTCTCTGAAAGACGTGGATGCGGTCGTCAATTGTGCCGGCGTCTTGCAGGACAGTCTCTATGATTCCGTGCACGGGGTCCATGCCGCGGGCGTGGCAACCCTATTTACGGCCTGCGAGCGTGCCGGCGTTCGTCGGATCATTCACCTGTCAGCCGTTGGGGTCGATCGCGCCACAACCGAATTTTCCCAGACGAAATTGGCTGGTGAACAGATCCTGATGCAGAGCGCGCTGGATTGGGTCATTCTTCGTCCCTCCATTGTGATCGGATCTCAGGCCTATGGAGCAAGCGCCCTGATGCGCGCTCTTGCGGCAATGCCGCTGCTACCGAGCATACCGAGCACCGGCCCTCTTCAACCCGTCCATCTTGATGACCTCGTCTCTGTAATTCTTTTCTTTTTGCAGCCGAGCGCACCTGTGCGCCAAGTCGTCGACGTAGTTGGACCTCGCATTTGGTCGTTCGATCAACTCGTCATGCTTCTGAGGCGGTGGCTACGTTTTGGGCCGGCTCGCGTGTGGCCCATGCCGCGCTCACTCGCGGGCTTAAGCTATAGATGCGGCGATCTTTTCTCACTGCTGGGCTGGCGACCTCCCGTTCGCACCACCGCTGCAAGAGAGATCGCACGCGGTGCCGTGGGGAATCCTGAGATTTTAAGGGAGCTCGCTCTCGCACCGCGAGACATCGAGGACGCCCTTCTGGCTACGCCCGCCTCGGTGCAGGAACGCTGGTTCGCGCGCCTCTACCTGCTCAAACCGGCCATCTTCATTCTGTTGGCGCTCTTTTGGATCGGCACCGGGATGATCTCCCTTACCAGCGGCTGGTGCTACGGCATGGGACTGATGCACGAAGCGGGTGTAAGTGATGCGACTGCCGGCGCCATCATAGTCGCAGGAGCAAGCGCCGATCTTGTCATCGGCGCAACAATTGCATGGCGACCAGCCGCGCGCTGGGGATTATACGCAGCAATCGCGATCTCATTGCTTTATGCCGTCATCGGTACGGCGCTCGTGCCGCGGCTGTGGAATGATCCCCTTGGGCCGATGCTGAAGATCTGGCCTATTGTGCTGTTGCACGGTGTCGCTCTTGCTGTTTTCGATGATCGGTGAATGCTCTATTTCGTATTGAAATATCTGCACGTCATTGGGGGGTCTGTGCTTCTCGGCACCGGTGTCGGGATTGCATTTTTCATGCTTATGGCCAATCGCACGCGCGAGCCTGAAGTCATCGCCGGCGTGGCCAAAATCGTCGTGATTGCGGATTTTCTGTTCACTGCCACCGCCGTCGTGCTTCAGCCAATCACCGGCTTGGCGTTGGCGCACGTGAGTGGCTACTCGCTCCTGGAGCCCTGGATCTTGTGGTCCATCGTGCTTTATCTGTTTACAGGCGCTTTTTGGCTGCCTGTGGTTTGGATGCAGATCCGCATGCGCAACTTGGCCAATGAAGCCGTCATAAAATCTACGCCGCTGCCATTGGAGTACTATCGCCTTTTTTCCCTCTGGTTTTCTTTTGGGTTTCCGGCATTCGCTGCAGTCGCAACGATCTTCTGGCTGATGATCGCCAAGCCAAGTCTTTAGTTCAGGAAGGTTTCAATTTGAATCGGCGTGCACACGCATGATCGTCCGAAGGACGTCGTGATTTCACACGCCCTATGTCTTGCATCCATGTCTTGAAGATTACCCAAGTTGCTAGTGCATCTGGGGCTGGACGCTCAGGGGATCAGGTGCGCGCAAGAATCGCGCGATTTCGTGAAAGATCGAACTTTCGAAAAAGAAGGAGGCCGCGTCAAAAAGAAGGAGGCCGCGTCAGAGAGAAACGTGGCCTCCGAGCAGAAAGACTTCCCGTGCACATTTGGAAGCAGGGGATGGACAGCAATGTGCACGTGAAAACGAAACGCCATTGCCGAGCGGACTGTTCCCGGCTCAACTCCTCGGCGCGACCTAGGCTGCCCGCCGCCCCTCGCCGTCGCATCTGAACCTTATGTCGGTTGCCGCGTTTCCGTCCTGGACTCAACTCAGGGGGCGAATTTTCAGACGATTGTGTCCATCGACATGACCAGGGAGCTGCCTCAGGGCGGCACAACGAATGCAGGCACTCGATCAACTGGAAAAGCCAGTCGAAACAAAGACTTTGCCGGGATTACGCATCGAAAATCGATTTCTGTCTATCCTACCCTCCGATACCTTCGCACTCATCAAACCCGACCTGCGCCAGATTTCGTTGTCCCAAGGGACAACAATTTATGAGCCGGGCGATGTCATTGATGAGGTCTATTTCCCGCAGACCGGGCTCATTTCACTGATGGTGATGACAAGAGAGGGGACCACCGTCGAGACCGGAAGCGTAGGCCGCGAAGGCGCCGTGGGGCTGCAACGAGTGCTCGGTGAGCGCAGATCGTTGACACGCGCCACTGCTCAAATTCCGGGGAAATTCCTCGTGCTTCGTGCAAATCGTTTGATCCAGGTGATGCGGGATGATCTCCAGTTTCGGGATCTGATCTCGCGGTATCTGGAAATTCTTTGGGCGGAAGCACAGCAACTTGCCGCCTGCAACGCCGTGCACGACGCCGCTTCGCGACTTTCGCGATGGCTATTACAGAGCGCGGATCGCGTGGGAAGTGATCGTATCCAGCTTACCCAGGAATTCCTCGCCCACATGCTCGGCGTGCGGCGTACGACCGTCACATTGCTCGCCCAGGCGATTCAGCAAAAAGGGCTCATCAAATACAGCCGTGGCCAGATCATGATCCTGGACCGGCAGGGGCTGGAAGCCTGCGCCTGCGAATGTTACGGAATTATTCATCACGACAAGTTACCAGCTGCACTTGGAATACGGCTGTAACCACAGCGCTTGCACGATCGCAATTCCCGGCCCTTCGCAGCGCGTTCTCGCGGCCTCTGATTCACTGACCTGCTCGGAGCTGGCGTCTCGTTGGCGGGACGGTGGCGTGCGTAGCTGTCACCCGCGTGCTATATGCGACGAGATGTTTACTCTTCAAAACAAGGGATTGCTCATCCCACACTGAATGGGCCGCCTGTACTTCGTTCACCTCGCGCGAGAACCGCGAGTCCGCGAATGCGATTGGGGCGGCGCTTGCTGCTGCAGCTGCGCGGAATATTTTGCCGCCACGTCAGGCTCGAGCTGCGCAAGCTTTTCGTCCGGTAAACGGGTCCAGATTTCATCCATGCCCAACAGTGGAATTCCAAGATATCCACGAATCGTCAGACTCTGGCCATCCGGACTGAGCTTCATCATCGCGCTATAGATATGACCATCACGCGGATCGAGAATTTTGCCATCCTCGTAAGAGAGACCGTTTCGTTTCATTCCGCGAATGAATGGCAATCCAAGCAGCGGCTCATCGCGCCGATCGTCCGTGCAACGGGTGCAGGTCGGGTTGGGCGGATCACCAGGTCGAGGAAAGAGCTTCGCAATCACCCCTTCATACATTCCCTCGTCCTTTTCGACGAACAAGAACCAACTAATCGGCTGACCATCCTGTCCCCTTTTTTCCCACAGCCCCGCAACTGACGGTTCGCGCGTGGCTCCGTAAGCGGGCCCATTTGCGGCGCGTTCGACCGGTGAAGTGCGCGGCAGCGCATATGGTTGCGACTGCGCTTGTTGAGCCTGGATCCGCGACCCAGCACCTGCAGTCATTGCAATGACGAACAGTGCGATCAATAGCCGTTTCATCGCTCGGCTCCGCAGCAATTTTTAGCGTTATCGGTGCCGAATGTGGCAGTTTGACGAACCCAATTGGAACCCATCCCGCAAGCGGTCGTTTCCCTGCGGAGCCGAGCTCCGCAGGGAATTGTGATGGCCGGACGCAATGTCGCACTGAGCAATCTACGCGCTGTCGTGATCATTATCGTGGTCGCGTTCCATTCGTCACTTGCATATCTAGTTTCCTCACCGTCGATCGCAGCTTTCAATGCGCCGCCTTTCAAGTGGCAGGCATTTCCGATTGTCGACAACCAGCGGTCGATGCTGCTCGACATTTTCTGCGCATGGCAGGACGTGAGCCTGATGTCGCTTATGTTTCTCCTGTCGGGGTTGTTTGTGCCCGCAAGTGTTCAGCGAAAAGGCAGCACGGCCTATGCATGGAGCCGAATTCTGAGAATCGGATTGCCCTTCTTGTTCGCCGCGGGGGTTCTGGCACCGGCTTCCTACTATCCGGCGTATCGCGTTCTTGAAGATGCGCCGAGCTTTTCCTCCTTCTGGAGCGAGTGGAGATCGCTTCCGTTCTGGCCAGCCGGACCGCAATGGTTCCTTTGGCAACTCCTATTCGTGAATCTGACAGGTGCCGCTGTGTATGCTGTTTGGCCGAATAGCATTCGCACCTGCGCTCGTCTGGCTGCCTCCGTGCATCCCGCGCGTCTACTTGCGATCATCGTCCTCGCTTCGGTGCTGACTTACGTCCCTCTGAACCTCATTAGTTCGCCGTGGAGCTGGGAGGCGATCGGGCCCTTTTCCTTGCAGATCTCTCGCTCAGGCCACTACATGGTCTATTTTCTCGCTGGATTTGTCATCGGCGCGCATGGACTCAATCGCGGCTTGCTCGCAAGTGACGGCTTTCTTGCCCGCAATTGGGCATATTGGCTCGCGGCCGCAATCGCAGCCTTTTTCGTCTGGGCCGGATTTACCTCCTTCACCCTGCCTGACTGGTCGTCTGCATCGCTACTCGCCCGGCTAGGCGCCAGCTTTGCATTCCCGATTGCCTGTGCGTGCGGAGTTTTTTTTGCGATCGGCCTTTTCTCGCGTCTAGCTGCCACCATTCGATCCTGGGTGCTCGATTTCCTCTCCGCCAATGCGTACAGCATTTATCTTTTTCACTATGTGTTCGTCGTCTGGCTTCAATACTTTCTGCTGTCATTCGATTTGCCCGCCATAACGAAAGCAGCAATCGTATTCGCCGTTGCATTGATGATGAGCGCCGCAACGAGCAACGCGATCTGGCGTGCCGCAACCTATCTGCCCGTCCTTGGCACGTCGCGCATGGCCCGGTCGGTTTCATCATAAAGGGCGATCGAAATGCCGCTGAACCTGACGCTCGCATCTCGCAATCTTTTTCACGACAAGCTCCGTTTCATCGCCACGATGGTCGGAGTCGTTTTCTCCGTCGTCCTCGTCCTGGTGCAAATGGGCCTCTACGAGGGGTTCGGACGCATGGTCACCACCATGATCGATCATGCGGAAGGTGATCTTTGGGTCATGCGAGACGGCACCAAGTGCTTTGAAGACCCATCGCTTCTGAATCTGTCGATTGGCAAAACAATTCGTGAAACCGAAGGGGTCGAGCAGGCAACCCCATTACTGATCGGATTCTCCGACTGGAGACTGCCGAGCGGCGAGATGACCCCGGTGTTTATATTGGGGTCCGAGTTGAAGGAGCATTCGCTCGATCCGTGGAACATCATCGAGGGCTCGGTCGATGCACTCAAGCAGCCAAAAGCAGTAGCCGTGGATGTGTCATATACGGAGCGGCTTGGATTGAAAGGCCTGGGAACGAAGGCAGACATTCGGGGCCAGCAGATTGATGTCGCGGCCCTCACGTCAGGCATCCGTTCATTTACGACAACACCTTACATCTTCACCGAGATAGCGCGCGCGCGGAGTTACATCGGAGCCCCGAAAAACGCGATCAGCTATTTTCTGGTCAATCTCAAGCCGGGCGCGGATGTAGAAACAGTGCGAAAGAGTCTGACATCCAACATCAAGAATGTGGAGGTGCTCACTCGCGCCGAATTCAACGCGCGCAGCCGCGAATTCTGGCTTTTTGGGACGGGCGCTGGCGCGGCCCTGTTCGCGGGTGCGATTCTCGGACTGATTGTCGGAACAGTGATCGTCGCGCAGACGCTCTATTCAAGCACCAAGGATCACCTTGACGAGTTCGCGACCTTGCGTGCCATGGGCTCCAGCAATCGATATATCTACAGCGTTATCCTGTATCAGGCGATGCTGAATGCCATCATCGGTTTTGCACTCGCCAGCCTGGTCGGCTTCGCCGTCGTCTGGTTCACGTCCAGCGGCGCACTCCCGGTCGTCATCACACCCTGGATCATCGGCGCGATTTTTGCGTTGACGGTGGCCATGTGCGTTCTCTCCGGCCTAACTGCAATTGTCCGCGTGGTGCGGATCGATCCGGTCATGGTGTTCACCCGATGAGCGCATATGTTGTGAATGCGAATGGTGTAAGCAAAATTCTCGGAAGTGGCGCCGGCCGGGTCTGGGCCCTGCGGGATGTCGACGTTTCACTGCGTGGGGGCGAGTTGACCATGCTCATGGGTCCCTCGGGCAGCGGAAAGACGACTCTCCTCTCGGTGTTGGGTTGCATGCTGGCCCCGAGCTCCGGAAGTATCGAGATCTGTGGGCGTTCGACGAAAGACGCGGGGCCGGAGCAGCTCGCGGAACTTCGCCGCGAATATATCGGATTTGTGTTTCAGCAGTACCATCTGTTCCCGACGTTGACGGCTCTCGAGAACGTGCAGCTTGCGCTCGAAATCCGATCGCAGCGCGGTACGTCTTCGGCACGCAAAACGAAAGATGCACTGGCACTCGTTGGACTCTCACACAAGTTCTCTTCGTACCCTCAGGAGCTCAGCGGTGGCGAGCAGCAGAGAGTGGCTATTGCGCGCGCAATCGTTTCTGCGCCATCAGTGATCCTGGCGGATGAACCAACAGCGGCTCTCGACGGTCGGCAGGGACAGGTTATCATGCAGATTCTTGCGGATATCGCATCCGCCGATGCCGCCAGGACTATTCTTGTCGTGACACACGATTCACGCCTCACCTCATTCGCAAAGCGAATCCTCATGATCGAAGACGGAAGGATCATTTCCGAACGTGGGGGACATTCACGCAAGCAGGCCCTGCAGCTCGTGCGGGCAGAATAAAAGACGTGCCCCGACCAGATCATGTCAGCTTGAGAGCAAGAATCGTCAGGCTGGCGTTACGGTATCTGATAAAATGGCAAACCGGGGGACAGACCATAAAGCAGGCGCGTCAAAGATTCTCATTCTATGAGAAGCTGGTCCCGCTGCCGCCGCGCAGCACGCAAACGAGCGCTGTCGCGAGCGCGGGCGTCAAGGGAGACCTGGTCGTGACGCCCCAGTCCCTAAGCAAGCGTCACGGCCTCTACCTGCATGGCGGCGCCTACCGACTCGGAAGCCCAAGACTATATCGGCACCTCACCTGGCGCCTTGCGGCAGCGACGCGCTCGCGATTGTTTGTGCTCGACTACAGATTGGCCCCCGAAAATCCCTTTCCTGCAGCAATTGAGGATGCGATGGCAGCCTATGACTGGCTGCGGCGCCAGGCGGGACCGTCGCCACAACATTTTCTGGTGTTGGGGGATTCCGCGGGAGGCGGTTTGGCGCTTGGCTTGCTATTGAAATTGCGCGACAGCGGTATTCCGCTTCCAGCGGCCGCTGTCGTGATCTCGCCCTGGACGGATCTGGCATTGACCGGCTCGTCCCTTCGCACGAGATCATCATCTGAACCCATGCTGAACACGGGTGATCTGGAAATATTTACAACGGATTATCTTGCAGGAACCGATCCGCGCAATCCGTACGCCTCACCGTTGTACGGCGACCCAGCCGGTTTACCGCCGACTCTATTTCAAGTCGGCAGCGATGAGATCTTGTTCGACGACGCGGCTCGCATGGCCGAGAAAATGAAAAGAGCCGGCTGCCAAGTTGATCTGAGCGTTTGGAAATGCATGCCGCATGTATGGCACCTCCTTGCGCCCATTTTGCCGGAAGCAACACAAGCAATCGATGAAATCAAAACCTTCACCGAAAGAATTGCGTTAGATGCACACTCGAGATCCTAACCCGTCACATTACCGGGCATCCTCGCACTGTATGTCTTCGGGCGCGCTTTGGGAAAGCCGCCCGAAGACTTACGGTTTTTAGACTGTTAGCAGGGCGGCAACGTCGCCGCGGCTGAACTGGAGCTGCTGCCGGTCCCGGACATGGATGAGCCGGAACTATTCGAGGTGGACGGGCTCGTGGTCGCCGATCCTGTCGTGCTGCTGGACCCGCTGCTGCCTGAACCTGACATGGCGCTCTTGAGCTTGATCTGACCGCTCGAGTCGCGGCAATGCGTTGCAGGAGAAACGTCAGATGACTGTGAAGCGCCTGAAGTTCCGGAACTTGAGCTCGGGGACGAACTCGTTTGTGCGGCGGCAGCAAAGGCACTTGTTGCCAAAATAAGGCCGGCAACCAGGAACGTCTTTGTCTTTCGCATGGTCGTACTCCTTGTCACTCCCCCGAAATCAACTTCTGCGACAACGCGCACGACCAAAGAACGTTCTTGCTGAATGTTGGAATCGATCCTCCTTGTGAGGGCGGCGGATGGCAGCCGTCAAGTTATGCCGCAGCATCGATTCCGGCTTTCTTGCCGGGTTCCGCGGTGGCTTCTGAAGACGACGTGGGCTCAAGGGCTGCGGCCGCCGCCTCCTCGAGCCGATCGAGCCAGATGAATTCGATTTGCTCACGCGCCTCCTGCGGAATCTCCTCATAATCCTTTCGGTTGCGCGCGGGGAGCATGACGCGCTTGAGCCCGGCGCGCGCCGCCGCGATCACCTTTTCCTTGATTCCGCCGACCGGGAGTACCAGACCGCGCAAGCTGATCTCTCCAGTCATCGCAGTGTCGTTGCGCACGGTGCGATTCGACATCAATGAAACAAGTGCCATGAACATCGCAACGCCTGCGCTCGGACCGTCCTTAGGTGTGGCGCCGGCCGGAACGTGAATATGAATGTCGCTTTTCTCGAAACGGTTCGGGTCGATTCCCAAACTCACGGCGCGATTCTTGACCACACTCAAGGCCGCCTGTGCGCTTTCCCGCATGACATCACCAAGCTGTCCGGTCAGGATCAGCTTGCCCGAACCGGGCACGCGGGTTGCTTCGATGAACAGTATGTCGCCGCCGACAGGTGTCCAGGCAAGCCCGGTCGCCACGCCAGGCACGCTTGTGCGCATCGCGACCTCGTTCTCGTATTGGCGAGGCCCGAGGATTTCCTGCAGGTCGCCGCGATCGATGCGCAACGGCCCGCTTGTACCTTCGGCCAAGCGCACCGCCGCATGTCGCAACGCCTTGCCGATCTCACGCTCGAGGCTGCGCACACCTGCCTCACGGGTATAGGACTGAATGATCTCGCGAAGTGCTTCTTGCGTCAGTTCGACCTGGCCCTCCTTGATGCCGTTTGCTTCCATTTGGCGGCGAATGAGATAGCGCGATGCGATCTGCAGCTTCTCGGTTTCCGTATAGCCGGGAAGACTGATGATCTCCATGCGGTCCCGCAACGGTCCAGGGATCGTGTCCAGGATGTTCGCTGTGGTGATGAACACTACGCGGCTGAGATCGTATGGGACCCCGAGATAGTTATCACGGAACGTGTTGTTCTGCTCGGGATCGAGCACTTCAAGGAGTGCCGCCGATGGATCGCCATGAATCCCGGCGCCAAGCTTGTCGATCTCGTCGAGCATCATGATGCAGTTGCGCGCGCCGGCCTTTCGGATGCCCTGAATGATATTTCCGGGCAGCGCCCCGATATAGGTGCGACGATGGCCGCGGATTTCAGCCTCGTCATGGACGCCCCCGAGGCTTACCCGCACGAATTTGCGATTCATTGCACGCGCGATCGATTGTCCCAGTGATGTCTTTCCGACGCCGGGCGGTCCGACAAAGCAAAGAATCGGTGCCTTACCGAGCGGCGCAAGCTTGCGGACGGCAAGAAATTCAATGATGCGCCGCTTGACCTTCTCCAGGCCGTAGTGGTCCTCGTCGAGCACACGGCGAGCCTGCTCGATATCGATCGGAGCTTCGTCCGGAAGTTTCCACGGCAGCTCGATCAGCCAATCGAGATATGTGCGGACCATGCCGTACTCAGCCGCGCTTTCGGGCATGCGTTGGAGACGGCGCAGCTCCTTTCGAGCAGCGTCTTCGACCTCCTTCGGCATCCCTGCCTCGTTGATGGCTTTCTCGAGTTCGGCAAGCTCTGCCGCCTTGCCTTCCTCTCCCTCGCCAAGTTGCTTTTGAATGGCAGCCATCTGTTCGCGCAGCAGGACCTCACGGTGGCGCTCGTCGAGCGCTGCCTTTGTCTGCTTGCCGATCTCGGCTGACAGCCGAAGCACTTCGATGCGCTGCGCAAGCAGACGCGAGACCTTTTCCATGCGCGCCGCGACGTCAATGGTCTCGAGGATCTCCTGTTTTTCCTCGGGCTTCACATCCATGTAGGAGATTGCGAGATCGGCCAATGCGCCGGGGCTGTCGATTGCCTGAACCGCTGCAGAAAGCTCCTGCGGAGCCTGCGGCATGAGCTCAAGCGCTTCCAGAGCCTGTCCGCGCAGATGCAGGAAGCGCGCTTCGATCTCCGGGGTGCGGGATGTGGACTCGGGAATTCGCAGAACCCGGGCGACCATGAACGGCCACCCACCGAGAAACTCGAGGATCTGGAAACGCTGCTCGCCCTGGCAGACAAGATGGTTCGTGCCGTCCGGCCCCGTGATATAGCGCACCACGTTGGCGACCGTGCCCATCCGGTGCATTTCGATCGGACTGGGATCGGCCACCTCTGGATCAAGCTGCTTCAGGATGCCAACCTGCCGTTGCTCCCGCACGGCCTGTTGTGCGGCGGCAATGGATTTCGGCCGCCCGACGCTGACCGGAACTACCATTCCTGGAAAAAGCACGAGATTGCGGACCGGAACGATGATCATCGCGTCCGGCGGAAGCGGCGCAACATTGACGTTGTTGCGCGGTTTTTCGCCTTCCCCCCCTGCGGGCTGGGCACCGTGCTCAAGCGATCGCAAATTTTCCATTTCGCTCACTGCTTAGTTCTTCTCGAGTGTGATGACGAGACAACCATTCCACGTGTTGCGGCGGACATCGGCATAGCGCCCCGCCGGCAGAACCAATCGACGCTCAAAACGGCCCTGGGGCAGCTCAAGTCGATGAATGAGTGCCGTCCTTAAGGCGGGAGGCAGAATGCGACTGCCACGGACGACAAGCTCGTCGCCTTCGATGAGGGTTTCGACTTGCTCGGCGTCTACGCCGGGAAGCGCCATGAGAATCAATATCTGGTGATCCGTCTCGAGGACGTCCACCGGGGGCTGCCAGGCGGGACCGCCCGATACGGGACGAGCCGGGCGGAAGAACTCACGATGCATGCGTTCTGCACGCACGAGCATTTCGCAAGCTTCCGACCACATCCAGTCACTGGGATACCGGGGCATCTGTCACCTCGCGGATACATGTGATGTTCCGGTGAGGTGAAATCAATAACAGACCTGTTCCTGGTGGCCAAAACCGGTTTTGGCGGCGTCAAGTTTAGTCTTCAGACTGCGGGGCCGCCTGGCAGCAGGCCATCGGCGAGCACAACCACGGCGGCTTTTCGGACATGCCTAGTGGATGAGGCTCGAAATCGGATTTTCGGCTTGATAGCCGGCATACTGATAATCGCCGCGTTGCGTGAAAGCTACGTGGTAGCGCCTATCACCGCAGCCGCGGTTGTCACTCCCGCCATCTGGCCAGGCAAACCTTGGCTCGATCAAAGGGTACCGTCTACTGTTAGTTATCTGGTGCTCATCTTCGCTCTTCTCCTCTTGTCTGCCGGCTTCGTTGCAGCAATCTATTTTTCTTCTGGCGGAAGAAGTCTTCACCGCATTCTCGAGAACCGGCAGCAATTTCGATCGCATATTCCAATCGTTCACCGGCCAAAAACATTGGAGAATCTGGCACGCGCAAGGGCTTTCCTCGGCTGATTGATCTTGGCCAGACATTGCTCGCCGGCATGTCAAGCTCTCTCACCTATTTCGGTTACATTTTCGTCCTGGTGATCCTTGGAATTCCCGAAAGATTTGCTTTCCGCGGCAAAATTTTCACGACACTTCGTACCTCCGATCAGCGCGACCTCTCTTTTCTCGTCGAGAAAAACTCCCAGACGAGAGGAATTTCCAGACCGACTGCGAATGCGGACCGGGACCCTCGGGTGCGCGGCTCATGCCTTCAGATCGCGACGATTTGCCCCTGTGCGTCGCGCGGCCAATCCACCGGCGCAATCTCTTGCCGACATCAGAGCGCATCGCGCCACTCGGAACCAAAATACAATCGACGCGTTCCCGTCTAGATTTTAACAAAATCGAGCCGCTGACGACGGGGGCGACCCCAGCTCTTCGGCATGCATTGGGGGCTCCTGTCGCACGGCAAGCAAAAGGATAGGTCCCCATGGAAACGCCCAAGTCTCGCCGCCGCGGCATCAGCCGCCGAGAGGTCATTCGAACCGCAGCAACCGTCGGCGTCATGGCCGGTATTTCTCCGGTTATTCGCGCGCGACCTGCCTATGCTGCAAAGAAAACGCTGAAGATCCTTCAGTGGAGCCACTTCGTTCCCGCCTACGATCAGTGGTTCAACAACAAGTACGTCATGGAGTGGGGAGAGAAGAATGACACCGAAGTCACCGTCGACAATATCAATCTGGGCCTGATCCCGTCGCGAGCGGCGGCCGAGGTCTCTGCACAAAAGGGGCACGACCTGGTGCTGTTTCTGTCACCGCCATCAGTCTATGAGGAGCAGGTCGTCGATCTTTCGGATGTCTATGCGGAATGCGAAAAGAAGCACGGCAAGCCAATCGACCTTGCCGTGAAGAGCACCTACAACCCGAAAACCAAGAAGTATTTCGCATTCTCGGACAGCTTCGTTCCTGACCCGGTCAATTATCGAACCGATTTGTGGGGCCAGATCAATATGAAGCCGGATACCTGGGACGACATCCGGAACGGCGGCAAGAAGATCAAAGAAAGCACGGGAATCCCAGTCGGCATCGGCCTGTCGGCGGAGCTCGATACCGCGATGGCGATGCGGGCGATCATGTACTCGTTCGGCTCGCACGAGCAGGATGCCGAAGGCAAGCTCAGCATCAAATCGAACGAAACGCTGGAAGCTATAAAGTTCGTCAAGGCTCTCTTTGAAGAGGCCGAAACTCCCGAGGTGTTCGCGTGGGATCCCTCATCGAACAATCGGCAGATATTGGCCGGCAGGTCATCGCTCGTGCTGAACGCGATTTCTGTGACCCGCACTGCCGAGAACAACAAGATGCCGATCGGAGCAAAGATTGCACTGGCGAAAGCCGCGAAGGGACCAGTTCGTCGGATCGGCCTGGAGCACGTGATGAACTGCTATGCCATCTGGAAGTTCGCCGAGAACGTCGACGGCGCCAAGAAATTTCTGATCGACTACGTCGACAGTTTCAAGGATGCCTTCCAGGCGAGTCAATTCTACAACTTCCCCTGCTTCAACAGCACCGTTCCGGACCTGACGCAACTCATCTCCAATGATCCGAAAGCCGAACCACCCGACAAATATGCGGTTCTCAGCGACGTGCTCGACTGGGCCACAAACGTTGGATACCCCGGCTACGCAAGTGCAGCCATCGACGAGACGTTCAACACCTGGATCATAAACACTATGTTTGCCAAAGCGGCGACCGGCGCCGAAACGCCCGAAAACGCTCTCGACCAGGCCGAGAAGGCGATGAAATCGATTTGGGAGAAATGGAAAGACCGAGGAATGATCTAAATCCCTCGGACGGGCATCGCTTCGGAGGCCGGCATTGGCCCGACCTCCGAAGCGAATTGAGCGCTTCCATCATCGCGGGCGACAGTTGGTGGAAGGCGGAGATGCTTCGGTGGCCACTGTACAAGCTCGACAGGTTTTCAAGATTTTCGATGAAGTCCGTGCGGTTGATGGCATAGACCTGACTGCGCACGAGGGCGAGTTTCTGGTTTTGCTGGGGCCGTCCGGATGCGGGAAGACGACTTTAATGCGGATGATCGCGGGGCTTGACCGCCCGAGCGCCGGCGACATCCTCATCGACAGCTCGGTGGTTACCGATCTGCCTCCTCGCGTGCGCAATATCGCGATGGTTTTCCAGAGCTATGCGCTCTACCCGCACCTCACGGTGCTAAAGAACATTGCATTTCCACTGCGTGCCGTCGGCACGCCGAAGGAGGATATCAAAAGGAAAGTCGAGTGGGCCGCTGCCATGTTCGGAATCGAGCAGCTGCTCGAGCGCAAACCACGGCAACTCTCCGGCGGCGAGCGTCAACGCGTTGCGCTGGCGCGGGCAGTCGTGCGCGAGCCGGTCGCCTTTCTTCTCGATGAGCCGCTTTCCAATCTCGATGCCAAGCTGCGAAATTCGGCACGCGACGAGCTCAAGCGTTTTCAGCGCAAGTTGGGCACGACGACAATCTACGTCACTCATGACCAGGCGGAGGCTATGGGCCTTGGCGATCGTATTGCAGTGCTTAACCGGGGAAAGGTCTGTCAGATAGGAACGCCGCAGGAGATCTATCAGCGGCCCGCAAATATTTTTGTCGCGACGTTCATCGGCTCGCCTCCGATGAACTTGATCGAAGATAAGGATGTCTATTGGGGCTTTCGACCCGAAAACTTCCTGCCTGCCGGAATCGAACCCGGAACAGACAACCTGGTCCTTCCGTTCCGCGTTCAGCGCGTCGAATATCTCGGTGCGGAGAGACTCGTCTATGGCGCCATTGAAGGCCGCGAAGCGAAAGCCGAGGTGATCTCGCGGATCCCGACGAATATTCGCGTCGAGATTGAGGCCGGACAACTCATGGACTTCTCGGTGCGCCGCCAGGACATCGAGCGATTCGATCGCAGGAGTTCGGCACGAATCGTGGGTACATATGAAAATGCGTAGCCCGTTGCTCGCCGCACCGCCGCCGAAACCGGTTCCTCGTTTTTTTCTGCGACGGCTGGCCGACAGCGAGCATTGGCTTTCGCGTCTGCTGCTGACGCCAGCCATCGTGTATATCGCACTGCTTGTCGGCTTTCCCTTTTTGCTCTCGATTTACTACAGCGTGTCCGATGCCACGGTCGCCAGTCAGCAGATACATTTTGTCGGGCTTGAGAACTTCAATCGCATAATGGCAAGCCAGACGTTCTGGACTTCGCTCAAGAATACAGTTCTGATCACGGCAATATCGCAGTTCTTTGTTATCGTGTTGGCTAATGTTCTTGCCGTGGCTCTGATTGCAGATTTCCGCGGCAAATGGCTGGTCAGGTTCCTCATACTTCTTCCCTGGGTTGCCCCCATATCGCTGAGCAGCATCGGCTGGCTCTGGATATTCGATTCCATCTACAGCATCATCAACTGGACGGCGCGAGCGATCGGGATCTTCGGCCCCAACTATTGGCCGATCTGGCTTGGGGAGCCGACGCTTGCCATGACCTCGATCATCATCGTCCAGGTCTGGCGCATGCTGCCACTGGCGACGATCGTCATTCTTGCCGGCTTGTCCTCGATCCCCCAGGATATCCACGATGCGGCCGCGGTCGATGGTGCCGGCTTTTGGCTTCACCTCTTTACGATCACGCTGCCCCTTGTGGCGCCGATCGCAATCGTTGCGCTCCTTTTCGGAATTGTCTTTACCGTGACCGATTTGATCGTCGTTTTTGTGCTCACGCGCGGCGGTCCTTATGACACTACACAGGTGCTAACCAGTTGGGCTTATTTCACCGGCATCCAAGGCGGCGATCTCGCCGGCGGCGCCGCGATTTCATTGTTCATGCTCCCGGTGCTGGTGGCTGTCTCGATATTGTTCCTGCGCTATGCCCGCCGGGCCGAGGTGGCATGATGAAAACCGCACCGGCTAGCGTCCGAGGTTCGGCAAGAGCGGGAGCCCGCGGAGCCATATTGCTGTTCTTCGTGACTTTTCTGGCTTTTCCATTTTACTGGATGCTCATCACCACCTTCAAAACGACACGCGATCTCTACAACACCGCCAATAACCCTTATCTCTTTCATGACCCGCCGACGCTGGACCATCTGCAGGTCCTGTTCTCCAGCACCCAATACATGCAATGGCTGGCGAACACCGCCTTCGTCGGCGTAATCGTGGTCGCCATCACGCTCGTACTTGCGGTGCCCGCGGGTTATGCATTGGCACGCATGCGGGGGAGCAGCGCGCAAAACCTCGGGATCGCGATCTTCCTGACCTACCTCGTCCCGCCAACTATCCTGTTCATTCCATTCTCGCGCATCATCAGTAACCTCGGCTTGCAGGATTCGCTGTGGTCGCTGGTGCTCGTCTATCCGAGTTTTACAGTGCCATTCTGCACCTGGCTACTGATGGGATTTTTCAAGGCGATTCCGCGCGATCTCGAGGACGCGGCCATGGTCGATGGCCTCAGTCGGCTCGGAGCGTTTTTGAAGGTGGTGATACCGATTTCAACTGCCGGCATCCTTACGGCTGTCATATTTGCATTCACCTTGGTGATTCAGGAATTCGTCTATGGGGTCACCTTCATCACGTCGTCGGCGAGCTACACCGTGAGCGTCGGCGTACCCACCTTTCTCGTGCGGGGCGATGTCTATTTCTGGGGGTCGATGATGGCAGCGTGCCTGATCGTCAGCCTGCCGGTCGCGATCGTCTACAATCTCTTCGTCGACCGCTTTGTGGTAGGATTTACGGTCGGCGCAGTCAAATAACTCATACGCATGCCGCAGCGTGCCGCAACGATATCGAAACGCGCGCGCAACCTTATCAATGGAGAGGACAATGATGCGTTGGCTTGTGGCGATTCTGCTGATCCTTGTCGGCCGTTCTGCCGTGCAGGCCGAGATCCGGATCGACGAGTCACGTTACGTCGACGGCACGCTCATCATTTCCGGTCAGACGGCTCCAAACCGAACGGTCACGCTGGACGGAAAGTACAAGACTAAAAGCGACGGCGGCGGCCACTTCAAATTTACCGAGCACTACAAGCCGTTCACTTGCATGTCCGATATCCGTTCCGGCGAAGACGTCTATTCGCCGGTCATTGCAGGGTGTCTTCTTGCCGATTCTGCCACGCAGAAAAACAAGACGGCCACGGATCAGAAATAATCGACCGGCGCGTAGCGGCTTCACAGTTCCGCCTGCTGCACAGGCGGATAGATCAAAGAGCCCGAAGGCTGCGGGCGTGCTGCCTCGTTCATTCGCGCGGGTTCAATATGTCCTGGACCGAGAATGTGAAATACGCTGTCGCCACCCGCGAGCAAATAGTCGGAAATGATCCGGCGATGACACCGCCACCACACCGCCTCCGAGCACATGATGACGCAGCGCTGCGTTTGACCTAGATCCTGCAATCTTTGAAGGCCAAGGCGAAAGTCGCTGGTCATGGCATAGTCAGCATAGTTATGGAAACTCTCGTTCTGCCAGAATGCATTGGTATTCGGCGCCACCTCGCGCTGCCGGCCGCGCAGCCCGCCAAGTGCTGCGATGTGCTCATACCCGATTTGAACGGAAGAGAGCGATTGCGGCAGAACGTCACGATTGTACTGGGGATTCGTGCGCGAGCGCGGCACCGTGCGAACATCCACGACAAGCGTGATCTCAGCCTCGCGCAGCAGCTCCAAAAACTTGGCGAGCGGGCGGGTTGAATGACCTATCGTGAAGAATGGATGCTCGTTCGGCACATTATTCAGCAATGGACTGCTTCGATGAGGCTGTCGATTCGGCGAGCCGGCGTTTCAACGTCCGAATTTCCTCGAAACGTTTTGTCACGTCGCGCATGATGGCGGCTATGCCGACGATCTGCCCCGACGAATCCTGCAGTAAAACAGTGGTGAACTCGACCGAGATCGTGGCGCCATCCTTTCGCACTGCTGGGACCGAGAGAACATCACCTTCGCCATAGCGGCTTTTGCCGGTCGCGATCGTGCGCTGGTAACCCTCCCAATGGCGCTCCCGCAAACGTTCGGGAATGATCACGTCGAGAGAACGGCCAATGACTTTATCCTGCGCGTGCCCAAAGATGCGTTCGGCACCCGGGTTCCAAAAACGGATGATGCCGTCATGATCGGCGGCAATGATGGCATCCGCACGGGTCGACAGGACGGCTTCCGCGACTAGGTTTGCAAGGCTCACATTCGTAGCTCCGGAAAGATAATAGCCATTAGCGGCTGAGGCGCCGCAATGCACGCCCCTTGTGAAGCGCGATGTGATCCGTCTTGTCACTCTTGATCGCGTATTGCGGGTCTTCCGCGCTGGCGTGATGGGTGTAGCCTTTGTAGTCTACGTCCCGGGTATGGATGCGTACGATATGGCCGCTTACTCGCCCGGCTTCAGAATTCCAGCTCACGTGATCGCCGATCTTAAACTTCCTTTTCATGGTGAACCGCCACGACTCTTCGACAAACCTGCACTTTGACACTTGCCGCGAAACCACCGCCGCACCTTATGTATGTGCTCCCCTGGGCTGACGCCAATTTCGGCAATGTTCGGCGTCAATATCGCGATCGAACTGCAATTCAGGGCGTCCACCTTCCCTTCGCGCAAAACCAAGGGTTGCTTCACGCCGCGCTCTCCGCCACAAGGCGCGCCATGCTCATCATTGACGATCTCACTGTCCGCATTGCTGGCCGGATATTGCTAGAAGGTGCCTCGGCGCGAATTCCGGCAGGCGCGCGGGTCGGTTTCGTCGGCCGCAACGGTACCGGCAAGACCACGCTGTTCGGCGTCATTGCCGGTGACATCCCCAGCGAGCAGGGCCGGGTCGAACTCCCACGACGCTGGCGGATCGGCAGGCTGGCGCAGGAAGCTCCGGATGGACCCGAGAGTCTGCTCGATGTGGTTCTCAAAGCGGATCGGGAGCGCGCGGCACTGCTGGCGGAAGCGGAGACAGCGAGCGATCCGCATCGCATCGCAGAAATCCAGACACGGCTCGCCGATATCAGCGCGCACTCGGCCCCTGCCCGCGCGGCGTCGATTCTCGCCGGACTCGGCTTCTCGACGGCCCAACAGCAGCGCTCCTGTAGCGAATTTTCCGGCGGCTGGCGCATGCGCGTCGCGCTCGCGGCTACCCTGTTCGCGCAGCCGGATCTGCTGCTGCTCGACGAGCCGACCAACTATCTTGACCTCGAAGGCACGCTCTGGCTCCAGCAGCATCTGGCACAGTATCCAGCGACTCTGCTCGTCATCAGCCACGACCGTGATCTGCTCGACACCGCGATTGATTCGATCCTCTCGCTCGAATCCCGCAAGCTTGATCTGTATCGAGGCGGCTACTCGGCTTTCGAACGCCAGCGCCGCGCGCGCATGCTGCTCGATCAAAAGGCGATCAAGGAGCAGGAGGCGAAGCGTCAGCACATGCAGGCGTTCGTCGACCGCTTTCGGGCGAAGGCGAGCAAGGCGCGACAGGCGCAGTCGCGCCTAAAGATGTTAGCAAAGCTTGAGCCGATCGCGGCGCTGGTTGCCGAGGAGGTACGCCCGATCCACATTCCGGCTCCCGACAAGCTCCTTTCACCGCCCATCATTGCGACCGATAATGTTGCTGTCGGGTACGAGCCGGGACGCCCGGTGCTCTCGAATCTGTCGCTACGAATCGACAATGATGACCGCATTGCGCTGCTCGGGGCAAACGGCAATGGCAAGTCGACGCTGGTGAAAATGTTCGCCGGACGTCTATCGGCTGAACACGGCACAGTCACGCTAGCTTCAGGTCTCCGTGTCGCTTACTTCGCCCAACATCAGCTGGACGAGCTCGAGTCCGACGCCACGCCGTACGATCATGTGCGCCGGCTGATGCCGGATGCATCTGAAGCCAAGGTGCGCGCACGCGTCGGCACGATGGGCTTCTCCGGAGAGGCCGGCAATACCAGCGTGGAGAAACTCTCTGGCGGTGAAAAGGCTCGCCTGCTGCTCGGCATTGCCACGTTCAGCGCACCGCATCTGCTCATCCTGGACGAGCCGACGAACCATCTCGACATCGACAGCCGAGCCGCACTGATCGAGGCTATCAATAACTTTCCGGGCGCGGTCATTCTGGTCTCGCATGATCGCCACCTGCTCGAGGCTTGTGCCGACCGGCTGTGGCTGGTGCAAGACGGAACCGTGAAACCTTTCGAGGGAGATCTCGACGATTACCGACGCCATGTGCTTGGCGGGGACGAAACGGGCGCGCCGGCCCCGATCAGGACCGCGGCGCGGTCCGATCCGGCTGCCGCGCGCCGCGCGGCAGCCGAGAAGCGCGCCGAAACCGCACCTTTGCGCCAACGCGTGATGCGGGCAGAAGCCGCACTCGCACAACTGACGCGGCAGCTGGATGAACTCGATGCCATTCTCGCGGATGGCGACCTCTTCGCGCGCGACCCGGCGCGGGCGGCGGAATTGTCAAAGACACGCGCCAGCATCGTCGCTTCAATCGCGAGAGCGGAAGAAGAATGGCTTACGGCAAGCGAAGCGCTGCAAACAGCGTGAGGCTGCTATCGACTGCGCAGCCACTAGAAACGGGATTCCATTTCCCGCTCATGGCGCAAGTTGCTGGCGCAATCTGAATCTCTGGATTTTTCCCGTCTGGGTCTTCGGCAGCGCATCGACGAACCTGACAGCACGCGGATATTTGTAGGGTGCAATCACCGCTTTCACGTGATCCTGCAGCCGCTTCACGCAAGCCGCATCGCCCTGAACCCCTGGCCTAAGGACGACGAACGCCGTGACGATTTGCCCGCGCTCGATATCGGGCGCGCCGATCACCGCGCACTCCCCCACCTCAGCGTGCGACAGCAATGCCGCTTCGACCTCGGGCCCGGCAATGTTGTAACCGGCGGAGACGATCATATCGTCTGCGCGTGCGGCAAAATGAAAGCGACCGTTCTCGTCCTGGAAATACGCATCGCCAGTCAAATTCCAGCCATGGTCCACGTAGGACTTCTGCCGCGCGTCGGCGAGATAACGGCACCCTGTCGGCCCGCGCACGGCGAGGCGCCCGACAACCCCCGGCTTCACGATATTCATTTCATCGTCCACGACTTTGGCCTGATACCCCGTGACCGGCCGCCCTGTATTGCCCGGATGAGCGTCGTCGAGACGATTGGAAATGAAGATGTGCAACATTTCGGTGGTGCCGATACCGTCGAGAATGGGCTTGCCGGTTTTGCGGCGCCAATCCTCGAAGACCGGCGCCGGCAATGTCTCGCCGGCGGAGACAGCGACGCGAAGCGACGACAGGTCGGCCCCATGTTCCATGGCCGCCAGCATCGCGCGATAGGCGGTTGGCGCGGTAAAGCAGATCGTCGCCTTGTAGTTCTCGATGATCTGGATCATGTTTGCCGGCGACGCATTCTCCAGGAGCGTCGCCGTCGCACCGAAGCGCAACGGGAAAATCGCCAGCCCACCGAGTCCGAATGTGAAGGCGAGCGGCGGTGAGCCGACGAAGATGTCGTCAGGGACCACCTTGAGCACTTCCCGCGCGTAGCCGTCCGCAATGATCAGAAGATCGCGATGGAAGTGCATCGTGGCTTTCGGCTCGCCAGTCGTTCCGGAGGTAAAGCCGAGCAGCGCCACGTCATCACGCCCGGTCGGAATCGGGTCAAATTTCACCGGCTTGTCGAGGGCCACGCGATCCAGCTCGGCATCGTGGTTCGAAGTCCCGTCGAACCCGATCACCTGCTTGAGAAAGCGGCTGTCTTTCGCGCATGCGATCAATTCATCTGCGATGCGCGTGTCGGTAAGCGCGAGGCCAATTTGCGCTTTGTCGACGATTTTCGCGAGTTCGCCGGCGCGCAACAGCGGCATGGTGTTGACGACAACGGCACCGGCCTTGGTCGCCGCCAGCCAGGCTGCTACCAGCGCCGGATTATTGCCGGAGCGGATCAGGATGCGGTTGCCGGGCTTTATGCCATAATTTTCGACCAGCGCATGAGCAACCCGGTTCGACCAATCTGTGAGCTCCTTGTAGGTACGGCGCCGGCCATTTCCGATCAATGCGACGCGGTCGCCGAAGCCGCGCTCGACCATGCGGTCGGTAAGTTCAACCCCTGCATTAAGACGCTCCGGGTATTGAAACTCCGGCCGGTCGAGAAGGAAATCGGGCCATTGCTCGACCGGCGGCAGGTTGTCGCGCGTGAACGTATCGACGTGCGCCGAAGGGCCAAGATGTGAACTTCCTTTTGCCGGAACCATGTCAGGACTCCGCAGTGGCAAGAACAGATCGAGCGATAATGACTTTCTGGACGTCCGATGCGCCCTCGTAGATGCGCAACGCCCTGATCTCGCGGTAAAGACTTTCGATCGGGTGGCCGGACCGCACGCCGTCGCCGCCATGAATCTGTACGGCGGCATCGATCACGCGCTGCGCGGCTTCCGTCGCATACAGTTTTGCCATTGCAGCTTCGCGGGTGACGCGCCGCGCGCCCATGTCCTTTGTCCAGGCTGCGCGGTAGACGAGCAGAGCGGCGGCATCGATCTCCAGCGCCATCTCGGCGATGTGACCCTGCACCATCTGCAGTTCGGATAGCGGCGCGCCGAAAAGATGCCGGCTAGCCGCACGCCGAAGCGTTTCGTCCAATGCACGTCGTGCAAAACCGAGCGCCGCTGCGCCAACCGAGGTCCGGAAAACATCCAGCGTCGACATCGCGACTTTGAAACCCTCCCCTGCGCCGCCGACAAGCGCAGATCCAGGCACGCGGCATTTCTCGAATCGCAGCCGTGCCAGCGGATGCGGCGCCAGCACCTGCAGGCGCTCGGCGATGACGAGGCCGGGATTGTCAGCCTCCACAATGAAGGCGGAAAGCCCGCGCGCGCCGGGCGCTTCTCCGGTGCGGGCGAAAACAATGTAGAAATCGGCGATCCCGCCATTCGAAATCCATGTTTTTTCACCGTCGAGAATGTAGCCGTCGCCGTCCCTGCGCGCGATCGTGGCGATATTGGCGACATCGGAGCCGGACGCGGGCTCCGTCAATGCAAAAGCGGCGATGGCTGTGCCCGCGCGCGTTTTCGGGAGCCACCTGCCGCGTTGCTGCGCATTTCCGAACAACGAAATAGGGCCGGCACCAAGCCCCTGCATCGCGAAAGCGAAATCGGCGAGGCCGGAATGTCGAGCCAGTGTTTCGCGGATGAGCGCCAGCGCGCGCACCTCGATGCGGTTGCCTTCCGCCTCATCCGGGGCACTAAAGTTCAGCCACCCGTCGCGGCCCAGCATCGAAACGAGCCGGCGACAGGACTGGTCGATGTCGTGGTGATCTGGCGTCGAAAGATTCTCAGCTGTCCAGGCTTCGAGCTTCTCACTCAGCACGCGGTGACGCGCTTCAAGAAACGGCCAGTTCAGGAAGCTCTTGTCGCTCATCGTTCAGTTTCCCGCAAACCGGGGGCTGGCCTTCTTGACGAAGGCGTCGAAGGCGCGCCGAAAATCTCCGGTATGCATGCAGATCACCTGAAAATCGGGACTGAAGTCCTTCAGTCTCATGGCCGGGCCTCTTCATTGCGGGCACGCCTGACGAGCCCGTCGAGCCTTTCGATAATCTTTTCCGCCTCGTCCGCACCGATCTCCGTGAGCAGCTCGTCGATCCAGCTCTCATGCGCCTTGGCGATTGCCGAGAACTGCGACATACCTCTTGGCGTGAGCCGCACGATGAAAGAGCGGCGATCGCTTGCCGGTGCCTGCCGCAGCACGAGCTTTTCAGAAGCAAGCCGATCAATAATGCCTGTCACATTGCCGTTCGACACCATCAGCCGCCGCGACAGCTCGGTCATCGTCATCCCCTCCGCATTACGGGCGAGCGTCGCCAGCACATCGAACTGCGGCAGCGTGATCGTGAATTTCGCGCGCAAGCGTTCCCTCAAACACGCTTCGATCGCGCGTGAGGAGCGCAGCAGCCTGAGCCAAAGCCGAAGCCGCTGCTTGCTCGCCGGGCGCGCAAGGCTGCGCTCGCGCGCCCTGTTCGCCACACTCATGTCCCGCCTCCCCTCACTTCGACCGCCTGGCCGTTCACGGAGGCTCCGGACGGGGAGCAAATCCTGAGTACGACTTCCGCCACTTCCTCGGGTTTGATCAGCCGCCCCGAGACATTGTCCCTGGCCAAAATCGACCGCGATTCTTCCGCGGAACGCCCGGTTGTCGCGGAGATCTTCTCAGCCGCGGCATCGAGCAGCGGCGTGTCGGTATACCCCGGACAGACGGCATTGACCGTGACACCGGTCGGCGCAAGCTCGAGAGCGAGGGCGCGCGCCAGCCCGACCACGCCATGCTTGGCGGCACAATAAGCCGCCACGTAAGGATAGCCCTTCAGCCCCGCGCTCGAGGAGATGAAGACGATGCGGCGCGGCCCGTCCGACTTGCGCGTGACATCGGCAAGCGCGGCCTTCACCGTGAGAAAAGCGCCGGTAAGGTTGACGTCGAGCATTCTTCGCCATTGCTCGAGGTCGAGCTTTGCGACTGGCGCGCTCGCCGCTGCGCCCGCATTGGCGATGACGATGTCGATCGGTCCGTTCGCCGCGCGCGCGGCCTCGGCCATGGCGGCGCAATCGGCATCTTTCGTCACGTCGGCAACGATTGCCGCAGCCCGCGGAAGTTCTGATGCCACGCTTTCAAGCGGTGACTTGCGCCTGCCGGCTAGCGAAACTGCGGCGCCCTCGGCCGCGAGCGCGCGCGCAATGGCGGCGCCGATACCGGTACCGCCGCCGGTGATCAAGGCATGGCGCTTGTTCAGAGCGCCCATCAGACCTTTCCTGTCATGGCTTCGTTGCGGGCCTTCAGGCGGTAAAGCTGATCTCGCCCGGGCCAATAAGGTTTCGGCCAGCGTACACCGTCGTAGCGCAGGCTCGCCGCAGCATGCAGCGTCCAGTAGGGATCCGAGAGATGCGGACGCGCAAGGCAGACGAGATCAGCGCGGCCAGCCATCAGGATCGAGTTCACATGATCGGGTTCATAAATGTTACCGACCGCCAGCGTGGCGACACCCACCTCGTTGCGAATGCGATCGGAGAACGGGGTCTGGAACATGCGGCCATAAACCGGTTTCGCGCGCGTCGAGGTCTGACCGGCCGAGACGTCGATAAGATCAACGCCGGCTTGCGTGAGGATATGGGCAATCTCGACGGCGTCCTGCGGCCGGATGCCGTCCGGGCCGACCCAGTCATGCGCCGAGATGCGTACCGAAATGGGCTTCTCGTCCGGCCACACCTGTCGGACCGCGCGAAACACTTCGAGCGGGAAGCGCATGCGATTTTCGAGGGGCCCGCCGTACTCGTCCGTACGCCGGTTGGTTACCGGCGTGATAAACGACGACATCAGGTAGCCGTGCGCGTAATGCAACTCCAGCCAGTCGAAACCGATGCGCGCCGCCATCTCCGCTGAGCGCACGAACTCGTCACGAATCTTTTCCATATCGCTGCGCGACATTTCGCGCGGCAACTGGTTTTGCGGGCTCCAGCGCACTGCCGAGGGCGCCATGACGGGCCAGTTGCCGCTTTTGAGCGGCGCGTCGCTCTCCTCCCAGCCGAGCTGGGTTGAACCTTTTGCGCCGGAGTGCCCAAGCTGAATCGCGATCTTCGCGTCGGTTTCGGCATGCACGAAATCGACAACGCGTTTCCATGCACTTTCATGTTCAGGCGAATACAGTCCCGTGCAGCCTGGGGAAATGCGTCCCTCCGGCGAGACGCAAGTCATTTCGGTAAACACCAAGCCGGCACCGCCCTTGGCACGCTCGGCATAGTGCACGAAATGCCACTCGTTCGGGCAGCCGTTCTCCGCACGGTATTGCGCCATCGGAGAAACACATACCCTGTTCGCGAGCTCGATGCCGCGCACACGAAACGGAACGAACATCGGCGGCCGCGCGGCATTCGGCAGGCGCCCCGTCGCTTTCTGCTCGAACCATTTCTCCGCGCCGGAAAGCCAGTGGGGATCGCGCTGGCGCAGATTCTCGTGGCTGATCCGCTGCGAACGCGTCAGCAAGGAATAATTGAACTGCACCGGATCGAGATCGAAGTAGCGCTCGACGTCCTCGAACCATTCGGTCGAATTGCGCGCCGCGTTCTGCAGCCGCAACACTTCGAGCCGGCGCTCGTCCTCATAGCGACGAAACGCCGATACCGTGTCGGGTTCGCTGTCGAGATAGTTCGCAAGCGCGATTGCGCTTTCCATCGCCAGCTTCGAGCCGGAGCCGACCGAGAAATGCGCGGTGGCTGCGGCATCGCCGAGCAGCACGACGTTCTGATGACTCCAGCGCTCGCATAGCACGCGGTTGAAATTGAGCCATGCCGAACCGCGAAGATGCCGCGCATTAGACATCAGCTTGTGGCCGCCGAGATAGCGGGCGAATATCTTTTCGCAAAGACCGATCGTCTCCTCGATTCCCATGCGATCGAAGCCGAAACGCCGCCACGTCGCTTCCGAACATTCGACGATAAACGTGGCGGTATCGGCATCGAACTGATACGCGTGCACCCAGATCCAGCCCTGCTCGGTCTGCTCGAAGATGAAAGTGAAGGCATCGTCGAACTTCTGATGCGTTCCGAGCCAGATGTACTTGCAGGCGCGGACATCGATGTCAGGCTTGAACGTTTCGGCATACGCCGCTCGCACCCGTGAATTGACGCCGTCCGCACCTACAACGATATCGAAGTCGGCATAGCTGTTTGGTGGACCTGCCTCGGTTTCGAACTTGATCGTCACCCCGAGCGAGCGAGCACGTTCCTGCAGAATGTTGAGGAGGCGCTTGCGACCGATTCCGCTGAAGCCGTGCCCGCCCGACTTCGTCACAGTGCCGCGGTAATGGACGGCAATATCGTCCCAGTAAACGAAGGAGTCGCGAATTGCTTTCGATGAAACTGGATCGTTGCTGTGCAGATTGCCGAGCGTTTCGTCCGAGAGCACCACGCCCCAACCGAATGTATCGTCAGGCCTGTTGCGTTCGATCACCACAACGTCATGCGCGCGGTTGCGCAATTTCAGGCTGATCGCGAAGTTCAGACCGCCCGGGCCGCCCCCAAGAACTGCCGCGCGCATGTGCCGGCTCCTTTCGCCATGCCGTACCAGCATGACGCTCCGGACCGAATATTACAAACATAAAATATTTAGGCGTAAAGCTTCAGACTACGCGCGAAGATGCATCCCAAAAAAATCAATGGTCAGAGCAAGGGCGCGGTCGGCCTCCGGCTTGCTGTAGGTCTTGCCGCCGACGCGGGCGAAGGCGTGGTCGGCGCCCGGATACTTATGAATGGTGACGAGCGGGTTCGGTGAGAGCCTGCGCTCCAGCAGCTCGTTTACCTCCGCCTGTACCCAGCGATCTTTCATCGCCATGTGCAGCATGAACGGACGGTGGAGGTTCTTCACTTCCTTGATACGGTGCTCGATGTAAGTGCCGTAGTAAGCTACGGCACAGTCTATGTCAGTGCGACAGCACATCAGATAACAGAGCTTGCCGCCCAGACAGTAGCCGACCGCTCCGACCTTGCCATTGCACTCCGGCAATTTCTCCAAATGATGCCAGATGGCTTCCATGTCGCGGACGCCTAAGTCGTAGTCGAACTCGTAATAAAGATCGAAGGCCTTCTTGATGTCGTCGGGATTGGAATCGGACAACTCGACCCCGGGTTCCTGGCGCCAGAACAGGTCCGGGACCAGGCAGATGAAGCCGGCTTCGGCGAATTCATGCGCGTGATGACGCATGGTGTCATTAACACCCCAGATCTCCATGATGGCGATGATCGCTCCCGCCGGCGTGTTGTCCGGAATCGCAAGGTAGGCTCCCATCTCCCCGTCTGGGAGATTCAGTTTGATATTCTGCGTCTTCATTCGCCGTTCCGTTTCTCACAGTCTGAGCAAATCGCGGGCATTGCCCGCAAAGATCCGATCGAGATCAGCCTTTGGTAGCCCAAGCGCTTCGACGCCGTGGATCGTGTCCGCAATCAGCCCCCGCCCCTGCTCGGCATCGAAGGGAGCATCGGTCGCAAACAGGCAGCGCTTCGTGCCGAAGAACGCATGGCCGCATCGCGTGGCGGCTTCCTCTCCGCCGATGGCAGTATCGGCATACAGCATCTTGAAGTACTCCATAGGCGGTCGCTTGAGCCCGCGTTCCTCGGCCACGGGATTTCGGTCGCGGGTGCCAAAAAAGATCTGCTTGAAACCGAGATTAATCTTGGCAGGAAAAAACGGGATCATTCCGCCCATGTGATGCGAGATGATCTTCAGCGACGGCAATTCGTCGAACAACCCCGAATAAATCAGCCGCGTCATGCAGGCGGTTGTTTCGTATGGCCAGCCGAAGGAGAACCAGACCTCGTCTTCGGACTGATTCTCGGTAGCGTAGTCAGGGAAATTCGGGCCGCGCATCGGATGAACCCAAACCGGCAAGTCATGCTCGGCCATGCGCCTGAACAGCGGACGGAATTCAGCCGCACTCAGGGGCTTTCCGGCCACATTGGTGAAGACCTGGACGCCGCGTGCGCCAAGTTCGTTTATCGCGCGATCAATCTCGGCCAGCGTCGCGACCATGTTGTTCATCGGCAGCGCCGCAATGAAAGTGGGGAACCGGTCGGAATGCTTGCGGCAGATTTCAGCCATCGAGTCATTCGCAAGGCGCGCCAGATCGGGCGTGATGTTCGGGCCACCCACAAGCTCAAGCGGCGGATTGGCGAGCGAGAGCACCTGCTGCAGGCCTTCAAATTCATCGACAAGCCGCAGGCGCGCGTCCACATCGACCAGCGTGTTCAACCGGGGAAAGGCCGTCGTCGCCACGTGGCCCGGTATGATCTCGATGAGCCGGTCCAGGTAAGGCTTCGGCATGAAGTGATTGAAGACGTCGATCATCATGGCGGTTGCTCGAATTCTTATTTCACAAGCCGAAAGAGTTTGCGAGGCTTACGCTCATGAGTTGAAGTGCTTCGATGCAAGAGCACCTGGTTTGCAGCAGATCGCAACAATTGCCCGTCTCCATAACGCATGTCATACTTTTTATTGTTGGCCTTGCAAACTGAACGGAAAAAATACGGGGGAGGATGACCTTGATGCACGCGCGCTCAAAAGCTCTGCTGCCCGCCGCGCTCACGCTTTTCGTAGGCGCCTTTGCCACAACAGCGAACGCCACCAACTACAATATCACGTTCGCCGGCGGTCACGGGACGCACCTGCCATGGATGAAGGCGATCGAGGAATTCTATATCCCCGAAGTGGACAAGCGGCTGGCAGCAGCAGGGGGCAAGGACAAGATCGTCTGGACAAAGGCCTTTGGCGGCACGCTCGTCAAGATCGGCGGGGAACTGGACGCGGTGCGCGAAGGCGTCGCCGAGATGTCCATGCTCTACACGATATTCGAACCGGCCCGCCTTCCGTTGCTTCAGGTCACTTTTCAGGCTCCGTTCGGATCCGACGATGTGACGCTGATCAGCAAAATCATGCTCGCGATGAACCAGGAGATGCCCGAACTTAAGGCGGAATGGGACAAGCACGGTCAGGTCTATCTCGGCGCGATTGCGGCTGATACCGACCACACCTGGACCAAGTTTCCGGTGAGCAAGCTCGACGACTACAAGGGCCGGAAAATCGGCGCCTCGGGCTCACTGTCGCTTTGGGCGAATGGCATCGGCGCGGTTGCGGTGCAGGGTGACTTCGCCACCCACTACAATAACGTCAAGACCGGCGTCTACGACGGGCTGATCGCCTTCATCACCGGCGTCTACCCGATCAAGATTCACGAGGTGGCCCCGTACATGACCAAGGTGGACCTCGGCGCGATGTCGATCGGCGCCATCACTATCAACAAGAAGCTGTTCGATTCGATGTCGCCGGAGACACAAAAGATCCTGCGCGATGTCGGCATCGAATATAGTCAGCGCGTATCGGCCACGATGAAAACGCTTGCAGGCGTGTTCGAAAAGAAGATGGCAGCCGAAGGCGCCAAGATCTCCGATTTCCCGGCCGCCGAACGCAAAAAATGGGCAAACACGATGCCCAATATCGCCAAGGAATGGGTGATGCGGAACGAAGAGCGGGGCCTTCCAGCCAAGAAGGTGCTGGAGACCTATATGGCCAAGCTGCGTGCCGCCAAGATCGAGTTGGTACGCGACTGGGACAAGGAATAGGCCCCTCGTTTCTTCCCTCAAATGCCGCCGCGCGGCCGAGCAGTCAGCCTTCGAACGCGGGCGGCTTATCCTTTTTGATCAGTGTCGCCTTCATGAAAGATCAGCCGCCGAACGACGGCCCGCGCGGCCAGACAGTCCGATGGCGGCCGTCGGCACTGTTCCAAGGACTGCTGTCGCTGCTCAATTCCATCGGAACGGTATGGATCTTCGCGCTGATGGTCGTCATCACTGTGGACGTGGTCGGGCGCACCGTTTTCACTGCGCCCCTGCCCGGCGTGCTCGAGCTGGTGCGGTTGTCCATCGTCGGCATCGTATTCATCCAGCTCGGTCACACGCTGCGCGCCGGCCGTCTTACGCGCGCTGACAATCTCATTCTCAAATTACAGGCACGGGTGCCGCGGCTCGGCTTCGGGATGCAGGCGGTGTTCGAATTGGCCGGCACTGCCGTCTTTGTCGTGCTGTTCCAGGCAAGCGTACCGCTCTTTTTCCGTTCCTGGGCTTCAGGCGAATATGCCGGCGTGGAAGGCTATGTCACCTACCCGGTCTGGCCGGTGCGGCTGATCATCCTGATCGGCACCGTATGTGCGGGTGTGCAGTTCCTCCTGTTTGCCTGGCGTGACGCGACGGCAGCCTGGCGTGGACGGGCGCCGCACACCGATGCAGCGCTCGTCGCTCCGGAAGATCTCACCTTCGGAACGGAGGACTGAGATGTCCGGATTGGAAATTGGCCTCCTGTCGATGCTGGCGATCGTGGTGCTGATCTATGCCGGCATGCACGTTGCCATCGCGCTATGTCTGGTGTCGCTAGTCGGCGTCTGGGCGATCAAGGGCAATTTCGCGCTCGCCGAAAAGCTGCTGGCGCTTGCCGCCTCTGATGCAGTTTCGAGCTATGAATTCGGCGTTGTGCCGCTGTTCGTCCTGATGGGTCTGCTGGTGAGCGTCGCGGGAATTGGCCGCGATACCTTCGTGGCGGCGAACGTGCTCCTGCGTGGCGTACGCGGTGGGCTCGGCGTCGCCACTGTGGTCGCCAACGCGGCTTTCGCCGCAGTCACCGGCATTTCCATCGCCTCGGCGGCGGTCTTCACCAAGATCGCGGTTCCGGAAATGCTGCACCTCAGCTACCGGCCCCAATTCGCGGTGGGCGTTGTCGCCGGCAGTTCGGTGCTGGGCATGCTCATCCCACCGAGCTTGCTGCTGATCATTTTCGGCCTGCTTGCCGAGCAATCGATCGGCGATCTGTTCATCGCGGGGATCGTGCCGGGCCTGGTGCTCGCGGCTGCCTTTTGCGTGATGATCATGCTCATGGCTTGGTTCGTGCCGCACAAGGTGCAGGACCTTTCTGGCGCACTGGTACAGGCCAAAGCGAGCGCTGATCTCTCCGTCATGCAGGCACTGATCAGCCTCGTTCCGATGATCGGTCTGGTGCTACTGGTGATGGGTGGCATCTACGCCGGCTGGTTCACGCCCACGGAGTCCGGAGCCATTGGTGCGCTCGGTGCACTATTGCTAGCATTGGCACGCCGGCGGCTGACCCTGGCGACCACTTGGCGCGTGCTAATCGAGACCGGTTACGTAACGGTTTCGATCCTGTTTCTCATCATCTCGGCCAATATCTACAGTCGCCTGCTTGCTCTATCCGGCATGCCGCAAGCGCTCGATGCCTGGGTCGCCGGCTCGCACTTTAGTTTTTACCACCTACTGATCGTGTACGTGCTGATCATCGTCGCGATGGGTACGCTGATCGATGGCGTATCGATCATGCTCATCATGGTGCCGATGTTCCTGCCGCCATTGGCGAGCTATCAAGTCAACCTGATCTGGTTCGGAATCGTCACCGTAATCGCGGTCGAGATCGGACTGCTGACCCCGCCCTTTGGACTGTCGGTATACGTGATCAAGAGCACGCTGCACGACGACCGCATTTCGCTGAATGATATTTTTAAGGGGGCGGCGCCTTACGCGGTCGTGATGTTCCTGGTGCTGTTGCTGATCATCTTTGTGCCCGGGATCGCGCTGGTGCTTCTCTAGAACTGGCAGATGCGAGCGCTTTTCGGGGCTTCGGCATGAAGCAGAGAGAAACGGGACCAGTAGTATGTCTGCTATTCCTCCGATTGCTGATATTGAGCATACTGGAAGCGGATGTTTCGTGGCACAAGTCTGGGGACAGCTCTTGCATCGGCTCATCATTATTGCGTTGGTTCTTGCTTCTGCCCTCGCCTGCAAGCAGGCCGCAGCTCAGGAGGCAATCGGGAGCGTCAGCCGCATACAGGGCGAGGCGAGTGCAACGCGCAGCGGCGTGACGCGAACGCTCGGTTTCAACGCGCCGGTCATTCTGAACGAAACCGTATCAACGGGTCCAGCAGCGCGGCTTGAAGTCATCTTCAAGGACAACACCCGGCTGACGCTCGGTGAGAACGCAAGGTTGACGCTCAACAGATACGTCTACAACCCGCTGGCCGGCCGCGGGACGATCCGGTTCAGGATTGCCGGAGCCTTCCGGTTTGTCTCCGGCCAACTATCGAAACTGGCGCGCTCGGATGTGAGCGTGAGGACGCCCGTCGCCACGATTGGCATCCGCGGTACGGAATTCTGGGGCGGACCGATCGATGGTCAGGCACTGGGCGTATTCCTTGTCGATGGCGCCGTGCGTGTGTCCAACGCCAGGGGCGCGCAGATCCTGAATCGGCCGGGCCAGGGCACCAACATCGCCAGGGCAGGCGTAGCGCCCGGCCCGGTGACGTTCTGGCCGCAGGATAAGGTCAATCGCGCCATCGCAACCGTGACGTTCCGATAGAACGGACTATTACGAACGCAACAACCTGCTCGAACCTTGGAATGTTTTTAAACTGCGATTTCCTTTTTGACTTTGCTCAATGAAGCCAATAGTGAAATTCGCATATCATTACTTAGCTCTCGGAAAGCCGGATTTCTGAATGATCGTATGTTCCTGCAACGTGTTGAGCGACCACGAGGTGCGCCACGCTATCAATTCAGCCTCGCTGCGGTCGGTCGCGCAGGTGCATCGCTGCCTCGGCTGCAGCGCTCAATGTGGCCGCTGCATGCGGACCATTTGCCGCATCATGGACGAAGCCCTCGCCAATGCCAGCCAAGGTTGCCCGCCTGACTGCGCCTGCTGCCAGCTGCAGAAAATCTAAGACAACCGATTACGACGTCAGCGCCCGACCGTGACTGGCGCCCGCATCCTGCTATGATGCGTCGGCTGAACATGCCGTCTTTCAGGAGTGCGTCATGAGGGGTGAGTCCACGGTCATTGAATACCTCAACAAGGCGCTGCGCCACGAACTCACCGCGGTGAACCAGTATTGGCTGCACTACCGCCTACTCGATAACTGGGGTTACAAGGATCTCGCCAAGCAATGGCGCAAGGAATCCATCGAGGAGATGGAGCACGCCGATAAATTGGTCGAACGTATTATCTTCCTGGACGGTTTTCCCAACATGCAGGTGCTCGACCCACTGCACATCGGCCAGAACGTGAAAGAAGTGCTCGATTGCGATCTCGCCGCCGAGATGTCCGCACGCGCGCTGTATCAGGAGGCGGCTACTCACTGCCACGCAGTCAAAGATTACGTATCACGGGACCTCTTCGAGAAGTTGATGGCGGACGAGGAACACCACATCGACTTCCTCGAAACGCAACTCGATCTCGTCGGCAAGCTGGGTCTAGAGCTCTACGCCCAGCATCACATCGGCAAGATGGAAGACAGCGACAAAGACGGAGACTGATCTGCAGAGCGTGCATGCAGTCGCGGCCAGTCTGATTAAAAGAAGGCAGCTTTAGCCCTGCCCTCTCGTTAGATTGCTTCAATTGAAGCGTTTCAAGCGTGAATGAAAGATGAAGCTTTTTTGCCTGCAGGCCCCGATTCGATTTTCTGGTTGCCATGCGTGTGAATGCTCAGCTGCGCATGTATGTTCGGTCGATCAAGACCGCCCCCGGCAATCCACGCATCGGTGCTCTTGATGGCGCGGTCGATCAGCGCGCCGGTGTGTGAAAAATCATAGGGTGACCCTGTCAGCGGGCAGAGCGGCGGCAGAACGAAATACTCGATGCTGGTGCCGTCGAGTTCCTTCAATTCGCTCAGCATTTGCCGTGCAATGAGCAGCGTAAGCGCATGCAGAGCGCTCGCCACCGCACCGGCCGGCGGCGTGGAGAGAGCACAAGCGTAGCCTGTGGGCAATACGATAAGACGCCGGGCCCCTTTATCGACCGCTACCTTGACCGCCGTGTTGCTCGAAATTGCTCCGTCAACAAGGTAGGCGTCTTCGAACATGACAGGCGGAAATACTGCGGGAATCGCGGCGCTCGCGATGATCGCTTGCGCGGCGGGCCCCTCCGACAACACGATCGTGCCGCCGGTCAGGATGTTCGTCGCAACGATGTGAACAGGAATCGGGGCATCTTCCAGATTGCGATAGCTGAGGTTGTCTTCGACCAACTTGCGGAGGCCATGCGGCTCGATGAGAAAATTGCGCCCTCTTAGCAAACCGAACATTGTTGCCCAGTTCACGGGGAATACGTCGCTCCGGCGCAATGTGCGCCAGATCGCACCGAGGCGTTTAACGCCTTCGAGGTCGGGATTGCCGGCGTAATAGGCAGCGTTGAGCGAGCCGACGCTTGAGCCGACGACCATATCGGCGGCGATGCCATGGGTGGCGAGTGAATGCAGCATGCCGACCTGGATCGCGCCGAAGCTGCCGCCACCCGCGAGGACCAGCGTGGTTTTCACTCGATCATCACCGGCGGCCATCGCGAACAACTCCTATCACACCGCCATGCTGAGGAATTCCTGCCTGGTCAGCGGATTGTCCCGAAAACAACCTAGCATGCGGCTCGTGACCAAATCCGAATCCGGTTTACTCACTCCACGAGTGGTCATGCAATGGTGGGACGCCTTGATGATCACTCCGACCCCCTGAGGCTTAAGCACGTCATTAATCGTATTTGCAATCTGGGCCGTCAGCTTTTCCTGAATCTGGAGACGCTTGGCATAAACTTCGACGACCCGTGCAAGCTTGCTGATTCCAACGACACGGCCGTTCGGAACATAGGCCACCCAGGCCTGGCCGACGATGGGCGCCATGTGGTGTTCGCAATGGCTCTCGAAACGAATGCCGCGCAGCGCGATCATTTCGTCGTAGCCCTCGATTTCCTCGAACGTCTTTTGCAGGATTTCGACGGGATTCTGCTTATAGCCTGCAAAAAACTCCTCAAAGGCGCGCGCGACCCGTGAGGGCGTATCGATCAGACCATCTCTGTCGGGGTCGTCCCCGGTCCATTCGATTATGGTTCGAATTGCAGCTTCGACCTCGGCACGATCTGGCCGGCTTGACGGCGTGGGCAGTAATTTGGACCGCTCCAGAGGATGGATATTTGATGTCATCGCAAATACTTCTTGCCTCCATAACAGTGATTCCCGGCAGGTTGGATGCGTGACATCGACAAAGGTTCCTGGACATTGCGGCTGGGGATATGAACTGCTGCAATGTTTCCCTTGCGGATTATTGGCAGGTGCGCCTGGGTGTGGGACTGCCCCTGCGCGCGGGAACAACGGATAACGACGTAAACAGCGCTCGATTTTTCTTCACGCTCGTGAAAATCGCTACGCCTGTGTCCGCAGCACGCGAACTGGCATTGCTCATAGAGCAGCCGATCGCTCGCCTGCGTTGACGAGCCGCGCGAGTGTACGAGCAGCAAACGAACGCTGATGGTGGTCGGTATTCCCGTCCGCGAGCCGCGCGCCGATCAACGCATCACTGGCGGCGCGCCGAAGATTGAACAAGAGACCAGATTTTTGCAGGCGATAAAGGTAGTTCTTTCGGTTCCACCCCGAACTTCACCAATGCGGCTGCGACGGCATTGCCGACCGTTGCTGCCACGGCAACGATCCCACCCTCGCCGGCCCCTTTGGCGCCTAGTGGATTGGTCGGCGATGGGCGAAGCTCGAGCGTCACGCCGCGGACGTTCGGAAAGTCGGTCGCGAGGGGCAAAAGATAGTCAGCCAAAGACGCGTTCAGAAGCTGCGCGTCCTGGTCGTAAACCAGCTGATCAAGAAATACGCCGCCGAGCCCCTGGACTGCTGCCCCAATTGCCTGTCCATGCACGATACCCGGATTGACCGCCCGGCCAACGTCCTCGATGGCGAGATAGTCAATAATCTCCACATGTCCCGTTCCAATATCGACTGCCACGTGCGCCGCATGCGCCCCATAACTGTAGGTGCGCTTTGTATTGGCAAAGGTGCCGTCCGCAGCGAGAGGGCCTACGGCTGCAGCGAGCTGCGCGAAGCTTATTGTGCGGCTTGACGGCGCGCGAATAAGACCCTCCGAGAACTCGATTGCCTCAGGCGGACAGCCGAACTGTGCAGCAGCCGCACTTCGCACCGCGGAAAGCAGATTTTTGCATCCATCCAGTACGGCGGACCCGCCCATCACCAGGGCACGCGAGTGGTAGGTGCCGAAGCCCTCATGCACCAGCGTGGTCGATCCATGCCGTACACGGAAGATCTCGAAGGAGAGCGACAGGGCATCAGCCGCGATCTGCGCGAAAACCGTCTCGAGCCCCTGTCCCAGCGCGGAGGATCCGACGTCTATCGTCACGCTGCCGTCGCGCTCGAGCGTCAGCTTCGCATTCTCTCGCGGACCGGCCCCTCCGCTCTCGACGAAGCACGTCGCGGCGAGCCCGTGATAGCGGCCCTCCACCTGCTTGCCTTGCAGTTGCTGTTTGTCCTCCCAGCCGAACTCCTGCAGCAGGCGATCGAAAGCCGCGTGGTAATCGCCGCTATCATATTCGGTCGGGGTTTCATATGGCACGAGCTGGCCGATCGAATACGGCAGCTCGGATTCGGTTATGAGATTCTTGCGCCGAAATTGGATGGGATCGATGTCCAGATCGCGAGCGGCCATATCGAACAGCCGCTCACGAAAGAAATTTGCTTCGAACCGTCCCGGCGCGCGATAGGTGCCGACCGGCGTCTTGCTCGTCATGAATGCGGCAACGTCGACCTTCAGGTTTTTCACGCGGTACGGTCCGTGCAAGAATTGGGCGGCCTTGGCCGGAACGACGCCGCCGTTCGTTCGGATATAGGCGCCCATGTCCCCGTAAATGCGTCCGCGCATGCCGAGGATCGTTCCGTCGCGCCGGCAGGCGATTTCGAGTTCGCAATCGATCTCGCGCGAGTGGTTCGTCGCCAGCAAATGTTCGCGCCGGTCCTCGATCCATTTCACCGGGCGTCCGACCCGACGGGCCGCGAATGGAATGAGAAAATCCTCGGGATAGAACTCGCCGCGCACTCCGAAGCCGCCGCCAACGTCGAGCTCGATCATATCGATGTCGTGCTCATCGAGCTGCAGCATCGCAGCCAGCGTGCGCCGATTGATGAAATTGACTTTCGTCGCGGCAGTCACGGTGAGATGCGCGCGCACCGCATCCCACTCCGCAATCAACCCGCGCGTTTCCATGGGGGCAGCTGTGTGGCGATGCGCGCGAAAAAATTCAAATCGCGTATAGTCGGCGTTCGCAAAAGCCTTGTCCGTATCGCCGATCTCGGCCGTGTAGCGGACCGGAACATTTGTCCCGTTTTCTTCGAACAAAAGAGCACGGTCTGTTGCGGAGCTCCGCCAATCGGGAATCGCGTCGAGACTTTCGACCGAAAACTCGATGAGCTCCAAAGCGTCTTCCGCGATGGCGCGGCTGTCAGCTACCACGACCGCAACCGGCTCGCCGGCATAGCGCACCTTGTCCGACGCGATTACCGGCTGGAGATATTTATCGAATCCGGGGATCGGCGCGAGCCGCAGCGGAATGCGCGGAATGTTCGGTCCGATATCCTTCGCCGCCAGGATTGCATGAACGCCCGGCAGCCGAAGCGCAGCCGCAAGATCGAGCCCTGTAATGCGCGCATGCGCGACCGAACTGCGGAAGATAGCGGCATGCAGGACGCCTTCCGGCGCGTAATCGTCGGCGAACTGCCCTCGCCCGAGCAGGAAACGACGGTCTTCGACGCGCTCGACCGGCTGTCCCACGAGCGTGTTCGCTCTTGCGTTGCGCGGGACACTCACCGTCCGCGCTCCCGCGAGGCATAGGCCGATCGCGCGTCAAGGATAGCCTCGACGATGGGCACGTAGCCGGTACAGCGGCAAATATTGCCAGAGAGAACCTCGCGTACGCGCTCGGCCCCGGCGTCCGGCTCGTCCGTCAGCAGCGCGTGCGCTGTGGTCAGAATGCCCGGCGTACAGAAACCGCACTGCAGTGCATGGTGCTTGCGGAACGACTCCTGCAGCGGCGAGAGGTTTTCACCGTTCGACAGACCTTCGACAGTGACGATCTCGGAACCGTCCGCCTGTGCCGCCAGCATCAGACATGAGCGAACTGCAGCACCGTCGACGATCACGGTGCACGCCCCGCACACACCGTGCTCACAGCCGAGATGCGTGCCCGTGAGTTTCAACTGATGGCGCAGGCAGTCGGCCAAGCTGGTGCGGGCGTCGACGGCCACTTCGGCCGGCGCGCCGTTCACCGTGAAACGCGTCACAACGGTGTTCATGCGGATTCCTTCAGTCCCGCAGCAGCACGCAACGCCCGGTCGACCAATGTCTGCAGCAATGCGCGCCGGTAGTCCGCGGGCGCATGGATGTCATCGTGGATCTCGAGACCTTCGGCGGCGCGCGCGGCTACGTGCGTGACCGTTTTGGCATCGACGTCATGGCCGGTCAGTGCCGCTTCACATGCCGAGAGCCGCACGGGAGTGCCGCTCACGCCGATGGCGCCGAAGTGCGGGGCGACAGTCTTTCCTTGCGCGTCGGTGTCATAGAACAAGGCAACGCCCGCGAGCGCGAAATCGCCTTTGCGGCGCGCGAATTCCTTGAAAGCCCAGCACCGCCGCACTTTCCACGCCGGCAGGCGGAGCCTGACGATCACCTCATCCGAATCGAGAGACGTAGTAAGCGGACCGGTGAAGAAATCCCTCGCAGCAATCGTGCGCATTCCACGGTTTCCGACCACATCGATCGTAGCATCGCAAGTCAGGGCGATCCCGGGCAATTCAGCGGCCGGATCGGCGTGCGCCAGACTGCCGCCGATCGTGCCGCGGTTGCGGATTTGATAATGCGCGACGTACCGCACCGCGTCTGAGAGCAGCGGGTGAGCACGCGCCACTTCATCGCTATCCTCGATGTCACGCCAACGCACCAGCGCACCGAGGTCGATGCCCTCCGGCGACATCTGGATTCCCGTCAGATCTCGTAACCGCCCGATGTCGACCAGAAGCTTCGGCGCTGCCAGCCGAAATGCGAGCATCGGCATCAGACTTTGACCGCCAGCGATGATTTTGCCCTCGCCTCCCGCGCTGGCGAGCAGTTTCACGGTCTCGGAGAGGGTCTCGGGTCGGGCGTAATCGAAGGGGGCCGGCTTCATCGCACTTTTTCCAGTTCAGGCGCCATTCGCCGGCACTCAACCAAGCAATAGTTGATCGTCGACAAGCTCTTTGCCCTCTTTCCGACGGAAAAGATCGAGCAGATTGTCGAGAGTCACCGAAGCGCGATCGGCACCGCTGATGTCGAGAATGATGCTGCCCTGATGCAGCATCACGATTCGGCTGCCGAAATCGAGCGCCTGCCGCATGCTGTGCGTCACCATCACGGTCGTGATCTCGAATTGCCGCACAACGCTGTCGGTCAGGCGCATCACGAGATCCGCAGCGCCGGGATCAAGCGCCGCCGTATGCTCGTCGAGCAGGAGGATCTTGGCGGAGCCGAAGGTCGCCATGATGAGCGACAGGGCCTGCCTTTGGCCTCCCGAGAGCAGCGCAACCCGGTCGTCTAGTCGCTTCTCCAGTCCGAGCCCGAGGATCGCAAGCCGTTCCGCCGCGCGTTTGCGCAAGGCTTCCGTGATCGCAAAGCGAAACCCGCGCGGCGAGGTGCGCCCCGATGCGATCGCGATGTTTTCCAGAATCGACATCTGCTCGCAGATGCCTGAGCGCGGGTCTTGGAACATGCGCGAGATCATCGGTGCACGCGCATGGATCGGCCAGTTCGTCACATCGGTATCGTCGAGCATGACCCGTCCGCTGTCCGGAACCAGTTCGCCGGAAACGATGTTCAGCAGCGTCGACTTGCCGGCGCCGTTCGATCCGATCATGGTCACGAACTGACCTTTTGGGATCGAAATGTTCACTCCGCGAAGGGCCTGCATCTGCAGCGGCGTGCCTTTATTGAACGTGATTCCGATATCCGAGAGGACGATCATTTCGCGGCGGTGCTCCTGAACGACCGGAATCTGCTGCCGGGCGCGACCAGCGCGATGGCGACCAGGATCGCCGTGACGAGGTTCACGTCGGACGCGCTCAAGCCGACGAAGTTGGAGTTGAGCGCGAAGCCGATGGCGATACGGTAGACGATCGAGCCGAGCACGCAGGCGATCGTAAGGACCGGGATGAGGCGCGACGGCATCACGGCCGTGCCGCCAATTACAGCGGCCAAGGCAATCACGATCACGCCAATACCCATCGACACGTCGGCGGCTCCAAGCATCTGCGCGAACAGACCACCGGCGAGCCCCGTCAACCCGTTCGCGATCGCTAGCCCGACGCAGATCATGAGGTCGACGTTGATCCCGTTTGCCTTCGCCATGCGTGGGTTCGCACCCGTCGCGCGCAGCGCAAGGCCGAAGCCCGTAGCGAGGAACAGATCGAGCAGCACCTTCGCTACGATCACCACGATGCCAACCACGATGAGGGGCACATACAGCGACGGGATGCCGAGCCGCTCGCCGAATGAATAGACCGTGGGCACATTCAGCAGCCCGACATTTGGGCTGCCCATGATGCGCAGGTTCACTGAATAGAGCGCAATGGCGACCAGGATACTGGCGAGGATGTGCAGAATGCGGAGCTTCAAATTCAGAAAGGCGGTCGCTATTCCTGCGACGCAGCCCACTGCTCCGCCGACGGCGGTGGCGGACCACGGGTCGAGCCCCGCGACCATGAGTTTGGCGGTGACAGCGGCACCGAGCGGAAACGAGCCTTCTACTGTCAAGTCTGGAAAATCGAGCAGCCGGAAGGTGATGAACGCTCCGAGCGCGACCAAGGCGAAGACGAGACCGGTCTCGACTGCACCGACGAATGCAAATAGCGTCAAAACAAACCCGCCTCTACCATGAAGCAAAAGCGGCCGGGTCCACCGGCCGCTTCGCAAAGCGCATCAGTACACGTGCGCGGCGCGCTTCAACATCTCCGGCGGAATGGTGACGCCCATTTTTTCCGCCGCGTTCTTGTTTAGGTAGAGCGAGAGCGCGTCAGGCAATTTTGTCATGTCCAGCACGTCGAGATCGCCGGGCTTGGCACCTTTGAGAACCTTGTCGACCATGACTGCGGTTTCGACGCCCATGCGCACGAAATCGAGCCCAATGGTGGCAACTGCGCCGCGTTCGACGCTCCGCCGCTCGGAACTAAACAGAGGCACTTTGCCGTCCTGCGCAACTTTCACCAGCGACTCAAAGACCGCATACACGGTCGTATCGTTCGGCACGTAGATAGCGTCTACCTTGCCGACGAGCGCCTGTCCCGCGGCGGGCACGTTGTTCAGGCCCATTGCGGGCGAGTCCACAGTTTCAATGCCGAGCTTCGGTGCCAATTCCTTGATCGCCTTGGTCGTGACGATGGAATTCGGCAAGCTCGGATCATAGACGAATCCCAGTTTCTTGAGATTGGGGACCAGTTCTTTCATCGTGTTGAGCATCTGCTCGATCGGCACCGGATCGGCGACACCCGAAATGTTGCCGCCCGGCTTATCGAACTTCGGCACGATTTTAGCGGCCACCGGATCCGTGACGGTGGAGAAGATGACGGGAATTTCCTTTGTCGCAGCCGCTACCGCCTGGCTGCACGGCGTTGTGATCGGGACGATCACGTCCGGCTTGTCGCCCACGAATTGCCGTGCAATCTGCTGGGCGGTTCCGAAGTTGGCCTGGGCGCTCTTGAAGTCGACCTTGAGGTTCTTGCCTTCGACATAACCGCGTTCCTTCAAGCCCTTGAGAATGCCGTCACGGACCTCCAACAACTGGGGCGTGTCGCTCATCACGACAATGGCAACCTTTTTGGTCTCGTCGGCCTGCGCGACCCCCATGAGGGCGCTGCTCAGCAGCATGACAGCCGAAGCAATCGACAACGTTCTCATCAGACCCTCCCCAAGGGATCGATTGTTTGTACGCTTATGAACCAAGCTTAGCCGCCCCATTCCGCAAGACAAGCGCAATATGCGCGAACGGATGCAGCTTCTGCTTGCTGCGATCTCGGAATACCAAATGAAGGGAGTGCCCGCGGCTATTCGGGAAGCTGCGGAAACAGCGCGCGCGGATTCCGCTCCAGAATTGCCTGAATCTCCGCGGGAGCAAAACCGGCCGCACGGACTGTCCCAACCGGATCGAGATCGGCCGGGGGGAACGAGTAGTCGCTGCCGAGTACAATTTGCGTGATGCCGACGCGTTGAGACAGCCACCGCAAAATCGAGGGATCGTGCAGGATCGTGTCATAGTAGAAGCGCGTGAGATATGCCGACGGTGGCTGCCGTGCGACATGCCCTTGAGCCTTGCGGTCCATCCGCCCGTGCATGCAGTCGAACCGACCGGTGAGATAGGGAAAGGTGCCGCCGCCATGCGAGAGCAGCAGGCGCAGCTCCGCAAAACGGTCGAGCACGCCCGCTCCGATCAGCGAGCCGACACACAGTGTCGTGTCGACCGTATATTGCGCGACCTGCGAAAGGCCGAACTTGGCCGATCGCGGCATCGGCTGAGCCTGTACCGGGTGAATAAATACGCCAATGTCAAGGTCGACGGCTTTCTGCCAAAAAGAATCGAGATCGAGTTCGCCGAGGTTTGTACCTTCGACATTCGCCGCAACGACAACGCCGACCGCGCCAAGCTCGCGCACCGCATATTCGAGTTCGGCCGCCGATTCCTGCGCATGCGGCAGCGGCACGGACGCGAGCATGGAGAACCGCGCCGGCTGCGCATCGCATAATTTGGCCAGATGCTGATTCAAGAAGCGATGCCATTCGCAAGCTTGGGCGCGCGGAAGCCCGTAGGCAAAAATGTCCGCCCATGACGAAAGCACCTGCCGATCGACCTCCTGCTTCGCCATCCCGGCGAGCCGCTCATCGACGGGCTCGATTAACCTCGGAAAGAACGGTCGCACCTTTAAACCGTACTTGAAGTGCAACGCGCAGGCGCAGGACGGTCCGTCCCGTACGACTGACAGGCCGAATCGGTCCGCCTGCGCTTCTACGTCGTCAAGAATCGACGGCGGCACATAATGCGCATGAACGTCAATCGGCATTCTATGAAGATCCCTATATGCGGTCCATTAGTCTGGAGGGAGGGCTGCGAGTTCAGACAATGCAAGCGGAACGTAGCCTGAATTTCCACCTCAGGCCATCAGGACCCAGCGCGCCCTCCAGGCGGTCCAAGTCGGCCGGGATCATCGGGAAAATGTGGATCCACATTCCGCACGGGCACGGAGAAGCATCTGCAAAAGTCATCTTACGAATTGATCACATGCCCGATGACGCCAGCTCTGTTCCCACAATCCGCGTTTCAGCGACAAAGCCCCATAAGGGATCTAGCCGGTGGAGATAATAAACCGGGCGAGTCTTCATATGCGCCGGATATGTGCCTTTGCGCAGCGTCGTCGCAATGCACGGGGCCACCATTACAGGGATGGTGCCAATATGACCGTTCGTGCCGCGATGCACATGGCCGCTGAATACGGCGATCACGCGACTGGATTGCTGCAAAGCTCGCCGCAGCCGTTCCATCATCTCCTGGCTTTCGAAATGAAGTGAGTCCGGTCCAACCATCACTTCAAATGGCGGATGGTGCGCGAGGACAGCGACAGGCTTGATTTTCTCTGCGTTGATCAAGTCAATCAAGCGCTCGGCCCGCTCGGGACAAAAGTCTCCCTTGTTGCTGCGGGCATTGAGCGTATCGGCCGAAATGAGTCGAACGGGATAGTCTTCGATCGCGTACTCGATAAAGTCGGAATTTGTGTCGACATATCCTCGAGGCGAAAAGGCCGCGAACAAGTTTGCCCGATCATCCTTGTTGCCAGGAATGACATAGACCGGCGCTCTTGCGTTCGCGAGAATGCGGACGGCTTCCTGATATTCATCCGACCGTCCGTTGTGGACGACATCCCCGGTGTGAACGATGACGTCAGGAGCTGGATCGAGCGCGTTGATATCGGCAATCGCACGCTCGAAATCGGATATCCGCTGATCTGCGTCGGGCGCGTCCAGCGCAATATGCGTATCGGAGATTTGCGCAATGATCATTTATATCAATTTTGGCAAGCCTCACGCAGACCAGCATAGTACTCTCTGAGGATCGCTACGACTTCGGGCCTGCTGAATTCCGGCGGGATTTCTGCGTTGCTTGAGAGCATTTCACGTTGCTGCGTGCCAGATATTGAAATGTGATGCTTGCTGTCGTGCGGACAGGTTTTCGCGGTCGCCATTCCGTAACACTTGCGGCAGTAAAAGGTGACATCAATCTTCAACGGCTTGCATAGAAGGGCGCCGGGCCAAAGTTCATCGAAGATGCGATGAGCATCGAACGGACCATAGTAGCTGCCGACGCCCGCGTGATCTCGTCCGACGATCAAATGCGAGCAGCCAAAATTCTGGCGAATGAGCGCGTGTAGTAGTGCCTCGCGTGGGCCGGCGTAGCGCATCTCGATGGGATAGCCGGCCTGAATGACGGTGCCTGGCCGAAAGTAGTTATCGATCATCGCTTGGATAGCTCGGGTGCGAACTTCGGCCGGAATGTCACCATCTTTCAGCTTGCCAAGCACCTGATGAATGAACACGCCGTCCATGACTTCGACTGCGATTTTGACCAGGTGCTCATGACTGCGGTGCATGGGATTGCGGGTCTGAAAGGCGGCGACGTTCGACCAGCCCTTCTCGAGGAAGATGGCCCGCGCCTCGGCCGGGCGGACATAAAGGTGCGGATACTTCGCCGGGTACTCGCCTTCTTGCAGGACCATCACGCGCCCGGCCAAATTCACAGCACCCTGCTTGAGCACCTTGGCGACGCCGGGATGCTTCGGATCTGCGGTACGGTAGACATGCTCAGCCTCGAGTTTCCTGTCGATTGAATATTTTTCGAGCACCTCCATGACGGCGAGCACGACGTTGCTCTCCGAGTCGATGAGCGCGACTTCCTCCTCGGCATGGATGCTATCGGCGAGCTCGTCATCTACGGGAAGCGTCACCGGGATTGGCCAGAACGTGCCATTCGTTAGCTTCATGTCCACACATGAGCCATGCCAATCATCGTATCCCATAAAGCCGTCGAGCGGTGTATAGGCACCCATAGCCAGCATGAGGACGTCGGAACGACTCCGGGAGTCCAAGGGCACTTTGCGAAGTGTCTCTGCGCGCTTGCGTTCCTCAACGCGTTCCGCTTCTGGCAGCAGCAGAGATTTGATCTGCTCGGAATTGTGTGGGGCAACGAGCTGCGACATCGCTCTTAAGCAGGCTGCGGTCGATCAGTTAACAATGTGGTAGACCGGCGCCTTCTCCATCTCCCACTTGCCGGAATCCCGGTCGTAGCGGGACAAGGTAAAGCAGTGCCAGTCCTTGTCGTCGAGCTTGGGATAGTCACCGCGATAGTAATAACCCGGCCAGCGCGTTTCCTTGCGAAATAACGTGTGCTGGGTGACGCATTCGGAAGCCAGCAGCCGATGTTGCAATTCCCAAGCCCGCTGAAGTTGATGCAAGTCTTCGGCGCCGAGGTTGGCCACGTCCTCCTTCAGCATCCCCAATAACTCGAGCCCACGGGTGAGCAGCGGCTCATTGGTCATGTAGTTGACCGTGATGCCACCCACATATTCGTCCATGATCTTTTCCAGTCGCTGCAACGCGTGGATCGGCAGGATGTAGTGCGGCGAAACAATACCGGCGACGATCTCGTTGCGGTAAATCTGATAGTGCTCCAGCGGCCTGTAGACGGCCTTTTTCAGGTCCTCGATTTCGCCATCGCTGATCTCGGGCCGCTCCTTGCCCTTTTCTGACACGTATTTGACGGCCGCTTTGGCGGCGATGCGGCCTTCGGTAAAGGACCCCGACGAGAATTTGTGGGCAGTGCCTCCGATCGCGTCGCCGGCACCGAACAGACCCTCGACCGTCATCATGCGGTTGTAACCCCACTGATACTCCGCAGGCGCATAGTCCTCCGGACCGCTTGCCCAGGCGCCCGAGCAAGTCGCGTGCGAGCCCATGACGTAGGGTTCCGATGTCGTCAGTTCGGGATTGACGTGCTTGGGATCGATATTCTGCGAAGCCCAGACCACCGCCTGTCCTATCGTCATGCCGAGAAAATTCTCCCAGCCGACGGTTTCCTTGTGCGGGTCCTGAAAGGCTTCCTTCGTGACCATGCGAATGGGTCCGCGGCCGGCCGCGACCTCTTTCAGGATAGCGTGATTACGCAAACAGGTTGGCACCGGGTGCTGGTCGATATAGTCACCGACAAGCGCTTTCGTGTCGTCGTACCACCTTTTTTCGTATTCCTCACCGTAGGCGTTCTGCGTGTAGGTCTTCAAATGCAGAAAGTAGGCACCGACCGGACCGTAACCATCCTTGAAGCGCGTGAGGACGATGCGGTTCTCCATCTGCGTCATCTTGGCGCCGATCAGGATCGGCAGCGCATAAGCGGACGCGCTGCTCCACGGCGCGTACCAGGTGCGACCCATGCCTTCCCCGACAGAGCGCGGCTTGAAGATGTGCGAAGCGCCACCGGCGGCGACGATCACCGCCTTGGCTCGAAAGATGTGGAAGTCGCCGGTGCGCACGTTAAAGCCGACCGCTCCGGCCACTCGTTTGCGCTGCTTGTCCATCAGCAGATGAGTGACCATGATCCGGTTATAAATTTCTGTGGCGGCCTTGCGGGCGGCCTCCGCGACGATCGGCTTGTAGCTCTCGCCGTGAATCATGATTTGCCACTTGCCTTCGCGCTGATAACGGCCGGTTACGGGGTCGCGCATGATCGGCAGACCCCACTCCTCGAACTTGTGCACCGTAGAATCGACATGGCGGGCGATGTCGTAACCCAAGTCTTCACGCACAAGACCCATAAGGTCTGTGCGCGCGTAACGAACATGATCCTCCGGCTGGTTCTCGTTCCAATGCATGCCCATGTAGCAGTTGATGGCATACAGACCCTGTGCAACAGCGCCGCTGCGCTCGATATTGGCCTTCTCGACGCAAACGATTTTCAGGTCACGGCCCCAGTAACGGGACTCGTACGTGGCACCACAGCCACCCATGCCGCCACCGACTACAAGGATGTCGGAATCCACATAGACAGTTTTCCGGCGGCGCATCACACCAACCCTTGCTTGAGCTGACCAGGCTTGAGTGCCGGCAGCGCAGAAATCTTGAGGGCCTCCGGCTCATGGGCGAGCTGCTGGGACTTCAGCATTTCCGGAGTTGGCGGCGCGAGTTCGGCCGGCGACGGGATCGATCCCCACGGCGTCGTCCGGATGGGCGATACGAAATCCTTTTCGCGGCCATCGCGGAACTTGATCTTCCAGGAGATCGTTCCTTTCTCCTCTTCACGGCGCACCCGCACGCTATGGCCAAGAGGCGCGAAGTCCGCATAGCCACGGCAGTCGATTGCAAATTGCGGACAGGCCTTCACGCACGAGTAGCACTCCCAGCACATATTGGGCTCGATGTTGAGCGCGCGCCGGTACGTCTTGTCGATGTGCATGATGTCGGACGGGCAGATGTCGACGCAATGTCCGCAGCCGTCGCAGCGCGTCATGTAGACGAAGGTCGGCATGGTAGCTCCTTAGCAAATACGACGAACAGCGATGCGAGATCGATCAATAATGGTGTGCATGTTTGGCGGGGCTGCCGAACTTTGCCGGCGCATCGGCCGGTGCCGGCAAATTGCTTCGTGTACCGTCAGCCTCAGCAACCCTTTTCTGCAACGCCGCCGCAGGCTTGAAGAACATGTGCGAGAACTTGGACCAAGGGATTGAGGCGAACAGCACCGTCGTGGCGAGAAGATAGAGTGCCAGAAACACGGTCGCCGACCCACTGGCGCCCGCCGCTTGCAGCCCCGCCCAGACCAGGCCGAAGGTCGCGCTCAGTACCAGCATGACGACAAAAAGATCGGCGCGCATGAAACGGAACGGCGAGTTGCCTTCGGCGGCAACATCAACGCGAATAAAAAACCAGAACCAATAGCCGCCGACACAGATCATCAGGGCGCCGATGTACCACAAGATCGTGAGCGCGGATGGTGCAGGTGTGGCAGGCGTCGGATAACCGAAAACCATGATAACAGTCGTGACAACATAGATGAGAAAGCCATACATGCCGAGCAGGTGGGCAATCCTCCGCTGCGCATTGCAGAATTCGCCTGAGGCCATGACGTCGACAACTGCAGTCTGCAAGGCAATCGTCACCATTCTTCCGGCGCCGATCTCCTGTCTGGCTTTGGTCTTCGACTCACGCCAATTGTCGAAGAAGTACCTGGCGCTTCTCTTATGTATGATGTCGAACAGCGTGCCGGCCGCAACAAGGATGGCCATAACAACAACGTAGGCCTGCATGACGGCAGGCGACACGGACGCCGACAGTTCGGCGAACGGATTGCTGATGAACATGATGCCCCCGATGAACTCGGTTCAAACCTTGCGGTCGCCGACCGAGGACGAGTGCCGTTTTTGATACTTTGGGCCGGGCCCGCGCATATAATGTAGCTCGGGCCGATATCTCTTGCTGGACGGCATCAAGTCCCAGCAGCGGTTCCATAGGTGGGCTACCGCCTGATGCAGATGCATGAATGAGGGCCTCGAATCGAGGAAACGCCAGTGTATCCGCATCGCAATCCCTTGATTGCCAAAGTGATAGCCTCCCAATACCAATCAGACTAATGAATTGTTCCAGTTATTTTAATCGATCAAATCGATTTGAACGCTTCGAGTGTGGGCGCGAGAAGGGTCGCGCGATGGCCTGTCTCCGACTGTTCTTTGACAAGCTTCAGTAACTCGCGTTCAGCTTGCGTTATGGAGCGTTCCTTGTGGTGCAACGCGAAGAACTGTCGCTTCGGCAAAACAAAATTGAGGTCTATCAAAGAGCCGGCTTCTATCGAGGCTGCGACGACAAGCTTTGACAACACAGCGGCGCCGGCGCCGTCTTCGACGGCAGCACGAACTGCCTCGTTTGATGGCAATTCAAGCACCATGTTGATATCCGAAACGCGCAGCCCGGTTTTTGCCATGGCCCTTTCAAAGAGGGCGCGCGTGGCTGATCCGGGTTCGCGAAAAACCCATCGCATAGCCTTGAGATCCGCCTTCGAGAGAGCCGGCCCGTTCAGTCGATTCAGCGCCGGGCTGACGACAAGGACCATTTCGTCCTCGGCCACCGGCGTGACGGAGAGTGCTCGATCATCGACCGGCCCTTCAACGAATCCAAGATCGGCAACGCCTTCGCGGACTGTGTCCGCCACAGTTTCGGTATTGCCGATGGTCAGACTAAGGGTGATGCCTGGATAGCTGACGCGATAACGATTCATCAATGGCGGCAGCCAGTAATTGCCAACGGTCTGACTCGCGGCGAGCATCAATGAACCGCGCTTGAGACCCGCAATATCGGCAAGCACACTCTCAGCCGTGACAGCACGTGCAAGAACCGCTCGAGCCTCAATGAGAAACAATCGGCCGGCCTGAGTTAGCTCGATACGCCGGCCAATTCGATTGAACAGTTTGATGGCGTAACGTGCTTCGAGTGCGGCAATAGCAGCGCTCGTTGCCGACTGCGTGAGGTTCAGGGCAGCGGCAGCGCGGGTCACATGTTCGCGTTCGGCGACTGCAACAAAGATGCGGAGCTGCTCCAGGGTCATTGGCGGTCATCCCGTTGCTCTGATCATTTGCAACTGAAGCCGGGGAGACACAAAAAGGCAATAACGGGAATCTCAAGACATTATGCAAAGGCCTCCGGCAGAATTTGCGAGCTTCGAGGCCGCTGTTGGGGAGACCAGCGACGCGACAGCATTGAAAAAGCGTTCGATACGCGGGGCTTTCCATTTTCGATGCCGCTTAAAGGAGAGCGGAGCTGTTGACTGGCTAGCAGTGCACACCCGCCCTCCTCTGCCGATCTTCCCTGCCAACGGGAATTTTACAGGAAATTTTCACTGAAATGGAATTTGACCAACTCAGCGAGTTGGATGTGCGCATTTTTTGCGCGGCTCATCACTCGATTTCCAAATCAAGCTATCGGGGCAATACTTTTACGGTGCAGGCGTGTCAGCCTTATGACAGGGGGATTCTGCGAACATAGTATTTCCAACTGGCCCACATGGACGCGCCGCGTCCGTCACCCAA
>DASTHI010000016.1:0-4875 GCA_035718275.1 Pseudolabrys sp. | reverse complement strand
GCGAGCCGTTTCAGAGACGGTCTCGGTCGACATGGTGATTTCGCAAAAATCCGATGAGCGACACGCTTTTCGCGCGCTCTCAGAGCATACCGAGGACACGCGGCAGCCAGAGCGAAATTTCGGGAATGTAGGTTACCATGGCCAGGAAGATCAGCATCGTGACAAGCCATGGCCAGGTCGCGATCGTCAGCTCCGTAATTCCCATGCGCGCAATGCCAGAGGCGACGTAAAGATTGAGCCCGACGGGCGGATGGCAGAGACCGACCTCCATGTTGACCGTCATCAGGATGCCGAGGTGAACCGGATTGATGCCGAGACCGACGGCGATGGGAAACAGGATCGGGGCGGTAATCAGCACGATCGATGACGGCTCCATCACATTGCCGGCGAGCAGCAGCAGCACGTTGACCACCAGAAGAAACTCAATCCACCCGATGCCGCTGCTGGTGATCCATGCCGTCATCGCCTGTGGAATCTGCTCGCTCGTCATCAGGAACGAGAACAGCACCGCGTTAGTGATAATGTAGAGGATCATCGCGCTCATGTTGGCCGAGGCGAGTAGCACCTTCGGCACATCCTTCAGGCTCATGTCGCGATAGACAAAAACGGCCACGACAAAAGCGTAGACGGCGCTCACGGCAGCCGCTTCGGTCGGCGTGAAGGCGCCGCTATAGATGCCGCCGAGCACGATCACGATCAGCGCAAGCCCCCAGACCGAGTCACGGAATGCGACCATCGCATCGAGCCAGGTTGCCCGCTTCATCCGCGGATAATCATTCTTGTATGCGCGATAAAAGGTGGTCATTCCGAGCATGGCCGCGAGGATCATTCCCGGCACCACGCCAGCCATAAAGAGTTGCGCGACCGAGGCCGATAGCACCCGCTTGCCCTCCGGATCGAAGGCCACACTGCCCCCGGTTGCTACAGCAACCAGCACCATCACGATCGAAGGCGGAATCAGGATGCCGAGCGCACCCGACGTCGCAATCACGCCGGCCCCGAAGCGCTTGGGGTAGCCCTGATTGACCATCGCCGGCAGAAGAATGGAGCCGATCGCAACAACCGTTGCCGGCGAGGAGCCCGAAATCGCCGCGAACAGCGCGCAGGCGACAACGGCCGCGAGGCCGAGACCGCCGTACCAGTGCCCAACCATCGTGGTGGCAAACGCGATCATGCGCCGGGCAACGCCGCCGTGGGTCAGGAAATTGCCGGCCAAGATGAAGAACGGAATAGCCATGATTTCGAAGCTCTCGATACCGGTGAAGAGCTTGAGCGCCACGGCTTCGATCGGTACGTCGGTCATCACGAACAAGAACGAGAGCACGGTGAGGCCGAGCGCGATCGAAATCGGCATGCCGGTCAGCATCAGTGCAATTAGCAGGCCGAAGATCAGGAAACTGTTCATCGGCCGACATCCCTGGCGGCCTGCGGGCTCTCGAGCACGCCTTCAACATGGCCCGGATCGTGATGCGGCAGTTCGCCGGTGCGCCAAAACGACCACGCAACCTGCAGGAAGCGGAAGCACATCAGATAGGAGCCGAGCGGCACACAAAGGAAGATGATCCAGCGCGGCAGCTCCATATCCGGAGACACTTGGTCTGTCGGATAGAGCTCGATGACGAACTTCGCGCCCATCGTCCCGACGACGAACGTGAACAGCGCACCACAGAAAAGGCCGAACAACACGACCTTCTTGCGCGGGCCCGGATCGAGCATGTTCACGACCACATCGACGCCGACATGGATGCCGGTGCGCACACCATAGGCGGCGCCGAACTTCGCCATCCACACGAACATGTAGATGCAGAGCTCCTGCGCCCAGGTCAGATTGATGTTGTAGACCAGCGGGTACAGCCACGAGATGCCGACGGCATAGCGCTGGACGACTGCAACAAAGATCAACAGCGTCGCCGCCGCGATCAGGCTGGCGATAAGAATCTCTTCGAGGCGGTCGAGAATGCGAAGGAACACTTACGCCTCGCGTGCTTGGGCAGTCGGAGAGGCCCCAGCAGGCGGTAATTCCCTCAAGCTCGACAGCCGCTGTCCCCACAGCCGCCGTCGCAGATCGACAGACACTGTAATCCCCTCACCCCTGGAAGCAGGCGAGCCCCGGCGCGCGCCGGGGCTCGATTATCAGGTGTTCAGTTCGTAACGCCGTGCGTCGCCTTCACGACATCATCGATCAGCTGTTTGCCAACGCGGCTGGCCATGTCCTTGTAGAGCGGCTCCATGGCCTTGCGCATGGCTGCGTTCTCGGCAGCTGTCGGGATGATGATCTCGGTCTTCCCCGAGTTCTTGATCTCATTCCAGGCGTCGGCATTTTCCTTCGCCGAAATCTCGTTCGAATACTCGGTCGCCTCGTGCATAGCCTTTTCGAGCTGGCCACGCACATCCCCCGGTAGACCATCCCAGAACTTCTTGTTCACCACCACGACATACCCGATGTAACCGTGGTTGGTCTGCGTGGTGTACTTCTGCACCTCGTGGAATTTCTGGGTATAGATGTTGGACGGCGTATTCTCCTGCCCGTCAACAACGCCGGTCTGCAGCGCCTGATAAACTTCCGAGAACGCCATCACCTGCGGAATTGCACCGAGCAGACGGAACTGCGCCTCGAGCACTTTCGATGACTGAATGCGGAATTTCAGGCCTTTGTAGTCTTCCGGCATGCGCAGCGGCTTGTTTGCGCTCATCTGCTTGAAGCCGTTATCCCAATAGGCGAGCCCGACCATGCCTTTGCTCTCAAGCTTCTTGAGCATGCTTTTGCCGAGCGGGCCTTCGGTCACCTTGCGCAGCGCTGCCTTGTTGGGCAGCAGATACGGCAGGTCGAAGACCTCGAAGTCCTTAATGCCGATCGGGCCGAACTTCGAATTTGACGGAGCGAGCATCTGCACGGCGCCGAGTTGCAGCGCCTCGAGTTCTTCCTTGTCCTTATAGAGCGTGGAGTTCGGATAGACCTCGACCTTCACCTTGCCGTTGGTGTACTTCTCGGCGAGCTCCTTGAATTTTTCGGCGCCTTTTCCTTTCGGTGTGTTCGGCGCGACCACGTGGCTGAACTTGATCAGGATCGGCGCCTGCGCGCTTGCAACGCCGGGAGCCACGAAAATGGCGGCCGCAGCCGCCGCGAGAATCCATTTGCGCATCTTGAAAATTCCTCCAGTTGGTCGCTCAAACGCGGCTTATGCCGCTTTTTTTCACTGCTAGCCTGACATCTGCGTGGAGAAACGGCAAGACCCGCGAAAGTCGGAGAGTTCCGCTCCTCGCCGGCAGAAGGCAGGATAGTTAATGCCGAGACGCCAGAAAATGGGCGCATCTTGTCGGTCGGATGGAAGAACTTCAGGCGGCGGAGCGGCTTAGCCGGAGCGTTATTCACAGCCCAAGATAGGCTTCTCGGATTTCCGGCTTCGAGGCCACCTCCTGTGATGGGCCCTCCATGAACGGGTGACCGTCGGCGATCACATAGGTGTAGTCGCTCAGTGCCAGTGCGAGATGCACGTTCTGCTCGACCAGCAGAATGGTGGTGCCCGCCTGCTTGAGCGACTTAAGCGTAATGACCAGCTGCTGCACCACCACCGGCGCGAGGCCGAGCGAAACCTCATCGATAATGAGAATTTTCGGATCCGACATGAGCCCGCGCGCGATCGCGAGCATCTGCTGCTCGCCGCCGGAAAAGGTTCCGGCCCGCTGCCGCCGCGGGCCTATGGCGGAAGGCCGTACACCGCCTTCGGCTCGGGCATCAGATGAGGGAACGACTCGGACGGAAATTGCTGGAAGCTATCGCAGCGCCGCAACGACCGGGCCGAGACCCATTTCCTGGGCAAGACCGTGCGCGGTCTGCATCTGCTGTGCATCGAGCACAGCGACCAGGGGCCGCGCTGCCACGGCCAGGCGATGAATGGTTGCACTGTTGATCGCAATCGAGACCACTCGACGGCTGACGCGGCGCACGAAGCCATCATTCTCGTCACGGACCTGCCGACGACGCGCGAGGTCGCGGAGGGCCGCTTCCACAGGCGCCCAATAGCGTTCCTGCGCCGGTGTCAGCCTAAGCGCATTCTTGATGCGCACCACATCGACGGATGCCGTATGTGCCGATTCACTCAGTTCGCGTGCTTGTGCGCCCGGCAAAATTGACAAAAGCGCGCTTATTGCGAGCGCGACGGCGCCCGCGCATAGAAACATTCTCATCGTGACAGATCCCCGACGCTTCTTGCGTGACGCGCGGGGAGGTATCGGGCAATTCCGCCGGTAACGCGAACGAAATGCGGATAAAGTGTGATTTATTCGCTTATCAGTGGAACTATATACCGAGTGCGCTCTCGCTTTTGTGTCCTGGGGTGAATCAATTGCGGGGCTCTCCTCCCCCGCTTCGCGCGGGGAAGAAAAGCAGTTGTCAATCGAACTTTCTGGCTTTAGCCGACATCAGTCGAGTGAATGCGTCTTTCGATGCCGAGCGTCTTGCCGCGCTTCGACATCAGCTTGTTAAGCGCCCCAAGATACGCCTTCGCCGAGGCGACCAGCGTGTCGGGATCGGCGCCTTTTGCCGTGTATGATCGCCCGCCTTCAGCGAGCCGCACCGAGACTTCCGCCTGTGCGTCGGTACCCCCGGTGACTGCGTGCACCTGATAGAGCTCGAGGTTCGCCTCGTGCGGCACTAGCGCGCGTATCGCCTTGAAGATCGCATCCACGGGGCCATTGCCGGTCGACTGCGTCGTGACATGTTCGCCTTCGATGTCGAGAGTGAGCGTCGCGGTTTGCGGGCCCATGGTGCCGGCGATGACCGTGAGGGACAGCACCTTGATGCGGTCGTGCGCGTGCGCGATCTCCTCGTCGACCAACGCTTCGATATCCTCATCGAAGATCTGCTTCTTACGA
>DASTHI010000015.1:0-105661 GCA_035718275.1 Pseudolabrys sp. | reverse complement strand
GCCTTCGCCAATACGTCAGCGGGCACTCGCTTCCTAAATTGATGATTTGATGATCCGCGTCGTCGCGAGGGTCGAGCCATACAAAGCACCATGCGTGTCACCCGTGTGTAGCAATCGGGTGATCGAAAGATGCGCTGTTCTCGATATATCTAGCGCCTCAAGGCCTTAGCAAGGCGATGGTGCCCAGGAGAGGACTCGAACCTCCACGGCTTTCACCGCTAGTACCTGAAACTAGTGCGTCTACCAATTCCGCCACCTGGGCTTATCGGGTCCAGATACGGAGCCGTTCTGGGGTTGTCAATGAACGGGATTGCCAGCCCCTGTACAGGCTTTTGCCGATCCTGTATTGGCCGAGTTTCAATGGATTTCCTCAAGCAGGATCGAAAGCGGCATGACCGCACGCAGCCCCTATGACACGCTCGTAACCGTCTACGGAGGCTCCGGCTTTCTCGGGCGGCACGTAGTGCGCGCTCTTGCCAAACGTCATTATCGCATCAGGATTGCGGTGCGGCGACCCGAACTCACCGGCCATCTGCAGCCGCTCGGCCGAGTGGGACAAATCCACGCCGTGCAGGCGAACATCCGGAATGCGGCGTCGGTCGAGGCCGCTGCCCGCGACGCCGAAATCCTTGTCAACCTCGTGGGCATCCTGTTCGAGCGCGGACGTCAGCATTTCGAAGCCGTTCACACGTATGGCGCGGAGCAAATCGCGAAGGCGGCTCAGGCTAGTGGCGCGCGCCTTGTGCATGTGTCGGCCATCGGCGCCGATGAGCATTCGTCCAGCCTCTATGCACGGTCAAAAGCAAAAGCCGAGAAGCTCGTCCTCGCGGCGCAACCTGCTGCGACCATCGTAAGGCCTTCGATCATGTTCGGTCCCGACGACGATTTCTTCAACCGGTTCGCCGCACTTGCCCGTCTGTCGCCGGCGCTGCCTCTGATCGGTGGCGGCGGCACGCGTTTTCAACCTGTTTTCGCGGGCGACGTCGCACGCGCGATCGCCGATGCGGTGGACGGCGAAACACGACCAGGGCTCACATATGAACTCGGCGGACCCGAGATACGAACCTTCAAGGAACTCATGCAATTCGTCCTCGCGACGATCGAGCGCAAGCGCGTTCTGCTGCCAATTCCATTCGTCGCCGCGAAAATTCTGGCGATGATTCTGCAATATCTGCCCAAGCCGCTGCTCACGCCCGATCAGGTCGAACTCCTGCGCGTCGACAATGTGGTCTCGCAAGCCGCCATCTCGGAACGACGCACCCTGCAGGGTCTCGGCATTGATCCTCAACCGATCGAAGCCATTGTCCCGTTCTATCTCTGGAGATTCCGCAGGACCGGCCAATTCCGCAGCCTGACGGCCTGACGTTTTGATCAGACGATGTAAATCGCGAACAATCCGGCTGCGCCGAGCAGGATCCTCCACCATGCGAACAGAGCAAAACTGTGCCGCTGCACATAGTGGAGAAATGTCTTGACCACGATCCAGCCGAAAATAAACGAGAAGAAAAATCCTACCGCAATGACAGTGATGTTATTGCCCACTGCGAGCTCGCCGCGGCTCTTGTAGATCTCGTAGACGAACGCGCCGACCATCGTCGGCATCGCCAGCCAAAATGAGAATTCCGCTGCCGAACGTCGGTCCGCACCGAAGAGCATGGCACCGACGATCGTTGCGCCCGCGCGCGATACACCAGGTATCATCGAGATGCACTGGATTACTCCGATGCCTGCATACATGGGCAGCGTGAATTCGGTAGCGTCCTGATAGCGGCCTTTCAGATTCATGCGATCGACCAAGAGCAGAACAAGACCGCCGAGAACAAGCGAGACGCACACCACACGCACGTCGAACAAATAAGATTTGATGATCGGATAGGCGAGCGCGCCCACAACAGCCGCCGGAAGAAAAGCCAGCAGCACGCCGATGACAAATCGTGCGGCATCCCAATGCGTGAACATCGATTTCGCAAGCGCCCAGAGCCGGCCGAAATAGATCGTCAGCAGCGCCAGAATAGCGCCGAGCTGGATCAGAATCGCAAACGATTTACCAAAGGAATCGCCGCCCCAGCCGAGCAATTCCTCCATCAGGAGCAAATGTCCCGTGGAAGAGACGGGCAGGTATTCGGTTAAACCTTCAACGATCCCGAGCACAGCCGCTTTGATCAGCTCGAGTTGCATAAAGCGCTCCGGGAAACCACTGCGAGGCAGTGCAGCATGTGCACGTTTCGGCGCATGCGAATGGTGTGGTGGGCGCTTTTTACCTGAAGCCCGGCGGCTGGCAACGAAAAAGGTCGCAAATTTTCGAGGCGATTGCGCCAGAGCCGTGCGTTCCTATAGTGCGCATGCTGATTCCCGCCTTTGCCGAAGGCCCATGCTGACACTGTTCCACCATCCAATGTGCCCGCGTTCGCGTTACGTACGCCTGATCCTTGGCGAATACGGCATTCCCGCTCGCCTTGTGGAAGAACGCTTCTGGGAACGGCGGGAGGAATTCCTCACGCTCAATCCGGCGGGCGAATTGCCAGTGCTTGTCGCGGAAGGCACGCCCCCGGTCCCCGGCGCTAGCGTCATTGCGGAATATCTCGAGGACACACGCTTGACGAAGGATGGAGAGGAACGCCTCCTGCCGAACTTGCCCGCGGGCCGGATCGAAGTGCGTCGTTTGGCGAGCTGGTTCAACGAAAAATTCCACGCCGAGGTGAGCGGGCCCCTGGTGGCTGAGCGCGCATTCAAGCGCCATATGACACTTGAGCAGGGCGGCGGTCCGCCGGATACCGATACGCTGCGCGCTGCGCGTCACAATATACGGTATCACATGGCCTATATCGGGTGGCTGGTGCGCATGCGCGATTGGCTTGCCGGCGACCGGTTGACCCTGGCGGATCTGGCGGCGGCCGCGCATCTGTCCGCCGCTGATTATCTGGGCGAAGTGCCGTGGAACGAAGACGAAGCGACAAAGAGCTGGTACGCGCGCATAAAGTCGCGCCCGTCATTTCGGCCGATTCTGGCGGAAACACTCGCGGGTCTGCCTCCGTCGAAGAGCTACGCGGATCTCGACTTCTGAACGGCGCCGATTCCATCAAGGCTGCACTGGCTCGAGAGGCGCAGTCGCGCGGCTTCGATGCTTTCGGAATTGCGAAGCCCGATACCGCTCCCCATTTGCGCAAACGCCTGCAGGACTTTCTTGATGCAGACAGGCATGGCGACATGGCGTGGCTGGCATCGTCGCCGGAGCGGCGCGCTTCTCCACTTGTGATGTGGCCGCAAGTCCGCTCGATCGTCATGCTGGGAATGAATTACGGTCCCGATGAAGATCCACTGGCCGCGCTTGAGCGACGCGATTGCGGAGCAATCTCCGTGTATGGCAGGGGAGACGACTATCATGATCTGATCAAGTCGAGGCTAAAGGACCTTGCTCAATGGCTCGTTCAGAATGCGGGCGGTGACGTGAAGGTATTCGTTGACACTGCGGCGGTCATGGAAAAACCTCTTGCAAATCACGCGGGACTTGGCTGGCAGGGCAAGCACACCAACCTGGTTTCGCGCCGCTACGGCTCATGGCTTTTTCTCGGGTCGATTTTCACGACGCTCGATCTCCCAGCCGATTCGCCCGAAGCTGACATCTGCGGAAGCTGCAGGGCATGTCTTGACGTCTGTCCGACTGCAGCATTTCCCGCGCCGTACACGCTCGATGCGCGGCGTTGCATCTCCTACCTCACGATCGAGCACAAAGGACATATTCCCCGCGATTTGCGTGGCGCAATCGGCAATCGAATCTTCGGCTGCGATGATTGCCTTGCCGTTTGTCCATGGAACAAATTCGCCAGCGAGGGTCGCGAAGTCAGACTCGCAGCCCGCGATAGCCTGCGTGCGCCTCCGCTCGCCGAACTGGTCCGCCTTGATGACGCGGAGTTCAGAAAACTGTTTTCGAAGTCACCCATCAAGCGCACGGGCCGTGCCCGATTCGTGCGGAATGTTCTGATCGCGATCGGAAATTCGGGCAATCCGGCACTTGCGGGCGAAGCCGAGCGGCTGCTCGATGATACCTCGCCTTTGGTGCGTGGCGCTGCCGTCTGGGCGCTGTCGAAACTCCTGCCGCGAAAGCGCCTTTCGGAATTGCGCGAGCGCCAGTACGAGAGTGACATTTCCGTGCAGGAAGAATGGGCGGCGGCGCTCAGAACTCCTTGATCGCGGCCAGCAGTCGCTCAATATCTTCCGGCCGCGATAGGCGGTGGTCGCCATCCTTGATCAGGGTCAGCACCACGTCGTCGCGTGAACAGCGCGATACCAGCTCGACCGCATGACGCCATGGGACATCGGGATCCTGCACGCCCTGCAGAATGTGCACCGGACAGCCAGTCTCGATCAGGCCTCCGAGCAGCAAATGCTTGCGGCCTTCCTCGATGAGCGCGCGTGTAATCGGATAAGGCTCCTCGCCGTATGCCGATGGTCTCAGCCACATTCCATTGGTTTCGATTTCGCACTTCACTGCATCGGGAAATTGCTTCCACATCAATTCCTCTGTGAAATCGACCGCCGGTGCAATCAGGATCATGCCGACGATCCCAGCAGGCTGTTGCTCTGCCGCCAGGGCGCGCGCCAGCAGTAGTGCCAGCCAGCCTCCCATGGACGATCCGATCACGATTTGAGGTCCTCGGGCAAAACGGCGATAGACTGAAACACTCTCTTCAAGCCACCGCCCGATAGTACCGTCGACGAAATTGCCACCGGACTCGCCATGTCCCGAATAGTCGAAGCGCACGTAGGCGCGGCCTTCCCTCTCGGCCCAACGATCTAGCGCCTCTGCCTTCGTTCCTTTCATGTCGGACTTGAGCCCGCCAAGCCAGAAAAGGCCCGGGCTTTTTCCCTCTCGGGCGCGTACGGCGATCGCTGTGCCAGGGTCCGAGCCGATCGTGATGGACGTCAACGGCGCTTCACTCATTCGATGACTCTTTTGATGTGATCGCGTGCCAACCTCGTTGCGGAAATCTCGCCGCATTAATACACGAATGGAAGAGCCGACCGTTGCCGATAGGCGTTGCGAGGTTTATAGGTTGTCTGACACACACGTAATCTCAATTTTTCGAATTTGCCATTTGCATTGCGCCTGAAAGCCGGGGGTCCGAAAAGGCCATGGCGAGTCTTCCCGCACAAGCGAGATCTGCGCCGGGCGCCGAAAGCGCGGCTTTTAGTCCGAACCTTTCGCAGTCAAAAGAGGCGCGCATTCAACCTGCCGTTCTTCCTTCAATCGCCGCGTTGATTGTGGTGCCGGGTCTCGATAGCGGCGCTGCAGGTGCGGGTGCCGTCGAGCTCGTGCGTATCCTGCAAAGTGCCGGCTGCCAAACGATCGTGGTCTCCCGTGCTGGCCGGCTGGTCACCGAGGTGACCGCAGCCGGCGCACGGTTCGTTGCATTGAACGTGTCGAGCAACAATCCGATCCTTATGTTACGTAATGCGCTGCTTCTTGCGAGGCTCACGCGCGAAAACGGTTGCGGTGTGATCCACGCTTTCGGGCGCGCGGCAGCATGCAGTGCGCTGATCGCAGCGCGGATGACAAAAATTCCATTTGTCAGCAGCTGGTACAAAGGTTTTCGCGAGCAGAACTTTTTCAAGCGTCTGTACAATGGAATCATGGCGCGTGCCGACCACGTCATCGCCTCGAGTGAGCAGATCGCACAGCTGATCAACGACCGCTACGGGACCCCGTGGAAAAAGATCAGGGTTGTGTCCTGCAGCATCGACTTTGCACGCTTCAATCCGGAAGCGATCAGCGGCGAGCGACTCGATGCCGTGCGCGCCGCATGGGGCGTGAAGCGGGACACGAAAGTCATTCTGATCACCGGCAGGATCCTCCGTCGAAAAGGTCATCACGTCGTGGTCAGGGCGGTGAAGCGCCTGAGGGAAATGGGTCTTCGGGACTTCCTGTGTGTTTTTGTCGGCGAAGATCGTGGGCGGACGCGATACACCGGCGAACTTTGGGATCTGGTGCTCGGGACCGGGACAATGGACGTCATACGCATGGCCAACCCGGTCTCGGACATGCCGGCTGCCTATGCCGCAGCCTCGGTTGTAGTCTCGGCAGCGGTGCAGCCGGAAGGTGTCCAGCGCGCCATTCTGGAGGCGCAGGCGATGGGCCGGCCCGTGATCGTTTCAGACATGGCGGCAGGAACCGACGTGGTGCTTACTGCTCCAGCGGTACCGGAAGCTCGCATCGCAGGGCTGCGATTCCACGCCGGTGACGATGCCGCGCTTGCGGCGTGCCTGCTGCGGCTGTTCGCCATGCCGGAGCCCAATCGCGCAGCCATGGGGCGGCGCGGCCGCGACTGGGTGCGGACGCATTTCACCGCGGAGCTGGCTGCCCAGCAAATTGTCGACTTTTACCGCGCGATTGCCAGATAGGCCCGCAGGGTGCCACAAAATCCTTATTATACTTATTGCAACAAAACCGGAGGAATTTGAACGCCTTGGACCTTCGTGCGCTTTTGCGCACTGAAAGCCTTTCGGAACTGCGTTGACTTCTGATCCTTTTCTACCAATGTTTGTTATTCTCTTGGTACAGACGCTTGCACCTGAAGACAGTTTCAACAGCACGAGGAGAAAATAGCCATTCGTCGTCCGATGAAGTCCGCGCTGCCCGTTCAGAAGGACGGCCCGCGCATAAACGAGGAGATCCGCGTCCGCGAGGTCCAACTGATAGATGCCAATGGTCACAACCACGGCCCCACGCCCATTCAAGCCGCGCTCGATATGGCGCAGGCGGCAGGCCTTGACCTTGTTGAAATAGCCCCAAACTCAGCCCCGCCGGTCTGTAAAATCCTGGATTACGGGAAATATAAATACCAGGCTCAAAAGAAGGCCGCCGAAGCTCGAAAAAAGCAGAAGATCGTCGAGATAAAAGAGATCAAGCTTCGGCCGATGATCGATGATCACGATTATCAGGTCAAAATGCGTTCCATGAAGCGTTTTTTCGAGGAAGGCGACAAGGTAAAAATTACCCTGCGTTTTCGCGGCCGGGAGATGGCGCACCAAGAGCTCGGTACCAAACTGCTCGATCGGGTAAAGGGCGATGTGGGTCCTATCGCAAAGGTCGAACAGGAGCCCAAGTTCGAAGGCCGCCAGATGATCATGGTCCTGGCCCCCCGTTAACTTCGCAGTCCTGAAGGCGCCTCCTACGGAGGCGCCGCGACCATTAACGCTTCGCGTCCAGTTGGCCGCGCAGGTTGCGCACGAGAGCGGCCTCTGCCATAACGCCGCCGTTCGCGGCCCGGCCAGTCAGGGCTGCCGTGGCTGCGACCAACGCTCAATCCCGAGCATCCGCTCCCGGCGTTCACGCCGCACGAGCATATTCCGGCCGTGCCCCGGTACGCCGATGAGGAGAGCCAAATGCCCAAGCTGAAGACGAAATCTGGCGCCAAGAAGCGCTTCAAAGTCACCGCCACCGGCAAGGTCAAGTACCAGCAGACCGGCAAACGTCACGGCATGATCAAGCGCACCACCAAGACAATCCGCGAACATCGCGGCACCAACGTGCTGTTCAAGACCGACGGCGATAACATCAAGAAATATTGGCTGCCGAACGGCTGAGTTTCGTACTGCCCGTTCGAGCAATCCGTCGATCATCGTCGAGCAAGGAGAATTCCCATGGCCCGGGTAAAGCGTGGTGTCACCACACATGCCAAGCACAAGAAGGTCCTCAAAGCCGCAAAGGGCTATTACGGACGCAGGAAGAACACGATCCGTGTTGCCAAACAGGCCGTCGAGAAAGCGAACCAATACGCCTTCCGTGATCGCAAGCGGCGGAAGCGCACGTTCCGCGCGTTGTGGATCCAGCGCTTGAATGCTGCGGTACGGCCGTTTGGCTTGAACTACAGCCGCTTCATAGCTGGGCTGGCGAAAGCCGGCGTGACGGTAGACCGGAAGGTACTGTCCGATCTAGCAATCCGCGAACCGGCAACATTTCAGGCGATCGTCGAAAGGGCAAAAGCCGCCTTGCCGGCCTAAAAAGTCCGCGTGAGTCCGGATCGTCCGGGACATCCCGATCAGGCGGGCACGCTTCCAATCTGGCGGGATACTGCCCGGCATGACAGGGGTCGCAAGCCATGTCCGACATCGCAAAACTTGAAAAAGAGATCCTGGCGAGCATAGACGCCGCGAAGGACGAAGCGGCGCTTGAGGCCGTTCGCATTGCTTCCCTCGGAAAGAGCGGTTCGGTCACTGGCTTGCTCAGGACCCTCGGCACGATGTCGCCTGAGGAACGCAAGGCGAAAGGGCCTGCCATCAATGGGCTCAAGGAGCGCGTCACGGCGGCAATTCAAGCAGCAAAGGACAGACTTGCCGCCGCGATGCTCGACGCTCGGCTCAATACCGAAACCGTCGACGTCACATTGCCTGTCCCGGAAGCTGCCGCCGAACGGGGCCGCGTGCATCCGATCAGCCAGGTCACCGATGAGCTTATCGCGATCTTCGCCGATATGGGCTTTGCAGTCGCCGAAGGCCCCGATATCGAAACCGACGATTACAATTTCACTAAGCTGAATTTTCCCGAAGGCCATCCCGCGCGTGAGATGCACGACACTTTCTATTTCGCGCCGAAGCCCGACGGTTCGCGCTTGCTGCTGCGCACTCATACGTCACCGGTGCAGGTGCGTACGATGCTCAGACAAAAACCCCCCATCCGTGTCATCTGCCCCGGACGCACCTATCGCAGCGACTCCGACCAGACCCACACGCCGATGTTCCACCAGGTCGAAGGGTTGGTGATCGACAAGGGTTCGCATCTCGGCCACCTCAGGTGGATCCTCGAGGAGTTTTGCAAGGCTTTCTTCGAGGTCGATAGCGTCAAGATGCGCTTCCGTCCGTCATTCTTTCCGTTCACAGAACCCTCCCTCGAAGTGGATATCCAATGCAGGCGCGACAAAGGCGAGATCCGCTTCGGCGAGGGTGACGACTGGCTCGAAATCCTCGGCTGCGGAATGGTGCATCCGAACGTGTTGCGCAACTGTGGTCTTGATCCGGACGAGTACCAGGGCTTTGCCTGGGGCATGGGCATCGATCGCATCGCGATGCTGAAATATGGCATGCACGATCTGCGCGCCTTCTTCGAGGCCGATACGCGTTGGCTCGCACATTACGGATTCCGCCCACTCGATTTTCCTACGCTGGCGGGGGGTCTCAGCGCATGATCGTGCCTCCGGCCCCTTCCTTTCTTGACCGGATTTTGTTCGCGATGGTCACGCGTGGCTGGGATCCGCAGAAGATCACACGGTATGAATCCTTCCTCCGAACCCATGACAAGGAGATGTCGGCTGAGGCTTCGCACACTTTCGACTCGATAGATGCAAAGGCGACCGGATTGCTGACGCACACATCCATGATGATCGCGGGCCTCGGCCTGATTGCTCCGCTGGTTGCCGACAGCCGAATTGAGGTGGGGGTCGTCATCGGTGAAATGGGCGTGTATCTGCTCATCGCGCTTGGCTGCCTGCGATGCCTCTCGGTGTTCCGCACGAACGAATTTCACGTCGACGAGCATCTTCGCCAGGTCATTCATCGTGAATTGATTATACGGGCGGAGCTGTATGGCCTTTGCATCCGCACCGCGCTCCTGTTCACGATCGTCGTCTTCTTGCTTCTCCCCGTTCTCTACTTTTGGACGGAGAAGCCAGTATGAAATTTACTCTCGCTTGGCTGAAGGATCATCTCGAGACAGACGCCTCGCTAGTCGAGATCGTCGACAAGCTCACGATGATCGGGCTTGAAGTTGAGAACGTCGAAGACAAGGCAAGACTGCTGAAGCCGTTCGTCATCGCGTCAGTGATCTCCGCCGAAAAGCATCCCAATGCCGACCGCCTCAAGGTCTGCCTGGTCGATGTCGGAGGCGGTAAGCCCATCCAGGTGGTCTGCGGTGCGCCGAACGCTCGTGCTGGCATGAAGGGCGTTTTCGCACCACCGGGCACGTTTATACCTGGAAAGAACATCACACTGACGGTCGGAACGATCCGCGGATTGGAAAGCCGCGGCATGCTTTGCTCGCCGGCCGAACTCCTCATCTCAGACGACCACCAAGGAATCATCGAGCTTCCTCAGGATGCGCCGGTCGGCAAGGCGTATTCCGACTGGGCCGGCATCGACGATGCCGTGATTGAAATCAATCTCACGCCAAACCGGCCCGACTGCACTGGGGTATCCGGGATCGCTCGCGATCTCGGCGCGACCTCCATAGGCACTTACAAGGACAACTTTCCAAAACAGGTCAAAGGGAGTTTTCCCTGTCCGGTGAGCGTCACGCTCGATTTCGGTCAAACTCCGTCGCTCTGCCCGGCATTTGGCCTGCGCCTCGTACGCGGCGTGAAGAATGGCCCTTCCCCCGACTGGCTGCAACGGCGGCTCACCGCGATCGGGCTGCGGCCGATCAATGCGCTCGTCGACATCACTAACTACATTACCTTCGACCGAGGAAGACCGCTGCACGTGTTCGACGCCGACAAGGTGCATGGGAATCTGACGGTCCGGCGTGCGAGAAATGGCGAGACCCTGCTCGCCCTCGATGGCAAGAGCTACACATTGGACGAGGGCATGTGCGTCATCGCGGATGAAGAAGGGGTCGAATCGCTCGCCGGAGTCATGGGCGGCGAGGCGACCGGGTGTTTCGAGACGACGAGGAACGTGCTGATCGAGTCGGCGCTGTGGGATGAGCTCAACATTGCGCAGACAGGACGAAAGCTCGGTATCAATTCCGACGCCCGCTATCGATTCGAGCGCGGTGTGGATCCAGCCTTCATGGTGCCGGGTCTTGAGTTCGCGACGCAAATGGTCCTCGACCTGTGCGGCGGCGAGCCATCCGATATCGTGGTAGCTGGTGATCCCGCTCCAAAGGAAAAAGTGATCGACTTCCCTCTGAGCGAATTGACCCGACTTACCGGCCTGAAATTGCCGGTTTCCGATCTGCGGCGGGTCCTCGAGAAGCTTGGATTTTTTGTCGCTGGACAGGGCGAGCGCATGAAAGTTGCGGTGCCTTCCTGGCGGCCAGACGTGCACGGCCGAGCCGATATTGTCGAAGAGTTGGTACGCATCATCGGCGTGGACCGCGTACCATCGGTCCCGTTCGCGCGCGAGCAAGCGCGCAAGCCGGTGCTCACGTCGATCCAGAATCGCACGCGCAAAGCAAGGCGTGCACTTGCCGCGCGCGGGATGCTCGAGGCAGTGACGTGGTCGTTTGTCTCCAGGAGCGAAGCCGAGCTGTTCGGCGGTGGCAAACCGGAACTCGCGCTTGCAAATCCTATCGCCTCAGAACTGTCCGACATGCGGCCCAGTCTCATACCCGGGCTTTTGATGTCGGCACAACGCAACAGCGACCGAGGTTTTCCAAACACGGCGCTCTTCGAGGTTGGCCAGATTTTCAAGGGCGACAAACCTGAGGATCAAGTTACCGCAGCAAGCGGATTGCGGCACGGTCTGGCCAAGCCGTCCGGAATGGGGCGCCATTGGTCGAGCAGTGCTGAGCCCGCCGATGCTTTCGATGTCAAAGCCGACGCATTGGCCGTGCTTTCAGCCAGCGGGGCGCCCATGCAGGCCATCCAGATTGTTGCTGGCGCTCCTGATTGGTTTCATCCGGGACGCAGCGGCACGATCCAGATCGGTCCACAGAATCGCCTAGGCTATTTCGGTGAGCTCCATCCACGGGTGATTGCAGCCTTGAAGGCGGATGGTCCGCTGGCCGCTTTCGAGGTGATCCTGGAAACCATTCCCGAGCCCAAGCCGCGAGCGACGCGGACTAAGCCGACGCTCGAACTATCACCTTTCCAGCCGCTCGAGCGTGACTTTGCCTTTGTGGTAGATCGCTCTGTCAAAGCCGGAGACATCGTGCGCGCGGCGCAGAACGCGGATAAGAAATTCATTACCAGCGTGAACGTATTCGATGTCTATGAGGGCAAGGGCATCGAGCCCGGCAGGAAGTCGATCGCGATCGCAGTCACAATCCAGCCTCGCGAGAAGACCATGACGGATGGCGAGATCGATGCTTTGGCGGCGAGAATTGTTGCTGAAGTAACCAAACGAACTGGCGGCGTGCTACGAGCATAGCGCAGTCGGGTTTGCGCAGGCCGTGCGGAATGGATCAGGCGGGCAGCAAGTCCGTATAGGCGTATCCATCGCGCTCCACCGTCATCCCCGAGCTTACAGCGATTTTCTTCAGGAGCATTGGGCCATCAGTGACAAAGGTGTGAAACTCGCCATTTTCACCGCAATGGTCCGTTCCCGTAGGCAAGGTTTCAAGAAGGACCTTGTCATAGCAGCGGCCAGAAAAAGACGCCGGCAGCTTGCCCAGGTCGACCGCGCAAAGTCTTGCTTCGAGGCCAGCATCGATCATCTGCTGCGCAAGCCTCGCTGTCGGGCGCCCCCACAAAGGGAAAAGAGGCGTGATGCCCGTGCCGGCAAGCTGTCGCTCGCGATATTTTCTGACATCCTCCAAAAAGAGATCGCCAAAAACGATGTGTGTCACTTTCGATGCACGGGCGACAGCCAGTACCTCGGTCATTGTTTTCTCGTAGACGTCGTTCGGGCAGGGAAACGGGATCTGCGCGATGACCGGCTGTAGTTGCGCGGCCCGCAGCTGCTCTCGCAACAGTGCCTCCCGTACCCCGTGCATGCTGACCCGCGAAAATGTGCTGGTTAATGTTGTCAATGCACCGGCGATTTCGAACTCGCCGGTCTTACGTATTTCATGCAATGCCCACGCGCTGTCCTTGCCGCTCGACCAGGCAATGAGAGCTTTACTCAACATGGTCGGTTGCGCAGATCGGAAATGCTCCTGGCAGCATGCGGATGCGGCCACGGATCAGGATAGTATGCAAAACGTTTATCAGCCGAAAAATCCGAGGACCAGCACAAGTTATATGCCTAATATTCAGTAACACCGGTGGGCAGCAACTCAAGGGACAACGGTGAACCAAATTGCAATGACTCAGGGCTAAGCATTGGATGGAAGGGGACTTGCCTGAGCGCAAGCGGGGCGAGGAAGCGCCCAAGCAAGATGCAGCGGCGCCGAGGATCGGCTATGGGCTGGGTGATCGACAGCGTTGGACGCATTCTGGCCGGCTATCTGGAGAAGCCGGCCCAGGGATACGAGCCATTCACGCCGTCGGATCCCGAAGCGCTGCGCGCCACATTGAGGCCCGGCGACGTACTGCTGGTCGAGGGCAACAATCACATCTCCGGTGTGATCAAATATTTGACGCAGTCAACCTGGTCACATGCTGCGCTCTATGTTGGGCCGATCGGCGACCGCGTCACCAGCGAAGGAGAGCCGCTTGTCCTCGTCGAGGCGAATATCGGCCAGGGTGTCGTAGCCGCGCCGCTGTCGAAATATGCACGTTTTCACACCCGCATTTGCCGGCCGACCCAACTCGATGAGGAAGATCGTGCTCGCGTATGCGCCTATGCGGCGGAGCGCATCGGTTTCGACTATGACCTCAAAAACATTATTGACCTGATGCGCTATCTGTTCCCTCTGCCGGTGCCGCAAAAGTGGCGTCGCCGGATGATTGCGCTGGGCTCCGGCCACCCTACCCGCATTATATGCTCGGCACTCATAGCCCAAGCATTCGAAACCGTGCGCTATCCGATCCTACCTAAAATCACCAAGCTGGAAAGCGAAGCGGCGCGGCAGGAGATTCTTGAAATCCGGCATTCCTCGCTCTACGCCCCTCGCGATTTCGACATCTCTCCTTATTTCGAGATCGTCAAGCCGACCATGGTGCGCGGCTTCGATTACAAGGCGATCGCATGGGCGGATCACTCCGCATCCGAGGGGAGCGGAATCTTGTCTCTCATCCCCAGTCGGGAAGATACGATCGCGCCTGCAGCCTGAATGCTGCTCTTGCCCCGCGAGCTCGGCCGGAATAACTGTGCTCGCCATGATTGACGCCGCCATCAAAGCTTTTTCACAGATGCTTTCGCCTGCCTTGCGCCGCGTGTTGTTGAAAGCCGTCGGACTTGCGCTTGTCGTCATCGCGGTACTCGGCATTGTGCTACATCGCCTGCTGTCGGCTTGGGCTGCGTCCGGCGCCGCCTGGGCCGAACAGGCCTCCGGTGTGGCCCCGCACGCGGCCTGGGCCGCCCTCGCATGGGTGGTTTCCGTAATCGCGGGACTCGGCATCATTACCGGAGCTCTGTTTCTGATGCCGGCGGTCAGTGCATTCGTCGGGAGTTTTTTCGTCGACGAAGTCGCCGAAGCGGTCGAGCGCGAGCACTATCCCGCGCAGCCGGTCGGGCGCGCTTTGCCGTTCATCCCGGCAATAGTGGAAGGCATCAAGTTCGCCGGGCTCGCTGTGTTGGTGTATCTCTGTGCTCTGCCTTTCGTGTTGTTCGCCGGAATCGGTATCGTCATTCTGTTCCTGGCGAATGCATATCTGCTTGGCCGTGAATATTTCGAACTCGCGGCCATGCGCTTTCGGCCGAAGGCGGAAGCAAAGATGCTGCGCAAGAGCAATGCCATGTACGTGTTTGCGGCGGGGATCGTAATCGCCGCTTTCGTCTCAATCCCTATCGTGAGCCTAACCACGCCCGTTTTTGCCATGGCCTTCATGGTCCATGTGCACAAGAAACTCTCGCCGACCGCTGCCGAGTTGATCGAAGCGCGGCATTGAATCACTTCTCCGAGGCCGAGGTTTACATCTCTGTCCGCATACCCGGCGTGTGCGTTGCGCTTGCCTCGGTGCTTTTACACGGTGGCCTTGCCTGGCCATCGGCAGAGATCGCGGATAATGCACGTTTCGCAAAGCGGCCGGCGCGCTAAGCAAGTGTAGCGCCCGTGCAAAATCAGCCAATGGTGTGCGTGGCGTTTGTACTCGGGAGGTACGATATGGTCGAGCCTCATTTCAACTTCCAGCGGAGTCCGGCCCGTGGCAATTCCGGTGCGATTCCCGACACGAAAAATGTGGGTATCGACTGCGATGGTCGGTTCGCCGAACGCGATGTTGAGAACGACATTTGCCGTCTTGCGGCCCACGCCTGGCAACGATTCCAGCGCTTCGCGCGAGCGCGGCACTTGGCCGCCGTGCTCCGCAATCAGTTTCCGTGACAGGGCAATCACGTTCCTTGCCTTGGTGCGGAAAAGTCCGATCGTCTTGATCATATCGCGCAAACGCTCTTCACCAAGGGCCACCATTTTTTCCGGCGTGTCGGCAATCGCGAACACCGCCGGCGTTACCTTGTTGACTCCGGCATCGGTGGCCTGCGCGGAGAGCACGACTGCCACGAGCAACGTGAAGGCATTGATGTGCTTGAGTTCGCCTTCAGGCTCCGGATTGGCAGCCTTGAAGCGGCGGAACGCCTCGGCAATCTGCGCCGTTGTCCATTGAGGTATCGCGCCGAGGGCCGCCCGCCTGTCAGCCGCAGCCCGGCTGGGGGCGGCCTTTACCTTGGTGTGGGCCGACGTTCGCGATGTCCCGCCACCTATGGGTGATTGTTGGCGCGGCCGCGTTTTCGCCAATCTCTTGCGTGCGGTTCTTTTCGCCATTGTTGGGGTATACTGGGGCCAATGACCAGCGACAACATCGACGATCTCGAGCCCACGATTTTTTCGGCGACGCTCACTCCGTATCGCTCGCTTGGAGCAATCGGATTTCTTGTTCTGATGTTGTTGTTTGGTGGCGTGAGCTTCATCGCCGGCATGTTGTTTCTTCTTCATGGCGCCTGGCCCGTTTTTGGCTTTTTCGGTCTCGACGTGCTGCTGTTGTTTTGGGCGTTCCGGCTGAACTATCGGCATGCGAATGCCTATGAGCAGGTGACCGTCACACCCAGCGCCCTTACGATCCGCAAGGTCAGCCACCTCGGCCGTGTCCGCCAATGGGTTCTCAATCCACTTTGGGTAAAACTCGACAAGATTGAACTGGCAGAGTTCGGAATCAATCGACTGTTTCTGGTTTCGCGCGGCAAGAGGCTGTCAATAGCCAACTTTCTCAGCCCGGACGAAAGGGAGGGCTTCGCGAGCGCGCTCGGTCGTGCATTGAGTGAGGCCCGACGCGGCCCTACTCACACTTCATTCGACTAGTCAGAAATCGGGTGGGCGGCGCCAGGCGCCATAGTTAGATGTCGAGCATGAACATGAGCCTTATAAATCCCGCCCCAATTCATCGCATCGATGAATTCGCGCCACTTTCAACCGCTGCCGCAGATTACGACGTCGTACGGCGCGCGATCGCGCACATCAGAGGCAACTGGCGATCGCAGCCGGAAATCAATGCTATCGCCGATGCGGCCGGAGTGTCAGCAACCGAGCTGCACCACCTCTTCCGCCGCTGGTGCGGGCTGACGCCAAAGGCTTTTCTCCAGGCATTGACGCTCAATCACGCGCGTGAGCTGTTGCGCTCTTCGGCAAGCGTACTTGAGACAGCATACGAAGTAGGACTTTCGGGTCCGGGCAGGCTGCACGATCTATTTGTCACGCACGAAGCGATGTCGCCGGGGGAATGGAAAGCCGGCGGCGAGGGACTGGCTGTCACTTATGGGTTTCATGCCTGCCCCTTCGGCACAGCCCTGGTGATGACGACACCGCGCGGGCTCGCCGGTCTCGCCCTCGCAGATCCTGGCCGCGAGCGCGCAGCGCTCCGGGACATGCGCGCGCGCTGGCCGAAGGCTCACTACGTCGAGGATTCCTCCGCGACAGCGGCAGTCGCCCGCCGTATTTTCGATCCAACGCTGTGGCGCAAGAATCAGCCGCTTCGCATCGTCCTGATCGGAACGGATTTCGAAGTGCGGGTGTGGGAAAGACTCCTGGATATTCCGATGGGTAGGCTCACCACCTATTCGGATTTGGCCGCACGAGCTGGCGCACCGAGAGCCGCCCGAGCCGTCGGAGCTGCCGTGGGCAAGAACCCGATCTGCTTCGTGGTGCCGTGTCACCGGGTCGTCGGCAAGGACGGCGACATCACCGGCTATCATTGGGGCATAACGCGCAAGCGGGCAATGCTCGGATGGGAAGCAGGAATGGCCGAGGCGGCGTAACTCCCGATGCAAGCTCGAGCGGGCGAGGGCCCGGGCCACCTAGGTCGGCCGCGATCTTTTAGGCCGCCAGATCCAGCTTCGAAGCCACTGTCGAATCGGCATTGAGCCGGTAAATCATCGGCACGCCGGTATCAAGATTCAGCTTGGTAATGCTTTCGGGCGTGTGCTTGTCCAAAACATAGACGAGCGCACGCAGCGAATTGCCGTGCGCAGACACGAGCACATGTTCACCACGCATCACGTGCGGCAGGATGTCGGTTACATAGTACGGCAGCGCGCGGGCAAGGGTGTCCTTCAGGCTTTCACCGCCGGGCGGCGCGACATCGTAGGAGCGTCGCCAGATATGCACCTGTTCTTCGCCCCATTTCCTCCTGGCGTCGTCCTTGTTCAGTCCGACGAGATCTCCGTAGTCGCGTTCATTCAACGCCTGGTTCTTGAAGACCGGAATTGCCGTCTGCCCGAGTTCATCAAGCATCAGATCGAGCGTGCGCTGCGCGCGCTTGAGGGCGGAAGTAAACGCAACGTCGAACTTTATTCCTTGTGACTTGAGCTTGCGCCCCGCTTCGCGTGCTTCAGCGACGCCTTTTTCCGTAAGGTCGATATCGCGCCATCCCGTGAAAAGGTTCTTCAAATTCCAATCACTCTGACCGTGACGGACAAGCACAAGAAGGCGGTCACTCATTGGATTCCTCAGAAGTCTTTAAGGCCGAGCACGTCCGTCATTGAATAGAGTCCCGGCTTCTGCCCGCCCGCCCAACGCGCGGCATGCAGCGCTCCGCGCGCGAAGATCATCCGGTCTTCGGCCTTATGGATCAGCTCAACGCGCTCGGCGGGCCCGGCGAAAATAACGTTGTGCTCGCCCACAACCGTACCGCCCCTGAGTGCGGCGAATCCGATGTCGCCCGGCTTGCGGGAACCGGTGTGGCCGTCCCGGCTTCGCACCGAATGCTTGTCGAGGTCGTAGCCGCGTCCTTCCGCTGCCGCGCGGCCCAGCATCAAAGCAGTCCCGGACGGGGCATCGACTTTCTGGTTGTGATGCATCTCCAGAATTTCGATGTCGAAAGAAGTGTCGAGAGTCCTCGCAACTCGTCTGGTCAACGCGGCCACAAGGTTGACGCCCAGGCTCATATTGCCGGACTTGACGATAACAGCGGTCGTAGCCGCTTCCTTGATTTTCTTTTCATCGTCTGCGCTTAGTCCAGTCGTTCCGATGATGTGCACCTTGCCGGCCTTTGCTGCCAAAGCCGCGAACGCAAGGGTGGCAATGGGAGCAGTGAAATCCACAATGCCATCGGCCTTCGCCAGCAATGGTTCGGCATCACCGGTCAGTTTCACGCCGTTTTCAGGTATTCCCGCCAGCACGCCGGCATCCCAGCCGATCAACGGCGAGCGCGAATCTTCAATGGCGCCTGCAAGCGCAAAGTCCTTGCTGTCGGAGATCGCCTTGACCAGCGTACGACCCATGCGTCCGCCGGCACCGGCGACCACGAGCCGGAATTCGGCCATCGGTCACTCCATGGGTGGCGCCGGTATAGCGTGCTTGCCTGGCGCCGAAAAGCACTAGGGCTGCGGACCGTCGTAGCCTTCGACCACGATCAAATCCGCCTCAGCGCTCGCCTGGCGCAATGCAATGGCCTTGGCATATTCCGGCGAACGATAGCAGGCAAGGGCGGCCTCGTAACTCGGAAACTCGAGCACGACCACGCGGTTGCGGCCCTTGCCCTCGACCAGCTCGGTCCTACCACCCCGCATGACGTAGCGGCCGCCGAACTTGCGCAGGATGTCGGGCAGGGCGTCGACGTATTGCTTATAGCCATCCGCATTACGGACATCCACGGTCGCGATCCAGTATCCCTTCGCCATTGACGTTTTTCCCATAAACTCGGTTACCCCGTCGCCCGCTCGATCTCGCCAATGATCGCCGTCGCGGCGGCTTTCGGATCCGCAGCGTCGATAATCGGCCGCCCCACAACCAGGTAATCCGCGCCCGCCTCGATTGCCTGCGCCGGCGTTGTAATCCGTTTCTGATCGCCAGTAGGGCTCCCTGAGGGTCTAATGCCTGGGGTCACCAGGACCATGCTCGGACCGACGAGCTCGCGCAATGGAATGGCCTCTTCCGCCGAGCAGACCAGTCCGTCGACTCCAGTGTCGCGCGCCTGAGCCGCGCGGGCAGCCGCAAGCTCTCTTACAGTCATCTCGTAACCGGCTGCGGCGAGATCGCCATCATCATAGGAGGTAAGCACCGTGACGGCCAGGATGCGAAGCTTGGAACCCTGCCGGCCCTCAACCGCAGCTTTCATCGTCTGCGGATAGGCATGCACCGTGATGAACGTGGCGCCAAGCCGCGCAATGCTTTCGACGCCTCTTGCCACTGTGTTTCCGATGTCGTGCAGTTTGAGATCGACAAAGACCTGCTTGCCCGCCGCAATCAGCCCCGCCGCAAAGGGCAGTCCTCCTGCAAAGGCCAGCTGATAGCCGATCTTGTAAAACCACACGGAGTCGCCAAGTGTCGCGACCAACGATTCCGCTGCGGGCACCGACGGTACGTCAAGTGCGACGATGAGGCGTTCGCGGGCATCCAATGCCACTCAGGCACCTCGCATCGTTGTTCGGGCCATTTCAACGAGTTTCTCGAGTTCGCTGCGAAACAAGTTAGCAAGGCCGATATCAATGATGTTGTCCATCTCATCAAAGGCGGTGTCGGCCCGCTGGATGGATACCTGTTGCGGGACCACGATAGCCCCACAGCCCAACTCGAGGATCTGGCGCAACGCCATTAACGAGCGCAACCCTCCTATCCGGCCCGGCGACGCGGAGGCGATCGCAAATACACGCCCCTTGAATGCTGCGTAGGTGGGATCCCCCCGTTCCCGAACCCGTGACACCCAATCAATCGCATTCTTCAGGATCGGTGGGACCGAGGCGCTGTATTCCGGACTGGCGATGAAGACGCCGTGGTGCGAGGCAATCATCTGCTTGAGCTTGATGGCGTTCGCAGGTTGTCCGGCACGCGCATCGAGGTCAGCCTCATAGATCGGCAGAGGATAGTCGGCGAGCGAGATGCGCGTGACATCGACGTCCAACAAGGTGAGCTCTTTGGCCGCCAACGCCGCAAGCCTGACATTGTGCGAACCCGCACGGGTCGAGCCAGGCAACACAAGGATTTTCGGGATCGGCATCACCGCCCCCGCTTCGGCAGGCAGTGAAAGTCCGCCGTCAGCGGCTGCGGTAAACCCATACGCGCGCCGGCGGAAGATTCATCCAGATCCGTTCCGAAGCTTCCGCCTGCACCCCTGACAGCTCCTTCGGAATGGGCGGCGTCATGGCATATGTGAACTGCACAAATGGCGCCCCTTGCGCCAGCAGTGACATTGAATCGGAAATCAGACGCAACCTGGTACGCAATGGCTTGGTTACGAGTGGAAGTCCCGACACGATCGCTGATGCGCGCTCGTGCACATGGCCACCAAGCAGACGGCGAAGTCTGTAGGCGTCGCCCTGAACGACGCTCGCAGCAGGATAGCGCGCACGCAGCAGCCTGCAGAAGTCGGGATTGAACTCGACCAGCACCAATCGCGCCGGATCTACGCCGCGGCGAACGAGTGCCTCCGTGACAGGGCCGGTGCCGGGACCGAGTTCGATGACAGGACCGTGCTGCTGCGGGTCTACGTAACGCGCCATCGTGCGCGCGAGCACACGACTTGAAGGCATGACCGCGCCGGTGGAAATCGGCTTCTCGATCCAGGATCGAATGAACTGCATCTCATCATCGAGACGCAGGTTTTTCTTTTCGATGCGGGCGAAAGAATGTGAGGGCATTGCTGCGAGGTCACGCATACGGGCGGCGGGCCTCGCCGCGACACTTACGGGTATAGGGACGAACGCGGAGGGTCAAGATATTTAGCCCGACTGACTGCCCCGGCTGGCCAATGAGTCAAGAAAGTCTTTGACTCTGCTGAAAAAACCCACGGATTCCGGTTGTGTGGCGTCGGAGGACAGTTTCTCGAACTCAACCAGCAATTCACGCTGGCGTTTCGTGAGGTTTTGCGGTGTTTCGACGGCCACCTGAACATACATGTCGCCGGTTTGCTTTGAGCGCAGCACGGGCATTCCCTTTCCCGCCAAACGAAAGCGACGTCCCGTCTGCGTACCAGCCGGAACCTTGACCCGCGCCTTGCTTCCATCGATCACCGGCACCTCGAATTCACCGCCCAAAGCCGCGCTGGTCATCGAAATCGGCACACGGCAATGCAAGTCGGCGCCATCGCGCTGAAAAAATTCGTGCGGCGCAATTTCCAAGAAAATATAGAGATCGCCGGCCGGTCCGCCGCGCAGGCCTGCTTCGCCCTCGCCGGCGAGACGGATGCGGGTACCGTCCTCCACGCCCGCGGGTATATTGACCGACAGCGTGCGTTCGCGCGTGACTCGTCCGCCTCCACCACAAATCTTGCAGGGATCTTCAATGACCTGCCCGCGGCCCTGACAGGTCGGACATGTCCGCTCGAGCGTAAAGAAGCCTTGCGCATGCCGAATTTTTCCTGCTCCGCCACAGGTGGCGCAGGCTTTGGGCTTGGTACCGGCCTTTGCACCGCTGCCGGAGCACGCTTCGCATGTGACCGATGTCGGAATCCGGATCTGCGCCGTCTTGCCGGAGAAAGCCTCCTCCAGAGTAATCTCCATATTGTACCGCAGATCGGAACCGCGCTCGCGACCCGAGGCCCGGCCTCGGGCAGATCCCATTCCGAAAATACCCTCGAAGATATCTGCGAAAGTGGATCCGAAGTCGGCACCAAACCCATGCGCACCGCCCATTCCGCCCTGCTCGAAGGCGGCGTGCCCGAAGCGGTCATAAGCGGCCCGCTTGTCGCCGTCCTTGAGAACGTCGTAGGCCTCGTTGATTTCCTTGAAGCGCTGTTCGCAATCCTTGTCGCCCGGATTGCGGTCGGGATGATGCTGCATCGCGAGCTTGCGGAACGCGGCCTTGAGCTCGGCCTCACTGCAGCCGCGCTTGACTCCAAGGACTTCGTAATAGTCGCGCTTGGACATCCCCGTTCCGTCCTGGTTCAGACCACCAGGACAGCCCTACTCGATTCGGCCCTATAGCGTCGCTGCAAAGTTACACCCCCGGACGCAGGGCCGGGGGTGATATCCTTTGCAGGTGACCTGCGCATGGCGCATCAGCCTTGCGTTCAGGCGGATTTTTTCTTGTCATCGTCGACTTCGGTGAATTCCGCATCGACGACGTCTTCCTTTTTCTCGGCCGAACCCTCGGCGCCGCTGGATGTCGCCTGGGCTTCCTGCTGCTGCTTGTACATCGCTTCACCAAGCTTCATTGAAGCCTGCGCGAGCGCGTTCGTCTTGGCCTGAATGGACGATGCATCGTCGCTCTTCAGAGCCTCTTTGAGATCGGCGATCGCATTCTCGATTGCGGTTCGCTCGGAGTCGCCGATTTTCGAGCCGTGCTCGGAGAGCGCCTTCTCCGTCGAGTGAACCAATGCTTCCGCGTGGTTCTTGGCTTCGACAGCAGCCTTGCGCTTCTTGTCTACCTCGGCGTGGGCCTCCGCGTCCTTAACCATTTTTTCGATATCGGCTTCGGACAGACCGCCGGACGCCTGGATGCGAATCTGCTGCTCCTTGCCGGTTGCCTTATCCTTCGCCTGGACATTGACAATGCCGTTGGCATCGATGTCGAACGTAACCTCGATCTGCGGCACGCCACGCGGCGCAGGCGGAATCCCGACCAGATCGAACTGACCGAGCAGCTTGTTATCAGCCGCCATCTCGCGTTCGCCCTGGAACACGCGGATGGTCACCGCATTCTGATTGTCCTCGGCGGTCGAGAAGACCTGGCTCTTCTTTGTCGGAATCGTCGTATTGCGATCGATGATGCGCGTGAAGACGCCGCCGAGAGTTTCGATGCCGAGCGAGAGCGGTGTCACGTCGAGCAGCAGCACGTCTTTCACGTCGCCCTGGAGCACGCCGGCCTGTATGGCGGCACCGACGGCAACCACCTCGTCTGGGTTGACGCCCTTGTGCGGCTCCTTGCCGAACAGCTGCTTGACGACTTCCTGCACCTTCGGCATGCGCGTCATGCCGCCGACCAGCACAACCTCGTTGATCTGCGCGGCCGAGATGCCGGCATCTTTGAGTGCCTGCTTACAAGGTTGAATAGTCTTCTGGACGAGATCATCGACCAGCGCCTCGAACTTGGCGCGGGTGAGCTTCATCGTCAGATGTTTCGGACCGGATGCATCCGCCGTGATGAACGGGAGGTTTATTTCCGTCTGAGTCGTGGAAGACAGCTCGATCTTGGCCTTCTCGGCCGATTCCTTAAGCCGTTGAAGCGCGAGCTTGTCGCGGCGCAAGTCGATGCCCTGCTCCTTCTGAAATTCGTCGGCAAGATAGTTGACAAGGCGCATGTCGAAGTCTTCACCGCCGAGAAAGGTATCACCGTTCGTCGACTTCACTTCGAATACGCCGTCGCCGATCTCAAGAATCGAAATGTCGAAGGTACCGCCACCGAGGTCATAGACTGCGATCGTTCCGGACTTCTGTTTGTCGAGACCATAAGCAAGCGCCGCGGCGGTTGGCTCGTTGATGATGCGCAGCACTTCGAGGCCAGCGATCTTGCCGGCATCCTTTGTGGCCTGACGTTGTGCGTCATTGAAGTAGGCGGGAACCGTGATGACTGCCTGCTCGACCTTCTGCCCGAGATGGGCTTCGGCCGTTTCCTTCATCTTCTGCAAAATGAAGGCGGAGATCTGTGACGGTGAATAGCTCTTTCCGTCGACCTCGACCCACGCGTCGCCGTTGGAGGCCCTGGTGATCTTGTAAGGGACAAGCTTCTTGTCCTTTTCGACCATCGGGTCGTCATAGCGCCGACCAATAAGACGCTTTACAGCAAATATCGTCTTTTCGGGATTGGTGACCGCCTGTCGCTTTGCCGGCTGCCCAACCAAACGTTCGCCGTCATCGGTGAAGGCAACGATCGAGGGCGTCGTACGCATGCCCTCGGCGTTCTCGATGACTCGTGGCGATTTGCCTTCCATGACGGCAACGCACGAATTGGTGGTGCCGAGGTCTATACCGATGACCTTCCCCATGGTTCTTCCTCTCAATTGCGGCGGGCCGGCCGGGCCACTCGGCGCCCGAACGGGTGTGTCCAGCGGCTCATCCGCGGACGCCCTTCCAGCCCCCTGGATACGCGATTCGCCACATTTTTGCGGCTTACTGGCTCATATAGGAGGGCACCCGGGGCCCGCAAGACAGACGCTCACGAATTCGGGAGGCGCAGATGACCTTGAGCTCGGATGGTTACCGGTCATTGCGACGCCGATCGAGGAGGGGTAGTGAGGCCGAGAAGACCGATTCAACCCAGCGCCATTCCGCCATGCTTTCTCGTTCATGCATCATCGTCTTCACTGCTTGTACTTTGCTGGCGAAACTCGCATCGCCCGCAGTCGCGGAGCCGACGTTTCCAGCGGGCTTACGGGTCGGCCTCGAGCCGCCTGCAGGACTTTCGCCGAGTTCACGTTTTCCGGGATTCGAAAATGTCGAACAGAAGGTGTCGATCGCCATTCTTGATCTCCCGTCCAGCGCCTATGCCGAGCTGGAAACCGCTGCTTTCGGTAAAATACAGCGCGAGTTTGATCAAACCAGGCGAGAAAGCTTCCCATTTGCGAACGGCATCGGGTTTCTGATCAGTGGCCGCAAGCAGCATGACGGCATCATGTTCCACCGTTGGTCCTTACTGGCCCAGGCGGTGGGCGGCCCCGTCCACGATCTGACGGCGCTGATCAATGTCGAGGTGCCGGAAGAAGCGATCCAGACCTATTCCGATGAGCTCATCCGGAAGACGCTTGCCAGCGTGACCTTCCGCCCTGCTCCGATCCAGGAACAGTTGGGGCTTCTCCCGTTCAAATTCGGCGGTCTCGCCGGTTTCGAGGTCAGGCAGGTTTTGCCGACCGGAGTGGTCATATTGGCCGATGGTAAGAGCGAAGCATCTTCCCGCAGTTCATTGATGATTCTGTCGATCGGACGCAGCGGACCGCGCGAGACCGCAGATCGATCCCGCTTCGCGCGTGATCTGCTTGCCAACACACCCGTCCGTGATCTGGCCGTCCAATCTGCGGAGCCTATGCGGATCGGAGGATCGCCCGGGCACGAAATACGTGCAAAAGCAAAAGGTCCTGCCGGGGAGCCGATGTCGTTGGTGCAATGGGTACGCTTCGGTTCGGGCGGATTTTTAAGGATCGTCGGGATGAGTCCTGCCGCTGAATGGGATCAAACCTTCGGCCGCTTTCGCGAAGTTCGCGACGGGATCGAAATGCGCTGAACCTCGCAGCCGTTCGGCTCTAGAATTTCACCGCGCTGCGCAACCCGGCCACGAATGCGTTCTTGACTGGCGCATTCGGCCTGCCGGGATCAGGCACATTGCCGCCGGGATGAATGATGTACTGCAAATCGGGTTGCACGATCCACCAAGGTGCCACCTGCAACTGGTAGCTGAGCTCGAATGCGGCTTCCTGGTCGCGGATCGGGTAGGGCGCTCCACTGAACGCAAGCGTATCCCGATCGAGTGCTGCTGCATCGCGGCTGATATGGGCATAGGCGGCACCAAGGGTCAGCACATCGTCCGGACGGCCGGGTAATAAGCCTTTAAACCCGACCCCGCCGTCGATGTAATACGAGATAATGTTGCGGTCGGCCGGTGACAGGCTGGAGCGGACAAAGATATTGATGCTGCCTTCACCCCCGCGCCAAACGGTCTGGTCGACGACGCCATAAACGCCCCAGTTTCCGCTGCGGTTGAGCGGCCCCCGTACTAAAGGATCCGCCAACGAAACGACCCTGCCAGAGCCGTCGAGGCCGAAGTGCTGATCCGCAAAATCGGCAGTCGCGTACCAACCGCCAAGCTTGTACACGCCCGGCAATCCCATGGCCTGCTTGCCCTGATTGACGGAATACTGCATTTCGCCCATCCACAGCGCGCCACCGCTGAAGCTGAACGTGGTCCCGTACTTGTTGCAGACCTGCGGCTCATCATTGCAATGCGGACCGGCCGGATCGCCTGAAAACACCGCAGCCAACAGAGCAAACTCGGGCGAAGGTTTGACTTGCACGCGCGCTCCCGGCGTGGCGAGCGGATATGCGGGTCCTCCGCTCGTCATGTTGGAGGCAAATATCCCTGGCCAACCAAAGGTGCCATTGATCAGGCCGGTCGCGGTGGCAGTTGTGATGAACTCATCATCGCCCGCAAGTTGGCCGAAACGGATCGAGATTCGATCGTCCATGAAATTCTGCTGCAGCCACGCGGTGAATAATCGAGTCGTCGGCAAAGCATCGATATTGCTTGGATCGGCGATGCTGCCGACGTTTTCGGCCGCATTTCGTCCGCCATTGTGGATTTGAAATACGGTCACGTGCGTGATGCCACCCCGCCAGCCGATAAGCTTTTCCAGGCTCGTATCAATTGAAAATTCGAGCCTGCCCTCGTAGCTCGCTGCCCGACGGAGCCCGCCTTGTAGGACGGCGAGCGTTTCGCCGATGTAGTTGAGAGTCACGTCGATGCCGTGCTTGTCTTTCAGCACGGTCCGGGCGCCGCCCCAGTCGCCGGTCAATGTTTCCTGTTCCCAAATCGATCGAGGCTTTTTCGCAGAATCCTTTCCGTTCTCCTCGGCCCGAACGTCAAAGGTGTTCGCGACGAGGACTGGAAGCATGCCCACCATGAAGAGAAGATTGGCCCTGCCCAGCCTCATGTCGCGTACTATCCCCGGTCTGGTCGCGATACTGCTATTTCGTCAGGTCCACAAGTTGCCGCAGGGCCCGGAAATGGGCTTCCCGCACGGCGGGGTTAAAAAGCGACCACGGCTCGGCCTTTCTGAGATCGGCCGCCGCAGCGGCGGCCTGCTTTCGGTAATCGGCATAGGTGCGCCCTGCTTGATCAAAATCATCTGCACTCGCCGCCATCGCTACCCGCCGCAGCGCCAACACTACCTCGCGCACAGCGGAGCGCGCGCGAACGCGTTGCTCGAGCCCGCCGCTGATGCTCGTGTCCTTCGCGGAAGGGAAATTTTCGCCCAACTCGCGCCATTCGTCGCCAACTGACTCGACCGTCAAAGAGATGACCTCCCGCTCGCGCGCACCAATCGCAGTCGCCAAGACGCTCGCGAAGGCTTCGATCTCCTCCAGTTCGGTTTGAACGGTGTTACGGGTATAGGGCATCTTTGCGCCACCGACCGCCTCGAGATATGCGACAAGATCCGATCGCTCCTGCGCGCCTAGGCCGAGATCGAAATGGCCGTCGAAATACGAGACCACCTGATCGTAATTGTCGAAGCGTCCGTCGTGGAAATAGGGCGCGTTGAAATTGGCATTGATCAGCGTTTTGGTCTTGAACCATCCCCCGCTGCCCACGTCGTGCACCCGATGATCGACGAAGGCGCTGGACGGCTGATGACAGCTCGCACAGCTCATCGCCGCGTCGTGGGGGAAAGGCCGATTGAACAGGCGTTCGCCACGGCGTGCGGCTTCCGAGACTTTATCGGTCAGACGTCCCCCGGCACCGAGATTGGGATTGGGAAGGAACGAGATTTCGTTGATATATGTGACCAGCGCGTCAAGCACCTGGGGCGAGGGTTCGGCGCCCGCGAACTCGTTGACGATGACGTTGCGCACGAACTCCCGCAACGAACTGAAACGACCATCGTGCCCGTATGGCGCGAGATATTTCGCGCCACGCAGGCTTGGCGCCGTGACCGGATCGAACACGCCATTGTCCGCTTTGGGATTGAAAAGTGCACCCGTGGTGTCAAAGGTGCCCGGCCGTTTTGACAGACCGGGGACATAAAGTCGCGCGTTCCCCGCTCCGCCCTGATGGCAGGTATTGCAGCTGATGCCCGCCTGACGCGCAACTCCTCCAAAAATCGCCGACGATGAAAACAACATGTCACCGAGGTTGAACATGTAAGATCGCTTGCCCCCTGCCGCCTCGAATGCAAACAGCTCGGTTGGTTGATCGAGCGCCCCCTCATTCAGCTCGCTGCCGACCGGCAGCGCGGCTTCCCTGCTTGTCACCGGTGTCGATTCGACCGCGTTCAGTCCGAGCATGAACAGCACAGCGATCGATGCGCTTGTTGTTCCTGCTCTTCTCGCCCATGCCATTGCGAGGTAATTGATATCTGTCATTCGGGCACTGAGGATTGCCGATTTCAGTCGTTTACCTTTGGCTTCTTCAGCTTCAGCTTGGGCGCGGCGCTTTGCAGGAGAACGGCGAGCTCTTCGCCGGCTACGTGCACTGCCTCCTGGTTCATGCTCTTGATATCCTGGACTTTCACCAGGCTTTCCAACTTCTCGATGCGCTCGGAAATCAATTTGGCAAGCGCCGGATCGCTTTTTTTCAGTGCGCCATCGAATACGCGCTTGTAAATGACTTGGATGCCTTCGACGTTTTCTTGCATGTCGATGATCGAGGTTCCCGCATAAGGCGACTCGCCGCCTTTGGATTTTTCTTCACCCACTTCGTAAGCGAGGTTTGCTACTCCATTGAGCAGTCCTTGCGCAGTAAATTTAAAATTTCTGGCGCTTACCCGCTTTTCAACCTTGCCGAGATCGGCGATCAACCCAGTCACCCGCTCGTCGAGCCCCTCGATCTTGCCCACGAACAACGCCGCCTCGATCGCATGATAGCCACGTCTGGCGTCCGGCCACGCGTCGATCAACTTGTCCAGATCGCCGAAATATTCGGCCGTCACAGGCTCGATCGCTTCCCATCCTCTACGCGATTCGATCCACGCCGCCTCCGCCCCCTTTGCATCGGCGGCTCTCACCGCCGCTCGCAATTTTCTCGCACCGGCGAGGGCCGCGCCGATGTGCTCGACAACGTAGCGTTTGTAGTTCTTCACACCATCGTCAATCGCGTCGGGCTTGGCGAGGGTCTGAGGCATCGAGACAAACGCAAATGCCCAGAGAGCACATGTGGCCACACAGGCTCGCCGCATTGCGGTCTTGCGCCCGATTTTCGTCAGCATATGAATCTCCGGTCGCGCCCTCGGCAATTCAGCCCGACGAGGCCGCCCAGTCAAGAAAAACCATTGAAGATCAATAGTTTGTAATTAGTCCAATGTAGATTTCGCGCAGCACGCGAAGCCGCTCAAATGCATTCAAACTATTCCAATGAAAATAGAGGCGCTAACGCGCTGAGCGCGCACCTCGAATGAGATGCCGCGAGAAACGGATGTACCCTGATGTGGCTGCGCTGCGCGTGCTCAGCCGGCGTCGTCAGGGCCGGGGTCGTCGTTCGCTGATGCGGCCGCCTGAGGTGCAGCTCTGCTCACCCCAACAAGTGCAGGACGAAGAACGCGATCACTGATCATGTAGCCGGCTTGAATCACTTGTGCGACTTGCCCGGAAGGCTGATCGGCTGTCGGTACCTCGTACATTGCCTGGTGAAAGTTGGGGTCGAACTTCTCGCCTTGCGGAGAAAATTTTCTGACGCCGTATTTCTCAAGCACCTTGAGCAATTCACGCTCTGTGAGCTCGACGCCCTCGATGAGGGCCTTCACCTTCGCATCGCCCGATTCTCGAAGCTCGGGGCCGATTGCTTCCAAGGCACGGTGCATGTTGTCGGCGATGCCGAGAACATCGCGAGCAAAGCTCGCAATTCCATACAGCCGCGCGTCCGTGACCTCGCGCTCTGTGCGCTTGCGCAGGTTCTCCATCTCGGCAAGCGTTCGCAGAAGCTTGTCCTTGAATTCAGCTGCTTCGCGCCTGGCTTCGGCAAGCGGGTCGACCTGTTCAGGCGCCGTGGGCGTTTCCGCCCCGGCCGCAGCATCAGCCCTCCTGGTGTTCGGCTCATTCATCATGCTCATTCCCGTCGCAAAGTCCGGACGCCCCGGATATCAGGATTCTGGCCTGAAAAATCAAGTTTCTACGGGGAAAGCAACCGACTCACCACCCGGGCGGTGTAATCGACCATAGGGATAACCCGCGCATAGTTAAGCCTGGTCGGCCCAATAACGCCGATAACACCGACGATCCGACCTTGGCTGTCGCGATAAGGCGCAACGATTGTTGAAGAGCCGGACAGCGAAAACAGCTTGTTCTCGGAACCGATGAAGATCCGCACGCCCTCGGCGCGCTCGGCACGGCCCAGAAGATCGATGACGCCACGCTTGGTCTCCAGCGCATCGAACAGGGATCGCACGCGTTCCAGATCTTCAAGCGCATGCAAATCTTCGAGCAAATTGGCATGTCCGCGAACAATGAGCTGTCGGTCTTCGCTATCTCCTCCCGACCAGCTGGCAAGCCCGTTTGCTATTACCTTCTGGGTCAATTGATCGAGCTCTGCCTGGCCTTCTGCGACCGCCTTTTCTATTTCCATGCGCAAATCGGCCAGCGTTTTGCCGCGGATGCGCGCATTCAGGAAATTTGCGGCCTCGATAAGAGAGGATGTCGGCAGCCCGGGCGGCACGTTAAGCACCCGATTCTCCACTTGGCCGTCTTCGGCAACCAGGACGGCTAAAGCGCGCTCCGGCTCGAGCCGCACGAATTCGATATGTTTCAAACGCGCATTGCTCTTCGCTGTCAGCACGACCCCTGCCGAGCGGGTCAGCCCTGAAAGCATTTGCGAGGCCTCTGTGAGAATGGCTTCCATCGATTTCGCCGTATGCGCGCCGGCCACTTGCGCCTCTATCGAACGGCGATCTTCCTCGCTTAAGTCGCCAACCTGCATGAGCGCGTCGACGAAGAAGCGCAAACCTATTTCCGTTGGCAGGCGACCCGCCGAAGTATGCGGAGCATAGATCAGCCCGAGTTGTTCCAGGTCCGACATGACGTTGCGGACAGAGGCAGGCGAAAGCGTGATCGGCAGCAGGCGCGATAGATTTCTTGAGCCCATGGGCTCGCCGGTTGCCAGATAGCTTTCAACTATCTGACGGAAAATCTCGCGCGAGCGCTCATTGAGCGCCGCAAGGCTCACTTGTGTCGCGCCAACAGGAACGTCGTGTGAGGCCAAGGCCTAATCCTCCGAAACCATGCCACAATTGACCATTGCGATGCTCTTGTTCAAGCCGGCCGTATAGTTATGGTGAGCGCCAACAAAGGGGAGCATGGCTAATGCGGCCAAGCCGCCGGGAAGTCGATGAGCTTCGGTCCGTTTCGCTTGAGCGAGGCGTGGTCAAATACGCCGAGGGTTCCTGTTTCGTGAAGTTCGGCGACACTCACGTGCTGGTCACAGCAAGCCTTGAGGAGCGGCTGCCGCCGTGGCTCAAAGGTCAGGGCCGGGGCTGGGTAACGGCCGAATACGGTATGCTGCCGCGGGCGACGTCGGAGCGCACCCGAAGGGAAGCAAGCGCCGGCAAGCAAGGCGGCCGCACGGTGGAGATCCAACGGCTGATCGGCCGTTCGCTACGTTCGGTCGTCGACCTTCCCGCGCTCGGAGAGCGGCAGATTACTATCGACTGCGATGTGATTCAGGCCGATGGTGGAACACGCACCGCTTCCATAACGGGCGCCTGGGTTGCCCTTGCCGATTGCCTCACTTGGATGAAGGCGCGCGACATGCTCAAGGGAGAGGTGTTGCGCGATCACATCGCGGCGATTTCCTGTGGAGTCTGCAAAGGGACCGCGGTGCTCGACCTCGATTATGCGGAAGATTCCGAAGCCGATACGGACGCCAACTTTGTCATGACCGGATCCGGAAATATCGTCGAGATCCAGGCGACGGCCGAGAAAATTCCCTTCAGCGAAGATCAGCTCGCTGCATTGCTTGCCCTCGCGCGCAAGGGGATCGCCAAGCTGGTCAGCCTGCAGAAGCTCGCCGTGGCCTGAGCTGCACCATTTCCACGGCTCGCGTTTGCGAGCCTACCCGCTACAAACAGCGAGACAGCCGCTCTTAGACGACAGCATGGCTAGACAACTGACGGGCCCGGTAGTGATCGCTACTCATAATCCGGGCAAGCTCAAGGAAATGCGCGACCTGCTAGCGCCTTACGGCATCGACACGATTGCGGCAGGCAATCTCGGCTTGCCTGAACCCAAGGAGAGCGGACGAACATTTGCTGAGAATGCGCGTATCAAGGCCCTCGCCAGTGCTCGCGCGAGCGGGAAACCCGCCTTCGCTGATGATTCCGGCCTTGTAATCGATGCCCTTGGTGGCGAGCCGGGAATTCATTCGGCGCGCTGGGCCGGCCCGAACAAGGACTTTCGCGCAGCCATGAACAAAATTCAGACGCTCCTGATGGAACGCGGTGCGAAAGCACCCGAGCAGCGTCGCGCCCATTTCATCGCTGCGCTTTGTCTTGCCTGGCCCGACGGACACGTCGAGGAATTCGAGGGACGCATCGACGGGGTAGCGGTTTGGCCACCCCGCGGCGACCGCGGATTTGGCTACGATCCCCTATTTCGTCCGGACGGATACGACATCACATTCGGCCAGATGAGCTCCGACGAAAAACACGGGCTGCCGCCACAGGGCCGGGGATTGTCACACCGCGCCCGTGCCTTCATGAAGCTCGCGGACGCCTGCCTGCGCCGTTGAATTTTGCCGCAATCGGTACAATTTGAGCAATTCGCGGTCGCCGATACCGGTGCTGGCCGGAGGTTGCATCGCCAACTATGATGCTTCGCATGAGCCCGACCGCATTCGCCATCTACGTGCACTGGCCGTTTTGCCTTTCCAAGTGCCCTTACTGCGACTTCAATAGCCACGTGCGCCAAAGCGGGGTCGATGAGGCGCGTTTCGTCCGAGCTTACGAGCAAGAGATCGCTGTCGCCGCGGCGCGCGTACCCGGCCGAACTGTATCGAGTATTTTTTTCGGTGGCGGCACGCCGTCGCTGATGCAACCCTCGTCCGTCCAGGCGATCCTCGATTGCGTTGCGCGGCACTGGACCGTTGCGCCGGACGTTGAAGTCACGCTCGAGGCCAATCCGACCAGCGTTGAAGCAACCCGGTTTCGTGGTTTTCGCACGGCGGGAATCAATCGTGTCTCGCTGGGCGTCCAGGCGCTCGACGATGCTTCATTGAAGGAATTGGGGCGCCTCCACTCAGCGCGGGAGGCTCTCGAAGCAGTCGCGGTGGCCCGGTCGATCTTCCACCGTTATTCGTTCGACCTGATCTACGCCCGCCCAGGGCAGAAACGGGAATCATGGGCTGGCGAGCTCAGGCAGGCAATTGCCGAAGCCGCAGAGCATCTTTCGCTATACCAATTGACGATTGAACCTGACACGCCGTTTTTTGCATTGCATAAATCCGGCAAGCTGATCCTCCCAGATGACGATCTCGCACGCGATTTCTATGACATGACCCAGGAGATCTGCGGCGCCGCGGGTTTGCCGGCATACGAGATTTCGAATCACGCCATTCCCGGGGCGGAATGCCGGCACAATCTCGTATACTGGCGCGGATATGACTATGCCGGCATTGGCCCTGGAGCCCACGGACGACTTACAATCGATGGCCGTCGCGTTGCCACCGAAGCCGACAAGCGTCCGGAAACCTGGCTTATGCGTGTAGAAGGGAAAGGGACCGGAATTATCGTGGACGAAACCCTCACCTCCGAAGAAATGGCCGACGAATATTTGCTCATGGGCCTGCGACTCGCCGAGGGAATAGAGCCTGAGCGTTACCGTAAGCTTTCGGGGCGTGCTCTTGATCCGAAACGGATTTCCATCCTGCGCGAAGAAGGCGCAGTCGAGACCACTGCCGACGGTCGCCTGCGCGTCACGCGGAGCGGATTTCCGGTCCTCGACGCTGTCGTCGCGGACTTGGCCGCCTAGGGGCAATCGTATTCAGGTGCCCGATGCAAAGGATTTCGGAGCCGGACTGACTACCTGGCCGCCCGAGGGACTTACGCGCAGCACGGCCAGCCCGCGCTCGTTGGTACCTTCGGGCCGCAAGCGGAATACTCCATCGATGCCGGCAAAGCCCGAAGCGCTGGTGAGCACTTGGTCGCTGAAGCGCTGCGGACCTTGCGTCTTCACCAGAGCTGCGACCAATGCCGCCGCATCGAAGGCGAGAGTAGCGGTCCGTACCGGTTCCTGTCCGTAGCGTGCACGGTATCGTTGCGAAAAATTTCGGAAACCTCCCGCCTCGGGAGCCGCGTACCAGCCGCCCTCCAGCATTCCATTTGAGAAGATACGTTGATCGTCCCAAAGTCCGGTTCCCAGAAGCTGCATGCGCTTGAGATTGACTCCGTTTTCGGCGAGCGCCTGCGCCACTTGCGGCACCGCATCTGCACCATCAGCAATTAGGATGCTGTCGGCCTGATTGGCTGCCTGAGCCACTCGCCGAGCTGCCTCTGCCAGCCTGGTCTGATCCTGCGGATATTTTTCCAGCGCCACAACCCTGCCGCCACGACGGGAGACCTCCTGCTGGAATGCTGCCTCAACGACCGTTCCGTATGCGTTATCCGGCAGCATCGCTGCAAAAGAACGTTTCCCGCGCGACATGGCATATTCGATGATCCGCTGCACGTCGCTCTCCGGCAGAAAGCTCAAGAGATAGACCCCGCGTGCGGCGACGCTCGCATCCGTTGAAAAGGCGAGTACAGGAATATTGCGGGAGCGGGCTATCTGTCCAACGGCCCGAACGGATGGTGCAAACAGCGGGCCAAGGATGATTTCGGCGCCCTCGCCGATTGCCTGCTGGGCACCCGCCTCGGCGCCCTGCGCCGTACCGGCGTCGTCCTTGACCAAAAGCTGAATGTTCGTCGCTTTGAACTCAGCCAAGGCCATTTCCGCCGCGTTCTTCATTGACTGCGCGGCAATTCCTGCGTTTCCCTGCGCTGAAAGTGGAAGAATGAGGGCAACCCGAACCTGCCCATCATCGGCAGCGACGGTGCCCTGTTCTCCGGCAAGGGGCGATGCCCCACCAACGCCCCCTTGCGTCGTGCATGCAGACAGAATCGTTCCCGTCACCGCGAGCAGAAACAGCGGCCGCACGCAATTCCATGCGCGTGCAAGCACCCCCTCGGTATGCGACGTCCCGGCCATACTGGGCTCCCGCAACCGCCCCCGCGTGACTCGTATCCGGTATCCTCCGATTTGTCCCGCAAAACTTTGCGGTGGGTTTGTATTCGATGACGTGCCCTGTTCCGACGTCTAGAGTGCGTGTCATGGCCATGCAAAACAACAGGCAAGCGCGGACGTTCGCGGTCTTCGGGTCGACCTTTGAAGCCGTCAGACCTGCTCCCGGCCTCTATCTGGTCGCGACGCCGATCGGAAATCTGGGCGATATCACAGTGCGTGCGCTTCAAGTCCTCGCCGGCTGCGACCTGATTGCCTGTGAAGATACGCGCGTAACCCGGAGGCTGAACGGACACTATGGAATTTCAACACCACTCACTCCCTATCACGAGCACAATGCCGCACAAGCCCGGCCAAAACTCCTTTCCCGGCTGGCCGCGGGCGAAGCAATCGCACTCGTCTCTGACGCGGGAACGCCGCTCATTTCAGATCCCGGCTACAAGCTCGTGCGTGGCGCGTGCGAGGCCGGTCATGTCGTGACGGCGGTTCCTGGCCCGTCCGCCGTGCTGGCCGCACTGTCCGTTGCCGGATTGCCGACGGACCGATTCTTTTTTGAAGGATTTTTGCCAAACAAGCAGGTGGCACGTCAGAAACGAATCGCCGTCCTCGCCAGGATTCCGGCGACACTCGTTGTCTATGAAAGCGGATCGCGGCTTCCGGCGGCGCTCGCCGATCTGGCCGCCGAATTGGGATCGCGCGCCGCGGCAGTTTGTCGGGAGCTGACCAAATTGCACGAAGAGATCGTGCGCGGCGATCTCGATTCCATTGTACGGCATTACGCCGGCGATGCCGAGCGACGCGGTGAGTTCGTCATCGTTGTCGCGCCCCCTGCGGAGGAGGAGCTTGATCATGACGATGTCGATCAGATGCTTCGACAGGCTTTGGCGCGAACTTCCGTCAAAGATGCCGTTGGGGAAGTAGCCCTGGCAACAGGTCACCCACGGCGAGAAATCTACCGGCGCGCAATCGCATTGGCCAAGATTGACTCGGGAAATGACGGGTAAACGATCCTCTCACAGCATTACGCGGACGCCGCTCGCAGAGCGTCAAGCAGCTTTTCGCGTCGGCCTTTCAGCGGAAAGTCGTGCGGCTGCCCTCCTCATTGCGAAAGGATTTCGGATCCTTGCACGGCGATGGAGGAGTCAACTTGGTGAAATCGATATCGTGGCGCGGCGGCGACAGTTGCTCGTCTTCGTCGAAGTGAAAGCGCGCTCAACGCTAGACCAGGCCGCGGAATCGGTCGATATTCGCCAGCGGCGCCGAATCGCGGCAGCTGCCGAAATCTGGCTGGCCGGCAATTCCGACGAGTCGATCAGGGATGTTCGCTTTGATGCGATCCTCGTCGCGCCAGGCAAGCTCCCTCGTCACATCCCCGGAGCATTTGAAAGCTGATCGTCCCGGGCACTGCGCGTCCAAGGAGCGCGCCGACTAGGCACTAAGCCGTTCGAAAAACCGATCGACCTGAGCGCGGATACGGTTTGCAACACTGCCAAGATCGTCGGCGACCGCTTTGACCGTCGTGGCGCTTGCTCTTGTGTCTTGGGTGGCCGCCCCCATCAGGTTGACTTCCTTTGCTGTGGCGAGGGTACGTTCCGCAGCGATTTCGACCCCTCGCGCAATCTCCTGCGTAGCAGCACCCTGTTCGGTGACGGCGGCGGCGATCGCACTGCTGATGTTGCCAATTTCGCGAATCGTATGTTCGATTCCGGTGATTGCCTTTATCGAACGCTGCGTCGCGCGCTGCATGCCTGCGATCTGTGCGCCGATTTCCTCGGTCGCTCGGCTCGTCTGGCCGGCGAGCGCCTTGACTTCACCTGCGACAACGGCAAAACCCCGCCCCGCTTCCCCGGCGCGCGCCGCCTCGATTGTGGCGTTGAGCGCAAGCAGATTTGTCTGCTCGGCAATGTCTGTGATGAGCTTGACTACGTCACCGATTCGCGCGGCGGCTTCGTCCAGCTCCTTGACGGCAACGTTGGTGGATTCGACCTCGTTCACCGCCTTGGTCGCAATTGTATTCGATTGGGCAACCTGGCGATCAATCTCGTTCACCGAGGCGGAGAGTTCGTCGGCCGCCGAAGCAATATCCCGTACGTTAGCCGACGCTTCCGATGATGCCTGTTCAGCCTGCGTCGTCTTCGTTGAAGCGTTGTCGGCGGCGGCCGCAAGCTGGGCCGATGCGGCCAGCATTTCGTCTGATATGCGGCCCAACTCCGCCAATGTCGCCTCCACTTCGCCGGAGAATTGCGCGATCTCGTCCGACATTCGTTCCTGTCGGCGCGCCCTGAGGTCGGCATCGTCAACGATGGTCCGGTTGAGTTCCTCATTCTTCCGCATGGCATTCTGGAAAACGCAAATCGAGCGGGCGAGAGCACCGATCTCATCGTTACGATCGCTGAAGGGAATTCCGATGGTGTTGTCGCCCGCGGCCACCGCTTCGGTGACCTTCGTGATGTCGGAAATGGGTCTTGTAACGCTGCGCGCGATGATCAGGATTCCCGCGACCGCAAGGGCGATTGCAATGCATGCAAGTATGCTCAGCTGGAGCGCAGCGTGATCTATTCCTTCGTCGATTTGTGTGTAAATCCGGCTGGCGCGGTCGGCGTAGTGCTGGCTGAGCTTTTCCAGATCCGTGCTGAGCGTCTTGCGGATCTCGCCTAGCGGATTCATTGCGGCCCATTCGCGAGCTGCATCACGTCCAGACTGTTTGACCATCGGCACCAGCTTGTACAGATAGTTCTGATATCCGTCCAATCGAACTGCGAGATCGCTAAATGCGACCGCATCACTATTGCGAACACTGCGTTGCCAGTCGCCGATTACCGAGCTGATCTGATTTGTGACGTTGAGAAGCGCGTCAGCATACCTAGCGGCTTCTGCCGGATCCGCCGACATTTGGATGCCGCGCATCTCCATTACGGTCGCATAAATCAGCCCATTGATTCTCTCGACATTCCAGCTGCCGGCATTAGCTGATTCAAATTCGTCGGTAAGCGCGGCGTGGTCGCGCGAATTGGATACGGCGACTATAGACAACGCCACTGTGGTCAGGGCCATGAGCGCGAAAATCGCGTACAGCCTCGCGGCAATCGAGATTCTAGGCAAATTCACACTGGGCCCCCACGGCCGTGCAACAACGCTCCCGAAGGCGCTATAGTGGGGACAATATGTTAACGGTTTATTCGTCTAAAGGTGATCATGGACCTGAAAATTGCCGTCCAAATGGATCCGATCGAGCGGATCAATATAAAGGGCGACTCGACCTTTGCTTTGCTCCTGGAAGCACAAAAACGGGGCCATCAACTCGAATACTATACCCCCGATCGGCTGGCTCTGCTCAACGGACGGGTCTTTGCTCATGTGCAACCTTTGGCTGTGCGCGACAAGCCCGGCGATCATTTTACACTGCAGGAGGGCCGACGGGCGGAGCTGACGGAGTTCGACACGGTCCTATTGCGTCAGGATCCGCCTTTCGATCTTGCCTATGTAACGACGACGCACCTTCTCGAACGCATCCATCCGGGTACGCTGGTGATCAACGATCCTGCGCATGTGCGCAATGCGCCCGAAAAGATGTTTGTCACCGAATTTCCAGACCTGATGCCCCCGACGCTGGTGTCGCGCGACCTCGTCGAAATCAAGGCGTTTCGCGCCGAGCACGGAGACATCGTGATGAAGCCGCTCTACGGCAAGGGCGGTGAGGCGGTATTCCGGATTGCGCGCGAAGACCTTAATTTCGGGTCGCTGTACGACCTGTTCGCCAGTACCTTCCGGGAGCAATGGGTCATTCAGAAGTTTCTCCCCAACATCAAGCACGGTGACAAGCGTATCATCCTCGTCGACGGCGAATATGCCGGCGCCGTCAATCGCATTCCAGCGGCCGATGATCTGCGCTCGAATATGGTGCGCGGCGGAGCGCCGGCAGCAACCGAGTTGACCGCACGAGAGGCGGAAATTTGCAAGCGCATCGGCCCGGCGCTGCGCGATCGGGGATTGCTGTTTGTAGGCATTGACGTCATCGATGGCTTTCTCACAGAGATCAACGTTACGTCGCCAACCGGAATTCGAGCGATCAAAAACTTCGGCGGGCCTGACATCGCGTCGCTCATCTGGGACAAGATCGAAGCGAAACGGCGGAAATAATCGCCCTATGGAAGCGCTGACATCGATTTGGCGCGGGTTCGCTTTGACCGCATTCCTGGTTGCTTGTGCCGGGAAGCTATTGCGATGACCCCGGGCCTGGCACTCACCATCGCGACCACCGATTACGATCATTTCCGTGACTTCCGGCTCGGCCTGGTGCGTGCCGAAGGCATCGAGCCACGATGGCTGACACTCGGCCACCATGAAATCTTCTCGCGATTTTTGCTCAACCGCGAATGGGACGTTTCGGAACTTTCGTTTGCGAAATTTACCGCCGAAGTTACGCGTGCGGATTCCGACATCATTGGTCTGCCGGTTTATGCCTCGCGCCTCTTCCGCTTTTCATCATTTTACGTGAATCGCAGGTCAGGGATCAGAACCGTCGAGGATCTGCGAGGAAAACGCATCGGCGTTCCCGAGTGGGCGCACACCGCCGCCGTGTACATGCGAGGTTGGCTGATGCACGAAGGCGGGGTTGCGCTCTCTGAGATCGACTGGGTGCAGGCGGGCACCAACGAACCGGGACGAATTGAAAAAATCGAGCTCGCTTTGCCGAAAAACGTCCGAGTCACCAGCATGCCCGATCAGACGCTCAGCTGCATGATCGCGTCCGGCGAGATTGACTGTGCCATCATCGCCCGGCCGCCCAATTCATTCCGCGAAAGCCATCCCGATGTTGTACGGCTATTCCCGAATTATGAGGATCTCGAACAGCAGTATTACAAGCAAACGGGAGTTTACCCGATCATGCACGTGATCGCGGTGCGAAAGGCGGTGCTTGACGGAGCGCCCTGGATCGGTCGCAACCTTTACAATGCTTTTGAGGAGTCCAGGCGTCGCAGCATCGAACGCATCCTCGACCCTGCCGTGTCGCGCTATCCCGTGCCATGGTTGGCAAACTACGCGGCGAGGATGCAGCAAATGTTCGGTGGCGAGTTGTTTCCCTACGGGATCGAAGCGAACCGCGTGACCCTTGGCCTGTTCCTGCGCTATGCGCACGAACAGGGCATCGCACGCAGGCTGGTGGCACCCGACGACATTTTCCCGCGGGGAATAATGGCTTCCGTGAAAGTGTAATCACCTGGTCGCGCGTTTCGCCGCCTCGGCACGGATGTTTGGTGCGGTGATCGTTTGAAGATCAAAAGCCGCTTTGAGATTGCCGGATCTTACCAGTTCGCCTTGCATCCAGCTCAGCTTTTCCATTGGCAAGGAGATGGACGGGTCGATCGCGTTCTTACTTAACGTGTCGTCGAAGGCATAGCTCGCGCGCCGATCGTCGGACTTCGCGTTAATGGCCTCTCGCGTCAATTGAATTGTTTCCTCGCGATGGCTCGCCGAAAATCGCAAAGCATCCATTTGCGCAGCGACGAAATTGATCGCCTCCTCGCGTCGATCTCGGATCGTCTTGCCGGTCATGCTCAGGCAAAGCCTGACATAATTCGGCAGCGCTTCGTGCCCTGAGATGAGCATCTTCACGTCCTTCGGCGCTACCGCCATGAATTCGGCGGCGACAATTCCCGCATCGGCGATGCCGGCCAGAACCGCCTTGTACCGGTCGAGGTCGCCGCCAAGATTGGCGAACCGTACCTCGGAGAGCGCAACATTGTGCTGCTCGAGAATCGCGTTCATGAGCAGATTGGGCAGCGAACCAGGTGCGGCCACGGCGATCGTCTTGCCTTTGAGATCTTCGACCTTGGCGATCGCCGAGCGGACCATCAGTCCGTGAGGAACGCCGGGCCAGTCGCAGCCGATGATTTTGATGTCGGCACCTCGCGAACCAGCCAAGATCGCCGCGCCGGGACTTGACTCAATGCTGTCGACTGCGCCAGCGAGGAGCGCCTTGTGCGCAAGCGCACCGTTCTTCATCGGAACAATTTGCAGCTTGAGGCCGTGACTGGATGCAAAATCGCGTTGGCCGACCATCAGCATGAAACCGGCATCCCCTTTCGGCTCGATAACGGCATGTTTCCACGGCTTGAGCTCCTCGGCGCAAACGACATTGGCAATCGCGATCAGTCCAAATGCCGCAATCAAACGCGCGAGCTGCATGTGACATCCTCCAGCTGGCCTAGAACATGATCAATGGCGAGCAAGGTTTGATCAACCGCGTACTTGTAGAACAGGATTGTTCCTTGTACGGCGGTGATAGTTCCGTTACTACTTATGCGAGCATTAGCCGAGGTCCGGTTGCATGGTTCAGCGGATAGCGACGGTGGCTTTCGAAGGTATCGAAGCCCGCGCCGTCGACGTGCAAGTACAAGTGGCGCCCGGATTGCCGGCCTTCAACATCGTCGGTCTCCCTGACAAAGCCGTTTCGGAAGCAAAAGAGCGTGTTCGCGCAGCACTGATCGCCTCGGGTCTCGCACTGCCCGCGCGGCGGATAACTGTCAATCTTGCTCCTGCCGATCTTCCAAAGGAGGGAAGTCATTACGATTTGCCGATAGCGCTCGGTCTCATGTCGGCGATCGGCGCCATCCCGCGTGATGCGACAAACAATTTCACCGTTCTCGGCGAGTTGGCATTGGACGGCTCCATCGCGCCGGTCGCGGGCGTTCTTCCTGCTGCCATCGGGGCCAACGAGCGCGGCCAAGGTCTTATCTGTCCCCGCACGTGCGGCCCTGAAGCAGCCTGGGCCAGTCCCGATATCGAGATCATCGCTGCCGAATCGCTGATTCAACTCGCAAATCACTTCAAAGGTACTCAAGTGCTCGCGCGACCGCGACCTCGAATTCATGAACCGGGGGCGCCAGCGATCGATCTCGCAGATATCAAAGGACAGGAAAGCGCAAAACGCGCGCTCGAAGTCGCCGCCGCGGGCGGCCACAACATGCTCATGGTCGGACCTCCGGGCGCAGGTAAGTCAATGCTCGCCGCCCGGCTTCCGACAATTCTGCCGCCGCTCTCGCCGGCGGAATTGCTCGAGGTCTCCATGATCGCTTCCATTGCCGGAATCATAGAAGGTGGCGCGCTCACCAACCGCCGGCCGTTCCGGGCGCCGCACCATTCAGCCTCAATGCCTGCCCTCGTTGGTGGCGGGCTGCGTGCACGACCAGGCGAGATATCGCTCGCGCACAATGGCGTCCTGTTTCTCGACGAATTGCCTGAGTTTTCCGGCCAAGTGCTGGACTCGCTGCGACAGCCGCTGGAAAGCGGCGAAGTCGCTATTGCGCGTGCAAACCACAGGATCAAGTACCCGGCACGGTTCATGTTGATCGCGGCGATGAATCCGTGTCGTTGCGGGCGCGCAGGCGAATCCGGCTTTGCGTGCAAGCGGGGGGCAATTGACCGATGTACCGCGGACTATCAGGCCAGGCTATCCGGCCCCCTACTCGACCGCATTGACCTGCACATTGAAGTGCCGGCAGTGACGGCCGCCGATCTCATCCTGCCAGCTCCGGCGGAAGGCAGCCGAGAGGTGGCTGCGCGCGTCGCGCGTGCGCGCGACGCCCAAATCGCTCGCTATGCATCGATGAAGTTGCCCGAGATACGAACGAATGCGCAGGTGAATGGGCCGGCCCTTGAGGAGGCCGCTAAGCCGGATGCGGCCGGGCTCTCGCTTTTGCGCGATGCCGCCGATTCCATGCGTCTCTCGGCGCGCGCGTATCATCGGGTCTTGCGCGTCGCGCTGACGCTTGCCGACCTCGACGGTGCGGAACGCGTCGGCCGCATTCACCTTGCCGAGGCATTGTCCTACCGTGCGCTGACCGATGACGTGCGACGTGCAGCCTGAATCAGGACGATCGCCGGCAACCGGTCGATCTGCTACCCGCAGCGCGCTAATTTTGTGTACACTCTCGATAACGCGCGCCACCGCTTGCAGCCGGCCACCGCTTTCTCCAGATTGTCATAAATTCAGCCTGGGACATTGATGTGTAGGACGCCACTATGCGGTATGATTCGCCTAGCTCGAATCCCGGCAAACAACGAGTATTTTAAGCGGAAGGATTGGAGGGGAGGACCGCGCGAATGGCCCTTCACGGCACTGTTCAATCTCAACGCAGCCTTCTTGAGCGGTTTCGTCCCTCGCCCGCAAACGCGGGCATGCCCGGCCTGCTTTCTTCACTGCAGGCATATGGCGGTTTGCGCGCATGGGCGGCGCGCAGCCATCGGCCGGCGGAAAGCCTTGGCCGAATTGGCTCGCTGGAAGTTCGGCTGGCCCAGACGGCGGCCGAGGTGCGTCAGGCGCAAAAGCTGCGGTACAAAGTATTTTACCAGGAGGGACCGGCGGCACCCAATCCAGCGCGCCTTCTCGCACGCCGCGACATCGACGCCTACGATGCAATCTGCGATCACCTGCTGGTGGTCGACCATGCCTCCCGCGATCGAAGCGCCCTCAATCGTCCGACCGTCGTCGGTACCTATAGACTTTTGCGACAGCCATTAGCCGAGGAATACGGCGGCTTCTATAGCGCAGCCGAATTCGATGTCGGCAGTCTTGTTTCGCGGCACCCGAACCTGCACTTTCTGGAGCTCGGGCGATCGTGCGTGCTTGCACCATATCGCAACAAGCGGACGGTCGAGCTGCTCTGGTATGGTATTCACGGCTATATCCTGCAAAATAGTTGCGACGTGATGTTCGGATGCGCGAGCCTCGACGGCACAGATCCCAATCGCCTGGCATTACTGCTTTCCTTCCTGCATCACTACGCCGCGGCTCCGGCGCAATGGTGCGCACGGGCACTGCCGGACCGCTGTGTGGAAATGAATCGATTGCGAAAGGAGGCCATTGATGCGAAGGAAGCGCTGCGTGCGCTACCCCCGTTGATCAAGGGTTATCTGCGGCTTGGCGCCTATATTGGGGACGGCGCGGTAATCGACTACGAGTTCGGCACCACCGACGTGTTGATCGTGCTGCCGGTCTCCGCCATAAAGCGGCGCTATTTTGTGCACTTTGATACCAGCCGTCGCGCCGCTTGACGCCGACATATTGATCAGGCCAATCGCTATCTCACAATTTGCGAAGCGATACATCCTCGACCAGGTGGCTTTCGCTTTTCTTCAAAATAAGATCTGCACGCTGCCGCGTCGGCAGGATGTTCTCGTGCAGATTGAGAAGATTGATACGCGACCAGATCGATGAAGCGGTTTCTATTGCTTCTTCATCTGACAAGTTCGAGTAACGGTGGAAATACGACTTGGGGTCGCGGAACGCGGTGCCTCGCAAAGTGAGGAACCGATCGACATACCACGATTTGAGAACTTCTTCATCGGCATCGAGATAAACAGAAAAATCAAAAAAGTCCGAGACGAATGGAATGGCCTTGCCGCCTTTGGGCAAACGGCCAGTCTGCAATACATTGAGGCCCTCGACGACGAGAATGTCGGGACGATCGACTTCCACCCACTGGTTCGGAACGACGTCATAAACAAGATGAGAGTAGATTGGAGCGCGCGCAGGCCGTCGGCCGGCTTTCACGTCTGAGAGGAATCGCAGCAACGCCGGCAGATCATAGCTTTCCGGAAATCCCTTCTTCTCCATCAAGCCTTCGCGCTCGAGAATTGCGTTTGGATAAAGAAAGCCGTCGGTCGTGACGAGGTCCACCTTCGGTACGTTCGGCCAGCGCGCAAGCAGAGCCTGCAGAACACGCGCGGTGGTCGATTTACCGACCGCGACGGATCCAGCGACACCGATAATGTAGGGCATCTTGGCATCTTCTGTGCCGAGAAAGCGTTGCTGAGCGCGGAACAATCGCTGCGTCGCCGCGACATACATCGACAGCAAGCGTGACAGCGGGAGATAGATCTCCTCTACCTCCTTCATGTCGAGCCGATCATGCAGCGAGCGAAGGCGGGTGACCTCGTCCGAGGTCAAGGTCATGGGCGTGTCCTCCCGCAAGGCCGCCCATTCCGCGCGAGAAAATGTGCGATACGGCGAGAGGTTTTCTTCGATACGCTGCTCCATCACGAAGGCCCCGATCAGCGTGCAGCCTTTTCCTGATGACCGCTTTGCGACGTTCTTTTCCCCAAGGCATCCTCGACGTCAGTCAAGGCCACGCCGCGCGCCGCAAGCAGCACCAGGAGGTGGTAAAGGAGATCAGCAGCCTCGGCGATCAGACGAGCGCGGTCTTCGTGCACCGCGGCCAATCCGGTTTCGATCGCCTCCTCTCCAAGTTTTTTGGCGCAATGTGCGACGCCCTTGTCGATCAGTGCGCGAGTATAGGATTCGGTCGCGCTCGCTTTCGCGCGCTCCTGTACTCGCTTTTCGAGGTCAGCCAGCGTGAACCTGTCCATAAACCGGTCCTTTTCACGGGCTCAATAGCACCTCCGCCCGATCTTTGTCATGGGCGGCCGCCCCGTTCGATCGATGAAGCAAATGCCTGCATAATCAGCCGTCCAGGCGCACGGGCAGGCCGGCTTTCGCCATATAGGCCTTTGCCTCACCGACGCTGTGTTCACCAAAGTGGAAGATCGAGGCGGCGAGGACGGCCATCGCATGCCCGTCACGAATTCCCTCCACGAGGTGATCCAGCGTGCCGACGCCTCCGGAGGCAATTACCGGAACCGAAACAGCATCCGCGATCGCTCGCGTCAGCGGGATGTCATATCCCAATTTTGTCCCATCCCGGTCCATGGACGTGAGAAGAATTTCACCGGCACCGAGTCCGACCACCTCTTTTGCGTACTCAACGGCATCCAGTCCGGTCGGCTTGCGTCCGCCATGGGTAAATATCTCCCATCGGTCGCGGCCGCCATTGCCGGGGACCTTCTTCGCGTCTATGGCCACGACGATGCATTGATCGCCAAATTTTTCTGCTGCTTCCTTGACGAAGCCTCTGCGGGCAACGGCCGCGGTGTTGATCGATACCTTGTCGGCGCCGCAGTTCAGCAGCTTGCGAATGTCGTCGACCGTGCGAATACCGCCGCCAACCGTAAGCGGCATGAAACAAGCCTCGGCCGTACGCGTCACGACATCATAGATCGTGTCCCGATTGTCATGACTGGCGGTGATGTCGAGAAAACAGAGTTCATCTGCGCCGGCGGCATCGTAGGCGATGGCAGCCTCGACCGGATCGCCCGCGTCCCGGAGATTGACGAAATTGACGCCTTTGACCACCCGGCCGTCCTTGACGTCAAGACAAGGTATGACACGCACCTTCAACATCAGTCCCGTCCTCTGGCGAGGCGGACGAGATCAAGGGCCCTCGCAGCGTCCAGCCTCCCGTCATAGAGCGCGCGGCCGGCGATGGCGCCTGCCAACTTCTTCGCGCGCGGCTCGAGCAGGGTCTTCACGTCCTCGATCGAAGCAAAACCACCGGATGCGATCACCGGGATCGAAATTGCGTTGGCGAGCGCAATCGCGGCATCAATGTTGAGACCTTTGAGCATGCCGTCGCGCGAAATATCCGTGTAGATGATGGCCGAGACGCCGACATCCTCGAAGCGTCTCGCAATATCCAGAACTGACAAATGCGAATTTTCCGCCCAGCCCTGCACTGCGACATTGCCGTCTCGGGCATCCAGGCCAACTGCAATGCGACCAGGATAGTCCCGCGCCGCCTGTTTGACGAATGGTGGGTCGCGTACCGCTGCGGTGCCGATGATGACGCGGGTCACTCCCTTGTCGAGCCATGCCTCGACCGTTGCCGTATCGCGCACGCCGCCCCCGAGCTGGACTGGAATGCGGACCCCCTTGAGGATCCGGTCCACGGCGGAGGCATTCATCGGCTTGCCCGCGAACGCCCCGTCGAGATCGACAACGTGCAGGTATTCGAAGCCCTGCCGTTCGAACAGCTGCGCCTGTGCGGCAGGATTATGATTGAAAACGGTCGCCCGGGACATGTCGCCTTGTTCGAGTCGAACGACGACGCCCTCTTTCAAATCGATAGCGGGAAAGAGGATCATGCGCGACTACGTTGCAGCCCAAATTGCAACGCCCTGGCCGCTGCAAACAGCGATGCGGACAGACTCATGGTGACCACTTGAGAAAATTGGCAATTAACGCAAGCCCCAGGCGCTGACTCTTCTCGGGATGAAACTGCGTGCCCACCATATTCTCGCGCCCGACAATGGCCGTAAGCGGGCCGCCATAGTCAGTCTGGGCCAGAAGATCGGTGCGGTGCTCCGGTTTGAAATGATACGAATGCACAAAATAGGCATGCAACCCGTGCGAGCCCAGAGAAATACCTTCAAATAGCGGATGCGGTCTCACGACGTCGAGCGTGTTCCAGCCCATGTGCGGAATTTTCAGATCGCTGTCTGAAGGCATGATGCGGTCCACCTCCCCCGCAATCCAGCCGAGCCCCGGAGTCGATTGATATTCAAGCCCACGTTGCGCCATAAGCTGCATGCCGACGCAAATGCCGAAGAAGGGCCTCCCTCGTCTGCGCACATTTTCTTCAAGTGCGTCCAGCATTCCAGGGATGGCGACGAGGCCACGACGGCAGTCGGCAAAAGCGCCTACTCCCGGGAGCACGATGCGCTCCGCCCGTCGGATCGTATCGGGATCGCTGCTGAGATGGATCGGTTGCCTGCGTCCGCTTTCGCGCGCGGCCCGTTCAAACGCCTTCGCGGCCGAATGTAGGTTGCCGGAGCCGTAGTCGACGATCGCGACGCTCACCTTTGGCCCCCAGCTTCTGGGAAAAGCCCGATCACGTCGGACCCTGAAGGCGGCCCGACGCGCGTCGAATGGGAATAGTCCTGCTCGCTCGAACCCGATTTGCGCGCGACCCGCTGTGCGTCCTTGCACCATTCGCCAAAGAATCGGCGCTCGGCTGTTTCATCGTCATCGCCGACGACAAAGCCGACCGTTGTCCAGCCGCGTCGCGCCAGCGTCCAGCGCCGGATGCTCGATGCTTCCAGGCCGATGATGAGTGCGATCAGAACTCCGACGAGAATCTGCACATTCGCCGAGATGCCCGCCAGCGCAAGGCCGGTTTCAATTGCCGTATGAAAGATGATGTAAATCAGCAATGCCAGCCAAAGTCCGTGAACGAGCAGCCACAGAGGCGCCAACAGAAAGGCCCAGAAATAAAATCCGTCGCGCACGAAGACAAACCGTTCCGCCGCGTCGAGCTCATCGCGCGTTCCTGGCCGAGGTGCGTGGACCGTATAGGTTGGCATTCATTCGTACTCGTCGATACTGGAGCCGTGCACCCGCTGCCCGGGATCCGCGCTGGTTCGTCTCCCATAGCGCGAGACCGTCAACCGCCGAGCGAGCCCTTGGTAGACGGCACCTCATCCTTTGCCTGCGGGTCAATCGATACTGCCGCCCGCAGAGCACGCGCCAATCCCTTGAAGCACGACTCGGCTATATGGTGATCGTTTGTGCCATATAAGCACTCCGCGTGCAGCGTCATGCCGGAATTCGTCGCAAAAGCCTGAAACCATTCCTGCACAAGCTCGGTATCGAAGGCCCCGACCTTGTCGCGGACGAACGCGGCCTTGAACACCAGGAATGGTCGCCCGGAAATATCGATCGCCACCCGCGTCAGGGCTTCGTCCATGGGGACATGCACATCGGCATACCGTGTGATTCCTTTCATGTCGCCGAGCGCCTGCTTCACAGCCTGGCCGAGCGCAATGCCCACATCTTCGGTGGTATGGTGCTGATCGATGTGCAGATCGCCTTTGGCTTTCACAACGATGTCGACGCGCGAATGACGCGCAAGCAGGTCAAGCATATGGTCGAGAAAGCCAATTCCCGTTGCTATAGACGCCCGACCTGACCCGTCGAGATTGACCTCCACCTCGACTTCCGTTTCCCTGGTCTTGCGCGTCGTGCTGCCCTTACGCATGCCGCTGTCCTTCGCTCGCGCGCGCCTTTTATCAGGACCGCGCCGGATTCGCCACCTTCGCACTGCTCACCTTAATGCGCATTGAAGGCGGCTGATTTGCATCACACGCGGGAGATCCTTACATCTGCCCTGACCACAGGGTTAACACGCATGTCGCCTCACGAACTTCCCGCCTGGCATGGCACGACCATTCTCACCGTGCGGAAGAACGGCATGGTGGTCATTGGGGGCGACGGACAGGTATCGATCGGACAGACAATCGTAAAAGCCAATGCCCGAAAAGTCCGTCGCCTCGCAAAGGGCGACGTGATTGGAGGCTTTGCGGGCGCGACCGCAGATGCGTTCACGCTTTTTGAGCGGCTTGAGGGCAAGCTCGAGCAGTATCCCGGACAGCTTTTGCGGGCAGCCGTCGAGCTTGCCAAGGATTGGCGGACGGATCGCTACCTTCGCCGCCTTGAAGCCATGATGATTGTTGCCGATGCGAGCGTGTCGCTCGTTCTCACCGGCACTGGTGACGTGCTGGAGCCAGAGGCCGGAATCGCCGGCATCGGCTCGGGCGGCAACTACGCACTTGCTTCGGCGCGCGCGTTGGTCGACGGATCTCTCGACGCGGAGGCTATCGTGCGCAAATCGCTCGACATCGCAGCCGATATCTGCGTGTTCACGAACCGTAATGTGACCATCGAGAGCATCAAGACATGATGTTGTATGTCAGCAGCGCTCCCAAAATGTGTGGGCGGGCGGCGTTCATGACTTGCGACCTGAGTGGCCGTGTAGCGCTGTTCCGCCCGAGCGCGCGGGGAAAAGAGGGTAAATGACCGATTTCTCTCCCCGCGAAATAGTATCTGAGTTGGACCGATATATCGTCGGCCAGGGTGACGCCAAGCGGGCCGTGGCGATCGCGCTGCGCAATCGCTGGCGGCGCCTCCAACTCGACGAAAAGCTGCGCGAGGAAGTGCTCCCGAAGAATATCCTGATGATAGGCCCGACAGGTGTCGGCAAAACTGAGATTTCGCGCCGCCTGGCGAAACTCGCGGGCGCTCCGTTTCTCAAAGTTGAGGCAACCAAGTTCACCGAAGTGGGCTATGTCGGGCGTGACGTCGAGCAGATCGTGCGAGACCTTGTCGAGATCGGGATCGCCTTGGTGCGCGAGCGCAGGCGAAAGGATGTGCAGGCACGAGCCGAGCAGGCGGCGGAAGAACGCGTGCTCAGCGCACTCGTTGGTCCGGGAGCAAGCCCCGCAACGCGCGAAAGCTTCCGCAGAAGGCTTCGTGCCGGAGAACTTAATGACAAGGAGATCGAGATCGAAGTCCAGGCCGGCGGCACGGGGATGCCCATGTTCGAAATTCCGGGAATGCCCGGTGCGCAGATGGGCGCCATCAACCTGGGTGACATCTTCGGCAAGCTCGGCGGCGGGCGAACAAAAACCCGGCGTCTGACAGTCGAAGAATCTCATGACATCCTCGTCAACGAAGAATCCGATAAGCTGCTGGACAACGAGCAACTTGTGCAGGACGCGATCCGCAGCACCGAGCAGAACGGCATCGTATTTCTAGACGAGATCGACAAGATCGCTGGACGCGAAGGCTTGCGCGGTGCCGATGTGTCCCGCGAGGGCGTGCAGCGCGATCTACTACCCTTGATTGAAGGCACCACCGTGAATACCAAGCACGGTCCGGTAAAAACAGATCACATTCTTTTCATCGCCTCCGGCGCCTTTCATATTTCTAAGCCATCGGATCTTCTGCCCGAACTGCAGGGACGCCTGCCGATTCGTGTCGAGCTCAAAGCTCTTACGCGAGATGACTTCCGTCGAATTCTAACGGAGCCGGAGGCTTCATTGATCAAGCAATACATCGCGCTGATGAGCACCGAGGATGTGACGCTTGAATTTTCGGAGGATGCCGTCGATGCAATTGCCGATATAGCCGTCGCGGTGAACGCGTCGGTCGAGAACATTGGTGCACGCCGGCTGCAGACCGTGATGGAGCGCGTGCTCGACGAGGTTTCGTTTGCCGCACCGGATCGGTCGGGTGAAACAGTCAGAATCGATGCAGGCTACGTGCAACAGCACATCGGTGATCTGGCGAAGAATGCCGATTTGAGCCGCTTCATTTTATAGACGCGCGTTGATAACGATGACCGGTGCCATACGAGGTCGGCCTCGTCTACTCTCGTTTCTTTCGCCGCACGCGAATATAGAGTGCGCCCTCTCCGCCGTGGGCTGCGTGTGCAATCTCGAACCCGATCACAAGCGGACGAAATTCCGGCAGGCTCAGCCAACGCGGCACCTGGGTTTTGAGTACCCCGCTTTCTCCTGCCCGGCGACCGCCTTTTCCGGTAATCACGAGCACAAGCCGGGCTTCCCGCTCCATCGCGGCACGCAGGAAGCGCAGCAGCGCGTTGTGGGCTTCGCTTTGCGTGAGACCGTGCAGATCGAGCCGTCCTTCGATCCGGTGATTGCCGCGCGCGATCCGTGCCCGCTCGCGACGGCCAAGTGGCAGAAGAGCCGGCGGACCGCCGCCTTTCCGGAAAGTCTGCGCAACAGACTTGGTTTGAACAAGATTGCTGGGCGGCGCGGGTGGAGAATCCGCCGGAGGCGGCGGTCCCTCGGACGCCGATTTTTGCAGCGGAGCGATCGTCTTGGTGATGGTCGTCCAGAGCACTCGCTCTTCCGGCGACAAACGTCGGCGGCGGCCGTCAGCCATGGCCGTTACGGCCTTGGTCGCGGCGACGGGACCCCCGGCGCATGTGTGTTCGAGTTGTGTGACTCCACCGCGAGGATCATTTCGGGGCGCCGCTTTGGCAGTGGAACTTGCTTCGAGCGCGGTGCCGCAGCGCCATGTACCGACACGCTGCGCGGGACCAGCATGACAAATTTCCCAAACTGCTTAATGCGCCCCGCAACGTGACTGACTTGCTCGCCGTGGCCGAAATAGATATCCGCCCGTGCGGGTCCTGTGATAGCTGATCCGGTATCCTGCGCGACGAGCAGACGCCGGAATCTTGTTTCAGGTCGTTCGCTTTCGATCGGAAGTTTTGCCTCGACCCAAATCGGCGTTCCGTAAACGTGAATCTTCTTGTCTACGGCAAGCGAGCGTCCGGGCGTAAGGGGCACACCTTGTGCCCCGATACATTCGTCGTCAGCATCCAGCGGAACCTCGGTAAAGAATACGAACGAGCGGTTCTTCCGCCGCAATTCTTTGCCCTCTTCCGGGTTGGCCTCCATGAACTGCCGGATCTTATCCATCGACATTTCATCCCGGGAAACGATGCCGCGATCGATCAGGAATTTTCCAACGGGCGTATAGGGCATCCCGTTGCTTGCAATGTAGTTAAGCCGCAGCAATTTCCCGCTGTCGAGTCTCACACGCGTTGACCCCTGGATCTGCGCGAAGAAGGCATCGATCGGGCTCTTCACGTAGCAGATTTCCAGATTCTTGCCGGCAAGAGCGCCTTCCTCGATCTCAGTGCGGTCGAGGTTTGCGAACACGGTACTGCTGCGCTTCTTCACAGCAACCGCGGGAGCTGCATAGATTGGTATCGTATATTCGTTGCTGGGAAAGCGGGACCCATCGACTTCGGTCTCATAGTAGCCAGTAAAAAATCCGTCGGATTCGCCGTGGGGCACGATCCGCACGGGTTTGAAATTGTCTTCAAAAAACGCCCGGGCATGGCCGCTGTCGAGCTTGCCTGCCGCGGCAGCTCGTTCGCAAACCCTGAACAAGCCGTCGTATAGCGGTCGGACCGCTCTCATATGCTTGGTGCCGTTAAGTATGGCGCGACAGCTTTTCAGAAAGGTATCGAAAGCAGCGGAGAGATCATCCTGCTTCCAGCCATCGAGTGCGGAAAAGCTGAGCGTCTCGACCTGGGCTTTGGGAAGGCGAATGCTTTTGGCCGAGACTGCCGTCGAAATCGCCGCTCCCGCGATCACCCCAACGCCAACACCGAACCGGAGGAGATTGCGACGACAGCTTGGCGGCATGCACTCATTGCCCGGCTTCAGTAGCCACCAGCTTCCAGTTCGGATCGCGCGAACTCACGTCACGTGCAAATGTCCAAACGTCAGTGATGTCGGTGACCCTGTCCGCGCTGCCGTCAATCACGTTTCCATCCTTGTCGCGTGTTGCCGAGACAAGCTTTGATTGGAAGCGAACAGTAATCTGCGCGGTACGGCCGCGCAATTCGGCGGCGGAGATATTGGCTTCATCGATGGACACGAAGCGACTTTCCACCGTCTCGCCGCGCTTTTCACGTGCACTGATAGCGCTCTCGAATCCATCATAAACTTCCCGAGCCAGCAGGTTTTTCAAGGTGCGGCGATCGCCTTCAGCGTAGGCGTTGACTATCATCTCGTAGGCAGCACGCGCGCCTGCGAGAAAATGTTTCGCATCGAAATCGGGTTCGGCGCCGGCGATTGCATCGAGCCCTGCTGCCAGTACAGAACCGGGCTCTGCAATGCCCTTCCATTTCTCGGCGGGAGCCGTCTCCGGCTCCACAGGCTTCGCCTGGGGTGATTCTGCGTTGCGGTTCGGCAGAGTGATGACTTTTTCCGCCGCAGGCCGCACCGGCTCGCGGGCGGAATACGGATCGTAAGGAGGTCGTTCCCTGCCGGTCCGCTGACCCAATACGCTGCGCAGCCGCAGGAAGATGAACACCGCCAGCGCCAGGAAAATAATGGTATAGATATCGAACACGTCTCGCATGCTTTCGGATACCGTCCCGGCACGTGGATCGGATCGCTATCGATCTGCGCCGGGCTCTCAGCCACGCCGCCGCTTGTGCATTCCCGTAACTGCGCCGCCCGCTACGGGCTCTCGCCGTCATTTCGGCGTAACTGCGATTTCTCCTCGAACATTAGACGATCAGGCAGCTTAGGCCAACATCGCACACCGAGAGAAACGCCCATGAATATATCAAAATGGTTGCTGTGGGCGATTTTGGCAATGCTACTGCTGGAACTTGGCGATTTTGTTGCCACGGTGCGACGATTGGGCTTTTAGCCTGGTAGAGGCCCGCTGGCTTCTCGGCGTAGTCGTCCTGAGCCGCACAGTTGACCGGCACATTGGGCGAGTACGCCTGACCGTGAGGAGGCGCGCCGAACAAGCTTGCAGGTAGCGTTAAGAAGCGTGTTCTTTTCATCGGGGGATTTGACTGCTGCTTCCGGGGCTTATCACGGACGTTATCGCCGTATTGCCGCTGCTACCTGCCGTAGGGCGAACCCTGCGCAGCGCAGTAGTCCGGCAGCTCCATCGTGGATGAGCGAAGAATCGGTCTCCCCCCTTTGGCCAAAAATACCGGCTGCCCGGCGGTATTGTCCGCCCGCAATAATGACTAATGAAGAGCGCGAATGAACAGCGCCGGCGACAATCGCGCGTCCTTGTTCCATCAGAACGGCTATGTTAGCCAACCGCGCGCGCCACCCCCTGCGGCGTCGCTGAAGGAGAATTCATGACGTCTGGCAATGGCAACCCCTCACAAAGCAGCGGCGCGCAAGCGAGCCCGCAGGATCAGCCGCAACTCACCGTCCTCGCCCAATACATCAAGGATTTTTCCTTCGAAAATCCGAATGCGCCTCAATCGATCGGTTCGCGCCAGGAGCAGCCGCAGATTGCAATCCAGATCAATGTTGGCGCCACTCCCTTGTCCGAGAGCGACGTTGAAGTCGTAATCAAACTTGAGGGCAAGGCCGAAACCTCCACCACACTCTTGTTTCGTTTCGAACTTGAGTTCGCGGGTATGTTCCGCATCCGCAACGTACCGAAAGAGAGCTTGAATCCCGTAGTGCTGATCGAATGTCCACGGCTGCTGTTCCCGTTCGCACGCGAGATCATTGCGACGGCGGTGCGCAACGGTGGATTTCCTCCCCTGCTACTCGATCCCGTGGACTTCGTGAGCCTCTATCGGCAGAAAATGGCGCAGATGCAGCCTTCGACCGCGCCGGCGAGTTGACGTCTCACAACGTGTCCGGCTGATAGCGAAGCCACAGCGCGTTTTCGCCCAGACTCGTCACGAATTCGCGATGAGCCGCGATCTCGGCTTCACTCAATCGTGGCAGAAGCGGCGTGGGGCGCGTGCGAATCGCGTTCTTTTCGTTGACGCTGGCGACCGGCCGGTCATTGATCTCTGTAAGTCCCAGTTGGGCCTGTCTTGCACCGATGAGTTCGACATAGACTTCCGCAAGAATCTCCGCATCTAGCAGAGCGCCGTGTTTATTTCGCCGCGAATTGTCAATGCCGTAACGCAAGCACAGATCGTCGAGTCGGTTCGGGCCTGCAGGATGTTTGCGGCGCGCAAGCAGGAGCGTATCTATGAGCCGGTCGGGCGCGATCGGCCTGCGATCGGCAATCTTGAGTTCGGCACAAAGAAATGCATGGTCAAAGCTCGCATTGTGAATGACCAAGGGCGCATCACCAATGAAATCAAGGAACTCGTCGGCGATCTCAACGAAGCGCTTGTGCGCTTTCAAAAAATCCGCGGAGAGCCCATGAACTGCAAAGGCTTCCGGCGGCACGTCGCGTTCGGGATTGATATAAGCGTGAAACGCGGCGCCGGTTGGGATGCGGTTGAGCAGCTCGACACAGCCGAGTTCGACAAGTCGATGTCCCTGCGCCGGATCGAGCCCGGTCGTTTCCGTATCGAGAACGATTTCGCGCATGGGTCTTCGGGATGGAGAATCAGCGTCGTCGGTTCTCCATTGTAGCGATGCGCGCGAGAATATCACGCACCTGCGCCCGCGCGGCCTCGAATCCCTGTGACGTATCCACGACGAAATCGGCGCGGTGCCGCTTTTCGGCGTCCGGCATCTGCCTGGCCAGCATTGCGGCCAGCTTCTCCTCATTCATTCCTGGCCGTGCCAGAATCCTCGCTCGTTGCACGTCCGCCGGGGCTGAGACAACAACCACGGCATCACAACGGGCTTCGCCTCCGGTTTCAAACAGAAGTGGAATATCGAGCACCACCAGGGGTGCATTTTTGGCTCTCGCATCGGCCAGAAACTGCTCCTCGGCGGCGCGCACCAGGGGATGGACAATGCCTTCCAGCTTGCTGATGCGCGCGGGATCGCTTAGCACCCTAGCTGCAAGCTTGTCGCGGTCCACCTTGCCGTCGCTGGTCGTGCCGGGGAACGCGGCTTCGATCAGGGGCGCAGCTTCGCCTTCGTACAAGCGATGAACCGCTGCATCCGCATCATGAACCGGGACACCTTCTTCGGCAAAGAATCGTGCGGTCGTCGATTTGCCCATACCGAGCGAACCGGTGAGGCCGAGGACAAACATATCATTTGCACCTGAGCGTGGGCGCGTCCGTATGCTAGCCATCGAGGAGCTTTTTCTGGCGTAGGAAGTCCAGCAGTGGAAGCAACGGAAGGCCGAGAATCGTGAAATAGTCTCCTTCGATCCGCTCGAACAGATGAATTCCGATCCCCTCGAGCTGATACCCGCCGACGCTTTTGAGAGCGGCATCGCCCAGCATGCCGAGATAATTCTCGAGATACCGATCGGAGAAATCACGCATCGTCAGTTTCGCCGTTTCCACGCACGAGAACAACAACGTGCCGTCGCTTACCAGAGTGAGCGCGGAATGCAGCTCATGCGTCCGACCTCGCAATTCTCGAAGCTGCTCGGCCGCAGCGGCAAGGTCAGCTGGCTTGGTGAAACGGCGGGCCCCGCGTGCGAGCGTCTGGTCGGCCCCCAAGACGATGCGTCCCGGCATAGACGATGCAACCGCCATCGCTTTTTTCTCGGCAAGATGTCGTGCTACGGCTGAGGCATCCTCGATCTCGGCCTCGGCTTCGAGAGCGCGCTCGTCGACCAATGAGGGCCTTGTCTCGAAACGAAGGCCGGCCGCCGCCAGAATCTTGCCGCGCACATCGCTTCGGGATGCGAGAACCAGCGGGTGAGAAGCAAGCCAAAGCGCCATGAAGCCTCGGTAATCTAGCTTACAGGATGGCGGCGACGTTCGCTCAAGAGCCGCATGACTGCGGCGGCAGTTTCTTCGATCGAGCGACGGGTAACATCAATTGTCGGCCAGTTATTTCTGGCACACAGCCGTCGCGAGAATGAAACTTCCTCTGCCACTGCTGCCTTGTCGATATATTGATCATCGTCGCGGTGGGCTTTCAACCCGAGCAGCCGGTTTTCCCGAATCTGCACGATGCGTTCTGGACTCGCATATAGACCCACAATTAGCGGTCGCGTGAGCCCCTGAACCGAAGGCGGCAGCTGGACGTTCGGCACTAGCGGCACATTGCCGGTCTTCACACCACGATTGGCGAGATAGATCGACGTCGGCGTCTTCGATGTTCGCGAAACGCCCACCAGAACCACATCCGCCTCTTCGAGCCCTTCGACGTGTTGGCCGTCGTCATGCAGCATTGTAAAGTTCAATGCGTCGATCCGCTGAAAATATTCGGCATTGAGAACATGCTGAGCGCCTGCGCGGTGGATGGTTTCCGCACCGAGATACGACTGGAATACTCGCAAAACCGGTCCAAGGATCGACATGCAGGGCAGCCCGAGCTCACGGCATTTCTGCTCGAGCGCCGCTATGAGATCTTCCTCGAGAAGCGTGTACAGGACCAGACCCGGCGCTTCGGAGATCTCCGCAAGCGCATGGTCGAGCTGTTTCTTTGACCGGACCATGGGATAGAGATGTTCGATCGGCGACACATTCGCATATTGCGCCGCGGCTGCTCTCGCCACCGTGATCAGAGTTTCTCCGGTTGCATCGGATACCAGATGAAGATGGAAGTAGCCGGTTTCGGTCATCTGTATATCTGCCGGAAAGCATGTGGATATCGCCGGAGAAGGCCATGGTTGTGCTCTCCAGGCAAGCGGTCATCAGGCGAGAAACTCAAATTCCTCCACATCACTGGCGATGGGAGATCACCCAGGACCGTATCGAATTTGTTCCGCGGCCATGTGAATACGCGCCTGGGGACACCAGGGGACATCTCGCTAGATGCCTTCAAATTAGGCGTCGCGTTGTGGATTTTGTCACCTCTGGATTACTCGGACAGAGTGCATTGCCGATGTGCAGACAGTGGACACCATGTTGACGGCGAGGCATGAGTCCAATCAACGTTCTAACAACCACAATAGATTCTTAGATAAGTATTTATGGACGATATTGGATCAACGAAAGCTATGGGGAAAAAACTGCTACGTGTTCTTTCAGGAAAGCGCGAAGCGGTCCCACCGATTTGGCTTATGCGTCAAGCGGGACGGTATTTGCCCGAATATCGTGCTGTGCGCGAAAGAGCGGGCGGGTTTTTGGATTTGTGCTTCAACCCCCAACTAGCCGCAGAGGTGACATTACAGCCGGTTCGCCGCTTTGATTTTGATGCGGCGATTCTGTTTTCGGACATTCTGGTGGTGCCTTTGGCGCTCGGGCGGAAGGTAGAGTTTCTGGCCGGAGAAGGACCTCGACTGGAGCCGTTGAACGGGGCTGTTGACCTCGGCAGAATGCGCGAGCAATTGGATGCCAATACACTTGCGCCCGTTTATGATACCGTTCGCCGTGTTAGTAGCGCGTTGGATGCCAATACAGCTTTAATCGGATTTTGCGGTGCTCCGTGGACGGTTGCGACCTACATGGTCGCTGGCGCGGCGACACCAGACCAAGCACCAGCACGGCTCTTTGCCTATCGCGATCCTGAGAATTTCGGACGATTAATCGATTGTCTGGTCCGGGCGTCCGTTGACTACCTGGTGGGGCAGCTTGCGGCGGGCGCCGACTGCGTACAAATCTTTGATACGTGGGCCGGGGTGTTGGGCCCCGAACAGTTCGAGACGTGGTGCATCGGTCCGACACAGAGGATTGTTGAGGGCGTTCGGCGTGCCATCCCGAATGCAAGAATTATCGGCTTTCCGCGTGGCGCAGGCGCTATGGCGCTTCCTTATCTGAAGATGACCGGAGTAAATGCGATCGGCATCGATTGGACATTTGAGCGCGCAATTGCGCGGGATACGCTGCAGAGACATGCGCCTGTTCAGGGCAATGTTGATCCCGTCGCGCTTCTAGCCGGAGGGGCTGCGCTCGACCGCGAAGTCGACGCGGTGATGACATATCTTGCCGAGGGTCCACTGATCTTCAATCTGGGACACGGGATCCTTCCGGATACTCCTGTTGCGCATGTCGACCGCATGCTCAAGCACGTAAGAGGGTGAACCTCGTGTATCTCTGGCTCAAAGCCCTCCACATTGTAGCTGTAGTCGCCTGGATGGCGGGGATGCTCTATTTGCCGCGCCTGTTCGTCTACCACTCCGCCGCGCCACCGGGCTCGGAGCAGTCGGAGACGTTCAAGGTGATGGAGGAACGGCTCCTGACCTACATCATGCTGCCGGCAATGATCGTCACCTGGATCGTGGGGATCGTTCTGCTCCTGATGGGACAGTGGATTGGCGCCGGCTGGTTTCACGTCAAGTTTGTCGCCGTCCTCGCGATGACAGTCATGCACGGCCTATTTGCACATTGGGTAAATGAATTCCGCTTTGACCGAAACCGACACAGCAAGAAATTCTATCGTATTATCAACGAGATACCAACGGTCCTGCTGATCATCATTATAGCCTTGGCCACGGTCAAACCTTTTTAGCCGACCCGGGACCAGCCATTGCGCGCGACCTCTTGCGCGAAACCCTGGCTCAACTTATCTTGATGACATCCCACCGAACGCAGGCGGATGCAGTCGCGTTCCGGCTCCCTAGTGTTCGGGCCGGTGCAGCATCGGGTTGCAGGCCCAATCCCTACACCTCGTGACCTCAGACCTGCGGTCTCTCTGCAAAATAAAACGGCACCAATCTTTGCCTGACAAAGCTTCGCTAACGCTCCCAAGGACGTAAGCCCCCCATGCGGGAAATGAAACTCCAGGATCTCAAGTCTAAAACGCCTGCCGAACTCGTCGCTTTCGCCGAAGAACATCAGGTCGAAAATGCCAGCACCATGCGCAAGCAGGAGCTGATGTTCGCGATTCTGAAGCAATTGGCGACTCAGGAAGTCGACATTATCGGCGAGGGCGTCGTCGAAGTCCTTTCAGACGGGTTCGGATTCTTGCGCTCGCCAGAATCGAACTACCTGTCCGGACCCGACGACATCTACGTTTCGCCGAGTCAGATTCGCAGGTTCGGTCTGCGGACCGGCGATACGGTCGAAGGCCATATTCGCTCTCCTAAAGAGGGCGAGCGCTACTTTGCCTTGCTCAAGGTCAACACCATCAATTTCGAAGATCCGGAAAAAGCGCGTCACAAGGTTAATTTTGACAATCTTACGCCGCTTTATCCGGACGAGCGGATCAGGATGGAATATGATGATCCGACAAAAAAGGATCTCTCCGCGCGTGTCATCGACATTGTTGCACCGATCGGCAAGGGACAGCGCGCGCTGATAGTGTCGCCTCCGCGCACCGGTAAGACCGTGTTGCTGCAAAACATCGCTCACTCGATTACGGCCAATCATCCGGAAACATACCTCATCGTTCTGCTCATCGACGAACGCCCCGAGGAAGTCACGGACATGCAGCGCTCGGTGAAGGGCGAGGTGATATCCTCGACTTTCGATGAGCCGGCCTCGCGCCACGTGCAGGTCGCCGAAATGGTGATTGAAAAGGCAAAGCGTCTGGTCGAGCACCAGCGGGACGTGGTCATCCTGCTGGATTCGATTACCCGTCTCGGCCGCGCCTATAACACCGTGGTTCCTTCCTCCGGCAAGGTGCTCACCGGCGGGGTCGACGCAAACGCGCTGCAGCGCCCCAAGCGGTTCTTTGGTGCGGCTCGCAACATCGAGGAAGGTGGATCGTTGACAATCATCGCGACGGCCTTGATCGATACGGGCAGCCGCATGGACGAAGTGATCTTCGAAGAATTCAAGGGCACCGGCAACTCCGAATTGATCCTTGACCGGAAAGTGGCAGACAAGCGTACTTTCCCAGCGATCGATATCACGCGATCCGGCACCCGCAAGGAAGAGCTGCTCACCGATCCGGCGATACTCAAGAAGATGTATGTCTTGCGCAGAATTCTTAATCCGATGGGAACGATGGACGCCATCGATTTCCTGCTCGACAAGCTGCGCAATACAAAGAACAACGCCGAGTTCTTCGAATCCATGAACACCTGAAGGGGTTCGCGCCGGACGTTTTGCCCGAGGCGAACCGTGCGTAAAGCGCATGCCGCGACGAAATCGTTCGCGGCCTCGGGCTTATTTTCGTACGCGATACAGTACAAATCGCTGCGATGATTGAATCTCTTCGAGCAGCTTCGGCAAAGGATTGGAAATGCGCGGCCCTAACAAATAAAGATAATCGAATTCCCGGGGCCAATCGCGGATGAATCGCGGCGTCGCGGCTGGCGCTGTGCCTTCGGCGATGGAGCTGAGAATTGCCACAGGGACAGGACCGCCATACGGGATATCGAGAGCGGCATAGTTCGGCCGCGGCTTTACCGGCTGTTTGCCCGGCGCGGTGAACAGGTTCGGAACAAACGCGTCCGCGAAGTGTACGGCAAGCACCGGCGCGTTGTAGATCGGGTACTCAGTTAGATCATTGAAAGGTGGATCGTTGCCTGCGCCCGAATGCCCGATGAGAACTGTCGATCCTTTCTTGATTCGTCCAAAAGACTCGATCATGTCTGCATAAACGGCGCGATAGGGAAGCCACACGGCAAGCACGAGTGCGATGTTGGAGAGCGTGATGAGAACCGCGCCTATCGCAAAGGCAAGCCTCCATTCACGCGCCGAAAACTTGACGTTTAGGAATGCAGGCATGATCAACGCAGCGGCGACGATGATCCTTAAATCAACAAAGGATGTGTCGAACAACCTCGACGGCATGAGGATGTAGAGCAGAACAAAGCCCACCGCGAGCCATGGTCCGGAAGCGGCAAATCTGAGCGCGCCGTTTCGTGCAAGCAGATAGATTCCGGCTACAAGAGACACGACGCAAATTGCCGAAAGGGTTTGGCTAAAACCACTCATGATGCGGAAAAGCCACAGCGGCTTGTAGGCAAAAAGCCAATCGGTCCCTTTTCCGCCAATGGAGCCTCCCGATGAGACCATTAGGGCGAGCAGGAGCAGCGTCGGCGCGCCGAGCAGCAGAAGGCGACCTCCCAGCTCGGGGAGCGCATCAGCCCGGCTGCGGGCGCGCCACAGTTCGTGGACGCCGATGGTGAAACCATAGACGCCGAGCGCAAAAAAATGCGCCATGAACAGCACGAGCGTGGAGGCAGTGTGGACCGCCAAGCGCAATGACCATCGCTTTTCCTGCAGCGCAAGGGCCGCTGCAATGCACCAGAGCGCAAGTCCGAGACCGAATTCAAAGTTCACGAACCCCCATGCGAATGGCAGGCTGTAGAGAAAAGCCAGCGCCGCGAAACCGCCAAGCGACGTCTGACCCTTGACGCTGCGCTCGAGAGCCATGGCACCTGTGATGATCAGCAGCTGCGAGACAAGAAGAAACAGGCGCATTGCGTGCTCGACACTCATCGCTTTCGCGATCTGCGGAACAAGAAGGTCCATCGCCAGGTTCGGATAGAGCTCCCAGTCGACCTCGTAGAATGGGCTTGCGTGAGGTCCTGCCTCGCGGCTGAGGATAAACATCCGTGCCAAATGGTTCGGGTAATCGGCCATAGCCGGAATCTCGACAACGAGGCTCGGTGACAATGCCGCAAGGCAGAGAACAGCAAGAACAATTCGGGGATTGACACGGTGGAGCAGCAACACGGAGTGCGATGCCTTCACGTGATGCTGCTCGGGCTGCGCATTTCGGCAACACGAGCGAAAATCGCATCCGGCTCGGTGATCGGCAGTGAGCAGCGCTCGCCCACACATATAAATGCGGCACTTCGCGCGGGTCTGGCGGTCATCTTTTCACGCGCGGGATGCGACGTCGGCAGCTCGTCGGGACTGTCGGCCCGTACAAGGATGCGATCAGTGAATGGAATCTTGAGCGCGCTCCGCGCAAATTCGGCCGCGTCCGGGCCAGTGACAATGATTTCGGCTGTGCGCAAGCGCAGATCGAGAGCATTGAGCAGTGCTACATGACCGAAAAGATTGGACCCCGCGATGGACAGTACCGATTCCAGCAATCGATCGGCTTTGTCACGCCAGGCGCCCTCTCCCGCAAGCACGGCGAACCTGATGAGATTTTGCGCCGTTACCGCGTTCGGATTGGGTGTCGCATCGTCCTGCGTCGAATGCGGCCGCAACAAGAGATCCTGCGCATCGTCGGCCGAAAGATAGTAGCGCCCTGTTTCGGCGTCCGCATAGTGGCTATCGAGAGCGTTTTGCCATCTCAATGCGTGTTCGAGATACACCCGCTTCCCTGTCGCTTCGTGCAGGGCAAGCGCTGCGCGGATCATGTTGGCGTAATCAGAGGCCAGTCCAGGGGACTGCAGCATGCCTTCACGCCAGGAATGCCCAAGCCGGTCTCCCCTGCTCATCGTTTCGACAATGAAGTTGAATGCCCGGGTCGCGGCTGCGAGCCAATCGGGCTCCTCCAAGATGATCCCCGCGTTCACGAGCGCCGCTATCATAAGGCCGTTCCAGTCAGCAAGGATCTTATCGTCGAGCCCGGGACGCACGCGCATGTCGCGTACCGCAAGTAGCTTGGAACGAAGCAATGCGAGTCGATCCGCATCGTCGGATGTGAAGGCCTTTTGCGATAGCCGATTGAGAATATTATGCCCTTCGAAGTTTCCACTTGGCGTGACGTCGTAATGTCGTGCGAAAAATTCTCCATCTTCGACACCCAGCGCCTGGATCACCTCGTCATAGGACCAGACATAGAACTTGCCTTCCTCGCCTTCGGAGTCGGCATCGAGTGAAGCGGCAAAAGCGCCCTCGCGTGTGGTCATTTCGCGGTTCAGCCATGCGACGGTTTCCCTGGCGCGCTGAGCGAATAGAGATTGGCGGCTCCTCCCCCAGGCAAGCGCAAGTAATTCCAGCAGCTGTGCATTGTCGTAGAGCATCTTTTCGAAGTGGGGCACCAACCATTTTTCGTCCACGGAATATCGTGAGAAACCGCCGCCGAGATGGTCGTAGATGCCGCCCTCGCTCATTCTCGCCAGCGTGAATTCGACGGTTTCGAAGAATCGCGCGTCGCCGGTGCGCTGGCCCGCTCGCCATAGCATTTCGAGTATGGACGGCTGTGGAAACTTCGGCGCCCCACGCAGCCCGCCATTGATGCGATCGAACATGTTGCCGATCTGCATGGCGGCAGAATCGAGCTCTTTCAGGCCGATGGTTACTTTGCCCGCGGGCCGCGCCTTCTCGGACAGGCGGGAAAGCAGGGCAGCCCTGTTTTGCTCGATTCTATTCGGCTCCTCCCGAAATAGCCGTGCCACCTCGCGCAGAACGTCAACAAAAGCCGGCCGGCCGAAACGCGATTCTTTGGGGAAGTAAGTCCCGCCCCAAACCGGTTCGGCATTCGGAGTGAGAAACATTGTCAATGGCCAGCCGCCCTGCTCCCCGAGCAGATGTAAGGCATTCATGTAGATTTGATCGATATCCGGTCGCTCCTCTCGGTCGACTTTGATGTTGATGAAAAGCTCATTCATGACGCGCGCGGTCGCAGGATCTTCGAACGACTCGTGCGCCATGACGTGGCACCAGTGGCACGCGGCATAGCCAACCGAAAGCAGAATGGGCTTATTCGATCGCTTGGCTTCAGCCAGCGCCTCGGGGCCCCAGGGCCACCAATCCACCGGATTGTGTTTGTGCTGGATCAGATATGGCGAGGTCGCCCGACTGAGACGGTTCACATGCCCTGGGTCTTGCGTCGACGACATCGTCGAAGCCTAGCGTGGATCGGGCCTGGCGGGAATTCCGCCGGCCTTAACGGTTGCTGGTCTGCGCAGCTTTGCTAACGCGCCACACGGTGTTGCCCACGTCATCGGCGACGAGGAGCGAGCGATCTCGCGCGATAGTGATCCCAACCGGGCGTCCGAGCGCTTTCTCATCCGAATTGACGAAACCGGTGAGGATATCGATTGGCTCGCCGCGGGGTTTCCCCTCCGCAAAGGACACAAAAACGACCTTGTATCCACTCAACGGCTTTCGATTCCATGATCCATGCTCTCCGATGAAGACGCCGCTAACGAAACGATTACCTAGCTTCGCTCCCTCCGCAAATGTCGTTCCGAGCGGCGCCACGTGGTTTCCGAGAGCGTAATCAGGAACGATCGCATTTTGTACGCGCTCGGGATCTTGCGGCTGCACGCGGTCGTCGACGTGATGACCCCAATAGCTGAAGGGCCATCCGCAAAAGCCACCCTCCTTCACTGACGTCGAATAGTCGGGTACGAGATCGCGGCCGAGTTCGTCACGCTCATTGACAACGGTCCAGAGCTGTCCGGTATGCGGCTCCCAGCCCATGCCGTTCGGATTGCGCAGCCCGGAGGCGTAGGTTCGGATCTCTCCGTTTTTTGGATTTATTTCGAGGATGGCGGCACGCATTTTTTCCGCGTCGAGTCCGTTCTCGGCGGCGTTGCTGTTCGAGCCCACGGTTGCATACAGCCTGCTGCCGTCCTTGCTAGGAATGATGTTTTTCGTCCAATGATGGTTGATCGGCCCACCCGGAAGATCAGCCACCTTCTCGCCCCGGGATGTGATTTCAGTCGCGCCGCCCTGGTATTTGAATTTGACGATGGAGTCGGCATTCGCGACATATAGTTCATCGCCGATCAGTGCCATGCCAAATGGTGAGTGCAGATCTTTGAGAAACACGGTGCGCATTTCCGCGACCCCGTCGCCGTCTCTGTCGCGCAGCATCGTGATCCGGTCTGCGCTCGGCACTCCGGCGCCCGCCCAGCTCTGCACAGCCTGATACACCCACCCCTTGATGCCTTTACTGTCCTCGGGCCGTTTCGGCGCGTTGCTTTCAGCCACCAGTACATCTCCGTTCGGCAGCACGAAGAGCCAGCGCGGGTGGTCCAATTGTTTTGCGAAGGCATTTACATCGAGACCTGCAGCTGCTTCCGGCTTTTCGCCTTCCGTCCAACCCCTGGCAGGCGCGATATGAATCGTTGGGATGAATGACGTGTTGGGAGGTGGAATCGTCGGGCGTGGACCTGTTGAGGCGTGCTCGGGCAGATTGGAACTGTCGCCACACCCGGCAACCAGGAACGCAAAGAGGCAGGCACAAATGGGACTGAGCCGGGCCGGCATTCGAAGGCCTCGCGTTTCAGCAGAGAACGACAGTAGAACTGCGCTTTGAGCGCAATCGTTCCTGCGTCGGATTGAAGGCCTTCAGGGCAGGATCGCGAATGCCCTTGCCGGAAATCCCAATCCCTTTCGTACTTTTGGCCATGTCACGACGATCAGGGCCCCTTTCGGCGGCACTTTGTCGAGGTTGGCCATGGCTTCAATCTGGTAATGACCGTGTTGCAGGATGTAGGTCTCCGACAGCATCTTCTCGGTCGTATCGGTGTCGAGCGATTCGTGGCCCGTCGCGATGACGCCGCGCTTCTCGTACAGGAACTTGACGGTTTCGAAGTCCCAGGCTGGAAACCACGTACGTTTGAAGCGGACAGGGTCATGATCCCAGTCCTTGTACATGTCGGTCCGCAATGCAACGAACGATCCGCGTGGAACGCGCCCGTGCTTTTTCTCCCATGCACGCAGGTCGGCAGGAGAGAATGCGTGGTTCGGATCTTTTTCGAGATGGATCGTGTCGTCGAGGACAATGAGAGGCAGAAACATCTGTTTGAGCGGAATTTCGTCCATCGTGATTCCGTCGGCATCGAAATGAGCCGGCGGATCGACATGCGTACCGTATTGCCCGACCATTTCAAACAACGTAGTTCGAAAGCCGTTGTCCTTAACCGTGTAGGGCGTGCGAGTCTTCGGGTCAGCAGCAGCCGTCATTTTCGCCTGGCCGAAGCCGGACCATACGGGAGAATCCGGCCCGAACGCGTGCGTAAGATCGACGAAGCGCTTTGATGAGATAATGCGATACGCCCGTGCGAGATCGTCTTGCGCATCGGCGCCCGATCCGGAGCAAATCGCGAATCCGAGCAGCAGCGGGACTAGAAGAAGAAAAGTTTTTGGACTTCTCATGTGCTCTCCTCCGTGTCGTCTTGTGAGGCAAGATCATATAGCCGGGCACGGAATTCGCACGCAGCGTCAGCCGCATTTGAGCGTGGGCGGTCGGCTTCAACTTCCAGGGCTGCGAAACTCTTTGTCTTTCTAATTTTTCTTGAGTGCGCAGTTTGGCACAGTAAGTGGCGGCTCCGATTCCGCCGCAAAATAAGGGACTTGACCCCTGCCCGCCGCGGCGCTTCCGTGCGCCGCAAATGTCTCCACCACGCGACACCATCTACGCTCTTTCGTCCGGCCGCCCGCCCGCAGCGATTGCCGTCGTGCGCCTATCGGGACCGCGCGCGGGAGCTGCGCTCGAGATCCTGACAGGAAGATTGCCCGCGCCGCGAATGGCAACTCTGGCAAAGATTACCGGTCGTGGTGGCGTCACGATCGATTACGCATTGGCGCTTTGGTTTCCGTCTCCGAACAGCGAGACGGGCGAAGACGTTGCCGAGCTTCAGGTGCATGGAGGCCGGGCTGTCATCGAAGCAGTGTTTGCCGCTCTTTCCGTGATCGAAGGTCTTCGCCCGGCGGAGCCAGGTGAATTCACCCGGCGCGCTTTCGAGAATGGCAAGCTCGATCTAACCGCGGTCGAAGGTCTCGCTGATCTGGTCATGGCGGAAACGGAAGCGCAACGTCGGCAATCCTTCACTCACATGACTGGTGCGCTTGCTCGTCATGCCGAGACCTGGCGCCAGCGGCTCATTGATGCGCTTGCCCTGATCGAAGCGCGGATCGATTTTTCCGATGAAGCAGATGTTCCAGAGGACCTAGTCACCCCGGCAATCGTGGTCGTTCGCGCCCTCGAAAACGAAATTGGAGCCGTGCTTGCCGACAACAGGCGCGGCGAACGGCTCCGCGAGGGTTTGGTCGTGGCTATCGCAGGTCCGCCTAATGCCGGAAAATCGACCCTCCTTAATCGCATCGCCAGGCGCGAAGCGGCGATCGTGTCGCCATATGCAGGAACGACACGAGATGTCATTGAGACGCATCTTGATTTGGATGGCTGGCCGGTCACGCTGCTCGATACTGCGGGGATTCGAGATTCCCAGGATCCCGTCGAGATTGAGGGCGTGCGTCGGGCGCGCGAACGGGCCGCCGCGGCAGATCTTGTGCTCTGGGTGATCGACGCAAGTCGTCCTTTGAATGCACAATTGCCACCGCAAGCAGGCGAGCGAATTTGGCTCGTGCAAAACAAGATCGACTTAGTGCCGGAGCAAGTGCGGGAAAGAAATGAAGCTGAATGTCAAATTCACAATACGAAAGCTCCAGGCGTTAACGTTAACCCGGAGCTAGCCAGTGAGGTTAACAAAGAACTTATCACAAGTAATGAATTTCCATTGACGAAATGTGAATATCATTTCACTGTTTCGGCCGTCGAGGGTAGTGGCATCGCCAGGCTTATTGGCCAGTTGGCCAGCTTTGCAAAGGATTCTATGGGCGGTGCCGAGGCTTCGCTCGTTACCCGCGAGCGGCACAGGCGCGCCCTCGAGGAAACGCGAGCGGCTTTAAACCGCGCGCTCAAGCCTGAGATGCGTGGCGACGAGGACCTCCTTGCTGAGGAACTCCGGATCGCGAGTCGATCTTTGGGCCGGCTTACCGGGCGAATTGACGTAGAGGATGTGCTTGATCGCATCTTCCGTGATTTTTGTGTCGGCAAATAAATCGCAGCAACGTATCCGACTGAACTGATAAGGCGCGGCTGGGGATAGAGGCTCAAGGGCAGGGTCAACAAGACCAGCGCAACGTTCCACGTGAAACAATTCTGAAGTCACGTTTTTGACCGCTCTAAGATGCTTCGCTAGAAGGCCGCGCGAGGGATTTGAATGCTTGCTGGATTTGATGTCGTGGTGGTCGGCGGGGGGCACGCCGGATGTGAGGCCGCAGCCGCTGCTGCCCGGATGGGGGCAAAGACCGCCTTAGTGACGCATCGCTTTCCGACAGTCGGTGCGATGTCCTGCAACCCAGCCATTGGCGGCCTGGGCAAGGGTCACCTCGTAAGGGAAATCGATGCGCTCGACGGTCTGATGGGCCGCGTGGCCGACAGCGGCGGTATCCAGTTCCGAGTGCTGAACCGCCGCAAGGGACCGGCCGTGCGCGGCCCCCGGGCCCAGGCTGACCGCAAGCTCTATGCGCGCGCGATGCAAGAAGCCATCCGCGCCACGCCGAATCTCACCGTGGTTGAGGGGGAAGTGGATGACCTGCGCATCGTAAATGGATCGCTGTGCGGCATCAGGCTCCTCGAAGGTCGGGAGATCCCGGCGGGCGCCGTCGTTGTGACCACGGGGACATTCCTTTGCGGTCTCATTCACATCGGCGAAAAAACGATTCCGGCCGGAAGGGTCGGGGAGGGGCCCGCTTTGGGCCTTTCACGCACGTTCAGGGAATTGGGCTTCGCACTTGGACGACTGAAGACCGGGACGCCGCCGCGGCTCGACGGCCGCACGATCGATTGGTCCAGCCTTGAGATGCAGCGGGGCGACGATCCGCCGGATCCGTTTTCAAGTTTGACCGAGCGCATCGAGAATCCTCAGATCGAATGCGGCATCACGCGGACGAACGAGGCGACGCATCGAATCGTTCGCGACAATGTGCACCGCTCGCCAATGTATTCGGGACAAATCGCGAGCCGTGGCCCGCGCTACTGTCCCTCAATTGAAGACAAGATCGTTAAATTCGGAGAGCGCGACGGCCATCAGATTTTCCTCGAGCCGGAAGGTCTCGACGACCCGACGGTTTACCCCAATGGAATTTCGACGTCGCTTCCCGAGGACGTTCAGCGCGCGTTGGTTGCGACGATACCAGGGCTCGAAAATGCCCGCATCGTCCGCCCCGGCTATGCCATCGAATATGACTATGTCGATCCGCGGGAGCTCGCGCCCACGCTCGAGACCCATCGGTTGCGGGGACTGTTCCTGGCTGGGCAGATCAACGGCACGACGGGCTATGAAGAGGCGGCCGCACAGGGCCTCTTGGCAGGCTTGAATGCTGCGGCTTTCGCTTCCCGACGCGCCGGGATCATCATCGACCGCGCGCAGGGCTACCTCGGCGTCATGATCGACGACCTGGTTCGCCGCGGAGTTACCGAGCCCTATCGCATGTTCACTTCCCGGGCCGAATATCGTCTGCAGTTGCGGGCCGACAATGCGGATCAAAGACTTACGGATTTGGGGCTGGCTATTGGCTGCGTCGGTGAAACGCGCGCACGGGCGCACCGGGAAAAGTCGGCCGCGCTCAGAGATGGCCGCGATTATGCCAAATCTGTTTCGCTCACCCCGAAAGAGGCGGAGCGCTACGGGCTTTCGCTCAACAGGGACGGCCAGCGCCGGACTGCGTTCGAGCTCCTCTCATATCCGGGAGTGACGATCGCTCAGCTCGCGGCAATCTGGCCGCGTCTGGGCTCGATTGCGCCCGGCATTGCGGAGCAGATCGAGATCGACGCAAAGTATGAGGTCTATCTATCTCGCCAGGCAGCCGACATTGCCGCCTATCGCAGGGACGAAAGTGTCGTGTTGCCGGAAGATTTCGACTATTCCGCGCTGCCCGGCCTGTCCAACGAGATGAAGCAGAAATTGCAGACCCACCGTCCGCGCACGATTGGACATGCAAGTTGTATCGACGGCATCACGCCGGCGGCCTTGACCTTGCTTGTCGCGCACGTCCGCCGTGCCAAGAAATCCACGGCGAAGACCGCGTGAGCGGGAGCGGGCAGGGGCACCTCGATCTCACGGCTGACAAGGCGCGCGCCCTGACGCTCTGCCCTGTTTCACGTGAAACAGAACGATGCCTTGATCGGTTCGTCGCTACGTTTCTGGTCTGGCAGACCAGGCTCAATCTGGTCTCCGCTTCGACCGTCGCGCAATTGTGGACGCGACACATCGCAGATTCGCTGCAGCTTGTTTCCTTGGCTCCGGATGCAAAACTGTGGATCGATCTTGGCTCGGGGGGCGGCTTTCCGGGCATCCCGATTGCCTGCACGCTGGTGGAAGTACCGGGCGCGACAGTGCATCTCATTGAAAGTAATAGCAAAAAGGCTGCCTTTTTGCGTGAAGCGGTGAGAGCAGCCGCCGTTCCGGCGCAGGTTCATCAGCAGCGCGTGGAGGCTTTTGGAAAAAACTGTGCAGAAGCGGTGCAAGTCGTCACGGCACGCGCCCTGTCCCCATTGAAAACCCTCTGTGATCAGGCGTTTCCTTTCATCTCGCGAGGTGCGATCGGAATTTTTCCCAAGGGGCAAGATGTAGACGCCGAATTGACCGAGGCCGCTAAATATTGGAGAGTTGACGCATCCAGAGTCCCCAGCAGGACCAGTCCGAATAGTGCAATCGTTGTCGTGCGCGCGCTGGCGCGGCGCAGCACCTAGCGGGTGCAAAACGCGGACCAGCTGCCACGTTGCCACAGCCGTGGAATTGGCATCATGAGCAATACAGCAGATCGTGACTCGCCAACTGCGCCGCCCGTCGTGCCTTTCAGCAAGCCGGCCACCATGTCCGATGTTGGCCGCCCACGGGTTCTGGCGATCGCCAATCAGAAGGGCGGGGTCGGAAAGACAACGACGGCAATCAATCTGGGCACAGCACTCGCCGCGATCGGCGAGCATGTGCTCATCGTCGATCTCGATCCGCAGGGTAATGCGTCAACCGGGCTCGGCATCGAGAGAAAGTCGCGCCGAACGTCCACCTATGATGTGCTCACAGGCGCTGCGCCGATGCGCGATGCCGTGCTGCAGACTGCGGTACCGCGGTTGTACATTGCTCCGTCCACTCTGGATCTCTCCGGCCTTGAACTTGAAATCGGGCAGCAGCGCGACCGCGCGTTCCGTTTGCGCAATGCGCTTCGTCAGCTCAACAGCGGAACACGAAGCCACGACTTCGGCTATGTCCTCGTCGACTGTCCGCCGTCTCTGAATCTGCTTACGGTCAATGCGATGGCGGCAGCCGATTCGATTCTCGTTCCGCTGCAATGCGAGTTCTTCGCGCTGGAAGGCCTGTCGCAGCTGCTCAAGACGGTCGATCAGGTCAAGGCGACGCTCAACCCCACGCTATCCATCCACGGCATCGTGCTCACGATGTACGATTCACGAAACAATCTCTCGAGCCAGGTTGTCGCTGATGTGCGACAGTTCATGGGGAACAAGGTCTACGAGACCATAATCCCGCGCAATGTTCGCATTTCGGAAGCCCCGTCCTACGGCAAGCCGGTTCTGGTTTACGATCTTAAATGCGTTGGCAGCGAAGCTTATCTGCGGCTTGCTACCGAGATCATCCAGCGGGAAAAAGCGCTGAAAGCAGGTTAGTGCGTATACCTCCGGCACTTTCGGCAAACGCAAAGCACACGATAACGGGAAAGGCAAAGCGTGGCACGTAATTCAGGAGCGGCGGCAATGGCTGATCACTCGCGATTGGGACGTGGTCTCGCCGCGCTGATGGGAGACGTCGGCGACGAAGCCTCGCTTGCGGAAAGCGGACGCAAACCGCGCCGTGCAGCAATCGAAAACCTGCGGCCCAATCCACGCAACCCACGGCGCATGTTCACCGACAGCGAACTCAATGAGCTTGCGGACTCCATCCGCGAGCGCGGCATCATCCAGCCGATCGTCGTGCGCGCACTACAGGACGAAAAATTCGAGATCATCGCCGGCGAGAGGCGATGGCGGGCTGCTCAGCGTGCGGGACTGCACGATGTGCCTGTAGCGGTAATCGAAGCCAATGATGCTCAGGCGTTGGAGTTTGCGATTATCGAGAACGTCCAGCGTGCCGACCTCAATCCGATCGAAGAAGCCAGCGGATACCTGGCGTTAATGGATGATTTCAATCGAACACAGGATGAGGTCGCGCACATTGTCGGGAAAAGCCGACCGCATATTGCGAACACGTTGCGGCTGCTCAAGCTGCCAGAACCGGTGAAGCAGCTACTTCGATCGGGAAAAATTTCCGCCGGACATGCTCGCCTTCTGGTCGGACAGCCCGACGCGGAGCAGATCGCGCATAAAATTGTCGAAAAGAGACTCAGCGTGCGCGAGGTCGAAGCCGAGATGCGCAAGGATGACGCCGACACGACCGTCGAAGTCAAAGGCCAAGGGAGACGACATAGCGGCGTTGCAAAGGATGCCGACACCCGGGCGCTCGAGCGGCGCGTGTCCGATGCGCTTGGACTTGAAGTTAGCGTCGACCATCGCGGTGAAGGCGGAACGCTGCGGATAAAGTACCGCAATCTGGACCAGCTCGACGCAATTCTCCGCAAACTCAGCGCCTAGTTTCGGGAGGCGCCTTTGCCGATCTATGATCTACTATCGGCGGTGACCAGGTTTCGATCGCGGCCGCGGCCGGTTCGAACGTGAGGCGAGGGGACTGACTGTGCAGTCTTTGCGCGCAAGTGTGCGAGCTCAATCTCTTTTTGCCAATCTCGCGCATTTGCCGATTTCGAACGGGACTGTCCCGCGAGCCCGATGAGGTACGCCTCACCGACCGGACCCGGTGTCCAGGTCTCGCCAGGCAAGATCGTGATCTTCACCTCCTTGAGCAGGCCGCGCGTGAGAAACGGATCGAAGAACCGCATGCTTCGTTCGCTGAGATCGAGTACACGGCCGGGCCTGAGCGGACCGACATCATTGATCTTGATGATGGCCTGCTTTTCTCCGCTCTCGACCAGCGCGAAGGCCGGCTGATAAAGCTTGCCATAACGCACGCCTCCGAACAGGTCGCGCAAGCGGGTCTGAATTGCACCCGTCCAACCGGATGCGTCATAGATTTCGCCCGACGCGGTCTCGGGTCCGCCTTCCTCTTTCCCATCGCGATAGGGATTGTAGGTCGAGACCGTTCCCACAATCGTTGCACGGGCGCGTGCTGCTTCCAACTCAATGCGCGGAAGGCGGATCAGCGCAGCGATCCCGGTTAGCGCCCTGTACCGCACGGCGAATCCGGGCGAACGCGCTTTCTCGCGAACATAGGCGAGGACGGGCGCATCGTCGACTCCACGCGTATTCAGTGGATTATCGGTGTGCAGCATGGGACCCTGGCTCGGCGCGATCAATTGCGGCACCCGAACAGGCGGCAACTGCTCCTGCAGCGGGGACAGGGAGGCCAGGGATTTCAGCTCGCAGCGCCTTTCAACATCGGCATCATCAATCGCAAGTATAAGCACGAGAACGACATCGTCCGTGCTCGCCTCCGAGTTTGCAAAATGCAGTCCGATCTCGGACTTCGAACTTGGCTGGATCACCGAGCTGGTCAGCGCTGCAATGCTGATTTCCACCGTGCTGCAGAGTGCGGCAAAGAAAATCGTACCGGCAAGCAGGAAAGTCGAAACGCTGGAGCCGCAGGCGAGCGAGATGCGGAGCAGCTTGCTTGAGAGCTCTGATGCGATCGGTGCCATCAATACCGTCACGGTGGAACGATCCTGTGGAGCCAAGCTGTATCGAGCACGCCTGAAGCGGGCGTAAAACCTTCCGTGAAACTATTCATCGAGTTTGAGGCAAATGCCGATCGCAGTCTCTGCGACCGCAATGTCGAAATATCTCTGTTCAACGAGGATAGTCGGTGGATTGCCTCCCCCGTCCGCAGCCGCAATCCATGTGGCCTGGTCGGAGCACGCAAAGAATGAACGAAATTGGATCGGGCCGTAAAGGATGGGAAATGCCGCCCGCGAATTTAACAGTTGCGACTTGCCGCACGGACAACCGCCTTTCAATCATGGTTGATTCGCTGGCCGTCATGGCTACACCGCTCGAAAACGGCGGCGACGGCTCGGGTTTATTGTGGCGGGATCAAGGACTCTGCTTGGAGCAAGGCATTTGCCCTTTTCAGATTTGAACCGCACGAATACATTTGCACCGGTCACCGGAAGACTTTTGTCGAATGCGCGCGCGCCGGAATGCGGCTCTACGCCTCCTCAAAACCATGCTGGTGGCCTCAGTTGCCATCCCGGCTCTGATTTTTTCGTATGCAAGTTGGGTTTCCTACCGGGAAGCCTTTATTCATGCCGACGAACAACTGACGGCACGACTGGACGTCGTTACGGAGTATGCATCACGAGTATTCCAGTCGGTCAATCTTACGTTCTCAGGCGTCGATGCGATTCTTGGAGACATGTCCGATCGCGAGATCGAGGCCGCTCAGGAAGAGCTGCACGCGAAGCTGAGCAAGCTCGTACACTCGCTGGTCGCAATCGACGCCATCCTTGTTGTTGACAAGGCCGGGCGCACACTCATTTCTTCGGCCGTCTTTCCGGTTCCTGCGAACGGGCAAGTTTCCGATCGCGACTATTTTCTGGCGCAGGTTAAGGAAGATGCCGGCACCTACGTTGGTGCAATTCTGCAACCGCGGATAAGACACAACGCGTTCTTCGGAGTGAGCCGCAGGCGCCCTGCCCAGAATGGAGAGTTTTCCGGGATCGTCATGGTCTCCGTCGCCCCCGGAGTTTTTACGGATTTTTTCAATCAGCTTGCCGCGAATACCGGCGCCAGTTTCTTACTTCTGCGGCGTGACGGATCTATTCTTGCTCGGCACCCCGAGCCGGCGGGAAAAATGGATCGGCTCGGGCCGGGCAGTGGTTTTATCCGCAACGTGAGCAGCCGACCCGAACGTGGCTTTGCGAGGGCGCTGTCTGTCGATGGCCTTGACCAACGCATTGCCTATCGGCGGCTGGAACACCCAGACGTGTATGTGTCGACCGGCCTGCCGATCGGCGGGGTCATGGCCGGCTGGCTGCGAAACATGGGCACTCACCTGATATTTGGAATTCCGGCAACTCTGTTCCTGTTTGTCCTCGTCTGGCTGGCGATGCGCCGAACCCAGGCGCTTTACGCAGAGGTCGAGCGGCGCGAAGTGGCGGAACAGGCGCTGCGGCAATCGCAGAAGATGGAAGCCGTCGGTCAGCTGACCGGCGGTGTCGCACATGATTTCAACAATCTTCTTACGGTCATTATCGGAAACATCGGAATCGCCAAACGCGGCGTCGTTGAAGCACGCGCAGAACGCGCGCTTGACAACGCGCTTGTAGGAGCGGAGCGGGCCGCCCAATTGACCCAGCGACTGCTCGCGTTTTCACGGCGACAGCCGCTCAATCCCAGAGTTGTGGACGTGAACAAGCTCATCATGAGCATTTCTGACCTTCTCACACGCACACTTGGCGAGAACGTTGAATTCGAAACAATCAGCGGTGCGGGTTTGTGGAAGGCGGAAATTGATGCGTCCGAACTCGAGGCCTGCCTGCTCAATCTTGCGCTTAATGCGCGCGATGCCATGGGCGGCACCGGCAAGCTCACCATCGAAACCAGCAATGCCTGGCTTGATGAGGAATATTGCCAGCACAATGAAGGTGTCACTCCAGGGCAATACATCGTCATTGGCGTAACTGACAACGGGATCGGGATGTCAGCGGAGACGATCGAGCGTGCTTTCGAACCGTTCTACACGACCAAGGAGACCGGCAAGGGAACCGGGCTCGGGCTCAGTCAGGTATATGGCTTCATGAAGCAGTCGGGGGGCCACGTGAAGATCTACAGCGAGCCCGGACATGGAACGACGGTCAAACTCTACCTCCCGCGGCGTGATGGCAGCGAGACCGGTATTGTAGCCGACGATCAGGCAGGTGCTGAAGAAGGTCGCGGCGAAACCATACTCATTGTCGAGGATGATGACGGCGTACGGCAATACGCATCCGAGATCCTTAGGGATTTGAATTATCATGTTATCGAAGCCAAAGACTCAGCAAGCGCAGTTCGGCTACTCGAAGCCAAAAAGGAGTTTCAGCTGCTGCTCACTGACGTCGTGCTTCCAGGCAAGAATGGCAGAGAGCTTGCGACCGAAGTCGAAACGCGTCGTCCGGGAACGAAGATCATCTTCATGACAGGATATTCGCGCAATGCCATCGTGCATCAGGGCCGGCTCGATCCCGGCACCGAACTCATACAGAAACCGCTGACCGAGCGCGCTCTGGCCAGAAAAATAAGACAAGTTCTGGACAGCCCCTCCGGATCGTGATTGCGCCTAATTGCTTCACTGATAGCGGGCTCGCTTGCGGTCCGAGCCAAGCAACGCATTAAGGGTAAAAGCATTCGGGCAGAATTCCCGGAAATTTCGGCTTGCGGTGTCGTCGTTCAGCTCTTGCCGGCATCGAAACTTCTGATTGCAAGAAATGCAAAGGCGCTGCAGGTCACGCATAACTGCTGGTTGCGCCTTCGTGAAAACGTCCGTGTTGATGTGCAAGGCTAGCAGCATCTTATCCAGCAGATCCGTCGAGCCCGGAGCCTTGGCCGCCATTGCCTGCAACTCGCTAGGCAAAATATTTAGGTCTTTTGCGATCTCCCGCACGTCGTCGGGACCACACCGCGCAAGCTCGTTTTCGGGGCTCGCTTGACGATATCGATTGATCCACTCCGCAATGGCGCCGAGGACAAAGTCGAGCGTGGGATACTTGGCTAGTTCAACGGGAGAGTTCGGCATGAACCTGCGCTCCGTCAGTCCATGCTTGATTGGCATGGCGGGCGGAGGGATGCATTGCGGTAAATCAAACCCCCGGATGGCTCACGCGCAGAAAACCGGCCAGACGCTGGTTTTTGCCAGCGGCATCAATAACAGTCCGGAAGGGACACCGAAGCGACCGTTACTCCGTCTCGGAGGCGCCGGGCGGCTCCATTTTGTTGCGCATTTCGTCGGTACCCTTGATCGTATCGACGACGCTCCGGTAGGCGCTCGATACCTGCTCCTTGATCGTCGTCGGCCGGCGCTTTTGCGCCTTGCGCTTGGTGACCCTTTTCGCTTTCCGCCTGGATGTACTCCTGGATGCACCCCGGGCGGTCTTCTTCCGGGCAGCTGCAGTAGGTCTTCTTTTCCGCCTCGAGGTAGACGATCTTCGCTTTTTCTTCGCCATCGGCGCTCTCCAATCCTGCTCAATTGCGCGAAAAGAATAGAGCGATGCAGCGCGATGCGAAAGGCCCTGCGAGGTCGTTCATTGGATTCAGTTGTGCTTTCTGGCTGGATCGCCAGCCGTCCGGCCTGCTAAGCATCCCGCGGGCGCGGCAACATGGAGGACGAAGGTGCCTGCTTCACTTCAAGGCGAATTGCAGCCGACAATCTACAGATTCAAGCTAGGCGACTTCGATGTCGCGACTGTCCTTGACGCCAAAGCGATCCGCGACGGCCTGCATCCGCAGTACGGGGGAAATTCGTCGGTCGAAGAGGTGCATGCCCTTGCGCGGGCTAACAATATCGATACGCAACGATTCGAGCATCCGAACATCCCGACCCTGGTCAATACCGGAAAGGAGCTCATCCTCTTCGACACAGGTAACGGCGCTTTGCCCCGCGAGTACGAGCAGCTCAGCAAGCGCTTGCCCCCGGGCCAGACCGTGGCCCGCCTGGCGGCCGCTGGCTACAGGCCGGAAGACATCGATGTCGTTGTCCTCACGCATGGTCACCCCGACCACATCGGCGGCCTGCTCGAAGGTGGCAAGCCTGTTTTCCCAAAAGCGCGTTACGTATTCGGCGCCGCCGAGTTCGATTTCTGGAAGCGCGGCGAAAACGTGCGTGAGGCTCGCAAATTCAATCGCGAACTGTTTGTGAAGATCTGCGTGCCGTTGGCCGAAAAATCCTCTTTTATCAACCCGGGTGACGAAGTCGTACCTGGCATAAGGGCAGTCGATGCCGCCGGCCATTCGCCCGGATTGCTCGCGTTTCATGTGGAAAGCGCCGGCAAGAACTTTATGATCACAGCCGACAGCTTCACGCACTATGTGATGGCCGTGCAGCGTCCGGACTGGTATTTTGAAATGGACGATGACAAGGACAGGGCTGTGGCCACCCGCAGGCGTATTCTCGATCAGCTGGCAACGGACAGGGTCTTTGTCGCGGGTTTCCACATGCCCTTCCCCGGAATTGGCCATATCGAAAAGGGACAGGCCGGGTATCGCTGGATACCGCACAGCTACCAGCTTAATTTATGAAGTAGCGCGTTTTCGCGCATCACTGTCCTCTGTGCCAGCTAAAAGTCGCAGAGCCTCTTCGCTGCGACCTGGGGCTCGTCCTCGTCGCAGCGGCGGGTCCGATCCTCAATCAGTCTTGTTGCTGAAGACCATGTACTGATCAATCATACACGGTCGCGGAACGCGCAGACCAATTCGACCAGCCCTCCCATTCGCGGCCATTGCGCCTATGGTTCACCGTCAAGCATTGACCAGTTCTAAAGAGGTGCGGTCGGGCGACTTGCCCTTCTTCGGATGACACGTGTTGAGATTACACCTGCTTGCGTCCAGCCAACGCCAAAGACAAAAGCGTTCTGTGCGCAATCGATTCCCCAAGTCCGGCCTTGCGGCGCATTTCGAGTGACGCCTCGGCCAACTGCTGCATAGCCTGCAGCAGGCTGGCCGCAGACCAGGCCCGCAGAGCCTCATTGACCCGCCGTTCGCGCGAAAAATGAACCGGTGGCGCGGCTCGTTTCATGGCGAAATCAATCGATTCGCCGCTCTCGACAGCGAGCTTCATCTTGTGAAGGTTTGCCACGTGCCGGATCGCGGCGGACACAATCGCTGCCGGCGACGAACCGCCTGCCCTCGCCTTTACGAACTCGACGTCAAGATCGGCAGTCCGCCCGGCGAACGCAGCATCGAGAACGCCATCGAGCGCAATTTCGGATGCATCCGCCACCACTGCGGTCACATCGGCCAGCTCAACGGATGTCTTCCCGCGAGCATAGAGCGCGAGCTTGCGAATTTCACTGCGCGATGAAAGGCGATCCCCGCCAAGCAAAGACAGCAGTGCAGCACGGGCATCCGGCGCGATTGTCAGGTGGGCGGCCCGCATTTCATCCTCGATCAGTTGGGCGAGCGTGCGCTCATTGTCGGGATAACATGGCAGGGCAACAGCAACCTTCGCTTTTTCACAAAGAGCGCGCAGAGGCGAACTTTTGTTCAGATTGCTAGCTTCGATGATGATGCGACAGTCCCTGGATGGTGCCGCTATGACGCTTTCGACGGCCGGCGAAATATTCCGCGTTCCCGCCCGCACATGCACCGCGCGGCGGCCGCCGAACAGCGGTACCGTGTGCGCTTCCTCAACGAGCCGCGAGGGCTCGCCCGCAAGCGAGTCCCCCTCAATTCGAGCCAGCGCGAAGGGATCATTTGGGTCATCGACAGACGCATGCACCAGGGCGTCGACCCGCTCGCGCACCAGGCCGGCATCGGGGCCGTACACCAAGACGATAGGATACGCGGGATCCGGTCTGGCGATGAAACGGTCGACCTCGGAGGCCTTGATTGCAGTCATGGCGCTACGGCCGAGATCACGTCCCTGCCACAAAGAATGACGCCAGTCGGGAGCGGATATTGTCCGCAATCTCCTTTGCCGCGCGATCTTCAGCATCGCGTAGGCCCCGCTCGCCGGCGAAGCGTTGCTGCTGGCCGGGAATATTGTATGACACACGCGCGAAGGTCTGTCCCTTAGCCACCACTTTTCCGGTGGCAAGCTCCGTCAATGTATATGTGGCGTCGATGCCGTAGTTGTTGACGTCCGGCCGAGCCGTATTGATGTCGACGATTATCGGAATCTGGGTAGCGTGCAGTCTGACATTCAGTCTATGAGTCGACGGTGCGCCGCCGCTGCCGCCAGTGAGATCGTAGATCAATTCATTCCTGACGCCCACGCTCACACGCGCAAGGCGGCTGCCGCTGGGTGCGTCGATGTTCGAGACCTCAATCCCGCTCAGGCGGTCGGCAACGCCTGTCAGCCCGGCAGGGGTCGAGTGCTCGGCATAGAGCGGCTGGAAGCAGCCAGCAGAAAGGCCGGCCAACCCCAGCGTTGCGACAAGCCTTGCAACCTGCAGCGCTTCAGACCACGACATTGACGATCCTTTGCGGGACGACAATGACCTTTTTCGGGCTTTTCCCCTCAAGCGCCTTTTTTACCGCATCCAGCGCCAGAACGGCAGCCTCAATTTCGCTTTGCTTCGCATCCCGGGCCAAGGTGACGTCCGCTCGCTTTTTACCATTGATCTGTACTGGCAAGGTCATTGTGCTTTCGATCAGAAGGTCGCGTTCAATTGTTGGCCAGGATTCGCTTGCGACCAGATTTTGATGGCCCAGCGCCGCCCAGCACTCTTCGGCAAGATGCGGCATCATCGGATGAAACAGGCGAACCAGGATGCCGCCCGCCTCGCGAAGTGACCACGCAAGATCGGGCGTGGGTTCCGTTTCGGCTTCGCTCAACGCATCGCCAAGAGTATTGGCCAATTCGTAGATATGCGCGACGCAGCGATTGAATCGTAATTTGTCGATATCTTCCGATACATGAGCGAGCGCCCGATGGGCTGCCTTGCGCACCGCGACGGCTGCGCTGCCGAAGCTCTCGGGCCTGGCCGCAGGCGCTGCGACATCTGCGATCTGCCCGATGAGGCGCCAGAGGCGCTGGACGAATCGCCAGGCCCCCTGCACACCCTCTTCTGTCCATATGACGTCGCGGTCCGGCGGCGAATCCGAAAGCATGAACCATCTGGCCGTATCGGCGCCGTAGGCTGCGATGATATCGTCGGGGTCCACCGTGTTCTTCTTGGATTTCGACATCTTCTCCACCGAGCCGATTTCGATCGGCTCGCCTGTGGAAGCCAGAACCGCGCGCCGCTCTTCCCCGGCCGATTCGATTCTCACTTTTGCCGGCTCAACCCACTCGCCATTCGGCGCACGGTAGGTTTCGTGCACGACCATGCCTTGCGTGAACAACCCGGCGAACGGTTCGTCCATGCCGACCCACCCGCATTTGTGCATCGCGCGTGTGAAAAAGCGCGAGTAGAGAAGATGGAGAATCGCGTGCTCGATGCCTCCGATATATTGGTCGACGGGCATCCAGTGATTGGCAATGCGCGGGTTCGTCGGTGCGTTCTCGATCCATGGATCGGTGAACCGGATGAAATACCACGACGAATCGACGAAGGTGTCCATCGTGTCCGTCTCCCGCCGGGCCGGTGCCGAGCATGCGGGGCAGCTAACCTTTTTCCAGGTTGGGTGGTGATCGAGCGGATTGCCGGGCTTGTCGAAACTGACGTCGTCAGGAAGCGTCACCGGTAGATCCTTTTCCGGTACGGGCACGATGCCGCATTTCTCGCAATGGATGATCGGGATCGGGCACCCCCAATATCGCTGGCGCGAGATGCCCCAGTCACGCAACCGATAGTTCACCTGGCGCTGGGCAACGGGACTGTTACCGCGCGTCTCGCTCTCGAGTCGCTTTGCCACCTCTTCCTTCGCTTCTTCGATTCCCATGCCATCAAGGAAACGCGAATTGATCATCCGACCATCCCCGTCATAGGAGACGTCGGTGATGACGAAGCTCTTCGGGTCCTGTCCGGGAGGGCACACGACGGGCGTGTTGCCGAGACCATATTTGTTGGCAAAGTCTAGATCGCGCTGATCATGCGCCGGGCAGCCAAAAATCGCCCCTGTTCCGTAGTCCATCAAGATGAAATTCGCGACATAGATCGGCAATTTCCAGTTCGGATCGAACGGGTGCAATGCCTTCATGCCCGTATCGAAACCGATCTTTTCCGCAGTATCGATTGCCGCTTGCGAAGTGCCGATTTTCTTGCATTCGTTGATGAAGGCCGCGAGCTTCGGATTTTTCCTCGCCGCGGCCTGCGCCAGCGGGTGATCCGGCGACAGCGCCATGAATTTCGCGCCAAAAAGCGTGTCCGGTCGTGTCGTGAAGATCTCGAGCTTTTTCTCCCCGGCTGGAGTCGTCGCGGCATCGAGCATGAAACGTATGAGCAGGCCTTCCGAGCGACCGATCCAGTTCTTCTGCATCAGGCGGACTTTCTCGGGCCACCGATCGAGCGTGTCGAGCGCCTCGAGCAAAGTTTCGGAATAGTCACTAATCTTAAAAAACCACTGCGTGAGTTCGCGTTGCTCTACCTCGGCGCCCGAACGCCATCCGCGGCCCTCGATCACCTGCTCGTTCGCAAGCACGGTCTGATCAACCGGATCCCAGTTTACTTTCGACTTTTTGCGCTCGACGAGACCTGCCTTGAGAAAATCGAGAAATATTTTCTGCTGGTGCTTGTAGTAGACAGGGTCGCAGGTCGCGATCTCGCGTGCCCAGTCGAGCGAGAGGCCCATCGACTGAAGCTGCTTCTTCATCGCGGCAATATTGTCGTAAGTCCACGTTTTGGGGTGAACCTTGCGGTCGATAGCCGCGTTTTCCGCGGGCATGCCGAAGGCGTCCCACCCCATCGGATGCAGCACGGCATTTCCCGTGGCGCGCTTGTAGCGGGCGACCACATCACCCATCGTGTAGTTGCGCACATGACCCATGTGGATGCGTCCCGACGGATACGGAAACATTTCAAGGACGTAATATTTCGGGTGGGGGTCGTCGTTTTTTGTCGAGAAGATGCCGCGCTCGGCCCAGATTTTCTGCCAGCGCGTTTCGGCTTCGCGTGCGTTGTACCGTTCAGCTCTGCTGGATTCGGCGGTCATCGTGCGTCTTCTCAGGGCGCGCGGAACAGACACGAAAGGGCCGTTGGGGTCAACCCGCGGCAGCGTTCTCGATCATGGGAACTGGCCCGAACGGCCCGGGTTAGCCTCACGCCCAGGAGGAATGCAATGGTCAACGCTCAGGATATCAAGGAACACATGGAAGTCTGCGGGTCAGATGGCGAGCATGTAGGGACGATTGATTGCACAAAGGACGATCAGATCATACTGACAAAAAGCGACTCTCGTTCGGGAGGCGAACACCACGTCATTCCGCTCGCGTGGGTTTCCTCAGTCGATGAAAAAGTGCGCCTGAACAAGCCGGCCAAAGACGCGATTGCCGGATGGCATGGGGCGGGCTGATCTCCAGACCGCGTCCACTCAGCCAAAGGCAAGAACTCTGCGCACAGCCTGGAACAAGGCAGGCGGATCATAGGGCTTTTCCAACACCTGAGCGTTGGCGAATTGCTGCGCGAGAGCGGGATCAACCCGCATTCCCGTCAGAAAAATGACAGGCGTGGCACCAGCTGCGAGCCTTTGCGCAACGGCCATACTGCTTTCCCCTGCTCCGCCCAGCTTCACGTCGAGCACAGCAAGATCATAGCTCTGGCCGCCGTTGAGCAGCCCCAGGGCTTCGGTTGCGCTTGCGACGCTTGTGACGATCGCTCCCGCCGATTCGAACAGCTGATGAAGGTCAAGGGCGATGAGAAACTCATCGTCAAGTACCAGACAACGCTTGCCGGCCAACCAGTTTTGCGAATTGTCCAAGAAGGTCCCCTTTGGAGCATCTTGTCCTACGGATTCCTTCGGCAGGCATTTACAAATGATACACTTGGGGCAGGATTCAAGGATGCGTTGACCTGCCTCGTGCAGGCATCGAGTTAGGAATAGAAACGATCCATCCGTTTGAACTAGCGATGCAATTCGCGCTGGGCTACAGACCTTTGCTGGGGTAGAGGCCGTGCATGACAGCTGCCACCGATATGGTTGGTCTCGAACGGGTTCGGGCGAACATTGCACGGGCCTGCCGCGATGCAAATCGCGATCCGCGGGATATCACGCTGATTGCGGTGTCGAAAACATTTACCGCGGACGAGATCGAACCGGTGATCACGGAGGGCGCTCAGCGGGTGTTTGGCGAGAACCGCGTTCAGGAAGCCAAGGCAAAATGGCCGCCACTTCTTCAAAGGCATGCCGGCCTGCAACTGCATTTGATAGGGCCATTGCAGTCGAACAAAGTCCGGGATGCCCTGGCTCTCTTTCACGCAATTCATTCCGTTGACCGTCCGAGCCTGTGCGAAGCGCTGGCGAAAGAAATCGCCCGGCAGAAACGCGAGCCCATCCTGTTCGCCGAAATAAATACAGGCGGGGAGACACAAAAGGCAGGTGTCCTCCCACAAGATGCCGATAGTTTTCTGACGGCTTGCCGCGAAAGATACGCCCTGAATATTTCCGGCTTGATGTGCATTCCTCCCGTCAACGAGGCACCCGGGCCGCACTTTGCGCTGACGGCCAAGATTGCGGCGAGAAACGGCATTGCACTGCTCTCGATGGGAATGAGCGCCGATTTTGAAACCGCTATCGCACTCGGTGCCACGCACGTGCGCATTGGAACGGCCATTTTTGGCGAGCGTAGGACATAGCCCCTCGCGCGGACCCCGCGATTAGGCCACGATGATCCTCGTGCCGGGCCCGAGCCGCGCGAGCAGGCGACGCAACGTTTTCATTTCCAGCGCAACGCATCCGGCGGTCGGTGCAAATCCCTCGCGCGCTGCATGAATAAACACGGCACTGCCGCGACCCGCAATGCGCGGACGCGTATTGTGATCGATCTCGATTATGAAATCGTACAGGTTGTCGGGTCGCGCCAGGCGATCGCCTTCAGCATGTGGCGGAAGCTTGATCCAGCGGTTGTATCGTCGGTCGCCGGGGTCCTCACACCAACCATCGCCTGGTCCGATGCGTCTTGCCGGTAGCGAGGTGGGTGGACGCGGATGCCTGTCGCCGCGCCACCAGAGTCGCCGAAGGCGAAACACGCCGCGCGGCGTCCCTCCGTCACCTTCACGCTTGTTGGCCTTGATGCCGCCACGCCCCAGCGCCACTGGAATCGCCGCCCCTCCGACAATCAGCCAGCCCCGCCGGGAATCGCCTGCCTTGCGTCTAACCGTCATTCTCGAGAAAAAGCGCTTGTGCGCGGCCGGTGTTATTCTCATTGGAGCCATGTTGGCGAAATATACCAGTTCACGCTTGCTCTTTTACCCCCGAATGTTCTACTTCGCGAGCACAGCGGAGCGGCCTGTCGGTATTTCCTGATCAAGAGGCCCGTTTGGGGCATGGCGAGCAAACGAACCATCCTAATTGTCGACGACGATGCGGAGCTGCGCGATGCGCTCGTGGAGCAACTGGCTTTGCACGAAGAGTTCGATGCACTCGCTGTCGATAGCGGCACAAAAGGCGTGCAGGCTGCCAAGAATGGTCAGGTCGATCTGGTGATCATGGATGTCGGCCTCCCCGACGTCGATGGGCGCGAAGCCGTTCGCATCCTTCGCAAAAACGGGTTCAAAGCACCGATCATCATGCTCACGGGTCACGATACGGACTCTGATACCATTCTCGGCCTTGAATCCGGGGCAAATGATTATATCGCCAAGCCCTTTCGGTTCGCCGTGCTGCTGGCGCGTATTCGCGCACAACTGCGGCAGCATGAAGCGAGCGAAGATGCCGTATTCGCCATTGGTCCCTATACGTTTCGGCCAAGCTCGAAGCTGCTGCTCAGTCCGAAAGGCAGCAAGGTTCGGCTTACGGAGAAGGAGACGGCCATTTTGCGCTATCTGTACCGTGCAGGTCAGAAGCCGGTTTCTCGCGAGACGCTGCTGCAGGAAGTATGGGGCTATAATTCCGGCGTGACCACGCACACTCTGGAAACTCATATATATCGCCTGCGGCAGAAGGTCGAAAAGGATGCAGCGGCGCCAGCGATTCTCGTCACCGAGGCGGGCGGCTACAAGCTTGTACCCTGATCACGGTCTCGCTGCCTCTATGCATGAATTCGAAACGATCGGCCTGGCGTGTCACTGGGTAATCTCCCGCGCCCTGGCGGTGCGAAGAGAACGCACGGAATAGGAATGCTGCACGCATGAGTCTCGAAGACGATATTGCCTTCTTCGAGACGGTGCCCTTGCTCGCCGCACTGGGCAAGCAGGCACTGCACATCCTCGCGATCGGCGCCGAGACCCGCCATCTGCCAAGTGGCGCCGTGCTCTTTTATGCCGGCGAACTCGCAGACGGGGGCTATCTCGTGCAGGAGGGCGCGCTGGTCCTCGAGCCCGATTCGCTGGCCGAAGGAAACGAAATCACCGTCGGCCCCGGCACTCTTGTTGGAGAGCTGGCGCTCCTGACAAATACGGTTTGTCGTGCCACTGCCATTGCAAAAGAACCGACTGTGGTCGTTCGCATTCCGCGTAATCTCTTCAAGAAAATGCTCGAGGCCTATCCCGCCGCCGCCGAGACGCTGCGCGAAAGAATGAGCGAACGCTTGCAGCTCTGGTCGAAGGATCTTGCTGGCGTAAAGCGCCTGCTTGAGGCTTCGGACAAGCGATAGAAAAGCAATGATCTAACTAGGTCTCGACGGTGGCCGTAACCGGCACGTGATCCGATGGGCGCCTCGCGCCGCGGTAGTTTTTCGCAATCTCGACCGAGGAAACGCGCTCCGCAAGAGCATCCGAAGTCCAGATGTGGTCAAGCCTGCGTCCACGGTCGGATTGCCGCCAATCCTGCGCGCGATAACTCCACCAAGTGTATAGCTTTTCGGGCTCGGGCGTGAGCACGCGCATCATGTCGATCCAGTTGCCGGCCTTGCGGGCGGCGGTGAGCTTTTCGCATTCGACCGGTGTGTGCGACACAACCCGGATCATCTGCTTGTGGCTCCACACGTCGTGCTCGAGGGGGGCGACATTGAGATCGCCGACAAGAATGGCGCGCTCCGATGGCTGCGGTCTCAGGCCGGAATGCTCCCGCATTTCGTCCAGAAAGCTCAGCTTGTGGCGGAATTTCGGATTGACCTCCGGATCCGGCTCATCACCGCCTGCCGGAACATAGAAGTTGTGCAATGTGATTGGCTCTTTCAGCCTGGCCTGCTCGCCAAGCAGGACGGAAATGTGCCGGCAGTCGCTCTTGCCGCAGAAGGCCTGCACTTCGACTCGTTCGAAAGGAAAGCGTGAGAGCACGGCTACGCCGTGATAGCCCTTCTGGCCATTCATGGCGACGTGTTCGTAGCCAAGCCGTCTGAATCGCTTCAGCGGAAAGGCGTCGTCGGGACACTTTGTCTCCTGAAGGCAGAGGATGTCGGGCCGGGTGCTCTTGAGGAATCTGGCCACGAGATCAATGCGCAGCCGAACCGAATTGATGTTCCAGGTGGTAATTTTGAGAGGCATGTTAAGCAACGTAGCACGTCATCGCATAGGGTGCTGCGGATGTGTGCTTGCAACGCAAGACCATACACAGCCTTTGAACGCTCGAGACATGTATCCGGGAATTGGCCGCGGACGCTCGCGCGCAGAAGAGAGCGACAGCTAATTGTGGTACCGCGTGTAGTCGATCTTGAACAAGGCCGGGTCAGGCCGCTTGCTGGCATCCAGGTTGTAAACCGCAACGGTGGTGTCGTAGCCCTGCGGGTCCGTCACCGTCCACTGCTTCAGTTGCATGTCCTTGGCGCTGAACATGATCATCAGCCGGCTCGTGCCCACGATGCCGTTCTTCTCTTCGACCACCACGGTGACATAAACATCATCGGCATAGACCGAGACCAGATGCGTGTCCTTGGCAAGGTCGACGCGATCGGCAAGGAGGAAGCGCAGCGGCGTCTGCGACAACGGATAGACATCCTGCGTTGCGAGCCTGCGGTCGCGCACAACGACCGAAGAGCCATCCGCAATGAGCTCGATCGGACTGGGATCTGCATACTCGAACCGCACCCGTCCCGGCTTGGAAATATAAAACTCGCCTTGCGTACGGGTGCCGTCCGGACCGACCTGCACGAAATTGCCGGTCAAGCCCTGCACGCCCGAAAGATAGGCGTTCACCCGCTCGACGATTGAGCGCTGTTCCGCATTCAACGTATTCGCGGGTGTCGTCGTCTTGCCGAGCAATGCGGCAAAAGGATTGAAGACCGGATTTGGGGTCTGCTTGTTTTGTGCACTCGGTGGGGTTTTGTCCGGGGCCCCTGCCGCCTGCGTCGGAACCGTTGCCGGTGGAACCGGGGGAGGCGTTACCGAGCCCATATTGGCGTGGGCTGCATCAGCCGGCCGAGGCGCCGGAATTGGAACAGTCTGCGCCGATGCGGACACACCGAGGCACCCCACCAGATACGCAGCGAGGACCAGGGTCCGGCCCGTTCGTGCCTTCCGATGTGCCGCCATTGATCCTTCCCGCCAGCCCCCGCAGTATCGACAGCCCTATATGGGCCGGCTGTGGCGATTTCGCGGCCTCATGGCTCCGCCCCATGCGGGCTTAATCGCGAACGGCGCGATTCTCAATAGCGGTCGTCGGCCGGATTTTCGGGAATAAGGATTTCGCGTTTCCCGGCGTGGTTGGCTTGCCCCACGATCCCTTCTTCTTCCATGCGCTCCATGATCGTCGCCGCGCGATTATAACCGATCTGCAGACGGCGCTGGATGTAGGACGTCGAAGCTTTGCGGTCCCGCTTCACGATCGCGACCGCCTGTTGATAGAGATCGCCGCCCTCCGCGAGTCCCATGCCGGTCGCATCGAATACGGCGCCGCCGTCCTCGTCTTCCTCGCCTCCGGCGGTCACTTCCTCCAGATATTCCGGTGACCCCTGGGCCTTGAGATGGCGCACTACTTTCTCGACTTCCTCGTCCGAGACGAAGGGACCGTGCACGCGGCTGATGCGGCCGCCTCCGGCCATGTAGAGCATGTCACCCTGCCCGAGAAGTTGCTCCGCTCCTTGCTCGCCGAGAATCGTGCGGCTATCGATCTTCGATGTGACCTGGAACGAGATGCGCGTCGGAAAATTCGCCTTGATGGTGCCGGTGATGACGTCAACCGAAGGTCGCTGCGTTGCAAGGATCACGTGAATGCCGGCTGCTCGCGCCATTTGCGCCAGGCGCTGGATAGCCCCTTCGATGTCTTTCCCCGCGACCATCATCAGGTCGGCCATCTCGTCGACGATGACGACCAGGTATGGCAGCGGCTCGAGTTCGAGTTCTTCCTTTTCGTAAATGGCCTCGCCGGTCTCCTTGTCGTAGCCGGTATGCACGGTTCGCGTCAGCGTCTCGCCCTTGGACCTCGCTTCGGCAACCCGCGCATTGTAGCCGTCGACGTTGCGCACGCCGAGCTTCGACATTTTCTTGTAGCGGCCTTCCATCTCGCGAACGGCCCATTTGAGCGCGACTACTGCTTTTTTCGGGTCCGTGACAACGGGAGTGAGCAGATGCGGGATCCCGTCATAGACCGAGAGTTCGAGCATCTTCGGATCGACCATTATGAGTCTGCACTGGTCGGGCCGAAGCCTGTAGACCAGCGACAGGATCATCGTGTTGATCGCAACCGACTTGCCGGAGCCGGTTGTACCGGCGATCAGCAGATGCGGCATGCGTGAAAGATCGACGATGACGGACTCGCCGCCGATGGTCTTGCCGAGGCAGAGGGGCAATTTCGCCGCGCTCTCGTTGTAGTCGAGGCCGGTGAGCAACTCGCGCAGATAGACCTTTTCCCGCGTCGGATTCGGCAACTCGATGCCGATCGCATTGCGTCCGGAGACGACTGCGACGCGCGCCGAAACCGCGCTCATCGATCGTGCAATGTCGTCTGCAAGCCCGATCACGCGGGACGACTTGATGCCGGGCGCCGGCTCGAGTTCATAGAGCGTTACCACCGGGCCGGGGCGGGCATTGATGATCTCACCGCGAACGCCGAAGTCCTGCAGCACGCTTTCAAGCGCCGTGGCGTTGGCATCGATGATGTCGCGCGACAGAGTGGTGCGTTCGTTCGAGCGGGGAGCGGCGAGAAGATTAAGCGAGGGCAGCATATATCCGCTGCCGGAACGCCTTGTCGATGCGCGCGGGGCCGTACGTCGGCGCGGCGCCGGGACTTCCTCGTCTTCATCGTCCTCGAATTCTTCTTCATCCGGGCCCGCGGATCCGTCGAAACGCGGCTCGTGCCGCGGTCCGCGTGGTGCCGCGGAGAGTGCACGCGAACGGACATCGCCGCGGATGAGTCTTCCGATTCTGGCTTTCCAGCTCAGCAAAGCGTGGACAAGCATTCCGAGCCAGGCCGAGCCGCGTTCTTCGGCCTCATCATCGTCTTCTTCCTCGTCCCCATCTTCTTCCTCCTCTTCCTCATCATCGAGATTGCGAGCGACGGACCCCCTCGACTTGTGGCGTCCACCAGCAGCCACAGTCAGCGCCGTCACCGTGGCGGCAGCGAACACGATGCTCAGCAATAGTCGGGTGAGGCCGGCAACCTGCGCACCGAATGCCGACGCGCAGGCGCGCAGCAGCCCGTCACCGGCAACGCCTCCGAGTCCGGTGGGAAGAGGCCAAGTGCCGATACGCGGCAGCGTCGAGGCAAAAGCGGCTGCAAGGAATATCGCGGCGATCCATAGCAGGCTCCGCCATTTCTCGCCGACTGGCCTGTGCGACAGCAATCTCCAGCCCACCACTGCTTCCGGCACCAAAATCAGAATGGAGCTCACGCCAAGCAACTGCATGGCCAGGTCGGCAAAGACCGCCCCGGGGAAGCCGAGCAGATTGTGGATCTGTTTTTGCGTCGCGTGGCTGAGAGATGGATCCTGCACCGACCACGTGGCAAGGGCGAGCGCTCCGAGCAGGGCGATTGCGAGCAGCGCCAGGCCGGCGAGTTCGCTAAGGCGACGACGTATGACATCGCGGAAATGGTCTGCGATGAAACCGATGATGTCGAGGCTGCGATCTGCGGCTCGCATGTGACTACACCCTCAGCCCAGCACCGCGACGAGGCGGTGCAGCGCCTCGGCGGTGACGGCATGGTCCTGGACCATCGCGACGCGAATGAAATCCGCACCGGGATTGTCTCCGTTGTCCTGCTCGCGCGCGAGATAACATCCCGGGACAACCCGGACGCCGGCTTCCGCCCACAGCCTTTTCGTCACGAGCTCGCTTCCGCCCTGTTTCGAAACATCGAGCCAGAGAAAAAAGCCGCCTGCGGGACGGCTATAACCGTAGCGAGTGCCAATGATCTGATCGGCAAGATCGAACTTTGCAGAATACAGCTTGCGGTTTTCTTTCACGTGAGATTCGTCCTGATAGGCTGCGATCGCAACATATTGGGCGGGCACCGGCACCTGCGGCGCGGCGACATTCCGCAATTCGATGTAGGCGCCGAGAAATCGCCGGTCGCCTGCGGCAAAGCCGACGCGCAATCCCGGCAGGTTTGAACGTTTGGATAAGGAGTGGAAAACGACGACGTTTGCAAAATCCGGCCCGGCGGCCTCGAGGGTGCCGGGCGGGGCATGCTTGCCGTAGATTTCGCAGTAGCATTCGTCAGCAAAGACGAGGAATCCGAAGCGGCGGGCAAGTTTGACGAGCCGGTCGAGATAGTCCCGATCCGCGACGGCACCCTGGGGGTTCGACGGCGAAGCGATGTAGCAGGCGACGGTACGGGCCAGCAGCCCCTCATCGAGCGCGTCGAGATCAGGCAGGAATCCGCTCGCGCGTGTCGCCGGCAGATAGACAGGCTCGCAACCGGCGGCGAGGGCGCCGGCGGCATAGGCAGCATAGAACGGATTCGGGATTAGCACGGCCGGACGGCCGGCGCGCCGCGAGACCCAGCGTTTTGCAGCGATGGCCGCGAGGAAGAGGCCTTCGCGCGTGCCGTTGAGGACGAGGATCTCGTTCTCGGGGTCCAAGGTCCGCGAAAGCGTGTAGCGGCCCGCAAGCCACGCGGCCACAGCCTGGCGGAACGGCTCGATACCCTTGTTGGCCGGATAGCGGCCAAAATCGCCAATATGAGCGGCGAGTACCGGCCCCACGAAGGACGGCACCGGGTGCTGCGGTTCTCCGACGGAAAGATTGATGACCGGCATGCCGGGCTCGATTCCGGCGATCAGCTCTGTCAGGCGGACAAAAGGAGAGCGGGAATCGCCCGCCGGAGCGGTGAAGGATAACGGCTCGCTCTTGGCGGTCATCATGGACATGCGTTTACGAGGCGGGGCCGGCCCCGCCGCACAAGGGTTTCGACACAATAAAGAGGGCGAGGTTAAGACCCGTTTAACCATCGACGCAGCCGGACGCAGGCCGCACACGGCGAGACCCCGGTCCATGCGAACCGGGGTCTCGGCGGAAAGGACAGCGCCGGGGTGTTCTGCCGCTGCCGCTAAGTGGGGCCTATGGGTCTCACATGCTGTAAGCGCGTTCGCCGTGCTCGGTGATGTCGAGGCCTTCGCGCTCGGCCTCGACCTTCACGCGCAGCCCGACAACCGTGTCCACCACCTTGTAGAGAATCGCAGAACCTATCCCCGACCAGATCAAAGTCGTCAGCACGCCCTTGCACTGGGCGATCACCTGCGTGATGAGATCATAGTCGGCGATCTTGCCGGTCGTGTAATCCATGATGCCGGCACCGCCGAGCGCCGGATTGACCAGGATGCCGGTGCCGATCGCGCCGACAATGCCGCCGATACAGTGTACGCCGAATACGTCGAGAGAGTCGTCGTAGCCGAGCGCGTTCTTTACCGACGTGCAGGCGAAAAAGCATACCACGCCGACGATCAGTCCAAGCACGATCGCTCCCATTGGGCCGGAAAATCCCGCTGCAGGAGTGACCGCGACCAGGCCGGCAATGCAGCCGGAAAGCGCACCGAGCAGAGACGGTTTACCCTTCGCCATCCACTCGATGAACATCCAGGACATCGCGGCCGCGGCGGTCGCGACGAAGGAGTTGAGCATTGCCAGCGCCGCGCCGCCATTCGCCTCGAGATTGGATCCGGCATTGAAGCCGAACCAGCCGACCCATAGCAGCGAGGCTCCGATCATGGTCATGGTCAGCGAGTGCGGAGCGAGCACCTCCCGGCCGTATCCGGTGCGCTTGCCGATCAGCAATGCGCCGACGAGACCTGCGATGCCTGCATTGATGTGGACGACGGTGCCGCCGGCAAAGTCGATCGCGCCCCAGAGGAACACCTGCCCGGCGTCGGACATCACGGCATCGAGCGCAGCCTGCGCCTTTGCCTTGGCCTCTGGCGTGGCTGCCGCCGCAACGGCTTTAGCAGCTTCGGTGATCGCATCCGGGCCGGCCCAGTACCAGACCATGTGAGCGATCGGAAAATAGATGAACGTAACCCACAGCGGAATGAAAAGCGCCACTGCGGAAAACCTGATCCGCTCGGCGAAGGCGCCGACGATCAGCGCTGGCGTGATCGCGGCGAAAGTCATCTGAAAACAGATATAGATGAACTCGTGAATGGTGACGCCGTTGGAGAAGGTCGCCGCCTGCGAGTCGGTTGTAACCCCCATGAGAAACATTTTGGAAAGACCGCCGATGTAGGCGGAGCCTCCGGTGAAGGCGAGGCTGTACCCGTAGGTGACCCAGATCAGAATGACGATGCAGACGCTGTAGAACACGTGTGCAAGAACCGACAGCATGTTCTTGCTGCGCACCATGCCTCCGTAAAACAGGGCAAGACCTGGAATTGTCATGAGCAGTACGAGCACCGTGGAGACCAGCATCCACGCATTATCTCCTTTGTTGAAAGTCGGCGCCGGCGGCGCAGCAGTTGGTCCTTGCCCGAACGCCAAGCCGGAGACCAGAAGGCCTGCGGCAAGCGCGATGAGCCCCGGCAATACGCGGGAAGTCGGTTTGAACGTCATGGCTTACTCCTGTGAAAGCGATTGCGCGATTGCTAAAGCGCGGCGACATCGGTCTCGCCGGTGCGGATGCGCACCGCGTTTTCCAGAGGGACGACGAAGATTTTTCCGTCGCCGATCTGCCCGGTTTTCGCGGCGCCGGTTATGGCTGCGATCACCTTGTCGACCTGCCTGGTCTCAACGGCCACCTCGATCTTGATCTTGGGCAAGAAGCTCACCGCGTATTCGGCGCCGCGGTAGATTTCGGTATGGCCTTTCTGCCGCCCATAGCCTTTGACCTCGGTGACGGTCAGTCCCTGAATGCCGATTGAAGTGAGGGCCTCGCGGACCTCGTCGAGTTTGAAAGGTTTGATGACGGCCATGACGATCTTCATGGATTTGATCCCCGCTTGGGCCCGATTGCTTTGATTAGGCAGTGCGGGCGCAGACACTGAGCCGCGTGCAAAGCGTATTTTGCAGGCGAGCCGGTCTGGAGGAATCAAACGTCGTGCCAGAGTGCGCGCCTACGCCTAGCCCGTTGAGATGAAGAGGAAAGTTTCGCGGTTCCGGCGAAACACGGGGTGTGCCGGAAAAGCAGCGCTTAAAGCCGCGTCACCGAGAGTGGCGGCTGCTCAAATTTTAGCCAAAGGAATCGTACGGAGTTCCGCGCCGGAAATTCGGCTCGGAACGAACGGACAAGTTATTGGATCGCTTCGCCGTGCAGCGTCACGTCAAGTCCCATGATCTCTTCTTCGGGCTTGACGCGCAGCGGCACGATCGCGCCGATGACCTTGAGGATGATGAACGTCACCGCTCCCGACCATATGACTGTGACTACAATTCCGTAGAGTTGCGCCACGACCTGATGTGGGTTGCCCTCAACCAAGCCATGTATGCCTCCGGGCGTTTCCGGCGTGGCAGAAAGCGCGCCGACGGCAAAGACGCCGGCGAGCAGCGTGCCGGTGAATCCGCCGATGCCGTGCACTCCGAATACGTCGAGCGAATCGTCATAACCCATCCTCAGCTTGAGCCAGGTGCAGGCCCAGAAGCAGATTCCGCCGGCGATGATGCCGATGAGGATAGCCTGCATCGGAAGTACGAAACCTGATGCCGGCGTGATCGTGCCTAGTCCCGCAATCGCCCCAGAAATCATTCCGAGGACGGAAGGCTTGCCGCGGGTCCACCATTCGAGTGCCATCCAGGTGAACGCACCCGCGCTCGCCGCGAGATGCGTGGACACGATGGCCATTGCGGCACGCGAATTCGCGCCCAGCGCCGAGCCGCCGTTGAACCCGAACCAACCCACCCAGAGCAGCCCGGTGCCGATCACGGCCAGCGTGAGGTCATAGGGCGCAAGGTTTTCGCTTCCATAGCCGCGCCGCGCGCCAAGCACATAGGCGCCCACCAGGCCGGCGACTCCTGCATTAAGATGCACGACCGTGCCGCCCGCAAAATCCAGAAGCCCGTAGGTACCGAGGAACCCGCCGCCCCACACCCAGTGCGCGATCGGGACATAGACCAAGAACAGCCAGAAGACGCAGAACAGCAGGAAGGCCGAGAACTGTAGTCGATCCGCGAGAGAGCCTGCGACCAGCGCCACGGTTATCACCGCGAAGGTCATCTGGTAGATCATGAAGAGGCTTTCGGGAATTGTCTTTGCAAGCGGCGATACCGCATCGAGCGTCACCCCGCTGAGAAAGATCCGATCAAGCGTTCCGATGAATGCGCCCTCGCCAGTGAAGGTCAGGCTGTAGCCGAGCAGCGCCCACAGCATGGAAACCAAAAAGGTCGCCGCAAGACTTTGCGCCATTGTGGCCAGGACATTTTTCTTGCGCACCATGCCCGCGTAAAATAGCGCCAGTCCCGGTATGGTCATCATGAGCACAAGGCCTGTTGCTCCGATCATCCATGCCGTGTCTGCCGGGTCGATCTTGGAGTCTTGCGCGAATGCGGGCGACGCGATGGCCGCTGCAATTGCGGCTGCAGCAAGACGCAGGAATGCCTGTTTCATAGTTCTGTCTCCACTGTCATCTGCTGTTTTTCAGAGTGCGTCGACATCCGTCTCGCCGGTGCGAATGCGCACGGCGTGCTCGATCGGCGTGACGAAGATTTTCCCGTCGCCGATCTGGCCTGTACGAGCGGCCGCCGCGAGCTGCTCCATCACCTGATCGAGCTGCTCGGTGGCGACGGCAATTTCGAGCCGCAACTTCGGAAGAAAATTGACCGCGTATTCGGCACCGCGATAAATCTCGGTATGACCCTTCTGACGGCCATAGCCCTTGACCTCCGATACAGTCATTCCGTGGATGCCGATTCGGGTCAGGGCCTCGCGCACCTCGTCCAGCTTGAACGGCTTAATGACTGCGATGACGAGTTTCATGGTTACTCCCCCCGGCGCCTGCAGGCGTCCTCATTCTGCAATATCGTTTTGATTCGTCCTGCGTCGCGCGATTCCTGGTTGACGAAGGAGCCGTGCACGGCAGATGCGCCCGCGATCGGGCGAGCCGGCACGAGCAACAACCTAAGCTAGCGAGAGGCGGCCTGAAGCGTAAGCGGAGAAGTCGCTGTACCCACAGCCAGAATTTCGCAGAACCGCAAAGCTGGGCAGGAATGCTGCCTCATCTGGCGCCAAACGACGTGGCGAGACCCCGGTCGGCAATCACGGCGGGCACGACGCGCCGGGCCTCACGGGCGGTCATGCCGGGCGTGATGCGCTCGTCGTACAGGATGCTCACCAGCGCGCGGTCGTAAACGGTGAGATATCCGACCATCCGGTTCTGGTTCAGCGCGGTCCAGCGATTGCGCTGGTCGTGGTTTGACAGGCCGAAGGCATGGAGCAGCTCGTGATATGCACAGTCGAGGAATACATCGTTACCCTTGTCGACAATAATGAATGAGACGGAGTGCACGATCTGCCCGCCGGCCGTCGACTTAACGCTGGTCATGCACTGCGGATCGGTGCGCGCCACGAAAGCCCTGGCAATCTTTGCGCCGAACGCCTCGCGCAAGGCTGAGGGAAAGTCCCGCTCGTCGATCAATCGAATCTCGATGTCGGCATCAGCAGCATGGGTTTCGCTCAGATGCAGGCCCGGGATTTCGCGCGCATACTCCTGCACAACGCGTGACATCTCGATCGAGCGATCGATGCTGCCTCCAGGAACGACGCGGGCGCGAATGGGATGATCGAAGCGGCGGATTCCGAGCGGCCTCGCCCCGATGCGCAGGTCGGATCCGAACGCCAGTGCGAGAAATCCGCGCGTGAGCTCAGCCGCCGTGAAATGGGTGTATTGCCGGGGCGCGTTTCCGGGAGCGCCTGGCGGCGGGGGGCGCTGTTCCGATGCCGCTAGCGCAATACCGCCAAGGAAGAGAACCAGGGTCAGCCAGGCAATCAGAGATCGGCACATTCGTTTCCCTGGCGACAAGCGGTCGAAGTGACACCGGCGGGGGTCCCTTCCCGAATGAGAGAAAGGCGGGGTGTTGCTCATAGGACCTGCAATGATGGGCTCGCATTCACCCTCGCCGCTGCCGCACGAGTCCTTCCTGCGCCACCGAAGCAACGAGCGTCCCATCACGCTTGAATATAAGTCCGCGTGCATATCCTCGCGAGCCATGAAGATTCGGCGAATCCTGCGCATAGAGCAGCCAGTCGTCGGCCCGGAAAGGACGATGCAGCCACAATGCGTGATCCAGACTTGCTGCCATGAATTCCTTTTCGAACAGCGTGCGTCCGTGCGGTGCCAGAGCCGTATCGAGCAGCATCATGTCGGATGCATAGGCGAGGACGCACTGGTGGATGGCGGGAATGTCCGGCAACTTGCCGGTGGCACGAATCCAGATGTTGAACTGGCCGCCGGGTATCTTCTTGCCGAGATATCGCTCGAATTCGACGGGTCGCAGTTCGATCGGTCTGTCGCGCTCGTAATAGCGTCGGACGGGGTCAGGCATGATTGGGAGCATTTTCTCCCGCATGTCGGCGTCGCTCGGCAGTGTCTCCGGAGCAGGCACGTCCGGCATTCTGGCTGCATGGTCGAGCCCGGGTTCATCGGCGTGGAAGGAGACCAGCATCGAAAAGATGGGATGCCCGTGCTGCCGCGCGGTTACGCTGCGCGTGGTGAAGCTTTTGCCGTCCCTGATGCTGTCGACATCGTAAATAATCGGAATCTTCGGATCGCCCGGGAGAAGAAAATAGGCATGCAGCGAATGCGGAGGGCGTGTCGCATCCACCGTACGTACCGCAGCAACCAGGGCCTGCCCGATCACCTGTCCTCCGAACACACGCTGCCAACCGACCTGAGGCGAGCGACCGCGAAAGAGGTTCACTTCCAAAGGCTCGAGATCGAGAATGTCGAGAAGGTCCTGGACGGCGGAGGACATGTGAGTGCTCGCGGATGGTCAAAGCGAGGCCTCAACCTGCTATGCTGAGCCGAGATTTACAAGGAATGTGCAATGCGCAGGAGTGGATCCGGCACACTTTCCGATATCGTCGTCGGCGGGGCAGGCTTCGCTGGACTGGCACTTGCGATTGCCCTGCGGGAGGGCCTTGGCCCTGCATTCGCCGTGACGGTCACCGATCCCGCGCTGGCGCATTCCCGCTCGAAGGATCCCCGAGCCTCGGCGATCGCTGCGGCGGCGCGCCGGCTGTTTGAGGCCGTTGGCGTCTGGGACGCGGTGTCGGCCGATGCGCAGCCGATCCTGGACATGGTGGTCACGGATTCGAAACTCGACGACGCGGTCCGGCCGACATTCCTCACTTTTGCCGGCGAGGTCGAGGATGGCGAGCCCTTTGCGCATATGATTGAAAACCGGCATCTCGTTGATGCGCTTGTCGACAAGGCGAACGCGGTCGGAGTCGATCTGCGTCCAGCTGCGGTCGCATCCTTCTCAGCCGATGCGAGCGAGGATGTGGGCGGCAATGGCCGCAGTGTCGAAGTGGTGCTTGCCAACGGCGATAGCATTGCGACGCGGCTGTTGGTCGGCGCCGACGGCGCGCGTTCGGCGATCCGCGAGCAGGCCGGCATTCCGACATATGGATGGGATTATGGGCAATCGGCGATCGTCACAACGGTGGCCCATGAGCGCGACCATCACGGCCGCGCGGAGGAGCATTTTCTCCCGGCCGGCCCTTTCGCCATTCTGCCACTGCCCGGCAGGCGTTGCTCGATCGTGTGGACCGAACACACCGATGAAGCACAAAGGATCATGGCCCTTCCCGACGCGGAATTCCATGACGAGCTGGAAAAACGCTTCGGGCTCAAGCTTGGCGATATCGAGGTGGTTGCGCCGCGCCGGGCGTTCCCGCTCGGACTGTTCACGGCGCGGCAATTCATCGGTGAGCGCCTGGCGCTGATCGGCGATGCCGCCCACATCATTCACCCGATTGCGGGGCAGGGCCTCAACATGGGTTTGCGCGACGTCGCGGCGCTTGCGGAAGTGATCGCCGACGCGGCGCGCCTTGGCCTCGACATCGGCGCGCCGGACGTACTGGAGCGCTATCAACGGTGGCGCCGCTTCGACACCATGACCATGGGCGTCGCGACCGACGGGCTCAACCGCCTTTTCTCGAACCAGTCGGACGTGCTTCGATTGGCGCGTGACGTTGGTCTCGGCCTGGTCGAGCGGATGCCGCTGCTCAAGCGCATGTTCATCCGCGAAGCGGCTGGATTTACCGGCGACGTCCCGAAGCTGCTGCGCGGCGAGGCGCTGTAGGTACGGCTGCGTCGCGTTGACTCGCCGCACGAGGCACTCACCTTGCCTCCCAGCTATTGCTTCAGGACAGGGGAATGCTCCCGACGTGATCCTGAAAAGCCTTGCGTTTCGAGATCAGCGCGTACCAGCGGTCGAGATTGGCCATCGCGGGCCGCTGCGGCACAAGCTGAATGAACCGGTAGCACATGATCCCAACCGGAATGTCGCCGTACGAGAATGCCGGGCCCGCCACATACTCCGTCTTGCCCAGTTGTGCGTCGAGGATCTTCATCGCATCCGTGGTCTTGTCCTGTGATGCCTTGATCGCGGCCATGTCGCGCTTCTCGGGCGGCGTGCGAATCAAGCCCCAAAAGGCATGAAAGATCGCCGGGCCGACCACGGACAATTGCCAATCCATCCATTGGTTGGCCAGCGCGCGCTGTTTGGGATCCTTGGGCTCGAGAATGCCGGTTCTGTCGTGCTTGCCGGCGAGATATCGGACGATCGAATTCGATTCCCACAGCAGGAAACCGTCTTCCTCTTCCAGGGTGGGCACAAGTCCGTTCGGGTTCATCGCGAGATATGCTGCGTCCTTGTTCTTTCCGAACGCGCCGCCGATATCGATGCGCTGATGCTCGAGCTTGAGTTCACCGACCGCCCACATCGCCTTTTGCACGTTCGACGAGGTGTTGCGGCCCCAGATCTTGATCATCGCCTGCTCTCCCGAATTTCAACGTTTCTGCTGTCGTCGTGAATTGCAAAAAAGCGCGGCTGTAGACCTCTCAAAACATGATGACCGGGAAGAACCCGGCGGTCACGTGCCGCTACTAGGGGATGATCATTCGAGCCGGCGCGCTTCTTCCGGCAGCATGATCGGTATGCCGTCGCGGATCGGGTAGGCGAGCTTGGCCTTGCGCGAGATCAGCTCCTGTTTTTCGGCATCGTATTCGAGCGGACCCTTGGTGATCGGACAAACCAGGATCTCGAGGAGCTTCGGGTCCACGCTGTTGGCGGGTCGCTCTGTATTCGGAACGGTCGACATGTTGGCTCCGGTTTTTTGTATCATAGCCCGATACCTCGCGCCTTGTCAGCGCAGGCCTTGGCTGCAAGGCAGGAGGTAATCGCCGGGAGGAGTGAGTTACTGCAGCTGCGGCTCGCCTTCGGTGTTCTTCTTGGCCAGTTCGATTTCGGTGATCGCGATCAGGATTTCGGCGCGTGTCTTCAGATCGGGCGCTTCCAGCAGGGCCTGTTTTTCCGGAGTGCCGTACGGTGACATCATCGATAGCGCGTTCACCAGCGCTTCGTTCGGAGCGCGCTCGATATCCTCCCAATCGGCATTGAGATCGTTTGCCTTGAGAAACTCCGCCAGCGTCGCAAGGAGTGCGGCGCGGTCGACTGCGTTTTCACCCTTGCGGGCGGTGAAATCGTCGGCAAAGGGCGCATAGGTGACGCGGCATTGCCGGTAAGGCGTTGCGACCTTGAGTTCCTCCTCGATGCGGAAGCGCGCAACCCCCGTGAGCTCGATGAGATAGCGGCCGTCTCCGCTTTCGGCGAGCTGCGTGATGCGTCCCGCGCAGCCGATCCTGTAGAGCGACGGCCTGTCCGCTGGTCCCGTATGCGCCGGATCGGGCTGAATCATGCCGATGAGCCGATGTCCATCGCGCAATGCGTCATCGACCATTGCGAGATAACGCGGCTCGAAAATATTGAGCGGCATCTGCCCGCGCGGCAGAAGCAGGGCTCCCGGCAGCGGAAAAACCGGAATCACCTCCGGCATCTCGATCGGGCCGCGATACTGCGCGTTCATCGGCATCGACCGGTCCTCGCGCCGCGGAGCCATGCGATGAAGCGGTTTCGAGACATCGGGTCGCGCCCATTCTCGACGCTCCGGCCGCCTATCAGGGCGGCATTGGAGCTGGTTCAGCAGACTTCAGCAGTCATGAAAACAGAATCGATGACAATCGTTTGCGGCCTTCCACTGTCGCGGGATCGGTCGGACCCCACGCCTCGAAAAACTGGACGAGCTGCTTGCGCGCCCCGTCGTCATTCCATTTGCGATCTCGTTTGACGATTTCTATCAGATGCCGGACCGCATCCTCGCGCTTTCCTTTGGCGTTGAGCGCAGCGGCAAGATCGAACCGCGCCTGATGATCGAGCGGATTGGCCGAGACCTTGGCTTCGAGATCTCCCAGCGGGCCGACCGATTTGGCCTGCTCGGCGATTTCGAGAGCGGCTCGCGCCGCCGCCACGGCGGTGTCATTTCGCTTGGCTTCGGGAACAAGCGCCAATGTCTGTCTTGCCTGTTCGAGGGCGCCGGTCTCCACATAACAGCGGGCAAGCCCTGCAAGCGCATGAATGTTCGAGCTGTCCTGCGCCAGAAGCTGCGCGTACATTTCTGCAGCACCCGAAGCATTGCCTTCGACCAGCGCCGCATCGGCAGCCTTGAGAAGGTCCTTCTCCTCGGCGCCAACGGCGCCCTTGGTGATGCGTTCGAGGAACGCCAGCACCTGGCTCTCGGGCAGCGCACCCATGAAGCCGTCGACTGGTTGGCCATTTGAGAACGCGATGACGGCGGGGATCGACTGAATACCCATCTGCCCGGCGATTGCCGGATGCTCGTCGATATTCATCTTGGCGAGCTTGACCTTGCCCTTTGCCGATTTGACGGCCTTTTCGAGCACCGGCGTGAGTTGCTTGCAGGGCCCGCACCAGGGCGCCCAGAAATCGACGAGGACCGGCTGGCGCCTGGATTCCTCGATCACGTCCTTCATGAAACCCTGGGTCGTGGTGTCCTTGACGACCTCGGCAGCCGTGGCCGCCCCGACATTCTGCAGCATGTATCCTCGCACTATTCGGCCACAACCGGCCTGAACCTCACGCTCAGCCTCCTAGATGGGTCATCCGTGAAGCTAGCGCAATCAGCCGGGGTCGGTCGAGGCACGCCCCGACACCCGCTCGATGCGCGGAACATGGCCGGTCCATTCGAGAAATTTGACCAAATCCTCACGCCCAATGGACGTGGTCATGGTGTTGACCAACGGATGATAGTTCAGCGTTGCGTGCTCCATCATCGCGGAATCGAGCAAAACCGTGACCCGTCCAAGCGTGTCGTTGATCGCCCCGAACGGCGTCACCGCGCCGGGATCGACGCCCAGGACCTCGCGCAGCAGGTCGGCGGAGCCGAAGGAGAACCGTCCGCTTGCGCCGAGCCTCCGGTGCAGACCCTTGAGATCGATATCCGCGTCCTCGAGGGCGACGACGAGGTAAAGCGCGTATTTCTTGTCGCGCAGAAACAGGTTTTTGGTGTGCCCTCCCGGGATCTGCCCGCGCAGATTTTGCGACTGCTCGACGGTGAACAACGGAGGGTGCTTGACCGTTGAGTACCTGATGCCGAGTGCATCGAGCGCGGCGAAGAGTTGGTCCGGTGTGCTTGGCATTCGGGTAATTTTTATTGCCGGCAGGTGTTGGTGCTGACAAGCCAATAGGGAAAGCAAATGCCTTCAATTCGTACAATGGCGCTAGCCGCAGTCATGATCGCCGGATTCTCGTTTGCTGGGCATCCCGCGCGGGCCTTCGAGGGTCCATGGTGCGCAATTCAGTCGCTCGGCAGCGGTGTCGTATACGAAGACTGTCAATATCCGTCTCTTTCGGCATGCCGTCCGCACGTCATCGCGGGCAATCGCGGCTTCTGCAATCTCAATCCGCGCTGGGGCACGCGATGGGCCGAACCGTACGGCCCCTCCCGGCCATACCGGCATCAGGGGCGTTATTGAACCTTGCTCTGAAGCCGCGGTTGCATTGGGAGGACCATTTTGGCTATAGGAGCGGCCTTGGCAGCCGAACGCGTTCGGCCGGATTTCTCATGGATGCGGGTGTAGCTCAGGGGTAGAGCACGACCTTGCCAAGGTCGGGGTCGAGGGTTCGAATCCCTTCGCCCGCTCCATAAACTCAAGCACTTAATCTAATTGACCCTGCGCGCTTTGGGCCTGGGTTAGCGCCGCGTGGGATTACTCGCGCATTATTCTCCGCGGACTTCAAGCCACCAAAGGCAAGGGCTAATTTCTTCGTAGCCCGACATGGCCCCGAGAAAGCGGTCATGCCGCAAGAAAGGGCGTCCTGCCTCTCTTGACAACATTCCTATAGGATAATATTCACACCGCGTCCTGCTCGATCGAGGGGCGTCCTTCTAGAGACGATCCTGAAGGCGGAGCAGGGCGCGGCGCCCGCCGCTGCGGCTCGTAACCGCAGAGCCGGGAGGCCTCGGCCAGTCGTCCGCCGGCACTATGACCGGCCGCCTTCAATGGCTGGACGTTGGTGGCGAACACGGGTGGCGGAAGCCGCCTTGTCACGCGGGTGCGCCCGCGGGTTCGCGCCAGGGAAGCACGGCGCCGGGGACAGAAAAGCCGCAGGTGGAGCGCCGCGGGGCGCGTGCGTCTCAACCGGACGCACGCCGCGCCCAAAAGCGCGGAGATTATGTTGGTGCGCCTCGCGGTGCTCCATCCCCCTCGCAATTTGCGTGGCGAGGGGCCTCGTAAGATCCGGCGCGGATCCCGCGCGCGGAAACGGTCACGCATACGCAAATCACCCCATCACGCACAAAGGAAATCTCATGACCGACAGCCTGCCATCGCAACCGCAGCCGCATGCCGCCGGACCCCGCGACAAGGCGGACTATCAGCGGCGCCTGAAGGCAGCGGGCCTCGACTGCGACGACATTCCGGATGATGAGGATGAATTCCGCCGCCGGCTCGTGCGCATGATCCCGATGTTCCTCAACCAATGGCACGGCTGCCCGGAGCGGCTGTGCCGGCGGCTGCGTGGGTGCATGGCGCCGAAGGGCACCTGCACCAATCGCCCGCCGGTATCGGAAGAAGAGGAAGAAGAAAGAGATCGCTGGCGGCCGGCAATGCTGGCCAAGCTCAGGGCGGTGATCGAAGAGATCATCGCCCGGCAGGAGCAGGGTGAGCAGGGCGGTGCGTGATGGCGACATCCTTGGGCAAGGCCGGGCTTGTGGCGGACAGAGTCTGCGCCGCGCTTCCCAGGTCATGGCCGAACTTGTTCAGACTTGTTCCGGCCATCTCGCTTAGGAAGGTACTGTGCGCTGATAAGCGGGATGCGCGGAACAGTCCGCGCATGACAAATGAGAGGCCCTCATTCAATAGCATGTGTACGTGCACTGCCTCTCCACGTCATGCTCGCGCATAGCCGCTCAAAGAACGGCGTCGCTTTTCTCACCTATGTCGCCAGTATCCACATCTTTCTTTACAGTGCTGCAACTCGGCAAGACGTGGATCGTCGATCGAGTCCGGCGATGACACGCAAGAGCATGTCACCTTTTTGCATCTCCCTTAGCGCAAACGCCGTCTTTTCGTTTCTGTCCAATTTACTGTCGCGTGCGCCCAAGTCTTTCTGCGCCCCTCTCTCTAACCATTGAAGCGCGAAAATCCGGAGTCGGCGCAGCGCTCTGCGGGTCGCACCCAGAGCCCCGCGCGTTTGCCGGACCGCGAGAGCGGCATCAGCTGCAAGAACGGAGTTGGGGGAATGAAGCGGCCTCGGCATTCAATCAAGACAAGTCCAGTTAAAACGCGGCGAATTTTGTCCCGTACGGCGGCGCTTGCGCTTCTGGGCGTGTCATTCGCAGCGATCGAACGCGCCCACGCCGCGTGCACGCCGGCAACGCCCGCAAACAACGACACGGTTACCTG